>CAVWIS010000070.1:0-30322 GCA_963755055.1 uncultured Alphaproteobacteria bacterium | reverse complement strand
TGCTTTGGCACACAGCAGCCCCGCAATCCCAGCACCGTGCCGGGTCTGCTTTCTGGCCATTCCTGTCATCGGCAGCGCCAGCGCGGCGGATCGAAGGGCCGCCCTTGACCCAAACCGGACAAGTCCAGCGAGCGATGCGACCGACCGAACGTTGACTCGGCCCAATGTGCTGGGTACCTTTCATGGACCATTTGGCGATATGTGGGGCTGTCATGAACAGGCACTTTTCACTTGGCCTTTTCGCGATCACGTTGGTCACAATCGCGGCTATCCCAAACGGCAGCGTTGCCCAAGGGGCGTCACTCAAGGATCAACTCGTCGGAACGTGGATTTACGTTTCGAGCACGGCCAAGCGTGATGATGGCAGCAACGTGCCGCGGCCGAGCTTGCAGGGCGCGGTGACCTACAACGCTGATGGTCGATTCCACTTCATATTGACGCGCACCGATGCGCCAAAGTATGCGTCGGGCGACATTGCTCGCCCTTCCCCGGACGAGGCTATGGCCATCGCCTCGGGAGGATCGATCGCCTACACGGGCACGTATACGGTGGACGAAGGCACAAAAACGATCCACGTGAATATCGAGGCGAGCACGTTTCCAAATCTTGTCGGGGCTCCCAATCAGCGGCGGATCGTTACGTCCCTCACCGCCGACGAAATGAAGTTCACGAATCCCCGCACGCTTGCCGGCTTGACGCTGGAGATCGTGTGGAAGCGGGCGAAGTGACCCTTCCGGCCCGCCTCTCCAGTTCACGTTTCGGGATCGATGAGCGCGGCTGCGCGAAGACCGCTGGTTCGTAACGCGCTTCCCAGTTATATCTTCTGCTATTGGCACAACGCCGACCTCACCCGGTTGGCCAAGCACGGGTCCGGTCACTGAGGTGCACCGGCCGTGCGAGCGGATCACAGCACCCCATCGGCGGCATGATTGGCGATGGATTGCACACTCGGCCTTGGGCGTCCTCACCTGCGCGCCGCACGATATTCCTGCCAGTTCGGGCGAGCGTCGGCGCCGATGAGCCCGCACGCCGTGCACACCATCTTGCGGCCCGAACGCCGGCACCGGTGTGTCGTCCGGCCAAGCCTCGACGTCGAGCGTCGCGGAGTGATGGCAGGCGTCGCAGTAGACCGTCAGGGTCCGCACGCCGTTGGCCCGCATGTTGCCGAGCGTCGGGGCCATCGGAGTTTTGGCGGGCATGTCGGCTACGGCGGCGGCGCCTGCCCCAGGCAGGATGGACCGCCCGCGAGCGCCGTGTCGCGCGGGCAGCTTTTGGTCATAGCGCCGATCCAGTCCGGAACGGCGAAACCGCGGCGGCGCGCCCGTGTTGCAGCGCCAAGCGACGGACCAAAACGAAATGCCCCGCGTATCGAATGGGTCTTCAGTTCCTGCCCGGCGCGGCCGGCGCGCCGGCATCGGCGACCTGCCGCGCGGTCTCCAGGGCGGCGTCGAGCTTCTGCAGGTCCTGCATGAATCCCCCGGCTGCCAGATAAAGCCGGGCATTCTCCAGGACCGTGACGGCATTGCGGGCGAACCCGATGCGGTCGTCGCCCTTGAGCAGCGGCAGCGCCGACACGAAGACGTAGCCCATCTCGGCGCACACCATCGCCCAGTCGTTGGGCGCGGTCTCGCGCGAGATCACCACCAGCGTCTTCTGGTAGAGTCTCGAATGACGCCTTCAAGGCGGCGAACGCGCGCTGTAGGGTCGGTCGTCTTCTCGCCGATCATGCGCAGCAGCTCGGCCTCGAACCTGCTTCACCGTCGACCCACAGCCGCGGCTGCTTGTCCCTGTCGAGCTCGGCATCGATGCCGGCAAACATGCGCGCGGGCGCGATCGATGTCCTCCTGGCCCGCCGGGCCGGCTTTCTGCGCCCGGCGCGCAGGTCAGGGCGTGCGCCACGTTGGCGCGCGCGATGATCCGCGTTGTCGGGCCTTGCAGCTGCTCGAGCGCCTCGAGCGACTGCTCCAGGAGCACGATCGCCTCGTCGATCAGCCTGTCGCCTTCCTCGCCGTCGGTGCGCCGCGACATTCCTCCAGGCGTTGGCCAGATTGTTGCGCGTGCGGCCGAGCTCGTCCTTGTAGGCTCGGATTGCCGTCTGGATCTCGAGAATGATGCGCCGCGTGGCTTGACGGCCCCGGCGAAATGACCGCGGCCGCGGTCCTTCAGGATTCGCCGCCCGAACTCGACATCGCGCGATGCGCCGCCGGTCCAGGATATCCATCGCCAGGCCGGGATAATCCTCGATCTTGATGCGGTGCAGCGCCTTGCGCTAGGTGGCGCGGGCGTCGACCATCATGCTGCGCGCCGTCGATAGCCCGGCAGGCGGCCGCCGAGCTTGGTCTGCGCATCGGCGATCGTCGCGAGCACGATGGCCTTGGAGGCGGCGACGATCCGCTTCTGTCGTCGTCGGTCGCGGCGATCTTCTCGAAGCGCGGCAGCGCCTCGCTCTCCAGGATGCGGATCGCCTCGCGCAGACTCATCGTTGGCGAAGAAATTGTCGCCGTGCACGAACAGCGCGCCGCCGGCCATGGCGAACCGGCGCGCCGCGCTCTGCGGATCGGCCGCCGGCGTGTCCTTGGCCGCCGCCAGATAGAAGCCCGCCGCGTCCTTGCGAGCGATACTCGGTCTCGGCGATGTTGCCGCGCTGCTCGGACAGTGCGGCGCGGTTGCTGCGCGTGCGCTCGAGCGCCGTCGGTGCGCTGGCGCATGGCCTCGTCGTAGCGCGCCTGCGCCTGCGCCAGCGCCTGGTCGGCGGCCTGCAGGTCGGGCCGGCGGCCCGACGACACCGGCCGCCGCGGCGATCTCGACGAACGGCGCGATGCCCGGCTCGTTCTCCATCAGCCGGCGAAATTCCTCGATCTCCTTGCGCATCTGCGTCAGGCGGGCGAACGCGTTCGGCAGCTCGGCTGCCAGCTGGTCCGGCTTGAGGCCCGAGCGCGACGCCATCTCCGACACCAGCACCATCAGCTCGCGGCGCAGCTGCTCGCGATCCGGCTCGCTGGCGCGCGCCGACGATCGCCTCGACCTGCGATCTCGATGGCGCCGATCTCGTGCGGCTTGGCGCCGGGAAGGAGCTGCTGCACGGTCGGCGGCGGCTGCGGCGGACCGGGCTTGAAATAGAACTCGAACGGCACCGCGAGCGACAGCTCCGGCCGCTGGCCGCCGTTGGTCTCCTGCTGCACGCTCAGGGCCACGCGCCGCACCAGCGCCACGACCTCCTGGCCCTCCGTCTCCACGTTGCGCACGAAGGCGGCCGAGAACGGGCTGTTGCGCCCGACGCCGTCGGCGGCCGTGCTGGCCGGCCTCGGCGGCATAGACGATGATGTCGCCGCCGCGCGCACCGGCTCGGCGCCGGCGCGGGATCGCCGCCGCCTGCGGTGCGGGAACAGCTTGGCCAGGCCGACGCTGCGCGCTCGCGCGCCGGCGTCGACGGCGGTCGGCGCATTGTCCAGCACTCCACCAGCGGATTGTCGCGGCAGGCATCGAGGATCATGATGCGCAGCGCCTTGGCCCGCTTCACGTCGGCGACGATGTCGTTGAGCTTGGTGAGGCGGCGCAGGCCGGCGGCGCTCTGCAGATTGGCGTCGACGGGCATCAGGTAGTTCACGCCCTGATGCTGCATGCCGTGGCCGGCATAGTAGAACAGCGCCACGTCGGCGCCCTCGACCGCGGTGGCGAACGTCCTCGATGGCCTTCTCCATGCGCTGCGCGGTCGGCATCGAGGCTCAGCACCGTCTCGAAGCCGAGGCGCTTCAGGGCCGCCGCCACGTCCTCGGCATCGTTGCGCGGGTTCGCCAGCGCCGGGACGTCGCGATAGTCCGAGTTGCCGATCACCAGCGCGACGCGCTTCTCGGCCGCCGCCGGCGCAAGCCCGGCCCACAGGACGACGCGACGGCGAGGATCGCGACAGCAAACCTCCGGTGCAAAACTTTCCTCATGGCCGCGCCGGCTCGCGCAGGTCGAAGGCGAACTGCCGCACCAGGACGCCCGGTCCGGTTTCCTCTCCGGCGGAGCTCGGCGCAGCGGTGCGCATCGAGCCGTCGGCGAGCGCGGCTTGGCCGAGCATTCCGGCAAGGCCCGGCGCGGCGGCGCTGCGGGAAGCTGCGGCCTCGACCGAGGGCGCCAGCAGATGGCAGAGCGAAGGCGGGCTGGTGCCGCTGCGCGGCATCGCGAATACCAGGAGCCGCTGCAGCCCGAGCGCCAGCGGCTTGCCGTCGTCCCAGATCGCGAGCTGCCGGGACGGCAGGCGCATCGGCTCGGCCATTCTGGACGGCAGCGTGACGATGCAGCCGTTGTTCTCCATGCGCTCGTCCACCAGATCGATCCCGGCGCGCGAGTTCGAGATAGATGACTGCGACGTCGATGTCGCGGTCGCCGTTGTTCTTGAGAATGACCGAAAACATGTCGCAGTGTCCGGCCGCGACGGGAACCGCGGGGGTGAGGCGCACCGGAGCCTGCGGCTTCGCCAGCGCGTCGCAGGCGCGCCGCGGCTCCGCCATGCGCGAGGAATCGCTCTCGCGGCTGATCTCGACATCGACGGTGACCGGCGATTCCACCTCTGAAGCGTCCGGGCTCGCCGACGCCATGCGCACCAGGTTGGTGGCGCGCGCCATGCTCCACAGGATGCGGCGCAACGCCCCGGCGAACGCCGCGTCGGCGAGCGCAAGATCGACCGAGATGCTGGTGCCGGGGCGCTTTGCGTCGGTCACGAGCGGCTGACCCTCCGGCACCGCCCACAGCCGGCCTTGCGCGATCATGAGCCGCAGGTCCGCCGCCTCGGAGGCTGCCACGAGCTCCAGCGCCAGCGTACGCCGCCCGGTGCTGCCCTGCTTCGCCTTGTCGATCAGCTGATCGATGCGGGCGCGGTCGACGCCCTCGAAATTCTCCGGACGCGCCACGCGATAGGCAAACGACACCGCCGGCTCCTCAACCTCGACCAGGACGTCGGTGCCAAAGATGACCGGCGGCCCGCCCGGCTCGACGACCGCGAGGCTGGTGGCGGCCGTGCTCTCGACGACGCGCGCCCTGCCCAGGCGTTTGGCATGGAGCAGCGGCCCGTCATGGAGGGCGAGCACCGCGCCGACCTCGAAACCGTGCAGGGTGCCGGCGGCGACCGCGACGCCCTTCTCGTCGACATGGCCGTCGTGGCGCACTGCCGGCACGATTTCGCCGCCGCCGATCGGGCGATCGAGATCGCCGTCGAACACCGGCAGCGGCGCGCCGATGGATTCCCTGAGCTTCGCCATGTCGCGGGATACGAGGCGCGCCAGGTCGCGGAAGGTGGTGGCCTTGCCGGCGGCGAGCGCGCGCGTCAGATGCGCGGTGAACACCCCGATGCGCTCGCGCTTGGGCAGCCCGACCAGGCCGGGCGCAAAGCCCGGAAACGTCCGCTCGATCGCCTCGGAGCGTGAATCGACCGCGTAGAACCCGATCAGCGGCGCCTTGTCGGCCGACGCACGCGCGACAAAAGTTCCGACCCGCCGCGCCGCCACCGGGGCAGCGCCGGTCGGGCCCGGCCCCGCCGGCACGCCGAGCGTGGAGGGGCGGACCGTGCGCGCGACGCTGTCGCCGCCGGAGCGGGTGACGGTGCCGGAATGGCAGGCATCGACCACCACCCACACGGTCGCGCCCTTCAGCCGGATCGCGTCGAGGACGCGCGCAAGCTCGTCGTCGATGATGCCGTTGCGGATCGAGCCCTGGGTGTCGTCATAAAAGCCGGCATCGCGCGGCAGCAGCACCTGGTCGCGGCCGTCCGGCTCCGGCTCGATCTGCGCCGCCGGATCGGTGACCGGCTGGGTGGTGCCGTGACCGGAGAACTGGAAGACGACGAAATCGCCGGCTTGCGCCTTCGCCGCCAATGCCTGCAATCCGCCAAGAATCGCCGCGCGCGTCGGCGCGCCGGCCGCGCGGGGAATGTCGTCGCGCAGCGGAAGGTTGTCGGCGAGCACGGTCATCGCGGCGGCCTGAAAGCCCCGCCGCCTGAGCTCGCGCCACATCAGCACGACGTCGTTGCTCGGCCCTTCGAGCTGGCGGATCGTTTTTTCATCGTACTGGGTGACCGCGACCAGCAGCGCCAGGTTTTTTGCTGCCGCCGTGGGTGCCACGGCGCCGGCCAGGCAGGCGGCTGCGACCAGCAGCGCCAAGCCTCGCCGGCATCCTGGCACGGATCTCGTTCCGAGAACTCTTGATGTCGCCCCCCAACCGATTTGCCCTCGTCGCCGGCACGATGCCGATGGCGTCGAGGCTCACTCCATGGACGATTCTAGGATGGGGACCAATCAGGATCAAATTGCGGCTGGGCGGTCCAGCGGGGCCCATCGACCGATTCCTCGGCCATCAAGCGCGCCCGGACGAGCGCCGCCACCTCCTCGTCGAAAATCAAGAGGCCTGCGGCCTCTGCGGCCGGAGAGTTGCGCCCTCCGTCGCGTGTCGCCTCTTGAATTCCTATCCCAGAAGTGGGATATTGCGCCCATGGCTCGCGCGCTGTCGAAAGGCGAGAGGCCGCTCGACTGGGTGGGCTCATCCAAGAGAGACTTCCTGGACTTTCCGGAAGCGGTGAAGGACGAGATGG
Organism: uncultured Alphaproteobacteria bacterium; assembly: GCA_963755055.1. Classification (GTDB taxonomy): domain Bacteria; phylum Pseudomonadota; class Alphaproteobacteria; order Rhizobiales; family Xanthobacteraceae; genus AP-16. The sequence continues at coordinate 23,751 of CAVWIS010000070.1, read as the reverse complement.
GCAATGCGCTGGGCTTGGCGCAGTTCGGAGGCAAGCACCCTTCCGCCAAGCCCTGGAAAGGTCAGGGTCCGGGCGTCTTCGAATTAGTCGAGGACCATGACGGAAACACCTACCGAGGGGTCTATACGGTCCGCTTCAAGGAAGTCGTGTACGTCCTGCACGCCTTCCAGAAGAAGTCGCCCAGGGGGATCAGGACAGCGAAGGTCGACGTCGACATGGTCGAGCGACGGTTGAAGGTCGCGCAACTGGACTACGAGGTCCGCTATGGCAAAGCGAAACGCCTACGCCAGGAATAAAGCCGAGAACGCGATTGACCGTGGTACGGGCAACGTATTTGCCGATCTCGGCTATGTCGACGCTGAGGAGCGACAGACCAAGCTGCGCCTCGCCCATGCAATCAACGATGTGGTTGCACGTCGACGCTTGACCCAGGCGGCGACGGCCAGGAAGCTTGGGGTCAATCAGCCCAAGGTATCGGCACTCGCCAACTACAAGCTCGACGGCTTCTCCGTAGAGCGGCTGATGACCTTCCTGACGGCGCTCGACCAGGACGTGGAGATCGTCATCAAGAACAAACCGCGGTCGCGAACGGCCGGACGGATCTCCGTGGTCGCAGCCTGATCGGGAGATCGCTCGAAGCCGAGCCGGTCTCCATGGCGCCGTGATTGAAGTTCGCCATATTGGCGACGACCTTCGAAAAGAGCCCGCCATGACCACCAACGTGCTGCGGTTCGTCGAGCTGTCCGAGGAGGATCGGGCAGCGACCGGTCGCCTTGCCAGGATCGGCAAGGGCGATCGCGTCGAGGTGCGGGTCAGGCGTCGCACCGGCGCTCATCAGACCCTGTTCTTGCCGCCGGATGCCGCCGCGCTGATCGAAGCGCTGCTCGGCCACCTGCTCGAAGGCGACCGCGTCGCGGTCCTCACCGAGGACCGGGAGCTGAGCCCCAACGATGCGGCGGGCATTCTCGGAATTTCCCGTCCGCTCGTGGTCCATCGCATGGAGATCGGCGAGTTGCCGTTCCGCTATGTCGGCAAGCATCGCCGCGCCAGGCTGAAGGACGTGCTCGCGCTCAAGACCAGGATCGATGCGCAGCGCGCAGCGATGGAGGCGCTTGCGGACGACGCCGAAGATCTCAAACGACACCATGGCGCTTGAGCCCTCGGCAGCGCGGTCGGGATGAGGAGTAATATTTTGGGTTATTGACACACCCTGTACGGTGTGTCAATCTGGGGTATTCGCCATCGAGGCGGCGGACAAACCGCTGCCGCCGCAACGGAGCCCAGGAGCCTCCCATGCCCCACACCGAACGCAACCCGGACGGCCGCTTCCAGCCCGGCCAGAGCGGCAACCCGGCGGGCCGCCCGCCGGGCTCGCGCAACAAGACCACGCTCGCCGTCGAGGCGCTCATCGAGGGCGGCGCCGAAAGGATGACCAAGCAGCTGGTCGAGCTTGCCGGCTACGGCAACCTGGCGGCGGTGCGCATCTGCCTCGACCGGCTGGCGCCGAGGCGCAAGGGCCGGCCGATCGCCTTTCCGCTGCCAAGAACTCGAGCGCGAGGGCGACGCGCTCGCCGCCGCGAGCGCGGTGGCCGAGGGGGTGGGAAACGGCGAGCTCACGCCGGGCGAAGCCGCCGAGCTGTTTCGGGTGATCGAATCGTTCGAGCGGGTGCGACAGGCCTCCGACCTCGGGCGCCGGGTGGCGAAGCTGGAGAAGGCGATCGCCAGCGGGGCCAGCGCCGGCGCCCGGGCGGAAAGCGGCCCGGGCGATGCGCCGACCGCTGCACCAGACGCGATCGGCGGCATGGAGGTCGATGCTGTCCGGCAGGAGAGTTCGCCCGCCATGAGGGAAGCGCCTCCGCCTGAAGATACAGGTGAATCTACAGGCCTTGGCGCCGCCGCCAACGCCGGCGACGCCTTGGCCGGCTCTCCGCCCAAGCCGGATGGAGCGCCCGTCGCCGCGGAGGCGCTCTCACCTGAAACAACAGGTGAATCTACAGGCGGGTCCGCTGCCTCACCCCCGGAGACCGCGCCTGCCCCGGCCCGGCGGCGCCCAGAACCTCCCGAGTGGCCCGAATGGCCGGAATATCCGCAATACCTGGCCCTGCAGGAGCGGTTGCGACGGGAGAGAGAAATGGCCGGATGACGCGCCGGTCAGAGCCGGGCCTGCGCCGCCGCCAGCGCCACCTCCCTGGCGGAAGAAATCTTCCCGAAGGCGGCGCGCAGTTTTGCGACGCGGTCCGGCCCGGCCTTCTCCGGCGAGCCGCAGTCGAACGGCGGCTGCGGATCGTATTCGAGCGTCAGCTGGATGAGCTTTGCCGCCTCTTCGCCGGCAAGCTCGGCGGCGACCGCGAGGGCAAAATCGATGCCCGCGGTGACGCCGCCGCCGGAGATGCGGTTGCGGTCGCGCACCACCCGCTCCGCCACCGGCTCGGCGCCGAGCGGCACCAGCATGTCGCGCCAGGCCCAGTGGCAGGCCGACTTGTAGCCCTTGAGCAGACCCGCCGCGCCGAGGATCAGCGAGCCGGTGCACACCGAGGTGACGTAGCGCGCCCCTTCCGCCTGGCGGCGCAGGAATGCATGAGTCTCCTCGTCGGTCATCAGCGCCACCTGCCCGGCACCGCCCGGTACGCAGATCACGTCGAGCTGCGGGCAGTCCGCAAACGTGGTGGTGGGCACGATGGAGAACCCGGCATCGGTCGGCACCGGGTCACGCGTCTTCCAGATCGCGTGGAGCTTTGCGCCGGGGACGCGGCTGAACACCTGCATCGGACCGGTGGCGTCGAGCTGAGTGACGTCGGGATAGATCAGCATTCCAATTTGGATCGGCGTCGCCATGAGCGCTCTCCTTCCAGGCATTGGCTCACCGCGTCATGCGCGGGTTCGTCCCGCGCATCCACGTCTTGCTTCGCGGCCAAGACGTGGATGGCCGTGACGAGCACGGCCATGACCGGGCAGCAGATGGCTGCAGCATAGCGCCTCGGCAACTTGGCAGGAATGACAAGCTTATGCTATTTTCTGCCAATGCCAATGAAGCCGCCGCATCGGGTTGCCCTCCTGGTCTACGACCGCTTTCAGCTGCTCGACGCCTGCGGGCCGGCCGCGGTGTTTGCGTCCGCCAATGATGCGCTGGCGCGGCCGGCCTACGAGGTGCGCATCGTGTCGCCCGCCGGCGGGCTGGTGGCGAGCAGCAGCGGCGTCACGCTCGAGACGCAGGCGCTCGAAAGCCTCGCGGCCAAGAAGCTCGGCACCGTGCTGGTCGCCGGCGGCGAGGCGGCGGCGATCCGCGACGCGATCCGGGCCCCCGAGGTCGCCCGCCTGCTGCCGCGCTGCGCGGCGCGAGCAAAACGGTTCGGCTCGGTGTGCTCGGGAGCTTTTGTGCTCGCCGAGCTCGGCCTCATCGACGGCAGGCGGGTGGCGACCCATTGGCGCAGCTGCGCTCCGCTCGCCGCCCGCTATCCGAAGCTGACGGTCGACCCGGATGCGCTCTACGTGGTGGACGGCAAGCTGTGGACCTCGGCCGGAGTGACCACCGGGATCGACATGGCGCTCGCCATGGTGGAGCAGGATGTCGGCGCCGACGTCGCCAATACGATCGCCAAGCGCCTCGTCCTCTACGCCCGGCGGCCCGGCTACCAGTCGCAGTTCAGCCCGCTGCTGCAGGCCCAGGCCAGCGCCGACACGGCGTTCGCCGGGCTGATCGCCTGGATGCAGTTGAACCTCGACAAACCTCTCGACGTGCCTACCCTGGCGGCCCGGTCGAACTTTTCGGAGCGGAGCTTTCATCGAAAATTCGTCGAGGCCGTCGGCCACACCCCGGCGCATTTCGTCGAGACGCTGCGCCTCGATGCGGCGCGCACCGTGCTCGGCCAGGATGTTTCGCTGAAAGAGATCGCCGCGCGGGTCGGGCTCGGCTCGGCGGCACGGCTGAGCGCCGCCTTCGAGCGCCGTTTCGGCATCGCGCCGACGCTGTTTCGCCGGATGCACCGACCCGGCGGCCGGCCGGAGCAGCGGGCCGATCGTCCGTTCACGGCCGCGACGGGTAGTTCGGGCTCTCCCGGGTGATGGTCACGTCGTGGACGTGGCTTTCCCTTAAGCCCGCCCCGGATATGCGTATGAACCGGGCCTTCTGCTGGAACTCCGCGAGCGAGGCGGCGCCCACATAGCCCATGGCGGCGCGCAGGCCGCCGGCGAGCTGGTGCAGCACGGTCGCCACCGCCCCCTTGTAGGGCACCTGTCCCTCGACGCCCTCAGGGACAAGCTTGAGCAAATCCTTGATGTCCTGCTGGAAGTAGCGGTCGGCGGAGCCGCGCGCCATGGCGCTGACCGAGCCCATGCCGCGATAGGTCTTGTAGGTGCGGCCCTGATAGAGAAAGACTTCTCCCGGGGTCTCGTCGGTGCCGGCGAGCACCGAACCCACCATGGCGCAGTCGGCCCCGGCGGCGAGCGCCTTGGCGAGGTCGCCGGAATATTTGATGCCGCCGTCGGCGATCACCGGAATGTTTTGGCCGCGCGCGACCTCGACCGCATCCAGGATGGCGGTGAGCTGCGGCACTCCGACGCCGGCGACGATACGGGTGGTGCAGATCGAGCCCGGCCCGATCCCGACCTTGACGGCGTCGGCACCGGCATCGATCAGCGCCCGCGCCCCCTCGCCGGTGGCGATGTTGCCGGCCACCACCTGCACGGCGTTGGACAGCCGCTTGATGCGGTCGACCGCGGCGAGCACGCGGTGGGAATGCCCGTGGGCGGTGTCGACCACAACCAGATCGACGCCGGCCGCGATCAGCCGCTCGGTGCGGGCGAAGCCGAGATCGCCGACCGTGGTGGCGGCGGCGACCCGGAGCCTGCCCTGCTCGTCCTTGCTGGCATGAGGGTTGGCCACCGCCTTCTCGATGTCCTTCACCGTGACCAGGCCGACGCAGCGGTAGCCGGCGTCGACCACCAGGAGCTTCTCGATGCGGTGCTGGTGCAGCAGCCGCTTGGCTTCCTCCTGGGAGACGCCCTCGCCGACCGTGATCAAACCCTCCTTGGTCATCAGCTCCTTGACCGGCTGGCGCGGATCGGTGGCGAAGCGGACGTCGCGGTTGGTGAGAATGCCGACGAGTTTTCCGGCCCGGCCGTTGCCGGCTCCCTCGACCACCGGAATGCCGGAAATGCCGTGGGCCTTCATCAGCTGCAGGGCATCCGCCAGGGTGGCGTCCGGATCGATGGTGACCGGGTTGACCACCATGCCGGATTCGAAGCGCTTGACCTGGCGCACCTGCTCGGCCTGCTCGTCGGGCTCCAGATTGCGATGGATGACGCCGATGCCGCCGGCCTGCGCCATGGCGATCGCCATGCGGGCCTCGGTCACCGTATCCATGGCGGAGGCGATGATCGGGATGTTCAGGGGGATCGTGCGGGTGATCCGCGAGGCGATGTCCGCCTCGGACGGCATCACGTCGGACAGCCCGGGCTGCAGCAGGACGTCGTCGAAGGTGAGGGCTTCGCGCAAACTGCCGTTGTGGTTTTCGGCCATGCCAACTCTCCTTCGTCGCATCGGGACCGCGGGATGAATGACCGCGTTGGCCGGCGAGGAGCGCCGGACCCGCAACTCGGGCATCCTTCGGAGTTGGCGCCGGTCGATAGCACGGCGGCGCGACGATGCAAAGACGCCATCTTCGCGGCGCCCAAATGGCGCCGCGAAAATCCGTGAATTGGAATATAGAGGCATTCGACCTGGGTGGAAGGGCGAGCAGCTATCGTCGACCGCATGCCACGTGCCTGGATTTACGCGATCATCGGGCTTGCCGGCGTCGCCGCGGCGCCGGTTGCCGCCGAGCTTGCGGCCGAATGGCAGCTCTGCGCCCGCAGCGACGCCAAGCCCGACGAGGGGATTGCGGCGTGCTCGGCCATCATCGCGGCGGAGGGGGAGAGCGGAAAAAACCTCGCCATCGCCTATTTCAACCGTGGCAACGGCTGGTCGGCCAAGCGCGACCTTTTGCGCGCGCTCGAGGATTTTGATCAGGCGATCCGCCTCGACCCGCGCAATGCAAAAGCCTTCTACAACCGCGCGATCGCCTTGACGGGCGTGGGCGAGGTGACCGAGGCGATCGGCGACCTCGACCAGGCGATCCGGCTCGATCCGTCCTTCGCCCACGCCTACGGCAGCCGCGGTATCGCCCGGGCGCAAAAGGGCGATCTCGAGCGCGCCGTGGTCGATCTTGATCATGCCATCCGGCTCGATCCCGGCGATGCGCGGGCGCTGGTCATTCGCGGGGCCTTGTGGCGCGCCAAGCGCGATCTCGACCTGTCGATCGGCGACCTCGACCGGGCGATCGGTCTCGACCCGACCGCCTCCGCGGCTTTTCACGAGCGCGCCCTCACCCGCCACGCCCAGGGCCGGCTCGACCTCGCCATCGCGGATTTCGACCAGGCGATCCGCCTCGACCCCAAGGCCGCCAATCCGCTGATCGACCGCGGCGTCACCTGGATCGCCAAGGGCAATGCCGAGCGCGCCATCGCCGATCTCGATGCCGCGCTCGCCGTCGATCCGACCAGCGCCCGCGCCCTGATGCAGCGCGGCATCGCCCGCCATGCCCGGGGCGACTTCGATCGGGCGATTGCGGATTTCGACCAGGCGATCGCCATCCTGCCGAGCTACGCCGCCGCCCTCACCGGCCGCGGCAATGCCCGCTTCGCCAAGGGAGACGTCGACCGCGCCATCGCCGACTACGACCAGGCGATCCTGCTCGATCCGAAGCTCGGCAACGCCTACGCCAACCGCGCGCGGGCGTGGCGCACCAAGGGAGCGCTCGATCGCGCCATCGCCGACTTCGGCGAGGCGATCCGCCTCGATCCGACCGACGCCCAGACCTACAACAGCCGGGCATGGACGTTCCAGCTGATCGGGCGCGACGAGGACGGCATGCTCGACGTCAACCGGGCGATCGAGCTCGACCCGGAGAACGCCAACGCCTACGACACCCGCGGCCACATCTACGTGAAGCTCGGCCTGCGCGACAAGGCGATCGACGATTTCAAGAAGGCGGTGTCGCTCAATCCCGGCCTCAAGGAATCCGCCGACGCTCTCAGGCGGCTGGCGGCCGGACGTTAGATCGGAATCGCTCTGATCGAATCGACACTTCTCTATCGTCGATCCGACGCATGATCCCGTTCGATAACTCGTACAAATTTTCCAGACGCGCATTGTTTGACGCTCGATCTGGTCGAGCCAACAGCTTCAACAAACACATCGGTTGCACGCAGCAACTGTGACCGCGGTCACACTCGTTGCAACGACACCCTTGCGCGGCGGCCGATATGGCGGGAGACTTGCCTCCCCCCCATGAACCTTTTCTCCGGCACCACGACCAATGGTCCGAAGTGAACGTCAACTCTTGCAAACCGGAGAAACCCCATGTCCCGCAAGATCATCCTCGCTCTGACGGCGATTGCCGCGCTTGGCATCGCCGCCCTCGCCCCCACCTCCGCTTCGGCCTTCGGCCATTTCGGCGGTGGTCATGGAATGTCGCGCGGCCACGTCGGCCACTCGAGCTCGTTCGCCCGCAGCACCAGCTTCAGCCGCGCGGCTCATCGCCCGGCAATGCGGTCGATCAATCGCGGCCCGCATCTCGCGCGGATCACGCATCACCATCGTCCTCACCACCACCACCAGCATTTCGCCAAGCATCATCACCACCACCACTGCCACCACAGCCACAAGCATTGCGGCCACCACTATACCTGGTGGTGGAGGCATCATCACCGCCCGTACTGGGTCGCTCCGGTGGTCGGTGAGACCGTGGTGGAAGCCGCTCCGGTCGCCGCCGTGGCCCCGGTCGCCAAGGACAACTGCAACTGCCTGACCAAGACCTACCTCGAGGACGGCAGCGTCATGTTCAAGGACATCTGCACCAAGGAAGCCGCCGTGGCGACGCCCGACGAGCTCAAGGCGCAGGCCGCCGGCGCGCCGCCGGCCGTCCAGACCAAGTAAGACGACCCTCGATCAGGTCGATCGGCAGGAACCCCGGGCTCGCCCGGGGTTCCTTGCTTTTTGGGCACCGCCGCCAGAGCCGCAGGCTCCACCTCTCCCCGCGTGCGGCCGCGTGCGGGGAAAGGTCGACCGCCGAAGGCGGTCGGGTGAGGGGGCCTCTCCAAGCGCCGAAACTCATGAAAGGGCCCCTCACCCCGACCCTCTCCCCGGCAAAGAGCGGGGAGAGGGGGAAGAGGCGCCGAGTGCGCCGCGAGGTCATTTGCGATCGCCCTGCCCGTGAACCGGGTGGGAACCGGGCGCGACTAATGATACATCCAGGCTCGCCCGCGGAAGGATGGAGCATGTCGCAAAAGTTCCTTGCCGTCGTCGCCGCCCTCTTCGCATTGACCCTGCTCGCCGAACCAGCCTCGGCCCGGTTCTTCGGCGGCGGCAACCATGCCGCCATGCAGCGCAGCCACATCGCCGCCCGGCCGATGACCTTCGGCCGGGTATCCAACCGCACGCGGGTCACATCGGTCAAACGCTTCCGGGAATCGACGATGCGCCGGGAATCGACCGTCCGTCGGGAATCGTCGATCCGCCGGGAAACCTCGATCCGCCGGGAGACGACCAGGACCGGCCGGCATCCGACCGGACGTGCCGTCAACAACTGCGTCCGGGAGGGATCCTGCGGGCCGAAGAAGCCGCCCGGGGACACCACCCAGTGCCGCGGCGACCGCTGCCGGCCGCATCCGCCGAAGCCGACCGGCACCGGGACCGTGGTCGGAGTGCCGACCGGACCGTCGCTGCCGACCGGGACCGGGACGGTGTCGACCGGGACGCCCGCCGGCGTCGCCTCCACCCAATCGACCAGCAGCCCGTCCGGCGGCAACACCGCGCCGCCCGGCGGCGGTGGCCCGGCAATCCGTGCCGGCTTCGACGTGCCTCCCGCCAACGAGCAGCGCTACCGCCAGCACGAGGTCCTGCTCGACGTTCCCGACTCGGCCTCGGCGTCGAGCCTCGATTCGATCGCCCGCCGCCACCGCCTGACGCGGCTCGAAACCTACCGGGTCCGCCTCACCGGCCGCACGCTGCACCGCCTGCACATCGACGACGGGCGCCCGGTTCCCGACGTGATCCGCACCCTTGCCGGCGACACGCGGATCGTGGCGGCGCAACCCAACTATCTGTTCTCGCTGCAGGACGCCGCCCGTCCCGGCGCCCCGCCGCCGCCGAACGGCGACCTGCAATACGTGGTCGGCAAGCTGCACCTGGCCGAGGCGCACCAGATGGCGACCGGGGAGCGGGTGCTGGTGGCGGTGATCGATACCGGGATCGACGGCTCGCATCCCTATCTGGCCGGCTCGATCGCGGAGACATTCAACGCGGTCGGCGGCGACAATTCGCCCAATCAGCATGGCACCGCCATGGCCGGGGCGATCGCCGACCATGGCGACCTGACAGGGGTTGCGCCGGGTGCCCGGCTGCTCTCCGTGCGCGCCTTCGCGCCCGGGGTGAGCAGCGACGCCACCTCGCTCGGCATCATCAAGGGGCTCGACTGGGCCGTCGGTCGCGGAGCCCGCGTGGTCAATATGAGCTTTGCCGGTCCGCGCGATCCCGGCCTCGAGGCTCCGATCGCCGCCGCCCATCGCAAGAACGTCGTGCTCATCGCGGCAGCCGGCAATGACGGCCCGCGCGCCTCGCCGCGCTATCCCGCCGCCGATCCCCACGTGATCGCGGTGACGGCGACCGATCTCGACGACAAGCTGTTCGCCCACGCCAATCGCGGCAGCTATATCGCGGTGGCGGCGCCGGGTGTCGACGTCATGGCGCCGATCCTGGAGGCGGGGGTCGAGGCGGTCACCGGAACCTCGATTGCGGCGGCCCATGTCAGCGGCGTGGCCGCGCTGATGCTCGAGCGCAATCCCAGGCTGCGCCCCGAGGACATCCGTCGGATCCTGAAAGCGACCGCGGTCAAGCCCGCGCCCGATGCCCGTGCCGAGGAATTCGGCGCCGGCGTGGTCGATGCGCTGGCGGCGATCCGCTCGATCGAGGCGACCGGTGCCACGGTGAGCGACAGCTCGACGACGGTGGCGCCGGTAGAGCGTGCTTCGGTGAGGCGATAGCCCGCCGGGGTCGTCAGTTCCGCCAGGCCGGCGGAGGCCCGTGCCGTTCGATCGCCTCCACGATCTCGCGATGCTTGCGGTCCTCGCGCCGCATGTGCACGGCGACCACCGCATGGATCGACGGCACCAGCAGCAGGACGTGGAACACCAGCCCGAAGATCAGGCAGGGCACGATCAGCGCGAGATTGAGCAGCGCCGAGAACGGCTGGCCATTGGCGAGCAGCCCGATCGGCGGCAGCAGGACGGCAAGGATATAGATCATGGCGGCGGGTCCCGATGGCGACCGGCCCGAGAACCGGCTGCCCCGAATTTAGGTCGGCCCGCCGGAATGGCAACCGGCATCGCCGCGACGGCGGCGTTTCGAGCGCCCTTGTCCGGGGCGAGACCCACGGATATCAGTGGCCCGGCCTGAGATTGCCGCCTCGACGACCGGCACGAACCTTCTCACGGAAGCGACCGCCCCCGGTCCTTTCCCAACGATCTGGTCCGCATGCGCCGCGACCGTATGGTGCCGCTCATCGTGGCGGTCGCCCTGTTCATGGAGAACATGGATTCGACGGTCATCGCCACGTCGCTGCCGGCGATCGCCGCCGACATCGGCACCAGCCCGCTGACCTTGAAGCTCGCCGTCACCTCCTATCTGCTCTCGCTCGCCGTGTTCATCCCGATGAGCGGCTGGACCGCGGACCGGTTCGGCGCCCGCACGGTGTTCCGCGCGGCAATCGCGGTCTTCGTCCTCGGCTCGATCGGCTGCGCGGTCTCGTCCTCGCTTCCCGGCTTCGTCGTCGCCCGCATCGTGCAGGGCATGGGCGGCGCCATGATGACCCCGGTCGGACGCCTGGTCCTGCTGCGTGCCGTCGACCGCCGGGCGCTGGTCGGCGCCATGGCGTGGGTCTCGATGCCGGCGATGATCGGGCCGATCATGGGGCCGCCGCTCGGCGGATTCATCACCGCCTATGCGTCGTGGCACTGGATTTTTCTCATCAACGTGCCGATCGGGCTCCTCGGCATCATGCTGGCCACGCGCTACATCGAGAACGTGCGCCTGCCCCTGCCCGACCCGTTCGACCTCGTCGGCATGGTGCTGGCCGGCCTCGGCGTCGCCGGCCTCGCCTTCGGACTCTCGGTGGCGGGCCTCGATGTGCTGCCCGGCGCCGTGGTGGCGGCGCTCATTCTCGGGGGCGCCATAGCCTTCGCCCTCTATCTGCGCCATGCCCGGCGAGTGCCGGCCCCGGTTCTCGACTTTTCCCTGCTGGCGCTGCCGTCGTTCCGCGCGAGCTTCATCGGCGGATTCCTGTTCCGCATGGGGATCGGCGCACTGCCCTTCCTGCTGCCGCTGCTGCTGCAGCTCGGATTTAAGCTCGACCCGTTCGAGTCGGGTCTCGTCACATTCTCCTCCGCGGTCGGGGCGCTGACCATGAAGGCCGCTGCCGCGACGATCCTCAAGCGCCTCGGATTCCGCACTGTGCTCATCGCCAATGCGCTGGTGAGCTCCCTCTTCATCGCGGCCTGCGCGGTGTTCCAGCCGGGGACGCCGTTCTGGCTGATCGTCCCGCTGCTGCTGATCGGCGGATTCTTCCGCTCGCTGCAGTTCACCAGCATCAGCGCCATCGCGTATGCGGAGGTGGACGCCGCGCGCATGAGCCGGGCGACCGCGCTCGCCGCGGTCGGGCAGCAGCTCTCGCTCTCCGCCGGAGTTGCGGTGGGCGGCGCGGTGGTCGAGCTCGCGGTGCGGCTCAAGGGAGTGCCGACCATCACCGCCGCGGACTTTCCCGCGGCGTTCCTCACCATTGCGGCGATCAGCGCCGCATCCGCGCTCCTGTTCCGCGGGCTGCCGCACGATGCCGGTGCCGAGCTCGCCAACCGGCTGCCGCCGCCGGGATCGCCGGATCGGCCCGCATAGCGACCGGGCGATATCGGCATCGCGGCGTTGCGAAGGAGCAAGCTCACCGGCCAATCCTGGCTTTCTGTGCACGTTCCGGCCGCGGTATTCCCGCGCGATTGACAATCGTGGCGCCCGAAGGCTCATGGTCCGATCGGGGCAGGGATGGTTCTCGCAAACGTGGGGAGACGCCAATGACCAAAGGCTATCATTGGGCCAAAATCATTCTCGCCTGCATCACGGTGCTGGTGGCGGAAGCAGCCTTCCTCGGCCTGAGCAACGGCAACGTCGACTGGAAGTCGGTCGCCGTCAGCCTGGCGCTCGCCTGGGGCGTCATCCAGTTCGTCGAGTTCTTTCTGCTCAAGGATGCGATCGAGAACAGCATCGCCAAGGGTGTCGTCGAGTGGGTGCGGGAGAACATCAAGGTGACCGAGGTCGAGGAGCCCTCGCCCGCTCCGAGCCCGAAGTCGCCGCGGTCGCCGGCGGCTCCTCCGGTCACGACCGAGGCGCCGAAGAGCTAGCGGCGAAAGCCGGTCGCCAGCAGATAGAGCTCGGCCGAATTGGCGCGACTCGCCGCCGGCTTGACGTGCCTCACGGTGGTGAAGTCGCGCCTGAGGCCGGCAAGCAGCCCGGCCTCGGTGCCACCCTGCAGCACCTTGGCGAGAAATGTGCCGCCGGGCGCCAGCACCTCGCCGGCAAATTCCGTGGCAGCCTCCACCAGCGCCATGATCTTGAGGTGGTCGGTGCGCTTGTGGCCGGTGGCGTTCGCCGCCATGTCGGAGAGCACCACGTCGGCCGCACCGCCGAGCAGCGCCATGAGCCGCTCCGGCGCGTCGGCATCGAGGAAATCGAGCCGCGCGAAGGTGACGCCGACGATGGGCTCCATGTCGGAGACGTCGATCGCCACCACGCGGCCTTTTTGCTCCGCGGCGCCGACCCGCCGCGCCGCGACCTGGCTCCAGCCGCCAGGCGCCGAGCCGAGATCGAGCACCCGGGCGCCGGGTTTCAGGAACCGATACTTGTCGTCGATCTCGGCAAGCTTGAAGGCGGCGCGCGAGCGAAACCCTTGGGCCCGCGCGCGCGCCACATAGGGATCGTTGAGCTGACGCTCGAGCCAGCGCTTCGAGGAGACCGAGCGCCCCTTGGCACGGTCGACACGCACGCGCAGCGGTCGTTCTCCGCGGCCGCCCGGCGGCTTTACCACGGCTGACCCTGCGCGCCGTGCCACATCCCGTCCTGGCGCATCAGCTCGACCAGCATTCCCTCGCGCAGGCCGCGATCGGCGATGCGCAGCCGCTCGCACGGGAACGCCCGGCGGATCGCCTCCAGGATGGCGCAGCCGGCGAGCACCAGGTCGGCGCGCTCGGGTCCGACGCAGGGGCTGGCGACCCGCTCCTCGTAGGTCATCGCCACCAGCCGGTCGAGCACGACCGAGACCTCGTGGCTCGTCATCCAGCTGCCGTCGACGCGGCGGCGGTCGTAGCGCGGGAGGTCGAGATGGACCCCGGCGATCGTGGTGACGGTGCCCGAAGTGCCGAGCATGTGGATCGTATCCAGGCAGATATTGGTGCCGTGCTCGACGGCGAACGGGCTCACCAGCTCGGCGACCTCGTCGACCATCTTTTCGTACAGCGCGCGGTCGACGCGCATGCCGCCGTGACGCTCGGCCAGCGACACGACGCCGATCGGCAGCGAGATCCAGCCGCGGATTTCCGGCGGCGGCGGGCCGCGGCGACTGGGCTCACCGCGTCCGAGACGCACCAGCTCCGACGATCCGCCGCCGATGTCGAACAGGATCGCTCCCTCGGCCACCGGATCGAGCAGCGGGGTGCAACCGGTCGCCGCCAGCAGCGCCTCGGTGTCGCGACCGACGATCTCGAGGTCGAGCCCGACCTCGTCGTGGACCCGGGCGAGGAACTCCAGGCCGTTGCCGGCCGCACGGCACGCCTCGGTCGCGATCAGGCGCGCGCGCGTCACCCCGCGATTGCGCATCTTGTCCCGGCAGATCGCCAGCGCCACCAGGGCGCGGCCGATGGCGGCCTCGCTCAGGCGGCCGGTGACCGACATGCCCTCGCCGAGACGGATGATGCGGGAGAACGCGTCGATGACGCGAAAGCCGTCCCCGGCGGGTCGGGCGACGAGCAGCCGGCAATTGTTGGTTCCGAGATCCAGCGCCGCATAGGTCGGTCGGCCGCGCCCCGGCGCAGCATCCTGACCGCCGTAACGGTCAGGCCGTCGCCGACCCCACGGGGGCCCACGCCGAGGCCCCTTTCGGTGCGCGGGGTCGAGGCCGGAGCTTGCCCGGACCTCGTCGTCCATCGAACGCCTTCCTGCCGCGCCGGAGAAACCAGGCTCGACGGCCGCGGCCCCACCTGTCCCACTATCGGGAATAAGTGTAACAGTGCCGCCGGGCGACGCAACACAGCCGTGTGCGGACGGTTACCGCGGGGAATTTCGCGGACCGGAATTGTCAGCCACCCGGCGCGCCACATGGGGAGATGACGTGATCACGCTGTACGAGCACCCGCTGTCGCCCTACTCGCAGAAATGCCGGATCGCGCTCGCCGAGAAGGGCGTCCCCTTCGAGCTGAAGCTGCCCGAGCGATTTGGCTCGGGCGCGACCAGCGACCAGGGTTTCATCGAGCGCAACCCGCGCCACGAAGTGCCCATGCTGGCCGACGGGGATGTGAGAATCTTCGATTCCACCATCATCCTGGAATATATCGAGGACAGGTGGCCGCAACCGCCGCTGCTGCCGCGCGAGCCGGCCGAGCGGGCGCGAGTGCGCATGATCGAGGATACGATGGATACCCAGTACGAGGCGATCAACTGGGGCATCCTGGAGGTCGTTTTCTTCAAGCGCGCCGCGGGCGAGCTGCGCGACAAGCTCCTCGCCACCGCGCGCGAGCAGACCACACGGCTGCAGGACTGGCTCGAGCGCGAGCTCGGCGACCGCCCCTGGTTCACCGGAGAGAGTTTCGGCTGGGGCGACCTCTCGGTCTTTCCCCATGTGCAGAACTCCGCCCGCAGCCGGATCGAGCCGAAGGCGGGAAGCCGGCTCAGCGCCTGGCTCGAGCGGACGCGGCAGCGCGCCAGCGTGGTGCCGGTCATCGCGGCGGCGGAGGCCTACCTGCAAAAATTTCCGGACGCCAGCGGTGCCTTGCGCAGCGGAAAATACCGGCGGCAGTATCGCGATCATCGGCTCGAATGGATGATGCGCAGCGGCGGCCTGCCGGTGGTGCTGGAGGGACTGGAGAACAAGACGATCCGTTTCAGCAACGAAGTCGGTTGAGCTCACAACATCGGGGGATTTTCGTGAACGGCGCAGAAAGCCTGGTGCGCACGCTGGTCGGCGGCGGCGTCGATGTCTGCTTCGCCAATCCCGGCACGTCGGAGATGCATTTCGTCGCGGCGCTCGACCGGGTCGACGGCATGCGCTGCGTGCTCGGCCTGTTCGAGGGCGTGGTCACCGGCGCGGCCGACGGCTATGCCCGCATGACCGACAAGCCGGCGGCGACGCTGCTGCATCTCGGGCCCGGCCTCGGCAACGGGCTCGCCAACCTGCACAACGCCAAGCAAGGCCTCGACGCCGATGGTCAACATCGTCGGCGACCACGCGACCTATCATCGCAAGCTACGACGCGCCGCTGACCTCCGACATCGAGACCGTCGCGCCGGTCGTTCTCGGGCTGGGTGCGCACCTCGCCGGACGCCCGCTCGGTCGCCGCCGACGGCGCCGCGGCGATCGCCGCCGCGATGACGCCGCCCGGCCAGATCGCGACCCTGATCCTGCCGGCCGACACCGCGTGGAACGAGGCCGACGGGGTCGCGCCGGTGCGCGAGCGGCGCGCAGCCGACGCCGGTAGCGGACCGAGGCAGTCGCCGAGGCGGCGCGGGTGCTGCGCTCGGGCGAGCCGACGCTGATCCTGCTCACCGGACGGGCGCTGCGCGAGAAAGGCCTCGACCTCGCCGGCCGCATCGCGGCGAAGACCGGCGCCAGGCTGATGGCCCAGACCTTCAACGCGCCGCATGGAGCGCGGCGGCGGCCGTGTGTCGGTCGAACGCATCCCCTATCCGGTCGATCAGGCGCTCGAGGTGCTGACGGGCTTCAAGCACATCATCCTGGTCGGCGCCAAGCCGCCGGTCGCGTTCTTCGCCTATCCGGACAAGCCGAGCCTGCTGTCCGCCGAGGGCGCCGAGATGCATGTCCTGGCGCGGCCCGAAGAAGACCTCGTCCATGCGCTCGAATGGCTCGCCGACGAGCTCGGCGCCCGCGGAGCGAAGCCGGTGCTGGCGCCGAGCGCCCCGCCGCGCGCCGGGCTCGGGCAAGATCACGCCCGGAATCGCTCGGCCCGTCGCTCGGCGCCCTGCTTCCCGAGAATGCGATCGTCGTCGACGAGGCGGTCACGACCGGCCGCGGCTTCTTCGCGCCGACGCGCTCGGCCGCGGCCGCATGACTGGCTCCAGAACATGGGCGGCTCGATCGGCATTGGCATGCCGCTGGCGACCGGCGCCGCGGTCGCCTGCCCCGACCGCAAGGTCGTGACGCTCGAGGGCGACGGCAGCGCCATGTACACCGTCCAGGCGCTGTGGACGCAGGCGCGCGAGAGGCTCGACGTCACCACATTGATCTTCGCCAACCGCACCTACGCGATCCTGCGCGACGAGCTCGCCAATGTCGGGCGCGCAGAATCTCGGCCGCAAGGCGCTCGACATGCTCGACCTCGGCCGCCCCGATCTCGACTGGGTCGCGCTCGCGCGCGGCATGGGCGTGCCGGCAAGCCGCGTCGAGACCATGGAGGAGTTCAATGCCAGGTTTGCCGAGGGCGTGAGGACCGCGGGACCGAACCTAATCGAGGTCGCGCTGTAGGCGAGACGGCACCCCGTTTGCCGCGATCCCTTCCCTCGACCGCCGAAATTCTTCCCAGGCTCACGCCGGTGGATGACCGTACAATCAACGAGGACGTGCCATGACGATCAAGCTGCACTACCATCCGTTCTCCACCTATTCGCGGCGCGTGCGCATCGCGTTGAGCGAAAAGCAGATCCCGCACGAGCTCGTCGTCGTCGACATGGTGGCACGCAAGCATCGCGAGCAGCCCTATCTGTCGCTCAATCCCTATGGCCGTGTCCCGACGCTCGAGGAGGACGGCTTCGTGCTCTACGAGTCGACGTCGATCCTCAACTACCTGGAGGCGACCCATCCGACGCCGGCCCTGGTCCCCTCCGACGTGCGGCAGCGCGCGCAGGTCGACATGCACATGAAGCTCTGCGACCTGCAGCTCACCCGCCAGGCGGGAACAATCGTGTTTCCCAAGCGGTTCCTGCCCAAGGAGCGCTGGAACGTTGCCGCCATGGCGGATGCCAAGGCGGAGATCGAAAAACATCTCGCCATCCTGGAAAAGCACCTGGCAGACAAGACCTATCTGGTGAGCGAAACATTCTCGCTCGCCGACGTCGCCTATGCGCCGTTCCTGGAGTTCCTGCCGCTGATGGAGATCGCCCCACCGCCTGCGGTCGCCGCCTGGAGCGAGCGGCTCTTGTCGCGGCCGAGCGCCAAGGAGACGCAGCCGGCCAAGTGACGCTCGCGTCAGAGCTGGCCGCCGTCTCCCCACTTGTCCAGCAACGCGCGGTACTCCGGGTCCTGATAGCGCGACAGCAGGAAGGCCGGCGCGTAGTCGGGCAGCGCGCGCTGGGTGATGTGCCGGGCGACCAGATCGCCGCCGGCGCACGAAGCCATCACGCCGAATCCCGAATATGCGCCCGAGACGAAAACCCCCTCGACCGGCAGCGGACCGATGAGGGGGCGGTTCTCCGGCGTCTTGATGTAGTAGCCGCCGTCGACATAGGGGCGCGCCCCTTTCCCGACATAGGCCTTCAGCGCCGGGACCATGGTCGACATGCCGCGCAGCGCAATTTCCGGATAGTGTGCCTCCTCCGGCAACGGAAAGACGACGTCCGAGGGGCTGTTGTCGTAGTTGAAGAGAACCAGGAGGGCCGTGCCGGCGCCGGTCCCGTCGGGCCGTCCATGGACGCCGGCGGGAAACTTTTCGATGAGCCAGAGTGTCTCCGCCTCGCCGGCGAGCGCGGCGCGCTCCTCCTCGCTCCAGGGCAGATGCTGCTCGTCGAGCCAGATCAGCATGGGCGATCCGCGCGGCACGGCGCCGAGCGTGTCGGGGAAGCTGATCTTCAGATGGCGCTCGGCGACGATCGGCAGCTCGACGTCGATGAGTTTTGCCGTCGCCTTCAGCATCGGTCCCGCGGCGAGCACCAGATGCGTCGCCTCGAGCGACCGGCGCTCGCCCTGGTGCTCGACGTCGACCGAGCAAACCCGCCCGCCGCCGATGCCGATACCCGCGACCCTGCCTCTCACGAGCTTTGCTCCGCGCTCGCGGGCCGCCTCCAGCATCACCATTCCGAGCTGCTGCGCGCTCAGCCAGCCGGCGCGGCGCGCGTGCGCGACTGCCACGGTCGCGGGCGACAGACAGGGAAAGTGTCGACGGATGAGAGCTCTGTCGGTGATGACGTCGGCGCCGGTGAGCGCCAAGTCGAAGCCGCGCTCAGGCGACGGCACATAGGGGCTCGATGCCGTCTCGTGAATTCTTGCCGGCCCCCCTCCCCGCTGCTCGGCCGTCGCCGCCATCGTCCGGAGGAAGCGGATTTTTGTCTCATCCGCGGTGGCGAACAGGTAGCCGCGGCGGTTCAGATTGATGCGATTGCCGGTTGACCGCGCGATCTCCTCGATGAGGTCGATGCTGCGGTTCATGAAGGCGGTCATCGCCCGATCGGGGCCGGGCCACCAGTTGCGATACGCCTCGGTCGACTTGTCGGACGTCAGCGACAACGGGCTGCCCTGCTCGACGATCACCACGCTGTCGCAGCCGTGCACGACGGTGAGATGATAGGCCGCCGAGATCCCCGCGATGCCCGCGCCGCAGACGACGATCCTCGGCGACGATTTGGCCATGAATTGCTCTCGCTAGGCGCCAGGTCGGGAGCCCAAGGCTCGCTTATCCCCGACAACCTGATTGGTCAATCTCCGCTTTTCCTTACGGGACGCCCAAGGAAAAGACTCCTGTTGAACGTCGTGGCGGACTCCGGCAGGGTCTGCTCGCCGATCGTTTGAGGCCCGCCACGCTTCGCATTGCGAGGACACGATGACCTCCGCTCCCGACCCGGCCACCGGCCCCTCGCCCTGGGTCACCGCGTGGCTGCGGCCACGCGACACGATCGGGCGCATCCTCGCCGGCGATCCCCGACGCCATGTGCTGATGCTGGCCGCGATGGGCGGCATCGCTTACCTGGCGGCGTCGCTGCTCTCGATGCGCCTGACCGCCGAGCTGGCGGAATGGCGCTTCGCTGCGGGCCTCACCGCCGTCGGCGCCCTTGTCGGCATCGTCTCGGTTTATCTCAGCGCATTGCTGTACCGCTGGAGCGGCATGCTGTTCCGCGGCCGCGCGTCCCCGGCTCAGCTTCGCGCGGTCGTCGCCTGGAGCCTGCTGCCGGCCATCCTCGGTCTGGTGTTGGGCATCGTCGCCGCGCTGTGGCTCAGGTATTTCGGCGGCCCTGCCGCCCGCGCTCCGGTCGTCACCGTGCTTACCGTCATCATGGGGATCCTGGCCCTATGGACGGTGGCGATGACGCTGCTCATGCTGTCGCGCGCGCAGGGCTTCGGCTTCGTCCGGACCGTCGGCAGCGCCGCGGTCGTCTGGTGCCTCATGTTGGCCGCCGCAGTGTTCTTCAGGACTTTCCTGTTCCAGCCCTTCTACATCCCGAGCGGCGCCGAGATGCCGACGATGCTCATCGGCGATTATTTCTTCGTCGCCAAGTATCCCTACGGCTATACGCACTATTCCCTGCCGTTCTCGCCGCGACTTTTCTCCGGGCGCATCCTGGCGTCCGAACCGCAGCGCGGCGACCTGGTGGTGTTCCGCCTGCCGCGGGATGACACGACCGACTACATCAAGCGCATCGTCGGCCTGCCCGGCGACCGCATCCAGATGCGCAACGGCGAGCTCGTCATCAACGGCTCGGCGGTCAAGCGCGAGCGCATCGACGATTTCGAAGATCGGCAGGACGGCCGCATCGTGCCGGTCAGGCGCTGGCGGGAAACCCTGCCGAACGGACCGAGCTACCAGACGCTCGATCTGGTGGACAACGGGTTCCTCGACAACACCCAGGAATTCCTGGTGCCGCCCGGCCACTATTTCATGATGGGCGACAACCGCGACAACTCGTCGGACAGCCGCCTGCTCACCCAGATCGGCTACGTGCCGTTCGAGAACCTGGTCGGCCGCGCCGCGATGATCTTCTTCTCCATCGACCGCGACGGCAGCCACCCGGAGATCCGTACCGGTCGCATCGGCACTCTGGTGCGATAGCGCGAAAGAATGACGGCGGTGGGATCGGGGAGGTCTGTATTGCCTCCCCATGTCGCTGCTCAGGCGCAGCCCGCTCTGACCGCGTCCGCCTCCTGCCCGATGCCGGCCGCTTCGCGCGTCCGGTAGAAGCTGACTATTCTCTGTGCCGTCGCCGGTTTGAACCGCATGAAAATTCCCATCCACTGCTCCGCGTTGTGCGGCGAGAGGCCGCCTTCGCCGCTCTGCAGGGCCAGGACGGCCTTCGTCGTCGACCAGGACAGGCCGCTGACTTTTGCCACCGTCAGCACCGTCTCCAGGCGGTCCTTGACCATCAGACGCTCGATCAACCCGATCGGCAGATCGCTCAGGATCGACAGCGCGACCGCGGTCTCCTCGAACTGTCCGCCCTTGGCGAAAGCCTCGACATGACCGTCATCAAGCTGCCCGGACGTATGCAGCGACCTGACCGCCCGCTCGGCGGAGGCGTAGCGGCCGGATTGTGCGGCCGAGTTGGCCTGAATTTGCGCCGCGACCTCGACGACCGTCCGGCTGATCTCGCGTGACGCCGCCGGATCAGCCGCTTCGAGCTTCTCGCGAACCGCTTCGGACGCTTTTTCCAGCAGCCTCAGGAAGTGATTCCGAGGAATATCGGGTCGCGTGCCCACGGTCTCCGCGAGAGTATCGTCATGCTCCGAGCGCTGAACGAGCGCCGCGAATCCCGAGTTGGAGAACTTTGCTCCCGAGTTCCCAGCCACGCTGAGCACAACCTGTCGACTGCCGTGCGTGAGAAGCACGTCGGTCACGGCTTCGCTGATGGCATTTCGTCGGGAAATCGCCAGCAAATGACGCTCCCCGTTGCTCCTCGCATTGTGGATGAGCGCCGGATCGTCCAGACGCTTTGATTGGGTCAGGACGGGTCCGGCTACCTCGATGCTGCCATCGAACGCCAGAGTCCGAATGATCATCGGCGGCGCATTGGGAACCGGAGCAAGGCGATTGGCGAGCATGGCGCGGACCGAGATTTCCAAATTCGCCACGAGCTGATCGAACACGTCGTCGAACAGGGCAATTTGCTCGTCGGAGTAGCTTGGCGATGCGGAGAGAAATAGATCAGCGACGCGCTGAAGGGCCTCGACACGACCCGCCTCCGTGCCCTGAGACAGGGTTTCCTCGAGGTCGTCGATTATGTTGGAGATCATCGTCATGGGCATATCCGATCCTGCGATGGAGACGTGGTCGGGCGCAGCGCTTGCCGTCGATATGCATGCCGGAACACTGCACCGCGTGTCTCGCAGACCGTGCGATGCGACCGTATCGGCGACCAGGGCCGCGCCAAATGCGTCGGCTCAAGCTGCATGTCATAAGAGAAGCCTCTTAACAATCGTTCAGAGGAATGTTGCGCCTTTGAGTTTCCCAAACGGAAGGCGCAGAACGACCATGACGCGCCATTTTCGACGAGGACTTCCATCTTGGTCGCCAATGGCGATGACGAGGTCGCCCTGACCGGCACAGGCTGCCGTCCGGCTGTCCATCGTCGAGCGGAACAACGCCGTTCTTGGCAAGCGCCGGACACGCGTGGCATCGTTTCCGGCCGGGCCTGCGGCCCGCCGACCCGAGGGACATTTCCATGACCGGCTCGCCCGGCGCCCAGGACGTCGCCGATGCGCTTGCCGTCGTGCTGGAGCGGCAGGAGGCGTCCGGGGCGCCGTGGTGCCCGCCGCGCGACGGCATGGCGCTGCGTCGATGGGTGACCGACCGCAGCGCGCCGCTCGGCGCCGGCATTCGCCGGCGTCGTGCGCCTAGTGCGGCTGATGGCGCTGGCGGACGGGCGCGACTACCTGCGCTTTCTCTATGTCCGGCTCACCGCGTTGCGGGGGAGGCAATTTCGCCAGGCGCTGCTGGCGGCGGCCGCCGAGGGTCGCCTGCCGGCCAAAGTGGCGATCCTGACCGACGAAGGGGTCCGCCTGCGCGAGCCGGCCCTGGCGCCGCGGGGACACAGGATCGCGCCGTTCGAGATCGACTTCGCGCAGATGCCGCGCCTCGCCGCGCTCATCGATTTTCTCCACAACGCGCTGGCATTTTCGGCGGTCGCCGATCTGCTCGCCCCACTGGTGCGGCCAGGCGCCCCGGCGCGGTCCGCCGACGAGGTCGCGCGCAGCCTGCACGCCGCGCTCAATAGCTGGTTGAGCGACCGGCTGGAGAGCGCCAACCACCTCCGCCAGGCGCAGCGCATCCGTGCGTTCCTGGCGAGCCGGGGCAGCGTGGCGCCGGAGGCGATCGACGATGAGGGGATCCTCACGTTCTGGACGACGATCGCCTCGGCAGCCGGCGACGAGAGGATCGACGGTTTTCGGCTCTACCGCTCGGCGGCATCCGCGCTCATGCGATATCGCCAGGCTCTGCGCGACGCGGCCGCCGCCCGGCATCTGGAAGATTCGCTTGGCCGGGGGTTCGAGACCGCCCGCGGCGAGCCTTCGATCGACGACGCCGGCGGGTCGGGCATCGAGCCGTGGCGGTCGCCCCTCGCATCGCTGCCGGCGAGCCCCGTCAAATGGCTGACCCGCAAGGAGCTGCATCTGCTGCTCAACTATCTCGGCGCCCCGGCCGACGAGGAAGCCGGAGAATCGGGAGACGACGAGGAAACCGGGCACCGCGAGGGTGGCCTTGCCGGCGACGAACGCTTCGATCTCGCGTTCCGCCTCACCTTGCTGCGCGCCGACGTGTTCGGCGCCGCCCAGGCGTCCATCGTGGCCCGCCTGCGCAAGCGCGCGGCGGCGGCGCCCGCGATCGCCCAGGCGATCGACGCGGTCGACGATGCGGCTTACGCCACATGCACGGCCGCCTATGCGGACCTGCGCGGACAACTCCGCATCGAATGCCTGGCCGCGCTATCCTTGCTGATGGAGCACGGAGCTCCCGAGGCCGCGATCCTCCTCAACCATCTCGGGGGGCCGCGGTCGGTGCGGGCCGTCATCGGCTCCCTGGCGGGCGGGGCGGTGTCGTCCGACGACGAAGAGGTCGCCGGCCCGGTGCGCGAGGAGATCGCCGCGGCGCTCCGAGCGGCGTGCGCCAATCCAGGTTCCGTGCCGGATGACGCCGCACGCGAGCTGGTGCTCGAGGCGCGCGCCGCCGCCCGCAAGGTGAGCCGCACCGGATTTCGCCGGGAGGATCGCGACGATCCCGCGATGCTCGCCGCGCTGGCCGCCGGCGCGAGCGCCATCGTCGCCCTTGTGGACGAGCTCGGCCGGCTGACCGCCGCGCTCTCCGCGGGGATGACGCCCGGCGATGTTCCGGCCGACCGCGCGCGCTTCGTCGAAGCCTTCCGGCGCATCTACCTGCCGGCGAACGACGGATAAGCCCGCCCGGGCGGCCCTCACTACGCCATGCGTCTCAAGGATCCGTCGATGAACTCGGTAAAACTGTTATGAA
>CAVWIS010000069.1:0-165724 GCA_963755055.1 uncultured Alphaproteobacteria bacterium | reverse complement strand
ACAAGCGTCTCCGCGCAGTCCCTGTTGTTCGCCGCGTTCGTGTCCCCACCATCACCGACAACCGTTGCGCAGTTCGCGTACGTGCCCGTCTGCGTCACCCGCGCCGACAACCCGATCGTCCGGATGACGCCGGGGCCAAGCGTGCCGAGGTCAGCGCGCGCACCCGCGTCTCCGCGTCGTGGAAGAACCTGGCCAGCGGCTCGACTTTTGCGGCGAGCTCGCGCGCATCCCGGCCGTCGGTCTGATAGGCTATACCGGCAAAGCTCATCGCCACTGCCGAGGGCGTGACCTCGCGGTGCACCGCCCACAGCGCCGATGCGTAGTGCTCCTCGTCGGCGGTCAAGGCGGGCGGCTGCGGTCTTGGCGATGTGCTTGGGGTAGGCTGCGGCGCCGGCCGCTGGCGCATCTCGTGGAGCAACGCAGCGCCCACGGTCGCGACGAGCGCCGCGATCACGCCCGCCAGCAACACCGGCCGCATTCCGGGGATGCCGATCGTCTGGATGGCGCATCCTCCCGTTTATGGTTTGCCGGAGTGTATCCTCCGGTTTCCGCAACGGTCAACGCATCCGGCGACGGAGCAGGTCTGCGGATCACGGTGGTCTGGCGTGCCGCTCTCGTTCAATGCGGCACCCAGATCGGCGCGTCGGTGAACAGGCCGCCATCGGCGAAGCCGACGCCGTAGATCAGAACGACGCCGAACACGAAGCTGATCAGGCCGGAGGCGGCGCGGAGCCGCCAATTGAATTTTGGCAAATTTGCAGATGTGAACGCAAACGGTGCCGACAGCGCCATCGTGATCAGCATCATTCCGCCGATCGTGCCGAGCCCAAACAGCAGCAGGTAGCCGATCGCCGGCGCCGGATCGCGAATGATCGCGAGCACCATCAGCGCGACGGCGGCGGATCCCGCAAGGCCGTGAACCAGGCCGACCGCAAACGGCCGCATCCACCGATGGCGCATGAGCCGGCCGAGCCGGCTGCGGTCGAGCCGCGCCAGCGGTGTGCGGTCTTCGGCATGCCCGTGGGCGTCCGGTCCATGGCCGTGCGGGTGCCGATGCAGGTAGTCGCCGTGCGCATGCAGGTGGTCGTGCAGGTCGTCTGCGGCACCCGCCTGAGCGGCGGCGCCCACGGCGCGGCCCAGTCCGGTGAGGGTGATGAGCCCGAGCACCACCAGCATGATGCCGACGGCGAACTCCATCGACAGGCCGACGCGCGGCGGGATGACGACGCCGAACACGATGATCGTGACGCCGACACCGATCACCGTGACGGTATGTCCGACGCCCCAGGCGGCGCCGATCATTGCCGAACGCGCCATGCTGCGCTCGCGGCTGACGATGGTGGCGATGGCGACCACATGGTCGGCATCGGTCGCATGCCGGATGCCGAGAAAGAAGCCGAGGAACAGGAGGGAGGCGACGTTCAGTGCCGTTTCGGTCATTCGCGCCGCTCTTCTTGTGGCCGCATTGTACGACGTTGCTTCGCGATCCCAATCGACACCGCAACAGGCCGGATCGCCTAGCCGATCGGCCGGTTTACGGATTCACCGCTATTCCGGCGGCAGCACGGCGGCCTGTGGTGTCACCTCGGCCATGTTGGCGGCAATCCGGGCCTCGGCGTCGCCGATGACCCAGGCTACCGCGCCGGCGAGCATCTCCCGAAAACCCGCGCTGCTCCACACATCGGCCCGATGGCCCATCGCGTTATAATACACGCGGCCTTCTCCCTCGTGGCGAGCCCAGGCGAGCGGAAAAACCGGCCGCCGGTATTCGGGCTCCTGCATCGCGGCGGTCTCCAGCACGAGCAGGACATGGAGGTCGCTGGCGAAATTCTTCAGCGAGTACCATTCCTCCGTGATCGAGAACCGCGGACCTGCATGGCGCAAGCCGGGGAAGTCTGCGTCGATCACCGTCACGCCGGCAGCCTGCTGGCTTCCGTGGCTCAAGAACTCGCCGCCGAGCATCGCGATGTAGGGATCCGCCTCCCGGCCCGCCGTCGAGTGGAACGTGTCGCTCGCCGAGTGCACCCCGATGAATCCCTTTCCACGCCGGATCGCGGCGAGCAGCGCCTGCTTGCCCCGCGGGCTCATGGGTGGCGATCGGTCGGTGCCTGCCGTGGTCAGGTCGCCGGTGGTGAAGAAGGCGAAAGCATTGTAGCGGCCGAGATCGCCGTCGAAGACGCGCCCATCCTTGGTGGCGACCAATGTGAAGCCGTTCGCCCTCCCGATGTCGGTGAACGTTCTGTCGACGAGCGATGCATCCTCGCCGGCGCCCTTCACCACGTCATGCTCGAAACCGGAGGATTTGGTGAAGAGCAGGACCGTTTTCTGCGGGTTCTGGCCCGCCGCCGCACGGCCGGGCCTGGCGCTTGGCAGCATTCCCGTCGCGCCGATGAGCCCGAGAGCGCGTCGGCGAGTGATGAAGTCAGTGGGCATGGCATCAGCTCGCTTGTCGTGTTGGTCGGTATGCGATCATAGGTTGCGACGGCGCCGCAGGGCCGATGTTCGACGGTGCCGGCAAGGAACAAAGACCCCAGGGCTGGCGTTGAGTTAGGTTTTGGAGGGGTCATGCACGGTCGGTACGGCCAGCCCGCGAGGGATGCGTCTCCTGTTGAACCAACGTCCTTTCTTGCCGGCGGCGGCGAGATGGGCGCGCTGATGCGCGCCAAGGACTGGTCGCGGACCCCGCTCGGGCCGGTGGAGGGGTGGCCGCAGAGCCTCAAGACCGCGGTGCGGATCATGCTCGACCTCGCGCTACGCCATGTGGATGGGCTGGGGCCCGGAGCTCGACCTTCTTCTACAACGACGCCTACCGGCCGACGCTGGGCGTGAAGCACGCGTGGGCCCTCGGATCGCCGCTCGGCGCTGGTCTGGGCGGAGATCTGGAACGACATCGGACCGCGCATCGAGACCGTGCTCAACACCGGCTCGGCGACCTGGGACGAGGGTCTGCTCTTGTTCCTGCGAACGCAGCGGATACCTCGAGGAGACCTACCACACGTTCTCCTATAGCCCGCTGCCCGACGATCTCGGCGCGGTCGCCGGGATGCTGTGCGTGGTCACGGAGGAGACCGAGCGGGTCATCGGCGAGCGGCGGCTCGGCTACGCTGCGCGACCTCGCCGCGGAGCTTGCCGGGACCAACCAGCGCGAGGCCGTTTTTGCGGCGATCGCACGCTCGGTGAGCGCCAATCGCCGGGACATGCCGTTCACTCTGACCTACCTGTTCGAGAACGGCGGGTCGGTGGCGAAACTGGCCTGTGCGACCGGCATTGCGCCCGATCACCCGGCGGCGCCGCCCAGCGTCGATGTTGCTGCTGCAGGCATCTGGTCTGGCCACGATCTGCGGCCGGGCAGCGGGACCATCGTTGTGCCCGATCTGGCCGCGCGTTTCGACGTGCTGCCGGTCGGCGATTGGGACCGGCCGCCGACCGAAACCGCCATCGTGCCCATTGCCCGCCAGGGCCAGGATCGACCGGCGGGATTCCTCGTCGTCGGGATCAATCCCTATCGGCGGTTCGATGAGAGCTATGCGGGATTCCTCGATCTGGTGGCCGGACAGATCGCGGCGGGGATCGCCAATGCCACGGCCTATGAGGAGGAGCGCAAGCGCGCCGAAGCGCTCGCCGAGCTCGACCGCGCCAAGACGACGTTCTTCTCCAATGTCAGCCACGAGTTCCGCACGCCGCTGACCCTGATGCTCGGGCCGCTCGAGGAGGCGCTGGCCCGACCTGCGGCGGACGGTGCCGACCATCGGCATCTCGTCGAGGTCGCGCATCGCAACGGACTGCGCCTGCTCAAGCTCGTCAACACGCTGCTCGACTTTTCCCGAATCGAGGCGGGACGCATGCAGGCGACGTTCGAGCCGGTCGATCTTGCCGCGTTGACCGCCGAGCTTGCGTCGAATTTCCGCTCGGCGGTGGAGCAGGCCGGGCTTCGCCTGCGTGTCGATTGCGCCGCGCTCGCCGAGCCCGTCTATGTCGATCGCGACATGTGGGAAAAGATCGTCCTCAATCTCCTGTCCAATGCCTTCAAGTTCACGTTCGACGGCGAGATCAAGGTCGAGGTGAAGCCCGGGCCGGACGGCAGCTCCGTCGAGCTGCGCGTGCAGGATACCGGGGTCGGCGTTCCCGCCCACGAATTGCCGCGCCTGTTCGAGCGCTTCCACCGCATCGAGGGCCAGGCCAGCCGGTCGTTCGAGGGCTCGGGGATCGGCCTGTCCCTGGTGCAGGGGCTGGTGCGGCTGCACGGCGGCTCGATCCGGGCGGAGAGCGAGGTCGGGCGCGGGACCACCTTTGCGGTCACGATGCCGCTGGGGACCGGCCACCTGCCGGGCGCGCGGATCGCAAGCGAGCCGTCCCGGGCTCGTCCCGCCGCCCGGACGCAGGCCTATCTGGAGGAGGCGCGGCGTTGGCTGCCCGACAGTGCTGTCGAGCTCGCCACGATGGAGTCGCCGAGCGCGCCGGAAATTCCCGCAGAGGGCGGCATGTCGATCGCCGGCCGGCAGCCCATCATCCTGCTCGTCGACGACAATGCCGACATGCGGGGCTACGTCCGCCGCCTGCTGACCGGGCACGGCTGCGAGGTCGACGAGGTCGACAACGGGCGTGCGGCGCTCGCCGCCATGCGCCGGCGTGCGTCCCGACCTGGTGCTCAGCGATGTGATGATGCCGCAGCTCGACGGCTTCGGCCTGCTGGGCGAGATCCGCCGGGACCCCGCTCTGCAGAAGGTTCCTGTCGTGCTGGTGTCGGCGCGCGCCGGCGAGGAAGCGAAGATCGAAGGGCTCGATGCCGGCGCCGACGATTATCTGGTGAAACCCTTCGCGGCCCGCGAGCTCCTCGCGCGGGTCTCGGCAAATCTGAAGATGGCGCAGCTGCGGACCGAGATTGCCCAGGAACTCCGGGCCCGGACGACCGAGCTCGAGACGGTGCTGGAGACCGTGCCGACCGCCGTCTGGTTCACCTATGACCGGGACGCGTCCACGGTCTGGGGCAATCGGCTGGCCGGCCGGCTGCTGCGCGTGCCCCAGGGCAATCCCCCACTCACCGCACCGCAATCGGAGCGGCCGCATCATTTCCGTCTGCTGCGCGACGGCGTCGCGCTCGATGCGACGATGCAGCCGTTGCAGCGGGCCGCCCGCGGCGAGGACGTTCCGAGCGAGGAGCTTGAGGTGGCGTTCGACGACGGCACCTCGGTGTTCCTGCTGATACAGGCGAAGCCGCTGCGCGATGCCGACGATCGGCCGATCGGCGCGGTCGGCGCCGCGGTCGACATCACCGACCGCCGCATGGCCGAGCGGGCAGTGCAGCAGCTCAACGAGACGCTGGAATTGCGGGTTCAGGAGCGCACCAACGAGCTGGCGGCAGCCAACCGCCAGCTGTTGACCGAGCTCGAGGAGCGCGAGCGGGTGGAGGAGACGTTGCGGCAGATGCAGCGCCTGGAGGCGATCGGGCAGCTGACCTCCGGCGTCGCCCACGACTTCAACAACCTGCTGACCGTCGTTCTCGGCAATATCGGGTTCCTCGAGCGCGGCCTGCCGGCGATGGATGAAAAGCTGTCGCTGCGGCTCGGCTACATGCGCACCGCGGCCGAGCGCGGCGCCACACTGACGGCGCAGCTCCTGGCGTTCTCCCGGCGACAGCGGCTCGAGCCCAAGCCGGTCGACCTCAATACGGCGGTCGGCGGCATGCGTGATCTGCTGCAGAGCACCATGGGCGGAACGGTGCGGATCGAGACCGTGCTGCGGCCCGAATTGTGGCCGGCGCTGGTCGATCCGGCCCAGATCGAGCTGGTCGTGCTCAATCTGGCGATCAACGCCCGGGATGCCATGCAGGTCGGCGGCACGGTGACGATCGAGACCGACAACGCGATTCTCGGAGCACCGCAGCGGCCGGAAGAGCCGGCGGCGGGCGAGTACGTGATGGTGGCGGTGACCGACACCGGCAGCGGAATGAGCGAGGTCATCCGTGCAAAGGCGTTCGAGCCGTTCTTCACCACCAAGGAGATCGGGAAGGGCTCCGGCCTCGGGTTGAGCCAGGTGCTCGGGTTTGCGAAACAGTCGGGCGGCGGCGTCGGCATCGATACCCGGGTCGGGGAGGGTAGCAGCGTGCGGGTCTATCTGCCTCGCGCCACGGCCGCGGTCTCCAGCCTGGCCGGCCGCGGCTTGGACGGTCGCAGCCAGCCGGCCGTAATCGCGACCGCAACGGTCCTGGTGGTGGACGACGACGACGGCGTGCGCGAGGTCACCGCGTCCACCCTTCGCGATGCCGGCTATACGGTCCACGAGGCGGGAAGCGGGGGCGCTGCGCTGGAGCTGCTCGAGCACAGCCAGAGAATCGACGTCGTGCTGGTCGACTTTGCCATGCCGGGCATGAACGGCTCGGAGCTTGCCCGTCACATCAGGGGCAAGTTCCCACCCTTGCAGATCCTGTTCGTGACCGGCTACGCCGATACCCAGGCCCTGGCCGAGGTGGGCGAGGACAACATCATCAGAAAGCCGTTCCTCGAGGGGGAGCTCGAGAGAAAAGTGAGGATGGCACTCGCCCGGCAGCTCGTTGCGGGGCCTGATGGACGCCGTCGCGCCGCGGGCACATAGGGCCCGACCAAGGCGTTCGACAGTCTTCGGAAGAGCAGAATACCTTGTCGCTCAGGGTAAGTGCTATCGAGGAAATTCAGGCATCAGCGCAAATCGGGGAACCTCTGCTGCGCCCAGCCGGACAACCGGAGCACGCATACGCAGACAAGACGCAAAAAGAAAAACTCGCCCACGGTGACGTGGGCGAGTTCCTCAATTGTCGAACCGGCAGGCGTCCGAGCGGACGATCACCAGTGACGCCAACGGCGGCGGTGCCAGCCGGCTTGCTGATCGGGAAGAACTGGTTCCATCGGATTGTCCGCCCGTTCAACAAGGCGTTCGGCGAAATGTCCGTGATCATCCAGGCCGGCCTCGCGGCCGACACCGACCCGCGGGCTTGAGGGTTGCGGCACAATCCCCTTCTCGGTGCCGCAGCGGGATCAAGTCCGGGTCTCTTATTTACCGGAAAGGCTCCGCATAACCCGGCGGCGGCGCGAAACCGCCGAACTCCCGCTCGAGAAGCTCGGCAAAGGCGATCGTGGTGCGATCTTCGAGATATGGTCCGATGATCTGTACGCCGATCGGCAGACCGGACTCCGAACGATCGATCGGCGCCACGGTTGCCGGGAGGCCGGGGGTCGCGGCAAGCTCCGGCCATACCACTTGTGCATCGAGGTAGGAGTACGATTTGCCGTCGATCTCTATGCGTCGCGACTCGATCGGGAATGAATGGTTGTGCGCAAAGGCGGGAGTCGGCATCGCGGGGCAGAGCACGACGTCCCATTCGCGAAAAAGCTGGCTCCACTGCTGCTGAAGCCGGGCCCGCGCCTCGTCGGCCGTGAGCCAATCGCGATGGCTCATGACCGCCCCGCGCGTGCGCTCCGCGGCAAGGCTCCGATTCCGCGGCGACAGCGCTTCGGCCTCCCGGCGGATCTTGGCGTAGGCGCCGGGCCGCAACCCGGCCCCCCAAATTGAGGACAACAGCCGCGCATAGAGTTGTGCCGATTCGGCAAGATCCGGAAGCAACGGACTGGCGTGCGCGACTTTGACGCCCGCACGGGTGAGCCGCTCTGACAACCGACCGAGCGCCACCCGCACCGTGCTCGCCGTTGGAGCGAGCGGATGCGTGTCGATCACCAGGGCACGGAAGGTCTTGAGGTCGTCGTGCCGGGCGGGGCGCAAGGCCAGCCGGTATCCGATGCCGGCACGCTGCTCGTCCGGGCCGGCGATCACATCAAGCGCAAGGCCGAGATCGGCGGCGCTCCGGGTCATCGGGCCGACAACCACCAGATCGCCTTCGCGCGGCATGGGCGGGCCCCCTGGCGCCGTGTGGCCGCGGGCAGGAACAAGGCCCAGCGTCGGCTTGTGAGCGTAAACGCCGCAATAATGCGCTGGTGCGCGCAACGAGCCGCCGATGTCCGAGCCGAGCGACAGCGGCCCGAAGCCGCCGGCAAGCGCCGCAGCCGAGCCGCCCGAGGAGCCTCCGGGGGTGCGGCGGAGATCCCAGGGATTATTGGTTGTTCCATAGATGTCGTTGTAGCTCTGCCAGTCGCTCAGCAACAACGGTACATTGGTCTTGCCGAGGATGACCGCACCTGCGTTCTTCAATCGGGAGACAACCAACGCGTCCTCTTTCGGCCGATAGTCCTTGAATTCCGGGAGACCCCAGGTCGTCGGCAAACCGGCGATATTGAACGATTCCTTCACCGTCATCGGGACGCCGAGCAATGCACGCGTCTCGCCGCGCGACAGTGCGACATCGGCCGCTTTGGCCGCGTCGCGCGCGCGCGCAAAGTCGCGGACGACCACGGCATTGATGCGCCGGTCCACCGCCTCAATGCGCGCAATCGCATGATCTGCGAGCTCCAACGCGGAAATTTTTCGAGCCTGTAATGCCGCCACTTGCTCTTTGATCGTGCGGTAATCCCATTCCGATGTTGCGACGGTGTCGATCTTCTGGGCGAATGCCTCGCGCGTCCATGCGCATGTCGCCAGCGCGGCGGCGGTTGCTGCGGCTCCGATCAATACATCGCGTCGCGCCTTGTCAGTCATATTGGCCAGCTCCGCCCCCAGCCTGGCTCGATGTCGGTGATGTCAAAAGGAGCCTTCGCAGGCTCGTCAATCGGCGACCGGAGTTGCCTCGCCGTCGACGCCACGACCGATCGCAATCTGTCCGACCGGGCCTTCGACGTGAAACTCGATCCCGACCATCTTGGCAAACAGATCAATATCGGTGACGCCGATCGCGCAGGCGCCGAGCTCCATGCCGGTCGCCATGAGATAGAAGGTCTGCATCAGAACGCCGGCGTGCTTTAGCATCAGCGCATAGGCGAACGCGCTGTACTTCCATGACACGCGGCCGAAGCGCGCCGTTATGGTGATGAGGATCTGCGGCAGTGCCGGAGCGCCCATGGCGAGCTGCGCGTCGATCAGCACCGCCTCGAGCTGCTGCTCGCTCACCCCGATCGGCACCAGGGCATGGCGGTCGGCATCGTAGTGGTAGAATCCGCGTGCCAGTCCCTCGCACCGGTCGACCGCCAGATAGAGCTCGAGCTCGTAGCTCGCCCCGCCGGACGGGTATGGCCGTGCGGCGATCTCGGTCACAGGCCCATCGTCGCCGTCCAGCTGAAGCCGCTCCCGCGACTGGATCCGCGCCGTGCCGTCGAGGAACCGAGACAGCTCTGCCAGGGTGATCGGATGCCGTTCATCGAAGCTGCGCGTCGAATGCCGTCGGCGCAGCAGTGCCGCCACCGACGAGGCAGCCCGTGCAGGCGGTGCGGCAAGCTTGCGCAGGTCGATCGCCTTGCCCGGCCAGCGAGGCCTTACCGCCGGCAGCGGGTCCACGAGATGCGAGTAGGCAAGTACGCCGCCGGATGGGTTGGCATGTCGCCCCATCGTGCTGCGGGCATGAAACAGCAGATCGTGAAAATCCCACAGAACGAGGCTGGGGTCCCCTTCGGAGGATCGCAGTCCCTTGTCGCGATTGGCGTCGAGCACAAACAGGATCTGGCAATCAACCAGCAAGCCCAGTAGCTCGACGCCAGGAAAGCCACGCTTGCGGCGCAGCTGTCTCATTGTTTGCGGTTCGGACAGACCGGCAATCGTGGCCGCAATGTCGACATCGCAAAGTCTGAACAACGCGCCGGCACGCGGGGATTCGAGCACCATGTCGGTGCCGCGCCGCCGCATGTATGCGAAGCGGGAGAGCACGAGCACGTCGCTGCCGCCGAGCTCGGGTATTCGCGGCGTGTAATCGCGAACCTGCGGCTCGATGATCACCAGATCTTTGCCGCGCCGCGTGCGGGCCAGGCGATACTCCAACAGGCCGCACCGTGACAGTCGTCGGACGAGCTCGTGGATCTCCTTCTCGTTGTCTGCGTCGCTGGACCCGAATGCGTCGAGTTGCAGGCCCGTTCGCAGATCAGCGGCGTCCCTTGCGGTGCTGGCGCTGAACTTTCCCAGCCCGACGGCGCGACCGTCAACGAGAGCCGCGATGTTTCCGTCCGCCGATCCCTCGAGGGTGACATTGGGGTTGAGCCGGGCGAGGAGCACTGCCGGCGGCTTGGATAGGCGCGAGCTCGACCGATGGTGGCGCAAATCTAGGTTCGCGGATGGAGGGGATTGAGCTCGGATTCCTTCACCCGCCGCTTGCGCAGGCCGAGATTGAGCGGCACGTCGTAGAGGCGGCCGGGTGCGAAACGACGATAGAAATGCCGCAGTCCCGGAACGACCACCCGGACGACCGGAACCTCGATGTCCGGGCGGGTCTGGTCGAGGACGAGGAAGTCGAGCCCATGACGCTTGGCGAGCTTTACGCACGCCAAGACCTGCTCGCGCCGATCGAGACTCGCGAATTTCGTAAACCGTGCGCGCCGGACGGATGCCTTGCCGAGAGGCAGCACGTAGGCGTGCTTGCGCAAGGGTACCGGCAACGGATCGGTTCCGTCATCGTCGGGTTGCGGCCTGAACCGATTGATCGCCAGAAATTGATTGAGCTCGGTCATCGCTCGGAGCGCTGCGATCCGCGGGTCGAAATGTGCGCCCGCTGCGAAATCGATGTATTCCCGAGAGTCTTCCGTCCAGTGAGATACCGCGATGACGACCGGAATGCCGAGATCGCTCGTCACGTCCAGCGCCCAGAGGCTGCGGCCCATCGCGGCGAATTGGGTCCGCAGATCCCGAATGTAATTGTCGCCGAGCTTATCCAGATCGATCTCCGGGCGTCGCAGGCGATTATACCACCAGATCGCGTAGGCATCCCGCTCGACGAGCTCGAGGAAACCTTGGAGGATCGCCTCCTCAAGCGTATTGCCGGCCGCACACCCGTTCGAGTCGGCGCTGAGCTGATTGTTGCCGGGACCCTCGTGGAAAAAATACAGGAGGCCCGTCGGAACATATTTGAAGCGCTCCTCGCGCAGCGACCAGACCGGCGACCATTCCGTCTCGGCTGACGGATCGAAGCGCGGCTGTGCCCCCTCGGGGGAGCACTGCGCGCCATCCGTGCCAGGCTCATGCTGGGCATCGCTCAACAGCAGAATGTCATTGGGAAGGATCGCATCGCCCGCCGCAAAATCCACGAACCTGCGGGTCGTCCTGATCTCGTCGCCCTGGAATATCCCGCAATAGCGTTCGATGGCCTCCATGAGGGCACTGGCTTCGCCCTGTTCGGCGGTGCTGCCTTTGCCCCAGCTGTCCCCGCTCAGTCCGGCCTGGAGCGCCTCGACGGTCTTGGGACGCGGCGAAAAGTTGTGCTTGGCAAGGTAGCTGGCGTCGAGGGGTTGCCCGCTCTTGATCCGCTCGAGATGCGACACCACGCCGGTCAATGGGCTCACGTGCTTGCGAAAGCGCGCGACGGTCTCGGCCGGCGCCACCGACCGATAGCCGCCGCTCGTCATGACCACCTTCCCGCCGGCACGAAGCCTGATCGGCGCAGGCGCCCGGGCCGGGTCGCGCAGGTCCTTGCTGCCGCAGGATGGGCACTGCGGCCGAGCCGGCACGTAGTGCCTCATGACCGTGGAGCCCAACAGCTCAAGGCTGACGATATGGTGGTGCAAGTCGGTGCGAAAGCCGCTGGCGATCGCCTTGCCGATCTCGAGCGCCGCGAGCCCGATTGCGCTCTGCGCGAGCACCTTGTTCTTGCTGATCGGCGAGGCGGCGACGCAGCGGGCCTCCGTGCGGTCGAGGAACGCTTTGATCTGCCTGTTCCATTTCATGCGATCGGCGAGGCAAGTCCAGCAGGCGCTCTTTCCCGGGCTGAAGATCGGACCGATCAGGGGAAAAATTCCGGAAGGTTGCACCAGCAGCCAGTCCTGCTTTTGCGCCAGCCGCTGGCTGTTGAATTCCGCCAGCTGGCCGTCGAGATAGTCGTTGACCAGGACGACGGTCAGGTCGGCCGAGTGATCGACAAGGCGAACGCCGAGCTCGCGCAGCGCGGCATCCAGCTGGCTCCCGCCGTCGGCCCCGATCGATTGAATCTGCACGGAAACCCTTCCGAGGTTCTCCGGCGCGGTTTCGGGCCTGAGCCCGAGG
The DNA here is from genome assembly GCA_963755055.1 of uncultured Alphaproteobacteria bacterium. Classification (GTDB taxonomy): domain Bacteria; phylum Pseudomonadota; class Alphaproteobacteria; order Rhizobiales; family Xanthobacteraceae; genus AP-16. Next base: position 153,625 of record CAVWIS010000069.1, on the reverse strand, counting down.
GTGGCCCAATATGCGGCTGCGGCACCATCGGCGGTGCTCACAGGCACGACAAAGCGGCGATCGTGCAGGCGCTTGAAAGCTTCGTCGATCTTTGCGGCAGGGAATTCGCCGGACAGTGCGCGAACGATGTCTTCTCGACGCTCTCCTGCGCCGATCCGCGGGGCGAGCGCGCAGTAGAGCTCGCCGTGAAGGAAGAACTTCCTGTCCTCCGAATAGAGGCAGACGGCGTCGGGAGGCAGGACATAAACCGAGAAATTTGGCGCGAACCGGATGACGTCGTTGCTGCGTTGCTCTGAAGGCTGCGTAGAATTGTCGCCGGTCATTTGGTCGGCCCGCCCGCCCACACGTCGTTGCGGCCGCTCGGCATCCCGGTCGTTCATCTACGCGAATATTGGGTTGTGAAGGGCAATAAGGGTCAATGATATAAGCTTCACAAGGCCCGAGAGATCTACTCTCGGGCCCTCATGTCGCCTCTTCGCGGCCGGCAAGAGACTGGGCCGCGGGGAAATGGAGGTTGTCAGAATATGCAGACTGTCAGCCAGCACAGCCTCTGCAGCCCCTGCACCCTCTGCAGCCTCGGCAGCCTCTGCAGCCTCGGCAGCCTCTCCACCACCCGGCGACGACCTCGCCTTTCGCTTGCGGATCTTCCCGGTCGAAAACACGGAATGACCCCAGCGTCACGTCGAGCATCTCGATCTCGCGGAGATCGAGGGTGCGCACGTTGGTCTGCGGCGAGACCGCAGCTTCCGCGGGGTTGCTTTCGGCGCAGGCAGCACCCGCGAGCGCAAACGACACGCCAACGAGGCCAAGCACCTTACCGCCGCGCTTTTTCTGCGATTCATCCTTCGAGCGTCTCATGAGGGTTCCTCTCCTGCCAAAGAAGCTTTGCCGGCGAACGGTCGCCAGTCGATACTGGTACCAGCCGTAGGGTCATAGATCAATACTTTTTTGCGGCAAAGCGCCACATGGGATTGAGGGTAAAGATTGCTGCGCGCCGGAGTCGTTCAGTAGTCTTGGTTAAGTTTGGTTAAGTATTGGTTAAGTCTTTGTTACACGCGTAGGGTGTGAATCCGCAGCCTCTTCATCCCGAATAAGGTGATCCCGCCAATCTGGAACGCCGGAACCTTGCAAATGTGCTGCGAATATTGGTTCTATCGGTCCTTTCAATTCTTGCGTAACTTGACCATGATTTCCCCGGATGATCCCCAATCTGCCCCGAGTGATAGCCATTTCAGGGATTACCCGAAAGCTCGACAGCGGCTGCGCTCCAAGTAGATGCCGGCCCGGTTTTGGATTGTCGATGCTCTCGTGACAGCGGCGGCTGGGTGGCGTCGACGGCGGGTCGGCTCAAGTCTGCGATGTCAGACAAATGTCGCCCATGAACAGCGCATCGATGCCGGTACCGCGGAACGTGGCAATCGCGTGGGCGGGCGTGCATACGATGGGTTCGCTGTCGTTGAAGGACGTGTTGAGAACGAGCGGGACGCCGGTTCGCGCGAAGAAGCGTGAAATCAGGTCGTGGAAACGCCGATTGGCCTCGCGGCGGACGAGTTGCACCCGGGCGGTTCCATCCTGGTGGATCACGGCCGGAATGCGATCGCGACGTCCGTCCTTTGTCGCACAGGCAAACAGCATGTATTCATGGCTCGCCAAGTGCGGCCCGAGCTCGAACCATTCGTCCGCGTGTTCGGCAAGAACACTGGGCGCGAACGGCCGAAAATCCTCGCGGTGCTTGACCCTGCGATTGAGGATAGCCCGCGTATCGGGCCGGCGGGGATCGGCAAGAAGCGACCGATTGCCGAGCGCACGCGGTCCGAACTCCATGCGGCCTTGAAACCAGCCGACGATATTGCCGTCGGCGATCATGTCGGCGGCGTCGCGGGCGACGTTCTTGCTTCGCCGCGGCGTGAGGCCGGCCGCCTTGACGGCAGCCAGAACCTCGCGTTCGTCGAATTGCGGGCCCAGATAGGGGGTCGCGCCGCCCCGCGGCGGACTTGCACCGCGTTCGGCACAATGAACCACAAGAGCCGCACCGATCGCAGTGCCCGCGTCATGCGGCGCGGACGGGATGAAGATATCGGAGAAGCCGCTCACCTGCCTGATCAGCGCATTGGTCACGCAATTGAGCGCGACGCCTCCGGCAAGACACAGCCGCTCGAGCCCGACGGAACGCTCGAGACGTCGCAGGAGAGCGGCGACGGCGGCATTGGTGGCGGCCTGCAGCGCCGCCGCAATATGCATGTGCCGAGGAAGGATATCCTCGCCGGGTTTCCGCGCCGGCCCGAACAGATCCTCGAGCCCCTTGGGGGCGACGGATGGGAAGCCGAGCGCAGCGGGATCTACCGTGAAGTTGTCCTCCCCCACCGGGATGATCGACGCGAATTGCCGACTGAACATGTCGGGATCGCCGTAGGCTGCAAGGCCCATGACCTTGGAGGCATCATAGGGCGAAAAGCCCAGATGAATACTCGCCTGCTCCCACAGGAATCCCAGGGAGTGCGGATACGAGAACGTCTCGATGGTCTTGATCCGCGCGCCGTCGCCCCGCGCCAGCGTCGAGCAGGCAGCCTCGCCGATGCCGTCGATGACGAGGATCGCGGCGGGGTCGAAGCCGGACGGATAGTAGGCCGAAGCCGCATGCGCGAGATGATGGGGCACGAACTTCAGCGCCCGCCCGAGCCGCCGCCCGAGGACCTTGTCGGCGGCGTCGCCGACCTCATCGAGACATCGCAGGAACTGCACCTCCATCCGGGGGTCGGGCCACCACTCGGCGCGGAAATCCGTGCGGCGAAGCCGTGGATCGAACGAGTACGCAACGCGGTCGATCTCGCCAGGCCGCAGCCCCGCATGATCCAGACAAAAACGAATCGCCTGCTCGGGAAGCTCCTGAGGATTGTCGACCAGCGCCGGCTTGCCATGCTTGACGCGGTTGAACCGTTCTTCCTCGCACGCCGCCACGACCTCGCCGTCGACAAGCAATGCGGCCGACGATTCGTGAAACACAGCGTTGATTCCGAGAATGTTCATCCGGCGCTGGCCTCTGTCTCGCTAGAGCATTTCCCGGAAAAGTGGATACCGGTTTTCCGAAAGGAAATGCGACAAGTATCGAATCTAGAGCGCTTCCCTACCACGGCCCATCCGATTACATGGTCAACCTGATCGGGAAGCGCTCTAGGCTCTGTTTGCTGGCTGTGGAGGAATCGCACGTTTGTTCTTGATGTGCCTTGTTCTTGAACCCGCCGGCTCATGTATTGTTAGAGATGAAGCCGCTGCTGGAGACCCAGCAGGATCTCAAGAGCTGCTCGTTCCTCGGGAATGACCGAATCTCTCACGACACTTGCAGCCCGGTTTATGACGTCGTCCGCCTCATCGGTCGTGAGCAAGCCCTTCTCGACCAAGACTTGGAACAGCGCCGTTGCAATGAGGCTGCCGGCAATTTCAGAGCCGATTGATTCGGTGGTGATTTTTTTGTCGGCCATAGCAATCATCCCGGGTTGAAGGAAAGCTCACATGCCGCGTTCAGTGGCTGCTGATAGCAGACTGACGCACTGCTGGTCGATAGTCGTCGAGAAGAAATGAAAAAGTCAACTCGTTCGCCTGCGGTCGGGATAGCTTACCGCCATGCCGGCGCGCACGTCCTGCTGGATGCCGTATTGCGGGAACGGATAGCGAAACCCGTTTTTCGCCAGCGCCTCCATGCCGGCGATCGCCTTCGGCAGATAGTCGGGCGGCAGCGCCATCAGCATCTCGTCGTCGAGCACCCCGCCGTAGCGGCGTTCGGCGAAGCACGGGATCGACAGGCTCGGCTGGCGGGTCTTCAGCGCGCGGCCCCAGCGAATCGGCGCAGGCCGACTCTCGCCCACGACGCTCCAGTCGAAGCGCTTGTAGCCCGACCATTGCAGGCCGTTGATGAAGTAGATCATCGCGCCGGGCGTGGCGTAGAACAGCGCGATGTCGGGCGGATCGAGCCGGCCGCGCGACAGCGGCGACAGCGCCAGCGCCTCGTAGCGCCCGTCCGGCACGCATTCCATCGCCGCCTGGTGGGCGCCGGCATCCTCCGGCGTCGCAGTACCAGACGCCCGACCATGTGCTGGCCGGATCGCCAGCTTCGGTCCTTGGCGTTGCCGAGCCCGACCACGGCGCGGCATTGCGCGCCGACCAGATCCTCCGCGGTGATGCCGACCGTCCAGCCGAGCCGCGCGGCCTGCGCCGACGACCTGGTCGAGCGTGTGGACGATTCTGCGGCCGGCGGATCTTCGGGATCGCCTCCATCTCCGCGCGGTCCTCGAACAGCTTCATGCCGAACGGAATCGAGCGCAGCTTGAGCAGCCGCTCGAGGTCCGCCGCGTGTCTGGCAATCTCGGTGGTCATGGATGGCACCTTCCGGGCTGAGGATACTCCCGGCCGCCCTGTCGGGGCGGCCGGGTTCGATGATATCGTATCCTGGGGAGGACGGCATGGCTGTCGCCATGTCGATCGACGCACGAGAAGGGGCCCGCTCATGTACGAGCTCAACGGCAGGATCGCCGTCGTGACCGGCGGCGCATCGGGGATCGGCCGCCGCATCGCGATGCGGCTTGCGCTCGAAGGATGCGGGGTCGGGGTGATCGACAGCAATGCGGCCGGCGCCGAAGAGACCGCAAAGGCGGTCCGCGATCTCGGCCGGGTCGCGGACGCCACTGTGGCGGACGTCACCGACATTGCGGCAACCCGGCGCGCCATCGACGAGCTCGCGGAAAAGCTCGGCCGGCTCGACATCCTGGTGAACAGCGCCGGCATCCTGCGCATCGCCCACCTCGCAACGATGACCAAGCGGGATTGGGACGATACGTTCCGCGTCAATGTCGACGGCGTATTCCACAGCTGCCAGGCCGCGATCCCGCACCTGCAGAGGCAGCCACAGGGGCGGATCATCAATATCGCCTCGTGGATGGGCAAGACCGGAAAGGCGTCCTACGGCGCTTATTGCGCGTCGAAATTCGCCGTCATCGCGCTCACCCAGGCCCTGGCGCTCGAGCTCGCGCCGCAAAAGATCACCGTGAACGCCGTGTGCCCGGGCATCATCATGGAAACCGGCATGCGCGACCGCGCCGAGGTCGAGTTCAAGGCCATGCGACTGCCGTCGGCGCAGGAACGCGTCTCGCTGATCCCGCTCGGCCGTCTCGGCTACCCGGACGACGTCGCCCGCGTGGCGGCATTCCTCGCCTCCGACGAGGCGGACTACATGACCGGCCAGTCGATCAACATCACCGGGGGATTGTGGCTGCAATGATTCAGACGCCGTTTCAATAGCCGGGCATCCTGGCGACACGGACACGAAACAGAGGAGGACACCATGGCTGATCCGATCGTATTTGCCGGCAATGTCGAGTGGTCGGGCGAAAATCCGGGCATCTCGCTCAAGGAGAGCCCCGACGGGCCGTTCGTCGCCCTGGCGAGCTTTTTTCGCGTGGTGCTGTCGCCGCATGGGCGCGGCCATGCCCTGGTGCTGCTGCAGTCGCCGCAGGACGCAAATCCCCCGGCCGACCGGGCGAATATCTGCCTGAGCGACAACGAGAAGCTCGCGCGGTATCTGGTGGAGGACTTCGTGGCCAATTTCGGGGCCTGGAAGGGCCTGCCGGGCCTGAAGAACCTCGCCTACCGCAAGCTCGACAGCGTCGAGGCCGCCGGCGACCCGGCGACGAGCTACAGCGAGACGGTCAAGGCCGGCGATCTCACGGTGCGGCTGTCCTGGAGCGGCCTCGGCAAGCCGTTCTGCTTTGCCCTGCCGCCGGACAAGTCGGCGACCGGCAAGCACCACATGCCGAGCCTTTTCGTCGGCTGCGAGAACGCGACCGTCGCCGTCAACGGCCGCGTGCTGCCCGGCAAGCCGGTGCCGCGCGACATAGCCGGCCACCGCATCAGCACGGCGATGCTGGCATTCTCGGAGACCTGGATCAGGGCATAGCGAGCCTGGCCGCCGCGCCGTCTGCGGGCCCGCCATGCGGCCAGGCGGCATTGACGCAGGGCCCGCCTTGGCCGAACCTGTGCGCTTGAGCCAGCGCACAGGAGAGCGACGATGCTTGTGGAGACGATCGAGGCGGGAGTCGATATCGGTGCAGCGCGGTGGCAGGCGCGGGTCGATCTCGCGGCGGCACATCGGCTGGCCGTGATGCACGGCTTCAACGAGGGCATCTTCAATCACCTGACCGCGCGCGTCCCCGGTGCCAACGACCGCTACTACCAGATCCCGTTCGGCCTGCACTGGTCGGAGATCACCGCCAGCTGCTTCATGGAGGTCGGCTACGACGGCAAGCTGATGGCCGGGCAGGGCGAGATCGAGCAGTCCTGCTACTGCATCCACGCCCCGTTGCACCGGCTGGTGCCGCAGGCCGGCGCTGTGTTCCACACCCACATGCCGTTCGCCAGCGCCCTGGCGCGGCTCGAGGACCCGAGAATCCTGCCGATCGGCCAGACCGAGCTCGGCATCGCCATGCACACCGCCTATGACGACAGCTACGACGGCCCGGCGTTCGATCCGAACGAGGGTGAGCGGCTCGCGAAGGTGATCGGCGACAAGACCGTGCTGATGATGGCGAACCACGGCGCCGCCACGGTCTGCCCCACCGTCGCCGAGGCCTATGACCGGCTCTACTACCTCGAGCGCGTCGCCCAGGTGCAGCTCTATGCCATGTGGACCGGCAAGCCGCTGAAATTCCTGCCGCAGCAGGTCATCGACGAGACCCTCGCCCAGTTCAGCAACGGCCGCAACTACGGCGACAAGAAGCCGGCGATCTGGCACTTCGAGGCGCTCAAGCGCATCCTCGACCGCAAGGAGCCCGACTACAAGAATTGAGCCTGCGAGCGGCCTTGCGCTGCAGCGCTTGGCCGCAATCCTTGGCGAAGATCAGGGAGTTTTAAGACGGGAGGAAGCGATGGACTACGGCCTCTTCACCATGCCTTCCCATCCGCCCGAGCGGAACCTGTTCGACGGGCAGCAATGGGATCTCCAGGTGCTGCGCTGGGCCGACGAGCTCGGCTTCTCCGAAGCCTGGATCGGGGAGCATCATACCGCCCCGTGGGAACCCAATCCGACGCCCGATCTGCTGGTCGCCCAGGCGTTGATGCAGACCAAGAGGATCCGCATCGGCCCCGGCGGCTTCCTGCTGCCCTATCATCACCCGGCGGAGCTCGCCAACCGGGTCGCCATGCTCGATCACCTGTCCCAGGGCCGGCTCAATTTCGGGGTGGCGGCGAGCGGGTTGCCGAGCGACTGGCAGATGTTCAACGTCGACGGCATGTCCGGCGAGAACCGGGAGATGACGCGGGAATCCCTCGACATCATCCTGAAGATGTGGAGCGCGACCGAGCCGTTCCACTACGAGGGAAAGTTCTGGAAGGTCGACAAGCCGGCGGAGATGCTCGGCGTGCTGCGCCCGCACATCAAGCCGTTCCAGTCGCCGCACCCGCCGATCGGGGTCGCCGGCCTGTCGAAGAATTCCGACACGCTGAAGCTCGCGGGCGAGCGCGGCTTCATCCCGATGAGCCTCAACCTCAATCCCGCCTATGTGGCGAGCCACTGGGATTCGGTCGAGGTCGGGGCGGCGCGGGTGGGGCGCAAGCCCGACCGGCGCGACTGGCGCATCGTCCGAGAGGTGTTCGTCGCCGACACCGACGCCGAGGCCTGGCGGCTCTCGGTCGGCGGCATGATGGGGCGGATGTACACCGAGTACTTCCTGCCGCTGCTCGGCGCCTTCGGCTTCAAGGAGTTCCTCAAGCACCGGCCCGACGTCAGCGACGACGAGGTGACGGCGGAGTATTGCGGCAAGCACAACTGGGTGGTGGGCTCGCCCGCAACGGTCGCCGAGCGGCTCGAGCAGGTCTATCACGAGCTCGGCGGATTCGGCTGCATCCTGCTGTTCTGTTTCGACTACGCGGAGAATGCCGAGGCCTGGCGCCATTCGATGGAGCTGCTCGCCCGGGAGGTGATGCCGAAGCTCGCGCATCTCAAACCCAGGCCGGCGGCGGCTGTGGCGTAGAGCCAGAGCATGTTCCGGTGAAGTGGATACCGGTTCACCGATAGGAACATGCTCCACTCAACGATTTCAGAGCATATCCCGATCGCATGTGATCGGGAGATGCTCTAGGCAGCGGCGATCTCCGTCGGATAGGGCCGCTCGAGCAGAGCGGCGACGCTGTCCGCCGCAGCAGGCCGGCCGAACAGGAAGCCTTGCGCCTCGGTGCAGCCCTCGAGCTTGAGGCGCCGCAGCTGCTCGGTCGTCTCCACGCCCTCGGCGGTTGTCGGAATGCCGAGGCTCCCGGCAAGACCGGTGACCGCGCGCACGATCGCCAAGGAGTGGTTGCCGGTCGTCAGGTCGGCGATGAACGAGCGATCGATCTTGATCTTGTCGAAGGGGAAACGGCGCAGATAGCTCAGCGACGAGTACCCGGTGCCGAAATCATCCATCACGATCCTGACGCCGAGATTGCGCAGCTGGTGCATCGTCGCCAGGCTGGATTCGCTGTCCTCGATCAGGACCGACTCGGTGATCTCAAGCTCGAGCCGCTCGGGCGCGAGCCCGGCATGCGCCAGCGCACTCACCACCGTCTGCGCGAGAGCGCGATTCCTGAATTGCAGCGGCGACAGATTGACCGCGACCTTGATGTGGTCCGGCCAGCTCGCCGCCTCCTTGCAGGCCTGCCGCAACACCCATTCTCCGAGCGGCACGATCAGGCCGATCTCTTCGGCAAGCGCCACGAACTCCGTCGCGGCAATCATTCCTCGCTGCGGATGCGGCCAGCGCAACAGGACCTCGAATCCGCAGACGTCCAGGGTGTCGACCCGCACCAGCGGCTGGTAGAACAGCACGAACTCGTTGTTCGCCAGGCTTCTGCGCAGGTCGAGCTCCAGAGTGCGCCGGGCCTGCTCGCGGGCATCCATTTCCGGCTCGAAGAATCGATATACGCCCCGGCCGTCGGTCTTGGCCCGATAGAGTGCCATGTCGGCGTTCCTCAGCAATTGGTCGGGGTCGAGGCCGTGCGCCGGGGCGAGTGAGATGCCGACGCTGGCGCCGACGACGACGTGGTGTCCGTCGATCTCGTAGGGGACCGCCATCGCGGCGATAAGACGCCTGGCGAGCGCTGACGCGGCCCCCGGCTGGTCGACGGATTCCTGCAGGACCGCGAATTCGTCACCGCCAAGCCGGGCGATTCTGTCGGAGTGGCGGAGGCAGGCGCGCAGCCGTTCGGTGGCGGTGATCAGCAGCTTGTCGCCGATCGGATGTCCGAGCGTGTCGTTGACCTGCTTGAAGCGGTCGAAATCGATGCTCAGCAAAGCGAAGCCACCGGCGCCCTTGTCGTGACCCAGCGCCCCTTGCATGTATTCCCGGAAAAGTCGCCGGTTCGGCAGCGAGGTCAGCGCATCGTGCCGCGCCATGAAGGCGATCCGAGCCTCGGCGCGACGCTGGTCGCTCACGTCGAGATAGGTACTGACCCATCCCCCGTCGCTCATCGGCTCGTGACAGATCGAGATGGTGCGGCCGTCGGCCAGGTCCCACGCCAGGCTGTCAGGCTTCCGGTCGGCGATCAGGCGCGACTGCGCCGCGATCGCGAATTCCGCATCGCCCTCGGTCAGGCGCTCGCCGCGTATTCCGACCCGCATCACCTCGCGGTGCGTCATGCCGGGCGTGATGCAGCCCTCGTCGATGCCGAACATGACGGCGAAGCGTCGGTTGGAGACGATCAGGCACTGGCTGGTATCGAACATGCACAGCCCCTGCGACATGTTGTTCAGCGCCGCATCGAGGAGCTGGTTGGCATCACCCGTCCGGCGGTTGGCCTCTCGCAAGGCGCCGATCGTTCGATCGAGGACACGAAGCGGAAAGGCGCGAACGGCGAAATAGGCGGCGAAACCCAGGACGGCGCTCAGCAGCCCGACGATTGCGGTCTCCGCCAGGAGGGGTCGAAGGCTGCTCACGATTTCGGTGCGTCCGATCGGGGCTCCCCGGACGATGATCGGATGGGTGCGCGTGAGGTGCGGCTTGGCCGGGTCGGAGCCTTCCTCGAGGACGACGGCGGACTTCGCGTCGAGAACGCGCATGCCGATGATCGCGTCGGGCGTGTCGATCTCCTCGAGCAGCTCGGTGAGCCGCACACGCTGATACTGCCAGAGCTTTTCGTGGGAGTAGATGTACTTGGCAAGACGCCCCGAGGCGATGCGCGTTTTGAGATCGACGAGATTGATCTGATCGACATACCCGACCAAAAAGTATCCGGCGGGCGCGAGCAGCGTAATGGCGATTGCGATCGCCAAGCCGATGCCGCCGACCAGATTACGAAGCGTGCCGCAATTCGTCGGCATCAGTCTTCCAGCGGCAGGTTGCCGGAATCGCACAGAATTTGCCGACCGGTGGGTGATTTGACGAAGTCGATGAAGCTCTGGACGCCGGGCCGCATGGGCGCTTGCACGACCAGATGCAAGGTCTTGCCGAACCGATAGGCACCGCTGGCAAAATTCACCAGGCTCGGCTCGACGCCGTCGATCGACAGCACGCGCAGATTGCGGCTCTCCGTCGCGATCTGCATCAGAATCGCGCCCGTCAGCGATCCGGGCAGGCGCTCGGCAAGATCGAGATTATCCTGGTCGGTCGCCGCGACCGGGAGGTCGGAGCGACGGCGAGCCAGTTCGAGCGATGTCTGCATCCCGGGCAGGAGTCCGGCGAGCAGGGTGAAATCGGTATCGCTCCGGGGACGCATTATGACGCTCAAGGGGGTTCCGTCGGCCCAGGTTGCCTTCTCGTCGGAATACAAGCGGGGAATCTGCGCGCTCTCGAGATTGCCGGCCTCGCGCCTGGAGCTGACGAAGATGAACGGGGACCGGAATTGGCCGAGTGCGATGAGCCCTTTGGCCGTCTCGGCGGGGGTCAGCGGGCGTCCCGAAATCGTGAGAGCAAGGACGCCATCCGCCGTGGCTTGAAGGGCGCCAATGCTGCCGAGGCCCGGGATAACCTCGATTCTGTCGCCGCCGTGTCCGGCATAGACCGAAGCGAGGTGGCGCAGCATTTCGGTCGCCGCCCCCATCCCGCCGACACGCAGCGTATCGGCGGCTGCGCAAGGCGCGTGGCCAGAAAACGCACAACAGATGAGAACCGCGAGCGCGCGCAAGTGTGCCATCGATGCACTCAACGCCACGAGTCGCAAATGCCGGATTAACTCGGCGGACCCGAGGGATCAGTAGAAGCGCGCACTCGCAGCGGAGGCGGGATGTGCGTGGTCGTCACACGATCAAGAGCTCCCGGGTGATGATGATCGGCAGATGACCATCGGGGAGGAAGTTCGGCTCGTCGGCCCGGGTGTCGGCATATTCGGGCGTGGTCGTCCCGCGCTTCATGTCGGCGGTCGATCGGAACCAGGTAATGGCAAGTCCGTCGTAAGGCGGCGCAGCATTCCCGCAGGCATCTGCCGACAGATGATTCTGCTCGTACCGGCAGAGCACCGGGATGCGGGAGGCGATCGGTCCATGGACATTGCGCCAATAAGCGCGGAACGCCTCGAGTGGCATGCCCGGTCGGCGGTTGACGAATTCGATGTTCTTCACCGCGTTCCCGGGGATCGGGCCGTCCTTGATGACATGCACCTCGACCGGCATGACCACGGTTCGTGTGCCATCGAGGAGGCCTTCCGCTGCGTCATGAGCCGCGGCGACCTCGGCGGAGCTGGCGAACCGGTCGTGGTCGGCCGGAGTATCGAAATACATCTCCTCGATGGCGTCGAACAGCAGCTCGCCCTTGCGGTAGCCCTGAACGAGGGCGTGAGACTGGACATAGCGCCTCAGTCCCGGTCGGCGTGCCACCAGCGGTCCGTATTCGCCTGCCAGATTTTCCTGGAATGTCTCGACGGCGAGCGCCGGCTTCCGCTTCAGCAACCTGATGATCTTGTACATGGGTCACCTTCCGCTGCCACTGAGCTAGGTCCCGCGCGACAGCTCGTCGCGCAGCACGCGCTTGAGCACTTTTCCCGAGGGATTGCGCGGCAGCGCGTCGCGCAGGATGAGCTCGCGCGGGACCTTGAAGCCGGCGAGGTGGGCGCGACAATGGCTAGCCAGCCGGTCGTAGTCGAGCGTCTGTCCTGCCTTCGGCACGACCACGGCGACCGGCCGCTCGCCCCACTTGTCATCCGGCATGCCGATCACCGCGGCTTCGCCGATCTCCGGCATCTGGTAGATCACCCGCTCGACCTCGGAGGACGCGATGTTCTCGCCACCGGAGATGATCATGTCCTTCACCCGGTCGGTGAGATAGAGGAATCCCTGATCATCCACGTAGCCGACGTCGCCGGTGCGGAACCAGTCGCCGTGGAAGGAGGCGGCGGTCTTCGTCTCGTCGCGCCAATAGCCCGTGGTGATCTTCGGGCCGCGCAGGCAGATTTCGCCGGGAGTGCCGGCGGGCAGGGCCCGGCCCTCGGCATCGCGGATCTCGATCTCCACATGGGCGAGCGCCCGGCCGACCGAGCCGATCTTCTCGATCTCGCGACCCGCCTCCATCAGCGTGTCGCCGCTGCAGGATTCGGTCAGCCCGTAGGCGTCGATGTAGCGTCCCGACGTGAACAGGCCGGAAAACTCCCGGATGCGCGCTTCCGGAGTGCGCTCGCCGCCGCCGATGATCCATTTGATGCTGCTGACGTCGTAGTCGCTGCGCTGCTCGCAGGCCAGCAGCGACGACAGCATGACAGGCGCGAGCCAGGCGCCGGTAAGACCCTCCGCGGCGATCGAGCCCAGGACCGCGGTAGGCTCGAAGTCGCGATGCAGGCAGATCATGCCGCCCACCCACAGCACCGCCATTCCCGGAAGGTCGAATGCGCCCACATGATAGAGCGGACCCGTGACCAGCAGCCGATCCTGCGGTCCGAGGCCGAGCGCCATCACGTGATCGGCGCACTTCCAATAGAAGTTCGTGTAGGTATGGATGACGCCTTTGGGGCGGTCGGTGGTCCCCGAAGTGTACATCAGTCGGAACAGATCGTCCGGCCGGCGGACATGCATCGAAGCCGTTCCGGGATCGCCGCCGAGTGCCGCGATGCCCTCCTGGGCGTGCGCATCCAGCATGATGGTGACGGGGAGAGCGCGGACCGCGGGCAGGAACTCGTCGTCGGCCAGGACCAGCTTGGCGCCGGCGTTCTGCGTCACATAGGCCACCTCGTCGGCGGCGAGGCGGAAGTTGATGGGCAGAAAAATCGCACCGAGATGGCTCGTCGCGAAAGCGAGCTCGAGGAATGCCGTGCTGTTCTTCATCACCACGGCGACGACGTCGTCCGGCCCGACGCCGCGTGCGGCGAGAAATCCCGCGGCCCGCTCGACGCGCCGCCAGAACTCCGCGTAGGTGATGCGCTGGTGCCCAAAGACGATGGCGATGCGATCGGGGGTGCGCGAGCGCGTGGAAGCGGATGAAGCCGGAGAGGTTGACCATGGAGAGCTCCTCGCCGTAGGCTAGTAGGATCGCGGCATTCCGAGATTTTGCATCGCGATGAAGTTGAGGATCATCTGCTCGGAGACCGGCGCGAAGCGAAAAAGCCGGGCATCGCGCCACAGCCGCTCGAGGTGCATCTCCTTGGCGAATCCCATGCCGCCCAGCGTCTGCATGGCATGCTCGATTGCCGACGAGGCCGCCTGGGAGGCGATCAGTTTGGCAATATTGGCCTCCGAGCCGTAGGGCAGGCCCTGGTCGAACAGGCATGCCGCCTTGTGGTTCATCAGGCGCGCGCATTCGATCTCCGCATAGGCCTGCGCCAGCGGAAACTGGATGCCCTGATAGGAACCGATCGGCCGTTCGGCAAAGACCTTGCGCTGGTTGGCGTAGTCGACCGCCAGCCGCAGCGCGAGCTCGCCGGCGCCGACGAGGCCGGCGGCGGTCGACGATCCGCTCGGTGTTGAGCACGTCGAGCAGCTCGCGCCATCCGTTGTCGAGGGTGCCGACGAGCTCGCTGCCCTCGATCCGCACGTCCTCGAAGAAGACATTGCAGCCCGACAGCGTGTTGGTGCCGAGCTTCTCGATGGGCGAGAAGGCGAGGCCCTTGCGCTCGACGTCGATCATGAACAGCGACAGGCCGTCGGTGCGGCGTTTGGAGTCCTGCACCCTGGTGGTGCGGGCGACCACCAGCATCTTCTGCGCCTCATCGACCGCGGTGATCCAGATCTTTCGCCCGTTGAGCCGCCAGCCATTGCCGTCGCGGGCGGCGAAGGTCGCGGATCTCCAGACTGTTCGAGCCGGCGTCGGGCTCGGTCAGCGCCATGCAGCAGTTGATCTCGCCCTTGATGATCTTCGGCAGCAGGTCTTGCTTCATCGCCTCGGTGCCGAAGCGTGGCGATCGAGACGCCGCCGAAGATCGGGTTGATCATGAACAACTGGCCGACCGTCGATCCGCCGCCGCCGGCGGACAGGCTTTCGACGATCAGCGCCATCTCCACCATGCCGAGCCCGGAGCCGCCGTATTCGCTCGGGGAGCGCCACACCGCACAGGCCGGCCTCGCACACCGCCGCCCAGAACTCGCGCGGAAAGCTTTTTGTCGCATCGAGACCGCGCCAATAGTCGAGACCGAAACGCTCGCCGACTTGCGCGCGCGGTCGTGGCGATCATCGTCTGGTCGTCGGACAGCAGGAAATCCATGAATGCCTCGATGTCACGTGACAAGCAGGTGCAGCGGCTGCTCGAGCGCCGCGCGAATGCCGAGCAGCAGATCCTGGACCGCGGCGGCGTCGGCCGGCGGCGCGCGGGCTTCGAGAACGATGTCGACGAGCGCGGCAAGGCGCGGCCCGCCGTCGACGTCGGGACGGAATCCGTGGCGGACCGAGCCGATCCACAGCGCCGCGTCCCAGCCGGCAGGCGGGCTGCTCGCCACCCACGAAATGTGGTCGCGCGCGGTCTCGATCCAGATGCGGCTCGTGGCTGTCGCCATGGTCTCGATGGCGGATCGCCGGCTCGTCGCGGCGACGGCCTCGCTCAACGTCCGACAGGCCGCAGGTTTGATCAGGGCCGGTCCGTCGTCTGACGCTCCGACGAAGCCGAGCAGGGCGCCTTCAGTCGACAGGCGCGCCGTCGCGAGGAGCACGTAATGGGACAAGCTGGCGCCGACAGCCGGCATCGCGGCGACAATTTCGTCGTTGATCGCGAGCAGCCGCGTCACGTCGACCTCGACCGCGGCCTGGACCGCGGCGGCGTGCAACGGCGCTGCCGGAGCTTTTCGGGCGGGCGAGGGCGGCTGGACGCGCGGGGCTTGCTCCACTGCTTCGCCGGTCGCGCGCCGCACCGCCATGGTTCCCGAGACGTCGATGCCCTTGATCCGCCCGCCTGGGCCGGAGCCCTTCAGCAGGGCGAGATCGATTCCGGCGTCGCGGGCGAGACGGCGCGCATAGGGGGTTGCGACGATGCGCTGTCCGGGTGCCGGTGTCGCCGGCACGGCGGCCCCGCCGAGGTCCCAGCGGCCGATCGGTGTGCCGACCGGCACCGCAGTTCCCTCGGCGACGAGAATTTCACGAAAAACCCCCGCGGCCGGTGCCTCGACCTCGTAGGCGATCTTGTCGGTCTCCACCACCACCAGGACGTCGCCCGGACCGAACTGTTGCGCCCGGCTCCGCGTTCCAGCGCGCGACGGTGCCCTCGACCATCGTCAGGCCGAGCTTGGGCATGACGAAATCGGCAGACGCACGCCAGTCAGCGCCCCGCGAATCTCGCCGGCCGCTTTTCCAGAAAAGCCGAGCAGCCCTCGTGCGCATCGGCGCTGTCGAGCACCAGGCCGATCATGCTCTGCTCGTGGGCGATCGCCGAGCCGAAGCGGCATGTCGGCGCCGTCGCGCAGCGTGCGCTTGAGCAGCTTCAGCACCAGCGGGATCTTCGCCGCGATCTCGCCGCGCGAGCCTTTCGCTTCGCCGCCATCGAGCACTTCGTCCTTCGGCACCACCTTGTTGGCGAGCCCGATCGCCACCGCCTCGGCGGCAGACAATCTGCTCGCCGGCGAACATGATCTCCTTGGCGCGGCACAGCGGCATCTGGCGGATCATCCGCTGCGTGCCGCCGGCGCCGGGAAAGAGCCCGAGGGTGATCTCCGGGAGGCCGAGCCGGGCGGTGTCGCGAGCATCGCGGATGTCGGTCGCGAGAATGAGCTCGGTGCCGCCGCCCAGCGCAAAGCCGTTGACCGCGGCGATGGTCGGCTTGTCGCTGACTCTTCGATGCGGCGGAATACGCGGTGCACGACCTCGGCAAACTCCAGGTAGTGGGCGAGCCCCTGACGGGAATTGAGGTCGGCGATGTCGCCGCCGGCGACGAATGCGCGGTCGCCCGCGCCGGTCAGGACGATGACGCGCACGGTCGCCGTCGTCCTCGAGCCCGGCGAATGCGGCTTCGAAGTCGCCAGCAGCGTCGGCATGTCGAGCGCGTTGAGCACCTTCGGCCGGTTGATGGTCAGGACCGCGACTGATCGGCGCCTCGTCACGACAGGATCGGCTCGTCCACTCATGATCCTCCTATTAAGCATGGTCGCGCTTGACCGCCGGCGACGATCTGCGCGTGCGCTCGGGCCGGAACCAGTCCTCGAGCGATTTTGCGAAAGGCGGCGGCATGAACGGCGCGCCGACGCGGATCGATCGGGCCATCGAGTTCGTCGAACCCGACGTCGGCCATGCGCGCGGCGATCTCGGCGCCGACACCGAAGGCTTCGACCGCTTCGTGGCAAACGACCAGACGGTGCGTGCGGGCGAGCGAGCCGAGCACCGCGGCCTCGTCCCAGGGCTGCAGCGAGCGCAGGTCGATCACCTCGGCGTCGATCCCGTCCTCGCGCGAGCTCGGCCGCCGCCGCGAGCGCAACGCCCGCCATGGCGCCATAGCTGACGATCGTCGCGTCGCGGCCCGGCCGTGCGGTGCGCGCTTTGCCGATCGGCACCGCCGGCAGCGGCTCGTCCAAATCCCCCTTCACCGCGTAGAGCGCCTTGTTCTCGACCACCATGACCGGGTCGTCGTCGGCGATCGCCGCGCGCGTGAGCGCATAGGCGTCGCTCACGGTCGCGGGGCACACGACCTTGAGGCCGGGCACGTGAGCGAGCCAGGCCTCCAGGCATTGCGAATGCTGCGGGCCGGCGTTGATGCCGCCGCCGTGCGGCATGCCGCACCACCATGGGCACCGAGCACCTGGCCGCCGAACATGAAATGCGCCTTTGCGGCCTGGTTCACCAGCGCGTCCATCGCCAGCGTCACGAAATCCATGAACATGATCTCGACCACCGGCCGCAGACCCGGTCATGGCGGCGCCGACCGCGGCACCGACGATGCGCCGCCTCGGAGATCGGCGTGTCGCGTACGCGATCCGGGCCGAAACGTGTCGAGCAGCCCGCGGGTGACGCCGAACGGGCCGCCGGGAGCGCGCGATGTCCTCGCCGAGCAGGATGACCGAGGAATCCTGCCGCCATCGCGTCGCCGAGCGCGCGGTTGATCGCCTGGCCGAAGCGGAGCTCGCTCATGCCCTGGTCCCCTCGCGACGCGGTAGACGCCGCGAGCGCCTCTTCGGGCATCGGCGCCGTTCCGCCCCGGGCCACTGCGACGGCAGCGTCGACGCTCGCCACTGCCGCTTGACTCGGTGAGCCGCGATGTCGGCCTCCGCGACACCGAGCTGGCGGAGCGTTGCGGCGGCCCGGGCGATCGGATCGTCGGCGCCGACCGCCTCGAGATCGCCGGCGTCGCGGTATTTCTGCGGATCGCCTTCGAAATGTCCGCGGGCCCGCCGCGTCCGGCATTCGAGCATCCGGGGGCCGTCGCCGTCGCGGATGTCGCGCGACCGCGGCGGTGGCGGCACCGCAGCGACGGCGCCGACGTCGTTGCCGTCCACGCTCTCCTGCGCGATCCCGAAGGCCGCGGCAAGCCGCCGGCGCCCCGGTGGCAAGCTGCCGTGACGCCGGAGAGAATTCCGACCAGCCGTTGTTCTCGCACACGAACAGGACCGGCAGCTTCCACAGCGCCGCCATATTGAAGCTCTCGTGCAAGACGCCCTCGGCCATCGCGCCGTCGCCGAAGAAGACGGCGGCGAGATGCCCGGTGCGGCGCACCTGATGCGCCAGCGCGCTGCCGACCGCGATCGGCATCCCGGCACCGACGATGCCGTTGGCGCCGAGCATGCCGACCGCCATGTCGGCGACGTGCATCGAGCCGCCGCGGCCGCCGCAATAGCCCTCGCTGCCTTGCCCATGATCTCCAGGAAGAAGCGCGACAGGTCCAGGCCCTTGGCGATCGCGTGGCCGTGGCCGCGGTGGTTCGAGGCCAGCGTGTCGGCGGGCTCGAGCGCCGCCGTGATGCCGACGCAGACCGCCTCCTGGCCGATCGACAGATGGATGAAGCCGGGGATCTCGCCGTCGGCGAACAGCTGCGCCAGGCGCCGCTCGGCCTCGCGCACCGTGCACATGCGGCCGTAGAGAGCGAGCAGCTTCGACGCCGGGAGCGTTGCGTT
This sequence comes from uncultured Alphaproteobacteria bacterium, assembly GCA_963755055.1. Classification (GTDB taxonomy): domain Bacteria; phylum Pseudomonadota; class Alphaproteobacteria; order Rhizobiales; family Xanthobacteraceae; genus AP-16. Next base: position 135,162 of record CAVWIS010000069.1, on the reverse strand, counting down.
CGCTCGCGCCATGGGGCGACTTTCGCTGTTGCTGTCGATTGCCCGCCGGCAATCGCCGGTGCCGGCATTAAGCGGTCCGGCAGCCGGCAAGTCAACTAAAATGAATAAAGACTCATCGTTCATTTTTGTTGCAACCGGCCGCGATTGGGCGCACAGTCGTGCCCGGACGCAAGCGCGCGGTTCGACGCGGGGCCACCCATCATGACCTTCGAAGCGCGGACGAGATCGTCGGGCCCCCGCGCGGCAAGACCGGCCGGGCCTCAGCGCATGACCAGGGCCGACAAGTCCGAGGCGACGCGGCGAAAGCTGATCGCGGCGGCGGCGCATGTCGTCGGCCACGACGGATACGCCAATGCCTCGGTGGCGAAGATCACCGCGCGCGCCCGCGTCGCGCAGGGCACGTTCTACAACTATTTCGAGTCCCAGCAGGATTTGTTCGACCAGCTGCTCCCCGAGCTCGGACGCCAGCTGCTCGATCACATCCGTGGCCGCCTTGCGGGCGCGACCGACACGCTGGCGCGCGAGGAGATCGGCTTCCGCGCCTTCTTCGAGTTCCTGGCAAGCACGCCTGAGTTCTATCGCATCCTCAACGAGGCCGAGACTTTCGCCCCGAAGGCGTTTCGCGACCACCTCGACAACATGACCCAGGGTTATCTGCGCGCATTGCGCCGCGGCAAACGCCGCGGCGAGCTCGCGGGCTTCGGTGATGCCGAGCTCGATGTGATCGTCTGCATCCTGCTCGCGGCGCGCAACTACATCGCGTATCGGTTCATCTACCGCGATGGCGCCAGCGACCGGCTGCCCGAATGGGTGGCCTCGGCCTACATGAAGTTCGTCGCCGGCGGCTCCGGCTTCGGCGGCAAGGGCAGCGTGCGGCGAAAACCTGCCGATCCCGCGCCGCAGGTGGTGCCGGAGCAGGCGGCGATCACCGGGGGAACCGGCGACGGCGACGCATCCGGGGCGCGGCTGGTGCTCGACGTCTCCCCGGTTCAGCGGGATGCCCGCGGCGCCGCGCGCCACGCGGTGCTGCTCGATCTCATCGAGGCCGCCGCGTCGGCGGTTGCCGGTCGCGGCCTCAGGCGGCCCCCGGTTCTGATCGATCTGTCGCTTGGATTCCTGGCGCCGGCGCGGGCGCGCCGCCTGGTCGCCGCGGCCCGTTGCGAGCGGCGCGACGCCAATGCGATCCGGGTCTCGGTCGAGGTGCGGGAGGACGAGGACGATGGCCATGCGGTGATGACCGGGGTCGCGCTGTTCGTGCCGCCGGGATCCGCCGCATCGACAATATGAGCAGTGAATCACGGCACCCTGGCCGCAGACTGCAGGCCGACCACAAGGCAAATTCATCGAGGGAGGCTACCCAATGAGGAAGACACCGGGACGCGGGTTCGATCGGCGGACCCTGCTCAAAGGCGCTGCCGCCGGCGCCGTCGCGACGCTGGCATGCCCGAATGTCCTGCGCGCCGACGACAAGGTGATCAAGATCGGCATGCCGACGATCCTGTCGGGGCGCGTGGCGCAACTCGGCACCTCGTCGCGCAACGCGGTGCTCATGGAGGTCGAGAAGGTCAACGCGGCGGGCGGTCTCGCCGGGCGGCGGATCGAGATGGTGATCCGCGACTTCAAGGGCCAGCCGCAGGAGGCGGCGCGGGTGGCCCGCGAGCTGGTCAACTCCGACGGCTGCGAGATCCTGATCGATGCCGAGGCATCCTCCGGCGCCTTCGCGGTCCACGAGGTGGCGCGCGATCTCGGCTTCCTGTGCATCCACACCAACTCGGAAACGTCGGCGCTGACCGCCGACCCCAAGCAGCGCATTCCCAATGCCTTCCGCACCTGCCGGCAGGGCGTGCACGATTTCGATCGCCGGCGGCAGCTACGCGGCCGCCATCGCCAAGACCAAGAATCTCAAGAAGTGGATGACCTGCGCGCCGGACTACGCCTACGGCCGCGACACCACCGGGCAGTTCGTGGAATATCTCAAGCACTTCATGCCCGACGTGGAGATCGTCGGCGAGGCGTGGCCAAAACTGTTCCAGCCGGACTATACCGAGGTCGTCACCAAGATCCTCCAGGCAAAACCGCCGGCGCTCTATTCCTGCCTGTGGGCCGGCGATCTCACCGCCTTCATCGACCAGGGCAATATCTATGCGCTGTTCAACCAGGTGACGTTCTTCGCCGTCAACATGGCGGATTATACCTGCCTGACCCAGGTGAAGAACCTGCCCAAGGGCATCCACTCCGGCAACCGCTACATCAAGACGTTCCCGACGACGCCGCAGAACGCCGCCTGGGGTGATGGCTACAAGGCAAAATTCGGCGAATACCCGACCAACTGGTCGTGGGAGAACGCCACCGCGGTGAATTTCCTCGGCGAGGCCGCCAAGAAGGCCAATTCCGGCGACGGCAAGAAGCTCGCCGAGGCGTTGCGCGGCCTGACCATCCCGTCGCCGTTCGGCGTCGAGGGCACCGTCACCTTGCGGGCGGAGGATCAGACGCTGGTCGACTACGCGATCGGCTGGGGCGTCACCATCCCGACCGAGCCCTACGTGCCGGAGCTGGTGCCGGGCAACTGGAAGCAGATCACCGAGCTCGAGGCGGAGTGGAAGAAGAAGAGCGGCTTCGCCTGACAAACGGTGCCGACCCGCCGCGATCCGGCGGCGGGTCGAACCTTCACCCTCGCGTCCGGAGCCTCCGTGGATCTCGGCTCGCTGCTCAACTGCCTGACGTCGCCCTCGTGCCTGATCACCCAGGCGACGAGCGGGCTGATCATCGGCATGCTGCTGTTCCTGGTGGCGGCCGGGCTGACGCTGATCTTCGGCGTGCTGAAGATCGTCAACTTCGCCCACGGCTCGTTCTACATGCTGGGCGCCTATTTCGCCCTGACCGTCTTCAAGCTGACGGGGGGAAGCTATTTTCTGGCGCTGATCGGCGCCGCCGCCGCGGCCGCCGTCGTCGGTCTCGTCTTCGAGCGCGCCTTCATGAGCCGGGTCTACGGGCAGAACGTGCTGATGCAGCTGCTCGTCTGCTACGGATTCGTCCTCATCTTCGATGATCTGGTGAAGATCATCTGGGGGCCGGAATTCCGCTCGATGGGCATGCCCGAGGCGTTCCAGGTGGCGCCCTTCATCATCGCGGGCGGCGTCATTCCGGCGTTCTATCTTTTCCTCGTCGGCGTCACCATCGTCATCGCGCTGGCGCTGTGGCTGACTATCGGCCGCACCCGCATCGGCAAGAAGGTGACCGCGGCGGCCGCCAATCCCAGCATGGTGGCGGCGCTCGGGATCAACACCGGCCTGCTCTATGCGCTGGTGTTCACGCTCGGCGGCATGCTCGCGGGCCTCGCCGGGGCGCTCGCCGCCCCGGTGCGCTCGGCGACGCCGGGCATGGGCTTTTCCATCCTCATCGAGTCGTTCATCGTCACCGTGATCGGCGGCATGGGCTCGATCGCCGGCGCCCTGGTGGGCTCGCTGATGATCGGCATGATCCGCACCTTCGGCAGCCTCGGCTTTCCGCTGTTCACCGAGGGCCTCATGTACCTGTTCATGGTCCTGGTGCTGATCGTGAAGCCGACCGGGCTGTTCGGCAAGGAGCTCGCCTGACCATGGCGTGGCGCCGCACGCTCGCATTCGACGTCGCGGTCGGCACGGCGGCGCTGGTCGTGCTGGCGCTCGTCCCGATGCTGCTTCCGAGCCGCGCGCTGGTCGACTTCATCATCCGCGGCTCGGCGCTGGCCTTGTTCGCGACCTCGCTCAACCTTCTGGTGGGCTACGGCGGAATGGTCTCGTTCGGCCATGGCATGTTCTTCGGGCTCGGCACCTATTCGTTCGGGCTGTTGCTGCAGCGCACCGGCGTGCCGATCCCGGCCGCCTTCGTGCTGACCATGCTGGCGGCGGCGCTGACGGCTTTCGTGGTCGGGATGATCTGCGTCCGACTGAGCGAGATCTATTTCGCTTTCATCACGCTGGCGTTCCAGATGTTTCTGCACAGCGTGATCATCCTGTGGGTGCCGTTGACCGGGGGCGACCAGGGCCTGCGCGGCGGCATTCCGCGGCCGCCGTTCCTCGGCATCGACCTCGCCAACCAGCGCAGCCTCTACCTGACCTGCTGTGTTCTGCTGGTCGCCGGTCTCGTGGTGATGCGGCACATCCTGGAGTCGCCGTTCGGCTACACGCTGCGCATGGTGCGCGACAACCCGGCCCGCGCCGGCTATCTCGGGATCCGCGTCGTGCGCGTCAAGCTCATCGCCTTCGTCATCGCCGGGGTGTTCGCATCGATCGGCGGCGTGATCATGAGCCTGTTCGTCTCCGGCGCCTACCCGGACTTCGCCTATTGGACGATGTCGGGCGACGCGATCTTCATCATCATGCTCGGCGGGCTCAACACTTTTCTCGGCCCGACCGTCGGCACCGTGATCCTGCTGCTGCTCAACGATTTCGTCACCAAGGTCACGGAGTACTACGGGCTGACTCTCGGGATCATCATCCTGTTGTTCGCGCTCGGGCTGCGGCGGGGCGTGCTCGACGTCGTGGTCGACCAATGGAGGCGCTGGCGCTCGGTCGAGCCGGCGAAGGCCCATGGCTGATGGAGGCATGAGCGGAACCGCGGTGGTGACCGGCGGTGCGAGCGGCATCGGCGCCGCCTGCTGCCGCGAGCTTGCGGCTGCCGGCGCCCGGATCGCGGTGATCGACAGGGCGGAGGCGGCCGGACGCGCCATGGCGGCGGAGACCGGCGGACGCTTCTTCGCCGGCGACGTCGGCGATGAATCCTCGGTCGAGGCCTGCGCGGCCGAGGTCGAATTGGCCCTCGGCCCGGTCGAGATCCTGGTCAACAGCGCCGGAATCATCCAGGTGCCGCTGACCCCGGAGACGCTCCCGATCCAATCGTGGGACGACGTCATGCGCATCGATCTGCGCGGCACCTACGTGACGTCGGTGGCGTTCGGCCGCCGGATGGCGGAGCGCCGCCGCGGCGTCATCATCAACATCGCGTCGATCGCCGGCATGCGGTCGATGCCGCTGCACGCCTACGCGCCCGCCAAAGCGGCGATCATCTCGATGACCGAGTGCCTGGCCGCCGAGTGGGGGCCCGCGGGCGTTCGCGTCAACGCCGTGTCGCCGGGCTACACCCGGACCCCGGCCCTGCAGGCGGCGCTCGACAAGGGCGAGCGCGACGTCACGGCGCTGGCCGGCAACGCGGCGCTCGGCCGCCTGGTCGAGCCGGAGGAGATCGCGCGCGCCGTCGCGTTCCTCGCCGGCGACCGCGCCTCCGCCATCACCGGCGTCAATCTGCCGGTCGACTGCGGCTGGCTGGTCGCGCCATCCTGGCACGCCTATGGCGGGCTGCGGCGGCGCTGACGATCATGCTGCAGATCGAGCACCTCTCGAAATCCTTCGGCGGCGTCGCGGCGATCGACGACGTCAGCCTGGACTTCGCGTCCGGATCGCTGACCGCCATCATCGGGCCCAACGGCGCCGGCAAGACGACGTTCTTCAACCTGATCTCCGGAGGCCTGCCCTGCGACTCCGGACGCATCCTGCTCAACGGCGAGGACATCGTCGGATGCTCGCAGAGCGAGATCGTCCGGCTCGGCATCGCGCGCGGCTTCCAGGTGGCGAGCATTTTTGCGTCGTTCACCGTGGAGGAGGCGCTGCTCGCCGCCGTGCAGGCCCATCACGATCGCCATGTCGTCATGTCGCGACGCTTTCCCCTGCCGGAGCACCGCGGGCGCGCCAGCGACGTGATGGAGATGCTCGGGCTCTCGCGCAGCGCCAATATCCTGTCGGCCAATCTGTCCCACGGTGACCAGAAGCTGCTCGACATTGCGCTGGCGCTGGTACTCGACCCGCATGTGCTGCTGCTCGACGAGCCCACCGCCGGCATGGGGCCGGAGGAGCGCTGGCAGATGATCGACACGGTGCACCGGCTGTGGGAGCGCGAGAAGATGACGCTGGTGTTCATCGAGCACGACATGGACGTGGTGTTCAAGATCGCCGCCTCGATCCGGGTGCTGTGCTACGGCCGCGTGCTGGCGGAAGGCACGCCGGCGGAGATCAGGGCCAATCCCGCGGTGATTGCCGCCTATCTGGGAACCGCCGAGGAGGGCGCCGCATGACGAGCCGCCCGATCATGACGGTGGACGGGCTCGATGTGTTCTACGGATCGAGCCAGATCCTGTTCGGGGTGAATATCGAGGTCGCCGAGGGGCAGACCATGGCGCTGCTCGGCCGCAACGGCGCCGGCAAGAGCACCACCCTGAAGGCGATCGCCGGCCTGGCACGCGCGCGCCGCGGCCGGCTCAATCTGCTCGGCACCGACATGCAGGGGCGCAAGCCCCACGTCATCGCCCGCGCCGGCGTCGGATACGTGCCGGAAGATCGCCAGGTCTTTGCCGACCACACGGTCGAGGACAACCTGCTGATCGCCGAGAAGAAGGGCCCGGGCGGGGAGGATTTCTGGACGCTGTCGCGGATCTACGAGGTGTTCCCCCAGCTCGATCCCCTGCGTCGCCAGCTCGCCGGGCGACTGTCCGGCGGGCAGCAGCAGATGCTGGCGATCGCCCGGACCCTGATGGGAAACCCGATCCTGCTGCTGCTCGACGAGCCGAGCGAAGGGCTGGCCCCGATCGTCGTGCAGACGATCGGCGAATTGTTGCGCCGCCTGCGGTCGACCGGGTCGACGGTGCTGATCGCCGAGCAGAACATGCGGTTCTGCCTCGGCATTGCCAGCGACGCCACCGTGATCGACAAGGGGCAGATCGTCTACCGCGACACGATCGTGGGACTCAAAGGCAACGAGGAGGTCCGCCAGCGTTATCTGGCGGTGTGAGATATTCGTTTAGGCAATCGAATCGGGAGGACACCATGCCCACACTGTCGCAATCGATGGCACGCTTCATCGTCGGCCTCGACGACCGGACAATTCCGCCCGACGTCGCCGGCAAGGCCCGCGCCTGCCTGCTCAACGGCTACGGCATGGCGCTCGACGGCTGGGACACTCCGTTCGCCCCGGTCGCCCGACGGGCGGCGCTGGCGATCGACGGCGAGCAGCGCGCCGGCGCGACCTTGCTGGGCGACGGCCGCAAGACCACGATCGGCGGCGCCTGCCTGGCGAATTCCGCCCTGTTCCACGGCCGTGCCCAGGAGGACACCTGCGGCGCCGCGCATTTCGGCACCATCCTGATCCCGCTGCTCACCGCCCTGGCGGAAAGCCGAGGCTATCCGATGGAGCGGTTCGTCCCGGCGCTGGTCGCCGGCTACGAGGCCGGCGGCCTCCTCGAGCAGGCCTATGCGGGACAGACGACGCCGGTCGGTTTCCGCGCCTCGGCGACCTACGGGATGGTGGCGGCCGCCGCCGCGGCCGGCAAGCTGATGGGGCTCGACGAAGGACAGCTCGCATCCGCCCTTGCCAACGCGGCATCGATGTCGGGCGGGATATTGCAGTCCTTCGCCGAGGGAACCGACGAATGGCGCTACCAGGTTGGGGTTGCCGGAAAAACCGGGCTGGTCGCCGCCGAGCTCGCCCGCGCCGGCTCGGTCTCGGCGCCGCATGCCTTCGAGGGCCGGTCGGGCTTCGTCAAGACGTTCGCGCGCGTCGAGTGCGACGCCGACGCGCTGGCCGCACGGCTGGGGCAGGATTGGGCGGTGCTGCGGGTGACCTTCAAGCCGTTCCCGGTCTGCGCCTTCAACCAGACGCCGGTCACCGCGGCGATCGCGCTGCGCGACACGCTTGCCGGTGCTCCGCTCCGATCGGTGCGGGTGCGCATGAATCCCTATGAGACCGGCTATGCGGGCATGGACAGCGTCGGCCCGTTCAACTCGATTTCCGGCACGCTGATGAGCATCCCCTTCTGCATCGCCGTCACGCTGCTCTACGGCGTGCCCGACATGCGGCGCATGACCACCTACGACGATCCCGATGTCGCGGACTTCATCGGCCGGATTGAGCTCGTCAGCGACCCGGCGGTGCCGAAGCTGAGCGCCGTGATCGAGGCCACGACGGCGGACGGCCGCAACCTCGTGCAGGATCAGAGAATGACGCCGCGGGACTTCGCCTATGATCGCGACGGGGTGTCCGGTCTCATTCGCCGGATCGGGCGGGAGCAGGACGTGCCGCCGGCGGCCTTCGACCGGCTGGAGGATTTTGTCGACAGGCTGCCGAACGCCGGGATTGCCGACGTCATCGCCTGCTTTGCCTTGCTCGAGCAAAAGCGCAAGGCTGCCTGATCCGGCGGCCGACAACGCCCATGAGCGAGCAGCCGACCATCACGGTCTATAGCGACTTCAAGAGCCCATACGCCTATCTGGCAAAGGACCCGATCTATCAGCTGGAGGAAGATTTTGACGTGCGGCTCGACTGGCTGCCCTACACGCTCGACATCCCGAGCTATCTCGGCAGCGCCAAGGTCGACCAGCATGGCGAGGTCGTGGAATCGGTGCGCAACGCCCATCAATGGCGCCGCGTCCGCTATTCCTACATGGACTGCCGGCGCCGGGCGCGCCGGCGCGGCCTGGTGATCCTGGGGCCGCGAAAGATCTGGGACTCCTCGTGCGCCGGCATTGGCCTCATCTGGGCGAAGGCGCACGGCCCCGACGTGCTGCGCCGCTACCAGGATCTGGTATTCGAGCGGTTCTGGCGGCGCGCGCTCGACATCGAGGATACCTCGGTGGTCGCCGCCGTGCTGGCGGAGGCAGGCGCTGCCGTCGATGGTTTTGCCGAATATCTTTCCGGCGAGGGACGCCGCGAGCACGATGCGATCCGCGACGTCGCCGAGGCGGCCGGCGTGTTCGGCGTGCCGAGCCTGATGCTCGACGGAGAGCTGTTCTGGGGCAGCGAGCACCTGCCGGATATCCGCGAGATGCTGGCGTCCGTTGCCCGTGCCCCGACGCCGATCGCCGCGGACCGGTGAGCCCGATTGCGCGCCGACGTTTTTCGATCCATTGAACGGTGCGGCTCGCCCGACCGGATGAGGCTATGGATGCACCTTTCCCGCCGATCCCCTGCCTCAGGTGCTCGCGCAGCAGCGGCCCTGCTCCTTGTCGTCGCATTGCCGGCGGCAGCCGAGGGGATCCAGCCCGGCTTGTGGAAGGTCACCAGCAAGCCGGAGACCGGGGGCATCACCGGACCGGCGCAGGTCAAGACCCGCTGCCTGACCCCCGAAGAGGCCGGCGATGTCGACAAGACCTTCTCCCCCGAGCACCGCACCCAGAACTCCACCTGCGAGCGCGTCGAGCATGACTTGAGCGGAGCACGCCTGAGCTGGCGCCTGCAATGCACCGGCCAGATGTCGATGGATGTCGCCGCGGTCTTCGAGTTCCATACACCCGAGCGCTACACCGCCGTGGTCACCACTCACGCGTCGATCGGGGGGCGGACGATGGACAACCGGGTGACCATCGAGGGGGAGCGGATCGGCGAGTGCCAATAGCTTGGACCCCATGGTCCTCCTGGACGGAACTGGCTGATTTCTGCTAGTAAAATCTCCATGATCGGAACCTTCTCGGCAGCGCGAACGAGCCGACTGACGGTGCGGATTATCCTGGCCGCCATCGCGCTCGCATGCGCGGCGATTGGACCGGCGCAGGCGGCCTCCTATCGCGAGGGATTGGCTGCGCTCGCCCGCCATGACGACCTGGCGGCGGCACGGATCATCGTGCCTCTGGCCAAGGGCGGCGACGCGAGAGCGCAGACCCTGCTCGGCTACATGTTTGCCAACGGGCGCGGCTTGCCGCAGAACCTCGTGGAGTCGGCCTACTGGTATCGCTGCGCTAGCGAGCAGGGCAATGCCACCGCGCAGTACATGCTCGGCCTGATGTACGACAAGGGCCAGGGCTTGCCGCAGGATTACGTGCTCGCCTACAAATGGCTCAACCTGGCGGTCTCCCGGGCGGCAGGCCGGGAGCGCCAGGACTGGGTCAGGATTCGCGATGCGGTCGCCACCAAGCTGAGCCTCGCCGAGCTCACCGTGGCTCAACGGCTCGCGCTCGAATGGCAGCCCGGGCGCATCCGCTAAGCACGTTCCCTCGAGCGGATACCGGCTCGCCGTCGCGGACGTTCAGCCCGCGAGCAGCGTTTCCTGCAACAGCCAGCAGAGCCAGATCGCCGGCGCGAGGAAAAGGCCGAAGGGCAGTCGCGCGGTGGCGCGGATCGGCCGGCCGCCCCCCATCTGCCTCGCCAGGTAGACGGCGAGCGCCGCGAGCGCCGCGATCTCCACGGCGATCGGCATCGTCGTCCATTCCAGCCATGCACCGGCCGCGCCCGCGAGCTTGACGTCGCCGAGGCCGATGCCGATGCGCCCGCGGAGGCGCGAATAGGCGGCACGGACGGCGAGAAACGAGCCCGCCAGAACGGCGGCGCGCAGCACCGCAAGGCCGGCGCCCTGCCATCCGCCGTCGATCTGGGCGGCGGCATTCAGCAGGCCGAGCGCGAACGCCGCCGCCGTCAACTCGTCGGGAATGATGAAGGCCCGCAGATCGATGGCGGCGATCGCCAGCATCATGACGGCGAGCGCTGCGCCGAGCGCGCCGTGCCGGCCGGGGACGGCGAGAACGCTTGCGGCGACGGCAGTGATCGCCGCGAGGGCGACGGCGGCGGTTCCGGCGATGTCGCGGCGGCGCGGAAGCACGCCGTCGGTACGCGTCATCGGACGGCTGACGGCGCCAGTGGCACCACCGCCCCGGGCGGAGTGGTCGAGCCGATCTTGGCGCCCTTCATCTTCGAGCGCAGCTCCTCCGCCACGACCGCCGCATCGACGCCGTCGCGGATGATCTGCGGTCGGATGAAGATGATCAGCTCGGTGCGTAGAAGGCCCTTGTTGTTCTGGGTGAAGACGTCGCCCACTCCGGGGATCTGGTCGAGCAGGGGGATTCCATTGCGCCCACGGTTCTGGGTTTCGCTGATGAGGCCGGCGAGCAGCACGGTCTGGCCGCTCATCACCGACAGCGTGCTCTTGACCTTGCGCTGGGAGAGGGTGGGGGTCAGCGACCCGGCGGAGCTGTTGGCCGCCACATTGCTGATCTCCTGCTCGACGTCGAGCAGCACCTTGCCGTTGGAGTTGATCCGCGGCACCACCCGCAGAATGATGCCGGTGTTGCGGTAATCGATGGTGTTGACCACAGTGTTGCTGGTGCTCAGCACCGTGGCGCTGCCGGTGGTGATCGGGACCTGATCGCCGACCTGAAGCGTGGCGGCCTGGTTGTCGACCACGACGAGCGACGGATTGGAGAGAACCTTGACGTCGGTATAGGCGTGCAGCGCATTGATGATGAGGCGCGGCTGGGCCGCGGATCCCATGAGAAAGTTGAAACCGGGAAGCGCCTGGCCGATGACGGCGCCGGCGGCGCTGTTGATGATCGACCCGGTGTCGGGCGGAAACAGCCCGAAGTCGCTGCTCTTGAGGAAGAACTGGACGCCGTAGTTGAGATTGTCGTTGAGCGTGACCTCGGCGATGGTCAGGTCGATCGCAACCTGGAGCTGCGGGCGGTCGAGCTGATTGATCGCGTTCTCGATGATCCGGTAATTCTCCTGGTTGGCGTAGATCAGCAGCGCATTGTTGATGACGTCCGGCGTGATGCGGACATTGGCCAGAAGCGGCGTGCCGGCCGCGGCGGTCGCGCTGCGCGCTCCTCCTCCCAGCAGGTTGGCGCCCTGAGCGCCGGCCTGGGTGGGATCGGCGGGAGGAGCCGGCGTCGCGATCGCGGTCGCCGTCGCGCCGATCGGTCGCAGGCCCGAGGTGGTCGGCGACGACGGACCGCCGGTGAGGCGCTCGGCGCTCGACATCACGGTGGTGCCGCCACCCGGCGCGATCTGGTTGGTCGGGGAGTCGAGCGGCGTCGCGGTGCTGCCGCCGATGAAGACGTCGTTGAGCAACCGCGCGATCTGGCGCGCGTCGCCGAAGCGGACCCGGTACACCTTGACCCCGATGCCCGCCGTCTCCGAATTGTCGAGCCGGTGGATCCAGGTCGCCGCGGTGCGCAGCAGCTCGGGCTTGCGCGACACCACCAGGACGGCGTTGAGGCGGCTGACCGGCTGGAACTTGACCAGCCCCTGGCCGAGGCCGCCGTCGCCCGAATCCATGATCTTCTCAAGCTCGGTGATCACCGGCTCCGGCGTGGTGTTGCGCACCGGGTAGATCCCGACCGATTGGCCGCGCATCCAGTCGGCGTCGAAGCTCATCACGGTCTCGACCGCGGCGCGCCGCTCGGCGCCGCTGCCCTGGATCACCAGGATGTTGCGGCCCGGATCGGCGCGGATCGTGCCCGCCTTCATGGCAAAGCTGTCCAAGAGCTTGGTCACCGTCTGCACCGAGACATGCTGCAACGGCATGACGGTGATGCCGTAACCCGGTTCTGGCCCGTTGGCACCCGCCACCCGGTCGACGCTGCCGCTGCCGACCGCGTCGGCCGCCGGAATCAGCCGGTAGCCGGCGGGATCGCGCAGCAGCGCCACGTTGTTCATCCGCAGGGCGTTCTCGAGCACGAACAGGATATCGGCCTTGGGAACCGGCCGGCCCGAAGCGAGGGTGACCGTCCCCTGGACCCGCGGGTCGATCGTATAGCCGAGCCCGAGAATGTCGCCGAGAATGACCTTGGCCACGGTCGAGACCGGCGTGTTCTCAAAATTGAGCTCGAAACCCTCCCCGCCGTTCGGGGCGGGTTGCGCCGAGGCGACCGCGGCAGTCCCGGACGTCCCGGACGTTCCCATATAGGTCGAGCCGCGCGGGCTGCCGGCGCCGGTATTGGCGTTCTGCGCCGGGGCCGGAAACCGCGGCTGCAGGTCGGTGGCGCGGACCCGGTCGACCGCGTCCGGCGGGTCGATGCCGGGCTGCCCGAGCGAAATCAGGTTGCAGGCGGCAAGCAGCACCCCGCCGACCGCACAGCAGGCCGCGACCGATGCGGCGCGTGCCGGCCGGTACCGACGCAAGAACCTACTGGCTACCAACAACGGTCCCTCGACACAGTTTTCACCGCCAGTGGCGAGCGAGGCAAACTTCAATTTGACAGGGTTTTCAAGCATTGCTAAATTTTTATTATGCGTCAAGTTTAAATTACTTGGGTCGGGGAAAATTCGACTTTCCACTGGCGATCAGGTGCCTGCCCGATGACTGCAAATATTACGGTCGAATTTGCCAAACACCTGTCGAGTTGAAACTACATTATTGCCGAATTAAGCTTGCAAACTAGTGCGGCCCGACAGGGTAGTGCCGATTTGACGTTACGAAGATTATGGGAATTGACCGACTTGTCGGCAAACGACTTCGCTGACGAAGTGGCGCAATTCTACCGGCTGCCGCGGCTCTCGCTGCCCCAGCTGATGGCGGCGTCGGCGCTGACGGGAAAATTCTCCGGCCGCTTCCTGCGCGAGACCACGGTATTTCCGTTCCATACCGCCGATGGCCGCCGCAAGCTCGCGGTGGCCGATCCGACCGACGTGGCCTCGGTGCGGGCCGCCGAGATCGTGCTGGGCGGCGAGATCGAGATCGAGGTCGCCTCGTTCGAGGACATTGCCACTGCGCTCACCGAGCGGCTCGGCGAGGAAAAGGACACCGCGCCGGCGACCGCCGAGCTCGCTCGAGCGGACGACGACATCGAGAGCCTGCGCGACCTGGCGAGCGGCGCGCCGGTCGTCCGCGCGGTCAACGATCTTCTCGAAAAGGCCATGGAGTTGCGGGCGAGCGACATCCACATCGAGCCGTTCCGCAACGGCCTCGTGGTGCGCATGCGGGTCGACGGATTGCTGCGCGCGGTCCCGGCACCGGCGGGAGCCCTGCCGCAGGCGCTGATCTCGCGCATCAAGATTCTCGCCGGCCTCAACATCGCCGAGCGGCGGTTGCCGCAGGACGGCGCCGCGCGGTTGCGCGTGGCGAGGTCGGAGATCGACGTGCGCGTCGCCACCATGCCGACGCAGCACGGCGAGATCCGCGGTGATCCGCCTGCTGCCGCGCGACCGCGGCCTGCTCGAGTTCGGCAAGCTCGGCCTGTTGTCCGGCGACGAGCGGAAGCTGACGCGCCTGCTGGCGCTGCCGCACGGCATGATCGTCGTCACCGGCCCGACCGGCAGCGGGCAAGACCACGACGCTCGCCACCATGCTGTCGATCCTCAACGAGTCGACGCGCAAGATCCTCACCATCGAGGATCCGGTCGAATACGAGATCCACGGCGTCAACCAGTCGCAGGTCAAGCCGGCGATCGGGCTGACCTTTGCGGCCGCGATGCGCGCCTTCGTGCGCCAGGACCCCGATGTCATCATGGTCGGCGAGGTGCGCGACGCCGAGACCGCCAACATCGCCATTCACGCCGCGCTGACCGGCCATCTGGTGCTCACCACCCTGCACACCGAGACCGCGGCAGCCGCGGTACCGCGCCTGCTCGATCTCGGCGTCGAGGGCTTCTTGCTCAAGTCCACGTTGCGCGCGGTCATCGCCCAGCGCCTGGTGCGCGTGCTCTGCGATCGCTGCAAGACCACACACGAGCTCGACGCCGCCGATCTTGCCGCCGACCCGCGCTATGCAGTGCTCGGCTTCGGCATCGGCGAGACGATCTGCGAGCCGGCCGGGTGCGAGCGCTGCGGCGGCACCGGCTATCGGGGGCGTGTCGGGGTGTTCGAAGTGCTCGACATGACCGAGGAGGTCCGCAGCCTGGTCGGTGCGCATACCGATTCCGGCGTCATCGACGAAGCGGCCCGGCGTGCCGGCATGACCACGATGATCGACGACGCGGTCGCCAAGTGCCGCGCCGGCGTCACCTCGGCGGCCGAGGTTCTGCGCGTCACGACGGTAAGATGACCGCATGCCGAGCTTTCGCTATCGAGCGCTGACCCAGAGCGGCGAGGTCGTGAGCGGCTCGATCTCGGCGCCGACCGCCGCCGAGGTCGCCCACCGCATCGAGTTTCTCGGCCTCGTCCCGATCGACACGATCGTCGAGGAGGGGGGCGCCGCGGTCGGGCGGTCGGATTTCTTCCTGTGGGCCCGGCCGAAGCCGGAGGACGTCACCGTGTTCACCCGCGATCTTGCCTTGTTGCTGAAGGCGGGCGCGCGCATCAATGACGGTCTCGAGCTGCTCGCCCAGGACATCGATATCGGGCGCCTGCGTCCGACGGTGGCGACGATCAGGTCGGCGGTCCTCTCGGGCGAAAGCTTCGCCGAGGCGATCTCCCGCCATCCCGCACTGTTCCCCGCCATGTACGTGGCGCTGGTGCGCGTCGGCGAGGCGTCGGGAACCCTCGACCACATCCTCGAGGTGCTGGGCGCCGAGCGCGTGCGCGCAGAAGCGCTGCGCCGGCGGCTCGCCGATGCGCTGCGCTATCCGGCGTTCGTGCTGTTGGCCGCCTGTGCGGTGCTCTTCTTCTTCCTGCTCTTCGTCCTGCCGCAATTTGCCACGGTGCTGCGGGACTTCAACGCCAAGCTCGATCCGGTGGTGACGAGCTTTCTGGCGCTGTCCGATTTTCTCCGCCAGCACACCGATGCGGTCCTCGCGGTGGCGCTGGTGGTGCTGGTCGGAGGTGTGTTGGTGCTGCGGCGGCCGGCGACGAAATCCGGCCTGATCGGGTTGGCTTCGCGCCTGCCGCTGATCCGCTCGGTGCTGATGTTCCACCGCACGGCCTTGTTTTGTCGCAATCTCGGCGTTCTGCTGGCGAGCGGGGTGGCGTTGACGACGACCTTGCGCATCCTCGCCGACATGATGGCCACGACGGGAGACGCGACGGTGTGGATCAAGACCGTCGACCGGGTGCGGCACGGCGGAAAGCTTTCCGATGCCCTGCTGGACACCGCGGCGCTTCCCGCCATGGCGGTCCGGATGCTAAGGCTGGGCGAGGAGACCGGCCAATTGCCGATGCTCGCCGGTCGCGTTGCCGAATTCTACGAAGCCAAGCTCCAGCGCAGCCTCGACCGGGTCGTCGGCATTGCCGGCCCGCTGGCCATCATCACCATCAGCATCGTGGTCGGCGGGCTGATCGTGTCGGTGATGACGGCCCTGCTGTCCGTCAGCCAGATCGTCGGATAAGTCTGGAGGCGCTCGTGATGACTAGGCTTTCAGAGGCAGTCCGGCGCAGGCTCCGGACGCGTTCGGCGGCGGCCGGTGAAGCCGGCTTCACGCTGGTGGAGATTCTCGTCGTCATCACCATCATCGGCCTGATCATGGGCCTGGTCGGACCGCGGGTCCTGAACTATCTGGGCGAATCCAAGGTCAAGGCGGCGAAGATCCAGATCGAGAGCTTCTCCAGCGCGCTTGACCTGTTCTATCTCGACGCCGGGCGCTATCCGTCGAGTGCCGAGGGCCTGGCGGCGCTGGTGCAGCGCCCGGGCGCGGCGCAATCGTGGAACGGCCCCTATCTGAAGGGTGCGGTCGTGCCCAACGATCCCTGGGGGCACCCGTACGTGTACCGCTCGCCGGGAGAGCATGGAGCCTACGACATCGTCTCCTACGGGGCGGACGGGCAGGAGGGCGGGAGCGGGACGGCAGCGGATGTCACCAGCTGGGCGCGCTGACGGCGGCGACGGCGAGGACGGGTTCACCCTGCTCGAAGTCGTCTGCGTGGTCGCGATCATCGCGATCCTCGCCGCCATCATCCTGCCGGCGATTCCACGGGGAACGTCGCAGGCGAGGTTGCAGGCCTATGCGATCGAGGCTGCGACGCTGCTCAAGGCCGACCGTGCGGCGGCGATCCGGCGGCGCAGCGAGATCGCGACCCAGGTCAGCGCGCTGTCGCGATCGCTCCGCTCCGGCTCGACCGGCCGGGTGGTGCGCATGCCGGACGACGTCGCCTTCGAGGCATTGCTTGCCGCGCGCTGCAACCAGCGTGCTGCCGGCAGCACGATCAGCTTCTTCGGATCCGGCATGTCCTGCGGCGGCACCATAGCGCTGACGCGAGGAGGCGTCGGGTTCCAGGTTCGCGTCAACTGGCTCACCGGAGGGGTCGAGGTTGTCCCGGTCAAGAACTCCTGAGCGGCGTCGGACTGCGGCCGGCTTCACGCTGATCGAGGTGCTCATCGCGCTTGCCGTGCTGGCGATCTCGCTGACCGCGATCGGCTCGCTGATGGCCGCCTCGATCCGCGGGACGCGATCGATCGACCAGCATCTTGCCCTGGTGGAGACCGCGCGGGCGATCGAGACCGGGCTTCCCGACCGCGGCGGTCTCGCCCCCGGGAGCCTGTCCGGCGACCTTGCCGGCTACCGCTGGCGTGTCGATGTCGCGCCGTTCGTCGCCCGTTTCGTCGACCCGCGGGTCGCCACGCCGTGGGTGCCGCAGACCGTGATCGTCAGGGTGCAATCGCCGACCGGATCAGTCATGCAGATCGAGACGGTGCGATTGCGCCGCAGGACGGAGCAGGCGAGGTGAGGGGCCCGAGGATGCGTTCCGGCTCGGGCGTCGCCGGGTTCTCGATGATCGAGACCCTGATCGCGACGGCCCTGATGGTCGCCATCCTGGCGGCGCTCGCCACCGTGACCGGCCAGTGGCTGCCGAGCTGGAATCGCGGCTTTGCCCGGGTGCAGCGCGCCGAGCTTGCCGGCATCGGGCTCGAGCGCCTGCTCGCCGACCTGGCGGCGGCGGAGTTCGTTCCGCCGAACGGCGACGCCAAGGAACCGCTGTTCGATGGCGCCGCGCTGTCGGTTACCTTCGTGCGATCGGCGCTCGGTCCCAATACGCGGCCCGGTCTCGAGATCGTGCGCATCGCCGAAGCCGCCGACGAGCGCGGCCTGGCATTGGTGCGGGTGCGGGCGCCCTTCACGCCGATCCAGGCAGGCGAACGCGTCGAGCCGAAGTTGTCCGATCCCGTGGTGCTGCTGCGGGCGCCGTACCGGGTCTCGTTCTCCTATGCGGGCGTCGATCGCGTCTGGCGCGATACCTGGCGCCAGGCACGACTGCCGAGCGCCGTGCGGGTTCTGGTCCGTGATGCCGCAACCGGGCAAGCTCTGGCGATGTCGAGCGCGACCGTAGTCCATGTCAATGTGGCGGCCGAGTGCGTGCGCGCCAATCCTCCGGAGCAGTGCAAGCCGAAGGCCGATGCGGCGGGCCCGGCCCAGGCTCCCAAGCCCGCCGGCGGGCGACCGCTGTGAGAGCATCGAACCATACGCCGAGACCTGTCGCCGCAAAATCCGGTGGGACCGCGGACGGTTTCATCATCGTGGCTGTGCTGTGGATTCTCGGAGCGCTGGCGACGCTCGCCTCGATCTACGCGATCTACGTGGCCAACACCGCCGTCGGCCTGCGGGCGGGGGACGACCGCCTGCGGGCAGAAGCGCTGATCTCGGCCGCGCTCGAGCTCACCGCGTACCGGCTCACCGCGGTGGACGCGCAATCCCGCCCGACACGCGGGTCATTTGCATTTTCCCTGGGATCTGCCGGCGTTGGGGTCGACTATCGGTCGGAAGCGGCGCGCATCGACCTCAACCTGGCTCCCAAGGAGCTGCTGGCCGGTCTGCTCGCGGGGCTCGGCGCGAGGCCCGAGGACGCCGAGTATTACGCCGAGCGGATCATCCGCTGGCGCGCCAAGACCGACCCGGAAGGCCAGAACAACGAGGTCGCGATGTATCGCAGCGCGGGTCTGGCCTACCAGCCGCGCGAGGGCTTCTTTCCCAATGTCGCCGAGCTCTGGCTCGTTCTCGGCCTGCCGCCCGCCCTGGTCGAGCGGGCCATGGCGTTTGTGACGGTGTTCAGCGGTCGCGCCGAGATCAATGTGCTGGACGCGCCGCCCGAGGTCATCGCAGCCCTGCCCGGGATGACGCCGGAACGGCTCCATGCGGTGCTGAGCCAGCGCGGCGAGGGGGCCCGCAACGCGCAGCTCGTTCTGTCGCTGCTGGGGCCGTCCCAGGCCGGGGCCACGACCGAGGGAAGCAAGGCGATGCGGGTCGCGATGCAGATCAGGCTCGACAGCGGCCGTCGGGTGAATGCCGAGGCCACGATCCTGCTCGCCGAGGATGGCGACGAACCGTATCGTGTACTGTCTTGGCGGGACGATTTCGACGGGCCGACCTGAGGGCGCCCGAGGGAGCGAGCGGCTGGCGATGAAATTTCTTAGCCGGTTTGTCGATGGCTTCTCGATCTGGATCGACAGCGTCGCTGCCGCAATCGTTGCATTGGGCGGATGGCTGTCCTCGTCGCGCAAGGTCGAGCTCGTCGAGTCCGGGGACGGTGTCTTTGCTCTCCGCGACTCGGGGCAGAGCGCAGGCCGGGACGATCCGACCCAGCAGGTCCGGATCGTCGACGGACAGGTCGTCGGCCCGGTCGGCGCGACCCTGGCGGGCAGGTTGAAGGCCGGGCGGGTGGAACTCGTGCTGCAGCCCGCCCGCTTCATGTTCCGCCCGCTCGAGCTCCCGGCGCGCGCCGCCGATTTCCTCGAAGGCATCGTCCGCTCCCAGGTCGACCGATTGACGCCGTGGAGCGCCGCCGAGGCAGCCTTCGGCTGGAGCGCTCCGAGCACGCTCGCCGGCGAGCGGATCGTCGTCACGGTGGCGGCGACCGCGCGCTCATTGCTCGAGCCGCTGGTCCGAGCCTTGGCCGGCCTCGGGGCGAATTCCGTGGCCATGTCGACGGTCGAGCCAGGGGTGGAAGCTGACGGCGGAGCTATCAAGGTGCTGGAGCACAGGATGCGCGGCGCGCTCGATGCGCATCGCGTGCGCCGGCTCCTGCTCGGCGTGCTGGTGGCATCGGGCCTGCTCGCCGCCGCCGCGACCGCGGCCGCGGTGGTGATCGGCGGCGACCTGGAGGCGCGGCAGACGGACGTGTCGCGCAAGATCGCCGCCCGCCGCGCCTCGCTGCGCGCCAATCTCGACGGCAGTGCCGATGCGCTCGCCTCGCTGGAGCGGCGCAAGCACGAGGCGCCATCCAGCGTCATCGTGCTGGAGGCGCTGTCGCGCATCCTGCCCGACCATACCTACGTCACCGAGCTGCGCATCGTCGGCGACAAGATGCAGGTCGTCGGCATCACCCGCGATGCACCGTCGCTGATCCGGCTGATCGAGCAATCGGCGAACTTCACCCGCGCCACCTTCTTCGCGCCGACCACCCGGTCGCCGACCGAGACCGGGGAGCATTTTCACATCGAAGCGCGGATCGAGCCGGTCTACGCACCCCGCTCATGAGCAGCGATCACGCCCTGCAACGGTTCCTCGCCCGCCACCGCACCGTGGCGGTGCTCTCCTACGGGGCAGTGATTGCGGGATTGGTCGCCTTGTCCTGGATGACGCTCGCGGACCTCAACGAGAGGCGGCTCGCCCTTGCGGCTGCGACCGATCTGCTGGAGCAGATCGAGGGGCGAAAACCTTCGTCCGTCGGGCAGGCCACCGGGCCCGATGCCGGCCGGACCGGGTCGCCGTTCCTGGAAGGTCAGACGGTGACGGTCGCGGGTGCCGCGCTCCAGCAGCGGGTGACGGCGGCGGTCAGCAAGGTCGGCGGAAATGTCTTGTCGTCCCAGGTGGAGTTGCAGGGCACCCAGGCGAAGGACGGTTTCGTCAGCCTGATCGCCAGCTGCGAGGTCGACCAGCCGTCATTGCAACAGCTGCTCTATGACCTGGAGGCCGGAATGCCGTTCCTGTTCGTCGATCAGCTCCAGGTTCAGTCCCCGCAGTCCGGCATCGGGCAGGAGGGCGGGGCGCGGATGCGCGTGCTGCTCGGGGTATCGGGCCGATGGCAGGGCGCGAAATGACGGAAATGTGATGTAAATCACAGCGCCGTTGCGCTGCTCGCGGCAATGTGGCACACGGGAATTCCCCGTCAGGATGGCGTCGCCAGAATGGTCGGTCGCAGCATTCTCCCGGCTCTCGCAGTTGGCATCGCAGTGATGAACGGGTCCGCCGTGGTCCTGGCGGCGACATCTCCGCTTGCCGCGATTCCGGCCGAAAGCGCCGCCGAACGCGGTCCCATCGAGCTGGTTCCGGAGCCGAGTTGGCCCGCCAGGCCTTCTGCCCGCGAGCGTGCACCGAGCGGAAATCCGCTATGGGCCGTTCCGCTGCGGTCGCTGTCGGTCACCCGCGAACGTCCGCTCTTCTCGCCTTCGCGGCGTCCGCCGCCGCCCGCCGTCGTGGCGGCGCCGCCGGTCGCGCCGACGATGCCCCCGCCGAAACCCGCTGAGGCCGAGCGGCCTCCGCTCGTGCTGGTGGGCACGATCGTGGGCGAATCTGGCGGCATCGGCGTGTTCCTCGATGCCTCGAGCAAGAACGTGATCCGGCTGAGGACCGGCCAGGACCACGACGGATGGGTTTTGCGCGCGGTCCGCGGCCGCGACGCGATCTTCGCCAAGGACAAGCGGTCGGCGACGCTGTCGCTGCCGGCGCCGGGAGAGCAATCGGCTCAATTGCCGCCGACCGCCGCCCCGGCAAGCGGCACCTGGATGGATGGCGACGGGCAGCTCATCGCGCCCCCGCCGAAGAACCCGTTTCAGGGCAGGATCCCCGTCTCCACGGCGGGCGATAATCTGTAAAGCTCACAGCATCGCATAGGCGCTGGTGACGATGGCGGCCGGCTTGCGGTCGACGGCGTTGAGGAGCGTGACCCGGCCGAAGCTCATCGTCCGGCCGAAGCGGACGATCCGGGCGTCGGCGATGACGTCGGCCGTGGCGATTGGCTTCAGGAAATGCGTGGTCTGGTCGACGGTGGTCATCGGCCGATAGCCGCCGGCTGCGGCCGAGACGGCAAGCACCATCGCGGTGTCGGCCAGCGCCATCAGCGCTTGGCCGCACACGACGCCGCCCTCGCGACACAGCCGATCCGAGAACGGCATGCGCAACACGGCCCCGGGCAGCCAGTCCGGCGGCGCGTCGGCAGACCGCGACGTCTCGATGGCGACCACGGCGAGCCGGAGGTCCTGCACCCAGTCGGCCAACGCGCCGACCAGCAGCCTTGTCGCCGCGTCGGAATCGAAGGCCGGCTGCGCTTCCTGCCGCTCCATGGTGTGCTCCGCCGTTCCGCCGATCAGGCCGCGCCGAACCGGCGGCGCAGGAATCCCATGACGTCGTCGACGCAACGGTCGGGCAGGCTGTCGCAGATGTTGTGCGGCATGCCGTCGTAACCGATCACCTCGACGTCGGCGATGCGCTCGCCCATGGCGTCGTAGTTTCGCGTCGAGCCCACGGTTTCGGCACCCGGATAGACCACCAGCGTCGGACATCGGATCTCGTTCAATCGGTCCGCCCAGTCGAGCGATGCCATCAGCCCGACGAATCTTCCGATATAGGCGGTGTCATTCTTGGCGGCCTCGTCGAGGAACCAGGCGATGTGCCGCGGGTCGGTGCGATCGACGGGAAACCGGTCTGAGATCGTGTCGGCGAGAAATTTCCGCAGCCCATCCCTGGCCACGCGCGGCAGCCATTCCGACGCGGCCTGGCTGTGCTTGAGGCCGGGGGTCGAGCCGAACAGCATCAGGCTCTCGACACGCGCGGGCGCCGCCATCGCGAGGTTCTGCGCCACATAGCCGCCGGCGGAATTTCCGACGATGTGGGCGCGCTCCAGCCCGAGATGATCGAGAAGCTCGAGCGTGTCGCCGACCAGCCGGTCCATGGTCAGCGGCAGATCCGGCGGCGGCACCTGCGAGCCGCCATGCCCGCGCATGTCCTGGCGGATCACACGATAGTGGCGGGCGAGGCGCGGCACCCAGGCGTAGAAGCGCCCCGAATGGCCCATGGCGGCGTGCAACAGAAGCACGGTCGGCGGCGACGTCCACGGATCGGTGAAGTCGTCGACGAAATAGTTTGATTGCAATCCGTCGGTGGTTCTGAATTGCGGCACGCCGGCAAGCCCTTTTTCCTGAAGCTTGACTGAGCTCACCGGGCCGGCGCTGTCCCAGCGCCAGGCGGCCGCGCGGCTGGCAGCACCGGAATCGTGGCCGGCGGCCGCGGCGCGTCATCCCGTGTGGCGGCGGCGCGCTTGGCGGGCTTGGTCGCGACCCCGGGCTTCGGCGCGGCATCCGTCCTAGCCGGGCTTCCGGGACTTGCCGGCGGGACGGACCCGGTCGCACCGGAACCGTCGGAGCCGGCCGCAGACACGCGCACGCCCTGCTCGTCATTGAGCACGGATTCGGTCATCGCATCCCACTCGTCGTCGTCGGCGAGGTCGTTTGACGCCTTGAAGGCGCGCAACGCCTTCCGGGATGTCGTCCCCCACAGCCCGTAGCCTTTTGCCGTGTAATAGCCGAGCGCGGCGAGCCGGCGCTGGATCCGCTCGGCGTCGGTCCGGTTGAGCGGGTTGAGGCTGCTGCCGGGAGGCGGCGCATAGGCGGTCTCGAACGCGCCGGTTTCGCCGGCAGGGTTGCCTGCGGGATTGATCGCCCGCGTGGCCGAGGCGGAAAACAGCCGGGCTACCGTCTCGATGTCGAAACCGTCGTTCCACAAAAGGCCATTGGCCTCCTTGAAGCGCCGCAAGGCATTGCGCGACGTCGGACCCCAGTTCCCGTCGGCCGGCTTGACCGCATAGCCCAGCTCGTTGAGCCTCTCCTGCACCCGCGTCGCCGCATCGGAGCGCAGAAGTACGAGTGATGGGGTCTTCAGGAGCGGATTGAAGCCCCAGGCGATCTCGCTCTTCTGGCTCTCGCCCGACATGATGATGGAGGGGAGGTTGGCGTCCGGTCCGGACAGCACCGGCGTTGCCGGCGGATTGCCGGCGACCGGCATGCCGGTGTCGGGCGCCGGCGACGGCATGCGCTGCAAGGTCGTCTCGATCTTGCGCTGCCATCCGCGAACCAGCGTCCGCCCTTCGGCCTCGAGCGTGGCGCGGCGGCCCCTGACCTCGCCGTCGACCGAGTCCTTGTCCGACTGCGCGAAGCGGAATTTCGCGCACCGCGCGTTCCAGTCGGCGATCAGCGCATTGTAGACGTCCGACTCGGTGCTGAAGGTGATCGGTCCGATCGCCTCCAGCCGAACCTGCTGGAACACGCAGTAGCGCAGGTTCGTCCGCGAGAATTGCAGGGCCGTCCCGGCGGCCGGCTTGTGCTCCGGCAACGACGACACCGCGGTATCCGGCGGCACCACGGTCTCATTGGTCGCGGTCGGCGCCGGACCCGCCGGCGAGACCACCGGGGCCAGCACCTTTGCGGTTTCGGGAAGCAGCGGCAGGGCGACGAAGCCGGCAACGCCGGCCCAGGCGGCGACCCTCCTGACGGGCGGCATGGCCGCGAGGGCCGTCCCAAGCCGGCTCGCCGCCCAGCGGGCGCCGGTGCCGATCGCGGCGGCGGCAACATTCATCCCGGCTGCAGCCGCCGTCCGTACGTGCCTGTGCACGATGCCGGCACGCCGTGCGATGCGGGCGGACAAGGCCCGGGCGAACTCGCGCCAGCGATCGTCCTTGTCGGCTGCGGGCAGTCGCTCGCCGGCAATCGCCGCGCGCGTCTCCTCGACAATGTCGCGACGCGCGACGCTGCGGCCGGTCGCGTCCTGGACGACGGTTGTGATGTCGCCGGCGGCCTCGGCCGGACTGCCCCCCGCCAGAACGAATGGGCTCAGGCGCAACTTCACAAAAAACTCCACCACACCACTCTGCACTGACGCGACCGCCCGCCCAAAAAAGGACGAACTCGACAATGCCGAATTGCGGATCGCTCGCATAGAGGTTGTTAGCGCCGGACAGTTCATTTTGCACAGGGTATTATTGAATAACCAATTGCCGGCTGCCGCAATGTCGAAGGTCAAGCTATTGATCCGGCTCGCGGATTAGATCTGCATTCGTCGGGGTGGGACGCTGCGCGGCCCGCAAGTGTCCGATTCTGGTATCCACCTGCTCCGCGCGTTGCGCGATCGCTCCGGGACCCCGGAAACCATGACGCCAAGGCCGACCTCGCGGATGGCGCAATCAAGGGCTACATAGGTGTCCATGGTTCGCCTCGGATTTGGGTTCACCGTGTTCTTCGCCGCAACGCTGGCCGTTGCGGCGTGGTTTTGCGTGCCGCGCGGACACGATGCCGCGCAGCTGCTCGCCGCGCAGGACGATCCCGTGCGTCTGGCCGATCTGGCGCTGAAATCCTTTGACGCCACGGCGGCCAGGCGCGAGATCGAGGCGGCGCTTGCCGCCGACGATGCCGACCTCGCGCGCAGCTTCGTCGAGCTTGCCGCCGAGCGCGGCATCCGCCTCGATCCTGCCCTCGAGCACAAAGTGGAGGCCGCCGAGGTCGAGGCCGGCTCCACGCGGCGCGCCATCAAGAGCTTTTTCAGCGGCCTGGTGGTCGGAGAGCCCGACGACCTGGCCGGCTTCGCCGGAACCGCGCTCGGCGATCTCCTGATATTCGGCGACGTCCGCGACACCATTCGCGAGGGGTCGCGAATGGCGCGCGGCGAGGAGGCCAACAAGCTCGTGCTCGGTCTCTCGGTTGGTGGCCTGGCGATCACGGCGGGAACGCTGGCGAGCGTCGGGCTGGCGGCGCCGGCCCGGGTCGGGATTTCGGTGATCAAGGCCGCCGGCAAGACCGGACGGGTCGGCGTCCGCCTGGCGCGGGTGCTGGCGGTCGAAGGCACCGAGACTCTGGTCAAGCTCGCCGGCAACGTCGGCCGGGTGCAGACAAAGGCCGGCACCAAGGCGGCGCTCGAGAGCGTGAGGCTTGCCGAGACGCCCAAGGATGTCGCCCGCGTCGCCAGCCTCGCGGTGGCCAAGGGCGGCAAGACGCGGGCGATCCTGAAGCTGCTGGGCCGCGGCGCCATCGTGCTTGCCGCATCCGTGTTCGACCTTGCGCTCTGGGTGTTTTGGGCGGCGGCGACGCTCATCGGCTTTTGCGTGTCGCTCAAGCGCATGGCCGAGCGGGCCACGATGGGCGTGATCCGCCGCGGCAAGGCACGGCGCCGGCGGCACCAGGAACGCGCGGTCGTGCCGCCCGCGATGCCGCGCGTGGCCTTTCTCCCGCATCCGGCTGGCGCCGCCCACGGCGTCGGCTGAACGCGGTCAGAGCAGGGTCCCCTTGAGGATCGCATAGGCGACGCTGAAATAGATGACGAGGCCGGTAACGTCGACCAGCGTCGCGACGAACGGGGCCGACGCGCTCGCCGGGTCGAATCCCACGCGCTTGAGGATGAAGGGGAGCATCGACCCCGACAACGACCCGAACGTCACGATTCCGACCAGCGCGCTGCCGACCGTGGCGGCGACCAGCGGCCAATGCGGGCCATAGTTGTAGAGCCCGGTCGTCTGCCAGACCGCAATGCGCACCATGCCGATGATCCCGAGGAACGCGCCCAGCGTCGCTCCAGTCGGAAGCTCGCGCAGCCCGACCCGCCACCAGTCGCCGAGCCGGACCTCCCGTAGCGCGAGCGCGCGGATGACCAGCGAGGTCGCCTGCGAGCCGGAATTGCCGCCCGAGCTCATGATCAGCGGAATGAACAGTGCCAGCACCACGGCGCGCTCCAGCTCGCTCTGGAACGACTGCATGGCGCTCGCCGTGAGCATCTCGCTCAGAAAAAGTGCGCACAGCCACCCGGCGCGCTTCTTGATCATGGTGGCAAACCCGATCTGCATGTATGGCTCGCCCAGCGCCTCCACGCCGCCGAACTTCTGGGCGTCCTCGGTGTCCTCCTCGACGATCGCGTCGAGCACGTCGTCGACCGTCACGATGCCGAGCATGCGCCCGGCATCGTCGACGACCGGAACCGCGATCAGGTCGTATTTCGATATCAGCCGGGTCGCCTCGGTGCGGTCGGTCTCGGGCGATACGGCGATCAGCCGGCGGACCGGACCGACCTCCATGACCGGGGTCCCGCCGTCGGCGAGAACGAGCTCGCGCAACGATATGGCGCGCAGGAGATTACCTGTGGCTGGATCGACCACGTAGATGGCATAGATCGTCTCCATGCGGCTTCCGACCGCGCGGATGTGCTCCAGCGCCTTTGTGGCCGTCCAATCGGCCGGAACGCTGACGAATTCGGTCGTCATGATGCGGCCGGCGCTGCCGGGCGGGTATCCGAGCAGCTCTTCCAGGGATTCGCGCGCGGCCGGATCGAGGTGATCGAGCAGTGTCGACCGCAGCGGGTCCTTGAGCCGCCGAAAAACGTCCGCCCGGCGATCCGCCGACATGTGGCGCAGCAATGCGGCCGCAAGATCGAGCGGCAGGCGTTCGATCAGCTCCCGCGGGCGATCGAGCCCGGGATGCTCGAGGATCTTCGTTGCGCGCTCGACCGGCATGTTTTCCAGGACGGCGGCCGCGATGCCCGGATCCGATCCGTTCAGGGCGTCGACCACATCGACGTCGTGATAGGTCATGGCCTGCCGGGCGAACGCGGCCGGATCGAGGATGGCGGAGCGCAAGATGGTCTCGTCGGCCTGCATGGACGGGCTCCCCGGCGGGTCAATTGGAGCGATGTCGAATTGCCGGCTACGCATGTTCGCTCGCACGGACCAAGTCAACGTGCCGATGCCTCAGGGCCGGCGGCCCGGTCCGGCGATTCCGACGCGCCGGCCGGGCTTGCGGTCGCGGGCGAGTTTCGAGATGATGCGCGCCCCGGACAAGCCGTAACGAGAACAATCCCCGTGCCGTCATCCGCGTCTGTGCTCGCCGAGCCCGTCGGGTCGCTCCGGCGATGATCAACAAGCAGGTTGCCGACATTCCCGCAGCCCTTGCGGGCATCAAGGACGGCTCGACCGTGCTGTGCGGCGGGTTCGGGGCGGTCGGCGCGCCCGACGAGCTGATCGATGCGCTGCTCGATCAGGGCGCCCGCGATCTCGTCGTCGTGTCGAACAATGCCGGCGTCGGGACCACCGGCTTGGCGGCGCTGATCGACAACAACCGGGTGCGAAAGATCATCTGCTCCTATCCCCGGTCCGACGACCCGCGGGCCTTCGACAAGGCCTACAAGGAAAGGCGCATCGAGCTCGAGCTGGTGCCCCAGGGAACCATGAGCGAGCGCATGCGCTGCGCGGCGGCCGGGCTCGGCGCGTTCTATTCGCCGGTGTCGGTCGGCACCAAGCTCGCGGCCGGCAAGGAGTTGCGCGAGATCAACGGCCGGCAATACGTCCTGGAGATGCCGCTCAAGGGCGACGTCGCGCTGCTCAAGGCGCATCGTGCCGATCGCTGGGGAAATCTGAGCTATCGGAAATCGGCGCGCAATTTCAATCCGGTGATGGCGATGGCCGCCGAATTGAGCGTCGTGCAGGTCAAGACGATGGTGGATCTCGGCGAGATCGATCCGGAATGCGTGCACACGCCGGGTATCTTCGTCGACCGCATCGTCGTCGTGTGACGAGGAGAGGACCCATGAACCCGCTCAGCCGCCGGCAGATGGCATGGCGTGCCGCCCAGGACATGCGCGACGGTGCCTACGTCAATCTCGGGATCGGGCTGCCGACGATGGTCTCCGACTACATTCCGGCAGGACGCGAGGTCGTCTTCCACAGCGAGAACGGCATTCTCGGCATGGGCCGGGCGCCGGCGCCCGAGGAGGTCGACCGCGATCTAATCAATGCCGGAAAGGGTTTGACCACGCTGGTCACCGGCGGCTCGTTCTTCCACCACAACGATGCGTTTCTCATGATCCGCGGCGGTCATCTCGACGTGAGCCTGCTCGGCGCCTTCGAGGTCTCGGAAAAGGGCGATCTCGCCAACTGGACCACCGAGGATCCCGACTTTCCTCCCGGCGTGGGCGGCGCCATGGACCTAGCGGTCGGCGCCAGGGAGGTGCGTGCGATCCTCGAGCACACCACCAAGGACGGGCGGCCGCGGATCCGCAAGTCCTGCGGGTATCCGTTGACGGCGGCCGCCTGCGTCAAGCGCGTCTATACCAACCTTGCCGTCATCGACGTGACGCCTGACGGCCTGGTGGTGCGCGAGATGATCGACGGCCTCGATCTCGCCGGTCTGCAGGACCTGACCGAAGCAGAGATCCGGCTCGCCAACGACTGGCGGCCGCTCACCGCCGCCGCCTAAAGCATGTTCCGGCGAAGTGGAGACCGGTTCGCCGATAAGAACATGCGCAAAGCAAGAGTCTACAGCCGTTTCCGGCCGAAGCGGGCATCAGGTACGATTTAATACGACCGGGAACGGCTGTAGGCCCTTGCCGGGACGGGTCGCCGACCCGCCTGTTCGCGTCGACCGTGCCCGGATAGCTCGGTTCGCCGGTGCGCCGGTGGCGCGATAATGACCATCGACCGCCTGCCGTTACGGCAACGCGAAGCGAGGTGCGCCGCGACCTGAATTTCTCCACGCCGACGGACGAGGTGCCCCGGTGCGGGCCAAAGGGCACCGGATAGAACGTGGTCGCGGCACGTTGCCGGCTTGCCACCCTTTGTGCGCTGCGCTAATCGTCATTTGTCCCGCTTGCGTCGCGAATCCGGGTACATTTGGGGGCCGAATTTGTGTGGGCGCGCGTGACGACGGTCGTGTGCAAGAGTTTTGGGCGGCCTCGAAAGTAATTCCTCCCGGGGAGAGGTAATGCGGATGGGCCAATTGCTTCAGGACTATTTTCCCCTCGTGGTGTTCATCGGGGTGGCGCTGGTGATCGGATTGGCGCTTCTGGTCACGCCCTTCCTGGTCGCCTACAAGCAGCCCGATCCGGAAAAGCTCTCCGCCTATGAGTGCGGGTTCAATGCCTTCGACGACGCCCGCATGCGCTTCGACGTGCGCTATTACCTCGTCGCCATCCTGTTCATCATCTTCGATCTGGAAGTCTCGTTCCTGTTTCCCTGGGCGGTCGCGTTCGGCAAGCTCGGCGCTTATGGGTTCTGGTCGATGATGGTTTTTCTCGGCGTGCTCACCGTCGGCTTCGTCTACGAATGGAAGAAGGGAGCGCTCGAATGGGATTGATCGCCGAGCGAGGCCCTGTGATCGCCCCCCAGGCCCGGGGGATCATCGATCCGCGCACCGGCCGGCCGGTGGGAGCGGACGATCCGCTGTTCCTCGGCCTCAACGACGAGCTGGCCGACAAGGGGTTCCTGGTCACCGCGACGGACGAGCTCATCAACTGGGCGCGCACCGGCTCGCTGATGTGGATGACCTTCGGGCTCGCCTGCTGCGCGGTCGAGATGATGCAGATGTCGATGCCGCGCTACGACGTCGAGCGCTTCGGCTTCGCCCCGCGCGCCTCGCCGCGCCAGTCCGACGTGATGATCGTCGCCGGCACGCTGACCAACAAGATGGCGCCGGCAATGCGCAAGGTCTACGACCAGATGCCGGAGCCGCGCTACGTGATCTCCATGGGCTCCTGCGCCAATGGCGGGGGCTATTACCACTATTCCTACTCGGTGGTGCGCGGCTGCGACCGGATCGTGCCGGTCGACATCTATGTTCCGGGCTGCCCGCCGACCGCCGAGGCGCTGCTCTATGGCGTCCTGCTGCTGCAAAAGAAGATCCGGCGCACCGGCACGATCGAACGATAGCTCCTGGAGCCGGCGATGGACGACACGCTGAAAGAGCTGGGCGAGACCATCGCGGCGGCACTGCCGCAGGCGGTCACCGGCCATCGGATCAGCTTCGGTGAGCTCACCGTCACCGCCCGGGCGAGCGAGATCGTCGGTGTCGCCACGTTCCTGCGCGACGATCCGCGCTGCCAGTTCTGGTGCATCATCGACGTCACAGCGGTCGACTGGCCATCGCGCGAGCAGCGCTTCGACGTCGTCTATCACTTCCTGTCGCCGAAGCGGAATGCCCGGGTCCGGGTCAAGGTCGAGACCGACGAGGTCACGCCGGTGCCGTCGATCATCGACGTCTATCCCGGCGCCAACTGGTTCGAGCGGGAAGCCTACGACCTCTACGGGGTGCTGTTCACCGGCCACCCGGACATGCGCCGGATCCTCACCGACTACGGCTTCGAGGGTCATCCGCTGCGCAAGGATTTTCCGCTCACCGGCTTCGTCGAGGTGCGTTTCGACGACGAGCTCAAGCGCGTGGTCTACGAGCCGGTGCGGCTCTCCCAGGAATTCCGCAATTTCGATTTCCTCTCGCCGTGGGAAGGCACCGACTACGTGCTGCCGGGCGACGAGAAATCGAGCAAGCCGAGCTGATCCATGGCCG
Source organism: uncultured Alphaproteobacteria bacterium (assembly GCA_963755055.1). GTDB lineage: Bacteria > Pseudomonadota > Alphaproteobacteria > Rhizobiales > Xanthobacteraceae > AP-16. Next base: position 104,257 of record CAVWIS010000069.1, on the reverse strand, counting down.
AGACCGCGCTGCGCAACTTCACCATCAATTTCGGGCCGCAGCATCCGGCCGCGCACGGCGTGCTGCGCCTGGTGCTCGAGCTCGACGGCGAGGTGGTCGAGCGCGTCGATCCCCATATCGGGCTTCTGCACCGCGGCACCGAAAAGCTGATCGAGCACAAGACCTATCTGCAGGCGATCCCGTATTTCGACCGGCTCGACTACGTGGCACCGATGAACCAGGAGCACGCCTTCTGCCTCGCGGCGGAACGCCTGCTCGGGGTTACGGTGCCGAGACGCGGCCAGCTCATCCGCGTGCTCTATTGCGAGATCGGGCGGCTGCTGTCGCACCTACTCAACATCACCACGCAGGCGATGGATGTCGGCGCGCTCACCCCGCCGCTGTGGGGGTTCGAGGAGCGCGAGAAGCTCATGGTGTTCTACGAGCGCGCCTGCGGCAGCCGTATGCACGCCAACTATTTCCGGGTCGGCGGCGTGCACCAGGACCTGCCGGAGAAGCTGATCGACGACATCTGGAATTTCTGCGACCCCTTCCTCAAGGTCTGCGACGATCTCGAGGGCCTGCTCACCGACAACCGCATCTTCAAGCAGCGCAATGTCGATATCGCGGTGGTGAAGCTGGCGGATGCCTGGGCGTGGGGCTTTTCCGGGGTGATGGTGCGTGGTTCGGGTGCTGCCTGGGACCTGCGCCGGGCGCAGCCCTACGAATGCTACTCGGAGCTCGAGTTCGATATCCCGGTTGGCAAGAACGGCGACTGCTACGACCGCTACTGCATCCGCATGGAGGAGATGCGCCAGTCGGTGCGCATCATGCGGCAGTGCATCGAGAGGCTGAAATTGCCCGATGCGCGGGGGCCGGTCCACGATCCCGACAACAAGGTCTTTCCCCCGCGCCGCGGCGAGATGAAACGCTCGATGGAGGCGCTGATCCATCATTTCAAGCTCTACACCGAGGGCTTTCACGTGCCGGCTGGCGAGGTCTATGCGGCGGTCGAGGCGCCCAAGGGCGAGTTCGGCGTCTACCTGGTCGCCGACGGCACCAACAAGCCCTACAAGTGCAAGATCCGCGCGCCCGGGTTCGCCCACCTGCAGGCCATGGACATGATCTGCCGCGGCCACATGCTGGCCGACGTCTCGGCGGTCATCGGCTCGCTCGACGTCGTGTTCGGCGAGGTCGACCGATGAACGAACGCCGGGTGGTCCGCGCGTCATAAGGCAGGGAATAGATCATGGCCGTCCGCCGCATTGCGTCCGCCGACATCCAGCCGAAGGAATTCGCCTTCACCGCGGAGAATCTCGCCTGGGCGAAGAACGAGATCGCCAAGTATCCGGAAGGCCGCCAGGATTCGGCGGTGATCCCGCTGCTGTGGCGTGCCCAGCAGCAGAGCGGCGGCTGGACGCCGGAGGTCGCGATCCGCTACGTCGCCGGCCTCCTGGGAATGGCCCATATCCGCGTGCTCGAGGTCGCCACCTTCTACACCATGTTCAACCTCGAGCCGGTCGGGCGCAACTACGTCCAGCTGTGCGGCACCACACCCTGCGTGCTGCGCGGCGCCGACGAGCTCAAGCAGGTGTGCCGGCAGAAGATCGGCCCGGAAAATCATGTCAGCGCCGACGGCAATTTCTCCTGGATCGAGGTCGAGTGCCTGGGCGCCTGCGTCAATGCCCCGATGGTGCAGATCAACGCCGACTTCTTTGAGGACCTCACCGCGGCGAGCCTGACGAAGATTCTCGACGATCTTGCCGCCGGACATGCGCCCAAGCCGGGTCCCCAGGTCGACCGGCAGTTCTCCGCGCCGATCGGCGGACCGACCACTTTGAAATCCTTCATGAAGGCGGACTGATGCTCGACGACAAGGACCGCATCTTCAAGAACCTCTACGGCTACCAGGACTGGGGCCTCGACGGCGCGCGCAGGCGCGGCGCCTGGGACGGCACCAAGGCGATCCTCGAGAAGGGCCGCGACTGGATCGTCAACGAGATGAAGGCGTCCGGCCTGCGCGGGCGCGGCGGTGCCGGTTTTCCGACCGGGCTCAAGTGGTCGTTCATGCCGAAACAGTCGGATGGCCGCCCGCACTATCTGGTGGTCAATGCCGACGAGTCGGAGCCCGGCACCTGCAAAGACCGCGAGATCATGCGGCACGATCCGCACCTGCTGATCGAAGGCTGCCTGCTCGCCGGCTTCGCCATGGGGGCGCATGCCGGCTACATCTATGTGCGCGGTGAGTTCATCCGCGAGCGCGAGCGGCTGCAGGCGGCGGTCGACCAGGCCTATGCGGCAAAGCTGATCGGCAAGGGCAATAGTCACGGATACGATTTCGACCTCTACGTCCACCACGGTGCCGGCGCCTATATCTGCGGCGAGGAGACCGCGCTGCTCGAAAGCCTCGAAGGCAAGAAGGGCATGCCGCGGCTGAAGCCGCCGTTTCCCGCCAATGTCGGCCTCTACGGCTGTCCGACCACGGTCAACAATGTCGAGTCGATCGCGGTCGCACCCGACATCCTGCGGCGGGGCGCCGCGTGGTTCTCCTCGATCGGGCGCCCGAACAATACCGGCACCAAGCTGTTCTGCATTTCCGGCCACGTGAACCGGCCGTGCAATGTCGAAGAGGCGATGGGCATCACCTTTCGCGACCTGATCGACGTCCATGCCGGCGGGGTGCGCGGCGGCTGGGACAATCTCCTGTGCACGATTCCAGGCGGCTCCTCAGTGCCGCTAATCCCGGCGTCGCAATGCGAAAACCTGTTCATGGATTTCGATACGCTGAAGGATCTGAAGACCGGCCTCGGCACCGCGGCGGTCATCGTGATGGACAAGTCGACCGACGTGGTCCGGGCGATCGCCCGCATCTCGTATTTCTACAAGCACGAGAGCTGCGGCCAGTGCACGCCGTGCCGCGAAGGAACCGGCTGGATGTGGCGCGTGCTCACCCGCATGGCCGACGGCCGCTCCAGCAGGCGGGAGATCGACCAGCTGCTCGAGGTCACCACGCAGGTGGAAGGCCACACGATCTGCGCGCTGGGGGATGCCGCCGCCTGGCCGATCCAGGGGCTGATCCGCCACTTCCGCCACGAGATCGAGCGCCGGATCGATCAATATGCCGCCAATCCGCACCCCGATCCGGTGCCGGTGGCGGCGGAGTGAGCACCATGTCCGGCTCTGCGCCTATCCGCCACCTCGCCGAGCTCAATATCGGGCGGGTGCGATACGACCTGACGGATCCGCGGATGGCGGGTTTCGTCGACAATCTCGATCTGGTGAACGGCATCGCCGAGCGCAGCGAGGGCTTCGTCTGGCGGCTCAAGGACGATACCGGGAATGCGACCAGCATCAAGGCGTTCGATGATCCCCGCGTCATCGTCAACGTGTCGGTCTGGGAAAGCATCGAGGCGCTGGAACGTTACGTCTGGCAGACCGTGCACAAGCGCTTCTACGGGCGGCGGCACGAATGGTTCGACCGGATGGAGGGCCCCGGCCTGGTGCTGTGGTGGGTCGCACCGGGCCACCGGCCGGACCTGAGCGAAGCGCTCGCGCGCCTCGATCATCTCAAGGCGCACGGCTCGAGCGAGCATGCGTTCGGCTGGGACAGCGTCCCCGCGGCACAATTGTGGAAAACGGCGCGCTGCGCGTGAGCGGGCGGAAGGCGGGCTTGGGAAACATGACGAAACTCATTGTCGACGGCACCGAGATCGACGTTCCGCCGAATTTCACGCTGCTCCAGGCCTGCGAGGCGGCCGGCGTGGAAATTCCGCGATTCTGCTTTCACGAGCGGCTGTCGATCGCCGGAAACTGCCGGATGTGCCTGGTCGAGCTCGTCGGCTCGCCGAAGCCGGTCGCCAGCTGCGCCTGGGGCGTGCGCGACTGCCGCCCGGGCCCCAAGGGCGAGCCGCCGGTGATCAATACCCGCACGCCGATGGTCAAGAAGGCGCGCGAAGGCGTCATGGAGTTCCTGCTGATCAATCATCCGCTCGACTGCCCGATCTGCGACCAGGGCGGCGAGTGCGACCTGCAGGACCAGGCCATGGCCTACGGGGTCGATGCCAGCCGCTATCAGGAGAACAAGCGCGCCGTCGAGGACAAGTATATCGGCGTGCTGGTGAAGACCGTGATGAACCGCTGCATCCACTGCACGCGCTGCATCCGATTCACCACCGAGGTCGCCGGCGTGCCCGAACTCGGCGCCATCGGTCGCGGCGAGGACATGGAGATCACCACCTACCTCGAGAACGCGATGACCTCGGAGCTCCAGGGCAACGTGGTCGATCTCTGCCCGGTCGGCGCGCTGACCGCAAAACCCTACGCCTTCGCGGCGCGGCCGTGGGAGCTCGGCAAGACCGAGTCGATCGACGTCACCGATGCGGTCGGCTCCGCGATCCGGGTCGACAATCGCGGCCGCGAGGTGATGCGCATCCTGCCGCGCGTCAACGACGCGGTGAACGAGGAATGGATCTCCGACAAGACCCGCCACGTGGTCGACGGGCTGAAGGTGCAGCGGCTCGACCGGCCCTACATCCGGGTCGACGGAAGCCTGCGCGAGGCGTCGTGGAGCGAGGCATTTAAGGCGATCGCCGCCCGGACGAAGACCGCGCGGCCGGAGCGGATCGGGGCGATCGCCGGCGATCTCGCCGCCGTCGAGGAGATGTTCGCGCTCAAGGAGCTGATGACCCGGCTCGGGGTGAAGAGCATCGATGCCCGGCAGGACGGCAGTGCGCTCGATCCCCGATGGGGCAGGGCGACCTACCTGTTCAATCCCACCATTGCCGGCATCGACGAGGCGGACGCGCTGGTCATCGTCGGGTCCAATCCGCGCAAGGAGGCTGCCGTCCTCAACGCCCGGATCCGCAAGCGCTGGCGCATGGGAAAATTTCCCGTTGCGGTGATCGGCGAGAATGCCGACCTGACCTATTCCTATGACTACCTGGGCGCCGGCCCGGAAACCCTCGCCGATCTGGCGGCGGGCCGTCATCCCTTTGCCGAGACCCTGAAGCAGGCGCAACGGCCGATGATCGTCCTCGGCCAGGGCGCCGTGGCGCGCCCCGATGGTGCCGTCGTCGGCGCCCTCGCGGCGAAGCTCGCGACCGAGCTCGGAGCCGTCAAGGACGGCTGGAACGGATTTGCCGTCCTGCACACCGCGGCGTCCCGCGTCGGCGCCCTCGACATCGGTTTCGTGCCCGGGGAGGGCGGGCGCACCGCGCCGGAGATGGCGAAGGCCGGCGTCCTCGAGCTCGCCTTCCTGCTCGGCGCCGACGAGATCGACATCGCGGCCGGGGCCTTCGTGGTCTATATCGGCACCCATGGCGACCGCGGCGCGCATCGCGCCGACGTGGTGCTGCCCGGCGCCGCCTACACGGAAAAATCCGCCATCCACGTCAACACCGAGGGCCGCGTTCAGATGGCGGCGCGCGCCGTGTTCCCGCCGGGTGAAGCCCGGGAGGACTGGGCGATCCTGCGCGCCTTGTCGGATGTGCTCGGCCACAGGCTGCCCTTCGATTCCCTTTCGGCCTTGCGCTCCCAGCTGTTCAAGGCGCATCCGCACCTGCAGCGGATCGATCGGATCGCGCCCGGGGAACCCGGCGACATACGGGCGCTCGCCGCCGCCGGCGGGACGCCCGACAAGGCCGCGTTCCGCTCGCCGGTCGCCGACTTCTACCTCACGAACCCCATCGCCCGCGCCTCTGCCGTCATGGCGGAATGCTCGGCGCTCGCCGCCGGCCGGCACATCATGAGCGCGGCGGAGTGAGGAGCCGATCATGCAGGACTTCTTCTGGAATTACCTCTGGCCGTTCCTCCTCATCCTGATCGAGAGCGCTGTGCTGCTCGTCGTCCTGCTGCTGGTGGTCGCCTATGTCCTCTATGCGGACCGCAAGATCTGGGCGGCGGTGCAGATCCGGCGCGGCCCGAACGTGGTCGGCCCCTGGGGCCTGCTTCAGTCCTTCGCCGACCTCCTGAAGTTCATGCTCAAGGAGCCGGTCATCCCGTCGGGGGCCAACAAGGGGGTTTTTCTGCTCGCGCCGCTGGTCGGCTGCGTGCTGGCGCTCGCTGCCTGGGCGGTGATCCCGGTCGCCTCGGGCTGGGTGATCTCCGACATCAATGTCGGCGTGCTCTACATCTTCGCGATCTCCTCGCTCGGGGTCTACGGCATCATCATGGCCGGCTGGGCGTCGAACTCGAAATACCCGTTCCTTGCGGCCCTGCGCTCGGCCGCCCAGATGGTGTCCTACGAGGTCTCGATCGGCTTCGTGATCATCACGGTGCTGTTGTGCGCCGGCTCGCTCAACCTCTCGGCCGTCGTCGAGGCCCAGCATACCCACGGGCTCGCCAGCCTGATCGGGCTGCCGTGGCTCACCGTGCTCAACTGGTACTGGCTGCCGCTGCTGCCGATGTTCGTGATCTTCTTCATCTCGGCGCTCGCCGAGACCAACCGGCCGCCGTTCGACCTCGTCGAGGCGGAGTCCGAGCTGGTCGCCGGGTTCATGGTGGAATACGGCTCGACCCCCTACATGATGTTCATGCTCGGCGAGTACGTGGCGATCTGCACCATGTGCGCCATGGCCACCATCCTGTTTCTCGGCGGCTGGCTGCCGCCGATCGCGCTTCCGCCGTTCACCTGGATTCCGGGAGTGGTGTGGTTCACCCTCAAGGGCCTTGCCATCTTCTTCATGTTCGCCATGGTGAAGGCGTTCGTGCCGCGCTATCGCTACGACCAGCTGATGCGGCTCGGCTGGAAGGTTTTCCTGCCGATATCGCTGGCCTCGGTGGCGATCGTGGCGGCGGTGCTGCAGATCTTCGATCTGGCGCCCAAGTGATGCGGGATTGCATAGGAAAAAGACCATGAGGCTCGATCAGGCGGCCCGGTCGGTGTTCTTGACGGAGTTCGTGTCGGCGTTCTTCCTGTCGATGCGCTACTTCTTCAAGCCGAAGCCGACGCTCAACTATCCGTTCGAGAAGGGGCCGATCTCGCCACGGTTTCGCGGCGAGCACGCATTGCGGCGCTACCCGAACGGCGAGGAGCGCTGCATCGCCTGCAAGCTGTGCGAGGCGGTCTGCCCCGCCCAGGCGATCACCATCGAGGCCGGGCCGCGCCGCAATGACGGAACCCGGCGCACGACCCGCTACGATATCGACATGGTGAAGTGCATCTATTGCGGCCTGTGCCAGGAGGCCTGCCCGGTCGACGCCATCGTCGAGGGGCCGAACTTCGAGTTCGCCACCGAGACCCGCGAGGAGCTCTACTACGACAAGGATCGTCTGCTCGCGAACGGCGACCGCTGGGAGCGCGAGATCGCCAAGAACATCTCGCTCGACGCACCGTATCGGTGATCCGCCACGCGGCGGTTGGGCCACGGCCCACGACGCCTGCTCGACCGCCGGGGTTTCGCCGCGCGTCCCCGGATATGCTTCCAAGACATTGATCTATCGGATTGATCGGCTCCCGCTTCGCGGCGGAACCAGAGCCCCTATCCGGGTATCGGACGATCCGCGAACGCAATTCTGCCCCGCTTGCGCTCTATCCGGGGCGTGACGCGGCTCGGCGCCCGGTCGCTCGCCGGATCAGCGTTATTTGAACGGTGATGCCGCTTTCCGATTGGAGGAGGTCGGCCATCGGCGTTACCATGCGGGCCTTAAGAACAATTCTTACGCGCACCACGCGCGTGACGATGAAAATCAGGAGGAGGAAACCATGGTCAATCTCCAGGTAAATGGCCAGGAGCGGAAATTCGAGGGCGATCCCTCGATGCCGCTCATGTGGTTCCTGCGCGACGAGCTCGGCCTGACCGGAACCAAGTTCGGCTGTGGCGTTGCCGTCTGCGGCGCCTGCACCGTTCATCTCGACGGCGATGCGGTGCGCGCCTGCGGCGTGCAGATGTCCGAGGTTGCCGGCAAGAAGGTGGTCACCATCGAGGGTCTCGATCCCAAGGGCGCCCATCCGGTGCAGGTGGCGTGGCGTAATCTCGGCGTACCGCAATGCGGCTACTGCCAGGCTGGCCAGATCATGCAGGCCGCTTCGCTGCTCGCCAAGACTCCGGCGCCGACCGACGCCGAGATCGACAATGCGATGTCCGGCAATCTCTGCCGCTGCGGCTGCTATCAGCGCATTCATGCCGCCGTTCGCGCGGCCTCGAAGGGGGCATGACATGACCTATCATGACAAGAACGGCCAAGTGACCATCACCAATGTCAGCCGTCGCCGCCTGCTCAAGGGCGTGCTGGCGACCGGCGGGCTCGTCATTGCGGCGCAGATCCCGGGACTGGGCGCGGCGCTCGCCTATCCGACCGGCGCCGACAAGATGCCCAACGGGGTGAGGACCGATCCCCACCTCTTCCTGGCGATCGCCAAGGACGGCACCGTCACCATCGTGGCGGCGCGGGCCGAGATGGGAACCGGCGCGGCGCGGACGACCCTGCCGATGATCCTTGCCGACGAACTCGACGCCGACTGGGCGCGGGTGCGCGTCGTCCAGGGGCCGGGCGACGAGAAGAAGTACGGCAACCAGGACACCGACGGCTCGCGCAGCGTGCGCCACTTGATCCAGCCGATGCGGCAGTGCGGCGCGACCGCGCGGCGGATGCTGGAGGAGGCGGCCGCCAAGCGCTGGGGCGTCGATCCGTCCGAGGTGCAGGCGGTGCACCATGAAATCGTGCACCGGCCCTCCGGCCGCAAGCTCGGCTACGGCGATGTCGCCGATGAGGCGGCGGCGCTGCCCACCCCGGCGGTGGAAAAAATCCGACTGAAGGACCCGAGCGCCTTCCGCTACATCGGCAAGGGCAACGTTCCGGTGGTCGACCTGTTCGACATCACCACGGGGCGCGCCACCTACGGCCAGGACGTGATGCGACCCGGCATGAAGTTCGCGGTGGTCGCCAGGTCTCCGGTGCTCGGCGGAAAAGTCGCCTCATTCGATGCCAGCGCCACCATGAAGGTGCCGGGCGTCGAGAAGGTGGTGGCGATCGAAGGCACGCCGGCGCCGGCGAAGTTCGCGCCGTTGGCCGGTGTCGCGGTGATCGCCGCCAATACCTTCGCCGCGCTGAAGGGCCGCGAGGCGCTCAAGATCGTGTGGGACGACGGGCCGAACAAGTCCTACGATTCGGTCGCCTACAAGGCCATGCTCGAGGAGAGCGTGCGCAAGCCCGGCAAGGTCGAGCGCAACGAGGGAGACGCCGACAAGGCGCTCGGCTCGGCCGCCAAGGTGTTCGCCCGGGACTACTATGTGCCCCACCTGGCGCACGCCACGATGGAGCCGCCGGCCGCCACCGCGCAGCTCACCGGCGGGAAATACGAGATCTGGGCCCCGCTGCAGAGCCCGGGAGGTGCCCGCGAGGACATCGCCAAGAAGCTCGGCGTTCCCGAGACCGACGTCACCGTGCACAACACGCTGCTCGGCGGCGGTTTCGGCCGCAAGTCGAAGTGCGACTATGCGATCGAGGCGGCTCTGCTGGCCAAAGAAACCGGCGGCGCCCCCGTCAAGGTGGTGTGGACGCGCGAGGACGACATCCGCCACGGCTTCTACCACACCGTGACGGCGGACCGCTTCGAGGCGGGGCTCGATGCCGGCAACAAGGTCGTCGCCTGGCGGCAGCGCAGCTCGGCGCCGAGCATCCTGTCGACGTTCGCGCCCGACCCCAAGCATCCGTTCTTCATCGAGCTCGGGCTGGGCCTGGTCGATGCGCCGTTCAGCATCCCCAACCTGCGTGTCGAGTCCGGGGAGGCGGAGGCGCATACCAGGATCGGGTGGTTCCGTTCGGTCAATAATGTCGCCCACGCCTTCAGCACCCAGTCCTTCATCGCCGAGCTCGCCCACGAGCTCGGTCGCGATCCCAAGGACTTCCTGCTGGAAATGATCGGCCCGGCGCGCACCGTCGACCTCAGCAAGCAGGTGACCACGCCGTACTGGAACAACGGCGAGCCGGTCGAAAGCTACCCGATCGATACCGGGCGCCTGCGGCGGGTGACCGAGCTTGCCGCGGAGCGGGCGGGATGGGGCCGGCAGATGCCGAAAGGCAGCGGCCTCGGCATCGCGTCCCACCGCAGCTTCGTGAGCTACATCGCCACCGTCGTGGAGGTGGCGGTCGACAGCAAGGGCAAGATCTCGATCCCGCGGGTCGATACCGCGATCGACTGCGGTTTTGCGGTCAATCCCGAGCGCATCCGCTCGCAGATCGAGGGATCGGCCGTGATGGGGCTCACTCTCGCCCGCTACGGCGAGATCACCTACAAGGACGGTCGGGTCCAGCAGGGCAACTACGACGACTTCCAGCTGGTGCGGATCGACGAATCGCCGACCGAGACCCGCGTGCACATCGTCGAGCATGGGATCGATGTACCGTCGAGCGGCGTCGGCGAGCCCGGCGTGCCGCCGTTCGCGCCGGCGCTCTGCAACGCGATCTTCGCGGCGACCGGCAAGCGCATCCGCCGCCTGCCGATCGGAAACCAGCTCTCGATCTAGGTCGAAAGCACTTGCGATGACCTGCGGCCGGCGGGCTATCCCGCCGGCCGCAGCATGTCGGGTTCTCGACGTAATAACCTGACATCGTTGACATATCGCCGATGCCGGTGATCCACCTTCAGGCCCCTTCACGCCATCCGTATCGGCGGTCGTCGGCGCTCGCCGATCGGCGGCGGGCGTCGCCACCGGACGCGGGTGCCGCTACGACACGCCGCGCGGCGTCCCGCCGGCGCGCTTTCCGGCGCTTCGTTGCCAGCAAGTTCGCCGCATTGTTCGGCCGAATCGCACGTGTCCGCGGTGGACGGGCGCGGTCGGGCGCGCTAGGAACGACCGTCAGCCGGCGGGGACGGTGAATGATTCTGGCAAGCCTGTTTTTCTACCTGTTTGCGGGCATCTGCGTGGCCTCGGCCTTCATGGTCATCGCGTCGCGCAACCCGGTGCACTCGGTGCTGTTCCTGATCCTCGCCTTCGTCAATGCGGCGGGCCTGTTCGTCCTCATGGGCGCCGAGTTTCTCGCCATGATCCTGGTCGTGGTCTATGTCGGCGCGGTCGCCGTGCTGTTCCTGTTCGTGGTGATGATGCTCGACGTCGATTTCGCCGAGCTGCGCCAGGGCTTTCTCAACTACCTGCCGTTCGGGGCGCTGGTCGGGGTGGTGTTTCTCGTCGAGCTCTTGCTCCTGGTCGGCGCCTGGACGATCGGGCCTGGCGTGCCGCGGGCGATCACCGCGCCGATTCCGCCGATCGACCAGGTGTCGAATACGGCGGCGATCGGCGCCGTGCTCTACACCCGCTACATCTACTATTTCCAGGCGGCGGGCATCGTGCTGCTGGTCGCCATGATCGGCGCCATCGTCCTGACGTTGCGTCACAAGGAGGGCGTCAAGCGGCAGATCGCCGCCGACCAGATCGCGCGGTCGCCGAAGACCGCGATCGAGATCCGCCAGGTGCGGCCTGGCCAGGGACTGTAAGGGGCGATGATGGTCGGGCTCGGGCACTATCTGGCGGTCGCTGCCGTCCTGTTCACGCTGGGTATTTTCGGCATTTTTCTCAACCGCAAGAACGTCATCGTCATCCTGATGTCGGTCGAGCTGATCCTGCTCGCCGTCAACGTCAACCTCGTCGCTTTCTCCACCCATCTCGGCGATCTGGTCGGCCAGGTCTTCGCGCTGCTGGTCCTGACCGTGGCGGCGGCCGAGGCCGCGATCGGGCTCGCCATCCTGGTCGCCTTCTACCGCAATCGCGGCTCGATCGCGGTCGAAGACATCAACCTGATGAAGGGCTGACCGGCCATGTACCAGGCGATCGTCCTGCTGCCGCTGCTGGGCTGCCTGATCACCGGCCTGTTCGGCCGCATCATCGGCCCGCGGCCGTCGGAGCTTGTCACCACGGTCTTCCTGTTCGCCGCCATGCTGCTGTCGTGGATCGCGTTCGCGCGCGTCGGGTTCGGCCACGGCGATGCCCGCATCGTGCTGGCGAACTACATCGCGTCGGGTGATCTGCACGTCGAATGGGCGCTGCGCATCGACACCCTGACCGCCGTGATGCTGGTCGTCGTCAACACGATCTCGGCGCTCGTCCACCTCTACTCGATCGGCTACATGGCGGAGGATCCGGGCCGGCCCCGCTTCTTCTCCTTCCTGTCGCTCTTCACCTTCGCCATGCTGCTCCTGGTGACCGCCGACAATCTCGTGCAGCTCTATGTCGGCTGGGAGGGCGTCGGGCTCGCGAGCTATCTGCTGATCGGATTCTGGTATCACAAGCCCGAGGCGAACGCCGCGGCGATCAAGGCCTTCGTCGTCAACCGCATCGGCGATTTCGGCTTCGCGCTCGGCATCTTCGCGGTGTTCATGATGGTCGGCGCGGTCGATCTCGACACCGTGTTCGCCAATGCGCCGGCCCTGGTCGGCAAGACCATCCCGTTCTTCGGCTACAAGGCCGACGCGCTCACCCTGATCTGCCTGCTGCTGTTCATGGGCGCCATGGGCAAGTCGGCGCAATTCCTGCTGCACACCTGGCTGCCCGACGCCATGGAGGGGCCGACCCCGGTCTCCGCGCTGATCCACGCCGCCACCATGGTGACCGCCGGAGTATTCATGGTGGCGCGGCTCTCGCCGCTGTTCGAGCTCGCGCCGGGCGCGCAGGGATTCGTCATCTTCGTCGGCGCCACCACGGCGTTCTTCGCCGCCACCGTCGGCCTGGTGCAGAACGACATCAAGCGCATCGTCGCCTACTCCACCTGCTCGCAGCTCGGATACATGTTCGTCGCCATGGGGACGGGCGCCTATTCGGTCGGGATGTTCCACCTGTTCACCCACGCCTTCTTCAAGGCGCTGCTGTTCCTCGGCGCCGGGTCGGTGATCACCGCGATGCATCACGAGCAGGACATCCGCAAGATGGGCGGCCTGCGCGACAAGCTGCCGTGGACCTACGCCACCATGGTGGTCGGCACCCTGGCGCTGACCGGGGTGTGGCCGACCGCCGGCTACTTTTCCAAGGACGCGGTCATCGAGGCGGCCTATGCCGGGCACAACCCGATGGCGATCTACGGCTTCGCCACCACATTGATCGCCGCGGCGCTGACGGCGTTCTATTCCTGGCGGCTGATATTCAAGGTCTTTCACGGCATGGCGGCGGACTACTACGCGCTCGATCATGCCGACGAGAGCCCGTGGGTGATGCGCGTTCCGCTGATCGCGCTGGCGGTCGGCTCGGTGGTCGCCGGATGGCCGTTCAAGGAGCTGTTCATCGGCCATCATGTCGAGGAGTTCTTCCGCGAGTTCGATCAAGCAGGCACCGGCGGTGATCGAGGGGATGCACGCCGTGCCGTGGCTGGTCGGCGTCCTTCCCAGCCTGATGATGGCCGGCGGGCTGCTGGTCGCCATCGAGTTCTATCTGCGCCGGCCGGAGCTGCCGGTGCGGCTCGCCGAGCGCCAGCCGCTGCTCTACCAATTCCTGCTCAACAAGTGGTACTTCGACGAGCTCTACGAATTCCTCTTCGTGCGTCCGACGCTGTGGCTCGGCCGCCTCTTGTGGAAGGGCGGCGACGGCTGGCTGATCGACGGCTTCGGGCCCGACGGCATCTCGGCGCGCGTGATCGACGTCACCCGCAACGTGGTGCGGCTGCAGAGCGGGTATCTCTATCACTACGCCTTCGCGATGCTGATCGGGGTGGCGGCGCTCGTGACCTGGTTCATGTTCGCCGGAGGCATCCACTGATGTCGAGCGTTCCGCACCTCTCCATCGTGACCTTCCTGCCGCTGCTCGGCGCGCTGCTCGTCTTCATCTTTCCGCTGGGCAATGCGCGCTGGGTGTCGCTGTGGGTGACGCTGGTCACCTTCGGCTATTCGCTGTTCGCCCTGGTCGGGCGCTTCGACGCGGCCTCGGCGGAGTTCCAGTTCGAGGAAAAACTGCCCTGGCTCGGCGGCGCGATCTCCTACCACATGGGGGTCGACGGCATCTCGCTGCCCTTCGTCATCCTCACCACCGCGCTGATGCCGTTCTGCATCATCGCCAGCTGGGTGGTGATCGAGCGCCGCGTCAAGGAATACATGATCGCCTTCCTGGTGCTCGAGACCCTGATGATCGGCACCTTCGCGGCGCTCGACCTGGTGCTGTTCTACCTGTTCTTCGAGGGCGGCCTGATCCCGATGTTCCTGATCATCGGCATCTGGGGCGGCCCGCGCCGGGTCTATGCGACCTTCAAGTTCTTCCTCTTCACCTTCCTCGGCTCGGTGCTCATGCTGCTCGCCATCATGGCGATGTACTGGGAGGGTGGCACCACCGATATCCCGGCGCTGATGCGCCATGCCTTCCCCCATGGGATGCAGACCTGGCTGTGGCTCGCCTTCTTCGCCTCGTTCGCCGTGAAGCTGCCGATGTGGCCGGTGCACACCTGGCTGCCGGACGCCCATGTCGAGGCGCCGACCGCGGGATCGGTCATCCTCGCCGCCATCCTGCTGAAGATGGGCGGCTACGGTTTCCTGCGGTTCTCGCTGCCGATGTTCCCGATGGCGTCCCACGAGCTGGCGCCGCTGGTGTTTTCGCTCTCGGTCGTCGCCATCGTCTACACCTCGCTGGTGGCGCTGGTGCAGGAGGACGTCAAGAAGCTGATCGCCTACTCGTCGGTCGCCCATATGGGTTTCGTCACCATGGGGATCTTCGCCGCCACCACCCAGGGCGTCGCCGGCGGCATCTTCCAGATGATCTCCCACGGCATCGTGTCGGGCGCGCTGTTCCTCTGCGTCGGCGTGATCTACGATCGCTGTCATACCCGCGAGATCGCCGCCTACGGGGGCCTTGCCGACAAGATGCCACTCTACGCGGCGGCCTTCATGGTGTTCACGCTCGCCAATGTCGGGATGCCGGGCACGTCGGGCTTCATCGGCGAGTTCCTGTCGCTCGTCGGCACGTTCAGGGTCAACATCGCGGTGGCGACGCTCGCCACCTTCGGCGTGATCCTGTCGGCCGCCTACGCGCTGTGGCTCTATCGCAAGGTGATCTTCGGCGTCATCAGGCCGGCGCTGGCCGGAATCCCGGATCTCAGTCCCCGGGAGATCGTGATGTTCGCGCCCCTGGTGCTGTTGACCATCCTGCTCGGCTTCTTTCCCAGGCCCGTTCTCGACATGTCGGCTGCTTCGGTGACGGCGCTGGTCGAGAACTACGGCCACGCGATCGACGCCAAGACGGCCGCCCTCGCGAACCGGAAGAATGTTCCATGAACGGGCCCGGTCAACTTCCCACGCTGCTGCCGGTCCTCCCCGAGCTGCTGCTCGTCGTCGGCGCCATGGCGCTCCTGATGCTCGGCGCGTTCCGCGGTGACCGCTCCGCCCATGTCG
Organism: uncultured Alphaproteobacteria bacterium; assembly: GCA_963755055.1. Lineage (GTDB taxonomy): Bacteria > Pseudomonadota > Alphaproteobacteria > Rhizobiales > Xanthobacteraceae > AP-16. The sequence continues at coordinate 88,977 of CAVWIS010000069.1, read as the reverse complement.
TGTTCGCCGCCGCGACCGCCCTGCTGCTCCTCGATATCGCGGTCGTCCTCTGGCTGCCCGCCGGGACGCTCACGACCTTCGGCGGCAGCATCGTGGTCGATGATTTCGCCCGGTTCTGGAAGATTCTGGCGCTCGCCGGCTCGGCCGCGGCGATCGTCATGTCGTTCGCCTTCCTGGCGGACGTCGGCCAGCAGAAGTTCGAGTACGCCGTCCTGATCGTGCTGTCGACGACCGGCATGATGCTGATGATATCGGCCGCCGACCTGATCGCGCTCTATCTCGGCCTGGAGATGATGAGCCTCTGCCTTTATGTGCTCGCCGCGTTCCAGCGCGACGCGGTGCGCGCCACCGAGGCCGGCCTGAAATATTTCGTGCTCGGCGCGCTGTCGTCCGGAATGCTGCTCTACGGCGCCTCGCTGATCTACGGATTCACCGGGACGGTGAGCTATGCGGGCATCGCCAAGGCGGCGGCCGACGGCGGCGTCGGCCTGATCTTCGGGCTGGTCTTCCTGTTCGCCGGTCTCTGCTTCAAGGTTTCGGCGGTGCCGTTCCACATGTGGACACCGGACGTCTACGAGGGGGCGCCCACCCCGGTCACGGCGTTCTTCGCGGCGGCGCCCAAGGTCGCCGCCATGGCATTGTTCGTCCGCGCCACCATCGTGGCGTTTCCCGGCATCACGCTGCAGTGGCAGCAGATTCTCGTCTTCGTCTCGATCGCCTCGATGGTGCTCGGCGCGTTTGCGGCGATCGGCCAGCACAACATCAAGCGGCTGATGGCCTATTCGTCGATCGGCCATATGGGCTTCGCGCTGGTCGGGCTTGCGTCGGGAACCCAGGAAGGCGTCCAGGGGGTGGTCGTCTACATGGCGATCTACCTCGCGATGACGCTCGGCACCTTCGCCTGCATCCTGTCGATGCGGCGCAACGGCGCCATGGTCGAGGAGATCAGCGATCTCGCCGGCCTCGCCACCACCAGTCCGGGCATGGCGTTCTTCCTCGCCATGCTGCTGTTCTCGCTCGCCGGCGTGCCGCCGCTCGCCGGGTTCTTCGCCAAGTTCTATGTGTTCCTCGCCGCCATCAAGGCCGGCCTGTATGCGCTCGCGGTGATCGGCGTGCTCGCCAGCGTGGTCGGCTGCTACTACTATCTGGCGATCGTCAAGGTGATGTATTTCGACGAGCCGCGCGAGGGCTTCGAGCCGATGCCGGCGGAGCTCAAGGCGGTGCTGGGGATTGCCGGCCTGTTCGTGCTGTTGTTCTTCGTCTATCCGGCACCGCTGATCAACGCGGCGGCCGTGGCGGCGAAGTCGCTGTTCTGAACGCGAACCCCTGATGCCCGCTGCCATCGCGATGGAGCTTGACCCGGCGGCCGCCGCGGCGGGAGTCCGGCTGATCGCCCACGACACCGTCGGCTCCACCAATGCGGAAGCCCTCGCCCTTGCCCGCGGCGGCGAGGTCGGCCCGCTATGGGTCACTGCCGGCCGGCAGACCGCCGGCCGCGGCCGGCGCGGGCGTGCCTTCGTCTCCGACGAGGGCAACCTGTTCGCCAGTCTGCTGCTGATCGATCCGTCGCCGCCGGAGCGGGCGGCCGAGCTCTCCTTTGTCGCCGCGCTCGCGCTCCATCATGCCGTTGCCGATCTGGCGCCGGCGCTGGCGCCGCGCCTGGCGCTCAAGTGGCCGAACGACGTGCTGTGCGACGGCGCGAAATTCTGCGGCATCCTGGTCGAAGGCGAAAGCGGCGCCGGCCGCCGTCTGGTGACCGTCGTCGGGATCGGGGTCAACTGCGCCCACCACCCGGCGGGCATGCCGTATCCGGCGACCGACCTGGCATCGTGCGGAGCGGTGATGGTGCCGCCGACGCTGTTTCGCGCGCTCTCCCGCACCATGCTGGGGCGTCTTTCCGAGTGGAGGCGCGGGGAGAATTTTGCCGCCATCCGTGCAGGATGGCTGGCGCGCGCCATCGGCCTCGGCGACCTCGTCTGCGTCAGGCTCGGCGGGCGCGAGATCGAAGGCCGTTTCGAGACCCTCGATGCGGCGGGTCGCCTGGTGTTGCGCCTCGACGGCGGCGGCAGCGAGCACGTGACCGCGGGCGACATGTTTCCGATCCTGACCGCCGCCAGCCATCGCGCCGCGGCGCGGCATTCCGAGCCGCTCGGCACGTCCGGTGAGCCAGCGTGAGCCGCAACATCGACGAGCTCGTCTTCGCGCCTCTCGGCGGTGTCGGCGAGATCGGGATGAATCTCTCGATCTACGGCTTCGGCAGCGAGGCGAGGCGCGCCTGGCTCGCCGTCGATCTCGGCGTCGCGTTCGGCAACGAGGAGCTGCCGGGGATCGACCTGGTGATGCCCGACATCCGGTTTCTGGTCGAGGAGCGCCGCAACCTCGTCGGCATCGTCCTCACCCATGGGCACGAGGATCATTTCGGCGCACTGATCGACCTGTGGCCGCAATTGCGCGTGCCGGTCTACGCGACGCCGTTCACCGCGGCGCTGTTTGCCGCCAAGCGTCTCGGGGAGCCCGGCGCGCCGGAGATCCCCATCGAGATCGTCGAGCAGGGCGCCCGGTTCAAGCTCGGGCCGTTCGACGTCGAACTGGTGCCGGTCGCCCATTCGATCCCGGAATCCAACGCGCTGATCATCCGCACCCCGCTCGGCACGGTGCTGCATACCGGCGACTGGAAGATCGACCCGACGCCGGTGATCGGGCTGCCGACCGACGAGGCGCGGCTGCGCGCGGTGGGCGACGAGGGCGTGCTGGCGCTGGTCGGCGACTCCACCAATGCGATCCGCGAGGGGCGTTCCCCTTCCGAGGTCGACGTGGCGAAAAGCCTGACCGAGCTGATCGCCACGGCTCCGGGGCGCGTTGCGGTCACGACATTCGCCTCCAACGTGGCGCGCCTGCGCTCGGCCGCCCTGGCGGCCTATGCGGCGGGCCGCGAGGTCGTGGTGGTCGGGCGCGCCATGGAGCGGGTGATCCAGGTCGCCCGCGAAACCCATTATCTCGACGGCATCGCCGAGTTCCGCAGCGTCGATGTCTATGGCCACCTGCCGCCCGACAAGGTGGTGGCGCTGTGCACCGGCAGCCAGGGCGAGCCGCGCGCCGCGCTCGCCCGCATCGCCGCCGACGAGCATCCCGAGGTGACCCTGAACAGGGGCGACCGCGTCATCTTCTCTTCGCGCACCATTCCGGGCAACGAGCGGCCGGTGACCCGTATCATCAACGGCTTGGTGCGCCAGGGCATCGAGGTCATCACCGATCGCACCCATCTGGTGCACGTATCCGGCCATCCGCGCCGTGCCGAGCTCGACGACATGTACGGCTGGGTGCGGCCGCAGATCGCCATTCCGGTCCATGGCGAGGCGCTGCATCTCAAGGAGCATGGCGATCTGGCGCGCCGGGCCGGCGTCCCGCAGGTCATCATGTGCCAGGACGGCGATCTCGTCCGCCTGGCGCCCGGGCCGGCGGGCATCGTCGACGAGGTGCCGGCGGCGCGGCTCTACAAGGACGGGAGGATCCTGGTCGAGGCGGAGAGCCGCACCGTCCCGGAGCGGCGGCGGCTCGCCTTCGCGGGCATCGTGTCGGTCGCGCTCGCGGTGAGCCGCCAGGGTGAGCTCGTGGCCGATCCCGAAGTGGAGCTGACCGGCATTCCGCCGATCGACGCCGAGGGCCGCCAGATGGCGGAGATCGCCCAGGAGGCCGCCGTCGATACTTTCGAGCAGCTTTCCCGGGCGCGGCGCCGCGATGCCGACGCGGTCGCCGAATCGGTGACGCGCGGCGTGCGTGCGGCGATTGGCGCGCGCTGGTCGAAGAAGCCCATATGCCACGTCCACGTCCTGACGGTATAAGACGGCCTAGTGCTCCGATTCCGAAGTTCGCATCACTTCGCGGCACGTTCGCGTGCGAACTTCGGAATCAAAGGAGCACTAGCAACCTTTTGATTCTAGTGCGGCTTTTGAATTTGAAGTTCCTCGACGAGCGTGCGGCAATGTTGGGAGGAACTTCAAATTCGCCGCACTAGGTAATCGGCGTGAGGCTCGAAAGCATGATCGGACGGCTCAACCACGTGGCGATCGCGGTGCGCGACATCGCCAAGGCGGCTGGGGTCTACCGCCAGACCCTGGGCGCCACGGTGTCGGACCAGACCCCGCAGCCCGACCACGGTGTCACCACCGTGTTCGTCACCTTGCCCAACACCAAGATCGAGCTTCTCGAGCCGCTGGGCGAGGGCTCGCCGATCGAAAAGTTTCTGGAGCGCAATCCGGACGGCGGCATCCACCACCTGTGCTACGAGGTCGACGACATCGTAGCGGCGCGCGACCAGCTGAAAGCGGCCGGCGCGCGCGTGCTCGGCGACGGCGAGCCGAGGATCGGCGCGCACGGCAAGCCGGTGCTCTTTCTGCATCCCAAGGATTTTTGCGGCACCCTGGTCGAGATCGAGCAGGCCTGAGGTGGATCATTGCCGCTGACCACCGCGCTCGCCATCTATTTCCTGATCTGGTGGGTCACGCTGTTTGCGGTGCTGCCGTGGGGGGTGCGCTCGCAGGACGAAAGCGGCGACGTGGTTCCCGGCACCGACCCCGGCGCTCCGGCGCTCCCCAGCCTGCGCAGGAAGCTCATTTGGACCACGGGCGTCGCCACCGTGGTGTTCGGCCTGTTCTATGCCGCCTATGCGACGCGGATCGTCTCGCTCGACGATCTTGCGACGCTGTTCGGGCTGCTGCGCTGACCGCCGCCGCTCCGGCCTCTACTGCCGTGCCGCCAGCACCAGCTGCGTCTGCGTGACCACCGCGGCGAGGCGCCCGTCGGCGCGGGTGATCCTGGTCTGCCATACCATCGTGGTGCGGCCGCGATGGAGCGGCGTGCATTCGGCATGCGCCGTCTCGCCGAGCGGGATCGCGGTGAAGAAATTGGTCTTGCTCTCGATCGTCGTGGTGCCTGCCCCCTGCGGCAGGTTGGCGACGGTTGCGATCGCGCCCAGCGTGTCGGCGAATGCCATGACGGCGCCACCATGGAGCACCGCCGGCCGCGTGCACAGGTCCTCGCGCACCGCGAGCGTCGCCTCGACGCGCTCGGGGGCCACGCTGACGATGTTCAGGCCGAGCAGTTTGGCGAAAGGAAGGGGAGCTTCATTGGGCATGTGGGATCCTCGTCCGGGCGGGAAAGCCATCCGAGGGTATGGCGCCGCAGCGCAGGCGGCAATCGACGCGGGTGACGTCCGCTCGCGACCGCGGCCCCGGTTTGGGCGCCAGGGGGCCCGCTCGAGCCATCGCGGTCGGTGAAAAAAAATGAGCAGGGACAAGGCCCTGCTCGCAATTCCGCACCCATCCTCCGTCCCCGACCGTGTTGTGGCTTATTGTCGAGGCAGCCGCGGCTGATCGCGCCTTTCGGATTGTCCTCCCAAGACTTGGACCACATCGCGGGGCCACGGTTCTTGAAGCCGCAGGGCCCAGCGTCGCGGACCAGCACGCTAGCCGATCTTCGCGACGGTAATCAAGGCGAACACGACACGCGCTGCGACTAAAACGGCATTCCGCCAGCCCGGAGGCGGAACCGGGTCCGGTCGGCACCGTCCCGATGCCGACCATGGATCACCTCGGTGACGTCGCGATGACGCAGCACCCTGCGGGAAGACTTTGACGCCCCTTGTTTTTTCGCACGGCTTGCGGTTTCACTCGGACCCCCGTCGGGTCCGTCGGGGCGAATCGAGAAGCGAACCCTGATGCGACTGTCCCGCTATTTCCTGCCGATCCTGCGCGAGACGCCCAAAGAGGCGGAGATCGCCTCCCATCGCCTGATGCTGCGCGCCGGCCTGATCCGCCAGGAGGCGGCGGGGATCTACGCGTTTCTGCCGCTCGGCAAGCGGGTTCTCGACAAGGTGTGCCGGATCGTCCGCGAGGAGCAGGACCGGTCGGGCGCCGTCGAGATGCTGATGCCGACCATCCAGTCCGCCGAGCTCTGGCGCGAGAGCTCGCGCTACGACGCCTATGGCAAGGAGATGCTGCGCATCAAGGACCGCCACGAGCGCGACATGCTCTATGGCCCGACCAACGAGGAGATGATCACCGAGGTTTTTCGCGCCTATGTGCGCTCCTACAAGGATCTGCCGCTGAACCTCTACCATGTGCAGTGGAAGTTCCGCGACGAGATCCGGCCGCGCTTCGGCACCATGCGGTCGCGCGAGTTCCTGATGAAGGACGCCTATTCGTTCGACGTCGACCAGCAGGGCGCCCGCCACAGCTACAACCGGATGTTCGTCGCCTACCTGCGCACGTTCGCCCGGATGGGCCTGAAATCCATCCCGATGATGGCCGAGACCGGGCCGATTGGCGGCGACCTGTCGCACGAGTTCATCATCCTGGCCTCGACCGGCGAGAGCGAGGTCTACTGCCACCGCGATTATCTCGATCAGGTGGTGCCCGGCGCCGACGTCGACTTCGACGATGCCGCGGCCCTTCAGGCGACCGTGAACGACTGGACCTCGCTCTACGCGGCGACCTCGGATAAGCACGACCCGGCGGCTTTTGCCGCGATTCCCGAGGACAAGCAGGTCACCGCGCGCGGCATCGAGGTCGGCCACATCTTCTATTTCGGCACGAAATATTCCGAGCCGATGAACGCCGTGGTCGCCGGTCCGGACGGCGTCCAGCGACCGGTGCACATGGGGTCCTACGGCATCGGCCCGAGCCGGCTGGTCGCCGCCATCATCGAGGCCTGCCACGACGATGCGGGGATCATATGGCCCGAGGCGGTGGCGCCGTTCCGGGTCGCGATCCTCAATCTCAAGCAGGGCGCCGGCGAGACCGATGCGGCGAGCGAAGAGCTCTATCGGCAACTCTCCGCCCGGGGCGTGGAGGTTCTCTACAACGATCTCGACGAGCGTCCCGGCGCGAAGTTCGCGGCCGCCGATCTCATCGGTATCCCCTGGCAGGTGCTGGTGGGTCCGAAGGGGCTCGCCGAAGGCAAGGTCGAGCTCAAGCGCCGGTCGGATGGCGCCCGCGAGCTTCTCACTCCCGCCGAGGCGGTCGAGCGGCTTGCGCAATAAAGCTGTTCGCAGCCCTGGCGCGCTCGACTTTAGGGCTGGCTTGAAACCGCCGGAATCGGGTGAAATCCGGGACGCGGGACAGAATCAATGAGCGAGACGAGCGGAACCCGGCCCTTCGCCGCGTTCGAGTGGATGCTGTCGCTGCGCTATCTGCGTGCGCGGCGCAAGGAAGGATTCATCTCGGTCATCGCCGGGTTCTCGTTTCTCGGCATCCTGCTCGGCGTCGCCACGCTCATCATCGTCATGGCGGTGATGAACGGCTTCCGCAAGGAGCTGCTCGACAAGATCCTCGGGCTCAACGGCCATCTGCTGATCCAGCCGATCGATTCGCCGCTCGACGACTGGCGCGAGGTGGCCGATCGGGTTGCCCGTATCGACGGCGTCCTGCTGGCGGCGCCGATCATCGACGGGCAGGCGCTCGCTTCCTCGCCGTTCAATGCCGGCGGCGTGCTGGTCCGCGGCATCCGCGCCCAGGACCTCAAGCGGCTCGGCTCGATCGCCAACACCATCCGCCAGGGAACGCTCGACGGATTCGATGAAGGGCAGGGCGTGGTGATCGGCAAGCGCCTGGCCGACCAGCTCTCGGTGCATTCCGGCGACATGGTCACGCTGGTGTCGCCGCGCGGCGCGGTCACCGTGATGGGCACCACGCCGCGGATCAAGACCTACAGGGTCGCCGCGGTGTTCGAGATCGGCATGTCGGAATACGACGGCTCCTTCGTGTTCATGCCGCTCCCCGAGGCGCAGGCCTATTTCAACCGCGCCAACGACGTCACCGACATCGCGGTCTATACCAGCGACCCCGACCGGATCGACCGGTTCCGCCAGCTTGTCACCGAGGCGGCGCAGCGCCCGATCTTCATGATCGACTGGCGCCAGCGCAACGCCACGTTCTTCAACGCCCTGCAGGTCGAGCGCAACGTCATGTTCCTGATCCTCACCCTGATCGTCCTGGTGGCGGCGCTGAACATCGTGTCCGGCCTGATCATGCTGGTGAAGGACAAGAGCGCCGACATCGCCGTCGTGCGCACGATCGGGGCCACCCAGGGCGCCATCATGCGGATCTTTCTCATCACCGGCGCTTCCATCGGCGTGGTCGGCACGCTGATGGGTTTCGTCGTCGGCACGCTGGTGTGCCTCAATGTCGAATCGATCCGCCAGTTCCTCTCCTGGGTCACCCACATGGAGGTGTTTCCGCCGGAGATCTATTTCCTCTCGCGACTGCCCGCCGAGATGGACGTCGGCGAGACCGCGGCGGTCGTCGTGATGGCGCTCACGCTCTCGCTGCTCGCTACCCTCTATCCGTCGTGGCGCGCCGCGCGGCTCGATCCCGTCGAAGCGTTGCGCTACGAGTGAGGCGGGGGGCAATGACCGACCAGGATCCCGCGCTGTTCCTCGAGGGCATCGAGCGGCGCTACCAGCAGGGCGAGGCGACGCTGGAGATCCTCAGCGGCGCCGAGCTCGCGATCTGGCCCGGGCAATCGGTGGCGCTGGTCGGACCCTCCGGCGCCGGCAAGTCCACGCTCCTGCACATTGCCGGGCTGCTTGAGCATGCCGATGCCGGCGAGGTTTTTCTCGACGGCACGGCGACGTCGACCCTCTCGGATGCCGAGCGCACCAAGATGCGACGCACCGAGATCGGCTTCGTCTACCAGTTCCATCATCTGCTGGCGGAATTCACCGCCGTCGAGAATGTCATGCTGCCGCAGATGATTCGCGGCCTGACGGCCAGGGAAGCGCGGCAGCGCTCGGCCGAGCTGTTGGGCTATCTCGGCCTCAAGGCGCGCCTCGAGCACCGCCCGGGGGAATTGTCCGGCGGCGAGCAGCAGCGCGTCGCCATCGCCCGCGCCGTTGCCAATGCGCCCCGCCTGCTGCTCGCCGACGAGCCGACCGGCAACCTCGACCCGCGCACGTCCGCGCACGTCTTCGGCGCGCTCGAGCAGCTGGTGCGTGCCTCCGGCTTCGCCGCCATGATCGCGACCCACAACATGGAACTCGCGCGGCGCATGGACCGCAGGGTCACCATCGAGGACGGCCGGATCGTCGAGCTGGAATAGCGGGATTTCATCCGAACGCAACTCCGGCACGCATTCGCGCGAGAGGAATGTCTCGAGCGGAAGAGAAGAAGAGAGCCCCGGTCGACGGACCACGGCAATGGAGGCCGACCGGGGCGAATGCCGGGCGTTAGGGGTGGGGGACAGGGGGGCGCACCCGGCACGCAGGGTCAAAGCACTCCGCTGATCATCGTTCCGGAGCCTTTTGTCGCAGGCCTCCCCTTCGGGCGACCGATCGCGTCCGCCACGCGTCCGTCCTCCACAACGGGAAGGCTGCCGTGGGCCTCAGTTGCCGTAGCGCGCCGTCGAATGAGCGATTACACTGGGGGCGACACATGCAGGAGGGCGATATGACGCAGTTCGACCGGCAGGCACGCACAGGTGCGCGGGACCTCAACACGACGATCCGTCGCGCTCTCGGCAGCGCCGCACTGGTGGCTTCTTTGCTTGCGATCGGTCCGTTCGGCCCCGAGCCGGCGGCCGCCGAAGGCGCGCTGGCGATCGGTCTGCCGTCGGATGTGGCCAGGCAGGGCTTCGCGTCGGGCTATTCGTACAATGCCGAGAACTCCGACTCGGCGCGCAAGACGGCGCTCGAATACTGCCACAAGGCGCCGACCAACGAGGGGGCGCGCGCGCTCTGCTCCATTGTCGAGACGTTCCGCAAGAAATGCGTCGCGGTGGCAATGGACCCGAAGGCCGGGACGCCGGGCGTCGGCTGGTCGGTCGCGGAAAACAAGATCACCGCGGAGAGTGAGGCGATGGCCAAGTGCGCGGCGACCGCCGGCGATGGTCGGCGCGAGGCCTGCAAGGTGTCCAACTCGAACTGCGACGGAATGTGAGGCTTGCCGCACCGGGGGCCGTCATGAAGGCAGCGGGAAAGGGATCGGCCGGGGCGCTGGTCGCGCTCCTGCTGGCCGCGGTCGTCCTGTGGCCGCAGCTGGCCGTGGCGGCCGGCGCCTTGGCGGTGGCGTTTCCCCAGAGCGTCGTGAAGGAAGGCTTCTCCTACGGCAGCGCCTACAACTATTCGACCGAGGAGGAGGCCCGCACTAAGGCGCTGGAACGGTGCCGGAGCACCAAGTCGGATTTCCGGCGCAAGCTTTGCACCGTGGTGGCGACCTTCAATGGCCAGTGCATCGCCGTCGCCATGGATCCCAAGGACGGGACCCCGGGTGTCGGCTGGTCGATCGCGGAAACCAAGGAAGTCGCCGAGCGCCATGCGCTCGCCAAGTGCAAAGCGACGGCAGGCCCGGGACGCCGCGATGAGTGTCGCGTCGAGCAGGGCGCCGGCTGCGACACCATTCAGCCATCCGTGCAGGCCGCTGCGCCGCGGCCCCCTGCCGAGCAGCAGGCCGCCGTTCCGCCGCCGACCGATCCGCGCGCGAGCACGCCGGTGGCGCCGCCGCGCGCGGGTGCCCGCGTCGCCCTGGTGATCGGCAATTCGGCCTACGCGTCGTTGCCGAAAATTCCCAACCCGCGCAACGATGCGGAGGATCTCGCCAAGGCGTTGACCGCGCTCGGCTTCGAGGTCGTGTTCGGAGCCGACCTCAAGCGCATCGAGATGGAGGAGATCATGATCCGCTTCGGCCGGCAGGCGCGCCAGGCCGACAGCGCGCTGGTCTATTACGCGGGTCATGGCATCCAGCACAACGGCGCCAATTATCTCGCCCCGGTCGATGCCCGCATCGAGGACGAGGCGGATCTGCGCAAGCTCATCAACCTGCAGGACGTGATCGACGACCTGCGGAACTCGACGCGCGTGCGCATCCTCATTGTCGATGCCTGCCGCGACAACAAGGTGGTCGCGCAGCTGTCGAGCCGGGTGCCGGCGACGCGGGCCGCCGCGTTCACGCGCGGGCTCGCGCGGGTCGACGGGGCGGACGGCACGCTGGTCGCGTTCGCCACCCAGCCGAACCGCGTGGCCGTCGACGGCGAGGGCCGCAACAGCCCGTTCACGCGGGCGCTGCTCAAGCACCTGCCGACCCCCGGCCTCGAGCTTCGCACCCTGATGGCGCGCGTGCGCGCCGAGGTGGTCGACGCCACGGCCGGGGCGCAACGCCCCGAGGTCTGGGACAGCCTGGTCGGCGAGTTCGCCTTCCGGGAGCGTCCCTGAATCGCTGCTCCCGAAACCCCAGAGCTCGCCACTCAAACGCCCCGAGGTTCGACATGAAGCGCTCCCGACCGAGATCGTTCGCCGGAATCATTGCATTGGCGCTGGCGGCCGCCGCCCTGTTGCCGGATCCCGCGAAGGCGGCCGGGGCACTGGCGGTCGCCCTGCCGCAGGATGTGGTCGCCGACGGCTTCTCCTACGGCACGGCCTACAATTACGGCTCGGAATTCCGAGGCGCGCACGCGCGCGCTCGAGCGCTGCCGCGCCACCAAGTCGGACATGCGGCGGGCGCTGTGCACCGTGGTGGCGTCCTTCCGCAATCAGTGCATCGCGGTGGCGATGGACCCCGACGATGGCACGCCGGGCGTCGGATGGTCGATCGCCGACACCCTGGAAGACGCCAAGCGATATGCAATGGAAAAGTGCACCGCGACTGCCGGCGACGACCGACGCGACAAATGTCGGGTCGAGCAGGGCGCCGGCTGCGACACCAAGTGAGCGCCAGCGCATGTCCCGGCGAAGTGTGCGCGGTTCGCCGTCAAAGGACATGCGCCACACAAGAATTCGCGGAGCACCATCGCGATCAACCTGATCGGGATGGTGCTCCATTCGCGAAAAAATAACCCCGGCTCTTCGCAGGGCCGGGGTCAAAGGTCGGTTTGCCGGGCTGAACACTGGGGCAGAGGGAGCCCGACAGCGGTACAATCGGCAGCCCCCGGCTTGGTTCCGGCCGGTCGGCGAAAATTCTTGGCGCGATCGACACGGGCGAACGTTGCCGGCATCAACCCGCCCGGGAGCGCTGGATTTCCAATGCCACGGAAAAGAAGCCCGACCGGTTGGCGTCGTGCTGCGAGGCCAGCCTGAGCCAGGCTTGCGCCATGTCGACCAGGCTCGCCTTGCGGCGCGGATCCTCGATGGTCCTCGCAAGCCACAGGCAATCGGCCGCGTTTCTGCGGTATTCTTCTGTCCCGTCCATTCCAAGCGCCTCAGCGATTATTAATATTCGACATAGTGCGCTGCGGAGTAAATTCCGGAACCCTGGATTGGTTCCGCCGAATCCGATCGCGTTTGAGCCCGGTATCCACTTTGCCGGAACATGACTCCTTGCTGGCGCATGTTCTTGTCGGCGAACCGGCATCCACTTCGCCGGAACATGCCGGACGCGAACCGGGGAGGGCCTATTTGATGATCTCGCGCAATGACCATTTATCCTTGCCATGCTCACCCTCGATGTCGTCGAGCTTCCAGGCGCCCGCCTCGGTGACGAAGGCGTAGCGAACGATCGAGGGCTCCTGGTCGTCGAAGGAGCGGAATTGCGCCGCCACCACGATCCGCGCCGGCGTTTCACTGTCGACGGCGATTTGCAGCTCCTTCACGTCCGGGTCCTGGGAGTTCGTCACCGGATCGAAGTCGAGAATTGGCTCGTTTCTCTTCTTCGACAGCTTTTCCATCTTCACGACGGCCGCGAAAAACGACCTGGAAAAGAAGCGCTTGCGCAGGCCGGGATCGTTGAACGCCGACGGCCCCCGGTAGCGCCCGTCCGGGCCGGCGGAAAACTTGTAGATCTGCTCGACGATCTCGCGCGGCTGCGCCGGGGCCGCAACCAGCGCGGGCGCGAAGGCCATGGTGGACGAGACGGCGAGGCCAACGAGCAGCATGCGGCGGTGCAAGCGGGTTTCTCCTGTCGGCGGCGGGAAGCGTCGGTAGGCCGGCCCGATTCCCGCGTGCGAGGTTGCGAGCGTCCCGGCCGATGTGAGCGAACTTTGCCAAGGGTAGCCGAAGCGGCGGCCGGTTCCTATCTGGGATACCCACGCGCCGGAGGAGCGTCACATGTTCGTCGTCGGATTTCTGCGCTGATTGGGGCGGCGATCGTGCTGGTCATGCTGCTGTTTCTGGTCATGGTCGGGATCGTCGGCGCGCTGCTGCTCTGGGTGGTGGCTACCGGACCTTTTGACCTGCCGCCGTTGCATGAGGGGTTCGGTTCGCTCCCGGTGGTATCCGGTTGCAGTGGTCCGCCCAGCGAGGTTTCGATCGCCCGCATGAGCTCGCGCGGCTTGAACGGCTTGCACAGTGCGCCGACCGCCCCGAGAGCGGTTGCCCGCTGCATCATCTCGGGGATCGGCGAGCCTTCGGCGCGGTAGATCAGGCCCGACATGACGATGATCGGCAGATCGGGCCTGATCCGGTGCATCACCGTGAGGGTCTCGAGGCCATTGAGACCGGGCATGAAGAGGTCGACGATCACCAGGTCGAAGCTGCCGCTCTCGACCGCCCGGACGCCGCTTCGGCCGTCCTGGAGATGGGTGACGTCGATGCCTTCGAGTTCGAGCCATGTCCTTATGGCGTTGCCGACGGCCTTGTCGTCGTCGATGATGAGAACGCGTCTCATGTCTGCCTCCCGTGGAATTGTCCGGCGATCCGTCGGGGCAGGGCAGCAGGCTCCGGCTGTCCCTTGTCCGACGCTCGCCGCGTATTGCCCGGCTGCGGTCAACGCTGACGCAACCGAGCAACACTGGTTGTCCCGACTCTTTACAATTGGAGATATATGTATAGGGATTTTTCAATAGCGAGTTATCGGCAATTAGCAGTGCAGATCGTCGCGATTTTCGCGAACGAAACGAGAATCAGTGGCCGACAGGCGCGGTGCTCGCCGAATTGGGCGCGCATCTGGAATGCGATCGCCGGCCGCTGCGCCGATCCGATCGATTGCTTGGTGCTTGCCGGCCGATCGATCGGCCGTCCCCCATGATCCCGATACCAAGCTCATCCGAGGTGGCGGCGCTCGGCTCCCGCGCCGAGCATATGATCGCCGAGCTTGCGAGGATCTCGGCCGAACCCGATCGGCTGGTCCGTCTGTTTCTCACGCCGCAGCACCGGCGCGCCGCGGATCTCGTGGCGGGCTGGATGCAGGCGTCGGGATTGTCGCCCTCGGAGGACGCCCTGGGCACCGTGCGCGGCCATCGGCCGGCCGGACCCGCGGGCTCGCCGCCTGCGGCGCGCCTGCTGATCGGCTCGCACATCGACACCGTGGTCGATGCCGGCAGCTACGACGGCACTTTTGGCGTGATCGCGGGAATCCTGGCGGTCGAGCACCTGATCCGAGCCGGGATCGCGCTGCCGTTTGCCATCGACGTGCTCGCCTTCGGCGACGAGGAGGGGTCGCGCTTTCCCTCCACGCTGTCGTCGTCGGCCGCCGCGGCCGGCTGCTTCGATCCCGCCACGCTGGCGCTTGCCGATGCTCAGGGGGTGAGCTTTGCCGAGGCCCTCGCCGTCTACGGCAAGTCGCCTGGGGACGTCGTGCAGGCCGCCTATCGCCGCGACGAGGTCGTGGCCTACGTCGAGGCGCATATCGAGCAGGGCCCGACCCTGGAGGCCGAAGACCAGCCGCTGGGCGTCGTCAGCGGAATCGTCGGCCAAACCCGCATGCGGGTCGTGGTGAGAGGGCAGGCGGGTCACGCGGGCACGCTGCCGATGCGGCTTCGCCGCGATGCGCTGGCAGCCGCGATGGAGATGGGCCTGGTGCTCGAGGCGATCGCGCGGGAGAACGAGGCCGACGCGATGGTGGCGACGGTCGGTCGTATCGAGGCCCTTCCGGGAGCGACCAATATCGTCCCGGGGCGCGTCGTGTTCGGCGTCGACCTCAGGTCCATGACCGACGCGGTGCGTCATGCGGCGCGGACCCGCTTCGAGGCCGATGCCCACGCCATTGCGCGCAGGCGCGGCGTCGATGTCGATATCCAGCCGGTCCTCGACGTCGCCGGCACGACCTGCGCGGCTTGCCTGCAGGAGACGCTCGCCGCCGCCCTGCTCGATCTCGGCTGCTGGCCGATCCGCCTGCCTTCGGGCGCCGGGCATGACGCCCAGATGATGGCGCGGCTCTGTCCTGCCGCCATGCTTTTCGTGCGCTGCCGCGGCGGCGTCAGCCACGATCCCGCCGAGCATGCAAGCGCCGGAGACATGGGATTGGCGATCGCGGCCCTGATCCGCTTCATCGCACGGCTCGCCGCCGCGCGGGTTGTCGGTCCGCCGGCTGTGGCGTCGGTCAGCTGCGGCCCATCGTATTCGTCCGGGTGAAGCCGCACTCCTCGCAACGGAACGTCCGCAACTCGTAATGATAATTGAAACGTCCTTGGAGCTCCGCGCAGCGCCTGCGCCGGGCCTCGGGCGGCATCGGCCGTTGGCGGCGAGCGCTGCCGGGCGGGGTCGGCATCAGTCCCCGGCGCTTTGCGCGGGCCGGCGCTGCCCCAGCCGCTGATTCACCCCCCAGAACAGCAGCGCCCACAAGGATCCGGCGATCCAGCCGGCGACGACGTCGGTCGGCCAATGGACGCCCAGATAGACGCGGCTGATCCCGATGAGCAGCGTCAACAGGACGCCGACCGCGAGCACGAACGACCGCACGCGCCGCCGGGTCTGCGCGGCCGCGAGCAGCGCCCCGATGCACAGATAGGTGATGGCGGAGAGCATCGCGTGGCCGCTCGGAAAGCTCAGCGAGCTCACCGGCACGAGATGGTCGACGAGGTCCGGCCGCGGCCGGGCGAAGAAGAGCTTCATCCCAAGCTCGACCAGCGCCGCGGTGGAAATCGACACGACAAGAAGCGCCGCGGTGATCGTGCCGCCGGCGACGACGAGGTAGGCGGCGGCGACGATCGTCACCAGCGTGATGACGGTCGTGCTGCCGAGCGCCGTGATATCGACGAACGCCGCCCTGAGCCACACGCCCAGCGGCGTTGCGTCGGCCTGGCGCAGCGCCAGCAGGATCGCGCGGTCGAAGGCGCCGGGCTCGCGCCCGACGACGTCCTGGACGATCCGCACGAGCACGAGCACGAGGCCGACGACCGCGATGGCGAGCAGCACCCGCGGCTCGACCTTGATCCTGCGGAAGCGCCGCGTTGCGGTTGAGGATGATGCGTCGTCTGTCATGGCGATGCCCGGCGCGCTTCGGCCTCTGGTCGGGCTATCCGTATCCGTGGACGCCGGCGGACTACACGCCGAAAAGCCTGCAATAGCGCTCCCTGATCTCCTCGCTCCGCGCCTCGACCGCGGCCGGCTCGAGCACGATGACCGAGCCGCACCGACCGCCACCCTCGCCGGGTTCACTGCACTTGCGGCGGCAACAGGTAGAGCGTAATGCCGAAAACCGCGTAGACGAATAACAGCAGAACCCCGACGAACCAGGCCGAGCGCCCGCCGCTGGTAATGAACGCCGCGACCAGCGTGGCAACGAAGACCATCACCACGGCGCCGGGCCAGAATATCAGGTCCATCGGCGTCGGTCCGATGACGTAGCTCAGAAGCACGAGCACGGGGCCGACGAACAGCGCAATCTGCGACGCGCTGCCCAGCGCGATCCCGACGCTGAGGTCGAGCCGGTCCTTGCGCGCCGCGGAAAACGCCACGGCCATTTCGGCGGCACCGCCCACCAGCGCCACGACGATAAAGCCGACGAAGGCCTGGCTCATGCCGAATGTCTCCGCCGCCTGCTGTACCGACTCGACGAAGATCTCGCTGACCAGCGCCACGAGCACCGTGACCGCGGCGAGCGTGCCGAGGGCCAGCCCGATAGGCCACGGCGGCTCGGCAGCCTCGGCGTGCTCCGCGCCGGCAAAGATTTCGCGGTGCGTCTTGAGCGAGAACAACAGGCCCAATCCGTATCCGACGATGAGCAGCACGGCCAATGCGACGCTGAGCTTGTGGGTCACTGCGCTGACCACCCCCAAGTCGGCCTTGGCGATCGCCGAAGGAGCCAGGAGCGCAATCGTCGCCAGTAACAGCAAAGCCGCGTGCAGCCGGGCGCTGGCCCGGTTGTACTCCTGGACGTGCTGCTTGAGACCGCCGAGCAGAAAGCATGCTCCGAGCATGAAAAGCGTGTTGGTCACGATGGCGCCGGCTATGGAGCCCTTCACCAGCGCGTACTCCCCGGCACGCAGCGCCGTCGTTGCAATGACCAGCTCCGTCAGGTTTCCCAACGTCGCGTTGAGCAGCCCGCCCGCGGCGTCACCGGTCTTTTCCGCAACGGACTCGGTGGCATGACTGAGCAAGGCGGCAAGCGGTACGATCGCGAGCAGCGAGAGGACGAACAGCAGCGTGTGCGCCGCGGGAGCGAGTTTCGCGGCTACCAAGACCACCGGCACAAAGGCCAGCAGCCAGAGAATGGGGTTATGGCGCAATTCCTTGAGCAGAGGGTCCACGTTCCACCTGTTTCGGCCTTTGCTCCCGACAAGAAACCTCGATCGACACGCGGCCCCGCCTCGGATAGAGCGCTGCGCGCCGGAAACAGGCGGCTGTCGAAGGCCGGGCAGCGTATCTCTCAGTACCCGGCATCGCAAAGAGTAAGGATTGATGTCCATCCTGAAGACGTGCCCTTCCTTGATCCACACGGTGCGCCTCGCGCAAAGTGGCGGCGGGCACACGCGTTCGCAGGGTGGCAGATGGCGGAATTCGTCAAGATCGAGCGCGGCCTCGGGCCCGCGGGCCGCATTGCGGTGGTGCGCTTCGACCGCGGCGACAACCTCAACGCCCTCTCGGCCGAGGCGATGCGCCAGCTCACCGCCGCGGCGCGCAGCTTCGAGGACGACGAGACCTCGTCCGTCGTCGTGCTGACGGGAACCGCCAAGGCGTTCACCGCCGGGGCGGACCTGAAGGACCCGGAGCGGGGCGGGCGCGGCGCGCAAGGCATCGGCGCGCTGCGCCGTCAGCTCCGGCTCGGGCCGAGATTGACACGCGCCTGGCACGAGATGGAGCAGGTCACGATCTGCGCGATCGAGGGCTTCTGCATCGGAGGTGGTGCGGCGCTGGCGGTCGCGCTCGATTTCCGCATCATGGGCCGCGGCGCCCATATCCGGATCCCCGAGATCGCGCTCGGCATGAACATGAGCTGGCAGAGCGTGCCGCGCCTGCTGCACCTGATCGGCCCGGCGCGGACCAAGCAAACGGTCATCATCGCCGACGAAAAAATCTCCGCCGACCAGGCCTACGAATGGCGGCTCATCGAGCAGGTGGTCGACGACGGCAAGGCGTTCGATGCCGCGATGGCTCTTGCCGAAAAGATCGCGCGCCAGCCGCCTCTGCCGGTCGCCATGACCAAGCTCACCGTCAACCGGCTGGCGCACGCGCTCGACGACCTCGCAAGCCACATGGACCGCGACCAGTACGCGCTCGCGAGCCTCACCGAGGATCACCAGGAAGGTGTCGCGGCGTTCCTCGAACGGCGCAAGCCGCGCTTCAAGGGACGATGAATCGAGGGCGCCCCTATCCGATCGGGAACCGCTTCAGATCTTTACGGTCTCGAGGGTGGCCGAATGGAAAAGATCCTCGACGGCGACGAGGCGCCGCGACAGGCCTTGGGCGTGGTGATGGCGGACAAAAGCCTCCAGCGTCGTGCGGCTGGACGCGACGCCGTAGGGCCAGAAGTCCGGTCCCATGAGGTCCATCGCCGCCTTCAGCTGTTCCTCGACGAACGGCAGCGTCACCTTGGTGGCGGACGTATCGGCCAGCGCCGCCAGGCCCACGGCCTTTGCTCTTTCAAACGCCTTCAGCACCGCCGCGGGGAGCCACGGATGGCGGTCCGCAAGCGTGCGGCGCACGCCAATGATATGCATGATCGGGAACACGCCGGTGCGAGCATAGTAGTCCTTCGCCGCCGCCGTCGGGTCCGCAAACAGCCAGCCGACGGCGGGATTGGATCCGGCACATGACGGCGGACGCGGCGCGACGAAGCCGTCGATCTCGCCGCGGTCGAGCATGCCCGAGAGCGTCGCACCATCCGGTGCATTCTCGACGTTCACCCCCGGCGGCAGCTCGAGCGCGATCTTCTCCGGCCGGCCCGGCTGCTCGATGCCTCCGCGCACCCACGTCACGTCCGAAGGCTTGACGTCGAAATCGTCGGCGAGAATCGCCCGGGCCCAGACGTTGGCGGTCAGCTGGTACTCCGGAACGCCGACGCGACGGCCCTTGAGATCGCCGGGGTTGCTGATGCGGTCGCGGCGGACATAGATCGACGTGTGGCGGAAGGCGCGCGACACGAAGGCCGGCACGCCCACATAGGCGCTCGTGCCGTCTGCGGTCTTCAGGGTGTGGCTCGACAGCGAGAGCTCGCACACGTCGAATTCGGCGTGGCGGAACGCGCGAAAGAAGATCTCTTCAGGCGAGAGCGTCATGTAGACCGGCTCGACGCCGTCGATCCTGACGGCGCCATCGATGAGCGCGCGCGTGCGGTCGTAATCGCCGATCGCGACGGACAGATCGAGCTTGGACATTCTGCCGGCTCCCTTCATGCCGCCCGACGCCGGCGTCGCGCACCGCAGTGCCGATCGAGCTCGCGCGAGGCCGCGGCGGCTCCCGGTCATGAGAGCAGACGCCGACGGTTGGAGTCGAGTCGGCTGCGGCGTCGGTCAGCTGCGGCCCATCGTATACGTCTGGGTGAAGCCGCACGCCTCGCAACGGAACGTCCGCAACTCGTAATGATAATTGAAAACGTCCTTCGCCTCGCTCTTCGCGAGGGTCATCATGCCGTTGCATCTGATGCAACGCGGCAGGCCGGCGGCCTGCGGCCCCGGACTATGTTCGGCTGACACGCTATCCCCCAGCGCCCCACGACTGGCGGCAGCATAGCCGACAATCGCCGCGAAGGCCAAGCGAGAGGCGGCGATCCCGGTTAAACTCCAGGCTCCCTGGCCGAGCGCCTGGCTCCCGACCCGCGAGGCCGGGCCTGCCGGCGAGCGCGTTCAGCTCGCCGATGGCTTTTCCCTGCTCTCCGAGCCGCAGCCATGCCTGGGCCAGCCCGAGCAGCAGGGCCTTTTCGGTCCCATCATCCGAACCCTGCGCCAGACGGATGCAGTCCAGCGCGTTTTCCTTGTACCGGACGTTCATGCCCACCCCCGGAACTATTCGCGATTTACCTCAACCAGTCACCAGGGGTCTGGTTCCAATATTGACGGGGGTTTGAGCAAGTTCGGTAATATCGGAGTGATTTCGGTAACACGTTACTAAAACATTGGTTATTCGACGACGTGAAATACTTTCTGACCTCTGGGGAATGAGCCCAAAAAGAAACGAGGCCGCCGAGGGCGGCCTCGTGAATTGGTTTATATCCTGCAGGCTAAGTACCCGGCGCTCGCTTCACCGTTGAGGACGACATTGGCCTTCTGTCGGTCTCGGCACTCAGGATGGCGCAGACGAGATCTGCCATCCATTGCATTCTGGCATTCGGGGAGATCGGCTCCTTGCCGGCGCTGGGTCCGTCGCCTTTTCCCCCGATGATCAGGCTCATCTTCTCAGACATGGTGACTCTCCGAGAGTGTCCATGCCTCCTCACATGCCGAGCATTGAGTCCAATTCGTTAATCAATCCTTACCGTAAACAGGAATTTAACAGGCGCGCGAGATTTCCCCGCCGCAGCGCCGTGCGGCACCCGCGAAGTGCGCCGGAAAATGCCGATGAAATCGAGCTCTGACGCGTCGCCCGGCAGGCGGGTCGCCGGAGTGCCGCTGATGCCGCCGGCGGCGGCCGCTCAGGCGACCTTTGGCTCCGGACTGACCGTGCGCACCAGCTCGGTCCCGCACTGCTTGCACCCGTGCGTGACGTCCTCGAGATCGGCGTCCGTGGCGGTGGCAGCTGCCGGCTCGATGGCGGTCACCACCATGCGGTGCCCGCAATACGGGCACGGCATGATCAGGCTCGGCAGGTAGGACGGCATGGACGCTCGGCGCAACATGAATACCCCGCTCGGTAATAAGGGACCATTCCGATCCCCAACCGAGCCGGAGTCAAGAGTTATTGTGCACCGCACACATTTTTGTCGCGTTTTCTTGCACCGCACTCCGCCGCGTCCCGCGTGGCCCATCATTTTTTCGCGCAAACCAGCACGGTCGGCCGCTCAGGGTTGCCCTGACCGAGGCATTGCACGTCCCGGTCGCCGTTGGCCGACGGCAGTGCGGTCGGCCCGCAGAAGGCCGAGATGGCGACCTCGTCGGCCGTGCAGCCTTCCGGGCAACCGTCGGCCGAGCAGTCGATGCGCCGGATAGCCGGCGTCGAGCTGCGGCTCGCCCTCGACGGCCTGGTCTCGGTATTGTCCTCGCGCGTATTCCCGCTCATGCAGGAATTGATATCGCGCGCCCGCGAGCTCGGACCGAGGCTCGGATTGTTGCGGTACGACTCCCGGCAGCAGCGCCGGTACTGCGACGTGCCGTAGCTGCATACGATGCCGCCCTGGGCGGCCGCCGGCCTGATCTCGTCGAGCATGGCGACGACGACCGTGCCTGTCAGCAGCACGGCGAGCCCGATCCCGGAAACGAGCCTCATGGCGTTCTCTCCCTCGGCACAGATCCCCGCATCGGCAAATTGGTAGTGAACCCCGTCCCGCCGGTCAACACGGGACGCGCCGCCCGTCCCGGCCGCGATGCCCACGCCATCCGGGCGATTTGCCATTCACCGCTCGCCTTACGCCCGGGGCTGGCCGCCATTAACCCGTCCACAACCGAGTTGTGCGCGGAGTGGCGCCGGAAAAGGGCGTTTCAAATGCTGGCGCATGACTGCCCGGTGGTTCCGGCCGAGTCCGAATACGATCATCTGGCCCGCTGGCTCGAGCGCGAGGCTGACCAGCAGGAGCGCGCCGCCAGCCGTGCGGCCGACCCGCATGGCGCCCGGCTGTCCGGCGAGTTCGCCGACAACCTGCGGCTCGCCGCCTCCATAGTCCGCGATCTCGCCCGCACGACTGCCCGAGGTATCCGCGATCTCCCTCACGTGAGGGCGACGCGGCGCAAGCGAATATCTGATCCGATATCTGATCCCTACCGCGACCGCGATCGCGGGCCGCGAAAGAGGTGCCGGGTTTCCCGATCGCTGTCGATCTATCGCCGCCTATCTCGGCTCGCGCGAGCCGTAGTCGCACGTCGCAACGTTTGGGTATCGGCCCAGACGCCTGGTGGAGCAGGGGCGCCCACTTGGCTGCATCCGACGACAAGCGTCGGGTCCCGCCCGGTCAGGACCGCCCGGGCGGGACTTTACGACGGCGCATGTGGATGCGCGTTCCGGCGCGCCGTCGACGCCAGGAGCTGCGTCTTCACCGTGACCGGCCGCGTTGCCGTGCCTGCCTCAGTCGCAGCAAATGGCGCCGGCGTTCATCGCTCGCGTCTGATTTGTTTGAAACAATGTATCGCAGTTGCGACCTTCCGATGAGCGATGAGCCAACGGCTCGGAGGTTGCTGGTGGTTGGACCTTGTCGCTCCGCGGATCGGTCCCCGCCATCGGGACGCTCGGATCATCAAGGACGCTCGGCTCACGGTCCCGAACCGCCCCTGTGTTGACCAGCCGGCCACGCCCTGTCGTGCCCAGCCCGTCGCTGGACAACGCACAATGCCGGTCGGGTCTGGTCAGGGTCTGGTCAATCCCTCTTGACTGAAGAACATAAATAGAACATCGTTCCCGGTATGTTCGAACCGGGAGGAAGACGATGATCCGCGCCGTTGTCGAAGAAGCCGCCGCGCTCGCCTCGCTCGCGCTGTTCCTGGGAATGATCGCGATCTGGGCGCAAGTGATTGCGGCGCTTTGATATTCTTCTGTCGGGCGGGGTCCGGAGGCGGGCCGCTGACGGCGCGCTCGTCCGCGGAACCTGTGCATGCCGCGGCACGGTGCCGAAACCCCGATGGACAGCCGCCGTCATGGTGCCCACCATCGCGCCCGCTTAAGGGATTCGCGAGGACGCCGTGACGGCAGAAGTCGGCTTCGTGCACCTGCGGGTGCACTCGTCCTATTCGCTCCTCGAAGGGGCGATGACGATTGCGAGGCTCGCCGAGCTCGCCAAGGCCGACCGCCAGCCGGCGCTGGCGCTCACCGATACCGACAACATGTTCGGGGCGCTGGAATTCTCCGACAAGCTTGCCGGCATCGGCGTCCAGCCGATCATCGGCTGCGCGCTGGCGGTCGATTTCGGCGACCACGACGGTGGCTCGCGGCAGGGCGTCGAGCGGCTCGCCCGGCCGCGTCTCGTCCTGCTCGCCGCCGACGAGACCGGCTATCGCAACCTGATGCGCCTGACCTCGCGGGCTTTTCTCGAGGCCCCGCCGGGCGAGGCCGCGCATATAAAACTCTCCATGCTCGACGGCGCGGTCGACGGCCTCATCGCGCTGACCGGCGGTCCTGACCGGTGGTCTCGATCTCGCCTTCGCGGCCGGGCAGAGCGACGTCGCGGAGACGCGTTGCGGGCAAATGCAAAAACTGTTCGGCGACCGGCTCTATGTCGAGCTGCAGCGCCACGGCATGATGATCGAGCGTCAGGCCGAAGGCGGCCTGCTCGATCTCGCCTATGCACGCGGGATTCCGCTGGTCGCCACCAACGAGCCCTATTTTGCCGTCCGCGAGGACCATGAGGCGCACGACGCGCTGATCTGCATCGCCGAGGGCCGGCTGGTCGCCGAGACCGAGCGCCGGCAGCTCACCGCGGAGCACTATTTCAAGAGCCGCGCCGAGATGACGGCGCTGTTCGCCGACCTTCCCGAGGCGCTCGCCTCGACCGTCGAGGTCGCCCAGCGCTGCGCCTTCCGGCCGCGCAGCCGCAAGCCGATCCTGCCGAAATTCTCCGTCGGCGCCGCGCCGGTCGCCGACGAGGCGGCCGAACTCGCGGCGCGCGCCGTGGCCGGGCTCGCGCGGCGCTTCCGATCGCATGGCGTCGCGGCCGGGCGAGACCGAGGCCTCGTATCGCGAGCGGCTCGAATTCGAGCTCGGCGTCATCGCCGGGATGAAATATCCCGGCTATTTCCTGATCGTCGCCGACTTCATCCAGTGGGCGAAGGGACAAGGCATTCCGGTCGGGCCCGGGCGCGGCTCCGGCGCCGGCTCGCTGGTCGCCTATGCGCTCACCATCACCGATCTCGATCCCGATCCGCTTCGGCCTGCTTGTTCGAGCGTTTTCTCAATCCCGAGCGCGTGTCGATGCCGGACTTCGACATCGATTTCTGCCAGGACCGCCGCGACGAGGTGATCCGCTACGTCCAGGAGCGCTACGGCCGCGAGCAGGTCGCCCAGATCATCACCTTCGGCACGTTGCAGGCGCGCGGCGTGCTGCGCGACGTCGGCCGCGTGCTGGAGATGCCCTACGGCCAGGTCGACAAGCTGTGCAAGCTGGTGCCGCAGAACCCGGCGGCCCCGGTCTCGCTGTCGCGCGCCATCGAGGACGAGCCGCGCCTGCAGGCGGCGCGCGATGCCGAGCCGCTCGTCCGCCGCGCCTTCGAGGTCGCGCGCAAGCTGGAGGGTTTGCACCGCCACGCCTCGACCCACGCCGCCGGCATCGTGATCGGCGACCGTCCGCTGGTCGAGCTGGTGCCGCTCTATCGCGATCCGAAATCGGACCTTCCGGTCACCCAGTTCAACATGAAATGGGTGGAGAGCGCCGGGCTGGTGAAGTTCGATTTTCTCGGGCTGAAGACGCTGTCCGTGCTGGAGACCGCGGCCGACCTGGTGCGCCGCCGCGGCATCGACATCGACCTGACGCGCCTGCCGCTCGACGACGCGAAGAGCTATGCGATGCTCGCCCGCGGCGAGACCGTCGGGGTGTTCCAGGTGGAAAGCCAGGGCATGCGCCGGGCGCTGGTCGACATGCGGCCGGACCGCTTCGAGGACATCATCGCGCTGGTCGCGCTCTACCGGCCGGGCCCGATGGCGAACATTCCGACCTATTGTGCCCGCAAGCAGGGCCTGGAGCGACCCGACTACATCCATCCGAAGCTCGAGCCGACGCTCAAGGAGACGTACGGCGTCATCATCTACCAGGAGCAGGTGATGCAGATCGCCCAGGTGCTCGCCGGCTACTCGCTCGGCGAAGCCGATCTGCTGCGCCGCGCCATGGGCAAGAAGATCCGCAAGGAGATGCAGCAGCAGCGCGAGCGTTTCGTCTCCGGCGCCGTCGAGCGCGGCGTCGAGGTGAGCCAGGCCGAGGCGATCTTCGAGCTGCTGGCGAAGTTCGCCGACTACGGCTTCAACAAGAGCCACGCCGCCGCCTATGCGCTGGTCGCCTATCAGACCGCCTATATGAAGGCGAACTACCCGGTCGAGTTTCTCGCCGCCTCGATGACCTACGACATGGGCAATACCGACAAGCTCGCAGAATTCCGCGGCGAGGCCGAGCGCCTCGGCCTGAAGGTCGACCCGCCCTCGGTCAACCGGTCGGGCGTCACCTTCGAGGTCGAGGGCAACACGATCCACTACGCGCTCGCCGCCCTCAAGGGGGTCGGACGGCAGGCGGTCGAGGCGATCGTGACGGCGCGCGGCGACCGGCCGTTCGCCGATCTCGCCGATTTTGCCGGCCGCATCAATCCCCGCGCCCTCAACAAGCGGGCGCTGGAAAGCCTGGCGGCGGCGGGGGGTTCGACGCGCTGGAGAAGAACCGGGCAGAGTCTTTGCCGGTGTCGACGTCGTCCTGGCGGTCGCCCAGCGACGCCACGACGCCGCCGAGATGGGACAGAACGAGCTGTTCGGCGGCCCGGCGAGCCGCGAGCCGCTGGCGCTGCCGGCGGTCGAGCCCTGGTTCCCGGCGGATCGCCTGCAGAAGGAATACGATGCGATCGGCTTCTTCCTCACCGGCCATCCGCTCGACGACTACGCGGCGGCGCTCAACCGCCTGCGCGTCCAGTCGTGGGCGGATTTTTCCGCGCCGTGAAGGGCGGGGCGACCGCGGGCCGCGTCGCCGGAACCGTGGTGTCGCGGACCGAGCGCCGCACCAAGACCGGAAACCGCATGGGGATCGTCGGCCTGTCCGACCCCTCCGGTCACTACGAGGCGGTGCTGTTCTCCGAGGGTTTGCAGCAGTACCGCGACCTCCTGGAGCCGGGCTCCGCCGTGCTGCTGCTGCTCACCGCGGAGCTGCAGGGCGACGACGTCCGCGCCCGCATCCAGTCGGTCGAGCCGCTCGACAAGGCGGCGGAGAAAATGCAGCGGGCGCTGCGCGTCTTCATGCGCTCGCTGGCGCCGCTCGACGGCGTCGGCAGAAGGCTCGAGCCCAAGGGCGACGGCGAGGTCAGCATGATCCTCATCCTGGAGGGCGGCGCCACCGAGGTCGAGGTCCGCCTGCCCGGGCGCTACAAGGTTTCGCCGCAGATCGCCGGCGCCATCAAGGCGGTGCCCGGCGTCGTCGACGTCCAGGCGGTGTGACCGACGGCGCGCGGGCGCACTTTCGGCTCAGGAAGCGCCTTGCATCTGCCCGGCGTGCCCCCTATAAGCACGCCCATTCCACACGCGGACTTAAGGCCTCGTCGCCTGCCTCAAAGCTTGGAGCAGGCGCGAACGAGGCCATCCGGTGGTTTTCGGCGGCCGGTTGCCGTTCCGTCAGCCCACAGGTCCGCGGAGGCACGAACCGGAGAACCAGAAATGGCAATTCCTGACTACTCGATGCGCCAGCTCCTCGAAGCTGGCGTGCACTTCGGCCATCAGGCCCACCGCTGGAATCCGAAGATGGCCGAGTTCATCTTCGGGACCCGCAACAACATCCACATCATCGATCTCGCCCAGACCGTGCCGATGCTGCATCGGGCGCTGCAGGCGGTGAGCGACACGGTTGCCCGCGGCGGCCGCATCCTGTTCGTCGGCACCAAGCGGCAGGCGCAGGATGCCGTGGCCGATTCCGCCAAGCGCGCCGCGCAGTACTACGTCAACTCGCGCTGGCTCGGCGGCACGCTGACCAACTGGAAGACCATCTCGCATTCGATCCACCGGCTGCGCAAGCTGCACGAGATGCTGGGCTCCGGCGAGGCCCAGGCCTACACCAAGAAGGAGCGGCTGACGCTCACCCGCGAGATGGAGAAGCTCGACCGCGCGCTCGGCGGCATCAAGGACATGGGCGGCCTGCCCGACCTGATCTTCATCATCGACACCAACAAGGAAGACATCGCCATCAAGGAGGCGCGCCGGCTCAACATCCCGGTCGCCGCCGTGGTCGACACCAACAGCGATCCCAACGGCATCACCTTTCCGGTGCCCGGCAATGACGATGCGGCGCGCGCCATCACGCTCTACTGCGATCTGGTGGCGCGGGCGGCGATCGACGGCATCTCGCGCGCCCAGGGCGAGCTCGGCGTCGATGTCGGCGCGGCCGAGGCCCCGATCGTCGAGGAGCTGCCGCCCGAGCCGGCGGCGGTCGGCGGCTTCCAGGCCTTGTCGGGCCCGCGCGGCGTTGCCGACGACCTGAAGAAGCTCACCGGCGTGTCGCCGGCGATCGAGAAGATGCTCAACGATCTCGGCATCTTCCATTTCTGGCAGATCGCCGAGTTCGGTCCGGCCGATGCCCACCGCATCGGCGAGGAGGTCGGGCTGCCGGGCCGGGTGGACGGCTGGATCGGCAAGGCCAAGGAGCTCACCGCCGAGTGACGCGAGGCGAGCCCCGCACCAGCGGGGCACGCCCTTACGGTTCGACCAATGCTCTCGGCTCATATGGAACGGCACCGATGAACGCGATCACCTCCCAGATGGTGAAACAGCTCCGCGACATGACCGGCGCGGGCATGATGGACTGCAAGTCGGCGCTCACCGAGACCGGCGGCGACCTCGAAGCCGCCGTCGACAGCTTGCGCAAGAAGGGCCTCGCCAAGGCCGCCAAGAAGGCCGGTCGCGTCGCCGCCGACGGGCTGATCGGCGTCGTCCTTGCCGGTCCCAAGGGCATCGTCGTGGAGGTCAACTCGGAAACCGATTTCGTCGCGCGCAACGAGCACTTCCAGGGACTTGTGAAGATGATCGCGCAGGCCGGCCTGAAGGCCGGCCCCGACGTCGAGGCGATCAAGGCGGCGCGCGCCGGCTCCGCCACGATCGGCGAGGACATCGCCTCGGCGATCGCCACCATCGGCGAGAACATTTCGTTGCGCCGCGCCGCCGAGCTCAGCGTCGGCAAAGGCGTAGTCGCCGGCTACGTGCACAGCCAGGTCGCCGACGGCCTCGGCAAGATCGGGGTCATCGTCGCCCTGCAATCGGCCGGCAATGCCGAGGAGCTCGCGGGCTTCGGGCGCAAGGTCGCCATGCACGTCGCCGCCGCCAACCCGCAGGCGCTCGACGCGAGCGGCCTCGATCCCGCCATGGTGGCGCGGGAGCGCGACGTGCTGGCGGAAAAATTCCGCGCCCAGGGCAAGCCGCAGAACGTGATCGACAAGATCGTCGAGTCGGGGCTGAAGACCTTCTACAAGGAGGTCTGCCTGGTCGATCAGGCCTTCGTCCACGACGCCGGCAAGAGCGTGGCGCAGGCCGTCAAGGAAGCCGAAGGCCAGGTCGGCGCCCCGATCAGCATCACCGGCTTCGTCCGCTTTGCGCTCGCGGAAGGAATCGAGAAAGCGGATTCTTAAGAGCGCGCATGTTCTTGTCGGCGAACCGGTATCCACTTCGCCGGAACATGCGCTGGTTCATCGTTTCCGCGGCACATCGCACGAGATGATGGGCGACTAGCGCTTCGGAGAGAGCAGCGCAGCGCGCGGAGAACCAAAGCCTTGCCCCAGCCGCCCTATCGCCGCGTCATCGTGAAAATCTCCGGCGAGGTCCTGTGCGGACCGGACGAGTTCGGCATTCATCAGCCGACGGTCGATCGCATCGCCCAGGAGCTCTTGGCGGCGCACCGGCTGCCGGTGACGCTCGGGGTCGTGGTCGGCGGCGGCAACATCGTGCGCGGCGTTGAGGTGTCGGCGACCGGCGTGTCGCGACCGACCGGCGACGCCATGGGCATGCTGGCCACCGTGATGAACGCCCTCGTCCTCGAGGCGGCGATCGACCGTGCCGGCGGCTCCGCCCGCACCATGTCGGCTCTCGCCATGCCCCAGGTCTGCGAGACCTTCGAGCGCCAGCGTGCGCTGCGCCATCTCGAGGACAACCGCATCGTGATCTTCGCCGGCGGCACCGGCAACCCGTTCTTCACCACCGACACCACCGCGGTCCTGCGTGCCGCCGAGATGGGCGCCGACGCGGTGCTCAAGGCCACCAAGGTCGACGGCGTCTACAGCGCCGATCCGAAGAAGGACCCGACCGCCACGCGGTTCGAGCGGCTGAGCCATCAGGAGGCCTTCGACCGCCAGCTCAAGGTCCTCGATGCCACGGCCTTCGCGCTTGCCCGGGACAACCATATGCCTATCATCGTGTTCTCGATCCATGAGCCGGGCGCGATCGCGGCCGTGCTCAGCGGCAAAGGGCGCGCGACCATCGTCGGATAATGCTCTTTCGGTCCCGGCGCGGTCGCATCGGGTTGTCCCTCCGCGCCGGTCCGTCATTCTGGGAGGCCCTGATGGCTCAACCAACACACGATCTTGCGGAACTCAAGCGGCGCATGCACGGGGCCGTGCAGGTGCTCAAGCAGGAGCTCGGGGGGCTGCGGACCGGCCGGGCCTCGGCGAGCCTGCTCGACCCGATCCACGTCGACGCCTACGGCACCCACATGCCGCTCAATCAGCTGGCCACCGTGAGCGTTCCCGAGGCGCGCATGATCTCGGTCCAGGTCTGGGACCGCTCGATGGTGTCGGCGGTCGAGCGGGCCATCATGGCGGCCAATCTCGGGCTCAACCCGCAGACCGAGGGCCAGGTGATGCGCCTGCGCATCCCCGAGCTAAACGAGGAGCGGCGCAAGGATCTCGTCAAGGTGGCGCACAAGTATGCCGAGGCCGCCCGCGTCGCGGTGCGCCACGTGCGGCGCGACGGGCTCGACGTGATCAAGAAGCTGGAGAAGGATCACAAGATCAGCAAGGACGACCACGAACGCGAGGCCGAGCAGATCCAGAAGGCGACCGATCAGGTGATCGCCGAGATCGACCAGGCGCTCGCCGGGAAAGAACGAGAAATCCTGACGGTGTGAGGAAGAGGGCGCTGCCCGAAATGTCGATGTCCGGGGCCGAGTCGCCGATCAGGGCCGGCGGCGGCGAGCTTGCCGCGCCGCGTCACGTTGCCGTCATCATGGACGGCAACGGCCGGTGGGCGAAGTCGCGCGGCCTGCCGCGCGCCGAGGGCCATCGCCGCGGCGTCGAGGCGCTGCGCAAGACGGTGCGCGCCGCCGGCGAGATCGGGATCGGCGTGCTCACCATATTCTCCTTCAGCTCGGAGAACTGGGGCCGGCCGGCCGCGGAAGTGCGCGACCTGATGGGCCTCCTGCGGCGCTTCATCCGCCATGACCTCGCCGAGCTGCACGCCAGCAACGTGCGGGTACGGATCATCGGCGAGCGCGAGGATCTCGATCCGGAGATACTCAAGCTGCTCGTCGAGGCGGAGGACCTCACCCGCCGGAATACCGGTCTCGTTCTGGTCGTCGCCTTCAACTACGGGGCCCGGCAGGAAATCGCCCGGGCGGCCCGGCGCATCGCCCGGAAGGTGGCGGCCGGGGCGCTGGGCCCCGAGGAGGTGACGGCCGAGCTCATCGGCCAGCATCTCGACCTGCCGGATCTGCCCGAGCCGGATCTGATCATCCGCACCAGCGGGGAGCAGCGCCTGTCGAACTTCCTGCTGTGGCAGGCCGCCTATAGCGAGCTCGTGTTCCTGCCCATTCACTGGCCGGATTTCGACCGCGTGGCGCTGGAGACGGCGCTCGCCGAGTTTCGCCGGCGCGAGCGCCGGTTCGGGGGCCTGATCGCGCAGACCGGGTCGTGATCGTGGCGGATCGCGAGCCCGCCATCGCCGATGAGACGAAATCGCAACGCCAGCCTTTTGCCGGCCTGCTCCCGCGCCTGGGTTCCGCCCTCGCCCTGGCGGCGCTGGCGCTCCTCACCACCTGGCTCGGCGGCATCTGGTTCGTCGCGCTGTGGACGATCGCGGCGGTCGGCGTGATGTGGGAATGGACCCGGCTGGCCGCGCGGGAGGCCGTTCGGCCGGTGGTCGGCGTCGGCGCCGCGGCGTTTGCCGTGGCGGCGTTGCTGTTCGTCGCCGAGCGGCCGGCCGCCGCCATCGCGGCTCTGGCCATCGCGCCATTGGCGGCCGCCGCCGCGAGCCCGGCCGGCAGGCGTGGATGGACCGCGGCCGGCTGCGTCTATGCGGCGATCGTGCTCGCTGCGCCCGCTCTGCTGCGCCGCGATCCCGACTATGGTCTCGTGGCGATCCTGTTCCTGTTCGCGGTGGTGTGGCCGACCGATATCTTCGCCTATCTGGTCGGGCGCCTGGTCGGCGGGCCGAAAGTCCTGCCGGCGGTCAGCCCGAAAAAAACCTGGTCCGGCGCGATCGGCGGCATGGTGGCGGCGGTGGCGGCCGGCACCGCGGTGACGATCTGGGCGGGGCTCGACGGCCGGCTGGCGCTGGCGCTGGTGAGCCTCGTTCTCTCGGTCGCCGCACAAGCGGGGGATTTTGCCGAATTGGCGATCAAGCGCCGGTTCGGCGTGAAGGATGCGAGCCACCTCATTCCGGGCCATGGCGGACTGATGGACCGGCTCGACGGTTTTTTGGCAGCGGCTTTTGCCGCTACGGTGGTAGGAGTTGCCCGGGGCGGCCTGCATGCCCCGGCGCAGGGCCTGTTGATATGGGTATGGTAGGCCGATGATCCTTGACCAGTCCTCTGCCCGAGCCGCTCCGGCGGTCGCCGCGGCGCCGCGCACCATCTCCATCCTCGGCGCCACCGGCTCGATCGGCGCGAGCACCACCGATCTCATCCGGCGGCAGCCCGGGCAGTATCGGGTCGAGGCGCTGTGCTCGAACCGCAATGCCGAGGCGCTCGCAAGACTCGCCAGGGAGCTCGGGGCCCGGTTCGCGGCGGTGGCCGACCCGGATGCCTACGGGGCCCTCAAGGAGGGCCTGTCGGGCAGCGGGATCGAGGCGGGTGCCGGCGCCACCGCGGTTGTGGAGGCGGCGCAGCGCCCGGCCGAGTGGGTCATGGCGGCGATCGCCGGATCGACCGGGCTCGGTCCGACGCTCGCGGCAGTCGAGCGCGGCGGAACGGTGGCGCTCGCCAACAAGGAATGTTTGGTTTGTGCCGGTGCGCTGTTCATGTCACGCGCCGCCGCCGCGGGAACCACGGTGCTGCCGGTGGACTCCGAGCACAACGCGGTGTTCCAGGCGCTGACCGCCGGGCGCCGCTGCGACGTCAAGCGCATCACGATCACTGCATCCGGCGGCCCGTTCCGCACCTGGACCATCGAGCAGATCCGGGCGGCGACGCTGGAGCAGGCACTGCGCCACCCCAACTGGTCGATGGGACCGAAGGTCACCATCGACTCGGCGACCCTGATGAACAAGGGCCTCGAGCTGATCGAGGCGCACCATCTGTTCGTCATGGAGTCCGCTTCGATCGATGTCCTGGTCCATCCTCAGTCGATCGTGCATGGCTTGGTCGAGTTCATCGACGGTTCCGTGGTCGCGCTGATGGGGTCGCCCGACATGCGCATCCCGATCGCCCATTGCCTGGCCTGGCCTGAGCGCATCGATGCGCCGGTCAAGGCGCTCGATCTCGCCCGGATCGGGTCGCTGGGTTTCGAGACCCCGGACCTTGCGCGGTTCCCGGCCCTGAGGCTCGCCCGTCAGGCGCTGGAAGAGGGAAACGGCGCGCCGACCGTGCTCAATGCGGCGAACGAGATCGCGGTCGCGAAGTTCATTGATCGGCGGCTCGGTTTTGCCGGCATTCCGGCTCTGGTGGAGGCGACGCTGGAGGCGGCGTCGCGGCGCGGCCTGTTGCGCGAGCCGGCGAGCGTGGATGACGCGCTTGCCATTGACCATACCGCCAGAAGTCTGGCGCACGACCTGATGCCAGAAATTGCCGCAAAGGCTTCGTAAAGGCATTATTGGGGATATTGGGCGGATTTTACTCCCGGCGGGAACGAGGACGAAATGAATTGGCTTGCCAGTGCGGCTGCATGGGGCACGTGGTCGACCCTCTACCAGGCGGTCGCCGTGGTGTTGGTTTTCTCGATTGTCGTGTTCTTTCATGAGCTTGGGCATTTCTGGGTGGCGCGTCGCTGCGGTGTCAGAGTCCTGGTATTCTCGGTCGGCTTCGGTCGCGAGCTCGCCGGCTTCGATGACCGGCACGGAACGCGATGGAAGATCTCCGCCATTCCGCTCGGCGGCTACGTGAAGTTCTTCGGTGACGAAAACGCCGCAAGCGTGCCCGATCCCGATACCATTCGGGCGATGACCGAGGAGGAAAGGCGCGAGAGCTTCTTCTACAAGCCGATTCCGGTGCGGGCGGCCGTCGTGGCGGCTGGGCCGTTTGCCAATTTCATCCTGGCCATCGTGCTCTTCGCCTGCGTGTTCATGTTCTTCGGCAGGCAGGAAACCGCCCCGCGGGTCGACGAGATCGTTCCCGACAGTGCGGCCGCGACCGCAGGCTTCAAGCCCGGCGACGTCGTGCTGTCGATCAACGGCAAGCCGATCGAGAGCTTCACCGACATGCAGCGCATGGTCGCACCCAGCGCCGGGCAGCCGCTCGACATCGTGGTCGACCGGGGCGGCAAGCAGGTGGGGCTGCACGCGGTCCCGACGCTCAAGGAGGAAAAGGACATTTTCGGCATCGTCCACCGGGTCGGACAGCTGGGAATCAAGCGCTCGATCGCGCCCGGTGACGTCAAGACCGAAAAGGTCGGACCGTTGATGGCGGTCCAGCTGGGGGTGACCGAGACCTGGAACGTGATCGAACGGACCCTGGCCTACGTCACCGGCGTCTTCGCCGGGCGGGAATTGGCGGACCAGCTGAGCGGTCCGGTCGGCATCGTCCGGGTCACCGGAAAGGTGGCGTCGCTGGGTATCGCCCCACTGATGCAGCTTGCGGCTGTGCTGTCGGTATCGATCGGTCTCTTGAACCTGTTTCCGATCCCTCTGCTCGATGGCGGTCACCTTCTGTTCTACGCGATCGAGGCGATCCGCGGACGGCCGCTGTCGGAACGCGCGCAGGAGATCGGCTTTCGCATCGGCCTCGCTATCGTGCTGATGTTGATGGTCTTTGCCACGCGCAACGATCTCCTGCACTGGTGGGCATCGTGAGACCGTTGCTCTCGTGCAACGCATTGAGAGGAAACGACGTTCGGGCAACGTCCGCGGTTTGCAGTGCGGGGAAATCGGGTTACAAGGCTCGACAAGAATCCTGCGATGCGGCCGGTCGTCGGTTGACCGATAACGACAAAAAGGACGAGTTCCGCATGAATCTGTGGGTCCGGGCGTTTCGAGGGCTGGCCATCGTTGGGGTGGTCCTCGGCGGAGCAGTGTCGGGTTCTATGGTGCTTTCGCTCGTCGCGGCGGACGCGGCGGTGGCGCAGAGCGTGTCGTCGATCGTGGTCGAAGGCAATCGGCGGGTCGAGACCGACACCATCCGTTCCTACTTCCATCCCGGCCCCGGGGGCCGGCTGGATGCCGCGCAGATCGACGACGGGCTCAAGCGCCTCTATGCCACCGGCCTGTTCCAGGACATCCGAATCAATCCGGCCGGCGGGCGCCTCATCGTCACGGTGGTCGAGGCGCCGGTCATCAATCGCATCCAGTTCGAAGGCAATAAGCGGGTCAAGGACGAGCAGCTCACCAGCGAGGTGCAGTCCAAGCCGCGCGGCACGCTGTCGCGCCCCACGGTGCAGGCCGACGCCCAGCGCATCATCGACATCTACCACCATGTCGGGCGCTTCGACATCCTGGTCGAGCCGAAGATCATCGACCTCCCCAACAATCGCGTCGATCTCGTCTTCGAGATCACCGAGGGTCAGAAGACCACGGTCAGGAAGATCAGGTTCATCGGCAACAATGCGTTTTCCGACACCCGTCTCAAGGACGTGATCAAGACCACCGAGACGAGCCTGCTCAGCTTCCTCAAGACGACCGACATCTACGACGCCGATCGGGTCGAGGCCGACCGCGACGTGCTGCGCCGGTTCTACCTCAGCAAGGGGTTCGCCGACGTGCGCATCGTGGCGGCGGCGGCGGAGTTCGATCCGGCCAGGCGCGGCTTCGTCATCACCTTCACCATCGACGAGGGCGATCGCTACCGGTTCGGCACGATCGATGTGCGGTCGAACGTCCTCGACTTCGACCCCAACAATCTGCGCGTCAAGCTCAAGACCCATCCGGGCTCGCTCTACAATGCCGAGGCGATCGAGAAGACCGTCGAGGACATGACCATCGAGATGTCCAGGCGCGGCTTTCCGTTCGCCCAGGTTCGCCCGCGCGGGGACCGCGACGACGCCAACCGGCTGATCAACGTCACCTACGCGGTGGAGCAGGGCTCACGCGGCTACATCGAGCGCATCAATGTCCGCGGCAATACCAGGACGCGGGACTACGTGATCCGCCGCGAGTTCGATATCGCCGAAGGCGACGCCTACAACAAGGTCCTGATCGAACGCGCCGAGCGGCGGCTGAAGAACCTCAACTACTTCAAGAGCGTCAAGATCACCCAGGAGCCGGGCTCGGCGCCGGACCGCATCGTGCTCAACGTCGATCTCGAGGAGCAGGCGACCGGCGAGTTCTCCGTCGCCGGCGGCTATTCGACGGCCGACGGATTCCTCGCCGAGGTGAGCCTCGGCGAGCGCAACCTGCTGGGCAAGGGCCAGTATCTGCGGGGCTCGGTCACCTACGGGCAGTATGCGCGCGGCGGCGAGATCTCGTTCGCCGAGCCGTACTTCCTCGGCTACCGCATGTCGCTCGGCCTCAACCTGTTCGCCAAGGAGACGCTGAGCTCGAGCTACCAGTCGTACGGCAGCAGCACGGTCGGCGGCGGGTTCTCGCTGGGCTTCCCGCTGCGCGAGGACCTCGGGCTGCAGCTTCACTATTCGCTCTATCAGCAGAAGATCAGCCTTGGCGACGCGTTGATGAATTGCTCGCCGGCATTCCCGCCGCCGAATTGCCTGCTCGACGGTGAAGCATCGCTCGCAATCAAGCAGCAGGTTCTCAACGGGGCCGCGACCGTATCGCTGGTCGGCTACGGGCTGACCTACAACACGCTCGACAACAACAAGAACCCGCATAGCGGCCTGCTGGTGTCGCTGCGCCAGGACGTGGCCGGCCTCGGCGGCGATGTCGACTTCATCAAGACGACGCTCGATGCCCGCTACTACCAGGAGATCTTCTCCGACATCACCGCCATGGTGCGCGGCCAGGCGGGTTACGTGACGTCGTTCGGCGGTCAGCAGCTGCGCATGCTCGACAACTTCTTCGGCGGACCGGCCATGGTCCGCGGGTTCCAGGTCAACGGCTTCGGGCCGCGCGACCTGACGCCGGGAACCAATCTGGACGCGATCGGCGGCACCAAATATTGGGCCGGCACGGTCGAGCTGCAGGCGCCGATCCCGAACCTGCCGAAGGATATCGGGCTGAAGGCCGCGGTGTTCGCCGACGCCGGCTCGCTGTGGGACTACCAGGGGCAGATCAACTTTCCGGCCTTCGGTCAGTCGCTGACGCCCTCCAACTCGCAGAAGATCCGGTCGGCGGTCGGCGTCGGCTTGATCTGGGACTTGCCGTTCGGGCCGCTGCGCTTCGATTACGCGATTCCGCTCTCCAAGGAGCCCTACGACATCGTGCAGCAGTTCCGCTTCAGCGGCGGGACGAAATTCTAAACGTCGTCGGCCTGCGGTATCTCCGCGCCTGGCAGCATGACCGAGCCGTTGTTCTTCAAGAGGCCGACCGGGCTGACCGCGGGTGAGATCGCGACGCTGACCGGGGCGGTGGCGCGTCCCGGGACGGCGCTGGACCGGCGCATCGTCAACGTGTCGGCGATCGAGCTCGCCGGCCCGGCGGATCTCGCCTTTCTCGACAGCGCGAAATATGCCGGACAGCTGGCGACGACCGGTGCCGGCATCTGCCTGATCGGCGAACGCTTCGTCGGGCTGGCGCCGGCGCACGTCGTCGTCCTGGTGGCGCGCGAGCCCCAGCGGGCGTTCGTCACGGTGGCGCGCGAGCTGTTTCCCGACGCGCTGCGGCCGTCATCGCTGACGGAGGCGACCGGCGTGGCGCCGGGTGCCCACGTCCATCCCTCGGCGCGTTTCGAGAGCCGGGTGACCGTCGATCCCGGCGCGGTGGTCGGGCCGCGGGCGGAGATCGGCGCGGGAAGCGTGATCGGGGCCGCGGCCGTCATCGGCCCCGAGGTCCGCATCGGACGCAATGTCGCCATCGGCGCCGGGGCCACGGTGGCCCACGCGCTGATCGGAGACAACGTGATCATCCATCCGGGCGTCCGCATCGGACAGGACGGGTTCGGTTTCCTGATGGGCCGCGGCGGACACGTGAAGGTGCCGCAGATCGGCCGCGTGATCATTCAGGACGGCGTCGAGATCGGGGCCGGCAGCACGATCGACCGCGGCGCCAACCGCGACACCATCATCGGCGAGGGAACCAAGATCGACAATCTCGTCCACGTCGCCCACAATGTGGAGATCGGCCGGCATTGCGTCATCGTGGCCCAGACTGGAATATCCGGCAGCGTGACGCTCAAGGATTTCGTGGTGCTCGCCGCGCGGGTGGGGATCAATGACCATGTCACGATCGGCGAGGGTGCCCAGATTGCGGCGATCAGCATCGTCAAGGACGACGTTCCGCCGGGCGCGATCTGGGGAGGGACTCCCGCCAAGCCGGTCAAGCAATGGTTCCGCGAGATGAAGACGCTCGAGCGCCTGGCTGCGCGTCCGGACCAGGGCGACAAGACGTCGGGGAAGGCCGGAGACGATCGGTGAGCGAGGGGGACCCCAACGAGGCGGCGGGGACGCTGGAGGCCGCGGATATCGCCGCCGTCATGAAGGCGCTGCCGCACCGCTATCCGTTCCTGATGATCGATCGGGTGATCGGAATGCGCGGCGACGATGTCGCCGTCGGCATCAAGAACGTGACGATCAACGAGCCGCAGTTCCAGGGACATTTTCCCGGCGAGCCGGTCTATCCCGGCGTGCTGCTGATCGAAGGCATGGCGCAGACGGCGGGCGTTCTGTGCATCATGTCGCGCGAGGCGCCGGAGCGGCCGCGCAAGGTCTACTTCCTCACCATCGACAAGGCCAAGTTCCGCCGGCCGGTAGTGCCGGGCGACACCGTCGAATATCACATGACCAAAATCAATCGACGCAAGATGATGTGGTGGTTCCGCGGAGAGGCGAAGGTCGGCGGCGAGATCGTCGCCGAGGCGGTGGTCGGTGCCATGATCGTCGACGCGTGAGGTCGGCATGACGGCGATCGATCCTACCGCACGGGTGGCGGCCGGCGCCGTGATCGCCGCCGACGTCACCATCGGCCCCTATTGCGTGATCGGACCCAACGTCGAAATCGGCGCCGGGTGCCGGCTGGTCGCCCAGGTTCATCTCGCCGGCCACACCACGGTCGGCGCCGGCTGCGTCATTCATCCCTTTGCGTCGCTCGGCTCGCCGCCGCAGTCGACCGGCTATCGCGGCGGCCCGACGCGGCTCGTCGTCGGTGCCGGATGCGACATCCGCGAGGGTGTCACCATGAGCATCGGCACCGAGGACGATCGCGGCGTCACCGAGGTGGGCGAGCGCTGCTTCTTCATGGCAGGCTCCCACGTCGCCCATGATTGCCGGGTCGGCAACGATTGCGTCTTCGCCAACAATGCGGTGCTGGGCGGCCATGTGACGGTCGGCGATTTCGCCGTGTTCGGCGGCCAGGCGGCGGTGCGCCAGCACGTGCGGATCGGCGAGGGGGCGATGATCGGGGGCCTGAGCGGGGCGCGCGCCGACGTCATCCCCTACGGCTACGCAGTCGGCCAGCTCGCCGATCTGGTCGGCCTCAACGTCCTCGGCCTGAAGCGCCGCGGCGTCGCGCGTGCCGACGTTCATCGGCTCCGCCAGGCCTATCGCACCCTGTTCTTCGGACCGGGTGCGTTCCGCGACCGGCTCGAGGAGGTGGCGCGCGATTTTTCCGCCGACCCCGTGGTCGTCAAGGTGGTCGAGTTCATCCGCGCCGGCGGGTCGCGCCCCTTGACCAGCGCGGTCCATCGCCACGCCAACGGCGAGACGTGAGCCCCCGTCATGACCGAGCGGATGCCGGATGCCGGGCAGGGAGGGCTCGCCATCGTGTGCGGCGGCGGCAGCCTGCCGTTCGCGGTCGCCGACGCGGTGGCCGGTCGCGGCCGCCGCACGGTGCTGTTTCCGATCACCGGATGGGTCGACGCCGAGGCCGTCGCGCGCTATCCGCATCACTGGATCGCCATCGGTCAGCTGGGGCGTCTGCGCCGGCTGGTACTGCGCGAGAGGTGCAGCGAGATGGTGATGATCGGAGCGTTGCTGCGCCCGTCGGTATGGCAGATCCGCTTCGACTGGTTGACCCTGCGCGAGCTGCCGCGCGCCCTCGCCATGTTTCGCGGCGGCGACGATCACCTGCTCGGCATGCTGGGACGCGTCTTCGAGGAGCATGGATTGAAGCTCGTGGGAGCCCATGAGGTGGCGCCAGAAATTCTCGTTCCCGAGGGCCAGCTCGGCCAGCGCGGCCCGGGCGGACGCGATGAGGCCGACATCGCGCGCGGCCTCGCGGTGCTTGCCGCGACCGGGCCGTTCGACATCGGCCAGGCCATCGTGGTGGCCGGCGGCCATGTGCTGGCGCTCGAAGCCGCCGAGGGCACCGACAACATGCTGGCACGGATCGCCGACCTGCGGAAACAGGGGCGGGTTCGATCGGCCGTCGGCACCGGAGTGCTGGTGAAGGCGGCAAAGGCCGGCCAGGATCGACGCTTCGATCTGCCGACCATCGGACCGAGGACAGTCGCCGCAGCGGCGGCGGCGGGCCTCGCCGGCCTCGCCGTGGTGGCGGGCGAGACCATCGTCGCCGAGCCGCAACAGGTGGCGGCCGCCGCCGACCGCGCCGGGATCTTCGTGGTCGGGGTGCGTGGCGGCGGATCGACGTGATGGCGGAAAGCTTGGGGGGATCTGGTCGACCGCTCGCGGTCTTCGTCATCGCGGCGGAGGAATCCGGCGACCGCCTGGGCGCCGACCTGATGCGTGCGCTGGCGCGGCGGCTCGAGGGCGGGGTGAGTTTTTCCGGCGTCGGCGGTCACGCCATGGCGGCGGCCGGGCTCACCAGCCTGTTTCCCATCGAGCAATTGTCGATCATGGGATTTGCCGCCATCCCGCGACTGCTCCCGCTGATTTTTCGCCGGATCCGCGAGGCGACCGCCGCGGCGATCGTGGCGCATCCCGACATCCTCGTCATCGTCGACAGCCCGAGCTTCACCCATCGGGTGGCGCGGCGCGTCCGCGCGGCGTTGCCGTCGCTTCCCGTCGTCGACTATGTCTGCCCGCAGGTCTGGGCCTGGCGCTCCGGCCGCGCCCGCGTGATGCGATCCTTCATCGACCATGTGCTGGCGATCCTGCCGTTCGAGCCGGCGGCGCTGGAGCGGCTCGGCGGGCCGCCCTGCACTTATGTGGGCCATCCGCTCGGCGAGCGGGTCGGCGAGCTGCGGCCGGATGCGGCCGAAGCGGCGCGGCGAAACGCCGAACCGCCGATCGTGCTGGTCCTGCCGGGCAGCCGGAAGGGCGAGGTCGGACGGCTGCTGGAGCCCTTTGCCGGGGCCCTCGACCTCCTGGCGCGGCAGGTCGACCGGTTCGAGGTCGTCCTGCCCACCCTTCCGCATCTGATCGAGGAGGTGCGGCGGCGAACCGCGGCCTGGCCGATCCGGCCGCAGATCGTGTCGGGGGAAGCGGAAAAATTCGCCGCCTTCCGCCGGGCGCGGGCGGCACTGGCGGCATCCGGCACGGTGACGCTCGAGCTCGCGCTCGCCGGCGTTCCGACCGTTGCGGCCTATCGGGTGGTCGCCTGGGAAGCCTGGATCGTGCGCCGCGTGGTGCAGACGCCGTCGGTGATCCTTTCCAACCTGGTTCTCGGCGAGAATGTCGTGCCGGAATTGCTGCAGGAGAATTGCACGCCGGCAAAGCTTGCCAGCGCGCTCGCCCCGCTCATCGGCGACACGCCCGAGCGCCGGCGCCAGCTCGATGCCTTCGCCAGGCTCGACGCCCTGATGGAGGTCGGCGCCGCCTCACCAAGCGACCGGGCCGCCGACATCATCCTTCGGCTCGCCCGCCGGGAGCCGGCCAATGGACCTGCCAATTCACCACATCAGCAATCCTTTGGGAGGTAAACGGGCTGCCGGCTAGCATCGGAGCGCCCGCCAGCCTACTATCCCCGATCCAGAATTTATGAACCACAACGTCCGATCGAGGTCCCAGCCCAACTCATGACAAATTCGCGTTCCGTTCAGCGCAGGACCGCGCCGCGCGCGGCCATTACCGGCGTCTTCGGGCATGTGCCGAGCTATGTTCTCACCAATGACGAGCTTGCCCGGACGGTGAGCACCACCAACGCGTGGATCGTCGAGCGGACCGGCATCCAGGAGCGACGCATCCTCAAGGGCGAGGGCCTGGGGACGTCGCACATGGCCGCCGAGGCGGTCCGCGGCCTGCTCGCCAAGACCGGCACCGAGCCTCAGGACATCGATCTCCTGATCTGCGCCACGACGACACCGGATTTCGTCTTCCCGTCGAGTGCCAACCTGATTTGCGACATGGTGGGCATCCGCAATGTCGGGAGCTTCGACGTCCAGGCGGCGTGCTCCGGCTTCGTCTATTCGCTCACCATCGCGGCGCAGTTCATCGCCAACGGCGTGAGCCGCAAGGTGATCGTGGTGGGCGCCGACAAGATGTCGGCCATCATCGACTACACCGACCGCGCGACCTGCGTGCTGTTCGGCGACGGGGCCGGCGCGGTGCTGCTCGAGCCGAGCCAAGACCATGGCATCGTCGACACGCTGATCCGTTCCGACGGCGCCGGGATGCCGCACCTGCATCAGAAGGCCGGAGGAAGCCGGTTTCCGCCGACCGCCGAAACGGTCGCGCAGCGGCTGCACTATGTCCATCAGGAGGGCGCCGCGGTCTACAAGTTCGCGATCGCCCGGATGGCCGATATCGCAGTCGACCTGATGCA
This sequence comes from uncultured Alphaproteobacteria bacterium, assembly GCA_963755055.1. Classification (GTDB taxonomy): domain Bacteria; phylum Pseudomonadota; class Alphaproteobacteria; order Rhizobiales; family Xanthobacteraceae; genus AP-16. The sequence goes on along the minus strand of CAVWIS010000069.1, from coordinate 46,964 downwards.
GCGCAACGGCCTCGGAGCCGATGAGGTGAGCTGGCTGGTGCCGCACCAGGCCAACCGGCGCATCATCGAGGCGACCGCCGAACGGATGAAGCTGCCGATGGACCGCGTGATGGTGACGATCCACAAATACGGCAACACCACCAACGGCACGATCCCGCTCTGCCTGTGGGATTACGAGCCGTTTCTGAGGGCCGGAGATCGCCTGATCCTGGCGGCGTTCGGCGGCGGCTTCACCTGGGCCGGCGCCTACCTGACCTGGGCCTATGACGGCGCCGCGGCGGCCGGCCGCGGATAGCCGGCCGCTAGCTACTTTCCGGCGCAAAATTGATGCTTTTTTCTAGCGCCGTCAAATGGTTGGCGCATAGAAAGACCCGCCGGCACGGACCGGCGGGTCGGACAGACCGGCGGGTGGCGACGGTTGCCTAAGACTGCGCCTCGATGGCACGACCGACGTTGATGAGGTTGTCGGCGATGACGCCGAAGCCGACCCAACGCTGCATCCCGTCGAACCCCTTGTATCGGCATCGACGAAGACCGTGTCGTCGCTTGGCCACGCTGATTCGCCCTTCGGATCCGGTTCGCCATTTCTGGCCGTTGCGGAACCAGCGCTTCTTCTGCTCTCGTTTGCGCTCTGCGCTCTTGGTGGAGCGATTGGGGATGCACACGCGCTTGACGCCGCTGGCCTTCGCCGCCGCCTCGTTCTTGGCCGAATAGAATGCGGCGTCAGCCGCCACCAGACGGGGGACGCGTGCGAGCTTGGCGCGATGGATGTCGATCGCCGGGATCAGCAGGTCGCAATCGTTCGGGCGTCGGGCGTACACTTCGTAGTCGACAACGATTTGATTTTCCGCTTCCTGCAACTTGAGCACCTTGCCGAACTCGTTGGGCTTGCCGGCCTTGCCTTTGCGAATGACTTCCGTCGAAGGCTCGAACACGCTGAGAAGCTTGCCTTCGGCCCGAGCATTGCCGTGGAAGATGCGCTGCCGCGTCTGGTGCATGACGCGCCGGACGAGCGGCAACATCTCTTCAAGATCATTGCGCAGACCTTCCAGGGCTATCTGCTTGCGGATATTCCGACACCGCTTCGTGCCATCGGATATTTCCGCGGAAAAGCGCTTTGCTTGCCCCACGACGCGGCTCGTGGAGCTCAACAGCCGGCTATATCCCTGCTTCAGCCTCCCGTAGTTGACCGGACCTTTCGCACGGGCGATCCGGGCGATCTCGAGCAACCGCAGCTTCACACCGCGACTGCGGTCGCGCAGCTTGGTCCCGATCTCGCCGGCAACCTTGGTGATCTTCTTCATTGTCCGGATCAACACACGCACCCCGTCCCCCAACAGCGTGCTGTCGGTCGGGTGGTGGATATTGGTCTCCACAACGGTAGTATCCACTCGCATCCGACGGCCGCTCACCACCCCGTTGTCCTGCGCGATTTGAACGATGCGGTCGTGAACCTGCTTGACGACATCAGCCCCCAGGGCAACGCCCCAGCGTCCCATCGTCTTGGCGTCCGGCACCTTTCCGCCGCCCACCCGCGTAAAATCCCGATACACCAAGTTGCCGCGCACCTCGCGCTCCAACACGCCGTAGCTCCAATTCCGAACATGCTTGAGCACCAACATGCGCAGCACTACCTCGGCCGGCGTGCCGAAGCGGCCACGACTGCGGCTCTTGGGACAGCGTTTCGCAAGGGCTTCGTAAACAGCACCCACGATCAGATCGTCTGCCAGAACCTGGTCAGCGTGCGTCATCCAGTCTTCGCGAAGATCGCTGACTTCCTCGGCAATCAGCCCGTCACCGAAGCTGAGCTGCGCCCGCCGCATCTCAATCACGGCGCTTCCTCCCGGGCCGCGGCACCGTAGGGTCGGGACGCAGCAAATCGTGATTGAGCTCACATATCGCTTCGATCGACACCTTCAGTTTCTGGTAATTGTCCAGCCACTGGCGGACCTCGGCAACACGCTCGCGCCGCACACTGATTTGCCGCGTTTGTCCGCCTGGATACGTCACGGTCAGCACCGAGACCGCGTGGCCCTCACCGCGTGCGCATTTCGGGCAGCCCTTGGTATGACGAACGATCCTGTGCAGCAGGGAGCCACGCAGCAGTTCGCCCGTCACCGGGAGATCGGCAACCAGTTTCTGACGGGCTCGAAGGGTTTTCTCGCGAATCATTCACATGAATGAATCATCGAGCCCCGCCTCCGTCAATGCCAAATCCGTCCGACCTTGCAGAAGTCCCCAACACAAGCGATTCTGCCATATCGCAAAGGCGCATCAATTTTGCGCCGGAAAGTAGCTAGGAACCCGATTCATCGGTGCCTTTCCGCTCCGCTTTGATTTCGCCGAAAGCGTTGCGGTATGCCTGTTGCCATTTCCTTTGCCGGTACCGGCGCTCGAGATAGGCGGCGGCTGCTGCGACGAGTGCCAGTCCTATGCGGGAAAACTGCCCGGGCGCGAGGTCGACCTGCACAAGCACCGCGAGAATGGTCAGGAGAAGATACACGCCGATGGCCGTGACGACCGCAGCCGGAACCGGCTCCACGGTTGGACGGGTACAGCGCGTGCCGGCCCGTGCCTGAGCGAGCCGATCGATTTCGCTGAAATCCTTGAGGTCTCGGCGCCCGCTCATACCGTTAGACGCTTCTGTGAAGATCCGCTGAACTCGCCGATGAGGGCGGTCGCCCGCTCCAGGTCATGCATCGGAGCCTCCGCCTCTTTCTCGAGGAGAGACGGCCAGAGGAATCCGATTTCCGCCGACCACCGAGACGGTCGCGCACCGGCTGCACTTTGTCCACCAGGAGGGCGCCGCGATGTACAAGTTCGCGACGACCGCCCGCGCCTTCACCTGGGGCGCAGCCTCCCTGACGTCGGCTTATGACGGCCGCATGGCCGCCGCAGGCCGGGCGGCCGCCGACCGGCCGGCGATCCGGCCGAACACCAGCGCGCGCAGCACCGAGACGGCGTTCGGCCCGATCCCGTGGAAATGCCCGGTGATCTCGCCGGCCGCGTAAAGACCGGCTACCGGACCGTCATCGCCGAGGACTTCGGCGGCGGCGTTGGTCGCGAGCCCGCCGAACGCGTAGGCGATCGCCCCGACCAGCGGATAGGCAAGAAAGGGCGGCTTCGCCAGGGCCCGGGCCCAATTGGATTTCCGCGGGTTGAAGCCGGGCGCGGTGGCGAGCCCGTCGGTCCTGGTCGCATCGAAACCGCCGGCATCGCCGGTTGCCGCATTGTAGGCCGCAACCGTCGCTTCGAGTTGCCGCGGATCGACGCCGATCAGTCCGGCGAGCCCGGCGATCGTCGGCGCCTCGACGGGCGGCACCTCGGAACGGATGGCGCGCTGGTAGTTCGTGATCTCAACCAGGCTTGCATCGAGGATCGCAAAGGCGATGCGGCCGGGCGTGGAGAAATGGATTGCGCGCGCAAACGTCTCCCAGGTCTCGTGCACGAGGCCGGCCCCTTCGTCGAAGAAACGCCGGCCGTTGCGATCAACGACGATCCCGTAGGGGTAGACCAGCACGACCGGTGCGGGACCGCTGCTGCGCGGATCGACCGGCTCGGCATGCATGCCGTTCCAGTCGCCCGAGGTTTTCGCACCGGCCGCAACACCCATGCGGATCCCGTCGCCGGTGTTGAATGCGGTCCCGGGCGAGATCATCCGCATGCTGGCGCCGCCGGCGCCCAGATGTTTTTCCCGCGCCGCCGCGTCGCCGGCAAAACCGCCGCAGGCGAGGATCACCGCATCGGCGGCGATCGTCTCGAGCCCGTCGCCGGTGCGGATCTCGAGGCCGCGGATCGCGCCATCGCCGCCGGCCACGAGCCGTTCGGCTGTGCAGGTGTAGCGAAAGCCGACGCCGGCCTTAAGCGCGGCGGATGTCAGCCGGCCGAGGATCGCCCCGCCGCCGCCGACCGGCTGGATGCGCGGCGGGCCGGCGGCAAGATAGTAGGGCGGGGACGCAAACGCGACGCCATGGCGTTCGAGCCAGCCGATCGTCGTGGTCGCCTCCGCGGCCAGCCGATGAAAGTAGGCAAAATCCACCGCCGGGTGCGACGCCAGCATGTCCTCGAGGAATTGCGGCGCCAGCCGGTCGGGCGAGGCCAGGCGCATGTTGGAGGGGCTCCAGCGCGTGTTCCCGCCCTCCTGGCCTTGGGGCGCCCGCTCGATGACCGTGATGGTCGCGGCGACCTGCCGCTCGCGCAGCTCCTCGGCTGCGGCGACTGCCGCAGCCAGCCCCGCGGCACCATGGCCGACGACGACGATGCGACGCGCGCTATCGGGCACGGAAATGACCCGCGACGCAAAACGGGCCGCAGCGAGGCGGCCCGTCCGGTTTCGCCGACATGGGGCGTCGCGCTACTTGCGCCGGGAGATCGGGTTGTAGTCGCGCCGCGTCGCTCCGGTATAGAGCTGGCGCGGCCGGCCGATCTTCTGGTTCGGATCCTCGATCATCTCCTTCCACTGGGCGATCCAGCCGACGGTGCGCGCCACGGCAAAAAGCACGGTGAACATGGTGGTCGGGAAGCCCATGGCCTTGAGGGTGATGCCTGAATAGAAGTCGATATTGGGATAGAGCTTCTTCTCGATGAAGTATTCGTCGTGCAGCGCGATGCGCTCGAGCTCCATCGCCACCTCGAGCAGCGGGTCGTCCTTGTGGCCGAGCTCGTTCAAGACCTCGTAGCAGGTCTTCTGCATGATTTTCGCGCGCGGGTCGTAGTTCTTGTAGACGCGGTGGCCGAACCCCATCAGCCGGAACGAGTCGTTCTTGTCCTTGGCGCGCCGGACATATTCCGGGATGCGGTCGACCGAGCCGATCTCGGCGAGCATCTTCAGCGCCGCCTCGTTGGCGCCGCCATGCGCCGGGCCCCACAGGCAGGCGATGCCGGCGGCGATGCAGGCGAACGGATTGGCCCCCGAGGAGCCGGCGAGCCTCACCGTCGAGGTCGAGGCGTTCTGCTCGTGGTCGGCGTGCAGGATGAAGATGCGGTCGATCGCCCGCGCCATGACGGGATTGGGCTTGTACTCCTCGCACGGCACCGCAAAGCACATGCGCAAAAAGTTCGAGGAGAAGTCGATGTCGTTCTTCGGATAGATGAACGGCTGGCCGACCGAGTACTTGTAGGCCATCGCCGCCAGCGTCGGGATTTTTGCGATCATCCGCATCGACGCGATCATCCGCTGCAGCGGATCGGAGATGTCGGTGGAGTCGTGATAGAACGCCGACAGCGCGCCGACGCTCCCCACCATCACCGCCATCGGATGGGCGTCGCGCCGGAACCCCTGAAAGAACCGGCTCATCTGCTCGTGCACCATCGTGTGACGGGTCACCCGATAGTCGAAGTCGGCTTTCTGCGCGGCGGTCGGCAGCTCCCCGTAGAGCAGCAGATAGCAGGTCTCCAGGAAATCGCCGTGCTCGGCGAGCTGCTCGATCGGGTAGCCGCGATAGAACAGCAGGCCGGCATCGCCGTCGATATAGGTGATCTTCGACTCGCAGCTCGCCGTCGAGGTGAAGCCGGGGTCGTAGGTGAACATCCCGGTCGTCCCGTAGAGCTTGGCGATGTCGACGACCGCGGGCCCGATCGTTCCTTCATGGACCGGAAACGTCGCCTTCTTGTCGTCGACGTTGAGCACGGCCGTTTTGGTGTTGGCGCCCGTGATTGCGTCCATGGATCCAGCCCTCGATGTTGATCGATGCGGTCCGACGGCTCACGACCTGGCGATGATTTTCATCGCGCTGCCGCCGGGCCCGCGCGAGTTGTTTCGGGTGCTTTTACGTAGCCTTTTCGCTGACACGCCGCAAGATCGCCCATCGCGTCGCCAAGTCGCGCCGAGGCGTAAAAAGAGGCAGGAAAGTCAGCTCGCCGGCGCCCCGGAATTCCGCTGGGTCAGGCCGGCGGCGCCTGATCGCGCAACCGTCCCACGCTCTCAGGCCTGCCGAGTACCGCCAGCACGTCGAAGATTCCCGGCGACGTGGTCCGCCCGGTGAGCGCCGCGCGCAACGGCTGGGCCACGGAGGCGAGCTTGACCCCGGTGCGGTCGGCGAAGGCGCGCACCGCCGCCTCGAGCGCCTCGGTCGTCCACGGCTCGACGGCTTCCAGCGTGCGCGCGAGCTCGCCGAGCATGGTACGCACTTCCGCGGTGAGCAGGGCGGCGGCCTTGTCGTCGATCGGGATCGGACGGTCCGCCGAGATGTAGCGCGCCGACTCGACGAGCTCGACGAGGGTCTTGGCGCGGTCCTTCAGGCCCGGCATGGCGGCAATGAGCCGGGCGCGCAGCTCGGGCGTCAGGCGCCGGGCGAGCTCGGCGCCGCCGGCGATATGCGGCAGCACCCGCTCGATCTCGGCGACCAGGGCGGTATCGTCGGCCTGGCGCATGTAGTGGCCGTTGAGGCTTTCCAGCCGGGCGAAATCGAAGCGTGCGGGGGAGCGGCCGATCTGCGGCAGGTCGAACGCCGCGATCATGTCCTCGGTGGAAAAGATCTCCTGGTCGCCGTGACTCCAGCCGAGCCGCACCAGGTAGTTGCGCAGCGCCACCGGCAGGTAGCCCATGGCCCGATAGGCGTCGATGCCGAGCGCGCCATGGCGCTTGGAGAGCTTTGCGCCATCCGGGCCGTGGATCAGCGGGATATGCGCCATCACCGGCACATTCCACCCGAGCGCGTCGTAGATCTGCTTCTGCCGCGCCGCATTGGTGAAATGATCGTCGCCGCGGATGACGTGGGTCACGTCCATGTCGTGATCGTCGACCACCACCGCGTGCATGTAGGTGGGCGTCCCGTCGGAGCGCAGCAGCACGAGGTCATCGAGATTCTCGTTCTGCCAGACCACGCGGCCCTGCACCTGGTCCTCGATTGCCGTCTCGCCGGAGAGCGGCGCCTTGAGGCGGACGATCGGCTTGACGCCGGCCGGGACGGTTGCGGGATCGCGATCGCGGCAGCGCCCGTCATAGAGCCTGGTGCGGCCTTCGGCGCGCGCCTTCTCGCGCATCCCGGCGATCTCGTCGGGGCTGCAGTAGCAGCGATAGGCGTGCCCCGCCGCCAGCATCTGCTCGGCGACCTCGCGGTGCCGCGCCGCGCGCGAGAACTGGTAGACCGTCTCGCCGTCCCAATCGAGACCGAGCCATTTCAGCCCGTCGAGGATGGCGTCGATCGCCGCCGCGGTCGATCGCTCGCGGTCGGTATCCTCGATGCGCAGCAGCATCTTGCCCCCGCGCCCGCGCGCGTAAAGCCAGTTGAACAGCGCCGTGCGCGCGCCGCCGATATGGAGAAATCCGGTCGGCGAGGGGGCGAAGCGGGTGACGACTGTGTCGGCCATGGGACGCGATGAATCCAGGAGTTGTGCGGATGGGGGCGGCGTCGTGTACCATAGCGCTCGCGTGAGGTGTAGCTTGGTCGATCCTTGCGCGGCGTGTCCGCCGTTCGCAGCACGAAAGCTCGCGAACGCTCCGCTGTGGGGGATGTGGCACGTCGCTGGCTGGCGATCGTCGCGCTCGAGGCGCCGGGCATGGCGGAGTGGGGCAGGGGACGCGGCCGGGCCGGAACCTGGCCGCCGGCAATCTCGGCAGGGCGGCCGGCCGGCCTGCCCTGGTGGCGCGGCTTTTCGGATCTCGCCGCCGGCATTGCCGCGACCATCCGGCGCTGGCTCGAATCCGAGATCGCGCCCGGCCGCCTCGGGCCGTGGCTTCCGGTCGCCTTCGGCCTCGGCATCGTGGTCTATTTTGCCGCCGAGCGCGAGCCGTTGTGGTGGGCCGCGCTCATGCTCGCGCTGGCGATGGCGGTGGCTGCCATCGCCGCACGGGCGCGGCCGGTGGCGTTTCCGATTCTCCTCGGGCTGGCGGCGGCCGCGGCCGGGTTCGCCCTCATCGCCACCCGGACCTTCGTCATCGACCATCCGGTCCTGCGCTTTGCGGCATCGGGCGTCGAGATCACCGGCTTCGTCGAGGTCCGCGAGGAGCGCGAGCGCACCGACCGCATCACCGTGCGCGTCCACACGATCGAGGGCCGTCGCCTCGATCAGGCGCCCGAGCGCGTCCGCCTCTCGGTGCGCAAGAAGACCATGCCGCCGGTCGGCGCCTTCGTGACCCTGAAGGCGCGGCTCAGCCCGCCGCTCGCGCCGCTGCGCCCCGGCGGCTACGATTTTTCCCGCGACCTTTTTTTCCAGCGCATCGGCGCCAGCGGCTTCGTGCTCGGCGCGATCAAGAATGCCGAGCCGCCCGGGCCGGTGGGCATCCGGCTCAGCTACGCGGCGTTCATCGAGGGGATCCGCGACGCCATCGACCAGCGCATCCGCGCGGTATTGGCCGGCGATCCCGGATCGATCGCCTCGGCGCTGATCACCGGCAAACGCGACGCCATCTCCAAGCCGGTCAACGACGCCATGTACATTTCCGGCATCGGCCACATCCTGTCGATCTCCGGATATCACATGGCGGTGGTCGCCGGGATCGTGTTCGTCATCGTGCGCGGGCTGCTGGCGCTGATCCCGGCGGTGGCGCTGCGCTACCCGATCAAGAAATGGGCGGCGCTTTGCGCGCTCGCGGCCGCGACGTTCTATCTGCTGCTGTCCGGCGCCGAGGTCGCCACCCAGCGTTCCTACTACATGATCGCGGTGGTGCTCGGCGGCGTCCTGATCGACCGCGCGGTGCTGACGTTTCGCACCCTGGCGATCGCCGCCATCGCGGTTCTCCTGCTGGCGCCCGAGGCTGTCGTGCATCCGAGCTTCCAGATGTCGTTCGCCGCGACGCTGGCGCTGATCGCCGGCTATCAGAACGGCTTTCCCTGGAAGCTGACGAAGGCCGATACCTCGCGCAGCGCCCGCATCGCGCTCTGGGGCGTCGACTGGATGCTGAGCCTGATCTTCGCCTCGCTGCTCGCCGGGCTCGCGACGCAACCCTACGCGGCCTACCACTTCCACCGCCTGAGCCCCTACGGGGTGCTGGCCAACCTCCTCGCCATGCCGGTGGTCTCCGGCCTGGTGATGCCGGCCGGGATCGTCGCGCTGGTCGCCATGCCGTTCGGCTTCGACGGCATGTTCTGGACCCTGATGGGTTGGGGCATCGAATGGATGGACGCGGTGGCGCTGTGGGTCGCCGGCCTGCCGGGCGCCGTCGGGCGGGTAACTGCCTTCGGCACCGGGCCGCTGCTGGTGGCGACCGCGGGCCTGATGCTGATCTGCCTGCTGCGCACGCCGCTGCGCTGGAGCGGCGTGCCGGTGCTGGTGCTGGCGGCGCTCGGCGCGATGGCGACGCCGCGGCCCGATGTCCTGATCGCGGCGGGCGGCGATCCGGTCGCGGTCCGCACTGCCGAGGGCAGGCTCGCGATCATCCGCAAGGGCGGAGATTCCTTCGCCATCAAGGAATGGCTCGCGGCCGACGCCGATCCGCGGGTGCCCGGCGACCCGACCCTCTCCGAGGGCGTGGCCTGCGACGAGATCGGCTGCATCGTGCGGCTCGCCGACGGCTCGGCCGTCGCCATCGCCTTCCAGGCGGAAGCCGTTGCCGAGGACTGCCTCACGGCGAGCTTGGTGGTGACGTCACGCCGGGGCCCGCCGGAATGCGCGGCAAAAATGATCGACCGGACGATGCGGGCGAGTTTTGGCGCCCTGTCGCTGCGCCGGATGGGAAAATTTTGGGAGACGACGGCCTCGCGCCCGGAGGGCTACGACCGGCCGTGGGCGCGCGCAGCCGCTCCGCGACCCGCCGCCGGCGAGCAGCCGCCGACGCCGAGCCGCCCGGCCGGCCGCGATGCCACCCCGCGCAGCGAGGATCTCGACGCCAGCGATTGAGATGGGTTTGCCCGGGAAGTGTTGTCGCTTCTCGCGGCGCTGAGGCAGGGACGCGCAGGCGCGACGGCGTGCGATGCGCCGAGGCGCGTCTTCCGACGCAACGGATGGTGCACGGTCGCCGCGGGAGCCCGCGAGCATCCACTATTCCCCGGCGCCGGCCCAGGGGTCGGGGAGGGATGACCGTGAGTCCACGACGTCCCAAATGGCTGGGTTGTCCAATATCCACGCCATCGGCCTGCCGCCGATCGACGTCCGCATGGTGGGCATTCCTCGTTTTTTTTCCAGGCCATCGCCGAAATTTCTCTTTACGAGCGTAGAGAAAGTGATACCATTCACGTCTTGGTTGCTTTCATAGCTTTGTCTATGCAGAGAGGCCAACATGGGTGTACCACCTGATTTCGACGCTACGCTTTCCAGGATTACCCAGGCGGGAATACTGAAGGAGGATCCGGATCGGATCGAACATCGGCTCGATCTCGTCGCTCAGGGCGTTGGCGCCGCGGTCGCGGGCCAGGACTTGGGGCCGGCCGATTGGGCGAAGAACTCGCTCCATAAGATCAAGCTAGCCGTTCACAGGGAGCTTTGCGACCAGAAAAAAAAGCAACTCAAAGCAGATTACAAGGGTTTGTTGGATCACGCCCTTACGTCGGACGGAATTTCAGCCCTGTCGTCCGTGATCGGCGGTGTCGTAACGGCAATCAATCCCGCTTTCTTCGTGTCGACCATCGTCATCTATTTGTCGGTCTGGCTGGTCAAGCGTGGACTGAACGAGTGGTGCACCGTCAGTTACGCCTAGGAGCGGCGACGGCGAATGTCGGAGGTCTTTCATCTGCATGTCAGAGACCTCGGAGGGCCAAACTTTTCCGTAGGGGTCGATCGCGGGGCTGTCGGGGAAGCTGTAACGTTTCCGGAGGATGCGGACTTCCAAGAGAAGCTCGCTGGTCTCTATGATCGCGGTCCAGGCCGGTTACAGATCGACTTACCGAGCTATGACAAGCTTTGTTCAGAAATTGGCGAGCAGTTGTTCCGATCCTTCATCGCGGTGGCTCCTAATATTCATCAGGCATTCAAGAAGGCTGGGGCGGCAGGCGGACCGCGCGTAGCGCTTCATCTGCCGCAGCGTCTCTTCAAGCTTCCCTGGGAGGTCCTTCGCGATCCAACGAGCGCGGAGAGCAATTTCATTGCGACGAGCGAGGGTGGATCCGTATTTCGTTGTGACGCCGATGGCCCCAACCCACGGGTGATCGACTATCCTCCGCTCCAGCCGCCGCTGAATTTCATATTCGTGCTGTCTAATCCCACCAGCAGATTTTTCGGAACGGTTGCGCCGCCCAAATCAACCCGCAATGTCAAATTCGCAATCGTCGATCCTGCTTCGTTTGACAAATATCGAACCACAATGCGCAAAGTCAAGGGAGAGAATCTCGGATTTCATCTTCATTGGGCATGGGCAGGTCGCAAACAATATCGGGCAGATTGTGTTCGTCGATCCCATACGGGAGAACGTGATTTTTCACATTTACGCGGAGAACCCGCGTCCAGGATGGAGCGTCGTGGGAGGAGTGGAGCGAGCGCTTCGCTTGGGTTTCTTTTGCGCATGTGAAAGCGCCTGGGTGACTGGAAGTACGGATTTTCCGAACAGTGTTGTTGGATCAACATTACGACGAAGCCAATCAGTTGCTTACATTGTCGGCGCACAGACCCCGATTGATGCGCGCGCAGCTCAGGTCATGCTCGGGACCACTCTTAGCGCCATAGCAGACTCAACGTTGGATCTTGCGCTTACTGAAGCGAGAAATCACGTTCGGGCAATGACGGCGAGCAGGACGCAGCCATACAGCGCGTTCGACTGGTGGATTCCTGTTTTGTACACAAAGACAACGAACCTGCAGATTCTTGATACCGCGGAGAGATCGTTCGTGGCAGAAGCCACTGCGCGCAACGCGCACGTCACCGCTCCAGGCCTGAGCGTGCCGCTGGAACCAAAACCCATCGTGCAAGCGATAGCGCGGGGCGTGATAAACCTACTGGGGAAAGGAAATGACGCAGACATCATCCTCTGAGCGTCCGCCTGAATTGAACATCCCGCGCCGAGGCACCGTGATCGCCTTCGTGAGTCCCAAGGGAGGGACGGGCAAAACCATCATCTCGGCCACGGCCGCGTACCTTCTCGCCATGGTCGGCAAAAAGGTTATCGCCATCGATGCCGACTTCTCCACGCGGGGTCTGTCTCTGTATCTGCTCGGTTCGGTGCATGATGTCGACGTGCAGGATGAGAATTGTCTGGCCGAGATCGTTCTCAAGAATATTTCCACGTCCAAGATTGAACCCAGACACATCATACGCGGGTCCGCCCAGATCAATCTGATCTTGTCGAACCAGGATCTCTGGCGCGGCGGCCGTCCCGACGGAGATTTTACGTCCACGGACGTATCAATCGATAAGTATCTTAAGCGCTTTCGCGAGCTATGCGACGTGTTTCGCCAGCAGTATGACTACGTGATCATCGACACCAGAGGCGGATACGACTTCAGCAGCGCCATTCCAGCCGTCATTGCCGACCGCTACGTCCTCGTGCTTGAGGCGGACAAAGTTTCTGTCGATCAGGTTCAGGGCTTTCAAAAGGCGATTTCGGAATTCGCTTTATCGAACAAGCTGATCGCCAAATTCAGCGGGTTCATCGTCAACAAGGTGACGTTCCCTCCTGAGAACACGACCTTTTCCGAAGGCCTAAAGGGGCTTTTCGGCGCTCGTACGATCGGCGTTATTCCAGCCGATTACGACTGCATTCGAGCTTATCAGATGAAGGAAATACCCAACGAAAAATATCTCTTTAGCGACTTCGCCTACTACGCATTCCGGACCATAGAGGAGCTCGTAGCTCCGGAGATCAATTGGGGGGAGGGAGCCAAGGCGACCTGGGACAGATTGTGCCGGCAAGTGCGGTCGGAATGGTCGGGCCGCGTTTGGCTTCGGCGATTGCAGGATCTGAGTGTCGTTGGCCAAGCCGCGCTCGTGCTGCTGACGTTGATCGTCGGCGGACTCTTTCTTCACGGCGGCAACCCCTGGCTCGGTTACGCGACATATGCAGGTTTTGCCCTATTAGGCTGCTGGGTGATCGCGGCGGCGGGCCTGCACGTGCAGAACTTGCTGCTGCAAAGTGGAAAGTCCGCCGAGTTTCGCAAGATAACGTTCGCTGTCGGCGGCGTCTGCATGGTCGCATTGGCGGCTTTTCTGGCGTGGGGAGGTGCCAGTTTTTCGAATGCTCCGCTGTTGACGAGAATATCCGAACAGCAGGCATTAATCGCCGAGTTGACGCGAAGCTCGTTTGCGCTCAATGACAATCTCTCCAGGTTGTTCTTCGTTTCCCAGGACCTGAACAGGGCGCAGAATCTCACGCAAGGCGTGCGCGCGCGCTTGGTCTCCGCCACGCCGGTCGACGGGGACGGCCTGCGTCGGCTGGCAGTTCCCCTCGATGATGCGAGTGCTACCGTCAACCAAGCGTCGAAAACCCTGGCGCAAATCACGCAAGATCTGCAACAGAACAAGAGGAAGTGACCGGCTGTTGCCGTGTCATCGGCGCAACGTTTGGCCTCAAGAACTGATTTGCCGAGCGAGTGTTGCAACTTTGACCGCTTCGGCGAGCCTGCGGGGTAGTCTACTCTGCGCCGCATCGCCGGGCTGTCAGGGTTTTTGACCTTGACCCAGCCCTCAGGCGAGGTCCTGTATCTGCTGCAGGTAGCCGCGAGAATCGTTGCGGCGATCAGGAGGACGTTCGATCCACACTATGAGGACATTTTCCATGCGCCGCCACGTTCATACGTCAACAGGCGGCCTTCGAGCTCCCCTTTGCTCGTAATGTCATCCGGGCTGTGGATCGGCACCAGATGAAAATGGGCGTGCGGAACGAACGACGAGCCCCATGGCGATGACGCCGACCCGCGGTGTCTTCGGCATCAGCAAGGTGTGGCCTGGACTGTTCGGCTTTCTCGGCAGAAAGGCTATCGTGCGGTCATCCTCGTACACGATGGAGCTTTCGTGCTCGCGCCGGATCACCGAACAGAAGATGCAATCCTGCATTTCGGATACCCTTCCGTTCCGCCCGATCGCTCCGGCTCAGGCGCTCGCGCCGCCGCCGCGCAACGTGACCATCACGATCTCAGGCGGCACGCCGATGCGCATCGGCACGATGCTGCAGCCAAGCCCGCCCGACACGATGAGGTCGCAGCGCTCGCGCACATGCCCATACGCGAACCGGTTGCCGTAGCGCGAGGGAACCACCGGCGACCAGCCGAGCAAACGCACCTGTCCGCCGTGGGTGTGACCGCTCAATACCAATGAGACGCGTTCCGGCACGCGCGCCGCGATGTCGGGCTCGTGCGCCAAAAGGATGATCGGCGCGTCATCGGTCACCTTCGCCAAGGTTCCGGCAAGGTCATCGACCCCGTAACGGCGGCCCGGATGAAGACGCCGCGACGGCAGGAACGCGTCCTGATCGCCAAGCCCTGCCAGCCAGAACGCCCGGCCGTCCTTGGCAAGCCGCACGACATCGTTCTCGTAGACCGGGATGCCGACGGACTCGATCGCGGCGCGACTGGCCGGCGGGCCCTTCCAGCTCTTCTGGACCTCGGGATCGGCCCACCATTCATGGTTGCCGAGGATCGCATGAACGCCGAGCGGCGCCCGCAGCATGGCGAGCGCCTCGGCCCATTCCTCGGGCGCAACCTCCGCGGTGACGAAACGACGTCGGAAGCCGCCGCTCACGACGAAGTCGCCGAGCAGCACGATGATGTCAGCCGCGAGCTCGTTCGTCGTCGCAACGATCGAACGGATGCGCTCTGCGGTCATCCAGGGGTGGCAGGCGTGGATGTCGGCGATCACCGCGATGGTGAGATCGAGCCCCTGCGGCCAGCGGCCGGGCTGCAAATCGTATCGCGTGATGAGGGGCCGCCGGAATGTCTCGAATGCCCCATAGGCGGGAGCGAGCGCTCCCGCCGCCCCGAGCGTCAGCAACCACCGCAGGAACCGCCGGCGTGAGATCATGTCGCGGGAGTGAACGATGAAACCATGGGCGAATCATGAACGACGCGCGATCCGGCCGATCGCCAGCAACGAAATGTTCCCGCTCGGGCACTTTTTGTCCGAATGAAGGGTCCGGGGCCCAGGATGTTCCCGCTCAGGTACTTTTAAGACTTTCTTTGCCTCTTGCGGCCAGAATGTTCCCCATCGGGAACATGGGGACGTGCATGCAAGATGGCAGCGCCTTCGCGAAAAGGGCGTCGGATCTCGCCCGCGGCTACGGTCAGCTGATCCGCAGCCGGCGCCGGGCCCTGGCAATGACCCAGGATCAGCTCGCGCTCACCACCGGGGTCGGCAGACGATTTCTGATCGACCTGGAGGCGGGAAAAGTCTCCTGCCACCTCGGCCGCGGGCTCGTCGTCGCCGAGGCGCTCGGCCTCAAGCCGGTGGACGCCCTGACGGGGGACAATGTCCGCCAGCCGGCCGCTTGTCACGATCTTCCCGATCTTCCCGACGAGGAGGAGCCCGGTGGCTGAGCTCCAGGTCTTCTTCGAGCAGCGGCTGGTCGGGACGATCGACGTCCCCCGCAGCGGGCCGGGCTTTGCGTACGACCGGCGCTGGCTCGACACCAAGGGCGCGTTTCCGATCTCGACCACCATGCCGCTGCGGCCGGGGCGGTTCGATGCCGAGACCTTCCTTCCGTGGGCCGCCAACCTCCTGCCGGAGAGCGAGCAGCTGCGCATGGTCGGACGATTTCTCGGGATGGCCTCGGGAGACGTCATCGGCCTCTTGTCGGCGATCGGTCGCGACACCGCGGGCGCGCTCTCGATCGGCAAGCCGGGCGGAACCTCGTCGGTGCTGTGGCGGGCCCTGGCGACGCCCGAGGATATCGAGCGGGTGATCGAGGAATTGCCGAGAAAGCCGTTTCTGGTCGGCGACGAAGGCGTCTCGATGTCGCTTGCCGGCGTCCAATCGAAGCTCGCGGTGGCGCTCGATCCTGCCGGGCATGTCTGCATTCCGCTCGAGGGCTCGCCGTCGACGCACATCCTCAAGCCGGACTCCGAGCGCTTTCCGGGCGGCGTGCAGAACGAGGCGTTCTGCCTCGCCTTGGCGAAGCGCCTGGGAATTCCCGTTCCGGAGGTCACGACCGGTGAGGCAGGCCGGCGGACCTTCCTGCTCGTCAAGCGATACGATCGTCGCGAGTCGAACGGCCGGTGGCGCCGCCTGCATCAGGAGGATTTCTGCCAGGCCTTGGGAAAGCCGCCCTCGGCCAAGTACGAATCCAATCAGACCGGCCTCGACGGGCCGGCACTGGTCGACATGTTCGAGCTCACGCGGCGCCTGATGCCGCCGAACAACATCCTGCAGCTGCTCGACATGGTGATCTTCAACGTCATCGCCTGCAACACCGATGCGCATGCCAAGAACTACTCAATCATGATTTCCGCCACAAACGTAGCGCTGGCGCCGCTCTACGACGTCATGTGCGCCGAGGTGTGGGAGGGAATCACCAGAAACCTTGCGCTGAAGGTGGCGGGGCAGAGCAGGGGCGAGCACCTCGATGACAGGCATTGGCGCGGCTTCGCCGCCGAGTGCGGCCTGGGCGGCAAGCAGGTCCTTGCCCGCGTTCGCGCGCTCTCGGCCGGGGCCATCGCGCAATCCGAGGCGGCGGTAGCCGACGTTGTGGCGATGCCCGCGGGTGGCCACGCCGTGCTCGAAGACACCAGACGGGCCGTCGAGCAGCGCGCCCGCACCTTGCTCGCCAACCTCGACGGCATCAGCAGCCGCGCCGACGGCACCGCCGAGCCCGACAAGGTCCCGGAGATGTCCCCCGGCGGATGAGCGTGCAATTCACGGCCTCGCTCACGTGGAGAGCTGCTCCAACAGTGCTTTGGCGTCTCCCAGGACTGGCGCATCAAAGCCTTCGGTGAACCAGCCGTAGACCGCCGCAAGCAGGTCACGGGCCTCCGGCTCCTTGCTCCGGTGCGGAAAAGAACCTAGACCGCTTGCGTGGTTCCCCCATACAAGCCTCGACCATCCGAGTCGTGCAGCCACAGGATATCGCCGGTCATTTCGATGACCTCATTCAGGTGAGCTCGTCGAGTAGCGCCTTCGCTTCCTTCAGGTCGCGGGTGCCGAAGCCTTCGGTGAACCAGCCATAGACCGGCGCGAGCAGGTCGCGGGCTTCGGTGCGCTTGCCTTGATCGAGCCAGAGACGGGCGAGGCTGGTGGAGGCGCGGAGCTGCCAAAGCATTGACGGTTGTTTTCGTGCCAGGTCCAGCGCACATCGAAGTTCGCTCTCTGCTTTTGGGTCTTCTGCCGAGGAAAGACGACCCTTCAGACGGTGAAGTTCCGGCGCAAACCACACTTCCCCGGTACGCTCCGCGAGCGCCAGCGCTTCTTCCAATGCTGCTGCCTCGGACACTGCATCGCCCGTTGCATGATACCCTGACGCCAGCAAGCTCATGAGGAAGGGCAGCCAGAAGAGCGCGCCGGTCGCCCTGTATGCGGACACGCCATTCTTCAAGAGCGCGATGCCTTCTTCGGCGTTCCCCGCGCAGACTGCGGCCCATCCTTGGTACGCACTGGCCTGGGCTAGCCACAGCGGAAACTCCTGTGCAGCCGCAAGTGCGGTGAACTCTTCGACACCATTTAGAAATAGCGCTTTCTCCCCGAGCAACGCGTAAAAGCGGCAAACCGCCGAGAGGCACCATCCCAATGTCGGAGCATGCCCGCGTCTACGCGCGACATCCATAACCTTCATGCTCTGTTCGCGTGCTTGATCGGGACTGCCAAGCAGGAACAGGTCGAGCGGGAGCCATGCCCATCCCCCGAGGCGAGCATCGGTGCCAATCTGTTGCACGAGCACACTATCCAAATCCGGCTCGTTGAGGTCCATAAGTCGGTCTATGTGAAATCGCGAGTGAGAGAAGTCGCCTAGCGCGAGCCGCGTACCTGCCATGGCCAAGTGGCCCATCATAAGGCCTGTGGGTTCGTTGCGCCGTTCACCCACACGCAACAGCTCTTCTGCGATCTGGTGCGCGACCCGCGTTTCCGCGCCATTCGCCTGAAGCAGCCATTGGCTAAACATCATTCGACAGAGGTGCGTGGTTTCGCCCAGCAGTTCGCTCAGCTCTCGCACGCGAGCATAAGCTTGAGCGGGCTCAGGCGCAGCGAAGCCTCGCACAGCGAACAACACGTTTCCCAAAGCGCTTTGAAGTTCAAGCTCGACATGGTGTCGCTCGCGGTCCTCCGGCAGCTGTGAGAGCTGATCCAGACCCTTGCTGAACTGAGCAACAGCCTCTCGAATTGCGGATCGTGCGACGCACTGCTCACCAGATTTTCGATAGTAGGTGATCGCATTGTCAATAAAACCCGCCTCGGCGCAATGGCGCGCAAGAACCTCCGGCTGCGCTGCCGCCACATCTGCAAAATCATCTTCTAGGCTGCGCGCAATGCGTGCGTGCAGCTCACGCCTTCGCCCCCGAAGTAAGGTGGTGTAAGCGGCGTCTTGCACCAGCGCGTGCTTGAAAGTGTATTCGGCGTCTGGCGGTGTCCCGCGCCGGAAGATCAGTTCGGCATCCACCAGCTGCGCAAGAGCATTCTCCAGCTGCCGCTGTGGCATGGTTGCAACGGTACTGATCAGCTCATGTGAGAATTGACGACCGAGGGCGGCTGCAATTTGCACGACTTCCCGTGTTGACGCCAGCCGATCAAGTCGTGCGAGAAGCGAGGCCTGCAGCGTCGTCGGAATTGCCAGCGGCGCCACCGGCCCCATCGCCGCGTAGCGATCACCGGCCTCGACAACGAGGCCGCTCTCGACCACGGTCTTGGTCAGCTCTTCGATGAACAGCGGCACGCCGTCGGTGCGATCGATGATCTGGTCGGCGATATCCTTTGGCAACGCTTTCCCGTCGGTCACACCCACGATCATCTCGGCGGACCTGCCGGGCGACAGGCGATTGAGCGAGAGCAAGGTTACGTGCGGGCGGCCGATCCACGGCGGCGCGAAATCCGGCCGGAAGGAGATGACCAGCAATGCCGCGAGTGCCGGCGCCCGATCGATGATGAGATCCAGCAGCTCCAGCGAAGTGGGATCGGCCCAGTGAGCATCCTCGAACACCATCAGCACCGGCTGACGCGCAGCGAGAGCTTCGATCTGCGCCAGGAGTGCCTGAAGCGTCTTCTCCTTGCGCTTCTGCGGGCTGAAGCTCGGAAGTGGATATCGATCGCCGGTCGGTAGGGAGAGAAGACCCGCAATCAGAGGGACGGCGTCGTCCAACGTAGTGCCCGACTGGGCGAGCAGCGCTTCCAGCTTGTCCAACCGCTGCGGGCCGGTGTCGTCGCGGCGGAATCCGGCGATCCGCTCGAGCTGCCTGATGCTGGGATAGAGCGTGCTGTCCTGGTGGTGGGGCGAGCAGTGGTTGCGCAGGCGGGCGTGTGGCAGCAATTGAAGATGCTCCTGCAATGCCACTATCAGCCGCGACTTGCCGATGCCGGCCTCGCCCGACACCAGCACCACCCGCCCTTCCCCACTCGCGGCGTTCCCCCAGCGGCGCAACAGCAGCTCCAGCTCTTCTTCGCGGCCGACCAGTGGCGTGCTCGCCCCGCGCAATGCCTCGAAACGGCTGTCGACGGCGCTTGTCCCCAGCACGCGCCATGTCCGGGTCGGCTCGGAATTCCCCCTCGTCACCTCGCCAAGATCGTCGCAGTCGAACAGGCTGCCGATGAGCCGGCGGGTGGTCGCCTCGACCACAACGGTATTCGGCTCGGCGAGGCCCGCTAGGTGGCCGGCGACCTGAACAGCTTCGCCGACCACCTCCTGCTGAGCGATGCCATTGCCGGGGAGACCGCCGAGCACGGCGGACCCCGTGGCAATGCCCACGCGGGGCAGCAACGGCACCGCGAGGCTCTCGATCGTGAGCGTGCCAACGGCCCCGATCGCCTCGAGGCCTGCCCTGACCGCACGCTCAGAGTCTTCTTCGTGGGCTTGCGGATATCCGAAATAGCCGAGAAACCCGTTCGCCGTGTATTGACCGACGGAGCCGCCGTGCCGCTCGACCACTCCGCTGACACAGCCGTGGCATAGGGTCATGACCTCGCGCAGATCTTCCGGGTCAAGACGCGCGGGCGCCGACCCGAGGACATTGCAAACCATTACGGTGACTTGTCGCCGCTCGAGGCAGCCCGACGCAGCCGTCGGTGGAGATACTGTTCCCTCCTGATTGATTTGCGCGGTCGGCGGCGCGGGACCCGCAAGGCCCAACCCCTGGTGCTCGCAGACCTCGCCCACAAATCGAAGCCCCTTGCGGGGGATGGTGCGGATCAGGCGCTGTGCTTCACCGCTGTCGCCGATCGCATGGCGGGCAAAGGTAAGTCGGCTACTCAAAGTTGATTTCGGAGACGATCCGACCACCCCAAACTGCGCCGATCAAGTCGTCCTTGCTGACCACGCGCTGGCGCTGGGAAATCAGATATTGCAGGAGATCAAAAACCTGCGGCTCGACCGTGACGAGCTTGGCCTCGTGCCGCAATTCCCGTCGATCGGTGTCGAGCGAGCAATCCTCGAAAATGTAGATCACCCTGGCCCCCCCGCTACGCTCCCGCTCCTCAGGGAAAAATCAGGACTAAATCAAGGGTACCTCAAAGCCGATGATGGTGCCAGCGAGTACAAGTGCGAGTTGGATATGGCTCCGTTCGCGGCCGGGCGCTTCGCGGTCACGTTCGCCGAGTGGGACTCCTGCACGGCGAACGGCGGATGTCGCGGGACATACTTCTGTCCGATCGCGGTTGGGGTCGTGAATGTACCAAAAAGGCGACCCTCATGATTGACACCGACCGTCGAACCTTCCTCGGAGGCCTAGCTCTTGCTGCCGGCGGCCTTGCCACGAGCGCGGCGCTGGCGCTCGGCAATGACGGGCATGCAGCCGGCTACGATGTCGCGACGGCCTCCGAATTTCTGCCGGTCATCCCGCGGCGCACCGGCGATCCGGTCACCTTCACAATCTCGCTGGACCGCGGGCCGATCAAAGCCACCTCCGGCGGCTGGGCGCGCGACATCACCACGAAGAATTTGCCGATCGCGACCGATATTGCGGGCGCGCACCTTTATCTCAATCCTGGTGGCGTGCGTGAGATGCATTGGCACAACTCGGCGGAATGGGCCTGCATCCTGGCCGGCTACTGTCAGGTGACGGTGGTCGATCCCGAAGGCGAGACCGAGGTCGCCAACTACGGACCGGGGGATCTCTGGTATTTTCCCAAGGGCCACAGCCACGCCATCCAGACGCTCGGCTCCGAGCCGTGCCATGCGGTCCTCGCCTTCGACGATGGACTGTACGGCGAGCACGGAACGTTCGGGCTGAGCGACTGGATGAGCCGGCTGGACCCCGCCATGCTCGCTCACGTGCTGGGTATGTCGAAGAGCGCGTTGAGCAAGATCCCGGCTGCCGAGGTCTACATCCGGCAGGGTGAGGTGATCGGGCGCGACAGCCCGCAGGCGCGCGCCACCACCGTGCTGAGCCCGGAGCGCTCGCATCGCTTCTCGCTGACCGCCCAGACCCCGCGCGTCAGCTCGCCGGGCGGCGCCCTCTATGTCGCGTCGGCGCGCGAATATCCGATATCGACCACGATCACCGGATGGCTGCTGCGGCTCAAGCCCGGCGCCATGCACGAGCCGCACTGGCATCCAAACGCGAGCGAGTGGCATTACGTGTCCAGGGGACGCATCCGGATGACGCTGTTTGCCGCCGACAAGCGGCTGGCCGCGGCCGAGCTGGCGCCGGGCGATTGCGCCTATGTTCCGCGCGGGTGCGGCCATACGGTGCAGAACATCGGCACCGACGACGGCGAGCTCATCGGCGCGCTGGACAGCGGCACGTATCAGGAGACCTCGCTGTCGGATTGGATCGCCAAGGTGCCGGCGCATCTGCTCGCCAACAATCTCGGGCTTGCGGAGGCAGAGTTCGCGCACGTCCGCCGGACCAAGTCGGCGATCGTGGCGGCTGCCTGATGGTTCGGTCGACCCGACCTCCGCTGGACGGTCGCCTCGTCTGTGGGAGGTGGCCTCCACTGTTCAACGGATGACATGCGGCACCCACGTCGCATGTCATCCGCGTCATGCAAGGAAATCAGATGGCGAGCCTCATCAATCGCACGACAATAGCGTCGGGTGACCTCAGCAAAACGATCGCGATCGCTTGCCTTGCGGTCGCCGCGTTCATCGTCGCCCCATCGACTGCGATGGCGGACGATGACGACCGCGGCATCCGTCTGGTCACCCAGAACATGTACGTGGGGAGCACGTTCGACGCGCTGAGTGCCGCACAATCGGCGCAGCAATTTGCTGTCGCGGTCGCGACGATCTACAACAACATCCTGGCCACCAAACCGGCCGAACGCGCGGCCGCGATGGCCCGGGAGATCGCGCGACACCGCCCCGATCTGGTCGCGCTCCAGGAAGCAGCGATGCTGCGAACCGGAACCGGCGGGCCGGCCACCACGATTCGATCGGATCTTCTGCAATCGCTGCTCGATGAGCTCGCCGGCCTTGGACAGCGCTACCGTGCGGTGGCGATCGTTCCGGGATTTGATGCCCAGGCGCCGAGTACGCTCGGCTTCGACGTCCGCGTCACCGTGCAGGATGCCATTCTGGTCCGGAGCGATCTGCCGGGCGATGAGATCAAGGTGTCCAACCTGCAGATCGAGCAATTCGGGGTCAAGCTTGCGGCGCCGAGCGTCATCGGCCCGATCACGGACCCGCGCGGCTGGGCCGCCATCGACGTGAATGCGCGCGGCAGCAAATTCCGCTTCGTGACCACGCACCTCGACTCCATTTCTCCCGCGATCCGGGTGGCGCAGGCCAGCGAGCTGCTCCAGACCGCCGCCAACACCAGCCTTCCTGTTGTCATGGCCGGCGACTTCAATATCCCCGCCGAAACCGGGCTCGATCCGTCGTTCCCGGCCTATCAGGCCATCATCAACGCCGGGTTCACCGACGTCTGGCAGAGCAAGCGCGCGCCCGATCCCGGCTTCACCGCCCACCAGGCCCCAAACCTGCTCAACCCGACGTCCCTGCTGAGCCACCGGATCGATCTGGTCCTCTTTCGTGGCGCATTCGGCGTGGCCGACATCAGTCTCATCGGGAACCAGCAAGCCGACCGCACGGGTTCGGGCCTGTGGCCATCCGACCATGCGGGCGTGGCGGCGACGCTTCGATTGCCCTCCCGTCAAGCGGACAACCGATAGTTCAACGGCTTCGGCCGACAGAGAGCAGGCGAGGGCCTCATGAGCAAGGCAGCGACGCGCGGAACATTTGTCGCGGCGATCAGGCGATGGCGGTGTCCCGCGTTTTTCGTCCTCGCCCTGTTTTCGCTTGCACCGGCTGCAGCCTCTGCCGGCGATGGTCACCGCCTGCGGGTCATGACCCAGAACCTGTATGTGGGCTCGTTTTTCCAGGAACTGGCCGCTGCCAGGACTGCGAGCGAGTTCGTCACCGCCGCGACGATCACCTACCAGCACATTCTGGCGACCAGGCCGGCCGAACGTGCCGTGGTGATCGCCGACGAGATCGCCGCGCTCCGGCCCGACATCGTGGGTCTCGAGCAGGCTGCGATCCTGCGCACCGGCGTCGCACCACCGGCCACTGCGGTGACGTTCGACCTGCTGCAATCGTTGCTGCACGAGCTCGCGACGAGAGGCGTGCGGTACGAGACCGTGGCTGTGATACCGAATGCCGACGCCGAGGGGCCGACGGCGCTGGGATTCAACGCACGCATCACCATGCGCGATGCCCTGATCGTGCGCGCCGATCTGCTCGAAGATGGTCATGTCAAGCTGTCGAACCTGCAGATCCGCCAGTACATCGCGGCGCCGAGGCAGCTGACCCCGTTCGGCGTCTCCGTGGATCCCACAGGATATGCGGCCGTCGACGTCACTTGGCGAGGACGCCAGTTCCGGTTCGTGACAACCCATTTGGCCCTGTCACCGGCGCTCGCTGTCCCTCAGGCCCAGGAGCTTGTTCAGACGGGCGCGAATACGACCTTGCCGGTCGTGCTGGTCTGCGATTGCAATGCCAACCCGGACGCTCCCAACGATCCGCTCTTTCAGACCTATCCGGCCTATCTGTTGCTGAAGAATGCCGGCTTCATCGACGCGTTTCGGACGGCACGGCCCAACGATCCGGGCTTTACCTTCGGTCAGGCCGAAAACCTGCTCAATGTGACTTCCACCATGAGCCATCGCATCGATCTCGTGCAGTTTCGTGGACCTTTCACGGTAGAGGATGTGCAAGTCGTGGGCGCCTCTCCGGCTGATCGCACGCGCCTCGGCCTGTGGCCGTCCGACCATGCCGGCGTTGTGGCGACCCTGACGCTGCGATCCCGCGATGATGCCGACTAAAGCATGTTCCGGCGAAGTGGATACCGGTTCGCCGACAAGAACATGCGCCAAGCAAGAGTTTACAGCCGTTTCCGGTCGAAGCGCGCGTCAGGTGCGATTCAATACGACCGGAAACGGCTGTAAGGCGCAAAACCTGTGATGCGAGGGACGCCTGCATGGCGAACGGCGGATGTCGCGGGACACACGGCTGTCGAAGCGCGGAGGACACTTATGAGCACCACTGAGCGAAGGCCGGGCGCCATCGGAACGCGTTGCCGCAGCGCGGCACGGTATCTTCGGATCATTCTGTCAGCAGGCGTCCTGATACTGACGACGAACCAGCTGGCGGGGCTTGCTGCGGAAGAGACATCGGCGGGTGCGACGGTCGCGACCGGCGATGCATGGGAAACCATCGAACCGTTGGTCGCCTACCAGCTGCTTCCGGCGTCCGGACTATGGTCGGGCGAGCCGGAGCTGGCAACCGGCGACGTCTGGCCGAGCCAAGAGCTCGCCGAGGGGCCTGTTCGCGACGCCAGCGTGGAACGTTTTCGAAAGTAGATCAGTCTGCGCCGGTCTCGCTGCCGGCATGGCGTGGGCTGTCCTCTTCTTCGACCCGTTCGCGCAACTGGGCAGTCTTCTGGTCGAAGCGGCGGGATTTGGATTTTGCATCGCCACCACGGTCCGTCTGGTCGACGCGCGCTTTGCGGGCGGTCGGTGGTCTGTTGGAGTAGGAGCCGAACGATGAAGAAATTTTCCCTGTTGCTCTTGGCGGGTCTCGCCATGGGGATTTCGCCCGCGCAAGGCGGCGAACACGAGATAGACCCGCTCTCGGTCGTCCAGGCCCTGATGGACGCGGAGCGCGCGACCGACCTTCCTCTTGCGGTCTCAATGTTCGCCGCCGAGGGCACCATCGTCAATGTCGCAGGTGCCAGGTTCGACGGCGCCGCGCTCAGGCGTTTCCTGGAAACCGACATGTGGATGCACGACGATTTCGTGATGAACGATGTCGTCGTGCAACACGACCGCGTGTCCTGGACCAGGTCGATCACCGCTGAGTTCTACGAAAAGCTCGGCGTTGCGCCAGTGCGCTTCGCGTTTGCGGCGCGGATCGCCGGTGGCAAGATCAGATTGATCGTTGCCCACGTGCCGCGCGCCGAGATAGCCCGCATCGAGAAGGGTTGCCTGAGCGCATCCGAGTCATTGCTCTATGGGCGGCCCTGCGAGGAGTTCGTCGGCTTCATCAAGGATCAGGCCGACGCCACGACCGCCATGCTCGAGGACAGCGAGCCCCTCGCTCGATCTCGATCGAGCAGGTGATCGAGCCCGACAAGGTCCCGGAGATGTCGCCGGGCGGATGAGCGCTCAATCCCGGAGCACGGTCCGGGTGGACAAGATCAATAGCGCCGAAACAGCCCGACCAGCTTGCCCTGGATGCGCACCCGGTTGGGCGGCAGGATGCGCACCTCGTAGGTGGTGTTCGCCGGCTCCAGCGCGATCGAGGCGCCGCGGCGGCGGAAACGCTTCAGCGTCGCCTCCTCGTCGTCGATCAGCGCGACCACGATGTCTCCGGTATCTGCCGTCTCGGTGCGGCGGATGAGGGCGAGGTCGCCGTCGAGAATGCCGGCATCGATCATCGAGTTGCCGCGCACCTCGAGGGCGAAATGATCGCCGGCGCTCAAAAAATCCGCCGGCATGTTGATGGTGTGGCTGCGCGTCTGGATCGCCTCGATCGGGGTGCCGGCCGCGATGCGGCCCATGACCGGCACCGCCACTGGCCGGCCGCCTTCGTCCTCGGCGCTGGCGCGCACGCGGCCGAGATTTCCCTCGATCACGCTCGGCGTGAAGCCGCGCGAGCGCGACGAGCCGCCGAGCGCCACCGACTCGGGCAGGCGGATCACCTCGATGGCGCGGGCCCGGTTGGGCAGCCGGCGGATGAAGCCGCGCTCCTCGAGTGCGCTGATCAGCCGGTGGATGCCGGACTTCGAGCGCAGATCCAGCGCGTCCTTCATCTCGTCGAACGACGGCGGTACTCCCGCCTCCTTGAGTTGCTCGTGGATGAACCGCAGCAGTTCCAGTTGTTTTCGCGTCAGCATCGATGCCCCGCCTGCGTCCCGTCGATGATAGTCACGCTCGTTCCGAAACAAATCATGAACGAACGCTATCTGTTCCTTGTGTGTTCCACAAGCCCTTAATTTGGCGTGAACAAGTCGAGCGACCGCTACAGGCCGAGCCTAACTATGGTGCAGCGGCTGCCGGCAGCGGCCGGGGGCGCGTAAGGCTCGCGAATGACAAGACAATCGGCCTTTGCCAGGGGGGCCAGCATGGAGCTGTCCTGAATGGTGGCGGGGTGTGCGGTGAGCGACCCGTCGGGGTCGCGGGTCAGCGTCGCCCGCATGTAGTCGGTGCGTTCGTCGTTGGCGGGGAGGTCGTGTCCGAGCCGTGCTGATTCGGCCTCGACGCTAAGGTCGCCGCGCCCGGTCAGGCGGCGAATCAGCGGCAGCAGGAACAGGAAACCGCACACATAGGCCGAGACCGGATTGCCCGGCAGCCCGAGCACCCGCATGGCGCCGAGGCGGCCGTGCATCATCGGGCGGCCGGGGCGCAGCGCCACCTTCCAGAACGTCAGCGCCATGCCCTGTGCGGCGAGCGCCGGCTGCACCAGATCGTAGTCGCCGACCGAGGCGCCGCCGGTCGTCACCAGGATGTCGGCGCCCGAGGCCTGGGCGCGGCCGGCGGCCGCGGTCGTCGCATCGAGGAGATCGGGAACGATGCCGAGGTCGATGACCTCGGCGCCCTCGGCGCGCGCCAGGGCGGCGAGCGCAAATCCGTTCGAGTAGACAATCTGGCCGGGGCCGGGCGCGGTGCCCGGCGCGACCAGCTCGTCGCCGGTCGCCAGAATGGCGACCGAAGGGCGGCGATGGACCGGCACGGCCGGATGGTTCATGGCGGCGGCAAGCGCGATATCGCGGCCGGTCAGGCGGCGGCCCTTCGGCAGCAGCGTCTCGCCCTCGCGGAAATCGAGGCCGTTGACGCGCACATGGGCGTGCGGGCGCGCCGGGGCGCTCACCACGACGGTGTCGCCGTCGCGCTCGGTGCGTTCCTGGATCACGACCGTATCGGCGCCCTCGGGCATCACGCCGCCAGTGAAGATGCGCGCCGCCTCGCCGGGGCCGACGGCGCCGGCGAACGGCCGCCCGGCCGCCACCTCGCCGATCAGTTTGAGGCGAGCCGGCGCGGCCGCCACGTCGACCGCCCGCACCGCGTAGCCGTCCATCGCCGAGACATCGGCGGGCGGTTGCGTGCGCAACGCGGCGATGTCGGCCGCTAGGACGCGGCCGCACGCGTCTGCCACCGGCACCATCTCGGCGGGCAGCGGCTCGACGCCACCCAGCACGCCGGCAAGCGCCTCGTCGACCGACAGCAGCGCCACGGGTCAGCCCTCCGCCGCGCGGTAGACGCCGGACTTGCCGCCGCGCTTCTCGATCAGCCGCACGTTCTCGATCCGCATGCCGCGGTCGAGCGCCTTGGCCATGTCGTAGATCGTCAGACAGGCGACGCTGACCGCGGTGAGCGCCTCCATCTCGACGCCGGTCGGCCCGGTCACCTTGACGGTCGCCCGCACCTTGAGGCCCGGCAGCCGCGGCGCCGGCTCGATCTCGATCTCGACCTTGGCGATCGCCAGCGGGTGGCACAGCGGGATCAGCTCGTGGGTGCGCTTGGCCGCCATGATTCCCGCGATACGCGCGACACCCAGCACGTCGCCCTTCCTGGCGTCGCCCTTGAGCACCGTCGCCAGCGTCGCCTTCTGCATGGCGACAAACCCTTCCGCCACGGCGACGCGCTCGGTCGGCGCTTTTTGCGAGACGTCGACCATCCGCGCCTCGCCGCGGTTTCCGATATGGGTGAGCTTGCCGGTGCGCTTCACGGAGAATTCTGCTCCGCCGCGACGGTGCGCCGCGCCGCGTCGCGGGCGATGAGCGCCCGCGTGGCCGCGGCGACGTCGGCCTGCCGCATCAGGCTTTCGCCGACCAGGAACGTCGAGATGCCGGCGCCTGCGAGGCGCGCGAGGTCGGCCGGCGCATTGATCCCGCTCTCGCCGACGATGATCCGATCGGCCGGGACGAGCGGCGCCAGCCGCTCGCTGGTCGTCAGCGTGGTGACGAACGTATTGAGGTCGCGATTGTTGATCCCGATCAGCCGCGACCTGAGCTTCAGCGCCCGCACGAGCTCGGGCGCGTCGTGCACCTCGACCAGCGCATCCATGCCGAAGGCGAGCGCGGTGTCCTCGAGGCTTCGGGCGGTCGCGTCGTCCACCGCCGCCATGATGATCAGGATGCAGTCCGCTCCCCACGCCCGCGCCTCGACCACCTGGTAGGGCTCGTAGAGGAAATCCTTGCGCAGCACCGGCAGCGAGGTGGCGGCACGCGCCGCCATCATGTGCTCGGGCGCTCCCTGGAACGACGGCCCGTCGGTCAGTACCGACAGGCAGGTGGCGCCGCCCGCCTCGTAGGCGCGCGCCAGCACCGGAGGATCGAACTCGGCGCGGATCAGGCCTTTCGACGGGCTCGCTTTCTTGATCTCGGCGATCAGCGCGTAGTCGCTCGCCGCGCGCCGGCGCTCGATCGCGGCGAGAAAGCCCCGTGGCGGGGCCAAGGCGCGCGCCTCATCCTCGAGGCCGGGCAGCGGGCGCTCGCGCCGCGCCACGGCAATCTCCTCGCGCTTGTAGCGTTCGATCTTCGCCAGGATGCTCATGGCTCACGCATTGGAGACGTGGATCAGGCGGTCGAGGCGACCCTCGGCCTCGCCCGAGTTGATCGATTTCTGCGCCAGCGCCACGCCCTCGCGAAAATCCTTGGCGCGGCCCGCCACCACCAGGGCGGCGGCCGCGTTGAAGGCGGCGACGTCGCGATAGGGTCCCTTGCGCGCCTTGAGCACCTCGACAAGGGCGGTCGCATTGTCGTCCGCCGTCCCGCCGCGCAATTCCTCCGGCCCGACCTTGGCCAGCCCGACGTCCTCGGGCGCGATCTGGAACAGTCGCACCTCGCCGTTCTCCAGCGAGGCGACGGTGGTCGGCCCGGCCGTGGTGATCTCGTCGAGACCGTCGGAACCATGCACCACCAGCGCCCGCTCCGAGCCGAGGTTCTTCAGCACGTTGGCGAGCGGCTCGACCCAGTGGCGCGAGAACACGCCGACCATCTGGCGCCTGACGCCGGCCGGGTTGGCGAGCGGTCCGAGCAGGTTGAAGATGGTGCGGGTGCCGAGCTCGACCCGGGTCGGGCCGACATGCTTCATCGCCGGATGGTGGGCCGGCGCGAACATGAAGCCGATGCCGGCCTCCGCGATGCAGCGGCTGATCGCCTCGGGGGAAAGCTCGATGCGCACGCCGAGGGCGGAGAGCACGTCGGCGGCGCCCGAGCGCGAGGAGAGCGCCCGATTGCCGTGCTTGGCGACCGGCACGCCGGCGCCGGCGACGATGAAGGCCGCGCAGGTCGAGATGTTGAACGAGCCCGACGCGTCGCCGCCGGTGCCGACCACGTCGACTGCATCGGGCGGCGCCGCCACGGCGAGCATTTTGGCACGCATCGTGGTCACGGCGCCGGTGATCTCCTCGACGGTCTCGCCGCGGACTCTCAGCGCCATCAGGAGCGCGCCCATCTGCGAGGGCGTCGCCTCGCCCGACATCATCCGGTCGAACGCGTCGGCCGACTCCCCGAGGGTGAGCGCCGCACCGGTCGCGACCTTGCCGATCAGCGCCTTGAAATCGTCCATGGGCGCCCTTCAGGCCGGCTGCGCGGCTGCGGCCGCGACCCGACGCCGGCCGGTCCTGGCGTTCCAGGCTTCGGCGATCTCGAGAAAATTCTTCAAGATCAGGTGGCCATGCTCCGAGGCGATGCTCTCGGGATGGAACTGAACACCGTGCACCGGGAGCTTTTGGTGGCCGAGGCCCATGACCAGCCGGTCGTCGGTCTCCGCCACCACCGCGAGGTCGTGCGGCATGGAGGCGCGCTCGACCACCAGCGAGTGGTATCGCGTCGCCTTGAACGGGCCGTTGATGCCGCGAAACACGCCGCGGCCCTCGTGCCGGATCTCCGAGAGCTTGCCGTGCACCGGCACCGGCGCGCGCACCACGCGGCCGCCGAACACCTGGCCGATCGCCTGGTGACCGAGGCACACCCCGAAGACGGGAATGGTCGGCGCCGCCGCCTCGATCAGCTCGAGGCATATTCCGGCATCGTCCGGCGTGCATGGCCCGGGCGAGAGCACGATGGCGTCGGGGTCGCTGGAGACGACCTCGTGCGCCGTGACCTTGTCGTTGCGATGCACCGCCACCCGGGCTCCGAGCTCGCCCAGGTAATGGAACAGGTTGAAGGTGAAGCTGTCGTAGTTGTCGATCAGGACGATCATGGTGTCTCTCGGGGACCGCCCTCGCGCGGCCGCAGGCGGCAGATCGCGATGCCCGGCCCCGTGCCGGGCATCCATGACGTGCGGGTCGATCATATCAAAGACCGGGAGGTCCAGGACAGGGCCGACCGTGATCGCGGGAGAAGGTTCGGATCATGGTCTTAGACGGCACGACGGGATGCGGTCAAGAAACCATGCGGACACTAGGCGGATCCAAAATAATCAATAAAATTCAATCATTTGATGAATTAGTCTAAGATGGTTTCACGGCATCGGTGGCGCGGCCGGCTCTCGGCTGCCTCTCGGGTTCATCGAGCGGGCGGGTTGCGGCTCCCCATCGTCGTCTTGGATGGGCTCGATCGGTCGCACTCGACAACCGGTCGAGGCCATTGGATATGATCCCCGGCGAAGGGTGATAAGCCTGCCGACAACCGTAATGGCGCATATCCGCCACTCCGGTATGTCTGCGGCGTTTTTGCATGGCAGGCCGGTCACGGTCCGACCATAAGCCCATAGCAGACTTGCCGCGTTGGCAGGACCGGCATCGACCTCGTCCGAATGGAGGCCCTATGAGACTCTTGTTTGCAGCCGCCGCATTGCTCGTCGCCTGGTCGGGCGCCCACGCCCAGCCGAACCCCGACACGCTGACATTCGCGATCAATCGCGAGGGCTCGCAGATCGGAACGCACGCGATCGAGTTCACCCGCAACGGCACCGAGACGCTGGTCAAGCTGACGACCCATATCCTGGTCAAGGTCGCGTTCATCACCGCCTATCGGTTCGACCAGAACGGCAGCGAGCGCTGGGTCAACGGCAAACTCGCCGCCTTGTCGACGACCACCGACGACAACGGTACCCCCTACAAGGTCGACGCCGCCCCGAAGGGCACGGCGCTGATGGTCGAAGCCAACGGCAAGACGACTCAGGTCGACGCCAGCGTTCTTCCATTTACGCTGTGGAACGTCGCCCTGATGAAGCAATCGTCCGTGCTCGATCCGCAGAAGGGCACCATCCTGAAGATCACGGTGACCGACGCCGGGATGGACAGCATCCCTGTGCTGGGCAAGAAGACAAAGGCTCGCCGCTATGTGGTCAAGGGCCCCTTCACCCAGGACGTCTGGTACGACGAGAAGGGAAATCTCGTTCAGTCCATGCTGGTCGGTCCCGACGGCTCCAAGATCTATTACAATCTGATGCCGGCCGGCGCCGCCGCCGCCCAGTAATCGTCGGCTGCCGGCAAGCCGCTGGCGGCTTCGCCGGAGCGCTTCAGTCGGAATCGTCCTGGTCGCGCTGCAGCCGGTCGCGCAGCAACAGCGCGATCTGCTGCAGCTTCTCGATGCGTTCGAGCACCTGGTCGTAGCCGTTGACGGTTTCCACGATGGCTGCGGCGAGCGCCGGATCCTCGCACAGGAACAGGGTGCGGTCGTTGCAGTCGCGCACGCGCACCCCGCGCGACGTCGACAGCGGCTTGATGTTCCACGGGGTCGGCGCCAACCGTTGCAGCGTTCGTTCGATCATCGCCGACCATCGATCACGACAGATGCCCCGACGGCGGCCGTCCGCAAGCAATCGTGGACGGGCATGTCGGTTGCAAGGTCACACGATACGGAGCGAAGGAAACCCGGTCGGTCGGTTGTCTGACATCGTCCGATCCCCCAGCCCAGCGTGTGGGTCAACAAAGCGGCGGAACAGTGTCGGGTTCCACGGATTCCATGCCGCGCTGCCTTTTCTCCGATTCGGATGCCCGTGGTAAGTCCGCGCTGATCTCGATATGATCGCGCGTATTCGTCATTGGAGGAGGGTGAGATGGCAAGGCTGATCAGCGCGGCATTGACTGCAGTCTATCTGTGTGGCGCGATCTCGGCGGCCTCCGCCGGCTGGAACGACGACCAGAAGACCCGGTGGGGCGGCGGTGCGCAACGCGATTGCACCGAGAAGGGGAAGTGTCCCAAGTAGAACGCATCGGGCGCGATCCGGTTGCCATGGTTTGGGCGCGATGATTGTCTTCAATCGTCGGCGGAAGAGGGCACCAGGCAACCAAGGTGGAGAAAAAATGCGTCCCGTGATTTTTGCTCTCGCCGCCGTCTCGGCGCTGCTGGTGGGCGCCGCCCCGAGTTCGCGCCGCCGATTCCATTCCGCCGGACGAGGTCGAGGCGGCTCCCGCCCCGTATGGCGTTGCGCCTCCGGCCGGACCGTACGGCGTTGCGCCTCCGGCCGGACCGTACGGCGTTGCGCCTCCGGTCGGCCCTTACGGGCCTCCGGTAGGCGCCTACGGGCCTCCGGCCGGCCCCTATGTGGTCCAGCCGGTTCCCCAGGCCGTCGTTCCCGTGCCCGGCCAGTATGTCTATGGTGGGTACAACTATTGCTGGTATCCTGGCGGCTGGCATGGACCGGGCTGGTACGTGTGCAATTACGGACCCTGGGTGCGCGGCTCCTGGTGGGGCGGTCCGGTCGGCTGGAACGGCTGGGCCTGGCGCGGCGCGCGGGTCTATGGGCCGCGCGTCGGCGTCGGGCCGGGCTGGCGCGGGCCGGGCTATTATGGCGCGGTCCGGCGTCACTACTGAGGTCGACGGCAGGGGCCATCCAGGCAGATGAGCCGCTACAACGGGCGCGACGCAGGTTGCGCCCGTTCCGCTGACTTAGCCGAGGTCGGAACATCCTACGCGGCGAATTCGGTTCACCGGCTCGGCTGCGGCATGTAACGATGCCGGCCGCATACGCTCCCGCGATCCGCCGCCGCTTCCAGCCCCATTGCCGACAAACCCAAGGTCAAGATGCCGTGAACCCAGCCGCGCTTGCCTTCGACGCCGACGCCATGCTTGCGGGGCTGCGCCCCTGGGTCGAGTGCGAAAGCCCCACCTTCGATGCCGCGGCCGTGGACCGCATGATCGACCTCGCGGCGGGCGACCTCGCCGCCATGGGGGCGACGATCGAGCGGATCCCAGGACGTCTCGGCTTCGGCGGCTCGGTGCGGGCGCGCTTTGCCCATCCGCGCGCCGGCGAGCCGGGGATACTGATCGCCGGCCACTTGGACACGGTCCATCCGATCGGGACGCTGTCGCAGCTTCCCTGGCGCCGCGAGGGCGACAAGTGTTTTGGTCCCGGCATCTACGACATGAAGGGCGGCAACTACCTCTGCCTGGAGGCGATCCGCCAGCTCGACCGCGCCGGCATTGCCACGCCGCTTCCCGTCACCGTCCTGTTCACCCCCGACGAGGAGGTCGGTACCCCGAGCACCCGGGCGCTGATCGAGACCGAGGCCGCGCGCAACAAGTATGTCCTGATCCCCGAGCCGGGCCGCCAGGACGGCGGCGTGGTGACCGGCCGCTACGCGATCGCGCGGTTCAACATCGAGGCTGTCGGTCGTCCCAGTCATGCCGGCGCCCGCCTGGCGGAGGGAAGGCCCGCGATCCGCGAGATGGCGCGGCAGATTCTCGCGATCGAGGCGATGACCGGCGAGGACTGCACCTTCAGCGTCGGCGTCGTCCATGGCGGGCAGTGGGTCAATTGCGTGGCCTCGCGCTGTGTCGGCGAGGTCTTGAGCATGGCCAAGCGCCAGGAGGATCTCGACGCCGGCGTCGCCAGGATGCTGGCGCTGTCGGGGACCCGCGACGAGGTGACCTTTTCGGTGACCCGCGGCGTCACCCGGCCGGTGTGGCAGCCCGGGCTGCCGGGCACGATGGAGCTCTACGGGAAGGCGAGCGCCCTTGCCCGCTCGCTCGGCTTCGAGCTTCCCCATGCCAGCGCCGGCGGCGGCTCCGACGGGAATTTCACCGGCGCCATGGGCATCGCCACCCTGGACGGGCTCGGCGTGCGCGGCGGCGGCGGCCACACCTTGACCGAGCACATCCTGGTTCCGAGCCTGCTCGAGCGCGGACGCTTGATGGCCGGGCTGCTGGCGACGCTCGCCTAGTTTCGCCTGGGCGCGGGCCTACCGCATCGGCGATGGACCCGACGAGGTGCACCTGCGCCAGGTTTTTCGCCTGGAGCCGCAGCCCGCCGCGCTCGCCGATTCGCCCTACGCGCCCTCCTGACCTCTCGGCCGATGTTTGGGTTCCGCCGTTGTGATGATCATGCCGCAGTCGAGGCAGGTGAACGTGTCGACGTGCGGCCGGTCGGCGCTCGACTTGCTGGCCACCATGGCGAGCCGGCAGACCGGACAATTGCGCAGGGACGGGCGGGGCGGGAACTCCATGCCCGCATCGTCCCCGGAAAAATACGTACCGGGCTTTGATCTGAGTCAAAAGTGTCGGTTGGGGGCGGGCGAAACCGTTATTGCCGGCACAGGAACGACTTCTGGCCCGGATGCCGCGGCCGCAGGCAATTGTCGCCCATCTGTTTCGACCGCACGAAATTCTGGCAGCCTCCGCGCCCGCACCGGACCTGCTGCTCGCCTTCGGGCCTCCCCCGGCCGGGCGCCGCGGCGGGCTTGTTGCCCGGCTGCCGCACCTCCGGCTGTCTCGGCTCCGGCCGCGGCGTCTCTGGATGTCGCGCCTCCGGCGGCCGTGACGCGGTGCGCTGCTTCGGCCGCTGGCAGTTGCCGTCCTCGTCCAGGATGCGGCCGCCCGAACAGCTCTTGGTCACGCAGCGGCCGTTGCGCTCGGTCTCCCGCGATCCGCATTCGAGCGGGCAGACCCGGCTCGTTTTTCCGCGGAGGGTATCGAGAAAACCCGTGTCGGGCTGCCGCGGCGGCGAGCCGAGCCTGGCATGTCTGGCAAAATTCTCGACCGAGGAGGCGGCGTCGCCCTTCCAGTCGCCGTCGATGCGGCCCTGGTAGCAGCCGAGGCGCCTGAGCTCCTTCTTGATCTCGACGACGAGCGCGCCGCCGGCGAGCGGGGTCTCGACCTCGCGCTTGTCCGGCAGCGTCAGCATCGCGGTCTGGATATTCGCGGGCGGCGCAGCCTGCGGGGCAGGCGCCGCCTCGGCCGTCGGCGCACGCTCGGTCCTTTCGGCTACGGTCCCCACCATGTCCGACGCGGTCCGCTCGCGGGCGAGCCGCTCGCGCTCGACGCGCTCGTGCTCGGCCTGACGGCGCTCCGCCGCCAGCCGCTCGCGCTCGAGCCGGTCCTTGTCGCTCTGCTCCGCCGCCAGGCGTTCTCGCTCCAGCCGGTCTTTGTCGCTCTGCTCGCGCGCGAGTTTTTCCCGTTCGGCGGTCTCCCGCGCCGCCCGCTCCCGATCAGCCTGCTCGCGCGCCGCCTGTCGTTGCCGCTCGCCGTCCAGGCGGGCGCGCTCCTGCTGCTCGGTTTCGAGGCGCCGGGCCTGCTCGACCTGCTTGGCGAGCTGAGCCCGCGCCAGGTCGGAATAGAAACCCGTAGGATAGGCCTTGATGAAGCTCTCCCAGCTGGCCTTCGTCCCCACGCGCTCGGCGAGCTCGTAGTCCGCCCGGATATCGGCGACCGGGTTCCTCGCCTCGACCGGGTTCTTCGCGACCGGCGCCGGAACCAGCGCGATGCTGGTGCCGCCGAGCGAGCCGTAGACGAAGGGCTCCTGCTTGTTGCCGGTATTCTTCAGCACCTCGTCGCGGATACGCCCGAACGCCAGGCGGATGTCGAGCCCCGGCTCCGCCAGATGCCTGATGAGCGCCGACGTGAACGGGCTGTTGGCCGCCGTGCCGTCCTCGGCGATCGAGCCGGCCTTGGCCGCATAGGCGATCAGGGTGTCGCTGCTGGCAGGCTCGACCTTGACCAGTCCATTGGTGACCGCCCGCGACGACACCGTGCGCTGGATGGTCTTGACGAACGGATTGTCGCGACAGGCGTCGAGAATGATCAGCCGCAATCGCCGCGCCGGCTCCAGCGCACGGACGAGCCGGTCGAGCGGAACGGCCTCGTCCTCGGCATCGAGATCCTTGGCGAGCCGCGCATCGACCGGAACCAGATAGTTGATGCCACCGATCTCGATGCCGTGGCCGGCAAAGAACACGACCGCGATATCGGCGCCGCGCGCCGTCTCGGTGAACTCGCGGATGGAGCGCCTGAGCTCCAGGTTTCCCACGTCAGTACGGGCCTGGACCGTGTTGAAGCCGGCCTTGCGAAAAAGCTCGGCCACGGATCTCGCGTCGTTGACCGGATTGGGCAGGGTGCCGGCATGCTGATATGCGGAGTTGCCGATGACGAGCGCGACCCGGCCCTCCGCCATGGCCACCCCGGCGGACAGCAGCAACAATGCGGTCCAGCCTGCACATGTCCGCAGGATTTCGGCGATCATCGGCGCCCCGATCGCACCATCGCGAGATCGCCACCCTCATATCGGGCCGGCGTACGGCTGCAAAGGTTCCTTTCTACCGCCGCGACCGCCCACGGAGGACCGGCATCCGAGAGTTATCGGACCAGGCTTCGCCACGACCTACAATCGCCGAATTGTGCCGACTTGATGCTATATTGCGCAGCCGGTGTCTTAATCCGCCGAAGCGATCCTCGATGGGAATGAAGCCATGACAACGCGCAAGGAGCTGGCACAACGGATCGCGGAGCTTCCCACCTTCAACCTGCGCTTCGGCTCGCGGGTCGACATCTTCAACCTGCCGACCGAGGACCGCGATCTCATCGTGCGGTCGCTGCAGGAAGCCGACGACTTCGCCGACAAGGGTCACAACCTGACGGCCGAGTTCGAGAAGCTGCGCGAAAAGATCCTCGCCTTGACCATCGAGCGGGACGAACTCGGCAGCAAATGCCGGACCCTCGCCGCGGAGAACGGCAAGCTCGAGGAACGGCGCCGGACGATGGCGA
This sequence comes from uncultured Alphaproteobacteria bacterium, assembly GCA_963755055.1. Classification (GTDB taxonomy): domain Bacteria; phylum Pseudomonadota; class Alphaproteobacteria; order Rhizobiales; family Xanthobacteraceae; genus AP-16. The sequence continues at coordinate 9,657 of CAVWIS010000069.1, read as the reverse complement.
CCGAGCAGGCGAGGCTGGAGGACAGGTGCCGGACGCTGGAGGCGGATCACGCCCCGACCGGGGAGAAGCTCAAGACTACCGAGGAGAAACTGAAGACTACCGAGGACAAGCTGAAGACTACCGAGGAGAAGCTGCAGAGTACCGAGGAGAAGCTGAAGAATTTGGCGGTCGACCATGCCGCGGTCGACGAAAAGATCAGCCAGGCGGCGGCGGAGAAGGTCCGGCTCGCGGCCGACAATGGCAGGCTCGAGGAGAAGGTCGGGCAGCTGACCGCCGATCTCGATGGCGCGCTCGATACGCTGATCCGGCTCATCAATGACGCCGAGGGACCGCTGTCGGTGGTGAGCTGGCTGAAGGCCAGGCACCCCGCGAAGGCCGTGAATGCCCGGCCCACCGGTTCGGTTGCGGGCGGCTGGCGGCCGATCGCCACCGCCCCGAAGGACAACGCGCCGGTCAATCTCATCGGCCGCAACCCGGCGGGTCGCTGGGTCCAGCCGGTGGCGACCCGGCGCAACATGGTCAGCGCCGATGCCGGCGTCGACCAGTGGCTCGACTGGGAGTTTTCGTTTGCGCCGACCCACTGGTCGCCGATCCCGGCAGTTCCGGCGGCCCCGGCCATGCCGGCGGCTCCCGCCATGCCGGGGGGGACGGCCGTGCCGGCCGGGGCGGCCGAGAAGGCCGCGGGCAGGCCGGAGCCCTCGGGCGTCGACCAGAGCTGGCTGCAGGAGGATTTGCACTTCCTGTCGAAGACCAATCGGCCCTGATCAGTCCTTGCGCATGTCCCGGCGAAGTGTGCGCGGTTCGCCGTCAAAGGAGCGCCACACGAGGATTCGCGGAGTACATCCTGATCAACCTGATCGGGATGTGCTCTAGCGGGTGAGAGTCGCCACGCCGCCGCCGTCGGCCTCCTCGTCGGCGCCGTCCTCGATGCCCCAGCGGGCGACGTCGTCGAGGTTGACCAGCGTGACCGCGGCATCCGGATTGTCGTCCGGCAGGCATACCTCGTCCTGCCTCGTGCGGCGCGGGGTGCGCTCCGGCAGGCTGGCGGTCAGCCCGGGCAGCTTCAAGCCCAACGCCTTGTGCAGCGCGCGATCGACGTCGTGGGCGAAGAACGGCTTGTGCAGGAACGCGGCGGCGCCGAGCTCCAGCGCGCGAGCCACCAAGTCGTCGTTGTGCTCCGCGGAAATCATCACGACCTTGCAGTCGGTGTCGCGGGCACGGATCTGCCGCAGCGTCTCGATGCCGTCGAGGCCCGGCATGTTGACATCGAGGAGGATGAGGTCGAACGCGGTGTCGCGGCACATCGCCACCGCGCGCTCGCCGCTGCCAGCGTCCTGGATGTCCAGCCGAAAAATGCTGCGCGTGAGCACGCGACGGAGGATGCGCCGGATGGTCTTGGTATCGTCGACGATGAGGGCCTTCATCCGCTTGGACACAGTTCGATAGTTGCGCAGGATGACCTCGACGTCGGCGGCGGTGAACGGCTTGACCAGGTATTCGTAGGCGCGGATCTGCCGGGCGACGTCGAAGCGATCCTCCGACGCTTTCCCGGACATCAGGGTGACGAAGGTCTGGTTGCCGCCGAAACGCGCCCGCCCGACCGCCTCGAGACCGCTCATCTCCGGCATGTTGATGTCGATGAACGCCAGATCGACCGCGCCCTGGGCGAGGATTTCCCGGCAGGCGGCGCCCGTCTCGGCGGTGACGAGCTCGATGGGCATCGTCGAGCGTTCGACGATGTGCTTGAAGAACATCAGGACGGTACGCGAGTTGTCGGCGACGAGCATCCGGATGGTGTAGGCGGACATGGCGGCCACGTTGATACGGAAGTCAGTCCGGCAGTCTACCCGGCGCACGTGGCTGCCTCCTTAAACGCTGCCGATCGAACGATGGACAAGGTAAACGAGGTCTTGCGATCGGTCGCCCGCCGGGTCGTTCCTGCGATCGGACCCGCCACCCGGCCCAGCCGCGCAGATCGCCGCAAGCCCCGGGGCGGGTCGGTAGCAAGATGCCATACAGCCGCCGGCTGAATGCCGCCATATTTGACGGCTAATTCCCGTATCGGGACGGGGCTTATGTGTGGGTGTTGCGTATGAATATGAGTAGCAGAACCGATTTCCGCGGCCAGGCCATGGAATGTCTGCGCTTGGCCGAGCAGGCCAAGGCACGGCGGCACAAGGCCGTGCTGCTCGGGATCGCGCAGGCCTGGGTGCAACTCGCCGATCAGGCGAGCAGCGTTCGTCCAGCGAGCGACGACGGCGGGGCCGAGGGCCACGCCGAAACCGGGCTGAATGGCTGAGATCGGCGAGCGCGGCGACACTGTCGCCGCCGACCGGGAGGCCGGACACCCGCTGAGTCCCGCGGACACTCCGGTGCCCGGGCCGCGCATCGTCGTGGTCGGCAACCACAAGGGCGGCACCGGCAAGTCGACCGTCGCCATGCACATCGTGGTGGCGCTCATCGACAGCGGAAAACGCGTGGCCACGTTCGACCTCGATCTCGAGCAGCAGACGCTGACCCGCTACATCGAGAACCGCCACGAATGGGCGCGGCAGAACGGCGTGGTCCTCGGGCTGCCGCGGCATGTGCCGATCGTGGCGCCGGATTGGACCGGCGCCGATGACGGGGACGCGGGCGCCGTCGAGCGCTTCATCGGCGCACTGGCCGACCTGCAGAGCGGGATCGACGTCATCGTCATCGACACTCCCGCAGGTCCGCACCAGTTGAGCCTGCTGGCGCACGGCATGGCCGATACCCTGGTCACGCCGATCAACGACAGTTTCGTCGACCTCGACCTCATGGTCATGATCGGCCCGGCCGGCGGTTCCGCCCCGCGGCCATCGCGCTACGCCAAGGCGGTGGCCGCCGCGCTCGAGGGCCGGCGCAACGTCTGCGGCCGCCCGTCCGACTGGGTGGTCGTGCGCAACCGCATCCCGCCGGCGAGCCGGCGCGGCGATCGCGCGGTCGGCAACGCCCTCGATCTCATCGCGCCGCAGGTCGGCTTTCGCACGGTCGCCGGCCTCGGCGAACGACCGGTGTTTCGCCAGCTCTTTCCGTTCGGCCTGACCGCGTTCGATCCGTGGAGCGGGCCGGTCGCCGGGGTGAAGCCGAAAATGTCGCAGCTGCTGGCCCGCGTCGAGGTGCGCGAGCTCGTCGAGGCGCTCGGCCTCATCCCGCCGCAGGCGATCGCCGAGGACGACGCCGGGTCCCGCGCGGAGATCATCGGCTCCTGGCTTCCCGGCCAGGACAGCCCGGCACCCTCCGCGGCGGAACTCGAGCCCGGCCGGAGCTGACGCCGGGAAGGTAGGGTGGGCAACGGCGGCCCCGACGTCTCGATTGATGCTTGGAGCCGATCCGCGTTGCCCACGCTGTCCGCCGAGGATGACGTTGACCGCGTGGGCAAGGCGGATTCCTGTTTGATTGTTCACCAGGTGCGCCCCGGCCGCCTTGCCCACCCTACACTTTCATAACAGTTTTACCGAGTTCATCGACGGATCCTTGAGACGCATGGCGTAGTGAGGGCCGCCCGGGCGGGCTTATCCGTCGTTCGCCGGCAGGTAGATGCGCCGGAAGGCTTCGACGAAGCGCGCGCGGTCGGCCGGAACATCGCCGGGCGTCATCCCCGCGGAGAGCGCGGCGGTCAGCCGGCCGAGCTCGTCCACAAGGGCGACGATGGCGCTCGCGCCGGCGGCCAGCGCGGCGAGCATCGCGGGATCGTCGCGATCCTCCCGGCGAAATCCGGTGCGGCTCACCTTGCGGGCGGCGGCGCGCGCCTCGAGCACCAGCTCGCGTGCGGCGTCATCCGGCACGGAACCTGGATTGGCGCACGCCGCTCGGAGCGCCGCGGCGATCTCCTCGCGCACCGGGCCGGCGACCTCTTCGTCGTCGGACGACACCGCCCCGCCCGCCAGGGAGCCGATGACGGCCCGCACCGACCGCGGCCCCCCGAGATGGTTGAGGAGGATCGCGGCCTCGGGAGCTCCGTGCTCCATCAGCAAGGATAGCGCGGCCAGGCATTCGATGCGGAGTTGTCCGCGCAGGTCCGCATAGGCGGCCGTGCATGTGGCGTAAGCCGCATCGTCGACCGCGTCGATCGCCTGGGCGATCGCGGGCGCCGCCGCCGCGCGCTTGCGCAGGCGGGCCACGATGGACGCCTGGGCGGCGCCGAACACGTCGGCGCGCAGCAAGGTGAGGCGGAACGCGAGATCGAAGCGTTCGTCGCCGGCAAGGCCACCCTCGCGGTGCCCGGTTTCCTCGTCGTCTCCCGATTCTCCGGCTTCCTCGTCGGCCGGGGCGCCGAGATAGTTGAGCAGCAGATGCAGCTCCTTGCGGGTCAGCCATTTGACGGGGCTCGCCGGCAGCGATGCGAGGGGCGACCGCCACGGCTCGATGCCCGACCCGCCGGCGTCGTCGATCGAAGGCTCGCCGCGGGCGGTCTCGAACCCCCGGCCAAGCGAATCTTCCAGATGCCGGGCGGCGGCCGCGTCGCGCAGAGCCTGGCGATATCGCATGAGCGCGGATGCCGCCGAGCGGTAGAGCCGAAAACCGTCGATCCTCTCGTCGCCGGCTGCCGAGGCGATCGTCGTCCAGAACGTGAGGATCCCCTCATCGTCGATCGCCTCCGGCGCCACGCTGCCCCGGCTCGCCAGGAACGCACGGATGCGCTGCGCCTGGCGGAGGTGGTTGGCGCTCTCCAGCCGGTCGCTCAACCAGCTATTGAGCGCGGCGTGCAGGCTGCGCGCGACCTCGTCGGCGGACCGCGCCGGGGCGCCTGGCCGCACCAGTGGGGCGAGCAGATCGGCGACCGCCGAAAATCCCAGCGCGTTGTGGAGAAAATCGATGAGCGCGGCGAGGCGCGGCATCTGCGCGAAGTCGATCTCGAACGGCGCGATGCTGTCTCCCCGCGGCGCCAGGGCCGGCTCGCGCAGGCGGACCCCTTCGTCGGTCAGGATCGCCACTTTGGCCGGCAGGCGACCCTCGGCGGCCGCCGCCAGCAGCGCCTGGCGAAATTGCCTCCCCCGCAACGCGGTGAGCCGGACATAGAGAAAGCGCAGGTAGTCGCGCCCGTCCGCCAGCGCCATCAGCCGCACTAGGCGCACGACGCGGCGAATGCCGGCGCCGAGCGGCGCGCTGCGGTCGGTCACCCATCGACGCAGCGCCATGCCGTCGCGCGGCGGGCACCACGGCGCCCCGGATGCCTCCTGCCGCTCCAGCACGACGGCAAGCGCATCGGCGACGTCCTGGGCGCCGGGCGAGCCGGTCATGGAAATGTCCCTCGGGTCGGCGGGCCGCAGGCCCGGCCGGAAACGATGCCACGCGTGTCCGGCGCTTGCCAAGAACGGCGTTGTTCCGCTCGACGATGGACAGCCGGACAGCAGCTTGTGCCGGTCAGGGCGACCTCGTCATCGCCATTGGCGACCAAGATGGAAGTCCTCGTCGAAAATGGCGCGTCATGGTCGTTCTGCGCCTTCCGTTTGGGAAACTCAAAGGCGCAACATTCCTCTGAACGATTGTTAAGAGGCTTCTCTTATGACATGCAGCTTGAGCCGACGCATTTGGCGCGGCCCTGGTCGCCGATACGGTCGCATCGCACGGTCTGCGAGACACGCGGTGCAGTGTTCCGGCATGCATATCGACGGCAAGCGCTGCGCCCGACCACGTCTCCATCGCAGGATCGGATATGCCCATGACGATGATCTCCAACATAATCGACGACCTCGAGGAAACCCTGTCTCAGGGCACGGAGGCGGTTGTGTCGAGGCCCTTCAGCGCGTCACTGATCTATTTCTCTCCGCATCGCCAAGCTATTCCGACGAGCAAATTGCCCTGTTCGACGACGTGTTCAATCAGCTCGTGGCGAATTTGGAAATCTCGGTCCGCGCCATGCTCGCCAATCGCCTTGCTCCGGTTCCCAATGCGCCGCCGATGATCATTCGGACTCTGGCGTTCGATGGCAGCATCGAGGTAGCCGGACCTGTCCTGACCCAATCAAAGCGTCTGGACGATCCGGCGCTCATCCACAATGCGAGGAGCAACGGGGAGCGTCATTTGCTGGCGATTTCCCGGCGAAATGCCATCAGCGAAGCCGTGACCGACGTGCTTCTCACGCACGGCAGTCGACAGGTTGTGCTCAGCGTGGCTGGGAACTCGGGAGCAAAGTTCTCCGACTCTGGATTCGCGGTGCTGTTCAGCGCTCGGAGCATGACGATACTCTGCGGAGACCGTGGGCACGCGACCCGATATTCCTCGGAATCACTTCCTGAGGCTGCTGGAAAAAGCGTCCGAAGCGGTTCGCGAGAAGCTCGAAGCGGCTGATCCGGCGGCGTCACGCGAGATCAGCCGGACGGTCGTCGAGGTCGCGGCGCAGATTTCAGGCCGACTTGGCCGCACAATCCGGCCGCTACGCCTCCGCCGAGCGGGCGGTCAGGTCGCTGCATACGTCCGGGCAGCTTGATGACGGTCATGTCGAGGCTTTCGCCAAGGGCGGACAGTTCGAGGAGACCGCGGTCGCGCTGTCGATCCTGAGCGATCTGCCGATCGGGTTGATCGAGCGTCTGATGGTCAAGGACCGCCTGGAGACGGTGCTGACGCTGGAAGTCAGCGGCCTGTCCTGGTCGACGACGAAGGCCGTCCTGGCCCTGCAGAGCGGCGAAGGCGGCCTCTCGCCGCACAACGCGGAGCAGTGGATGGGAATTTTCATGTGGTTCAAACCGGCGACGGCACAGAGAATAGTCAGCTTCTACCGGACGCGCGAAGCGGCCGGCATCGGGCAGGAGGCGGACGCGGTCAGAGCGGGCTGCGCCGAGCAGCGACATGGGGAGGCAATACAGACCTCCCCGATCCCACCGCCGTCATTCTTTCGCGCTATCGCACCAGAGTGCCGATGCGACCGGTACGGATCTCCGGGTGGCTGCCGTCGCGGTCGATGGAGAAGAAGATCATCGCGGCGCGGCCGACCAGGTTCTCGAACGGCACGTAGCCGATCTGGGTGAGCAGGCGGCTGTCCGACGAGTTGTCGCGGTTGTCGCCCATCATGAAATAGTGGCCGGGCGGCACCAGGAATTCCTGGGTGTTGTCGAGGAACCCGTTGTCCACCAGATCCAGCGTCTGGTAGCTCGGTCCGTTCGGCAGGGTTTCCCGCCAGCGCCTGACCGGCACGATGCGGCCGTCCTGCCGATCTTCGAAATCGTCGATGCGCTCGCGCTTGACCGCCGAGCCGTTGATGACGAGCTCGCCGTTGCGCATCTGGATGCGGTCGCCGGGCAGGCCGACGATGCGCTTGATGTAGTCGGTCGTGTCATCCCGCGGCAGGCGGAACACCACCAGGTCGCCGCGCTGCGGTTCGGACGCCAGGATGCGCCCGGAGAAAAGTCGCGGCGAGAACGGCAGGGAATAGTGCGTATAGCCGTAGGGATACTCGGCGACGAAGAAATAATCGCCGATGAGCATCGTCGGCATCTCGGCGCCGCTCGGGATGTAGAAGGGCTGGAACAGGAAAGTCCTGAAGAACACTGCGGCGGCCAACATGAGGCACTCAGACGACCGCGGCGCTGCCGACGGTCCGGACGAAGCCGAAGCCCTGCGCGCGCGACAGCATGAGCAGCGTCATCGCCACCGTCCATGGGCCAGGATCCCCATGATGACGGTAAGCACGGTGACGACCGGAGCGCGGGCGGCAGGGCCGCCGAAATACCTGAGCCACAGCGCGGCGACGATGCCCAACACCAGACCGAGGATGGCCGGCAGCAGGCTCCAGGCGACGACCGCGCGAAGCTGAGCCGGGGACGCGCGGCCGCGGACAGCATGCCGCTCCAGCGGTACAGCAATGCGCTGAGATAAACCGAGACGATGCCGACAAGGGCGCCGACGGCGGTGAGGCCCGCAGCGAAGCGCCATTCCGCCAGCTCGGCGGTCAGGCGCATCGAGAGCAGCGACGCCGCCAGGTAAGCGATGCCGCCCATCGCGGCCAGCATCAGCACATGGCGTCGGGGATCGCCGGCGAGGATGCGCCCGATCGTGTCGCGTGGCCGCAGCCACGCGGTGACCCAGGGCGAGGGGCCGGTGGCCGGGTCGGGAGCGGAGGTCATCGTGTCCTCGCAATCGAAGCGTGGCGGGCCTCAAACGATCGGCGAGCAGACCCTGCCGGAGTCCGCCACGACGTTCAACAGGAGTCTTTCCTTGGGCGTCCCGTAAGGAAAAGCGGAGATTGACCAATCAGGTTGTCGGGGATAAGCGAGCCTTGGGCTCCCGACCTGGCGCCTAGCGAGAGCAATTCATGGCCAAATCGTCGCCGAGGATCGTCGTCTGCGGCGCGGGCATCGCGGGGATCTCGGCGGCCTATCATCTCACCGTCGTGCACGGCTGCGACAGCGTGGTGATCGTCGAGCAGGGCAGCCCGTTGTCGCTGACGTCCGACAAGTCGACCGAGGCGTATCGCAACTGGTGGCCCGGCCCCGATCGGGCGATGACCGCCTTCATGAACCGCAGCATCGACCTCATCGAGGAGATCGCGCGGTCAACCGGCAATCGCATCGATCTGAACCGCCGCGGCTACCTGTTCGCCACCGCGGATGAGACAAAAATCCGCTTCCTCCGGACGATGGCGGCGACGGCCGAGCAGCGGGGAGGGGGGCCGGCAAGAATTCACGAACGGCATCGAGCCCCTATGCGCCGTCGCCTGAGCGCGGCTTCGACTTGGCGCTCACCGGCGCCGACGTCATCACCGACAGAGCTCTCATCCGTCGACACTTTCCCTGTCTGTCGCCCGCGACCGTGGCAGTCGCGCACGCGCGCCGCGCCGGCTGGCTGAGCGCGCAGCAGCTCGGAATGGTGATGCTGGAGGCGGCCCGCGAGCGCGGAGCAAAGCTCGTGAGAGGCAGGGTCGCGGGTATCGGCATCGGCGGCGGGCGGGTTTGCTCGGTCGACGTCGAGCACCAGGGCGAGCGCCGGTCGCTCGAGGCGACGCATCTGGTGCTCGCCGCGGGACCGATGCTGAAGGCGACGGCAAGACTTATCCACGTCGAGCTGCCGATCGTCGCCGAGCGCCATCTGAAGATCAGCTTCCCCGACACGCTCGGCGCCGTGCCGCGCGGATCGCCATGCTGATCTGGCTCGACGAGCAGCATCTGCCCTGGAGCGAGGAGGAGCGCGCCGCGCTCGCCGGCGAGGCGGAGACACTCTGGCTCATCGAAAAGTTTCCCGCCGGCGTCCATGGACGGCCCGACGGGACCGGCGCCGGCACGGCCCTCCTGGTTCTCTTCAACTACGACAACAGCCCCTCGGACGTCGTCTTTCCGTTGCCGGAGGAGGCACACTATCCGGAAATTGCGCTGCGCGGCATGTCGACCATGGTCCCGGCGCTGAAGGCCTATGTCGGGAAGGGGCGCGCCCCGATGCCGACGGCGGCTACTACATCAAGACGCCGGAGAACCGCCCCCTCATCGGTCCGCTGCCGGTCGAGGGGGTTTTCGTCTCGGGCGCATATTCGGGATCGCGTGATGGCTTCGGCGCCGGCGGCGAACTGGTCGCCCGGCACATCACCCAGCGCGCGCTGCCCGACTACGCGCCGGCCTTCCTGCTGTCGCGCGATCAGGACCCGGAGTACCGCGCGTTGCTGGACAAGTGGGGAGATGCGGCCAGCTCTGACGCGAGTGTCAC
>CAVWIS010000068.1:0-13171 GCA_963755055.1 uncultured Alphaproteobacteria bacterium | reverse complement strand
GGCCACACCGACAGCCAGGGAGCGTTCGACCGGAGCATGGACCTGTGCGCACGCGCCCGCCGCGCACGCAGCAGGCGCAGGCGCCCGAGGCGATCGCCGCCGAGCTCGTCAAGTCCCACGGCATCGCCCAGGGACGCCTGCGCACCGCCGGGGTCGGCTTCCTCGCCCCGGTCGGCCCCAACGCCACCGAGGGCGCCACGCACGCTGGACCGGGCGCGTGGAGCTGCGTCGCGCCATGACGGTGCCCGGCGCCCGGCATGGCGCCGGCATCGCAAGCCCGGGCGGTGGCAATGGCCGGGCGGCTGGCGGCCATGGTGCGGCCGGCCCGTGCGGCACCGCGCGCCCCGGGCGATGAGGGCCAAGAGGATGCAGCCCCCGGGACGCTCATCAGCGAGCAGCGTGATCACGATCTGCGGCGACCTGCGCAAAGGGTCCTACAACCTGATGGTGGCGAACAGCCTGCCGGCTCTGGCGCCGCCCGGCATGACCATCACGGCGTCGCCGCCGAAATCGCGGGCAAAAACACCATGCCGCTCTACAATGCCGACGTGCAGGCGGGCGGCTGGCCGGCGCCGGTCACGGCGCTCGCCGACGCCATGCGCGCCGCGGACGGCGTGATCATCGTGACGCCGGAATACAACTATTCCTGCCCGGGCATATTACAAGAACGCCATCGACTGGGTGTGGCAGGAGCTTCCCCCGACCAGCCGTTCGCCAACAAGCCGATGGCGCTGCTGTCGGCCTCGCAGGGCCCGCTGGGCGGCCAAGCAGGGTGCAGTGTCGCATCCGCCAGATGATGATTTTTCTCGACGGCTTCGTGTTCAACAAGCCGGGAGGAGATTTTCATCGGCAACGTCAAGGCCAAGGTCGACGAGGCCAAGGGCGAGCCCACCGACGAGGCCACCCGCACCATCATCCGCCAGCAGCTCGAGGGTTTTGCAAAATTCATCGTGCGGCTGGGCGGCAAGGGGTGACGGAGTTGCAGGCCATGATCGTCGGCCTGCGGAAAAGCCCCAAGGCTCCCCGCATCCCGGTGACATTGAGCGCGATGCCGTCCCAGGCGACGTCGCCCGGGACCACATTAGTCTGGCGCCGACCTTTACGCCGGCTGACGGTTCATTGAGCCTACGAGCGTCCGGCGCTCCTGAAGGCTTTCGCCGCCTTTCCGGCGGCTTCGAACGTGGCTGCCGCATCCTTCGCGGTCATCGCCACGGTCGTCTCGACGTCAGACAGGCTACCCCCTGCAGCCGCGGCGAGCACCGCAGAGGCCGCCGTCTTGTCGTCCGGGAACTCGCCGATGACCAGCCAATCGTGGCGGCCGAAGGTCAAGTACCAGCCGATCAGCCTGCCGCCGACGCTCTTGAACAGGTTGGCGACGGCGTCCTCTCGATTTTCGGGCTTAGCCAGCATGCCCTTGACCGCTTCCGTAGTGAAACGACCGCGCGAAATGTAGATGGGCATTGATCCCTCCTGCTAGTCAGTCCATCACGGACGTTGAACCCTGCTTCCGCATGGCCTGGCGTATTCCAGGCCATGCGGGATTCCGTCGTTGCGCATATTGTCTCGGTTTCGTCACGCCATGGCGATGTCGTGGTTCTTCAGCGGGAACGAGCGGATGCGCTTGCCGGTCGCCTTGAAGTACGCATTGAGCACCGCCGGCGCCGCCACGCAGATGGTCGGCTCGCCCACACCGCCCCAGGGATCGGTGCCTCCGCTCGGCATGATGATCAATTCGACCTTCGGCATCTCGGCGATGCGCATCGAGTTGTAGGTGTCGAAGTTCGTCTGCTCGACGGCGCCGTTCTTCACGGTGCATTCCTGGTAGAACAGGGCGGACAGGCCGTAGACGAACGAGCCCGCCACCTGGCGGTCGATCTGCGCCGGGTTGACGGCGTAGGTCGGGTCGGTCGCCGCCAGGATGCGGTGGATCTTGATCTTGTTGCCGCCTTCCACCGAGATCTCCGCCGCCGCCGCCACGTAGGCATTGAACGCCTTCATGTGGGCGAGCCCGCGGAACACGCCCTGCGGGGCCGGCTTGCCCCAGCCGATCTGCGCGGCCACGGCGTTGAGCACCGCGAGGTTGCGCGGATGATTGCTCATCAGCTTGCGGCGGAACTCGAGCTCGTCCTGGCCGACCGCCTGGGCCAGCTCGTCCATGAAGCATTCGAGGAAGATGCAGTTCTGGTTGATATTCACGCCACGCCAGAACCCCGGCAGGATGTGCGGGTTGCGCATCGAGTGGTCGATCAGGAGATTGGGGATCGCGTAGCCGAACGCGTGCTCCGTTCCCTGCGGCATGAGGCCCTGGAACGTGAGCTGATCCTTGCCCTTCTCGAGGTTCTGCGGAAAAACGGAGGCGAGGATCGACTGGCCGGACAGCCGTATGTGGAGGCCGGTCAGGCTGTTGTCCTTGTCGAACGCGCCGACGAGCTTGCATTGCATGACCGGGTGATAGCGGCCATGCGTCATGTCCTCCTCGCGCGTCCACAGGAGCTTCACCGGCGTGCCGGGCATCTCCTTGGCGATGAGCACGGCTTGCGTCACGTAGTCGTGGAACGCGCCGCGCCGGCCGAAGCCACCCCCGAGATGGACCTTGTAGACCTCGCACTTGCCGGCCGGCAGGCCTGAGGCCGCGAGCGTTGCCGCGAACGCAGCTTCGCCGTTCTGCGTCGGACACCACACCTCGCATTTCTCGGGCGTGTAGAGGGCGATGGCGTTCATCGGCTCCATCGGAGCGTGGTTCTGGTACGGATACGCGTAGACGGCCTCGACCTTCCTGGCCGCACTGGCGATCGCGGCCTTGGCGTCGCCATTGGCGTTGCCGACGAAGGCCTGCTCCGCGTCGAGCCCGGCCTTGAGCCACTCGGCGATGGTCTCGCTGGAGACCTTGGCGCTCTCGCCGACGTCCCACTCGATCGGCAGGGCGTCGACCGCCGTCTTGGCGTGCCACCAGGTATCGGCGATGACGGCGACGCCCGAGTCGCCGACCTTCACCACCTTCTTCACGCCCTTCATGGCGGCGACCTTGGTGGCGTCGAAGCTCTTGATACGGCCGCCCTGCACCGGGCAGTCCCTGATCGCGGCATTGAGCATGCCGGGCAGTCTGAGGTCGGCGCCGTAGACCTGCTTGCCCGTCACCTTGTCGGGGGTGTCGAGCCGCTTGAGCGGCTTGCCGGCGATCTTCCAGTCCTTCGGGTCCTTGAGCTTGACGTCCTTCGGCGGCTCGAGCTTGGCGGCGGCTTCCGCCACCTCGCCGTAGGTGGTGGTGCGGCCGGAGGCCTTGTGGGTGATCACGCTGTTGGCCGCGCTGCAGTCGGCGGCCGCAACGTTCCACTTCTGGGCCGCGGCCTGGATCAACATCTCGCGCGCCGTGGCGCCGCCCATGCGCACGTATTCATGCGACATGCGGATGCCGCGGCTGCCGCCGGTGGAGAAATCGCCCCACACGCGCTTGCGGGCGACGCTCTGGCCGGGCGTCGGGTATTCCCACGTCACCTTCGACCAGTCGCATTCAAGCTCCTCGGCGACCAGCTGGCAGAGGCCGGTGAGCGTGCCCTGACCCATCTCGGAGCGCGCGATACGGATGACCACGGTGTCGTCCGGGCGGATCACCACCCAGGCGTTGACTTCCGGCGCGCCGGCGGCGGCGTGGACGACTTCGGGCCCGAGCGCCAGATTGAGGCCGAGCGCAAGCCCGCCGCCGACCGCGGCGGAGCCGATGACGAAGGAGCGGCGATCGATTTTCGATATGGAGTTCACGGTTGCCTCCCCGTTCACGCGCTGGCTGCGGCATGGATCGCTGCGCGCACCTGCTGGAAGGTGCCGCAGCGACAGATATTGGTGATCTCGCGATTGATGTCCTCGTCGGTCGGTTTCGGTTTGACCTTCAGGAGGGCCGCCACCGCCATGATCATGCCGCTCTGGCAATAGCCGCATTGCGGCACGTCGTGATCGATCCACGCCTTCTGCACCTTGTGCAGCACGCCGTTTTGGGCGAGTTCCTCGATCGTGGTGATCCGCTTGCCCTCGGCGGCGCTGACGGGCAGCGAGCACGAGCGCACCGGCTCTCCGTCGATATGGACGGTGCAGGCGCCGCACTGCGCAATGCCGCAGCCGTACTTCGTGCCGGTCAGGCCGACGTTCTCCCGGATCACCCAGAGAAGCGGGGTGTCAGGCTCGACGTCGATGTCGTGGGCTTGTCCATTGATAATGAGGTGAGCCATTCGTTTCCTCCTCCTATGTTGGTCCCGCATTGTCTGCGATGTCGAATACGCCACACAGCTTAGAGCATGTTCCGGCGAAGTGTACGCCCGTTCGCCGACAAGAACATGCGCCGCCCGACAATTCCAGAGCACATCCGGTCACACCTGATCGGGATGTGCTCTGGCCGGTCTTGTTGGCGGCGCCGGGCACGCGGGGCAGCGGCCACCGACCCATCCCGCATTCGCGGGCGCCTGTCGTGACACCGTCCGGACCAGTCCTTGGTACTTTCCGTCAGTGCTGGCGTCCGGCGTCGGCACCTGCTCCGAGCGCCTGCAGCGTGGGCGCGTTGGAGCAATAGGTCTGCCAGATCGGATCGCCAGGATCGCGAGCCAGATCGCGCTCGCATCGACGTTTCTCGCCGCACAGGGTGCAAACCCGTTCGAGGTCGCGCGCCGCCAGCGGATCGCCATGCAGCAGCGCGGCCCGGTCCATATCGAGCGCCTCGAGGCGCAATTTCAGCTGGTCGGCCGCGCCGGGGCGCTTGGCGGCGATGGTATAGAGATCGGATGCCGAGAGCCCGACGTCTTGGGCGATGTGGCCGACCTCCGTGCCGCAATTCTGCAACTCGTCGAGGCCGGCACGGAAATCTCGCCACCGCTCGGCGATCCGACCGAACATTCCGACCTTTCGGCTACCGATCGCTATCGCCACGGCTGCCTCCTTGGCTTCGCGACAGCCTGGAAGCACTGGCGGCAGGCGCATTGATACAGATCAATGCCGGTCCGCCCCGAGGCGGCACGGCGACCGCCCTGCCAGCGACATGCACAGAGTGCATCCGCGGAACGTCAGAGTGCGTCAAGAATCTCTCCAAATCAACGCATCTGGCCGATAACATGCAGCGTCCTCGAATACGCGGCGCGGACGCAACTGTGGCGGCAACCCGTCTTCCAGGGAGCGGTGATGATCGGACGGCGGAAGCGCGGCGCCATCAACATGCCGGCGCCCTATCTGCGGCGGGTGTGGCTCGATCCGTCGCAGGTGAAGACGCCCGAGGCCTACCCGTTCTGCCTGCCGCTGTTCGCCGGCGGCGATTTCGAGCTTCTCTTCGACCGCGCCGTCACCATCCTGGTCGGCGAGAACGGCACCGGGAAGTCGACGCTGCTCGAAGGCATCGCGGCGCTCGCCGGCTATGACGAGGCCGGCGGCGGCAAGGGCTATCGGCCGGTCGACCACAGCCGTGCCGTCGAGGCGATGGGCGGCCGCCTCGCCGAGGCGTTGCGCGCCGCCTGGCTGCCGAAGATCACCACCGGCTGGTTCTTTCGTGCCGAAAGTTTTTTCTCGGTCGCGCGCTATCTCGACGAGGCGGCGCAGGATGTCGAGGACATTCCGCCCAATTTCCTCTCCTACTCGCACGGCGAGGGCTTCCTGCGGTTTTTCGATGAGCGCTGCCGCCGCCAAGGCATCTTCATCTTCGACGAGCCGGAATCGGCGCTGTCGCCCTCGCGGCAGATCGATTTTCTCAAGCTGCTGCGGCGGATGGACCGGTCCGGCATCTGCCAGGTGATCATGGCGACCCATGCGCCGATCCTGATGGCCTATCCGGATGCGCGCCTGCTGCGCATCCACCGGCGCGGCCTCGAGCCGGTGACGCTGGAGCAGACCGAGCATTTCCGCATGATCCGCGAGTTCTGCGCCGACCCGGCGACGTTCGTCGAGACGATGCTGGAGGAGTGAGCCGGATTTTTCGACGAGAACGCACTAGGTGTTGCTTTACGCGTTGCGGTGTTATATGTTTCGGGGTAGCTCTCGGAATCGGGTCGCCCGCAAGGTGGCGGCGGACAGGACCGAGGAGATTCGGCGAGCGCGGCCGATCAGCGGCGCCCGCGGCGTGCTCGGCCTGCGTGGAATTCGGGCCAGGAACAGTCAAAATACAATGTTTACAGTGAATACAGTCCAGACGGATTTACAGTGAATACAGTCCAGACGGCGAAGGGAGCGGAACGAGACGCGCCGATGGTGTCCGCAAGGCCAGCCCACGACCAGCGCCGTCGCCTGTTAATACAGGTGATTTACAGGCAGCCCAGATGTGGGCGCCGCTAGCCAGTAGGATGGGTAGAGCTCTTGCGAAACCCATCACGGCGTTTGCAGAGGCAAAAAGTTGATGGGTTTCGCTGCCGCTCAACCCATCCTACGGCGGCTTGCCCTCCAGCCAGGCGGCGCCGCGGGCGTAGAGCGCCGCCACCTCGGGGCCGGTGAGGCCGGGCATGTCGGGCTTGACCCGGTAGCCGACCCGGGTCTGGATGTAGGCGAGGTGGCGATAGCCTTCGGGGAATTTGGCCAGCAGTTCGGCATCGAGCTTCGGCGCGGTGCCGGGCACCACCGGGTCGATGCGGTCCTTCTCGTAGATCGGCTGGCGCAGCACCATGCCCCAGCGCCCGGCGCGCTTCTCCAAAAAGTCGCAGAAGCGGCCGGTGCACACCACGTCGCACACGACGCCCTCGACCGGGCCGCGCTGGGCGATGGTCATCTTGGTCTGGGTGAAGGCGCGGGTGCCGGCAAGCTCGATCGACGTGCCGCCGAGGAAGTGCAGGATGCGCACGCCGCGGTCGAACCCCTCCTGGCTGACCCGGATGAAGTCCTCGGCCGAGCCCTGGAACCAGGTCGCCATCATCCGCCCGTCGTCGTGCCACACGGTGCGAAAACGCTTCCAGTCGAGCGCGTCGCGCCAAACCACCCAGTTCTCGATGAGGTCGCGGATCGCCAGGCGGTCGAGGGTCTCGGTGTCCATCGGGTCTCTCGCATCGTGATCGGGAGGCGCATAGATACATGAACGCAGGGGATTTTGAACGGCCGCGTCAACTCCGGTATGATGGATCCAAGAGTTTTCGACCTGCGCAGGGAGAACGCCATGGCGACCGCCCAGACGAGCGAAAAGCGGCCCGACCCCAAGGACAATGTCGAGGCGATCCGCCAGGCCTATTACGACCGGATCTCCGCCTACGACATGGCGCCGCTGTGGGCGGTGCTCAAGGGACTGGTGCCGCGCGAGCCCGCAACCCAGTGCGCGCCGGCGATCTGGCACTATCGCGACGTGCGTCCGCTGGTGGCGGAGGCCGGCGACCTGATCACCGCCAAGGAGGCCGAGCGCCGCGTGCTGGTGCTGGAGAACCCGGCGCTGCGCGGCAAATCGCGGATCACCAACTCGCTCTATGCCGGGCTGCAGCTGATCCTGCCGGGCGAGGTCGCCCCGGCCCATCGCCACACCGCCTCGGCGATCCGGTTCGTGCTCGACGGTGAGGGCGCCTACACGGCGGTGGAGGGCGAGAAGACGCTGATGCATCCGGGCGACTTCGTCATCACGGCGAACTGGTCGGCCCACGACCACGGCAACACGTCGGCCAAGCCCATGGTGTGGCTCGACGTGCTCGACCTGCCCACTATCAATTTTTTCGAGACCGGCTTTTCCGAGCATCTGGACGCCGAATCCCAGTCGACTGCGCGCGAGGACGGCAACTCGCTGGCGCGCTACGGCTCCGGCGTGCTGCCCGAAGGATTCTCCGCGCCCACCAACCGCACCCCGATCATCAACTATCCGTATGCCCGCACCCGGCCGATCCTGGAGCGCCTCAAGCGCGCCGGCGACGTCGACCCGCGCCACGGCGCGCGGGTGCGCTATGCCAATCCGTTCACCGGCGGCTGGGCGACGCCCACCATGGGGGCGCATCTGCAGCTGCTGCCGGACGGTTTTGTGGGTCAGGACTATCGGTCGACCGATGGCACCATCTTCGTCTGCGTCGAGGGGCAGGGGACGACGAAAATTGCCGACCAGACATTCGACTGGTCGCCCGGCGACGTCTGGGTGGTGCCGCCGTGGAAGCTTTACCAGCATCACGCCTCCAAGGAGTCGGTGCTGTTCAGCATCTCCGACCGCCCGGCCCAGGAATCGCTCGGTATCTGGCGGGAGCTGCAATGAGCCTGCTCGCCGACGTCCGCACGCTAGAAAAGCCGGAGCAGGCGCCGCTGATCGTCCGGCGGGTCGACGCCATCCCGGTGGCGCTGCCGCTGACCAAATCGATGATCATGGCGGGTGTGGAGATCCGCCACGCCGAGAACATTCTGGTCCGCGTCGAGGCGGCCGACGGCACGGTCGGCTGGGGCGAGGCGGCGTCCGCCCCGACGATGACCGGCGACACCCTGCCGGGCCTCGTCGCCGCGGTGAACCATCTGGCGCCCTTGGTGGTCGGCCGCGACGCCTTTGCCTGGACGACGCTGCGCGGCAAGCTGAAGGCGGCCCTGTTCGGCAATACCGGCGCGCATTCGGCGGTCGAGATGGCGGTGCTCGACCTCATCGGTCGCGCCATCGGGCGGCCGCTGATCGACCTCGTCGGCGGTGCGCAGCGCCGTGCGGTGGCGCCGATGTGGCTGCTCGGCAATCCGACGCCCGAGGAGGACATCGCCGAGGCCCAGGCCAAACAGGGTGACGGCTTCAACTTCTTCAAGCTCAAGGTCGGCACCAAACCGCTCGCCAAGGAGATCGCCGCCACCCTGAAGGTGCGAAAGGCGCTGGGGCCGGACGTGCCGCTGTGTGCCGACGCCAATTGCGGCTTCGCCTTCGAGGCGGCGCGCGCCTATGTGGATGAGACGCGCGATGCCGGTCTCATGTTTCTGGAGCAGCCGCTCGGCTACGCCGATCTCGACGGCTTGGCGGCGCTGGTGCGTGCCTCGCCGATCCCGATCGGCGCCGACGAGGGCATCCATGCGCTGGCCGACATCGCCGCGCATGCCCGCGCCGGCGCCGGCGGCGTGTCGCTCAAGCTCATCAAGCTCGGCGGGATGGCGACCGCGGTCGCCGCCGCAAGACTGTGCGCCGCGGAGAATCTCGCCATCAACATCGCCGCCAAGATGGCCGAGTCGAGCATCGCGTCGGCCGCCGCCTTGCAGCTCGCCTGCGCCGCCCCGTCGGTCGGCTGCGGCGTGAGCCTCACCCATTTCTATCTGGCCGATGATCTGGTCAAGGACCCGCTGCCCCTTGGCAGCGGCCTGATGGCGCTGCCGTCAGGCCCCGGCCTCGGCGTCGAGGTCGACGAAAGCGCGGTCGAAAGGTTCCGTGCGAGCTGAGGGCCGTCATGCCTGGCCCTGTGCTGACGAGCCCGGCCATGACGCTGAACCGGATTCAGGCGTGCGAGTACAGCACCTTGCCGGCGAACGGCAGCTCGCACTTCAGGATCGAGCCGGTATCCCATTCGGTGATGAACAGCGTCCTGTTGTCCGGTCCGCCGAACGCCACGTTGGTCATATGTGTCCTTCGCTGGCCTCGATGAGATGGGTCGGCATGCCGTTGGGGTCGAACCGCCAGACGCCGGTGCCGAGATGGCACACATAGATGCCGTCCTCCTGGTCGAGCGCCATCCCGTCCGGTCCGGCGTGGCCGCCGGACATCGGATATGGGGGCCGACCTTGGACGCGAGGCGTCGGGAATGACCGGGCGCGCCACGCCGCGTTCTGCCGCGTGACCGCGACAAACAGCCGGTTCTCCTTGATGTTGAGCACCAGGCCGTTGGGGCTCGGCGTGGTCGACAGCAAGAGTTCGAACGCCAGTTCACCGTAGGCGGAACAGCCGCCCGTCGGATCGTCATGCCGGTCTGGCCCTGGTCGGTGAAGTAGCAGGCGCCGTCGGCGGCGAACACCAGATCGTTGAGGCCCTTGAAGCTCTCGCTGTTGCGGGTCGACGGAAATCGGCGTGACGGTGCCGGTCGCGGCATCGAGGTCGACCAGGCCGCGCTTGTAGTCGGCGATGAAGATGCGGCCGTCGCGATGGATCTTCAGCCCGTTCGGCCAGCCGTCGTAGCGGCAGACGAGGTCGCAGCTGCCGGTTGGCGCGAGCCGGAACACGCGGCCGAAGGGGATGTCGACGAAATAAAGGTTGCCGGCACGGTCGAACGACGGGCCCTCGAGAAAGCTGTCGACCTCCTGGCCGAGCCGATTGGGGTCCGCCCACTCGGTGCGCATCGTCTTGCGGAACTTGTCCTCCAGCCGGTAGTGCACCTGCGTGGTCACGCGCTCCGGCGGATTGAACATGAGCATGGGGCATCCTCGTTGTGTTCTGGCGGGCGGCGATCGGGATAACAGAGACCCGGGAACCTCGCCAGCCTGGCGTCGGCGCAAAGCGCTCCTTGCCGCGTCGATCTGGTCAATGCGCCACGCAGCAGCTACGCTTGCGCAAAGATCGGTCCTGGTTCGGGAGGACGACCATGCGAGACAATGCGATTGCCCGGCGGCACCGTCATGCCGCGGCAATATCGGGCCATGCCGTGGCCGCATTGGCGATGCTGCTGGCTGGACCCGCGCTGGCGCAGATGCAGAAGGTGGGCGACCCGCCCGAGGCGAGCAACATGCGCCTGGTCGGCTCACAGCGACCTGCAGGCGCGCAGCGCCTATCAGCCGACCATCCACCGTCAGGGCGACCGCTTCATCGCCTATGTGGGTCATCACGGCGGTACCGAGGCGACGCCCAAGCCGGTCAATCCGCTGACCGGCCAGCCGGAGTTCAGCGGCACCTCGATCATCGACGTGACCGATCCGGCGCATCCCAAATATCTGCATCCATCTCCCCGGCCTGGAAGGCGCCTACGAGGCAGGGCGGCGCCCAGATGGTGCGGGTGTGCGACGGCAAGAGCCTCCCCAAGGGCGATCCGCAACGCGGTCTATATGCTGCGGGTGTTCGGCGGCCAGGCCCATGAGATCTGGAACGTCGCCGACCCGACGAGCCCGAAGCTGATCACGCCGGCTCGATGGCTTGCGCGACACCCACAAGAATTTCTGGGAATGCGACACCGGCATCGCCTTCCTGGTGTCGGGTGCGCCCGGCTGGCGCACCCGGCGCATGACCCAGATCTACGATCTCATCCGACCCGGCGCATCCGGTGAAGATCCGCGACTTCGGCCTGCCCGGCCAGGAGCCCGGCTCGACCGGCAACGGTGCCGACCGAGCTGCACGGGCCGATCTCGACGGGTCCGGCAGGCAACCGGGTCTATTTCGGCTACGGCACCAACAAGGGCGGCATCCTGCAGATCGTCGACCGCGACAAGCTGTTCGAACGGTCCCAAGGAGCCGACGCCGGACAACCTGCGCTATCCGGAGATCGGCCGGCTCGAGATGCTGCCGATCAACGGCGCCCACACCACCCTGCCGCTCCTGAAGATGCCGATCGCCGAGTTCGCCAAGGACAGAGGCAGGCTCGACGCGCGACATGGTGATGATCGTCGACGAGGAGATCCTCAATGAGTGCCTCGAGCCGCGGCAGATGGTGTGGTTCGCCGACGTCACCGTGGAGTCGAAGCCGATGATCGTGTCGAACTACACGGTTACCGAGGCGAGTGGACATTTCTGCGACCGCGGCGGCCGCTTCGGCGCGCATTCGTCCAACGAGAGCACCGCGCCGGTCTTTTATGAAAAGCTCGTCTTCATCACCTTCTTCAATGCCGGGCCCGCGCCTCGACATCCGCGATCCCTATCATCCCAAGGAGGTCGGCTATTTCATCCCGGCGATCACCGAGCAGACCGACAAGCGCTGCATCAAGATCGACGGCAAGGACCGCTGCAAGGTCGCTATCCAGAGCAACAATGTGGAGGTCGACGAGCGCGGCTACGTTTATGTCGCCGACCGCGCCAATACCGGCCTGCACATTCTGGAGCTGACCGGGCAGGCGCGGAAGATCGCGGGACTGCCGTAAGCGGACCCACGGCGCCGGATCTTCGCGGACAGATTGGAACGGGGCATGACGATCGAGCAGGTGACCGCGGCGGAGGGAATGCTCACGGCGGCGCGGACCGGTGCGGGCCACGATCTCGTCGTCCTGCATTCGCTGCTCGCCGATCGTCACGCCTTCGATCCGGTTCTGCCCGGGCTGGCGCACCGGTTTCACGTGACGCTGGTCAACCTGCCGGGCTTTCACGGGTCGCAGCCGGCCGCGCCGTCGATGGACGCCTATGTGGCGACGGATCGCCGCGGCTCTCGACGAGCTGGAGATCGGGTCCGATGCGATCCTGCTCGGCAACGGCTTCGGCGGCACCATCGCGCTGGCCCTGGTGCTCGCTTATCCGGAGCGGTTCGCCGACTTGTTCTCAGCGATGTGGCGCCGGGATTTCCCGAAGCCGGCAAGCAGGCGTTCAGGGTGATGGCGGAACGGGTCGCAGCTGGCGGCATGGGGGCGATCGCCGATATCGCGGCAAACCGCGTGTTCCACGCCGCCCATCTGGCGGAGCACCCGGAGGCGATCGAGGAGCGGCGCGCCGTGCTCATGAAGATCGATCCGGTCGCCTTCCAGGGCAGCCTGCACGATCCTGGTGGAGGCCGACCTGGTGCCGCAGCTGCGGTCCGTGCGGCTGCCGACGCTGGTGGTCTGCGGTGAGCTCGACCAGGCAACGCCGCCCGCGCTCAACCGGCTGATCGCCGATAACGTGCCCGGCGCCCGTTATGTCGAGCTTCCCGGCTGCGGCCATTGCCCGCCGCTGGAGCAGCCCGGCGCCTTCCTCGGCGCGATCCACGATTTCATCAGCGTGTGAGCCGGATCGCCCGGTTTCGCGCCAATGTCCCGGCGCGCCAACATTGCGTTAACCAACCTGCATGTACGCTCGCGGGGCAAAATACCCGGAAGCTTAACAAAGGGTTGAGTGGAAACGCCTCCATGTTCCAAGATTGGCGGACTTGTCACGCCCTCGCGTGCGGCATCCGAGTGCGACACCGCATCGGCCGGATCGGTTTCAGAGGGACGATCTGCTGGTCGCCGCTCTCGAAGATATCGTTGCCGGCCGGCCCGCCGAGGGCCCGGGCATCGAGGGTGCCGGCGGACTGGCGCTTGGCAAGCTCACCGACATGCGTCGGCGCGAGCTTCGTGCCGGCCTCGAGTTGACGGTGGCGTTTGCGGCCGATGCGGCGGGAACGGCGACCAATATCGGCTGGATCAC
>CAVWIS010000067.1:0-59734 GCA_963755055.1 uncultured Alphaproteobacteria bacterium | reverse complement strand
CCAACCCGGCCGGCCGCCCCAAGGGGAGCCGCAACAAGCTCGGCGAGGAGTTCATCGCAGAGCTGCACGCGGACTTCATAGAGCACGGCAAGGCCGCGATCGTGGACGTCCGCGAGAAAAGGCCCGACGTCTACCTCAAGGTGGTCGCGCAGGTCATCCCCAAGGAGTACGGCTTCATCAATCCGAAGGCATGGTGCAATCTCTGGGAGGCTGAGGACTGGGATGACTAACCCAAAATCAAATGGGCCTGAAAAGGGCCAGCGTGCCGATTTCGCTACGCGCGTCAAGCCGGGCCAGGTGCTCAACCCGGCAGGCCGCCCCAAGGGGAGCCGCAACAAGCTTGGTGAGGAGTTCATTTGCGAGCTGCATGCCGCGTTCATGGAGAAGGGCCGCGCCGCGATCGAGCGCGTCATCGAGGAGAAGCCGGACCAGTATCTCAAGGTGATCGCGCAGATCATCCCCAAGGAATTCCACGTTCGCGACAACACCCTGGATCACATGAGCGACGAGGAACTCACCGAGTTCCTCGCGACGATCCGCGCCGCCAAGGAGCGATCGCGGCGTGAGCTGGCGAGATTGGCCGCGGAGCAGGCGGCGTCTGGCGACGACGAGCCTCGGGGGGTACATTGAGGTGCGAAGCCGTCCTTGTCGGCGCCGCGCATGAGCCGGACCAGCGTCTCCATCGCCTCCGGCGCGTGCGGGCGCGCCAGCTCCTGGATCACCGGCGCCGTCTTGGGCCGGCCCGACGGATTGCCGGATTGGCCCGGCGCCCACGGCCGGCCGCGGGGCGCCATCAGTGCAGCCCCACCTAGCTACTTCCCGGCGCAAAATTGATGTTTTTTGCGGCGAGGTCAATCGCTTGGCCACAAAGCAAGACCCCGCCGGAACGGTGCCGGCGGGGCTGAGACAGCTTGAGCGAGCGGGCGGCTAATCCTGTGCGTCCAGCACGCGCCCGATGTTGACGAGGTTGTCGGCGATGACGCCGAAGCCGACCCAACGCTGCATTCCGTCGAAGCCCCTGTATCGGCAACGATCAAGGCCATGTCGACGCTTGACCACGCTGATACGGCCTTCGGATCCGGTCCGCCATTTCTGGCCATTGCGGAACCAGCGCTTTTTCTGCTCGCGTCTGCGTTCCGGGCTCTTGGTCGAGCGATTGGGAATATAGACGCGCTTGACGCCCATGGCTTTTGCGGCCGCCTCGTTCCTTGCCGAATAGAACCCGGCATCCGCCGCCACCAAGCGCGGTACGCGAGCCAGCTTGGCGCGATGGGATTCGATGGATGAGATCAGCAGGTCGGAATCGCTGGGCCGGCGGTCATAGACCTGGTAGTCGACCACGATCTGATTTTCCGCTTCCTGCAGCTTGGCCACCTTGCCGAACTCGTTGGGCTTGCCGGCCTTGCCTTTGCGAATGATCTCGGTCGAGGGCTCGAACAGGCTGAGGAGCTTGCCTTCGGCCCGGGTATTGCCGTGGAAGATGCGCTGCCTCGTCTGACGCATCACTTGCCGCACCAGCGGCAACATCTCTTCCAGCTCCTGGCGGAACCCCTGCAATGCAGCCTGCTTCAGGATGTTGCGAGACCGTTTCACGCCCGAGGATATCTCCGCGGAAAAACGCTTCGCCTGCCCCACGACCCGGCTCGTGGAGTTCAACAGCCGGCGGTAGCCCTGCTTCAGCCTCTCGTGGTTCAGCGGGCCCTTGGCGCGGGCAATCCGTGCGATCTCGAGCAACCGCAGCTTCACGCCGCGGCTCCGGTCGCGCAGCTTGGTTCCGACCGCACCTGCAATCTCGGTGATCTTCTTCATGGTGCGGATCAGCACGCGCACGCCGTCTCCCAGCAGCGTGCTGTCGGTCGGATGGTGGATATTGGTCTCCACCACCGTCGTGTCCACGCGCATTCGGCGGCCGGCCACCGCCCCCTTGTCGCGAGCGATCTCCACGATCCGGTCATGGATCTGCCGGACGACATCAGGCCCCAGAGCCACGCCCCAGCGCCCCATCGTCTTGGCATCCGGCACCTTGCCGCCGCCCACCCGCGTAAAATCCCGGTATACCAGATTGCCACGCACCTCGCGCTCCAGCACGCCGTAGCTCCAGTTCCGGACATGCTTGAGCACCAATACGCGCAACACCACCTCGGCCGGGATACCCAGCCGGCCGCGGCTGCGGCTCTTGGGATGACGTCTTGCCAGCGCCTCGTACACGGCCGCAATGACCTGCTCATCCGCCAGAACCTGGTCGGCATGCTGCATCCAGCTCTCACGAAGATCGCTGACTTCCTCGGCGATCAGCCCGTCGCCAAAGCTCAGCTGTGCCCGTCGCATCTCAATCACGCCGCTTCCTCCCGGGCTTGCGCGAACCAGGGTCCGGACGCAGCAAATCGTGATTGAGCTCACAAATCGCCTCGATCGCCTCCTTCAGTTTCTGATAGTTGCTCAGCCAACGGCTGACCTCGGCAACCCGCTCGCGGCGCACGCTGATCTGCCGCGTGCGCCCGCCCGGATAGCTCACCGTCACCACCGAGACCGCATGGCCTTCCCCGCGAGCGCACTTCGGGCAGCCGCTCGTGTGACGAACGATCCGATGCAATAGCGAGCCCCGCAGCAGCTCGCCGGTCACCGGCAGCTCGTCAACCAGCTTCTGGCGTGCTCGAAGGGTGCGTTCGCGAATCATTCACATGAATGAATCAATGCCGCCAGCCCGCGTCAACTCCAAATCCGTCCGACCTTGCAGATTTCCGCAAACTTGGCGATTCTCGCCCAAGATCCCGGCCCGTCAATTTTGCGCCGGAAAGTAGCTAGGTCAGCACGCAGCTGGGCCGACTTGGGCTGGCGCAGCTGGGCTGAGGCGGTGCAGCTAGGGCCGAGTCGGGCAAACGGTGCGGTCCACGGCTGGAAACGGTTACGCCACCATCGTCAGCCGTGACGCCCAGCTAATTTAGGGCGCGGCACGGCCAATTACGGGCAGAACCAGCCGCGCTAAAACGCCGCGTAGTGGGCAACATTAACCTCTGAAAGTTAACCCCAAATTTAACCATGAAGCCAAGATGCGGGCGCGCCTAGTGCTTGTGATGTGAACTAAACCATTGTTTTCGCTGGCGGTCCCGACAGGACTCGAACCTGTGACCTTCGGTTTAGGAAACCGCTGCTCTATCCGGCTGAGCTACGGGACCAGCGGCGGCGATGTAGCATAGCCGGATCGGGGTTGCAGCATCCGGTCGACGATGAGCCGCGTGACGCGTCGCCGTCCGGCAGATGTCGGTCGTGATCGTGCCGGCTGGCACCGCCGCCCCAGTGTCGCCGCAATGGGGCGGTTCGGTGGCGCGCATGATCCGCCGGGGGGTATGGGGCATTCGCGGGCACGCGTGGATCATTTGCGCAGCGATGATCCCGGCGGCCGGATTGCCGGTGGCGGGGCATGCCGACGATGCCAAGCCGATGGTGATCGGCGCATGCAGGCTCGCGACCGTGGGGACGGGGGTGGTAAGCGCGGTGCTCGACGCTCGCACGATCGTGATCGAGGCGGGCCAGGTTCGCCTCGCCGGCATCGAGCCGGCGGCGGCAGCGCACGACGAGCCGGCAAGGCTCGCGCTCGCCGAAGAGCTCGCCGGCCGGCCGGTGGTGCTGCGGAGCCTGAAGGCCGAGGCCGACCGCTATGGGCGGATCGTGGCGCATGTCTTCGTCGACCGGGAGGGCTCGGAACGCTGGATTCAAGCGGAGCTGCTCGCCCGCGGGATGGCGAGGGTTTCGGCCAGAAGCGGCGATCGCGCCTGCGCGACCGAGCTCCTGGCCCGCGAGCGGACCGCGCGCGATGCCAAGCTTGGCCTGTGGGCCGAACCAGACTATTCAGTGAGACGGGCGGAGGATCCGGCAGCGGTCGCGGTGGAACGGGGACGGTTCGCCATCGTCGAAGGCAAGGTGCTGTCGGTTCGCGAGAGCGGCGGAACGATCTATGTCAATTTCGGGCGACGGTGGTCGGAAGACTTCACAGTCACCATTCTGAAACGCAATGAGCGCAGCTTTGCCGCCGCGGGGCTCGAGCCCAAGCGGCTGGAAGGCCGGCGCGTGCGCGTGCGCGGCTTCGTCGAGGAGCGGGGCGGGCCATGGATCGAGGCTGGCCGTCCCGAGCAGATCGAGCTGCTGAACTGATCCCAAGGGGAACGCTGACGTCGTGACGGCCAGGATCTCAGACACAAGCGAACGACGGGACGGGCGCCGGCGGATCATGCCGGCCCTGGCGGCGGTCGCTGTCCTGGTCGCCGGCTGCTCCGACCTCGGTCGGCTGGATCGCCAAGCGGCGTTGCGGGACCCGCCGAAACAGGCGGAGAATTCCGGACCCGCCCAGCGCGAGCACCAGAGAATTCTCGCGGCCTATGGCGGCGCCTACCAGGATTCGCGGCTCGAGGCGCTGATCGGAAAGACGGTGGAACGGCTGGTGGCGGCCTCGGAACGACCCGACCTGCGCTACCGGGTGACGATCCTCAATTCGCCGGCGGTCAATGCCTTCGCGTTGCCGACCGGGCAGCTCTATGTCAGCCGCGGGCTGCTGGCACTCGCCAACGACACGTCCGAGCTCGCCTCGGTGCTGTCGCACGAGATGGCGCACGTGATCGCCCGGCATGCGGCGATCCGCGAGGACCAGGCGCGCCAGGCCGCACTGGTGAGCCGGGTCGCCAGCGACGTGTTCAACGATCCGCAAATGGGCGCCATGGCGCTCGCCAAGTCGAAGATCGCGCTGGCGAGCTTTTCCCGCGGCCAGGAGCTCGAGGCCGACGGGATCGGGGTCGGTATTTCGTCGCGGGCGGGCTTCGATCCCTATGGGGCCGTGCGGTTCCTCAACTCGATGGGCCGCAATGCCGACATGCGGCCGACCGCCGGCATCGGCGCCGATCCGCGCTATCTCGATTTCCTGTCCTCGCATCCGGCAACACCCGACCGCATGAAGATCGCGCAGGCGAACGCGCGGCAATACGCCGCACCGGGCCCCGGCGAGCGCGACGGCGGCGCCTATCTGGGCAGCATCGACGGGCTGGTCTATGGCGAGGACCCGAGCGAAGGCTACGTGCGCGGGCGCCGTTTCCTCCATCCGCAACTCGGCTTCACCTTCATGGCGCCGGAAGGCTTTTCGCTCGACAACACCGCGCAAGCGGTCCTCGGCATCAAGGATGGCGGCAACGAGGCGCTGCGGCTCGACGTGGTGCGCGTTCCGGCGGAACAGACGCTGACCGACTATCTCAATTCCGGATGGATCGAGAACATCGACCCGCAGTCGGTCGAGGACGTGACGATCAACGGCTTTACCGCGGCGACCGCGAGCGCCAAGGGCGAGCAATGGGCCTTCCGCCTCTATGCGGTGCGCTTCGGCAGCGACGTCTATCGCTTCGTGTTCGCCACCAAGCGCAAGAGTCCGGAATTCGACCGCGCGTTCCGCGAATCGGTCGCAACCTTCCGCCGGATGACGCTCGCCGAGATCCAGGCGACCAAACCGCTGCGCCTGAAGATCGTGTCGGTTCAGCCCGGCGACACGATGGACAAGCTGGCAGGCCGCATGGCGTTGGCCGACCATCCGTTCGAGCGCTTCCTGGTGCTCAACGGTTTCCAGCCCGGGCACGTGCTCAAGAGCGGCGAGCCGGTCAAGCTCGTGGTCGAGTAGCGGCGCCGGCACCGACGCCGAGGCCCCCGACAAGCAAAAAGGCCCGGCTCGCGCCGGGCCTTTCTGCCGACAGATCCTTGCGGACGGGCGGCTAGGCCGCCTCGTCCTCGACCAGAGGCTCCGAGCTTTCGGCTTCGCCCTCACCCTCGCCCTCGGCCGGCTTCGGTCCCCGACGCGGCCCCTTGGCGAGCGCCGCCTCGATCTCCTTCACGGCTTCGGTCTCGGTGACGCGCTGGACCGCGGCGATCTCGCGCGACAGCCGGTCGAGCGCCGCCTCGTAGAGCTGGCGTTCGCTGTAGGACTGCTCAGGCTGCGATTCGGAGCGGTAAAGGTCGCGTACCACCTCGGATATCGCCACGATGTCGCCGGAGTTGATCTTGGCCTCGTATTCCTGGGCGCGGCGCGACCACATGGTCCGCTTGATCCTGGCGCGGCCCTTCAGCGTATCGAGCGCGCGCTTGACGATCGGCGGCTCGGCAAGCTTGCGCATCCCCACCGAGGCGATCTTGGCGGTCGGCACCCGGAGCGTCATCTTGTCCTTGACGAAATTGATGACGAACAGCTCGAGCTTGTAGCCTGCAACCTCCTGCTCCTCGATGGCGACGATCTGACCGACGCCGTGAGCCGGATATACGATGAATTCGTTGGTCTTGAAGCCTTGCCGCTGGGTCGCGCGCTGCACCGGACGCTCTTGCACGCGCGGCAGCTGCGGCTCGGCCGGGCGTTCAACCGTACGAGGAACCGTCTTCTTGTTTTTCGTCATCCGGCGCGTAACTCCTTTGCTCGGCTTGGTGCGGCGGGAAGATTTTGCCTTCGGAACCACGCTGCGGGCGGTGTTCCTGGTCACACGGGAAGCCTTCCGGCGCGCGCCGGTCGAGGCCTTTTTGGTGTCGCTCTTCTTGGAGCGATGACGAGTTTTCTCTGCCACTGCTTGCGCGTGGAATTCACGCCCTTCTACGACGGTTCCTCGGAAAACGGCCCGAAAAAATAAGCTCCCGACCGGGAGCAGCTCAGGCTCTTGTGCTTGAATGGATGTATATCACATTTCCTGCGAAAATCAAAGCCTTACGGTGTCGCAAACGCGACAACTCGTCGTCGGGCGTGGTAAATTCGCACAGCCCGGTTAACGTCTAGGTCAATCTCCAGTACCCGGATTGCTGGTAAAGTATTTCTCGAATTTCTCCGCGGCGCCCTCGAAGTCCTTGGCATCCGGAGGAGGCTCTTTCTTCACCGTAATATTTGGCCACACCTTGGCGAAGTCTGAATTTATGGTCAGCCACTTCTCGAGACCGGGCTCGGTATCCGGCTTGATCGCATCCACCGGGCATTCGGGCTCGCAGACGCCGCAATCAATACATTCGTCCGGATGGATGACGAGCATGTTCTCGCCCTCGTAGAAGCAGTCCACCGGGCAGACTTCCACGCAATCCATGTACTTGCACTTGATGCAATTTTCGTTGACGACGTAGGTCATCGCAGCTCCCGCAGCCCCGCCAATCGAGCCTCCCGACCGGGCCACAGGTTGCCTACCGCATGGACCCGAACGGCGCAAGAGATGCGCCTGGCAGGGCCCTCTGGCCGCAACGTCAATTGCCATCCTGCCCCTGCAGGCGATCGATGGCGCGGCGCTCCTGCTTGGTGGGACGTCCGGATCCCGGGTCGCGTGCCACGGTCGCCGGTGGCCCGCCGGGAGAGGCCTGCGGCGCCAGACGGTCGTGCGGAGCCAGGTCCTCATAGAGCAGCCGCGCTGCCACCGAGGCCCCCCGCCGCTCCGCAAAGGCGAGCACCTTCATGATGCGCACGGTGCGATCGAGCGCGATGGTCACGACATCCCCGGCGCGCACGGCCCGGCTCGCGGCGTCGATCCGCTGCCCGTTGATGCGCACGTGGCCACCCGCCGCGAGCGCGGCCGCCGCCACCCGCGTGCGCACCACGCGGGCATGCCACAGCCATTTGTCGATGCGCTGGCGGTCGCCGCTCAAGGTCAGCGACGCTCCTTGGCGTCCGCTTCGAGCTGCGCTTTGAGGGCGGCAAGCTTGGCGAACGGCGAATTGGGATCCGGAGCCTTGTCGCGACGCTCCTTGGCGGGGCGGGGACTTTGCGCAAAAGCCTGCCGTCCCCCCGAGTCGCGCTCGGGTCGATCCTGCCGCGACCGCTCCGGGCGCGGCCGGTGCGACTTGTGTCCATGGCGTACCGGTGCGCCGGTCCCCCGGTCGACAGCAGGGGCCGGAGCCGCGGGGCTCGCAGCCGCGACCGCGACCGCCTCGGGCTTCGCCGCGTCTGGCGCCGGGCCGCGCTCGGCGGGACGATCGGCTCGTCGCGGCGGTCGGGCATGGGCTTGACGGCCGCGCCGTTCGTCGGAACGGCCGGGCCGCCACACCTCGATGAGGCCGTCATCGGCGGCGACCAGGGAAACGGGTGGGTCTGCCTGGGACGCTCCCGAAATCTCGACCGGAGCCGGGGGCGGCGCTTCGAGGCTGGCCGCGACCGGCGCCACCGCAACAGCCAAAGGAGTCGATTCGGCTTCGGAAACCTCTGCGAGCGGCGCAGCCCCCGCCGCATCGAACGGAGCCGGCCCCTCGCTGGGCGCGGCGACCGGCGCGACTGCCGCGGCAACGATTGTGTCCGCTGCGGCGCCGATCGCCTCCGGAGCGTCCGATGTCTCCAGGACATCCGCCCCCTCGGCGGATACCGCTGCCGGGGCGGGCTCGGGCACACCCTCGACCGGCACCGCCGGCGCCAGCTCCGGCGGCTTCGGACGCCGCTCCATCCGGTAGCCGAGCGAACGCAGGATCGAGGCGAAATCCTCGCCCGATGCTCCGGTCAATGAGGTCATCGCGACCGTCACGGTGAATCCCGCGCCGTCGACGGCTCCTACCGGCCTTTCTCCCACCGAGCCGGGGCGCCAGGCGAGCAACGGCCGGATCAGGTCGGCAAGCCTCTCGAGAATGTCGACCCGTACGGCGCGCTCGCCGCAAACCCGGTATCCGACGGCCCGATAGAGCGCCTTGGGAAACTCCTTGTTGACCGGCATTGAGGTGCGCCCGGTGCCCGCCAGATGCGGGACCTCGTCGAGCCCCTTGGTGTCGGCGCCGCCCTGCTTCAACGCCCAGAGCTGGGCCGCGAGGACGCGCGGCGCCGGCTTGAGCAGGGCCGGCAGATAGATGTGATAGGCGCCGAAACGCACCCCGTACTTTCTCAGCGTCGCCCGGGCGACCTGATCAAGCCCCTTGACGTCGTCGGCGACCTTGTGGCGCTCCAGCACGCCGATCGCCTCGACCAGCTGGAACGCCACCCCGCGGGCCATCCCGGTAATGTCCTCGGCCTTCGCCAGCGTGAACAGCGGGCCGAGCAGCTTCTCGATATGGGCCTTGACCCAGAGATCGAGCCGCGCCTGCACGCCGTCGCGGGCCGCGCCGCTGAGCTGCTCGTCGGCGGTGATCCGCACCCGGGGCGTCAGCGTCTCCTCGCCGGGAGCGAGCTTGCCGACGGCTTCGCCGATCCACCGAATGGTGCCGTCGGCGGCGAGCAGGATCTGATCGTCGGTGGCGACCTGCAGGCGCGCGGCACGGCTGTTGATCTCGCCGGCCAGCGCCTTTTGCGCCGCCGCGCGCAACGCCTTGGCCTCCGGTCCGGCGGCGGCCGGATCGGCGGCAAACTGAAAGCCGTCGAGCCGGCCGATCGGATGGCCCTCGACGACAACCTCGCCGGACTTCGTGATATCGGTCTCGAGCATCGTGTTCTCTCTGAGCCGTCTCATCAGCACGCTGGTTCGGCGATCGACGAAGCGATCGATGAGACGCTGGTGCAGCGCATCCGAGAGCTTGTCCTCGACGGTTCGGGTGACCCCCTGCCAGTGCTCGGGATCGGCAAGCCAGTCCGGACGGTTTGCCGCAAATGTCCAGGTCCTGATATGGGCGATCCGAGTCGAAAGCGTGTCGATGTCGCCGTCGGTCGCGTCCGCCTGGGCGATCTGGCGGGCGAACCAGTCGACCGGGATGCTACCCTCCCTGACGAGAAATCCATAGAGGGTCACGACGAGTTCGGCATGCGTCGCCGGGGCGATCTTCCGGTAATCCGGGACCTGGCACGTTTCCCACAGGCGCTCGACCGCGCGTGGCGACCGCGCCATCGCCCGGACGTCCTCGTCGCGCGTGGCATGCTCGAGCACCAGAATGTCCTCGGCGAGCGGCGCCCGGGTCAGCCCCTGCTCGGTCGGGGTCGCCGCCAGGGTCGCCTGGAGGGCGCCGAGCGAGGCGAAGTCGAGCGCCGTGTTGCGCCACTGCAGCATCCGGACCGGCTCGAAGCTGTGGCTCTCCAGCGCACGGACCAGCTCGGGCTCGAACGCGGCGCATCGTCCGGTGGTGCCGAACGTTCCGTTGCGGGTGGCCCGACCGGCGCGGCCGGCAATCTGGCCGAACTCCGCGGGATTGAGGCGGCGGAACTGAAAGCCATCGAATTTCCGGTCGGAGGCGAAGGCGACGTGGTCGACGTCGAGGTTGAGACCCATGCCGATCGCGTCGGTGGCGACCAGGTATTCGACGTCGCCCGACTGGTAGAGCGCGACCTGGGCGTTGCGCGTGCGCGGCGACAGCGCGCCGAGCACCACCGCGGCGCCGCCGCGCTGGCGGCGGATCAACTCCGCGATCGCATAGACCTCGTCGGCCGAGAAGGCGACGATCGCCGAGCGGCGCGGCAAGCGGGTGATCTTCCGGTCGCCCGCATGGGTCAGTTGCGAGAGCCGTGCGCGACTGACGATATTGGCGCCGGGAAGCAGCTTCTCCACCATTGGCCGCATGGTGGCGGCGCCCAGCATCAGCGTCTCCTCGCGGCCGCGCCGATGCAGCATGCGGTCGGTGAAGATGTGACCGCGGTCGAGATCGGCGGCCAGCTGAACCTCGTCGACCGCCAGGAAAGCCACATCGAGGTCGCGCGGCATCGCCTCGACGGTGGACACCCAGAATCGCGGGCTCGGCGGCTTGATCTTCTCCTCGCCGGTGATCAGCGCCACCGCGTCGGCGCCCACCGTCTCGACCACCTTGTTGTAGACCTCGCGCGCGAGCAGGCGCAGCGGCAGCCCGATCATGCCCGACGAATGCGCGAGCATGCGCTCGATCGCCAGGTGGGTCTTTCCCGTGTTGGTCGGGCCGAGCACCGCGGTGACGCCGACGCCGCGGGCCCGGGCGTCGCGATTGGCGGTCGAGGAGAACGAGACGGGCATCGACTCTCCAGAGCGGCAGGGACGGCGGCAAACCCGGCGTGAGATGTGGAGCCGCGGACATTCGACTTAGTGCCTCGGCGGCGCCGGCACAAACCAAAATGCCGCCGTCCCGAAGGCGACGATGCGGCCACGGGGAGGTCGCAAGAACGCCTCGCGGGTCGGAGCATCGGTCGTATCGGCGAATTGACCCTGTGCCATCATGTGACGGCGCAACCCCGACGGCCAGCCCATGGAACGAGTTTGGAACGAATTCGCGCCCGAATCGGTGACTCGCGTTCGTTCCCGGCGACATGTGGAACGCCTCAACCGGCTTGCCACTATATGGGGTATTTTTCGACCGCTCCGCGACTCTGCACGGCACTGCAGGTCGGGCCTGCCCGAATCATAGCGTTGCTGACGAGTCAAGGCGTTTCCCCGTCGCGCCATCGCGCATGCTGGGGAAAACCAAAGGCCCCTGCTCCGCCGGACGGTGCACCGGCCCAAATCGCTATTGCGTCTTGGCCGCGGTGGGTCGGGCCGGTTGCAGGACGGTCACGAACTGCGTCGCCTCAAGCACGGCCGAACCGAGCAGGGTCGGGACCTGGATGCGGTATGGCACCAGGAAGCGCGTGCCGACGATCGGGGCGAGCCAGATCTCCATGTCGCGCTGCTCCATCAGATACTTGATCGCATAGCGGCTCGGCCGGTGCCCCGCCAGCGGCTGGTAGGTGACCTGGCACACCACGACGGGCCCCTGATAGCCCTTATCGGCGCTCACCTTGTCGACCCGCTTGAACGCCATCGTGAGGTCGAAGCGCTGGCGGCCGTCGAAGATCGGCAGGGTTCGCTGGCAGGCTTCCGGCACCAGCACATCGCCGGTGCCGCCGACCGGCATCAGCCCGGCGCTCATCGGGTCGATCACGCCCTTGCGATGGGCCTCGGTCACCGGCACGCGATCCGGGGTCGGCGCGAAAGGCGGCTCGGCGACCAACTCCTTGACGGTCCCGGCATTGAACGCCATCCGCACCTCGTCGGTCTTGTCATCCGATGTGACATGGACCGCGTAGCTCGACGGGACCGGATGCCCGCCGCTCAGAATTCCGCGCGCCGCCACCGAGCCTTCGCCGCTGGTCACCGCCCGCAGCACGCCGGTGACCCGCCCGCTGGCTGCGGTCGTATACTGGGTGTCGCTGATCTCGATGACCCAGGCGCCCTTGCCGAGCGGAATTCCGCCGACCGAGGCCGTGTAGCGCGCCTCGAGCTTGCCCTGGGCCTGGGCGGCGTCGAAAGCTGCCCCGACGAAGGCGAGACCGGCAACGATACCGGCACCGAGCAGCCTCCGACAAGCGGCGAGCCGATGCGGCAACACGGTCCGTCCCTTTTCCTGCCGGTGCAACGCCAACCTGCCCGCCCCTCTGGCCCCGCGATATCCGATCTGACACGCTCTATACGACATGGCATCGCCTCGAGCGAGGCGTGCGGCATGACGCGGTAAACGCCGTGGCCTCATCGGCCGGGAATGCGTCGAATTTGTGATCGGACCCTTTGCGCCCGAGAGCCTCAACGGACAGATCGTGTGCTGCCTAAACCGGACATACATCTGGACATACATATCGTGTGGCTACGGACACCCGCGCCAGCTCGCCTTGACGCCCGTGGGCTCTGTTACTATACGTCCGCGACACTCTTCCATGGTGGTATTTTTCCAGGGCGGCCTTGCCGTTCGGGAGCCATGCCCCGACCGGCAAAGACGAGGGTTTCGACATGTCGCGACGATGCGACCTGACCGGCAAGACGGCGCTGACCGGGCACAAGGTGAGCCATTCGAACCGGAAGGCCAAGCGGCGCTTCCTGCCCAATCTGTGCAATGTCACCATGATGTCGGATGCGCTCGGCCGCTCGGTGCGGCTGCGGGTCTCCGCCAACGCCCTGAAGTCGGTCGATCACCGCGGCGGGCTCGACGCCTATCTGATCAAGGCGAAGGACGAGCAGCTGGCCCCGAAGGCGCTCGAGATGAAGCGGCAGATCAAGAAGAAGCTGGCGGCGACCGCCGAGGCAGCACCGGCAGCCGGCTAGCATCCCGCGCGGCAAAGCCGGATATCGGCTTTCCGACGAGAGCATGGTCCCAACAATTCCGCAGCTATAGAACCTGATCGGGACGGGCTCCGGTCAGGCCACGCGACGGCGCCTGCCGACGACCGGCTCGGGTCCGGGCTGCTCGTCGAACAGCTCCGCCAGCTTGTCGGTCATCGCCCCGCCGAGCTCCTCGGCATCCACGATCGTCACCGCGCGGCGGTAGTACCGCGTCACGTCGTGGCCGATCCCGATCGCAATCAGCTCCACCGGGCTGCGCGTCTCGATCTCCTCGATCACCCAGCGCAGATGCCGCTCGAGGTAATTGCCGGGGTTGACCGACAGCGTGGAATCGTCGACCGGCGCGCCGTCGGAAATCATCATCAGGATGCGCCGGCTCTCGGAACGCCCGAGCAGCCGCTTGTGCGCCCAATCGAGCGCCTCGCCGTCGATGTTCTCCTTGAGCAGGCCCTCGCGCATCATCAGGCCGAGATTCTTCCGTGCCCGCCGCCACGGCGCGTCGGCCGATTTGTAGATGATGTGGCGCAGGTCGTTGAGGCGACCGGGATTGGGCGGCTTGCCGGCGGCGAGCCAAGCCTCGCGCGACTGGCCGCCCTTCCATGCCCGCGTGGTGAAGCCGAGGATCTCGACCTTGACGCCGCAGCGCTCCAGGGTGCGCGCCAGGATGTCCGCACAGGTCGCCGCGACCGTGATCGGACGCCCACGCATGGAGCCCGAATTGTCGAGCAGCATGGTCACCACGGTGTCGCGGAAATTGGTGTCCTTCTCGCGTTTGAAGGAGAGCGGATGCATCGGGTCGACGACGATCCGCGACAGCCGCGCCGGATCCAGCACGCCTTCCTCGAGATCGAATTCCCAGGCGCGGCTCTGCTGCGCCATGAGGCGGCGCTGCAGCCGGTTGGCGAGCCGCGACACCACTCCCTGGAGATGCGAGAGCTGCTTGTCGAGATACCCGCGCAGCCGCTCGAGCTCGTCGGGCTCGCACAGATCCTCGGCCGCCACCACCTCGTCGAATTTGGTGACGAACGGCCGGTAGTCGGGACCGCGCGGCTCGTTGGCGCCGTGGTGACGCGGCCGCCACGGCTCGTTGGCGTTCTCCGAATCGCCCATGTCGGCATCGGGCATGTCGGCGGTCGGCGCGTCGACCGCCTCAGTGGCACCTTCGGGAAGCTCCTGGGCGGCGATCTCGCTGTCCTCGAGCGTCATGCCCTGGGCGTCGTCGGACTCCTTCGCCTCCCCTTCCTCGCCGGCCTCGTCGGGCTGCGAATCCTCGTCGCGATTGTCCTCGTCGTCCTCGTCGGAATCGCGGTTGCGCTCGTCGCCCATCTCCAGCGAGTCGAGCAGGTCGTGGACCGCATCGGCGAAACCGCGCTGGTCCTCGACCAGCCTGCCGAGACGATCGAGATCGCGGCCGGCCTTGTCCTCGATCAGCGGCTTCCACAGATCGACGATCTTGCGCGCGGCGGGCGGCGGCGCCAGGCCGGTCAGGCGCTCGCGCACCATCATGGCGATGGCATCCTCGATCGGCGCATCGGCCCGGTCGGTGATGTCGTCGAACTTGCCGCGGTGGAAGCGGTCCTCGAGCATGGCGGAGAGATTGCGTGCCACCCCTTCCATCCGCCGCGCCCCGATCGCCTCGACCCGCGCCTGCTCGACGGCCTCGAACACCGCCCGCGCCTGCTGTCCGCCCGGCATCAGCCGGCGATGGACGCCGGCGTCGTGGCAGGCGATGCGCAGCGCGAGGGAGTCGGCGTGACCGCGGACGATCGCGGCATCGCGAACGCTGAGCTTTCGCGGCGGCTCCGGCAGGCGCGCCTTGCTGCCGGCAACACCGGGGCGCTCGGCGGCAAACGCCACCTCCAGATCGGGCTTGCGCGCAATCGCGCGCATGCAGCCGGCAACCGAGCGCTTGAACGGCTCCGCCGGCCCTTCCTTGGCGGAACCCTTGCCCTTGATGTTCGACGTCATTGGCGGCTCGAGGTCATATGCTGCTCGCGATCATCGATCGAGGCCCGAAGTCGTCGTGCGCCGGCTCGGCTCAGCTCAGCGCCACGTTGACCGAGGATTCCGGCAGCTCGACGCCGAAGCAACGCTGGTAGAACTCGGCGACGATCGGCCGCTCGAGCTCGTCGCACTTGTTGAGGAACGTCACCCGGAAAGCGAAGCCGAGATCGTTGAAGATATCGGCGTTCTCCGCCCAGATGATCACCGTGCGCGGGCTCATGACGGTCGAGATATCGCCGTTCATGAAAGCGTTGCGGGTGAGGTCGGCGACCCGCACCATCTTGTTGACGATGTCGCGGCCCTCGGCGGTGCGATAGTGGTGCGCCTTGGCCAGCACGATCTCGACCTCGTTGTCGTGCGGCAGGTAGTTGAGCGTCGTGACGATCGACCAACGGTCCATCTGGCCCTGGTTGATCTGCTGCGTGCCGTGATAGAGGCCGGAGGTATCGCCGAGACCGATCGTGTTGGCGGTGGCGAACAGGCGAAACGACGGATGCGCCCGGATCACCTTGTTCTGGTCGAGCAAAGTGAGCTTACCGGAGGCTTCAAGCACGCGCTGGATCACGAACATGACGTCGGGCCGGCCGGCATCGTACTCGTCGAATACCAGCGCGATGTTGTGCTGCAGCGCCCAGGGCAGGATGCCGTCGCGGAACTCGGTGACCTGCATGCCGTCGCGGATCACGATGGCGTCCTTGCCGATCAGGTCGATGCGGCTGATATGGCTGTCGAGGTTGACGCGCACGCAAGGCCAGTTGAGCCGTGCCGCGACCTGCTCGATATGCGTCGACTTGCCGGTGCCGTGATAGCCGGTGACGATCACCCGCCGGTTCCTGGCAAAACCCGCCAGGATCGCCAGCGTGGTCGACCGGTCGAACAGATAGTCCGGATCGATGTCCGGCACATGCTCGTCGGGCTCGGAATAGGCCGGCACCTCCATGTCGCTGTCGATGCCGAACTGCTGGCGGATCGACACCTTCATGTCGGGCAATCCGGTGATGTCTTGGGCTTCGATGGTCGTCATTACTCCTCCGTGGCCTCGGAACGCCCGAGGCCCGCTGTTTCAAGTCGTGCGGTTCGGATGTCGGCCCAAGCTAGCAGAAAGAACCGGGACGGAAAATTGCCGCATCGCACATTCCGGCCATGCGGATGCCGGCCGGCCATCCGGATTGCGCGCTCCGATCGAGAATGCGATCCCAGTCTATAGGGGAGAGCCCGGCCGGACGCAAAATTCATCGCGCCGAGGCCATCGCCCGGTCAGCAGAATCCTACCGATTTCAAGTAGTTATAGGACTGGATAATATCCCTTAGCTTGTCCTCGCAGGAACGATCGCCCCCGTTGGCATCGGGGTGGTGGCGCTTCACCAGCAACTTGAACTTGGCCTTGATGTCGGTCGAGGTCGCGTCGACCTCGAGGCCGAGCACGTCGAGGGCCTTTCGCTCGGCGTTGCGGATGGGGCGCGTTTCGGGCGCGTTGCGCTCGGCCCGCCAGGCGTTGCCGCCGGCCTCGCGGAGGATGCCGAACGGATCATGGGCGGCGAACTCGCCGTCGAAGCCCCCGGGCCCCGCCGCGCCGGGCTTGCGCCCCACTCCCATCTTCCAGGTCGGGCGGTGACCGGTGATCGCCTCCTTCTGATATTTCGCCACCGCGTCGTCGCTCATGCCGGCGAAGAAGTTGTACGACTGATTGTACTGGCGCACGTGATCGAGGCAGAACCGCCAGTACTCGCCCTCGCGCAGTCGTCCCTTCGGCGCGCGATGCGACGCCCCGGCGCCGCAGGCGGGCCAGTCGCAGACCGGACAATCGGGACGCA
This sequence comes from uncultured Alphaproteobacteria bacterium, assembly GCA_963755055.1. Classification (GTDB taxonomy): domain Bacteria; phylum Pseudomonadota; class Alphaproteobacteria; order Rhizobiales; family Xanthobacteraceae; genus AP-16. Next base: position 42,966 of record CAVWIS010000067.1, on the reverse strand, counting down.
CGCGGCGGTCCTCGGCGGGCTTGACCCGGATCCGATCGAATATGGGCGAGTCGAATTTCATCGCAGTCCGATTATGCGGAACCGACGCGGCCCGCCGCAAGCCATTGACAAACGGCCGGCAGTCGTTTTGTCGCCACCGCCGACGTTGACCGCGCCGAGGCGGTCCCTTAAGCGAAGGCCATGCGCACGTCCGACCACATCACAGAGAAGTTGACCGAAGCTTTCGCCCCCGAAAGCCTCCGCGTGGTCGATGAATCGCATCAGCACGCGGGCCATGCGGGTCATCGGCCCGGCGGGGAAACGCATTTCCGCCTCTATATCGTGTCGGAGGCCTTCCGCGGAAAGACCCGGCTGGAGCGCCATCGGCTGGTCAACGCCGCCCTGGCGGCCGAGCTTGCCGGCGGGGTCCACGCGCTCGCGATCCACGCGGCGGCGCCCGGCGAGGGCGCGGCCTGACTTCCGTCAGCCGGCCCGCGCGCCGGCGGCGCGGCGGCCGAGCGGCGTGATCTTCAGCGCCGTGATGCGGTTGCGATTGCGCCGCAGGACCTGGAAGCGAAAGCCGTGGAACGTGAAGCTCTGTCCCGGCTCCGGGATCGAGCGCGCCTCGTGGATGACGAGGCCGGCGATCGTGGTGGCTTCCTGGTCCGGCAGGCCCCAGTCCATGGCGCGATTGAGATCGCGGATCGGTACGCCGCCGTCGACATTGACCGAGCCGTCGAGCTGCGGCCGCACTCCGGCCACCGCAACGTCGTGCTCGTCCTCGATATCGCCGACGATCTCCTCCAGGATGTCCTCGAGGGTGACGAGGCCCATCACCTCGCCGTACTCGTCGACCACCAGTGCGAACGGGGTCCGGCGGCGGCGGAACGCCTTGAGCTGCTCGGCGAGCGGGGTGGTGTCGGGCACGAACCAGGGCGGCGAGGCGATCGCCATGACGTCGACCTTGGCGAGATCGCCGCCGGCGGCCTGGATGGCGCGCAACAGGTCCTTGGCGTGCAGGATGCCGACGATGTTCTCCGGCGTGTCGCGCCACAGCGGCACCCTGGTCACCGGCGCAGCCAGCACGGAGCGCACGATCTCGTCGGTCGGATCGGCGGCATTGAGGGTGATCATCTCGGTGCGGTGGATCATCACGTCGGAGACCTCGAGCTCGCGCAGGTCGAGCAGGCCGCCCAGCATGTCGCGATCGAGCTTCTCGACGCTGCCTTCGTGATGCAGCAGGTCGACGGCGCCGCGCAGTTCCTCCTGCGCCGAGAGAATCGGCTGGTTGACCCCCACCTGAATGCCGAACCGCGCGAGAATCCAGCGGACCAGCGCCTCGATCGCCATCAGCACCGGCCCGAACAGCCGCACCACCCATTCGATCGGCCGCGCCACCAGCAGCGCCACCCGGTCGGGCGCGTTGATGGCGACCGTCTTCGGCAGCACCTCCGAGAACACCACGACCAGCACCGTCATGATGACGGTGGCGTAGATCACGCCGACCTCTCCGAGCCATGCGAGCATCAGGCCGGTGGCAAGCGAGGAAGCCGCGATGTTGACGCCGTTGTTGCCGAGCAGCAGCGCGCCGATCAGCCGCTCGCGGGTCTGCATGAGCCGGTTGACGATGGCGGCGCGCGGGTTGCCGTTCTTTTCCAGCCGCAGCATGCGGGCGCGCGACGACGCCGTCAGCGCCGTCTCGCTCCCGGAAAACACGAACGAGAGTGCGAGACAGAGCACGATGGCGATCAGTGCGACCCAGTCTCCTGCTATCATCGTTCGGCGAGCTTTTGCGCCATATAGGCCCGAACCTCCGCCGCATCGACATCCGCGGCGACGAAGCTCGCCCCGATCCCGCGCGCCAGGATGAATGTCAGCTTGCCGCGGCTCACTTTCTTGTCCTGGGCCATGAGACCCATCAGCCCGTCGAGCCCGGGCAGGTCGCCCGGAATGTCGTTCGGGTGGGTCGGCAGGCCGACCGTCGCGAGATGGCGAGTGACGCGGTCGGCCTCCGCTGGTGGCAGCAGGCCGAGACGAGCAGAAAAACCGAAGGCGAGCGTCGTCCCGATCGCCACCGCCTCACCGTGCATCAGGCGATCGGAAAAACCGGCCCCGGCCTCCAGCGCATGGCCGAAGGTATGGCCGAGATTGAGCAGGGCGCGCTCCCCGGTCTCGCGCTCGTCGCGGGCCACGGTCTGCGCCTTGGCGCGACAGCTCACCGCGATGGCATGCTCGCGCGCGGCGCTGCCGCCGAATACGTCCCGCCAGTTCGCCTCCAGCCAGGCGAAGAAGCCGGCATCGCCGATCAGCCCGTACTTGACGACCTCCGCGTAGCCGGCGCGGAACGTCCGTTGCGGCAACGTGTCGAGCAATGTGGTGTCGGCGACCACCAGAATCGGCTGATGGAACGCCCCGATCAGGTTCTTGCCGTGGGCCGAGTTGATGCCGGTCTTCCCGCCGAACGCCGAATCAACCTGGGCCAGCAGGGTGGTGGGCACCTGGACCACGCCGATGCCGCGCCGCACGATGGCCGCCGCGAAGCCGGCAAGGTCGCCGACCACGCCGCCGCCCAGCGCGACCACGAGATCGCCGCGCTCGACCCGGCGCGCCAGCAGGGTCTCGCAGACCTGCTCGATCATCCGCCAGCTCTTCGAGCCCTCCCCGGGCGGGATCGTGATCGCGGAGACGCGAAGCCCAGCCGCCGCGAGCGCGGCCTCGGCCGCGCCGAGGTGGTGGCCGGCAACATTGGCGTCGGTGACGATCGCCGCGGCGGCGCCCGGCCGCAGGGCGGCGATGCGGCCGCCCAGGCTCGCCAACAGGCCGCGACCAATGACGACGTCATAGCCGCGGGAGCCGAGCGCCACGTTGACGACGACCGGATCGCCGGCGCGGACCGGGGCGGTCACGGCGTGCCCCCGGGGTGCTCGCCGAGCCGGGCGATCAGGGCGCGGACGGCCTCGGAGACGATGGTCTCGTGCGGCACCTCGCGCGACGCGATGGTGACATCCGCCGTGACGTATACCGGATCGCGGTCGGCCATCAGGCGCCGCAGCGTCTCGGCGGGATTCGCGGTCTTGAGCATCGGACGGTCATTGCGGCGCCGCACGCGGCGCAGCAGCACGTCGAAATCCGCCTTGAGCCAGACCGACACGCCGCTCCGGCGGATCGCCTCGCGGGTGTCGGGGTGCATGAAGGCGCCGCCGCCGGTCGCCAGAACCTGCGGTCCGCCATTGAGCAGGTTGGCGATCACCCGGGCCTCGCCGGAGCGGAAATTGGCCTCGCCGTGCCGCTCGAAATATTCCGGAATGGACATGCCGGCGCGGGCCTCGATCTCGCAGTCGGCATCCACGAACGGAATTCCGAGCCGCGCCGCGAGCCGCCGCCCGACCGAGGATTTTCCCGCCCCCATCATGCCGACGAGGACGATCGAGCGGCGTCCGAGCGCACGCAGCAGCGCGTGGTCCTGGGCGTCCGCGGCGACCATCTTGTGCGTGGCAGTATCGGCCATCCGACGACATTCCACCGGACATCCGGCCGGGATCGGTCCGGGTCGGGCGCTCACCCCTATACGCCGCCATCGAGGCTCTTGCCAGTTCGTCCGGAACATGATGGTTAGTGGCTGCTCCGCCAATCGAGGCCCACAACCCTTGTCGATCCTCGCCGGCGCCGGCCGGCTCGGCAACCCCCGCCACAACTCCGCCGCCGGTGGATCGTCGCGGCACCGGCAGGACGCCATCTTGTCATCTCGTCCGGTCGGCGGAGCCTGCGAGTGTTAGACGATGCCGAGCTTGATGCGTCTCATCGTGGCCGTTGGCCTGCTGGCCGGTCTCGCCTACGGGGCGATGTTCTCGCTCGCCAACTACGTACAGCCGAAGGCGCGCGAGATCACCGTGACGATTCCACCGGACCGATTCGCCAAGCCGCATTGATCGCCAACTTTCCGGACCCGCCATGGCCCGCCTCAACGGTCCTGACGATCGGCTGATCGAGCTTTTTCTCGACATGCTGGCGGCCGAGCGCGGCGCGGCGGCCAATACGCTTGCCGCCTATCGGCGGGATCTCGACGAATTTTCCCGGCACCTCGTCGGCGAGCGGCGCGCGGTGGCGACGGCAACGAACGACGACATCCGTGCCTATCTGGGCGCGCTCGCCGGCCGCATGCTCAGCGCGGCTTCGGTGGCGCGAAAATTATCGGCGATCCGCCAGCTCTATCGCTTCCTCTATGCCGAGGGTCATCGCGCCGACGATCCGGCCGCCGCCATCGAGGGCCCCAAGCGCGGCCGGCCGCTGCCCAAGATCCTGTCCATTGCGGAGGTCGATCGCCTGCTCGCAACCGCCCGGCAATCCATGGACGACGCGGCGCGCCCGGCCGGGGTGCGCCTGCGTTCGGCGCGGATGACCTGCCTCCTCGAGGTGCTCTACGCGACCGGCCTGCGGGTCTCCGAGCTCATCGCATTGCCGGCCTCGGCGGCGCATCGCAGCGAACGCATGCTCATCGTCCGCGGCAAGGGCGGCAAGGAACGGCTGGTCCCGCTCAACGACGCGGCGCGCCGCGCCATGGCCGAGTATCTGGCGCTGCGCCGCGAGACCGGCCGCAGCGCCGAGGGGAAATGGCTTTTTCCGTCGTTCGGTGCGAGCGGTCACCTGACGCGCCAGCATTTCGCCCGCGAGCTCAAGGAGCTTGCGGTATCGGCCGGCCTGCATCCCCGGCAGGTCAGCCCTCACGTGCTGCGCCACGCCTTTGCCAGTCACCTCCTGCAGAACGGGGCGGATCTCCGTTCGGTGCAGACCCTGCTCGGTCACGCGGATATCTCGACCACGCAGATCTACACTCACGTTCTGGCCGAACGGCTGAAGAGCCTGGTGCGCGACCTGCATCCGCTCGCCGACGAGTGAGCACCGACCGCCGGTCGTGGGCTTTGGCGGCATTTTCGCCGGGAGATTCGCAGGGTGCCCCGGTTGGGCCGGTTGCTTGACTTGCCCCCCCGTGGAGGCCAGTTTCCCGGCCCGCGGGCCGCCGTCCGCCATTCATTCGAACCGCCGGTGTGAACGCTCGATGCGAAGCTACCTCGACTTCGAAAAGCCGGTGGCCGAGCTCGAAGCCAAGGTCGAGGAGTTGCGCGCCATGCAGGCCGCCGGCGACGCGGTGGCGGTTCCTGAAGAGATCAGCCGGCTGGAGACCAAGGCCGCCCAGGCGCTGAAGGATCTCTATGCGAGCCTGACGCCGTGGCAGAAGACCCAGGTGGCACGACATCCCGAGCGGCCGCACTGCCTCGACTATGTGACGGCGCTGGTCACCGACTTCACGGCGGTGGCCGGAGACCGCAAATTCGGCGAGGACGAGGCGATCATCGGCGGTTTCGGGCGCTTCCGCGGCCAGAGCATCTGCCTCATCGGCCACGAGAAAGGCGCGACCACCGAGACGCGGCTCAAGCACAATTTCGGCATGGCGCGACCGGAAGGCTATCGCAAGGCCGCGCGCCTGATGGAGATGGCCGACCGCTTCGACCTTCCGGTCGTGTCGCTGGTCGATACCGCCGGGGCCTATCCGGGCATCGGCGCCGAGGAACGCGGCCAGGCCGAAGCCATCGCCCGCTCGACCGAGGCCTGCCTGGCGCTCGGCGTGCCCAACGTGGCAGTCATCCTCGGAGAGGGCGGCTCGGGTGGCGCCATCGCGATCGCCACTGCCAACCGCGTGCTGATGCTCGAGCACGCCATCTATAGCGTGATCTCGCCGGAAGGCGCCGCCTCGATCCTGTGGCGGGATACCGCCAAGGCCCAAGACGCCGCCACCAACATGAAGATCACCGCCCAGGATCTCGTGCGATTCGGCATCATCGACGCGATCATCACCGAGCCGATCGGCGGCGCCCACCGGGATCCCGCCGCGACCATCGCGTCGGCCGGCGAGGCGATCGCCAATGCGTTGCAGTCGCTGGGAAATCTGGACCGTGCGGCGGTACGGCGCCACCGCCGTGAAAAATTCCTGGAGATCGGCCGCAGCCTTTGACGGAGGTTTATCTTTCCTTCACCATGGCCGTGCTGGGGTGGTCCGGTTGCCTTTCTGTTGCCTTGCGATAGCCGCATCTTAAGGGTAACGGTCCTCAATACGACGGGGGTCGAGCATCCGACGGGGGAGTGGCAGGTTGAAGTTCCGTCCGCCTTACGTCCGCGCGCTGATGGCGTCGGCGGCAATTGCCGCGTCGATGATGCTTGCCGGATGCGAGACCGACGGGACGGCACCCTCCGCCAAGGCGCTCAAGCCGTTGTCCGCCGAGATGGTGGCAGAGCTCGAGAAGCGCAGCATGCCGAAGGAGTCCCCGGTCCTCGTCAGGCTCTTCAAGGAGGAGTCGGAGGTCGAGGTCTGGAAGCAGGATACGTCCGGCCGCTTCGCGCTCTTGAAAACCTATCCGATCTGCCGGTGGTCCGGCGAGCTCGGCCCGAAGACCAAGGAAGGCGATCGCCAAGCGCCCGAAGGCTTCTACACCATCAAGCCCGGGCAGATGAACCCGAACTCGCATTACTATCTGTCGTTCGACATCGGCTATCCCAACGCCTACGACAAGGCGCACGGCTTCACCGGCTCGAACCTGATGGTGCACGGCGACTGCTCGTCGCGCGGCTGCTATGCGATGACCGATGAGCAGATCTCCGAGATCTACGCGCTCGCCCGCGAATCGTTCTTCGGCGGGCAACGCTCCTTCCAGGTGCAGGCCTACCCGTTCCGGATGACGGCGCTCAACATGGCGCGCCATCGCAACAATCCCAGCATGGCGTTCTGGAAGATGCTCAAGGTGGGCAACGACCACTTCGAGGTGACGCGCCTCGAGCCCAAGGTCGACTTCTGCGAAAAGCGCTATGTGTTCGATGCCGAGCCGCCGGCGAACGCCACCCGGCCCGGCGCCAATCCGCCGACGCTCAATTTCAACCCCGCCGGACGCTGCCCCGCCTACCAGGTGGCCCCCGAGCTCGTGGCCGAGGTCGCCGACAAGACCCGCCGGGACGAGAAGCAGACCGCCGAGCTGGCCAGCCGCGGCACTCCGGTCGCGCCGATCCGCACCGGCACCGACGGCGGCATGCATCCGGTATTCCTCGCCAAGCTCAATCCGCGGCAGATCCGTGACCCCGACGGCACCGTGCGCACCGTGGTGGAGACCAGGGCGCCCGGCACCATCCCCGACACCGTCAACCCGCCGCGCGCTCCCGAGGTGGCCGAAGCCTCGACCGGATCGGTGCCGGCCGCGTCGGCCCCGCGATCGCAGGCCACCGCCAGTTCCGGCAACATGTTCACCCGCCTGTTCAACAGCGAGCCGGCGCCGCAGTCACCGCCGAAGTCCGAGAGCGGCTTCGAGCAGGTGAAATCCTCGGTGGGACGCCTGTTCGGCATGGGCGGCGACGACAAGAAGCCGACGCCGCCGCCGGCCCGGAGTGCCGCCGCCCCGGCGCCGAAGCCGGCACCGGCCGCGCGACCGGCTCCGGCTCCGGCTGCATCGCCCGCCGCGACGGCGGCGACCGCCGCCGACCGGACTCCGGCCAGGCCGCCGCAAGTCGCCGCGCAGGCAAGCGAGCCTTCAGTGCGCACATCCTCGGCAAATGCCGGTCTGATGACCGGCGCGGCGCCGGTCGTGCCGTCCGGAAGCTTCGACAACCGCTGGTCAGGGCTGCGCTGAACTTGCGAAATCCGGAGTCATCATCGGACGCCGGAGAAAACCTCCGTCGTCCGTCGCCGCATCAATAGCGGCCGTGGCAGTGCTTGTACTTCTTGCCGGATCCGCACGGGCACGGCTCGTTGCGGCCGACCTTGCCCCAGCTGGTCGGATCGTTGGGCTTGCGCTGGGCGCGCTCGGAGACCGCCGCGCCCCCCGCCATGGCAAAGCCCGCATCGGCCAGCGCCATCTCGTCCTCGCCGGTCTGCGGATCGATCTTGTGCGCCTCCATGAACGGCAGGTTCGGCGGATTGGCGGGACCTTGCGGCCCGGGCCAGGCGCCTGATCCGTCCGGGCCGCCGGCTTCCTCGCCAGGCGGCGCGGTAACGATCTCGACGCGCATCAGCTGGGCGGTGACGCCCTCGCGCAGCTGCTGGAGCATCGCCTCGAACAGGGTGAAGGATTCCGACTTGTACTCGTTGAGCGGATCGCGCTGGCCGTAGCCGCGCAGGCCGATCACCTGGCGCAGATGCTCGAGCATGAGCAGGTGCTGGCGCCACAGATGGTCGAGGGTCTGCAGCAGGACCGACTTCTCGACATAGCGCATCACGTCGGGGCCCCACTGCGCGACCTTTGCCGCCATGTGCTCGTCGGCCCGGCGCTCGACGCGCGTCAGCAGCTCCTCCTCGGCGATCCCCTCCTCCTTGGCCCACAGGTCGACCGGCAGATCGAGGCCGAGCACCTTGGTGAGCTCCTCCTTCAGCCCGGGCGTGTCCCACTGCTCCGGATAGGCGTTCTCCGGCACATGCCTGGCGACCAGCTCGTCGACCACGGAATGGCGCATGTCGGCGACGGTCTCGGCGACATTCTCGTCGCGCATCAGCTCGACGCGCTGCTCGAACACCACCTTGCGCTGGTCGTTCATGACGTTGTCGAACTTCAGCAGGTTCTTGCGGATGTCGAAGTTGCGTGCCTCGACCTTGCTCTGCGCCTTTTCCAGCGCCTTGTTGATCCACGGATGGATGATCGCCTCGTCCTCCTGCAGACCGAGGCGCTTGAGCCAGCTGTCGAGCTTGTCGGTCCCGAAGATGCGCATGAGGTCGTCTTCCAGCGAGAGGAAGAACTTCGACCGGCCGGGATCGCCCTGGCGTCCGGAGCGGCCGCGCAGCTGGTTGTCGATGCGCCGGCTCTCATGGCGCTCGGTGCCGAGGACGAACATCCCGCCGGCGGCCAGCGCCGTCTCCTTGAGGCGGGCGACCTGCCCCCTGATCTCGGCGATCCGCCGGTCGCGCTCGGGTCCCGGCTCGACGTCGGCCAGCTCCTGGCGGATCCGCATGTCGGCATTGCCGCCGAGCTGAATGTCGGTGCCGCGGCCGGCCATGTTGGTGGCGATGGTGATGGCGCCCGGCACGCCGGCCTGCGACACGATGTAGGCCTCCTGCTCGTGGTAGCGGGCATTGAGGATGGCGAACACCTTGGTGTTCTTGGCCCCGTCATCCCCCGAATAGAGCGCGGCGAATGCGTTGGGGTCGGTGAAATCGTGCTGCTCCCAGCCCTGCGTGATCAGCATCGCGGCGAGCTGCTCGGACTTCTCGATCGAGGTGGTGCCGACCAGCACCGGCTGGCCGCGCGTCTTGCAGTCCTCCAGCAGGGTGATGATGGCGCGGTACTTCTCGGCGTTGGTGCGGTAGACCTCGTCGTGCTGGTCGTCGCGGATCAGCGGCATGTTGGTCGGCACCTCCACGACCTCGAGGCCGTAGATGTCGAGGAACTCGTCGGCTTCGGTCAACGCCGTGCCGGTCATGCCGGCGAGCTTCTCATACATGCGGAAATAGTTCTGGAAGGTGATCGAGGCGAGCGTCTGGTTCTCCGGCTGGATCGGCTGGTGCTCCTTGGCCTCGAGCGCCTGATGCAGGCCCTCCGAATAGCGCCGCCCCGGCATCATGCGTCCGGTGAACTCGTCGATGATCACCACCTCGCCGTTGCGCACGATGTAATCCTTGTCGCGCTGGAACAGCTTGTGGGCGCGCAAGCCCTGGTTGACGTGGTGGACGACCGAGACGTTCTCGACGTCGTAGAGCGATTCCGCCTTGAGCAGGTCGGCACCGCGCAGCATCTCCTCGAGACGGGTCATGCCGATCTCGGTCAGCACCACGGTGCGCTGCTTCTCGTCGACCTCGTAATCGGTCTTGTCCAGCCTGGGAATGAAGGTGTCGATGGTGTTGTAGAAATCCGAGCGATCGTCGAGCGGCCCGGATATGATCAGCGGCGTGCGCGCCTCGTCGATCAGGATGGAGTCCACCTCGTCGACGATCGCATAGCAGTGGCCGCGCTGGACCATGTCCTCGATGCGCATCTTCATGTTGTCGCGCAGGTAGTCGAAGCCGAGCTCGTTGTTGGTGCCGTAGGTCACGTCGCAGGCGTATTGCTGCCGCCTCTCGTCGTCATCGAGGCCGTGAACGATGACCCCGACGGTGAGCCCGAGGAACCGGTAGATCTGCCCCATCCATTCGGCGTCGCGCTTGGCCAGATAGTCGTTGACGGTGACGACGTGGACGCCGCGGCTGGTGAGCGCATTGAGATAGACCGGCAGGGTCGCGACCAGCGTCTTGCCTTCGCCGGTCTTCATCTCGGCGATCTTGCCCTCGTGGAGCACCATGCCGCCGATCAGCTGCACGTCGAAATGGCGCTGTCCGTCGGCCGCGGTCTCCGAGCGGCGGTCGATCGTGCGCTTGGCCGCCTCGCGCACGGTGGCAAAAGCCGGCACCAGGATGTCGTCGAGCTTCTTGCCGTCGGCGAGCTGGCGCTTGAACTCGTCGGTGCGCGCGCGCAGCTCGGAGTCAGTCAGGCGGGCGACCTCGCCTTCGAGCGCATTGATCGCCTGGACCCGGGGCCGATAGCTCTTGATCAGCCGCTCGTTGGAGGAGCCGAACAGTTTTCGGGCGAGTCCTGCGATCATGCCGGGATCCTTTCGAGTGGTGCGGCGATGCACCGGCGGTATGCGGCGTTTTCCGGGCTCGGCACCGCGCAACGTCGCGCGCCCCGCGGGACGGACCGGCGAGGGTCGTCGACAGATAGGAACGGCTCGAAGGCTTGTCAATTGGAACCGCTGCCCGGCCCGCGACATAAGGACATGTGATCCTGCGGGCATTGCCAAGCGCCACCGATTGCGCGAGTGTCCGCCGGCGCCCCGTCTCGACGGTGCGAAACCCCGATGGATCGCCAATCGCGACAAGGACGACGACACGATGCATGCACTGACGACATTGGTTCGCACCGCGTCCCCCTCCGGGACGCCGCGTCGCCGGGGATGCGCGCTCGCGTTCTGCCTTGCCACGGCGTTGCAGCTTGCCGTCGCGGGCCCGACCGCCGCGCAGACCCCGGCCCCGGCCGGCCAGGCGGCGCCGGCTGCAGCACCGGTCGCCCCGGCCGGCGACCCGGTCGTCGCCCGCGTGAACGGCCAGGACATCCATGCCAGCGACGTCACCATCGCCGAGGAGGACATCGGCGCGAGCCTGCCGCAGCAGATGGCCGGCGAGGGCAAGCGCGAATATCTCACCACCTTCATGGCCGACATGGTGCTGGTCGCCAAGGCCGCCGAGGCCAGGAGCATTCCCGACAAGGACGAGTTCAAGCGCCGGCTGGCCTATTTCCGCAACAAGCTCCTGATGGAGATGCTGCTGCAGTCGGAGGCCAAGGCGTCGATCACCGACGAGGCGCTGCACAAGGTGTACGACGACGCCACCAAGCAGATGTCGGCCGAGAAGGAGGTGCACGCCCGCCACATCCTGGTCGAGACCGAGGACGAGGCCAAGGCGGTGCTCGACGCGCTCAAGAAGGGCGCCGACTTCGCCGAGCTCGCCAAGCAGAAGTCGAAGGACCCCGGCGCCAGCGGCGGCGATCTCGGCTATTTCACCAAGGACCAGATGGTGCCCGAGTTCGCCGAGACTGCATTCCGGCTCGACAAGGGACAGCTCTCGGACCCGGTGAAGACCCAGTTCGGCTGGCACGTCATCAGGGTGGAGGACAAGCGCGACCGCCCGATCCCGGAATTCGACAAGGTGAAGGACCAGCTGGAGAGCTACGTGACCCGCAAGGCGCAGGCCGAGCTGGTCAGCAAGCTGCGCGCCGAGGCCAAGATCGAGCGGCTCGATCAGGCGCCCGCAGGCCCTCCGGCGGCGGCCCCCGCACCGGCCGCCGAACCGAAGAAGTAGCCGGATCAGGCCGATGGGGGAGGTGTCGCCGCTCGCGCCGGCCAGCCCGGCGGACCTGCCGGAAGTTGCCGGCGTTCGGCTCTCGACCGCCGCCGCCGGTATCCGGTATCCGGGACGCACCGACGTCCTGCTCGCCGTGTTCGACCGGGGAACGAATGTCGCCGGCGTCTTCACCCGCTCAAGATGCCCGTCGGCACCGGTCGAATGGTGCCGGGCGAAGCTTTCCGCCGGCAAGGCGCGGGGGCTCGTGGTCAATTCGGGAAACGCCAACGCGTTCACCGGACGGACCGGGCGCCAAGCGACCCGGCTCACTGCCGAGCTCGCCGCCACCGCGATCGGATGCCGTCCCGGCGAGATCTTTCTCGCCTCGACGGGCGTGATCGGCGAGCCGATCGACGCCGGCAAGTTCAGGAACGTCATGGACGGGCTCGCCGCCGACGCCAGCCCGACCGCCTGGCTCGGGGCGGCACGCGCCATCATGACCACCGACACGTTTCCGAAGGTCGCGACCGCCGCCGCGCGGCTCGGCGACGCGACGGTGACGATCAACGGCATCGCCAAGGGCGCCGGCATGATCGCGCCCGACATGGCGACGATGCTCTCCTTCGTCATGACCGATGCGCCGATTGCCGCTCCGGTGCTCCAGCGGTTGCTGGCGCGCGGCGTCGTCGACACGTTCAACGCCATCACGGTCGACAGCGACACCTCGACGTCGGACACCCTGCTGGGATTCGCCACCGGAGCGGCGGCGGCGCGCGGCGCGCCCCTGATCACCAAAGCCGGCGACCGCAGGCTCGGCCCTTTCCGCGATGCGCTGCAGGAGGTGCTCGCCGGGCTCGCCGAGCAGGTTGCGCGCGACGGCGAGGGCGCCAGAAAGCTCATCGAGATCGTGGTGGAGGGCGCGGTGTCGAAGCGCTCGGCGCGCCGCATCGCGATGGCGGTCGCCAATTCCCCGCTGGTCAAGACCGCGGTCGGCGGGGAGGACGCCAATTGGGGACGCATCGTGATGGCGGTCGGCAAGGCCGGGGAGCCGGCCGATCGCGACAGGCTGTCGATCTGGTTCGGCAAGACGCGGGTCGCCCACCGGGGCGGGCGCGATCCCGCCTACGACGAAGCGACGGTGTCCTCCTATATGAAGAACTCCGAGATATCCGTCCGGATCGGGCTCGGCCTCGGCCATGCCCGCGATCGCGTGCTGACCTGCGACCTGACCAGGGAATACATCGCCATCAACGGCGACTACAGGTCCTAATCGCGGATTAACCACGGACGTTGATGCGACATTAATTTCGGGCTGCGAAGGTCACGGACAAGGGCTGTGAGCGTCAAACTCGTTCTCGTGGCCGCCTGCGCCCTCGTCGATGCGGATGGACGCGTGCTGATCGCCCAGCGTCCGGCCGGCAAGACGATGGCGGGCTTGTGGGAGTTCCCCGGCGGCAAGATCGAGGCGGGCGAGCGGCCCGAGGATACGCTGATCCGCGAGCTCGAGGAGGAACTGGGAATCGTCATCAAGGAGCAGTGTCTCGCACCTCTCACCTTCGCGAGCCACGACTATTCGGACTTCCACCTCCTGATGCCGCTCTATGTGTGCCGGCGCTGGGAGGGGATCGTCACCCCGGCGGAAGGCCAGCGGCTGGCCTGGGTGAGGCCGAACCGGCTGCGGGACTATCCGATGCCGCCGGCCGACGAACCGCTGATCGTGCACCTGACGACGTTGCTCTGATCCTGCCCGAGGCCTCGACAAGGACTGGAACGTCATGCACTTCGCGCCTGCCTGCTCATCGGCGGCAAAGCTTCTCGGCCGCTTCCTCGCCGACACCGGCGGGGCGACGGCGATCGAATACGCGATGGTGGCGGCCGGCGTCGGCGCCGCGGTCGCCAGCGCGGTGTGGAGCCTCGGGACCTCGGTGAAAACGACGTTCTACGACAAGCTGACGAGCGTATTCTGACCGCGGTCAGCGCTCCGGCTTCTCGCCGGTGGAGATTTCCGCCGTGCCGAGCGCGTCGGCGAGCCGCGCCCGGGCGGAACCGGGCCGCAGCGCCTTCTGCTGACTCTCGTGCGGCGCCCATCCCGACAACCATACGATCTCGAAGGTTGCCCGCAGTCTGCCGTCCGGATCGGCAAAGCGATCCTGATAGATCCGCGCCATGCGCATGAGGGTGGCGCGCCGCAGCGGCGTGCGCCGGCGCTCGAGGAGCGCGTTGGTCGCCCCCATGCGCCGCAGCTCGCCCATCAGCGCGAACACGCTGTCGTAACGAACGGTCAGCCGGTCGACGTCGGTGACCGGGAGGGCAAAACCGGCGCGTTGCAGCAGCCCGCCGAGGTCGCGGATGTCGGCGAACGGCGCGACCCGCGGTGAGATTCCCCCCTCGATCTCCGCCTCGGCGGCGGCGAAAGCCCGGCGCAGCTCGCTCAACGTCTCGCCGCCGAGCAGCGCAGCCAGGAAGAGCCCGTCCGGCTTCAGCGCCCGGCGAATCTGGATGAGGGTCCCGGGCAGGTCATTGACGAATTGCAGCGCCAGGGCGGACACCACCAGATCGAGCGAGGCATCGCGAAACGGCAGCATCTCCTCGTCGGCGACCACCGCCAGCCCCGCCTCGCGCCGGCACCGTCCGGCGGCAACGACGGTGGCCACGCTGCTGCATGACCGGAGCGCACGGCGGACCGCATCCGTCGGCGTCCCGAGGTCGACCGCGAGCTCGAAACGCCGCAACACCGCCGACAGCCGATCCGACAGTTCCGACGCCACCCGATCGACCAGGAACGTCACCGGCCCGAGCGCTGCCGCCCGGCGGCGGCGGCGCGCCAGCAAGGCACGGTCGAAGACGTGGGAAGTGGTCGACATGGCGTTTCACCCGGGCGCTTTTCGGCTTATGACCCGGCGAGCCCCGACGGTCAAAGCCCGGCCCTGCTGTTGAGCCCCGGGCCTGGGCGCGGTAGTTTTTCCCGATGCAATCGACGGTCTTCCCCGGCAGCCCGGCCAAGGCGGCGCGACGCGCCGTACAGGCGATTCGTGCCGCCGGCCGCTTTGCCCTCGACATGGCGCTGCCTCCGCTCTGCCCGGCCTGCCGCGACCCGGTCGCCGAGCCGGGCGCGCTGTGCCCGGCGTGCTGGGCCGGGCTCTCGTTCATCGCGCCGCCCTATTGCGAGCGGCTCGGCATTCCGTTCGCCTACGATCCCGGACCGGGCATCCTGTCGATGCAGGCGATCGCCGATCCGCCGGCCTATCAGCGCGCCCGCGCCGCGGTGCGCTTCGACGAGGTGGCGCGGGCGCTGGTCCACGCGCTCAAATACGGCGACCGGCTCGACCTCGCACCGACGCTCGGCCGCTGGATGGCGCGGGCGGGAGCCACGCTCCTCGCCGAGGCCGACGCCCTCGTCCCGGTGCCGCTGCATTGGCGCCGCCTGTGGGCGCGTCGCTTCAACCAGTCGGCCGCGCTCGCAGGGATCATCTCGCAGCAATCCGGCGTGCCGGTCGCCCACGGGGCGCTCAAGCGTGTCAAATCCACGACCCAGCAGGTCGGCCTCACCCGGTCGGAACGGGCCATCAACGTCCAGGGTGCCTTCCGCGTGCCGGACGGGTCGCGGCCGGAGGTGGCAGGGCGCCGGCTGGTTCTGATCGACGACGTGCTCACCACCGGCGCCACCATCGATGCGTGCGCCCGTGCCCTGCTGCGCGCCGGCGCCCGCGACGTCGACGTCCTGGTCCTTGCCCGGGTTGTCGATGCGGCGCGCGCCCTCATATAGTGCATTCATGACCGGGGCGGCATCGACGGCAAGCCATGCATCCTGTAGTGATCTACACGCGCGACTACTGCTTCTATTGCGACTCGGCGAAGGACCTGTTGCGCCGCAAAGGCATCGCCTTCACCGAGATCGACGTGACCGGCAACCGCGAGCGGCGCACCGAGATGATCGGCCGGGCCAACGGGCGCAGCACGGTTCCGCAGATCTTCGTCGGCTCGACCCATGTGGGCGGCTGCGACGAGTTCTACGCGCTCGAGGAAGCCGGCGAGCTCGATCCGCTGTTGACGGCTTGAGGAGAGGCCAATGACCGGGGCGACCACCAGCACGTCGAGATTCCGCGTCGGCCTCATCCAGATGCGGTCCGGCCGCTCGCCGCAGCACAATGTCGAAGCCGCGGCCCGGCTCATCGGCGAGGCCAAGAATGGCGGCGCCGACTACGTGCTGACGCCGGAGATGACCAACATCATCGAGAACGATCGCGAACGCATGTTTGCGTCGATCGTCGCGGAGGAGCACGATCCCGGCCTCGTCGTTTTTCGCGAGCTGGCGCGCGCGCTCGGCATATTCGTTCACGTCGGGTCGCTCGCCATCAAGGTCTCGCCCGACAAGGCGGCGAACCGCTCGTTCCTGATCGACCGCAAGGGCGACATCATCGCCCGATACGACAAGATCCACATGTTCGACGTCGACCTGGCGAACGGCGAGCGTTACCGCGAGTCGCGCAACTATCGGGCGGGCGACCTCGCGGTGGTCGCCGAGCTGCCGTGGGGCCGGATCGGCCTCACCGTGTGCTACGACCTGCGGTTTCCCGCGCTCTATCGGGCGCTGGCCGAGGCGGGAGCCGCGTTCCTCACCATTCCGTCGGCCTTCACCCGGCCGACCGGCGAGGCGCACTGGCACGTGCTGATGCGCGCACGCGCGATCGAGACCGGCTGCTTCGTCCTCGCGGCCGCCCAGGGCGGCATCCACGAGAGCGGGCGGGAGACCTACGGCCACTCGCTCGCCGTCGATCCCTGGGGACGCGTGCTGGCGGAAGGCGCGACCGAGCCGGGCGTCATATTCGCCGACATCGATCCAGCCGAGGTGGCGCTCGCGCGCTCGCGCATTCCCTCGCTGCAGCACGGCCGCCGCTTCGAGATTCTCGAGCCGATGGTGGAGCCGGCCCATCTCCGCTCGGTCGGAGAGCCCGCGTGATCCGCTACGCCCTCAACTGCGGCGGCGGCCACGCCTTCGAAAGCTGGTTTCAGAGCTCGGAAGCCTATGACCGGCAGGTCAAGCGCGGCCTCGTCGCCTGCCCGGTTTGCGGCTCCGAGAAGGTCGAGAAGGCGATCATGGCGCCGCGCCTCGGCGGCAGCGGCAAGCGCGAGGACGCCGCCGATCCGGGCGGAGCGGCGCCGGCGAAAGCCGAGGAGAGCGCCCCGGTCGCCATGCTGTCGCCGGTCGAGCAGGAGCTCCGCAGGAAGCTCAAGGAACTGCGCGACCATATCGTCGGCAATGCCGATTATGTGGGGCAGAAATTCCCCGACGAGGCTCGCCGCATGCACTACGGCGAGTCCGAGCATCGATCGATCTACGGCGAGGCAACCGCCGAGGACGCCGCGGCGCTCGCCGACGAAGGAATCGAGTTCCACCACCTGCCGCGACTGCCGGACGAGCGCAATTAGCGCACGACGCTCACCGCGCCCACAGCAGCAGCACGACGCCGGCCACAATGAGCACGATGCCGGTGACCTCGCGCCGCGTGGTCGGCTGCCTGAACAGGATGTGCGAGACCGCCTGGGCGAACAGCACCTCGATGAGGGCCAGCGTGCGCACGCTGGCGGCGGTCGCGATCGCGAAGGCCAGGAACCAGAACTCCGACGAGGTCGCCCCGACGGCGCCGGCGAACAGCGACGGCCGCCACGCCCGGGCGATGGCGCGCAGCACCGCGGGATCGCGCAGCGCCAGATAGAGCGACAACGCCAGCGCCTGGACGGTGAGCCCGACCGCCAGAGTGAAGGTCGCCGCCATGATGAAATGCGGCTCGCCGAGGCTCAGGATGGCGCCGCGATATCCCACTGCCGAGAATGCGAACATCGCGCCGGCGCCGAGCCCGATGAAGGTCGGCAGCAGGCCGCCTTCCGCTTTGCCGGCGGGCTTCCACGACATCACCATGACGCCGGTCGTGGCGATCAGGATCGCAGCCAGCAGCGGCACGGTCAGCGCATCCCCGAGGAACGCCAAGCCGAACACCGCGACCTGGACCGGCTCGGTCTTGATGTAGGCGATGGCGACCACGAAGGACCGTTTGTTCATGGCGGCAAGCATCAGTGCAGTCGCAAGGATCTGGGTGAACGCGCCGCCGAGGACCCACAGCCAGAATTTCAGCCCGGGCTGCGGCAGCCGCAGCCCGGTCGCCAGCGACACGGCCAGCAGGAACAACAGCGCGAACGGAAAGCCGAACAGGAAGCGGACATGGGTCGCGCCGACCGTGCCCAGGCTCTGAGTGAGCTCGCGCTGCATGGCGTTGCGCGCGGTCTGCCCGACGGCGGCGACGACGGTGAACACCACCCAGAGCCAGCTCGTGTCGATCATGGAGAGTGGTTCGCCGTTCCGCGAGTGGAGAGAGTGCCGGAGGCAGCGTGGCCTGCGGGCCGCGGATGGTCAATCGACGAGCGGCTGCGCGCAGCGCATGCCACCCCCGAGGCGAGATCGCGCGATCAGGCGGCGCGCTCGGCGACCAGCATGTAGTTCACGTCCATGTCGCGGTCGAGCCGCCATCCGTCGGCCAGGATGTCGTAGATCACGCCGCTCTCGCCGATCGCCCGCAGGCCACCGCGGGCCATCGCGGCCTCGAGCTCGTTGGGGGTGACGAACCGGTCCCATTGGTGCGTGCCGCGCGGGAGCCAGCGCAGGATGTATTCGGCCCCCACGATCGCCAGCGCAAAGCTCTTCAGGGTGCGATTGATGGTGGCGGCAATCATCAGGCCGCCCGGCTTCACCATGGCGGTGCAGCGCCTGACGAACAGTCCGAGATCCGCCACGTGCTCCACCACCTCCATGGCCAGCACGAGATCGAACTGCTCGCCCTGATCGGCCAGCGCCTCGGCGGTGGTGATACGGTAATCGACCGCGACGCCGGACTTGGCGGCATGCAGCCTCGCGGTCTCCACGTTGGTGGCGGACGGGTCGGCACCCACCACCGAGGCTCCCATGCGGGCGAGCGGCTCGGAGAGGATCCCGCCGCCGCAGCCGATGTCGAGAACCCGCAGGCCCGACAGGGTGTCGAGTCGCCTTGCATCGCGGGAGAACTGCCGGCAGGCGGCGTCGCGGATGAAGCCGAGACGGACCGGATTGAGCCGGTGCAGCGGCCGCATCTTGCCGCCGGGGTCCCACCACTCGGCGGCAAGTCTGGAGAATCGCTCGACCTCGGCCGGATCGACGGTGGAGCTTGGCGGTTGCCTCATGGGAATGACCTTTGCCGGCTCTCTGGTGCGCCCCCGGCGGCGCGAGGCGGTGAACGCGGGTGCCGCCGCAACCGGATTGCGGCAGGTGAGCCGGTCCGGTTGCGGGGATCGGACCGCGTCGCGTATGTATAGCGGCCTTTTTGCGCTGCCGCCCGTTCCCGGGGGGTCGGCGCGGAGGGACCCTGGTCCTCCACGGATGCGAGCCTCCGGATTCCCATGAGTTCGCCTGGTGATGAAATTCGGCGGAACCTCGGTCGCCGACATCGACCGCATCCGCAACGTGGCGCGCCATGTCAAGCGCGAGGTGGATGCCGGCCACGAGGCCGCCGTCGTGGTCTCCGCCATGTCGGGTACCACCAACCAGCTGGTCGACTGGTGCCGCGGAGCTGCGGCGCTGCATGACGCCCGCGAATATGACGCCGTGGTGTCGACCGGCGAGCAGATCACCGCGGGACTGCTCGCCATCGCGCTGCAGAATATCGGCGTCACCGCCCGCTCCTGGCAGGGCTGGCAGATCCCCGTTCTGACCGACGACGCCCACGGCACGGCGCGCATCGTCGACATCAACGGCGATGAGCTCATCCGCCGGTTCACCGAGCGCCGCGAGGTTGCGGTCATCGCCGGCTTCCAGGGCATCCACCGGGAGACCGGCCGGATCACCACGCTCGGCCGCGGCGGCTCCGATACCTCCGCGGTCGCCGTGGCGGCCGCCATCCGGGCCGACCGCTGCGACATCTACACTGATGTCGACGGTGTCTACACCACGGACCCGCGCGTGGTGCCGCGCGCCGGGCGGCTCGACAAGATCGCGTTCGAGGAGATGCTGGAGCTCGCCTCGCTGGGTGCCAAGGTGCTGCAAGTGCGTTCGGTCGAGCTCGGCATGGTGCACAACGTGCGCATCTTCGTCCGCTCCAGCTTCGACAAGCCGGAGGACATCGATCCGCTCGGGACGCCTCCCGGAACCCTCATCTGCAACGAGGAGGAAATAGTGGAACAGCAGGTCGTCACCGGCATTGCCTTCTCGAAGGACGAGGCACAGGTCTCGATCCGTCGCGTCGAGGACAAGCCCGGCGTCGCCGCAGCGATCTTCGGGCCGCTCGCGGAGGCCAATATCAATGTTGACATGATCGTGCAGAACGTCTCGGGCGACGGGGCAACGACCGACCTCACCTTCACGGTGCCGGCCTCCGACTACAAGCGTGCCGAAGCCGTGCTGGCCGCCTCCAGGAGCGCCATCGGGTATGAGCGGATCGACGGCGCCAACGACATCGCCAAGGTATCGGTGATCGGCATCGGCATGCGCAGCCATGCCGGCGTTGCCGCCAGGGCGTTCCGGGCGCTCGCCGATCGCGGCATCAACATCCGCGCCATCACCACGTCGGAAATCAAGTTCTCGATCCTGATCGACGCCGCCTATACGGAGCTTGCCGTGCGCACGCTGCATTCGCTATACGGCCTGGACCGTTAGCCTCGGCGGGCTCCACGCTATGGTGGCGCCGGGAACGCGGCCCCGGCCATCGCAACGGCGGTATTCGGACTTTTCCGGCCTCGGCCAGCGAAATCCTTTGGCCGGGACGAGAAAACGCGCGAAAAGTCTACATGTTTGCGGGATTCTCCTGGCCGAGCCACCGGCCCGATCAGGATGGTCCCGGCCCAAGAGGACCTGACGATGCGGAGTGCGCTCGGCGGTCCGCGCGTGCTGTTGCGCCGGCTCCGCGAGGTGATGGCGGAACCGGTCAGCGCGCAGGAGCGCCTCGACAAGATCGTCGTGCTGATCGCCGCCAACATGGTCGCGGAGGTGTGCTCCGTCTATGTGCTGCGCGTCGACGGCACCCTCGAGCTCTACGCCACCGAAGGTCTCAATCGCCAAGCCGTCCACCTGACGGTGATGCGCCAGGACGAGGGCCTGGTCGGGCTCGTCGCCGGCGAGGCGAGTTCGATCAACCTGTCGAACGCCCAGGCCCACCCGGCCTTCTCGTACCGGCCGGAGACCGGCGAGGAGATCTATCACTCGTTCCTCGGCGTGCCGATCCTGCGGGCCGGCAACACGCTCGGCGTGCTGGTGGTGCAGAACCGCGCGCAACGCACCTATTCGGAGGAGGAAGAGGAGGCGCTGCAGACGACCGCGATGGTGCTCGCCGAGATGATCGCCTCGGGGGAGCTCTCGGCGCTGGCGAAGCCCGGCGCCGAGCCGGCGGCGCGGCGGCCGCTGCATGTGGTGGCGACGGCCATCGCCGAGGGCATCGGGCTCGGTCACGTGGTGCTCCATGAGCCGCGCGTCGTCGTCACCAACTTCATCGCCGACGACGCCCAGAAGGAGCTCAAGCGGCTGGAGAACGCCGTCGACACGCTGCGTGCCGACATCGACGTCATGCTCGAGCGCGGCGACGTCGGCGACGGCGAGCATCGCGACGTGCTCGAGGCCTACCGGATGTTCGCCTACGACCGCGGCTGGCTGCACAAGCTGCGCGAGGCGGTGATGACGGGGCTGACCTCGGAGGCGGCGGTCGAGCGCGTGCAGTCCGACGCCCGCGCCCGCATGCTGCGGCAGACCGATCCGTACTTTCGCGAGCGGCTGCACGACCTCGACGACCTCGCCAATCGCCTGATGCGGCAGCTCACCGGCAAGGATCACGCGCCGTCCAAGGAGCAGCTGCCCGACAATGCGGTGATCGTGGCCCGTTCCATGGGCCCGGCGGCGTTGCTCGACTACGACCGCTCGCGGCTGCGCGGCCTGGTGCTGGAGGAAGGCGGAGCGACCTCCCACGTCGCCATCGTGGCGCGCGCGCTCGGCATCGCGGCGGTCGGACAGATCGACAACGCGACCGGCCTGGTCGATCCCGGCGATGCGATCATCGTCGACGGCTCCTCCGGCGAGGTGCATGTGCGGCCGCCGCCGGACATCGAGAGCGCCTATGCGGAGAAGGTGCGATTTCGTGCACGCCGCCAGGCGCAGTACCAGGCTCTGCGCACGCGACCGAGCGTCACCCGCGATCGCCAGGGTGTCGCCCTGATGATCAATGCCGGGCTGCTGGTCGACCTGCCGCATATCGACGAGTCGGGAGCGGCCGGCATCGGCCTGTTCCGCACCGAGCTGCAGTTCATGGTGGCGGCGGCGTTCCCGCGCACCAGCGAGCAGCTGCAGCTCTATCGCACGGTGCTCGACGTCGCGGCGGACCGTCCGGTGACGTTTCGCACCCTCGACATCGGCGGCGACAAGGTGCTGCCCTACATGCGCTCGGTCGAGGAGGAGAATCCGGCGCTCGGCTGGCGCGCCATCCGGCTCGGCCTCGACCGGCCCGGGCTGCTGCGCAGCCAGATGCGAGCGCTGCTCAAGGCCGCCGCCGGCCGCGAGCTCAGGGTGATGTTCCCGATGATCGCCGCCGTCGAGGAGTTCGACCAGGCCAAGGCGATCGTCGAGCGCGAGCTCACGCATCTGCGCCGGCACGGCCACGCGCTGCCCGATCGCGTGCATGTCGGCGCCATGGTGGAGGTGCCGGCGCTGCTCTACCAGCTCGACGAGCTGTTCGCCCGCGTCGATTTCCTGTCGGTCGGCTCCAACGATCTGTTCCAGTTCCTCTATGCGGTGGACCGCAACAACAGCAAGGTGGCGGATCGCTTCGATCCGATCTCGGCGCCGGCGCTGCGCGCGCTCAAGGGGATCGTCGACAAGGGCCGGGCGCGCGGCAAGCCGGTGACGCTGTGCGGCGAGCTCGCCGCCAAGCCGCTCGGGGCGCTGGCGCTGGTCGGGCTGGGCTATCGGGTTCTGTCGATCACGCCGTCGGCGATCGGCCCGGTCAAGGCCATGATGCTCGATCTCGACGCCGGCAAGGCCGAGGCGGTGCTGCGGCCGCTGATCGAGAGCCCAGCCGGCAGCGTCAGGATTCGCGACCGGCTCGAGGCGTTCGCGGCCGCCGAAGGCCTGCAGATCTGACGTCGCCCACGATGCTCCCGCAAGCCAAGCTCGACGCGCTCGTCACCCGCCTCGCCGCGGTGGAGAGCGAGCTGTCCGGTCAGACCGACCGCGAGACGTTCGTCAAGCTGTCGCGCGAGTTCGCCGAGCTCGGTCCGCTGGTCGAGCTGGTGAAATCCTACGGCGCCGCCGGCGCCGAGCTCGCCGACGTCGAGGCGCTGATCGCCGACCCGGCGACCGAGCCCGACATGCGCGCGCTCGCCACGCAGGAAAGGACCGACATCGCGGCGCGCCACGCCGCGCTGGAGGAAAAGATCCGCCTGGCGCTGATTCCCAAGGACGCCATGGACGAGCGCAACGTCATCCTCGAGATTCGCGCCGGCACCGGCGGCGACGAGGCGGCCCGCTTCGCCGGCGACCTGTTCCGCATGTACGAGCGCTACGCCGCGCGCCAGGGCTGGGGCGTCGAGATCGTCTCGGCGAGCGAGGGCACGGTCGGCGGGTACAAGGAGATCGTCGCCGAGATCCGCGGCCGCGGCGCCTTCGCCAGGCTCAAATACGAATCCGGCGTGCACCGCGTCCAGCGCGTACCGGCGACCGAAGCGTCCGGGCGCATCCACACGTCGGCCGCCACAGTCGCGGTGCTGCCGGAGGCCGAGGACGTCGACGTATCGGTGGTCGACGCCGACCTCAAGATCGAGACGATGCGCGCCGGGGGTGCCGGCGGCCAGCACGTCAACAAGACCGAATCGGCGATCCGGGTGACCCACATCCCGAGCGGGATCGTGGTCGCCGTGCAGGAGGAGCGCTCGCAGCACCGCAACCGCGCCAAGGCCATGGCGCTGTTGCGGGCGAAGCTCTACGACATGGAGCGGCAGAGGCTCGACCGCGAGCGCGCCGCCGAGCGGCGCGGCCAGGTCGGCTCGGGCGATCGCTCGGAGCGCATCCGCACTTACAATTTTCCCCAGGGTCGCGTCACCGACCACCGCATCAACCTCACCCTGCACAAGCTCCCCCAGGTGATCGAAGGCGAGGCGCTGGGCGAGATCATCGACGCCCTGGTCACCGATCATCAGGCGGCATTGCTGGCCGAGGAACAGCCGCGATCATGATCCACGAGGCCAGCGCCTTGTCGGTCGCTGCGGCGCGGCGCGCGATGGCGCGGCAATTCCGCGACGCCGGCCTCGACACGCCGGAGCTCGACGCGCGCGTGCTCGCCGGGCTGGCGCTCGGGCTCGATCACGCCGGACTGATCGCGGCAGCGGAGCGCATGCTCGGGCGCGACGAGCAGACGAGCCTTGCGGCCCTCGCCCGGCGCCGGCTCTGCGGCGAGCCGGTGGCGCGGATCGTCGGCTCCCGCGAGTTCTGGGGCCTGCCGCTTCGGCTCGGCCCTGCCGTGCTGGTGCCGCGCCCGGAGACCGAGACCGTGGTCGAGGCGGCGCTGGAGGCGCTCGACGCGGACGGACCGCGCGGGCGCGCGCTGCGCATCGCCGATGTCGGCACCGGATCCGGCGCGCTGCTGCTTGCATTGCTGAGCGAGCTTCCCGCCGCCGCGGGCGTCGGCACCGATGTCAGCGTCGCCGCGCTCGCCATCGCGCGGGACAATTCGGCGCGCCTTGCGCTCGCGTCCCGCGCGGCGTTCGTTGCCTGCGACTACGCGACCGCGCTTGCCGGCCCGTTCGATCTGATCGTCGCCAATCCGCCCTATGTGGCGACCCCGGATCTGGCGACGCTTCCCGCCGAGGTCCGCGACCACGATCCGCACCTTGCGCTCGACGGCGGCACCGACGGGCTCGCCGCGTATCGGGCTCTGGCGGCGGATGCCGGGCGGCTGCTCGCCGCGGACGGCCACATGGTGGTGGAGCTGGGAGCCGGACAGGCCGCGCCTGTGGCCGCGCTGTTTGCCGCCCGCGGCCTGACGGCCGGGCGCCCCGCCAGGTCCGACCTTGCGGGGATCCCCCGCGCACTCCACATTGAGCGCAGCATTGAACGTGCCGGAATAAGGGTCAGTCCCTACGGGGATGGGTAAAAAACCGCTTGGATTATCGCCCGAGACCCATTAGGTTCCCCGCACGGAATTGGCCCGAGAGACGATGGTGGCACGCCCCAACGAGAGGCCCGGAGCAATGCTCCGCGAGGCGGCGGCGTGGACAAGGCGGACGACGATAGTCTGAATCGAAGGATCGTGGGTTCGCCGGCTCGGGATACGAGATGAATCAGCGGGTCGGTGCGTGCCGGGGACGGCATGCATGCTGAAGGGTTGGCAACACCGCGGACCGCCCGCGGTCGAGAGGTTGCTGCGGTCATCGTGACAAGGACTGTGGTCTATGGGCGCACGGCGCCGCTGCTTGGCTGAGCTCCGCAATGGGCGAGGTCGACGCGGCGCACGGGAAATCTGCGTGCCACGGCATGCGGTTCCGGCAGAGGAAATCGGCGGGTGAACCCGCTGCAAATCGGGAGTGATCAAGCAAACGAGCCATGAGAAACGGTCAGAACAAACGCATGCGGGGGCGCAACCGCAAGGGCCAGAATCCACTCACCCGGATCTACGAGTCGAACGGCCCCGACGTGAAAATCCGCGGGACGGCTTCTCACGTCGCCGAAAAATACGTGCAGCTCGCCCGGGATGCCCAGGCGTCGGGCGACCCGGTCGCGGCAGAGAACTACTTTCAGCACGCCGAGCACTACTTCCGGCTCATCGCGGCCGCGCAGGAGCAGTTCCGGCAGACCCAGCCGTATTTTCGACCCGAGGGGGGCGAGTCCCGCGACGATACGTTCGACGACGGCGAGGACGACACCACGGGGCAGCCGATGGGCGGCCCGGGAGAGAGCGGCTACGGCGGCCGCGGTGAGCCGCATCAGACGCATCAGCCGCATCAGCATCAGCCCTATCCGCCGCGCGACGCCCAGCCCTATCCGCCGCGCGAGCAATCGTTCGGCGGCCGCGACCCGCAACCCTATGGCGGACGTCCGCCGCCTGCCGCACCACCGCCTCGGCAAGAGCAGCCGGGCGACGTCGAGCGGCTGCCGGCCTTCATCACCGGAGGCGGCCAGCAGCCGCCGGTGCCGTACCAGGGCAATGGCCCCAACGGGTTCGACGGACCGCCGGATCGTTTCCCGCTGCACCGCCGCCGCCGCCGTCGCCACGGCCCGCGCGGGGACGGACCGGGAGTGCCGCAGTCGTCGAGCGACGCCGAGGAAGCTGCCCCGCAACCCACGCCGGCCGGTCCCCAGCAGGAGTGAGGCCGTGTCCGAAGAGCCTGCGGCCTTTCGGATGAGACCATGCTGGCAGGCCGGATGACGCGCGGCGGCTTGCCGGCCAATGATTGAGCTCAGGGAAGGTTTCGATCGCCCGCGATCGGGACATGCTCCGGCCGCCCTGCCGTCAGGACCACCCGTGCGGCGCCTCCGGGCGATGGCGCCATGACCGGCTCCAGTGCGGGAACCAGGCGCTGGCGCTCACGGCGGACCGGGACTGCCCGATAGACCTGCTTGGTCGCCTCGACGATGTGGACGCCGGCGAAGGGTGCGGAGATCGTTGCCCCGGCGCGCTCCCACGCCACCGCCGAGCGCAGGAACCACTTGCGCCCGATCGGCGGCACATAGAGGGCTTCGTCCCACCCCGTCGGAGTGAACCACGTCTCGCGCAACAGGTGCATGATCTGCGCACGCGAGTAGGGCCGGCCATGGCCGAACGGCGTCGTATCCATCCGCGCCCACACGCCGCGGCGGTTCGGCACCACGGCGAGCAGCCGTCCACCGGCTGCCAGTACCCGCCACACCTCGCGCAGGAAGATGCCCGCCTCCTGCGACATCTCCAGACCATGGACGAGGAGGACGCGGTCGACCGTCGCATCGGGGAGCGGCAGTTCGCCCTCGTTCACCAGCGCGGCCAGCGCCGGACGATCCGATGGCCATTTGACGACTCCCTGGGCAGCCGGCATGAAGGCGAGACAGCGCTCCGCCTCCTCGCGGAACAACCCCAGATAGGGTGTCGCATAGCCTATCCCGAGCACGCGCAAAGCACGCGTGTCAGCCCATCGGGAGCGAATGCCGCGGCCGATGAAACGGCGCGCCACCCGGCCCAGCGCCTGGGCGTAGAAATTGCGCAGATCGACAACGTCGAGGGACATGACGAACAGGCGCTCCGGAATGCTCGGGCTCCCGACGATTAGCAGAGCGCGCCGCAACCGGCCAATGCGGCGGGGTATCGCCTGACGGATAAGTGCAAATTGCATGACAGGCATGCTACGGTCCATCCAGCCGCAATCATGAGCACACTGACGATGGCGTTCGAAGTCCGCCTGTTCCGCTGCCTCAAGGACAATTACGGCGTTCTGCTTCACGACCCCGGCGACGGGTCGACGGCATCCATTGACGCTCCGGAAGCGGCGGCAGTGGAGGGCGCGCTCGACGAGGCCGGCTGGCGGCTGACCGACATCCTGGTCACGCATCATCATGCCGATCACACCGGCGGGATCGCCGAGCTGAAGAAGCGTCACGGCTGCCGCGTGGTGGCGCCACGCAAGGAGGCGCCCAAGATTCCCGGCGTCGACGTCACGGTGCGCGAGGGCGACTTCGTCACCATCGGAACGCTCAACGGCCGCGTGCTGGAAACGCCAGGCCACACCGCCGGCCACATCGCCTACTGGTTCAAGCTGGAAAAGCTCGCTTTCGTCGGCGACACGCTGTTCTCGGTGGGGTGCGGGCGCATGCTCGAGGGCAATGCCGACCAGATGTGGCAGTCGCTGCTCAAGCTGCGCAATCTGCCGATGGACACCCAGATCTATTGCGGGCACGAATACACGGCGGCCAACGTGCATTTCGCGCTGACGATCGAGCCGAAGAACCAGGCGCTGCGCGCGCGCGCCGAGGACGTGGTGCGGCTCTGCAGCACGAACCGGCCGACCATTCCGACCTTGATCGGGTCGGAAAAAACGACCAATCCGTTCCTGCGCGCCGACCTGCATTCGGTCGCCTCCGCGGTCAACCTGGAGGGCGGGACGCCGGCGCAGGTGTTCGCGCGGATCCGTTCCATGAAGGACAAGTTCTGACGGTGGTGACCGCGCTCGCCGCAGCCGATGTGATCCGGCTGCTCGACCTGCGCCCGCATCCCGAGGGCGGACATTACCGCGAGACGTTCCGCGATATCCGCATGGTCGACGGCGGGCGGGCGGCATCGACTGCCATCTATTTCCTGCTCGGCAAGGGCGAACGCTCGGCATGGCACCGGATCGACGCCGTCGAGGTCTGGCACTGGTACGCGGGCGCAGCCCTGAACCTGTCGGTGACCGAGCCGTCCGGCGACACCGCGACGGTCCGCCTCGGCCCCGATCTCGCGGCGGGCGAACGCCCCCAGGCGGTGGTTCCGGCCGGCGCCTGGCAGGCCGCGGAGAGCCTTGGCGCGTGGACGCTGGCGGGCTGCACGGTCGCGCCGGGCTTTTCGTTCGCGGGCTTCGAGCTCGCGCCGCCCGACCGGCCGCCGGGCTACTAATCGGCGCTCCTCTTGCCGATCATGTCCTTGGCGGCGATGAGGCCGCCACCGGCGATCAGCGCCGCGGCGACGACGAGCGACCCGTTCGCCTCGGCAAACCCGGTGGCGACCAAGAGCCCGGTCGACAGCACCGGGGCCGCATAGGAGGCAGCGCCGAGAACCCGGATATCGCCGTGCTTGACGCCGAAGTCCCAGGCGTAGAACGCGGCGCCCACCGGACCGATGCCGAGACCGGCGACGGCGAGCCATTGGCCGGCATTCTCCGGCCCCACCGTCTCCTCGAACATAAGGTGGCAGAGCGCCGCCAGGACTGCGGTCGCCAGGCAGAAACCCGCGACCACGTCGGTCGGCACCCGGGCGAACCGTCGCGACAGGACCGAATAGATCGCCCAGACGAACGCCGCCACGAAGGCGGCGGCGAGCCCGGGAGCGTGGTCCTCGGCGAACATGAGACCGCCGCGTCCGACGAACAGCACCACGGTGCCAGCGAGGCCCGCGACCGTCCCGAGCACATGATGAAGGCGCAGACGCTCGCCCGGCAGCATCGCCGAGAGCAGCACGATGAGCAGCGGCCACAGATAGCAGATGAGCCCGGCCTCGGCCGGCGGCGCCAGGCGGAGCGCCATGAAGTACAGCGCGTGAAAGCCGAACAGCCCGCCGATCCCGAGCGCCCAGACCTCGGCCGGCTGGCGCAGCCGTGCAGCCGCTCCGGGCCGCGCGATCCAGGTCGAGGCGCCGAGCGCGCCGCCGACCGCGAAGGTCACGGCGGCGAGCTCGAACGGCGGGATGCGGCCCGACGCCGCGGTCATGAGCGCCAGGAGCGACCACATCAGCACCGCCGAGAACCCCACCAGGGTTGCGGCGGCGCTGCGGGACGCGGGCTGGACCATGGCGGCCTCGGCCGGCGGGCTCAACGTGCCGATCGCTCCGCGCGGACGCTCACACCATGTATTGGCCGCCGTTCGCCGACAGCGTCGAGCCGGTAATGAAGCCGGCATCGTCGGAGGCGAGGAACAGTACGCAGCGCGCGACCTCCTCGGGCTCGCCGAGGCGGCCGACCGGAATCTGCGGCAGGATGTTCTTCTCCAGCACGTCCTGGGGCACGGCGCGCACCATCTCGGTGCCGATATAGCCCGGGCAGATCGCGTTCACCGTCACGCCCTTGCGGGCATTCTCCTGCGCCAGGGCCTTGGTGAAGCCGATCTCGCCGGCCTTGGCGGCCGAATAGTTCGTCTGTCCCATCTGGCCCTTCTGGCCGTTGATCGACGAGATGTTGATGATGCGGCCGAAATTGCGCTCGCGCATGCCGTCGATGACCGGACGGCACATGTTGAACAGCGAGTTGAGGTTGGTGTTGATCACCGCGCTCCACTGCTCGGGCTTCATCCGGTGGAACATGGTGTCGCGAGTGATCCCGGCATTGTTGACCAGAACGTCGACCGGACCGACATCCTGCTCGACCTGCTTCAGGCCCGCCGCGCAGGCCTCGTAGGAGCCGACGTCCCACTTGTAGACCGCGATGCCGGTCTCGGCCTTGAACTTCTGCGCCGCCTCGTCGTTGCCGCCGTAGTTGACTGCGACCTTGTAGCCGGCGCCATTGAGCGCCCTGGCGATCGCCGCCCCGATGCCGCGCGTACCACCGCTGACCACTGCAACGCGTGCCATGCTCCGTCCTCCCTGGTGCGGACCGGCCCTTGCCCTGCGCGGCCGATCTCATGTTGGGTCATGCTCAAACAAAAAGACGGAGCGCGCAACCGGCACGCTCCGCCCTTCTTGCCCGCTGACGCTTGGTCAGTTGCGCTCCAGGCACATCGCGATCCCCATGCCGCCGCCGATGCACAGTGTGGCGAGGCCCTTCTTGGCATTGCGCTTCTCCATCTCGTAGAGGAGCGTGACCAGCACCCGGGCGCCCGACGCGCCGATCGGATGACCGATCGCGATGGCGCCGCCATTGACGTTGACCTTGGCGGGGTCCCAGCCGAGATCCTTGTTCACCGCGCAGGCCTGGGCGGCAAAAGCCTCGTTGGCCTCGATCAGATCGAGGTCCTCGATCTTCCAGCCGGCCTTCTTGAGCGCGGCGCGCGAGGACGGGATCGGCCCGGTGCCCATGATCGCCGGATCGACGCCGGCATGCGCCCAGGACACGATGCGGGCGAGCACCTTGCGGCCTTCGCTGGCGGCCTGGCTCGCCTTCATGAGGACGACGGCGGCGGCCCCGTCATTGATGCCGGAGGCATTGCCGGCCGTGACCGTGCCGTCCTTCTCGAACGCCGGTCGGAGCTTGGCCATCGCCTCGAGGGTGGCGCCGTGGCGGGGATATTCATCGGTGTCGACCACGAGGTCGCCCTTGCGCGACTTGATGGTGATGGGAATGATCTCGTCCTTGAATTTCCCGGCCTTTTGCGCGGCCTCCGCTTTGTTCTGCGAGGCCACCGCGAAGGCATCCTGCTGCTGGCGGGTGATCTGCCACTGCTTGGCGACGTTCTCGGCAGTGTTGCCCATGTGATAGCCGTTGAAGGCGTCCCACAGGCCGTCCTTGATCATGGTGTCGACGAATTCCAGGTTGCCCATCTTGGTGCCGTTGCGCAAATGCGCGGCATGTTGCGCCTGGCTCATCGATTCCTGGCCGCCGGCCACCACGATCTCCGAGTCGCCGTTGAGGATCGCCTGGTAGCCGAGCGCCACGGCGCGCAGCCCCGAGCCGCACAGCTGGTTGACGCCCCAGGCCGGGCTTTCGACCGGAATGCCCGCCCCGATCGAGGCCTGCCGCGCCGGGTTCTGACCATGGCCGGCGGTGAGAATCTGCCCCAGAATGACCTCGGATACGCGCTTTCCTTCGACTCCGGCGCGATCGAGCGCCGACTGGATGGCGTATTTTCCGAGATCGTGCGCCGGCAGGCTCGCCAGCGCTCCATTGAACGCCCCGACCGCCGTACGCGCGGCACCAACGATGACGATGTCGTCCTTCATGTGAAACTCCTTCGATCCGTGAAGCTGAGCGGCAGGCCAGACCTAGTCGGGCCGGACGTAATCATGGGTCCGATGTAGCACCACCCGGCGCCGCGAGACCCGGATATTTTGCATCCTTGATGATCCGTTTTGGCACGGTCAATGATGTCGATCAATGACAGGCGGCCATCCGAGCCCGGGCCGAGGCCGCGGGATTGCACAAAACGGTGGCCCCGCGGGCGGGAAAATGATTATCCTGGCCGTATGATAAGGGGCAAATCGATCGACATGGCAAAGTCCGCAGAACCGATCACGATCAAGAAATACGCCAATCGCCGGCTCTACAATACCGGCACGAGCACCTATGTGACGCTCGAGGACCTCGCCACCCTGGTCAAGCAGGGGGAGGATTTCGTCGTTTTCGACGCCAAGACCGGCGAGGAGATCACCCGGTCGGTTCTCGCCCAGATCATCTTCGAGCAGGAGAACAAGGAAGGGCAGAACCTGCTGCCCATCGCGTTCCTGCGCCAGCTCATCCGGTTCTACGGCGACAGCATGCAGATGCTGGTGCCACGCTATCTCGAAGTATCGATCGAGTCGCTCACCCGCGAGCAGGAAAAGTTCCGCCAGCAGATGGCGCAGGCCTTCGGGGTCGGCACCTTTGCGCCGCTGGAGGACCAGGTGCGGCGGAACATGGAGATTTTCGAGCGCGCCTTCGGGATGTTCGCCCCGTTCGCGCGCCGCGAGGAGCAGGCCGCCGAGGCCGGCAGGGAGGCGGCGCCGGTGGGCGAGATCGACGACCTCAAGCGCCAGCTGGTCGAGATGCAGCGGCGGCTCGATCGGCTCACCAGCTCCGACAAGCCGCCGGGAGAGAAGCTGCCGAGCGACAAGGCCGGCAGCAGCGGCGGAGCCTGAAGGCCTCAGCCCGCTTCTGCCCGCGCCGGACCGGCGATACCGGGTCGCTCGAGCGAGCCGAGCCCGACCAGGACGCCCTGCATGTAGTCGCAGCCGTAGCCCGCCAGCATGGCGGCGGATGCCTCGTCCTGGACCCACTCGGCGACGGTCGCAAGTCCGAGGCCGCGGCCCAGATCCACCATGGTGCGCACGAACACCTGATCGTCGGGCGATCGCGTCAGGTTGCGCACGAAGGCGCCGTCGATCTTGATGATGTCGACGCCGAGCTTGCGCAGATTGCGGAACGACGTGTAGCCGGCCCCGAAATCGTCGATGGCGATGCGGCAGCCGAGATCCTTGGCCCGGGTGACGAAGCCGCGCGCGTCGTCGAGGTTGTGGATCACGGCGGATTCGGTGATCTCCAGGGTGATGCGCCCGCCTGCCTCCGGGCAGGCGCGCAACTGCCCGTCGAGGCAGGCCCACCAGTCGGCATCGGCGGTGGAGGCCGGCGACACGTTGAGGCTCACCCGCAGGTCGGGAGCGGCGCGCAGCTCGGCCATCACCAGCTCGAGCATGCGGTGGTCGATCAGCCGCACCAGGCCGAGACGCTCGGCGACCGGAATGACGTCGCCGGCCGGCACCAGGCTGCCGTCGGGACGGCGCATGCGCATCAGGCATTCGTGGAAGACCGGCCGGCGCGACGCGATCTCGACGACCGGCTCGAAGGCGACGAGGATGCGCCGCTCGTTCAATGCGGTGACGATCTCGTCGGTGGCGCGCGCGTTCTCCCGGCGCTGCGCCTCGCGCTCGATGCTCGGCCGGTAGGCCTGGAACGAGCCGTGGCGCTTCATCTTGGCGGCATCGAGCGCCTCCTGGGCGCGCGACAGGATGTCCTCGACGGTGCGGGCATGGCGCGGCGCCACCACGCCGCCGATCGTCACCGTAGCCGCCACGGATCCCGTGGCAGTCGGCACGATGGTGTCGCGCACGGTTGCCAGCATGCGGTCGGCGGCGGCCGCCATGTCGTCCGGCGTGCAGTTCTTCAGGACGATGCCGAACTTGTTGCCGGAAAAGCGCCCGAGGGCGTCGCCGCTGCGCATTCTCCCCCGCAGGCTCAAGGCCACCGAGCGGATCACCTCGTCGGCGACGGCGAAGCCGTAGGCCTCGTTGATGCGCGCCAGACCGTCGATCGCCACCACCAGGAACCCGCAGGACGAACGATAGCGCGTGGCCTCGTCGAGGGTGGCGGCCAGCGTCTCGGTGAGATGGGCGCGGTTCATCTCCCCGGTGAGGTCGTCGAACCGCGACAGGTAGGCGAGGCGCTCGTCGAGGGCGTGGCGCTCGTTGATGGCGCGCACCACGCCGTGGGCGCGCAGCGGCTTGCCGTCGGGCCCGGCGAACCAGCGCCCGGTATCCTCCACCCAGTGCGGCGCCGCGCCGTCGGCGGCGCTCCGCAGGCGGTATCGCAGCTGGTAGGGAACGCCGTCACCCTGGTCGCGCCCCTGCGAGCGCGCCACCATGTCGAAACGCGTCGCCTGATTGCCGGCGTCGAGCAGGCGCGCAAAGGCCCGGCCGGTCGCGATATCGGCCTCGTCGGAGACGGCCAGCACCCGCCGGGCATTGGCGCCCCAGATCAGGACATCGTTGTCGAGACACCAGTCGTAGGCGGCTTCGCCGATCGAGCCGAGGATGGCCGGCAGATCCGGCGTGCCGGCGGCCTGGTCGGCGGGAACAGGGCCAGTCCGATCGTTGGAATTCACGGGCATTACCTTCAGGGATTGAGTTTTTCGTGCGCGGGGCCGATTGCCGTGCGAGGTGAATTGAACCTATGGTCAAAGCCTAAAGATTTCGAAAAGCGCGGGTTGAACCGCGCCTGCGATACGTCGAGCAGGGAGACGGCCTCGTTCGGCACGCCGCTTGCGATCTTCTGGTCGTAAGCGACGGCGTGTCCCGAAACGAGACAGGGCAGGGCGATGAGAGCGATCACCGGAATCGGCGCAGCGGCGGCAACCGGCGAGGTCCGCGCCCGACCGGTGGGCCGCGGAGCGGCGGGTGCAGCAGCCACCGGCACGGCCCTGGTGGCGATCGCGCCGGCGCCGCCGCCCGAGCGCGCATGGAGCCCGTCCCGGCACCCGGTCGCCGCCTTCGTCGCCCAGCTCATTGCCACCAGCCGCCAGGCGCCGCAGACCCGCATGCGCCGGCGCGCCGAGCCCGCCGAGGCCCTGGCAGTCTATGCGGCGGCTTCCGCCGTTGCGCGGCAACGTGGCCACGCGGTGATGCGCTCGCTCTGAACGGCACTCTCAGTAGCCGAGCGCCATTCCGTCCTTGCGACAATCCGATCCGCCGATCAGGACGCCGCGATCCCAGTCGATGGCGATCGCCTGCCCGCCTCCCCAGGGAACCGGACGGACCGCGATCTCGTGGCCGCGCTGCTTGAGCCCATCGACCGTGGCCGCCGGAAGGCCGCGCTCGATCAGGGTCCGGTCGGCTTCGAAAAAGGCCCGCGGCAGATCGATCGCCGCCTGAACGTCCATGCCGTAGTCGACCATGTTGGCGATCACCTGGGCATGGCCCATCGGCTGAAAGGAGCCGCCCATCACGCCGAACGAGAGCTCGCAGCGGCCCGACCGCTGCGCCATCGCAGGGATGATGGAGTGCAGCGAGCGCTTGCCCGGGCCGATGGCATTGGGATGGGCGGGATCGAGCACGAAATAGCTGCCGCGGTTCTGCAGCAGGATGCCGGTCTTCTCGGTGGCGATGCCGACGCCGAACAGTCCCGACACCGAGTTGATCATCGACACCGCCATGCGGTCGCGATCGACCACCGTGACATAGGTGGTGTCGGCGTCCGGCGTCGGCGCCGCCGGGAGGGGCACGCGCCGGCTGCGGTCGATCAGGTCGGCGAGCTTTCGGCCGAACGCCTTGTCGATGAGCGCCGGAACCGGCATGCGCATGAAGGCCGGATCGGCCATGTGGGTGTCGCGCACCGCGAAGGCGAGCCGCGCCGCCTCGAGCGCGATATGGAAGCGTTCCGGCCCTGCCGGATCGAGCGCCGCGAGATCGAAGCGCTCGAGGATGTTCAAGAGGACGAGGGCGATCAGCCCCTGGCCGTTGGGCGGCAGCTCGACCACCTCGAGGCCGCGATAGTCGCCCGCGATCGGCATGGCGAGCTCGCCTTGATGCCGGGCAAAATCCTCGGCGCGCAACAGCCCGCCCCGCCGCTCCAGGGTCGCCACGATATCGTCGGCGATCGGGCCCTGATAGAACGCCTGCGGCCCCTCGGCGGCGATGACTTTGAGGGTCTCGGCGAGCGCCGGCATGCGCATCACCTCGCCGACCGCCGGCGCGCGCCCGTCCTTGAGGAAGTGGCGGGCGGCGCCCGGATCGGCGCGCAGGCGCTTTTCCGCCAGCGCCCAGTCGGAGGCGACACGGGGAGGAACGGGGAATCCCTGCTCGGCCCTCAGGATCGCGGGCGCCAGCGCGCGATCGAGGCCGAACCGGCCGTGAGCGCCGAGGATCGCCGCCCACGCCTCCACGGCACCCGGCACGGTGACCGAGTGGACCGAATCCAGCCCGATGCCGGTGATTCCCTGCTCGAGCAGCGTCTCGGC
Organism: uncultured Alphaproteobacteria bacterium; assembly: GCA_963755055.1. Classification (GTDB taxonomy): domain Bacteria; phylum Pseudomonadota; class Alphaproteobacteria; order Rhizobiales; family Xanthobacteraceae; genus AP-16. Next base: position 7,072 of record CAVWIS010000067.1, on the reverse strand, counting down.
CCGCATGCTGGCGGCCGCCCGGCCGGAGCCGTTATAGCCCCAGACCGGCGCCCCGGGCCTGGCGACCAGACAGAAGCAGTCGCCGCCGATGCCGGTCATGCCGGGCTCGATGACACACAGGGTGGCGACCGCGGCGACAGCGGCATCGGCCGCGGTGCCGCCTTCGCGCAACGTCTCGACGGCGGTGAGGGTGGCGAGCGGATGCGAGGTCGCCGCCATGGCGTCGCAGGCGATCACGGGCGAGCGGCCGGGCAAGTGGAAATCACGGCTCATGGCTGGCTTCCGGCAAGAGACGCCGGCCCGGAGCGAGCGCGGCTGGACGCGTCGTCGCCAGCGGCGACGAGCCTAGGTGGGGCGGGACGGATCGGGAGGCAGGATGTCGGGGTCGTGATGGGCGGTCGGGGGTGACGGCCGCAGGACTTCCGGCTCGACGCGCGGCGGCGGCGGCGCCCGATAGTCCGGCTCGTGGTGCGGCGCCGCAACGTGGCTAACCACGGCGACGGCGCGCAGGCTCCGGCGGACCCGGATCGAGATGGCGATGCCGCCCAGCACGTCCACCAGGCAGATGGCGCACAAGAGCGCGAAGGTCGAGTTGGCGGCCTCCTTGACCATCACGAACTCGGCGACGGCGCCGGCGAAGACCAGCGTCGACAGGAAGTGGTCGATCACCGACTTGGTCCCCGGACGCGCCGCCTTGACGACCTCGAACAGCAGCATCAGCAGGGCGAGCACTATCAGCGCATTGCCGAACGTGATGGTCCAGACCTCGCCCGAGACCAGGGGGACGGTCACGATCGGAGTCGCCCAACCCTTGTCCGGCGGGGTGAGGAACGCGATCATGTTGTAGATCGCGAACGGGATGATCAGCAGCGGGAAAGCGACGAGCACGGGAAGCGGCCTCCCTCGGTGGCCGATCAGTGTCGGGCCGGATCAGACGTCCGCGGTCGGCTTGAGCACCTGCCGGCCCCTGTACATGCCGGTCTTGAGGTCGACATGGTGCGGGCGGCGCAGCTCGCCCGAAATCCTTGTCCTCCACATAGGTCGGCTTCTTCAAGGCATCGGCGGAACGGCGCATGCCGCGTCGCGACGGCGATGTCTTTCGTTTCGGCACGGCCATGGCGTCGGTCTCCAGGTCGGCCGGGCAAAACGGGCCCGGTGGTTCGCGTCGGAAGGGAAGCGGGCCTTATAGAGGATGGCGGTTGCGAACGCCAGAGCGCCGCGGCGCGCCTCCTGCCGGCGGAACATTGCGTTAGCGGACGCGCACGCAGGCGTCCAGGGTCGCTGCCCGGCGGGCGCGGGTCTCGTAGAGATGGGCGAGACGGTTGAGCCCCGGGGCCGGCCGCCTGGCATTGCGCTTGACCGGATTGGGCAGCATGGCGGCCATCAGGGCGGCCTGGGCCGGGGTCACCTCGCGGGCCGACCTGGCGAAGGCGCGCCGGGCGCCGGCCTCGGCTCCGAACTCGCCGTTGGGGCCCCATTCGGCGATGTTGAGGTAGATCTCGAGAATGCGGCGCTTCGGGGTGATCAGGTCGATCCACAGCGCCAGCGGCAGTTCGAGCGCCTTGCGCACAAAGCTGCGGCCGGGCCACAGAAAAAGGTTCTTGGCCACCTGCTGGGTGATGGTGGAGCCGCCGCGCAGGTTTTCGCCGTCGCGGGCGCCGGCGACCGCCTCGCGGATCTCGCGCAGGTCGACGCCGTGGTGGCTGCAGAACCGCGCATCCTCGGCGGTGATGACCGCGAGCGGCAGCGCCGGGGCGACCGCCTCGATCGGCACCCAGACGCGCTCGACCCGCTGACCCGTCATCCAGCGCCAGGCCATCAGGGTCGAGACCGGCCGGACGAACAGGTAGAGCGGCGCCACCAGGTAGGGCAGCACCAGCACGACGGCGAGCACGATCGCTACGATGCGCAAGAGGCGCAGGCCGATGGGGGAAAACCTGGAGAAGCGGCTCATGCGCGAAGGCGTAACCCGGAAAATGGGGCTCGAGGCGGCCCGGACGGGCCCGGCGGCAAGCCATGCCGGAACTTCGCGGCGGCGTTAAGTCGGATGACCGGCCGCATCGCGTCGGGCAAGCGGTGCGCCATTGGCCCCCCGCGGCGTTTCGGCTATGGCTCCCGGCTCCTGGCACATGGTCCGGCGAGGCCGGATACCGGTTCGCCGGCACGGGCAGACGCCAGTTCAACGAGCGGGGGGCGAGCAACGCCATGGTGGAGATTACGAAGCGGCCGTCACACCGGCTTCCGCGCTTCGTGCGCATCATCCGGGCGCGCCCGCGGCTGTTCCTGTCCGCGGCGCTCGGCATCGCGGTGATCATCGCGCTGCTGGTGCTCCCGGCGGCAGCGGGGCTGAAGATCTCGACCCGTCTGCTGATCGGGTGGGACTGCGGCCTCGCTCTCTATCTGGCGCTCGCCTGTCAGCTGATGGCGCGCCACGACGTCGGCCATATCCGCCGGCGCGCCGCCGTGCAGGACGAGGGGCAGACCACGATCCTCGTGCTCACCAGCGTGGCGGCGCTGGCGAGCATCGGCGCCATCATCGCCGAGCTCGGCAGCTCGGGGGGCGCGGCGGGCCGCCAGCCGTACCAGCTCATCCTGGCGACGCTCACGATCGTACTGTCGTGGTTCTTCGTCCACGTCATGTTCGCGCTGCACTACGCGCACGAATATTATTCGGAGAACAAAGGGCGCGGCGGCGGAATGAATTTCCCCGGCGACGAGACGCCGGACTACTGGGATTTCGTCTATTTCTCCTTCGTGATCGGCATGACGTCGCAGGTCTCCGACGTCGCCATCACCTGCCGGCCGATCCGCCGCACCGCGACGGCCCACGGCATCGTGGCGTTCACCTTCAACGCCGCCCTGGTGGCGCTCACGGTGAACATCGCGGCGAGCGCGATCTAGGTGCAGGATGGGTTGAGCTGCATAAGGGCGTTTACGCCCCGTCTTCAACGGGCGGAAGCGAAACCCATCGCCCTCGAGCAAACAATGAGCAAACAAACTGATGGGTTTCGCGCAAGCGCGCTCAACCCATCCTACGATTCTCGTGCTCCAGCAGCCAGCGCTTGCGGGGAAGGCCGCCGCCGTAGCCGGTGAGCGATCCGTCGGCGCCGATCACCCGGTGGCAGGGCACCACGATGCTGATCGGATTGGCGCCGTTGGCGGTGCCTACGGCGCGCACCGCCTTCGGCGAGCCGATCCGGGCGGCAAGCGCGCCGTAGCTCACGGTCTCGCCCACCGGAATCGTCCGCAGCGCCGCCCACACGGCGCGCTGGAACGGCGTGCCGCCGGTGCGGCAGGCAATGGCGTCCGGTGCCCTGAGATCGCCGGCGAAATAGTCTTCCAGCGGGCGGCGCACCTCGTCGGGCGCGGCGCCGTCCGCGAGCGTCACCGCGCCGTGGTAGAGCCGCAGCAGGCGGACGAGGCGCGGCTCGAAATCCTCCCATTCGAACGCGCACAGGGTGCCCGCCTGGTCGGTGACCATCAGGGCGGTGCCGATCGGGGTGTCGAGCCGATCGCGGCGGAAATTTTCAGGCGGCTTTTTGGTCACGGACGTTCTCCGGCGATGATGTCGCCCGTTGATGGCCAGACGCCCACAGATGGAGGGCCGCATAGGCCCGCCACGGGCGCCAGCGCTCGGCATGGCGCGTCAGCTCGGCGGGCGTCGGCCGCCGTCCGTCGGGCCCGGTCATCGCCCGCATCAGGCCGATATCGGCCACCGGAAAAGCATCGGGCTCGCGCAGCTCGCGCATCGCGATGTACTGGGCGGTCCACTCGCCGATGCCGGGGAGCGCGGTGAGCGCGGCGATCGCGTCCTCGAGGCTGCGGCGCGGGCCGAGCATTGTTGGATCGGCGACGACGGAGGCGGCGAGCGACGCCAGCGCCCGGGCGCGCTGGCCGGGCATTGCGAGGAGGCCGGGATCGCTCGCCGCCAGACGCTCAGGCGTCGGAAACACGTGGGTCAGGCCGGCGGCGGTCGCCGCCTCGCCAAGCGCCTCGCCGTAGCTGAGCGCCAGCCGGCCCAGCAGTTTGGTGGCGGCCGGCACGGTGATCTGCTGTCCGACGATCGCCCTGACCGCGAGCTCGAACCCGTCCCAGGCGCCCGGGACGCGGAGGCCCGGCCGCGCCGCCACCAGCGGCGCCAGCAGCGGGTCGCCGGCGAGATGGGCGTTGATCGGCTCCGGGTCGGCGGCGAGATCGAACACGCGGCGCACCCGCGCGATGATGTCCGGCAGGGCGCCGAGCTGCGGGAAGGCGACGGTGACGGCGAGCCGGTGGCGCGCCGAAGGCGTAACCGCCAGCACGCCGTGATGCCCGCGAAACGCGATGGTGCGGGCGTAGCGGTCGCGGTCGACGGTCTCGACGCCGGGGATCGCGCGCGCCCGCAGGAAGGCCAGCATCGCCTCCCAGTCGTAGGGCGGCTGGTAGGTCAGCCCGAAGGTGATGGACCCGGCCGGCCCGGGCGCGGCGGTGGCCGACCGGCGCAGCGCCGCCGGCGGACGGCCGAACAGACTGCGAAAAATCTCGTTGAAGCGCCGCACGCTGTTGAAGCCCGCCGCGAGCGCGACGTCGGTCATCGTGAGACTGGTCTCGCGGATCAGCTGCTTGGCCAGCAGCACCCGGCGGGTCTGCGCCACCGCCACCGGGGTAGCGCCGAGGTGCTGGCGAAACAGCCGGCGCAGCTGGCGTCCGCCGACGCCGAGGCGCTCGGCGAGCGCCTCGACCCCGGCACGGTCGAGGGCGCCGGCCTCGATCAGCGCCATCGCCCGCGTCACCGTGTTGGAGGTACCGCGCCACACCGCGAGATCGGGCGAGGCTTCCGGCCGGCAGCGCAGGCAGGGCCGAAAACCCGCGCTCTGGGCGGCGGCGGCGGCGGTGGGGAAGAAGCGCACATTGCCGATCTTCGGCGTCCGCGCCGGGCAGATCGGCCGGCAGTAGATGCCGGTGGTGGTGACGCCGACGAACAGGCGGCCGTCGAAGCGGGCGTCGCGGGTGGCCATGGCGCGGTAGCAGGCGGCGTGATCGAGGTCCATGCGCCCATGATCGGACTTGGCGACCGCGTTGTCTCGCGGTTTTCGGACGCCGACATCGGGGCGGGTATTTGCGACGCGGACCTGTAGATCACCTGTTCTTTCAGGCCGGAGGGGCCTGCCAGGGTCCGGCTCACTTGTATTTTCGTTGTTGTCGTTGTTCCCGTTGTTGTTCAACCTCGACGGGTTGTCTCGACGCGGGTCCGTTGTAAATCCCTTGTAATCCTTGTTCTCATCGTTTCCTTGTTATGCAATCTGACGGTTGTAACCGTAGGGTGGGCAAATCGCCCGCACTGACGCGGTAATCTTGAAGAGGCGTCGCCGAGCGATTTGCCCACGCGGTCGGGCGAGGCGTCACCGCGTGGGCAACGACGGAAGCGGTTCCAGCCCACCAGGCAAGTGCGGGGGCCGTCGTTGCCCACCCTACGATTTTGGGGGTTGTAACCGTAGATGGTGTAACGGGCCGGCGGTACCGGGAAGGCGGCAGCAGCAAGCCGTTTCCGGGTGACCGCCGGGGCCAGCAGGCCCCTTCGCTCGCTACAGCGCTGTTGGTGGCGCGCTCGCTACGGGGCCTGCTGGAAAGAAGGGCGGTCGTCCCTCAGAATGATGAGCTGGAAAGCGACGGAGTCGGGCGAGCCCGCTCCACATCACGGAGAGACGACCATGGACCATTATGCAGGAATTGACGTTTCGGTGCAAAAGTCGTGCGTGTGCGTTGTCGATGCGGCGGGCAAGGTTGTGCGGGAGAGCGAGGTCGCGAGCGAGCCGGAGGCAATGATCGCCTGGTTTGCCAAGCTCAAGGTGAAGGTGGTTCGGATCGGCCTGGAGGCTGGGCCGCTGTCGCAATGGCTTTGCCGGCACATGCGGGCAGCCGGGCTTGCGGTCGAGCTCATGGAGACGCGGCACGTGAAGAACGCCTTCCAGACGATGCCGGTGAAGACCGACCGCAAGGATGCGCGCGGGATCGCCGACCTGGTCCGGCTTGGCTGGTATCGGCCGGTGCACTGCAAGTCGCTGGAGGCGCAGGAGACGCGGGCGCTGCTGACCGCGCGCAAGCTGGTGCAATCGAAGCTGCACGACTTCGAGATGAGCCTGCGCGGCATATTGCGCAACTTCGGGCTCAAGGTGGGGAAGACGGCGGCGAGGGACTTTGCGTTCCGGGTCAGGGAACTGGTTGCCGGCAATGCGACGCTGGAGATCGTCGCCGAGGGGCTGTTGAGCGCCCGCGAGGCGTTGTTGCGGGAGTTCAACAACTTCGAGCGGCGGGTTCGCGCGATGGCGCGCCGCAACCCGCAGGCCAAGCTGTTGATGACGACGCCGAGCATCGGGGCGATCGTGTCGCTCACCTTTGCGGCGGCGATCGACGATCCCGGACGGTTCCGCTCCTCCAAGCAGGTCGGCGCGTATTTCGGGATGACGCCACGGCGATACCAGTCCGGGGAGACCGACCGCAGCGGCCGGATCTCGAAGATCGGCGACGAGGGCGTGCGCGAGGCCCTGTACCTGGCGGCGCACGTCCTGATCACCAGGACGATCAAGGGCGGTCCGCTCAAGAGCTGGGCGATGCGGCTGGCCAAGCGCGCCGGCATGAAGCGGGCAAAAACTGCCCTTGCCCGCAAGCTCGCCGTGATCATGCACCGCATGCTGGTCGACGGCAAACCGTTCAACTTCGCCGCCGCAGCGGCGGCATGACGAGGAGCTCAATCCTTTTCGGGCGGCGCTGAGCCTTCCCGAAGCGAAGTCCCTCGCCGGGACGACGGACAAGGTCAGACCGCTGCCCACCCAGTCGGATTTACGACCACGTTCTCGTAGATAGGTCGGCCTGTCCACTTCGAACACCATCTGAAGGCGGCCTTGCGCCGACCCCGTATAGAAGCGAGTACCCGGCGAGTGTGATGACGCATCGAGAAGCCGCTGGCCTGCCAAACCACGGGAGCGATAGCCACGAAAAAAGTGAAGGACGACCGAAAGAGCCCTTGACGAGAGGCCCGTTATAGAAGGGTGGGCAAATCGCCCGCACTGACGGGTAATCTTGAAGAGGCGTC
>CAVWIS010000066.1:0-31245 GCA_963755055.1 uncultured Alphaproteobacteria bacterium | reverse complement strand
TGACCCGACGTCACGACCCAGGCCGGTTTCGCGTCGGGTCCCTATAACCAGCGTCGGACACGCGCCTTGTAGCTGGCGTAGTCGGCTCCGAACCGCCGTGCGAGAAACGCCTCGTCGGGCTCGATCGCCCGACGCTGGATGATGATCAGCACCGCGGGAAACAGGATGAGCGCCCAGACGGACTGCGCCGCGATCGTGATCCCGAGATAGGCCAGCGCCATTCCGAGATACATCGGGTTGCGGGTGATTTTGAAGGGACCGGTGATGACGAGGCCGGCGGCGCGGTCGGGTCGAAATGTCGTGCCGGTGTTCCTGAGCTCGCTACGGCGGAGCCCGCCAGGCCCACGCCGCAGGCAATGAGATCCTGCTCGATGATCCAGGCGGCGGGTCCGGGACGACCCCGGTCGGCATCCATCGGCTGGCGAGCAAACCGATGACGAGGCCCGCGAGATAGACCAGCGGCGGGATGATCCTGACACGGGAGCGTCGGAATTGACGTTGCTCATCCGCGTCCCCTTCGCGCCGTGCTGAGGCGGCAATATAGCCGAACGACAGGATTTCTTGGTATTTCCGAATTGACCCGGCATGCATGCGCAGAGCCCGGGTACCCTGGCGACCGATCCGGCCAAGAAGGTATGCTTCCAGCTTGAGGCCAACGACCGAAGGCACCAGACGATGACCGATGTCGGTTTCGAAGCCGCGTTCGGCGGCCGCGTCGACGGCATGCTCGATGCCTGCACGCGGTGCGGCAAATGCGTCGAGGTCTGCCCGGCGTCGCCCCGGCGGGCATCGCCGAGGCCAGCCGCAGGATGTCATCACCGGCGTTATCGATCTCGTGCGTAGCGGCGAAGGCCCGCCGGTGTCGCGCGCTGGGCGGCGCCTGCATGCTCAGCGGCGACTGCATCGAGGCCTGCGACTACGGCGTCAATCCGCGCTTCCTGCTGGCCATGGCGCGGCTCGCCATGGCCGAGGCCCGGAGCTGCCGGACCGGCGGCGCCAGGGCATCGAGAATTTTCGCAATCTCGGTCGCGACGTCACGGTGTTGTCGCGGCTGCAACTGAGGACGCCGTGCTTGCGCGGCTCGGCCAGAAGTCCCGCGGCCCCGGGGCTCCGGCGCTGAGCGCCGAGCCGGACTTCGTCTTCTATACCGGCTGCAACGTGCTCAAGACGCCGCACATCGCCTTGCTTGCGCTCGACATCATGGATGCGCTCGGCGTCACCTACCGGGTGATGGGCGGCCCCACCCATTGCTGTGGCGTGATCCAGCTGCGCGCCGGCGATACCGACTGTCGGGCCGCATGGCGCGGGCACGTGGACAAGCTGGCGCACCGATCCGGCCAGGTGCTGTCGTGGTGCCCGAGCTGCTACGTCCAGTTCACCGAGACGACGTTGCCGACCTTGGAGCGCAGCGCGGCGCCCAGCCGTTCGAGATGACGCCGTTCATGCGCTTCCTGGCGGCCGGCTCGACGATATCGCCCCGCTTATGCGCCACCGCGTGGAGATGCGGGTGGCGCTGCACAAGCATCCGGGCGTCGCCGGCGTGGTGGAGGCTCGCCGATTTCCTGCGCGCGCCGTTCCCGGCGTCGAGCTCATCGATCTCGGGCAGCCGGCGGTCGGCCTGCAGAGCGTCAACCTCGCCGTGCTCCCCGTCTATAAGCGCGACCTGCAGCGCCGCGAGCTCGAGGCGGCCCGCGACGCCGGGGTCGATGCGCTGGCGGCGGTCTATCATTCCGATCACCGCGAGCTGTGCGCGCACGAGCGCGACTGGCCGTTCCGCATCGTCAACGTGCTGGAGATCGTCGGCGCCGGCCTGGGGATTTTCCGCGACGACGACTACAAGCGCCTGAAGATCATGCAGGACGCCGACGCATCATCGCCGACTGCCGCGACCTGATCGAGCGGCACGACCTGGACGCCGACGCGGTCCGCGCCGTGGTCGTGAAAACCCTGCTCGGCGATCAGCCGCTTCCGCTCGCGGGCGGCGCGGACCATTGAGCAGCGCACGCCTTCGGCGAGCCGGCATCGGCCTCGCCGCAACGTGCCGGTCCATCGGCTTTTGATCTAGCGCAATGCGGGCGAGGGGTTTGATGTCGCAGCCTGATTGCGCGCGAATGCATGGCCTGCGGGGGGAGTGTGCCCATGGCCGAGATCATCGAGTCGCTGCGGCAGGACCATCGGGCGATCGAAAAGCTGCTGCTCGTGCTGGAGCACGAGCTCGGCATTTTCGCTCGCGGGGAGCGCCCCGACTACAAGGTGATCCAGACCGCGATCGACTATTTTCGCAACTACCCCGACTCCTGCCATCATCCCAAGGAGGACGTGGTCTTCGACGCTTTGAAAGCCCGCGGTCCCGCCACGGCCGTCCGCGTCGGCGACCTTCCGGCCGAGCATCGCGACTGTGCCGATCGCCTGGACCGGGCGGCGCGGGCGGTCGAGAGCGTTCTCGCCGACGGCGAGATCCTCCGTCAGACCGTCGACGATCTGGTGCGCGACTTCATCGAGCACGAGCGGCGTCACATGGCCATGGAGGAGCAGGTCTTCTTTCCGCCGCGCTCGCGGTATTGCGGGAGGAGGACTGGACCCGGGTCGCCTCCGCCATCACCGCAGGGAAGGCCGCGCCGTCCAGCCGGCTCCTCGAGGCGCGATTCGACGAGGTGCGCCAGCGCATCGTGCGCCTGGAGGAGGAGGCCGAGGCGGAGCGTGGCTGAGCGATGCGCACGGATGATGAGCAATTGAGCATGCATTCCCCGGCGTCTTGAACTAGAATCGCAGCTGATGCGCTCCTCGATGACGCCTCGCGTGATTTGACTTTGCCCCGGTCGTGGTCTGGAGACGTCGCATGCACTACTCCGACTATCTGCGTGAACAGGCGGTGGAATATCGGCGGCTCGCGCAGGAGACCGGCGATCCCGACACCAAGGCGGAGCTGCTGGATCTGGCGGCGACCTGCGATGAGGTGGCCGAGAAGATCGACAACCGCCGGGCCAGCGGCTAGGCCCGTCGGCGGGCGTCTGCGGACCCTCGGACCGCGGGTGTGGAAGAGGGTGCCGCTAGGGCACCGGCGTGATCGGCGGCCCGCCCCGTGACGCTTGCTCTCGGCCCAGGATTTCGACCTTCATTCCGTCCCGTTGCCACGATGTGACGGCGAGGGACCATGGGTCAGCACCGACGCGCCGACGGGCAGGATCTGACCGGCGTCTGGCACGGCCTCTACACCTATGCGAGCCAGAACCTCGCCGTATCGTTCGTCGCCACCCTCATCGAGACGGGAAGCTCGGTGAGCGGCACGACCCATGAGCCGTGCACCATGGGCGGCAGCCCGGACGAGACCGTGTTCGCCACCGTGCTGGGCAGCCGCGGGACAGCGCGGTCCATTTCGTGAAAACCTACGACGGCGCCAATCCCTGTTACGGGACGGTGGTCTACGACGGGACACTCAACCACGACGGCACCGAGATCGCGGGCCGCTGGGTCATTCCCGGCAACTGGTCCGGCAGCTTCATGATGATGCGTCCCGGCCGCGTCGCCGAGACGGTCGACCGCAAGGCCTCGGTGGAGGCCTGAGTGCTCCGCGGGGTCGCGGATCAGCGGGCGGCCGCCCGCCTCGGGTTTTCCGCCCCGGCATCCGCCTTGCCCGCCTCGGGATAGTACTGCGGCGCTTCGCGGCGCTCGAACATGCCGTAGTCGCGGATGACCCGCACCTGCCGGTGCCGGACGGTTTTCGCCCCGTCAGGCGTTGTCGGCCGCCAGGACGCCGCAGCGTCCGCATCGCGCCACGACGCCAGCAACAGCAGCTTGCCCGATTGTAGATGCTCTCGAACATTTCGAGGTCGACCAGTCCGTCGGCATCGCTGTCGAGTCCGAGCCGCGCGGGCAGCAGGTCGGGCTTCCGCCGGGCCGGCCGGCCTCCCCGGGGTCAACTCGGTGATCGTCATGAGCTTCGCCGCGCCGGTCTCGGTCTCGTCGAGCCGGGTCTGCCTGACCGCGAGCCCGCTTGGGGGCTGCGTGTCGGAAATAATCTCGCCGACGCGCAGGTGGTAGTCCTCGAATATCTCGAATCGTCCCTTCTCCTGGGCGCCATGGTGCTCACCGTGGCGTGCGCCAGCGCACCACGGCCTTCTCGTCGCGCCAGGTCGACAGCGACAGGAGGCGTCCCTTGGTGCGCTTGCTTGCGAACCGCTCGTTGTCGATGAAGCCGTCGATCGCCTCCAGCCTGGGCTTGAGCTGCCCGGCAAGACCGAGATAGTCGTCCAGCGATCGGCCTTTGGCTGAACCTTGAAGATGACTGCAAACATCAGTGGCTCCTTTTGGCTGGGCTGCGGGCGCGTATGAAGCCTGCGGGTTCCCCACTTCGGACATGTTAACCCGGCCCTCGAAAGAGGTCTTGCCGATCGGTTCGGTCGCGGAAGAAGTGGCCCGTTCCGATAAATGCGGCTGCATTGAGCTTGACAAATTCATGCGTTTGCATTTATCTACATGCAAATGCATGGAAATCGGAGCACCGATCGCGAGCGTCGCGTGGGGCACCGCGCCGACAGCCCGTATCTTCAGCAGGAGAACGCCATGACGTTGCAGCTCATCAGCCACCCGCTCTGCCCCTATGTGCAGCGCGCCGTCATAGCACTGAGCGAGAAGGGCGTCGCATTCGAGAAGGTCTATATCGATCTCGCCGACAAGCCGGACTGGTTCCTGAAGATCTCGCCGTTCGGCAAGGTGCCGCTGCTCCGGGTCGGCGACGAGGTGATCTTCGAGTCGGCGGTGATCCTCGAATATCTCGAGGAGACGCAGCCCCATCCGCTCTATCCGGCAGAACCGCTGGCGCGCGCCCGGCATCGCGCCTGGATCGAGTACGGCTCGGCGATCCTGTCCGATATCTGGGGCATGGAGATCGCGCCGACGCCGGACATCCTCGCCGGCAAGGTCGCGGCGCTGGAGGCGAAATTCGCCCGGGTGGAGGACGAGCTCAAGAGCCCGTGGTTCGCCGGCGACCGGTTCGGCCTGGTCGACGCGGTGTTCGCCCCGGTCTTTCGCTACTTCGATTCCTTCGATGCCATCCTCGATCACCGCATCCTGGCGGGCAAGCCGAGGACCGCCGCCTGGCGCGCGGCGCTGCGGGCGCGGCCGTCGGTGCGCGACGCGGTGCCTGCCGACTACCGCGACCGGCTCGACCGCTTCATCGCGGCGCAGAACGGCGCGCTGGCGAGGCTGATGCAGATGATGGATGTCGTATCGTAGGGTGGGCAAATCGCCTGCACTGACGGCACCGTTGAAATGATGCATTGCCGGCGATTTGCCCACGCGGTCCCACCGCGCGCCTCACCGCGTGGGCAACGGCGGATACCGGGCCACGTATCAAACAAATGTCGTGGCCGCCGTTGCCCACCCTACGACGGTCGCGTGGATTTCCTCGATCCCATTGCGGCATCGACGCTCCACGGCCCGCCGCCGGCGAATGCCAGGTAGAGGAAGATGAAGCAGTAGAGGATCGCCCCGTCGCCGCGGTTGACGATCGGAAAAAAGCTCTGCGGCGCATGCGACATGAAATAGGCGACCGCCATGTCGCCCGACAGGATGAACGCCACCGGCCGGGTGAACAGGCCGATCAGCAGCAGGAATCCGCCGACGAGCTCGATCACGCCCTGCACGCCGAGCAGGGAGAACAGGGCAGGGCCGGGATTCTGTCCCGGCGGAAAGCCCAGCAATTTTTGCGTGCCATGCTCCATGAAGATGAGCGCGACGACGATGCGGACAATCGAAAGCACGCGCGGCGCCCACGCGGCGATCGCGTTCTCGACGGACATGGGCGACCCCCCTCGGCTGATTGGTTCCCGCCTGCCGACTCGGCCGGATTCGGCTTCGACCGGCAATGCGATCATACTCCGTCGGCGGTCGCCGACGACGGGCGGACCGCACCGGCTCGATAACAATGTCGTGCGGCAAACGGCTTCGCCGACCCGCGGCCGGCCGCATCAGGAGCGGACGGCCTCGCGCGCGGCGTGCTCGGCGTCGATGTCTTTTCCCGTATAGTCGGTCATCAATGCAGTCGCCGCCACGCTGATCACCGCGCAGGCCGCCACATAGAGGGCGATCGCATAGGGCGTGTGATAGGTGCCGAACAGCCAGGTGGCGATCAGCGGTGCCGGGCCGCCGGCAATGATCGACGCGAGCTGGTAGCCGAGAGAGGCACCGCTGTAGCGCAGCCGGCCGGTAAAGCTTTCCGCGATCAACGCCGCCTGCGGGCCGTACATCATGTCGTGCGGCACCAGCGACAGGATGATGGCGAGGAAGATGACGGTCGCCGAGCCGGTGTTGAGCAGGCCGAAGTAGATGAAACCGAACACCCCGGTCACCACCGCGCCGATCAGATACATCCGCTTTCGGCCGATCTGGTCGGAGATGTGGCCGAAGAAGGGAATCGAGAAGAAGGAGAGGACCGATGCCGCCAGCACCGCGGTCAGCAGGAAGTCGCGCGACACCTGCAGCGTGCCGGTGCCGTAGGAGAAGATGAAGGCGGTGAAGATGTAGAACGGCGCCTGCTCGGCCATGCGGGCGAGGGCGGACAGCAGGATCTCCCTGGGGTGCTGCCTGATCGCCTCGAGCATCGGCGTGCGCTCGATCTTGCGCTCGGCGGCGAGCCTGGCAAAGACCGGCGTCTCCAGGATGCCGAGACGGATATAGAGCCCGACGCCGACCAGGATGAGGCTGAGGAAGAACGGCACGCGCCAGCCCCAGGTGAGGAACTGGTCGCCCGACATCTGGCTGAAGGCGAGGACGGCCAGATTGGCGAGGAAAAGCCCGCAGGGCACGCCGAATTGCGGCCACGAGGCGACCAGCCCGCGCGACTGGTTGGAGCGCGCCCATTCCATCGACATCAGCACCGAGCCGCCCCATTCGCCGCCGACGCCGACGCCCTGGATGAAGCGCAGGATGGTGAGCAGGACGGCGCCCCAGATGCCGATGCTCTCGTAGGTCGGCACCAGCGCCACCGCGAAGGTGGCAAGCCCCATGATCAGCAAGGTGGCGATCAGCGTCGATTTTCGGCCGATGCGGTCGCCGTAGTGGCCGAAGATTGCCGCGCCCACCGGCCGGGCGATGAAGCCCACCGCATAGATCGCGAAGGCTTCCAGCGTACCGACCCAGGGGTCCGTGTGCGGAAAGAACAGCTTTGCGAAGACGAGGCCGGTGACGGTGCTGTAGAGAAAGAAGTCGTACCACTCGATGGCGGTGCCGATGGTGGAGGCGATGACCGCTCTGCGGAGCTGCGACTGGTGCTCGGCCGGCGTGAGGCCGTCGGCCACCACATGGGCTGACGTCATGTCGTTCCTCCCGGATTACCGCGTCGCGAACGCCGCAGTCCGTCCAAAAAAGTTTGTGAAGGAACGCCCGGCGGCGCCAGGAGTTCCTGCGGCCCGGACTGTCGACTTAAGGTTGCGCCTGTGCTAGTGTGATTGGAATGGGACGAGACGTGGCTTTCGTGGAGTATGGACATGTCCGACGATCAGACGTCCGTGGAGCGGAAGGAACTCGAGCCGGGCGCCGGCAAGGCGAGCGGGCCACCCATTGAGGCCGCGACCCGCGCGACGCAGCCGGAGCTCGACAAGGCAAGCCACAGTGACGGCTCCGGTGACCAGGACGCGGCGGCGACGGACAACGTGGTCACCTTCCCGGCCGGCGAATCCACGCCGTCGCAGGAGCATCCGGGCGGCGCGCAAGTCGTCGCCGAAACCCCGCTCGAACGATTGAGCCACACGCTGTCCCAGCCGTTCAGGCGCGGCGAGCAGCAACATGAATGCCTGACCGCCGCGCAGGTGCAGGAATTCCGTCAGATCGCCCAGTCGGCGCGCACCGCGGACGACAACGTCCGCCAGGAGCTGTCGCTGGCGCTCGGGCTTGCCCAGCGCATCCGCTCGCGCAACTGCGATATCGACAGCGCCTACCAGCGCATCCGGTTCATCTTCGATTGCCTCACGGCCGAGCCCGCCAATCTGGTGCTCGCCGTCGACGAAAGGCTCCGCCTGCAGGTGGAGCTCTATCGCCAGGCCGGCCTGATCAGCCGCACGCTTGCGGCCATCAGCTCGGGGAGCCCCGTCGGCCTGGTCCTCGCCGCGGTCGCCGTCTCCAGCATCATCTGGGGCGCCCTGGTATTCGGCATTCATTTCCTCGCGCACCGCGCTCCGCCATCGGACGGCCCGGTGGATAGCGTGCTGGGCGAGATCTTCTTCATGAACGGCAAGATGCTCTCGGTGATCGTCACCGCGGCTTTCGTCGGCGGGGTGGTCAGCATCGCCACCCGGGTGGGCGAGTTCTCCAGCAAGCGCGACCTCGACCCGTTCGCGATGTTCTGGACCGCCATGCTCAAGCCGCTGATCGGCGTCGTGCTGTCGCTGTTCATGCTGGCGACGCTCGCCGCCGGGGTCATCAGCTTCGAGTTCCTTGGCGAGGATCCGTTCAAGCTCAAGACCGGCATCGCCCGGGCGATGATCGAGCCGAAGGTCCTCTACATGCTGTGGGTGCTTGGCTTCCTCGCCGGCTTCAGCGAGCGCTTCGCCTGGGATTTCGTCGACCGCGCCGAGCGGGTGAGCGGCGGCGGCGCACCCAAGAAGACCCCGTAGGGTGGGCAACGGCGGCCCCGATCGTTTGTTTGATACGCGGCATGGTATCCCGCCGTTGCCCACGCGGTCAGGCGCCCGGTGCGACCGCGTGGGCAAATCGCCTGCAGCGCATCGTTCCAACAGCGCGGTCATCGCGCGCGATTTGCCCACCCTACGGTCACACCGTGAGAAAGCGCGAGCGGATGCTCGCCTCCTCGGCGCGGAAGGTTTTCGGGCTCGCCCGGTAGACCACGCGGCCCTTGACCATGATGGCGAGCTCGTCGGCGACCGCCTCGGCGAGCTTCATGTTCTGCTCGACCAGCAGGATGGTGACGCCCTCGTCGCGCATCAGCCCGATGACACGGGCGAGCTCGCGCACCACCAGCGGCGCGAGCCCCTGGCTCGGCTCGTCGAGCAGCAAGACTTTCGGGTCGGACACCAGCGCCCGGGCGATCGCCAGCATCTGCTGCTCGCCGCCGGAGAGCTGCGAGCCCTTGGCGGCGGCGCGCTCGCGCAGCGCCGGAAACAGCGCCAGCAGCTTTGCCAGCGGCCAAGCCCGGGCCGGCCGCCGCTCGGCGACCGCGATGTTCTCCAGCACGGTGAGATCGGGAAAGATCAGCCGCCCCTCGGGCACGTAGGCGACGCCCGCCCGCGCCACCCGGTGCGGCTCCCATCCGGTGATGTCGGTTGAGCCGAGCAGCACCCGCCCCCCGCTCGGCGCCACCAGGCCCATCACGGTCCTGACCGTCGTGGTCTTGCCGACGCCGTTGCGGCCGAGCACGGCGCTGATGCGGCCCGGCACCATGTCGAGGTCGACGCCCTGGAGCACGTGGCTGGCGCCATAATGGGTGTTGAGGCCCGCGATCGTCAGCATCAGTCGAAGCCTCCGAGATAGGCTTCCTGCACCTTCGCATCGGCCTTCACGGCGTCGGGCGCGCCGTCGGCGATCACCGCGCCGCGATGCAGCACGGTGATCCGATGGGCGAGCCGAAACACCACCTCCATGTCGTGCTCGACCAGCAGGACAGTCATGCGCGAGGTCGAAAGAAACCGCGCCAGCGTCTCCACCGCCTGGGCGGTCTCGTCGACCGAGAGGCCCTGGGTCGGCTCGTCGAGCAGCAGCACGCGCGGCTGCTGGGCCATCGCCATCGCCACCTCGAGCAGCCGCTGGTCGCCGTGCGACAACAGGCCGGCGGGCCGCTCGGCGATGCCGGCGAGGCCGAGCTGCGCCAGTGCCGCGTCGGCAGCGGCGGCGGCCTCCTGGAAGATCGTCGCCCCGCCGAACGGCTGCCAGCGCCGGGCGTGGCGCGCCTGGGCCGCCAGCCGCGCGTTCTCCCGCGCCGACATTTCCGGAAACAGCGAGGTGAGCTGGAAGGTGCGGGAAATCCCGCGGTGGCAGATCGCGTGCGCCGGCAGCCCGGTGATCGGCTCGCCGGCGAAAAAAACTTTTCCGTCGGTCGGCTTCACCACGCCGGTGATCAGGTTGAACAGCGTCGTCTTGCCGGCGCCGTTCGGACCGATGATGGCGCGGACCTCGCCCTCCTCGACCCGCATGGCGACCTGGTCGACGGCGACCAGCGCGCCGTAGCGCCGGGTCACGCGGTCGAGCTCGAGCAGTGCCATGGTCTCAGGACCCCGCGGCCTTGCGCCGGCTGCGCGTCGCCACTCCCAAAATCCCTTCGGGGGCGAACAGCACGAAGGCGATGAAGATCAGGCCGAAGAACAGCGCCCAGGCCTCGGTCAGGGAGCTGAGCTGGTGCTCCATCACCAGGAAGAAGGCCGCGCCCAGCACCGGCCCGATCAGCGTGCCGGCGCCGCCGACGATCACCATGATCAGCACTTGGCCGGACAGCAGCCAGAACAGCAGCTCCGTGTTGGCGAAGCCGGCGAACGGCGCGTAGAGCGCACCGGCGAGGCCGCCGAGCGCATAGGAGATCGCGACCACCGCGATCTTGTAGAGGCGGGTGTTGTAGCCGAGCGCCACGGTCTTCGCCTCGTTCTCGCGGATGCCGCGCAGCACCGCGCCGAACGGCGAGCGCACCAGGGCGGAGCACACCAGGAACGCCCCGGCCAGGCAACCGAGTGCCAGGTAGTAGAACCCGGTCTTGCCGATCAGCCCGGCGAAGCCGAACGGCCCGGCCGTGCGCGGGATGCCGGCGAGGCCGTCGGAGCCTCCCGTCACCGAGGTCCATTTGAAGGCGATGGCGTAGATCAGCTGGGCGAAGGCGAGCGTCAGCATCGAGAACGACACGCCGGTGGCGAGCGTGCACATCCACCCGATGCCGATGGCGACGATTCCCGTGAGCAGGGCGGCGGCGAACACCGTGAACAGGAGCGGCATGCCGGTATGCAGCAGCATCCAGCCGCACGCATAGGCGCCGATCCCGTACGCCGCCGCATGGCCGAACGAGACCAGCCGCGTATAGCCGAACATCAGGTCGAGGCTCATGGCGAACAGGCCGAGGATCACCGCCTCGGTGAGCAGCGTCATGGCGAACGGCGGCAGGGCGAGGGGCGCCAGCGCCAGCACGATCGCGACGGGGATGAGGGCGCGGCCCATCGGCTCACGCCTCCTTGCCGAGCAGCCCGCCCGGGCGCACCACCAGCACGGTCAACATGATGAGGTACATGAAGGCGAGCGCGAGGTCGGGAAAGTAGTAGTTGCCGAACACCTGCACGAAGGCCACCAGCAGCGCGCCGATCAGCGAGCCGAGAAAGCTGCCCATGCCGCCGATGATGACGATCACGAAGGCGTCGATGATGACGGTGGCCGCCATGCCGTGCGAGGCGGTGACCAGCGGCGCCGCCAGCACGCCGCCGAGCGCCGCGAGCCCACAGCCGATCCCGAATACGCTGGAGCGCACCAGCTTGACGTCGACGCCGAGCGCGTGCGCCATCTCGGCGTTCTGCGACGTCGCGCGGATCAGCAGCCCGAGCCGGGTGCGCTCCAGGAACTGCCAGATCGCGACGGCGACCACGATGCCGGCGGCGGCGAGGAAGATGCGGTAGGTCGGGAACGGCTCGTCGAGCAGGAAGACGATGCCCGACAGCAGGTGAGGGGTCTGCACCTGCAGGGCGTCGGGTCCCCAGGCGAGCCGCACCGCCTCGCCCACCACCAGCGCCAGGCCGAAGGTCACCATCAGGAACGCATGGGCGTCGCGCCGGTAGAGTTGGCGCAAAATGCCGAGCTCGAACAGCACGCCGAACAGCCCGACGATGAGCGGCGCTCCCACGAGCGCCAGCCAAAAACTTCCCGACCATTTCGCCAGCGAGTAGCCGACGAACGCGCCCAGCATGTAGAGCGCGCCATGGGCGAAATTCACGATCCGCATCAGGCCGAAGATGAGCGTCAGGCCGACACCGAGAAAGAACAGCAGCGCCGCCTGCGACAGCGCGTTCACTGACTGGGTCAGCAGGAAGGCCAGCGTGCTCATGGAGCCATCCGTAGGGTGGGCAAATCGCCTGCACCGAGCGTGCCGGCGCGCAGTGCGCGGCCGGCGATTTGCGAACGCGGTGCGATATCGGACGGCGGGGCAGATCGTAGGGTGGGCAAATCGCCTGCAATGATCGCACTGTTAAAATGATGCATTGCCGGCGATTTGCCCACGCTGTCCCACCAGACGCCTCACCGCGTGGGCAACGGCGGATGCCGTGCCGCGTATCAAACAAACGCCGGGGGCCGCCGTTGCCCACCCTACAATTTGCCCGCCCGCTCAATCCTCGTAGGTCATCTTGTTGCAGGCCGGCGTGGTGCGGTCGCCCGGGAAGGTGGCGATCACCTCGGGCACCGGCGTGTCGAAGCCGTCCTTCTTCACCACCTTCACCATGAAGCCCTGCTGCACGCCCTGGTGATCGCATTTGCGGATGTGCACCTTGCCCTTGACGCTGTCGATCTCGATGTCCTCGAGCGCCGGGCGCAGCTTGTCGGCCTCGATGCCGCCGGCCTTGACGATGCCGGCCTCGAACACCTTCATGCACTGCCACTGCTCGCCCTCGAAAGTGTCGGGGACCGATTTGTGCTCCTTCTTCCACAGCTCGACGAACTCGTTGTTGAGCGGATGATCGTAGGTGAAGCTGTAGCGCGACGATCCGATCAGCCCGAGCGCGGCGTCGCCCACCGCGCGGATGCTGGCGAGGTCGACGATCTCGGTCAAAAGATGCACCTTCTCGGGAAGCTGGTATTGCCGCGACTGCGACAGGAAGGCGTTGTTGTCGTCGCCCTGCAGAACCAGAAACACCGCGTCGGCGCCGGACTGGCGGATTTTCGTGATGTAGGTCGAGTAGTCCTTGGTGCCGGTCGGGGCGAAAACCTTTCCGATGAACTCCTTCTTCGCCCGGCCGACCTCCTGCTCGAACACCTGCACGCTGTTGTGCCCCCACGCATAGTCGAGGCCGAGCGCGAAGAACTTCGTCATCTTCGAGTTGCGCAAGTAGAGCGAGACCGCGCGGGTGCCCATCGGGCCGGAAATGTTGGCGCGGAAGAAGTTCGGCACAAAACTTTCCGCCGTCAGCCGCCCGTCGCCGTTGTCCGACGAGATGAAGATCGCGTTCCATTCCGCGAGCTTCGGCACGATCGCCAGCGCCTCGGAGGAGAGCGTGATGCCGGTGAACAGGCGGCAGTCGTAGCGCTCAACCATCTCCTGCGCCTTGCGGACGCAGGTGGCGGGGTTGCCGGCGGTGTCCTCGATCAGGAGCTCGATGGGCCGGCCGAGAATGCCGCCCTTGGCGTTCTGCAGCTTGGCATAGAGCTCGGCCCCGCGCTTCTGCTGCTGGCCGACCGAGCCGAGCGCGCCGGTCAGCGCCAGCGGCAGGCCGATCTTGATCGGGCCGGTCGCAGCTGCGGCGGTCAGCCGCAGGACGGCGGGCGACGCCAATGTCGCGGCGCCGGCGAGCCCGCCCTTGAGCGCTGCGCGTCGTGACAGCCAAAACGGTCCGGGCATGTTTCCCTCCCCTTGGCGGCGCGGCGCGCGGGCCGGCTGCCTGTTGTTTTTCTAAAACCTTCGATCAATCGGCCGGAGCGGGGTGCAGCCGCACGCCGCTCCCGCGCGTGCTGCTTATTCCGCCGCCTGCTGCGCCTTCGGCGCGTCGACCACCCGGGTCTTGAAGTTGGCGGGCGAGACGATCTCCAGCACCTCGAAATCCTCCGAGCAGGCGATCTCGCGATGGGCGATGCCGGGGACCTGGTTGATGCAGTCGCCCTTGCGGATGGTTTTTTGGCCCTGGCCCTCGTACTCGAAGGTCGCCCAGCCGTTCATCACGTAGACCATCTGGAAGGTGCAGTCGTGGACGTGCCACTGCTGTACCTCGTCCTTCATCTTCTTGCCGTTGTGGCGGATGATGTGGGCGACGTAGTCGCCGTGGGTGCCCTCCTTGATGCCGAGGTCGCGATAATCGAAGATCTCGCGCAGGCCGGGCGTCCATTTCGCCTCGGTGGCGAGGTTGTGGGCAAACGTCCAGTCGCTGGTGTCGGGCATGGTTTCCTCCGCGGGGTGGTTTCGACGCACTGTTCTCAAGCGCGCATCTTCATCCACCGGCGCCTCATTGTCGAGGGCAACCAATGCGGGCCTCGGCCGGCGCGCCCGCGGCCGGCGCATGGATCGGTCTGATCAGCCGCCTGCCGCCTGCCGCTTGGCGATCTCATCGCTCAGCACGTGGCGGCGCAGCTTGCCGGTCGCCGTCATCGGCAGCTCGTCGACCTCGACGAGCATCTCCGGAAGCTTGTAGTCCGCCACCTGGCCCTTGAGGAACGCCACCATCTCCTCCAACCTCAGCGTGTGGCCGGCCTTGGGGATGACGCACAGGCAGTTGCGCTCGCCGAGCCGCGCGTCGGCGATCCCGACCATGGCGGCGTGCAGGATTTTGGGGTGGGTGTAGAGGATCTCCTCCACCTCGCGGGGAAAGAACTTCTTTCCCCCGCGGTTGATGATCTCCTTGCGCCGCCCGACGATCGCGACATTGCCCTCGGCGTCGACGATGCGCCCGAGATCGCCGGTGCGGAACCAGCCGTCGGCCGTGAACGCCTCGGCATTGGCCTTCGGGTTGTCGTGGTAGCCGAGATGCACGCTCGGGCCGCGGGCGACGATCTCGCCGACCTCGCCGTGGGCGACCTCGTGGCCGGCCTCGTCGAGAAGCTTGAGCTCCATGCTGCTCACCACGCGGCCGATGGTGCCGTTCACCCTCTCGCGGGTCGTCGGAGAACCGCGTATAGGTGTGGAAGCCGGTTTCCAGCATGCCGTAGAGCTCGATCAGGTGGCCGCGCATGCGCGCCTGGTAGTCGCGGATCGTCTCGATCGCCGCCGAGGCCCCGCCGGTGATCACCACCCGGAGCGAGGACACGTCGAAGCGTGCGAGCTCCGGATCGTTGAGCAGCGCCACGATCGAGGCCGGCGCGGTGGCGATATAGCTGACGCGCTCGGCGGCGATCAGCTCGAGCGCCGCGCGCGCCGAGAACCGCTCCATCAGCACCGCGCGGCCGCCGGCCACGATCGCCTGCAGCAGGCACAGATAGCCCCAGTTGAGGCACACCGGCAGATAGACGAGCTGCACGTCTTGCTCGGTCACCAGCATGTCGCCGTTGATCTGGTGGATTGCCGGCAGCGTGGTGTTGAAGGAATGCAGCACGCATTTGGGATCGCCGGTCGTGCCCGACGTGAACGCCATGCGAAATATCTCGTCGGGACTCATGGCCTCGCGCGCGGCGGCGGCAAGCGGGACGGCGGCGGAGATTCCCTCCTCGAGCGACCAGACCTTGTCGGCCGCATCGCCGGCGCCGCCCAGGACGATGATATGCTCGAGCCCCGGCAGGCCGGCGCGCAGCTCGCGCGCCATGGCGACGTAATCGAAACCCTTGAACTCGCGGGCGCAGACGAAGGCGCGGCTCCCCGAGAAGCGCAGGATGTAGTAGAGCTCGCGCACCCGGAAGTCGGGATTGACCTTGTTGGCGACCGCGCCGATCAGCTCGAGGGCGAAGAAGGCGACCGGAAAGGCGATGCGGTTGGGCAGCTGGATGGTGACGACGTCGCCCTGCCCGATGCCGATTCCCCCGAGGAACGCGGCGCAGCGCACGACCCTGTCCCTGAGCTCGCCATAGCTGATCCGGCCGGCGGCGTCGGAAAACACCTCGCGTTCCGGATGCGTCGCGGCGCGCTTCTCCAGGATCGCGAAAAAAGTCTCGTTCGGCCACAGGCCCGACCGCCGATAGCGCTCGGCGAGCTCGGGCTTCATCACGGTCTGGAACGCCATGTTGCCTCCGGTCTCTTTCTTGGTCACCGCACCGCGCGCAACAGCCCGCCGTCCACCGCGATCGTGGTGCCGGTGGTGTAGCGGCCGCGCGGCGACACCAGGAGCGCGACCAGGGCGGCGATGTCGTCGACGGTGCCGATCCGGCCCATCGGGATTTCCTCGGTGAGCTTGGCGCGCATTTTCGCCGGATCCTCGCCGCCGGCGGCAAACACTTTCTCCAGCCGCTGGGTCTCGATGTAGCCGGGGCAGATGGTGTTGACGTTGATGCCGTGGCGCGCCACCTCGAGCGACAGCGTCTTGGCAAAGCCGATCATGCCGCCCCAGGTCGCGACCGACAGCCCGAAGCCGGGGATCGGCTGGATCGCCGAGATGGCGGCGATGTTGAGGATGCCGCCGCCGCCGCGCGCGATCATGTGCGGCACCGCCCCGCGCGCCATGCGCACCACGTACATCAGGTTCTGCTCGACCGCCTTCGCCCACGCGGTGTCGTCGAAGCCCTGCAGGTCGCCGAGCGGCGGGGCGCCGTCGTTGTTGACCAGGATGTCGATGCCGCCGAGCTGTCGCGCCACCGTCTCGATCACCCGGGCGCAGTCCTCGGCCCGGCGGCAATCGGCCTGGACGGGAAGAACCTCGGCGCCGGTCTCCCGCGCGATCGCCTCGGCCGCCCGCATCAGCGCCGGCTCGCGCCGCGCGGTCACCGCCACC
The DNA here is from genome assembly GCA_963755055.1 of uncultured Alphaproteobacteria bacterium. Taxonomy (GTDB): domain Bacteria; phylum Pseudomonadota; class Alphaproteobacteria; order Rhizobiales; family Xanthobacteraceae; genus AP-16. The sequence goes on along the minus strand of CAVWIS010000066.1, from coordinate 14,707 downwards.
CGCGCGCCCTCGGCGGCGAGGGTCAGCGCGATGCCGTAGCCGATGCCCATGCTGGCGCCGCCGACGATGGCGATCTTGTCCGTTTGAGGCCGAGGTCCATGTCAGCCAGCCACGCCCATCTCGGCGAGGAACCGCTCGGCGTTCTGGTAGAACACCTTTTGCAGTATCTCCTCCGCATAGCCTTCCGTCCGCCAGTCCTTGACCAGGCGTTCGTAGGAGAACAGCGGATAGTCGCAGCCGAACAAAATGCGGTCCTTGAGGCGGCGCGGGATCTCGTGCTTGAGGTCCGGCGTGTGATATTTCGGCGACCAGCCGTGCAGCTCGTACCAGATGTTGCGCTTGTGCATGAGCACGGCGATCACCTCGGCCTGCCACGGCCAGCCGGGACGCGCCGCGACGATTTTGAGCTCCGGATTTTTCGCCGCCACCAGGTCGAGGTGGCGCGGATGGCAATGGTCGAGGATGACGCCGTCGCCGCCCGGCAGGCCGGCGCCGAGGCCGGTGGTGCCGACGAAGATCAGCACCGGGATGCCGGCCTCGATGCACAGCTTGTAGTAGGGCGGCGTAGAGCGGGTCGCTCGCCGGCGGCGACAGCGAGGCCGAGATCGCGTAGCCGAGAAAGCCGATCCGCTTGTCGATGCAGCGCCGGAGCTCGTTGACGCCCTCGGGCCCGGCGCGCTCGGGATCGATGTGGATCCAGTGGCCGAGGATGACGTCGGGATGCGCCGCTCTCGGTGTCGAAGGCGTAATCGTGCAGGTCGCGCGCCTCCTCGAGCGGCCGGTACTTGGCGAAGCCGAGGTCCAGGATGGCGCGCACGTTGCTGGCGCGGAAATAGTCCGCCATCTCGGCCTCGGTATGGTAGCGTCGGCTCGGAATTCCAGGTGGCGCGCTGCTGGGCGAGCTCTTTTTCGGTCTGCAGCGGATAGCCGCGCCGCGTGCCCCAGTGCGAATGCAGGTCGATGATCTTTTGCATGTCTCGGCGAGCGCCTCCCCCGGGGCAGGAGCCTATCAGGCGCCGTGACCGGGACAAGCGGGTCCACCGCCGCGCTTCAGCTCGTCTGTGTGGCGATGCGCGAGAGAGGCTCCGCCGCCAGGACGACGATCCTCATGTGATCGAGGCGAATCCAGCGCCGGCGGGCCCAGCTGCGCAGCTGCCTGTTGGTGGATTCGCGAGACGCCCCCACCATCAGCGAAAGGTCGTTTTGCGTGCAGGCGATCCCGTGCCCGTCCGACAGGGCGCCTCGTTCGGCGAGGGACAGAAGGGCCTTGGCGAGCCGGACCTCCAGCTCGAGGGTCACAATGTCCTCGAACTGTTCCGTGGTCCGACGAAGACGGCGGCACAGCACCTGCAGCAGCTCGGGCCCAATCTGCGGTTGCGTGCGCATCAGCGCCAGGAACGCGCGACCGTCGATCTCGATCAGGTCACAGTCGGTGGCCGCGGTGGCGTCGGCGGTCCGGGGACTGCCGTCGAGCAGGGCAACCTCGCCGAAGATGTCACCCGCGCCGACGAGGTTGAAGACGACACCGCGACCGGCGACGGTGGTACGGCTGAGCCTCACAATTCCGGCGTTGACGACAAACAAGCTGGCGCCGTCGTCCCCGTTTCGGAAGATGGTCGCTCCGCGGCGGAGGTTTCGCCTCGTCGATCCGGAGCGCAGGAAATCAGCGGTGGCCGGGTCCATCCCGGAGAACACTGAAAGATCGCCGATCATGCTGCTTTCGCCCGATGCAAGGCGAGCGGGTCGATTCTCGGCCGCGAGCATCGCGGGCATCGTGGAAAACGAGCCGGTTCGATCCGTCGCGTACGCAATGACCTGATGCCTGCTCATGGTGCTCCCGGGGTTTCAACGTTACCGGAGGGAGTACGACGGACCACGTGATGTCACCGTGATGGCGAAGCGTGAGCCGGTTCACAGATGAGACGACGTCGTGACAGGCTTGTCCCGCCCGCGACCGGTCGGAATCCCGCGGGGTCGGGTACAATTCACGGTGAGTTCACGGACGTGGTCCAACGTGGGACGGTTCGCTCCACCGACACCGCCGACCGGTCGGTGGAAGGCGCGCCGCGCCGACGAGGCCGGCCTATTGCGTTCACTCCGACAGGCGAGCAGCATGTCGGGTCACCATGACAAGGAGAGCAGCATGGCAACTTCCCGGATCGTCATCGACGACTGGCTCGCGTGGGGCAATTTGATCAAGACATGGTCGACCGGACAGAGTTATTTCCCGGACGGGAAAATCTACAACAAGCCGACCACGCTGGACGAGCTCAAGGACCAGCTCGCCCAGACAGGCGCCGGCAGCCTTCCCGCCTGGGTCCAGACCTTCCAGTTCGTCGAATGGAAGGAGGACAATCTGGTCATCGAGCTGCCCCCCGGGAAGATGGTGAAGGACGCGGAAGCCCAGCTCAAGCCGGGCACACCCTATCCGCTTCCGTCATTCTATCAGAACATCTTCGGCGCCATCCGGGCGTTCGACGACATGGAGCAGCACAAGGCATTTCATGCCATGCGGATCGGCGAATATACGGTCAACACCTGCGGATAGGCGCTCGCCCGACGAGCTGCGCTCACCATGCGTGATGGTCCATTCCGCCGACCGGAACGCCTGCGCCGGCGAGGCCGTCGCGCAGGCGCTCCCAGTCCTGGCGGCGGCTGATCGGATATTGATGGAGAAACCACCGCATGATGTTCTCGCTCGTCGGCTCCTCGGCGCCGAACCATCTCGCGCGAACGAGACCCAGGAAACGCTCCGCTTCGCGCGCCGCCTCGTCGCGATTTCCGGCATGAAGGTGCGCCGCCGCCGTCCACGCCGGCAACGCGATGAGGAGGTCGCCGGCCTGATGTGCGGCGGCGATGCAGCCCGCATAGTCACCCCACAGGAACCGGTTCTTCGCCAGATAGTCCCAGGGCGTGCGGCCCGGCAGCGGCGACATCTCGAAAGCCTGCTTCGTCAGTTTCTTGGCGCGCGGAAAATTGGCGCAGTAGGCCAGAACATGCGCCGCGGAGATCACCGTCCACGAGTCGTTGTCGTTGAGCTGCGAGGCGAGCTCGGCGTGACCGGCGGCGCTGTCGTACTGCTTCGACATGGCATGCGACCATGCCATGGCGAGGTGCGCGCGCGAGTCCAGCGGGTCGAGCTGAACGGCTTTCCTTGCCAGCTCGAGCGTTCGGGTCTCGTTGCTGCGGCTGCGGAAAAGCCCGGGAAAGGCTATATGCTCCGTGTTGATCAGCTGCGCCATGCTGCTGTGAACCGGGGAGAAATTCGGCGCCGCGCGCATGACCTCGGCAAATACCTCGGCCGCCGCCCGGCGTTGGGCAGGATCGAAGGACAGGAAGGCCGACTGCCCGCGAAGCCATAAATCGTAGATGTCGAGCGACACGTCCGGCTGGCCGGCCAGACGCATCAGCCGCTCGGCCGACAGGTTCACGTTCAGCGCCATGGTCAGGCGCCGGACCACGCGCTGCTGGGCCGCGAACCAGGTGCTGAGCTTGAGCTCGAACCGGTCGCTCCAGATGTAGTGGTTGGTATCGATCTGTCTCAATGTGAGGATCAGGCTGACGACGTTGCCGGTCTGGAAGGCGGCGGCGTGGACCGCATAGCGGGCGCTCACCGCCAGCTGGCCGGCATCCGACGGAGACTGGATCGACCGATCGGTGACATACCACTCGCGAAAGCGCACCAGGCTGGCGATCAGATGTTGCCGGAACCCACGGACCAGATGGACCTTGTCGGGCTCGACGCTGCCGATGTCGAATGCCTCGAGCGCAAGCTCGATCTTTGCGGCCGGCTGGAAAGGAATTCGCGGCGAGCCGGCCTGCTCGCCGGAAACGGCCGGTTCCGGCCGCTCGACGGGCCCGTCCGGCTCGGAGGTGGCCGACCGAGGCGGCGAAATCGGCGGCTCGAAGACGCCGGACTTGATATCCGCCACCAGTTGCTGGGTGCCGGCCGACGGCTCCATGTCGTAGTCGGAGTCGAGGAGGTCCCACAGCGCCTTGTACGCCCTCAGGGCACCGCTGACGTCGCCGGCTTCGACCCTGGTCGTCATGACGTGTCGACAGGCTTCCTCATGGGTCGGGTCGAGATTGAGGATCGCCGCGGCGATGTCGGCGCGGCGACCGGCCTCCACCTTGCGGTCTCGCAGAGCAGTCTCCAGGGCACGCAGCAGACGGTTGTGGATGGTCTCGCGCTTGGCCAGGAGCCAGACCCGGAATGCGGAATCGAGATCGTCGAGTCCGTCGAGCAGGGTATCGGTCGGGCGCGGCCGCTCGAGCAGGAGCGGATGGGCGCGGCCTGCCTCGGCATCGCCGATCACGGCCCAGAGGTCGAGCTCGATGCTCGGGCGATCGATCTCGACCGCGAGCTTGTCGGTGCGAAAGCCCTCATAGCCCGCTTCGCCGAACAGCGCCCGCAGCTCGCGCAGCGTCTGCCGCAGCGAGCCGCGCGCCTTGTCCTCCTCGGATTCGCTCCACAGCAGGCCGACGAGCCGCTCGCGGCTCTCGCTCAGGGTTTCGCTCAACGCCAGATAGGCGACCACCGCGCTCGACTTGCGGTTCTTGATCCTGATGGGGCGGTCGGCGACCGCAACCGATACCGTGCCCAGTACGGACACCGACAATATCGGTTTCGCGACGCTTGCCGGCGTGGCCATGCGGTGCCTCGCGCTTTCCGGTCCCGCAGCCGATGCCTCTCATTCGGTGCCGGACGTAGCCGTCCAAACTCCAGCAACCCCTGCCGATGTTATCCTCAAGATGCCGGCGAATCATAGCAATGCCACGCCGCCCGAATATGCATGACCGCCTCCGGTCTCCGCGACAATACTCGCCAGTCGTTTGGTGATGATTGTTGACGGATCAAGCTGCAACCTCGGCGCGACGACGCGGGCGACTGGAACGCCGAAAATCGGGCGCGTCAGGTCGACCACGTAGGTCTCGATGTTCAGGCAGCGCAGCCGATCGAGCAGCATTCGCAGGGTGCCGGCCGGTTCTTCCGCCGCGCAATCGGTCGGCGCGCAGGCGGCGCCCCCCGGATGCAGCAGCGCACACGCGTAGGCATCGATCAGAGTCGCACGCCGGATGTGGATGAGATCGCCGTCGTTCAGCGCCCTGTCGCCGCCCTCCTGGCGCTTCGCCTCGGCCACGGCGTGACCGAGCTCCATTTGGCACATCTCGAAGATGGCCGAGCGCACCGCCGCCGCCATGGTGCCGCGGGCGGCGTGACCGCAGGCAAGACCCCGGCCGCTCGGAGCGCAGGACATCGCGACCGCGCAGGGCACGCCGATGTCCGTCGTGATGTCGAGGAGCCAGCTGGTTCGCCCAATTTGCTCCCGGCGCAGCCGCGCCAGGAGGTCGGCCGCCTCGCCTCCCGCCGCGCTGTCCGGCGCAATCGCCCGGCCGCGCCGCCCGCCGCGCCACCACAGGCTGACCGCATCCCGCTCGATCAGCTCGAGCAGCCCGTGCAGTACCGCTTCGTCGAACGACCTGCCGGCGCCGCATCCGGTGCTGAGGTTGAATGGCGGAACAAAATCCCGGACGTCGGCGGACCGGCGCAGGCACATGTCGGCGGGCAGATGCACGGGCCTTGCGTCCGACAGCCGCTGGGCCGCCACGAAGGCGAGGTCCTGCGCGGGCGACACGTCGCAGTGCCGCGCCAGCGCCGACAGGAAGTCCCTGGAGGCGTCGTCGAGCAGACAACCGCCTATGCTGCCGGTTGTCAGCTCGTCGTCCGCAGTGTCGAATTGCGACAGAAACTCGATGCCTTCTCCGGCGCAGGATTCGAAGGCCTGCTGCGCGGACAGTCCGGTTCCCGACACGCTGCCGGTCGAGTGTCCGGTCCCGGTCCAGCCGATGCGCGCCGGATCAACCTCGCCGCCGAAGAAGAACAGGCCCGGTGCAGTCGCGGAGCGGAGCTGAAAGAGGCGGTTGAATTTTGCCGCCGCACGCAGCAGCGCGGCGCGGTGCGAGGATGTCGGTTGATCGGGATGCCCGTAGTCGAGCGCCGAGATCAGGCCAGCCACGTCATCGCACTGCGCGGCGCTGCGTCCCCCACCGTCGAGTACGTCCGCCGCCCTGATGAACAGATCAGCCAGCGGATCTTGTTGTCGTCGCGTCGGAAGTCATCTTGACGTCCGGCCTGCATGCCCGACCGTGATCGCGCGCCGGATGCCAAGGCCGTGGCCGGTCAGGCGAGATCGCCGGAAGTGATCCGCTTTACCCCGAGTTTTTCCATGGCGGACCAGGCGGCGGCCAGCGAGCCGCGATTGTCGATGCCGCGCGAGGCGTCGTCGATCACGAACGTCTCGAAGCCGGCGCGCTGGGCGTCCATGGCGGTCCAGGCGACGCAGAAGTCGGTGGCGAGGCCGGCGACGAACACGCGCGCCAGGCCGCGCTCCTTCAAATATCCGCCGAGGCCGGTCGGAGTCTTGTGGTCGGCCTCGACCAGGGCCGAATAGCTGTCCATGTTCTTGTTGTAGCCCTTGCGCACCACCAGCTCGGCATGGGGGATCGAAATGTCCTTGGAGATCTCGGCGCCGGACGTGCCCTGGACGCAATGGTCGGGCCACAGCACCTGGTCGCCGTAGGGCAGCTTGATCACCTCGAACGCCGACTTGCCGGGATGCGAGGAGGCGAACGAGATGTGTCCCGGCGTATGCCAGTCCTGGGTCAGCACGACATGGATGAATTTTTGCGCGATCCGGTTGATCACCGGCACCACCTGGTCGCCGTCCTTCACCGCGAGGCTGCCGCCCGGCAGAAAACAGTTTTGCACGTCGACGACGATCAGCACGCTCTTGTCGTCGACCGCGATAGTGCCCGCCGCAAGCGCGCGCCGCGCCGGTGCCAGCAGTGTCCCCGCCAGCACGCTCCCCAGGCCGGCAACGACGTGACGTCGACTGAAGCCTGTCATGACAGCCTCCGTGGTTGGACCTCGCCGTGGTGATCCGGCCGATGATTTCGCAAATGCGGGGCCAATGCAAGAATGAGGTCGGCTGGGAGGCGAGCGGACCTGCATTGTCTTGCGAGACTTCGCCGCGGGCTCCACCTCTTCCCCGCGTGCGGGGAGAGCACCAGGCGGCCTATGGCCGCCGTCTTGAAGAACGCCGATGCGAAGCATCGGCTACGCCGCCGGAGCGCAGCGAAGGCGGGGCGGGTGAGGACTCCACCCTTCATCAACAGGAATTTTAGGCGAATGAGGCGGAAAGTTATGTCCACGGAAGTGGTCCCGAGATGGCGAGGGTAGCGCCGTGCTCAGCGCTGTCCAGGACGCTTCGCGCCGGCTGCGCCGGTGCCGCAAGCGGCATCCTGGACAGCGCTTGCGCGCGGCGCTCTGCCGATCGGCAGGTCGGGACGAAGGAATGGCCGCCTGGGTCGAACAAAGGAATGCGATCATGCCGCCATCGCGGTGGGCGCGCTCTTGTGGTCGGGATTGAACAGCGTCTGGCGTTCGAGCATCGTGCACAGCACGTAGAGCAGGCGATCACCCACGCCGCGCAACGCCTGGCCGTGAGAGTGGCCGCCGCTGCGCAACGCGCATAGCCGCGCTGGCTTGCGGATCGTGCTGGCTGGCCACCCGTGCCCAGTGATAGAGAGCATTCGCCAACCGCTTATTGCAAGCCAGCCGTCGGTCACGTGGCATTGCTTGCCGCTGCGCTTGGTGACCGGGGCCTGACCCGACAACGTGCGCAAGGCATGGTAATCTCGTCGGCGCAGAGGCTCTGGGGCCTCGGCGAGCAGCGTGGCGAGGACGATCCTGCCATTCCTGGCGAGGAGCGAAGGATCGCGACGTCGCGCTGCTCGCAGCTCTGCCCCGGCTCGTTCTCCGCGGCGGCCGCAAGCCTGTCGCAGAGCTCTTTCAGCTTGCCCTCCGCCTCCTTGACCTGCTGACTGATCAGCCGCAGGCGAGTGGCGACGATGCGAATGTGGGCGCTGGCTGCCTCGGCGGTGCCCGGGGCCACCGAGATCGGCTTGCGCCGCAGGATCTCCAACGCCTTGGCGGCATCGATGCGGCGAATGCGATGCTCTTTGAGGATGCGAGCGACCGTCTTCTCGCGCAGCCGCGCGGCCTTTGCAGGCGTCGGAGCCTGGTGCCACAGTTCGAGGAACCATCCAGCTCCAAGGTCATCGCCTGCGAGCTCGAGCGCCTGCGGATAATAGCGCCAGAGCTGCTCGCGCACCTGATTGGTCAGGCGAGTACGTTCGCGTTGCAGGTCCTCGTGGATGCGCGACCACTCGCGCAGCTCGATGACAGTGGGATCCTCGACCGCCAGGCGTCGCAATGCATGCCGGTCGGTGCGCAACGCATCGGCGAGCACGCGGGCGTCGCGGCTATCGTCCTTGGCGCCCGCCACCGTGAAGCGGTCACGAAAGCGGTCGACCTGCTTCGGGTTCATGGCATAGACCGCAAAGCCACGCTCCAGCAGGGTCTCGACGATCAGCCCGTGCGGCACCTCGATTGCCACCTCGATCTGCCCGGGCTCGGCGCCGCTCTTGCCGAGCAGCCAGCTGCACAGCTCTGTCAGGCCGGCTCCGTCGTGGGCAAAATCCTGCTCGGCCACAATTTGTCCTCGGGCATCGAGCAGGCAGACGCGGTGCTTCTGCGACGCCCAATCGATGCCAGCCAGCCAACGCGCATTCTCCGTCATCACTCCGATCTCCCGTTTGCTCCGGGCCAACCGCGACGCTTCTCGATCCCTGTACTGGCGCTCTCGGCGCAACCTCTCACTGGAGATCCGTCGCGGCCGCCCTGCCGGGGCACAAGTCCTCACCAGGTGCTCGGGGCGCGGGGGCATGTGGTCGCTCCCGGCAGGTCGGCCCGTTCGGCCAGTCTCAAGCCAGACTGGTTTACGAACGGAAAAAGGGTACAGGGGGCGTTGCCGCGGGCCGTGAGCGTCGAATGTGAGGCGAGCAGCCCCTCACCCCGCCCCTCTCCCCGCGAAGAGCGGGGAGAGGGAGAAGCAGCGCCGAATGCGCGGCAAGACGGATTGAACGCGGCGACGGGGCGTGGCTACCTGTCCGGGCTATGGCAGGCAGGGCATGATCGGCATCGATTGGGGAACCAGCAGCTTTCGCGCCTTCCGGCTCGTCGGCGATACGGTGCTGGAGCGGCGCCAGGCGCCGCGCGGCATCCTGTCGGTGACGGATGGCGCGTTCGCCGCCGTCGTCCACGAGCTCGTCGGCGACTGGCTCGGCGCCGGCGAGGATCGCATCCTGCTGTCGGGCATGATCGGAAGCCGCCAGGGCTGGCAGGAATCCCGGGCGCTGCCCTGTCCCGCCGGGATCGACGATCTGGCGCGGGCGCTGACAGTGGTTCCATTCGAGGCGGCGCGCGTGCTTCTTGTTCCCGGCCTCACCGGCCGGGACGGGCAGGGCACGCCGGAAGTCATGCGCGGCGAGGAGACCCAGATCGCCGGCGTGCTCGCTGCGATCGGCGCCGCCGGCCTCGTCTGCCTGCCGGGATCGCACGCGAAATGGGTGCGCATCGCGGACGGCCGCATCGCCGGCTTTTCCACCCACATGACCGGAGAGGCTTTTGCCGCGCTCTCGGGCCACACCATCCTGGGGCGGATGATGCAGGGCGACGTGGCGGACGACGCGGCCTTCGACCGCGGCGTCGCGCGTGCGGCCGATCCCGGCGGCCTGCTGCACCACCTGTTCGGCGCCCGCACGCTGGTGCTCGCCGGAGAGCTCGCCGAGACCGCCACCCGCTCGTACCTGTCGGGCCTGCTGATCGGGCACGAGATCCGCGCAGCGATCAACGGACCGGCGGATCAGCCGGTCCATCTCGTCGGCGAGACTGACCTCTGCCGGCGCTATGCCCGCGCGCTTGCCGCGTGCGGGCGCATCGCCATCGTGGAGTCCGGCGATGCGGCGTCCCGCGGCCTCGCCCGCATCGGAGGTTTGGCGCCATGGACCTGAAGGTTTTGGACCTGAAGACCTGGCTAACCCGCTCGCCGCTGGTCGCCATCCTGCGCGGCGTCGAGCCTGTGGAGGTCGAGGCGATCGTCGAGGTATTGGCGGAAAGCCGCATCCTGGTGGTCGAGGTGCCGCTCAACTCGCCAAGACCGTTCGACAGCATTGCGCGGGTGGCGCGGCGGTTCGGCGAGACCATGCTGGTGGGCGCCGGTACGGTGCGCGGCGTCGAGGCGGTGCGGCGCGTCGCCGATTCCGGTGGAAGGCTGATCGTCACCCCGCATGCCGACGTGGCGGTGACCGCGGCGGCCAAGAATGCCGGGCTGCTCGCGATCCCGGGCTTCCTGACGCCGACCGAGGCGTTTTCGCTCCTCGATGCCGGCGCCGATGCGCTGAAGCTGTTTCCGGCGGAAGCCGCGAGCCCCGCCGTTCTCGGTGCGCTGCGTGCGGTGCTTCCGCCGGGCACCGCCGTGCTTCCGGTCGGCGGCATCGGTGCGGCCAATCTCGCGGCCTGGCGCCGCGCCGGCGCCGCCGGCTTCGGCTGCGGCTCCAGCATCTACCGGCCGGGCGACACCGCGGCTGACGTTCGCCTCAAGGCGGAGACATTGATGACGGCGCTCGCCGCGGCCGATGCGTAGGATGGGTTGAGCTCTTGCGATACCCATCAGATCACGCGCAAAAAAAATGATGGGTTTCGCCTCCGGCTCAACCCATCCTACAAGAATTATTTGTTTGGAGCTTGGGAGCGGCGGCGCGGGCCGCCGCTTCCGTGTTTCCTCAGCTCGTCACGATGCCGTGTTTCGACAGCGGGAACGAGCGGATGCGTTTTCCCGTGGCGGCGAAGATCGCGTTGAGCACCGCCGGTGCCGCCACCGCGATGGTCGGCTCGCCGACCCCGCCCCAGAAGCCGCCGCTCGGCATCACGATGAAGTTGACGTGCGGCATGGCGGCGATGCGCAGCGACGGATAGGTGTCGAAATTCTCCTGCACGATGCGGCCGTCCTTGATCGTGCATTCCTGATAGTAGAGGGCGGAGAGCCCGTAGACGAACGAGCCGGCGATCTGCCGCTCGATCTGCGCCGGGTTGACCGCGGTGCCGCAGTCGGTCGCCGCCACGATGCGGTGCACCTTGAGCTTGTTGTCGTTCATGGAAACTTCAGCCACCGCCGCCGTATAGCTGTTGAAGCCCATGAACTGCGCCAGCCCCCGGTGCACGCCCGCCGCCGCCGGCTTGCCCCAGTCGGCTTTTGCCGCGACCGCCTCGAGCACCGCCAGATGCTTTGGATGTTTCGCCATCAGCTTGCGGCGGAACTCCAGCGGATCCTGGCCGGCCGCGTGCGCCAGCTCGTCCATGAAGCATTCCAGATAGATGGCGTTCTGGTTGACGTTGACGCCGCGCCAGAAACCCGGCGGCACGTGCGGGTTGCGCATCGAGTGGTCGATCAGCAGGTTGGGGATGGTGTAGCCGAGCCCGAACTGCCCGGCGGCGTCGAGCCCCTGGAACACCAGCGGATCCTTGCCGTTCTGCAGCGCGGCGGGGCGCTGCGAGATCAGGATCGACTGGCCGGAGATGCGCATGTGCAGCGCGGTCAGGTTGCCCTGGGCGTCGAATCCGCCAGTCAGCTTCGCCTGGGTGAGCGGATGGAACTGGCCTTGCGCCATGTCCTCCTCGCGCGACCAGATCAGTTTCACCGGCGTGCCCGGCATCTGCTTGGCGATCAGGACCGCTTTGGTCACCCAGTCCTGGCGCGCCGCGCGCCGGCCGAAGCCGCCGCCGAGATGCATCTTGTAGACATCGCATTTGGCGACCGGCAGCCCGGCCGCCTCGGCGGCCGCCGCAAGTGCCGCCTCGCCGTTCTGCGTCGGCGTCCACACCTCGCAGCTCTCGGGGGTGTAGCGCACGGTGGCGTTCATCGGCTCCATCGGCGCATGGTTCTGGAACGGGTAGGAGTAGACCGCTTCCACCTTCTTGGCCGCGCCGGCGAGTGCCGCCTTGGCGTCGCCGTTCTGATTGCCGACAAAAGCCTGCTCGGCGTCGAGGCCTTCCTTCAGCCAGGCCTCGAGCGACTCCGACGAGACCTTCTTGTGCTCGCCTTCGTCCCAGACGATGGGCAGCGCGTCGAGCGCGACCTTCGCGCGCCACCAGGTGTCGGCTATCACGGCCACCGCCGTGTCGCCGACCTGCACCACCTTCTTCACGCCCGGCATGCCGGCGACCTTGGCGGCATCAAAGCTCTTCACCTTGCCGCCGAACACCGGACAGTCCTTCATCGCGGCGTTGAGCATTCCGGGAACTTTCACGTCCATCCCGTAGACCTGCTTGCCGGTCAGCTTGTCGGGGGTATCGAGCCGCCTCAGACCCCTCCCGGCGATCTTCCAGTCCTTGGGATCCTTCAGCTTCACCTCCGCCGGAGGCGTGATCTTGGCGGCGGCTTCCGCGACCTTGCCGTAGGTCACGGTGCGGCCGGACGGCGTATGGGTGATGGTGCTGTTGGCCGCCTTGCATTCCGACGCCGGCACCTTCCACTCCTGTGCCGCCGCCTGGATCAGCATTTCTCGGGCGGCCGCGCCGCCCTGGCGCACATATTCATGCGACTCGCGGATGCCGCGGCTGCCGCCCGTGCCGAAATCCTTCCACACGCGGTTGCGCGCCAAATTCTGCCCCGGCGTGGGATACTCGGTGGTCACCTTCGACCAGTCGCATTCGAGCTCCTCGGCGACCAGCTGGGCGAGGCCGGTGAGCGTGCCCTGGCCCATCTCCGAGCGGGCGATGCGGACCACGACCGTGTCGTCGGGCTTGATCACCACCCAGGCATTGACCTCCGGTGCGCCCCCCGCCGCCTGCGCGGCGCCGGCGCCGGGCGGCACGAAGCCGATGGCGAGCCCGCTGCCGACCGCGGCGGTGCCGACCACGAAGGAGCGGCGATCGATTGTCGTGAGGTTCTTCATGACCGCCCCCTTATGCGTTCGCCGCGGCGTGGATCGCCGCGCGGGCCTGCTGAAACGTTCCGCAGCGACAGATATTGGTGATCGCGCGGTCGATATCGGCGTCGGTCGGCTTCGGCTTGTCCTTGAGCAGCGCCGCCACCGCCATGATCATCCCGCACTGGCAATAGCCGCATTGCGGAACGTCGTGCTCGAGCCAGGCCTTTTGCACCGCGTGCAGGTTGCCGTCGTGCGCCAGGCCCTCGATGGTGACGATCTTCTGCTCCGGCTTGATCGAGCCGACGGTGACGCTGCACGAGCGCACCGGTTCGCCGTCGACGTGGACCGTGCAGGCGCCGCACTGGGCGACACCGCAGCCGTACTTGGTTCCGGTAGCCCGACCTGCTCGCGGATCGCCCACAACAGCGGGGTATCCGGTTCGACCTCCACGTCGTGTGCAGTGCCGTTGATCGTCAGCCGAGCCATTGACGTCCTCCCTATTTGATTGTCGTTTCACCGAACGTTGCCGAAAGCCCTCCGCCGGTCAATTCACAACGCCGCGTGCGCCCCGATCGGCATCGGACGGGCACATCTCGGGCCTTGCTGCAGCGCAGCAAGGGTGCCGTCATGGCCGTGCTCGTCACGGCCATTCAGTTTTGGCCCCGAAAGAAAGACGTGGATTCGCGGACAAGCCCGCGCGTGACGCCATGCGATGCGGCGAGATATGCTCTAATCGCGCGCGATCCCCGGGACCAGGCGCCATCCGGCGCGCGCGGGTTCGACGGGATCGGCAGCAGGCGGCAACACCATGACCAGACGCATCGTCCCCGATCGCTGCCTGGGCGTGATCATCGACGTCCAGGAGTTTTTTCTGCGCCAGACGGACAAGCGCCTTCGTCGCCGGCTCAGGACCAATACCGGGCACTTCGCCCGCCTGCTCGGCTATTTCCGCATCCCGATCGTCGTGACCCTGGAGCGCCCGGTCGACCGCAAGGGTGTGCTGCCCGAGGAGATCGAAAAACACCTCGAGGGCCGGGCGGAGTTTTTTGAAAAAGACTTCTTCGACCTGACCAAGGAGAAGAAGATCCGGGATCGCCTGGGGCGGCTGAAGAAGAAACAGGCCATCGTGGCGGGCTCCGAGACCGACGTCTGCGTCCTGCAGTCCTGCCTCGGTCTTCTCGGCCTCGGCTACGAGGTTTTTCTGGTGGAGGAGCTGCTGTTCTCCTCGTCACGCAACGTCGATGCGGCGCTGGCCCGGATGCGGGCCGAGGGCGCGGTGCTCCTGACCTACAAAACCCTGTACTACGAGCTGATCGAGGCCGTCGACGGCGGCCGCCACGCCGACAGGATACAGGAAGAACTCGGGCCTTTCCCGACGATCTTCCCGATACGGCGGAACGCTGAGCACATTCCGCTCTTACACGAACGCCTGCCGGATGCGCGCCCAATCGGCGATCGCCTCCTCCTGGCCGGGGACCAGCTGGATGGTGAACTGCTTGTAGCCGGCGCCGCGCAGCGCCTCGATGCGTCGCTTGATCTCCGGTTCGGTCGCGGTGAACGAGGTGGCGCGGATCAGGTCGGCGGTGACGAACGGCCGTTCCGCCGGCTTGACGAACATCAGGTGCCCGCGGTGGTTCTCCAGGTAGCGGGCGTCGGCGGGCTCGAAGCCGCGCGCCAGCGCCACGTAGCCTTCGAGCTCGGCGCGGGTTTTCGGCATGCTGGCTCCCGGCGCCAGGCCCGACAGCGCCTCGTCGGCGGCGCGATGCAGCATCACGGCGGCGCGCGGGCCGGCCTGCGCCATGGCGCGCTCGGAATCGGCGGCTCGCCGTCCTTGAGCACGCAGCCGAGCGCGAATGCGATGGCGGAAAAGTTT
>CAVWIS010000065.1:0-14645 GCA_963755055.1 uncultured Alphaproteobacteria bacterium | reverse complement strand
CGCGGTTGCCGACAGGGCGTCGACCCTGCGTCCGGAGTTGGTGTTGAGCACCTGGAGCAGCGTCCCCGACGGATTGGAGAATTGCACTCCCGCTGATCCGAGCGCCACGTTGAGCTGGGCGACCACCGCGCCGATCCCGCCGGAGAAATCGACCCCGATCGCCTTGCCCGGATAGTCCGCCGCCAGCGTGGCCGACAACGGCAGCGCCGTCGGATCGTCGACCCGCACGATGGTGACCTGCTGCTGGGTCCCGGTGGCGGTGTCGGTATAGGTCAGCAGCAGCGTATTGCCGGGCGCCACGCTGCCGACGTCGACCTTGAAGCCCTCGGCTGCCCGCCGGCACCGCCGTCCCGGCGGTGGTCCGATCGGACAGCGATCGCGACATCTGCGCGGCGAACTCGTCGATCTGGGCCTGCGCCTGGGTCAGCGTCTGGTCGCGCATCTGCAGGTATCCGGCAAGCTCGCCGGAGCGGATGCCGCCATTGGCGACGAGATCGATCACCGTGCCGCTGGCGGAGGTGAGACCGATGGTACCCAGCGAGCGTTTGCTCGGATCGGCGCTCCATTGCTGCCCGGGAGTGACCGTGCCGGACGGAGTGAAGGTGAGACGGGACGCCTCGGTGCCGACCAGCTGATATCCCGAGCCGGTGAATACGGTGACCTGGTTGTGGTCGCCCGGGATGACCCGCAGGTCCATGAACTTCGCCAGCTGGGTGATCGCCTGGTCGCGCTGGTCCTCGAGCGCGGCCGCCGTGGCGTCGTTCGCCGGGTTGGCGCCGAGCTGGCGATTGGTGCTGGCGATCACGTCGATCGCCTGGTTGGCGAGCTGGATGTCGGTGGCGATGCCCTGGTCGGCCTGGCTGCGCAGCCCCTGGATTGCGGCGCTCATGTTGTTGAGCTGGCCGGCCAGGGCCTGGGCGGTGCTCAGCACGTTGGTCTGCGCCGATGTAGAATCCGGGCTGGTGGCGAGCGCCTGCACGGCTCCGGTGAAGCCGTTGAACAGGGCGTTGAACGACGTGGAGGAGCCGGGCTGGCCGTACACCTGCTGGAGCTGCTGGTAGAAGGTCGCCCGCGTATCCGCATAGGCGCCGCCGGACGTCTCGGTCCGCAGCTGCTGCTGCACGAACGTGTCGAGCTGGCGGTTGATGGAATCGACCCGCACGCTGGAGCCGGCGTCGCCGGCGGTCGTCGCGACCTGGTTGGCGGTCTTGACGACATAGCCCGGCGTCTGCGCGTTCGCCACGTTGGCGGCGACGAGCCCGAGGCTCGTCTGGGTCACCGTCAGCCCCGCCAACGCAGTGTTGAGCGCCTGGGTCAGGCTCATGATTTACCGCCGATCGAACAACGCAAACTCGAACTCGAGGACCGCTTGCCTACTGGATCATGTTCAGCATCGCCTGGACCATCTGGTCGCCGGTGGTGATGATCTTGGTGTTGGCCGAGTAGGCCTGCTGGGTCACGATCAGTTTGCTGAACTCGTCGGCGATGTCGGTGTTGGAGGCCTCGAGCGACGAGCCGACGATCTTGCCGGTGGCGTTGAACAGCGGAGTGCCGGATTCCGCCGTTTCGGCGAATGCGCCGCCGTCGAGCTTCTTCAGGAAGTTCTGACCGGTGAAGTTCGCCAGCGTGATCGCCGCGAGATCGACGGTTCGCCCGTTGGAGAACGTGCCGTCGATGCGGCCGTTGTCGTTGATCGCGACGGTCTTGAGGTTGCCGGCCGGCGAGCCGTTCTGCGACAGCAGGTTGACGTTGACGTTGCCGTTCGGATCGGCGAATTGCGTGACGCCTCCAGTGCCGAAGCTCAGCTGCACATTGCCGAGCGAGACCCCGTTCACCGTGACACCCGGCAGCGTCAGGTTGGTGATCGGAGGATTCATCTGGCCGTTCGGCGAGAACGTAAAGGTGGTTCCCACGTTCTTCCATGCCGGCTGGATGCCGGTGGCGTTGGAGTTCACCTGATAGAACAGGTTCCAGGTGTCGGTGCCGCTGGTGGCGACGCTGGCAGTCTTCGCCCAGCGCAGCTGGACGTCGACCGGCGCGCCCGACGCGTCGTAGCCGGTGATCGAGCCGCCGGACAGCGATTCGTTGAGGAACGTGGTCAGGTCGTTCGCCACCACCGTGCCGTTGGCCGGCAGATAAAGCGGGCTGTGAATGCCGAAGACCGATGCGGTGGCGGTGCCGCCGACCGTGATCTGGTTGGCGGCGCTGCCCGCCGTCACGTTGATGTTGCCGTTGGCGGGATTGACGATGGCGGTGCCGCCGGAGAGCGTGGCGAGCTGAGCGCTGAGCTGCGCAAGCGTCTGCACCTGACCGGCGCCGTTTCCGAACGTGATGGTGAGCGGCGCGTTGGGCGGCAGGCTGCCGGTCACGTCCAGCACCAGCGTCTGGTTCTGCGACACGGCGTTCTGGCTCAGCAGGTTGGTCGCCGGGTTCGGCCCCACCGTCAGGCCGAGCTTGTTGAGCAGCGCCAGCGTGCTGGTGCCGCCGATCGTGATGTTGGTGGAGGGGTTGGCGCTGGTCAGCACCAGCTGGTTGGTCCCGTCGAGGGTCGCGGTAACGCCGGGGACGTTGGTGGTGATGTTGGTGAGGATGTTGGCGGCGGTGTCGGTGGCCAGGATGGTGACGATGGTGCCGTTGATGTCGATCGTGCCGGCGACGCCGCCGACCGGCAGGGTCGAGATGTCCTGGGTTCCGGTCACCACCGCCGGCGCATCGGGAGCAAGCGCCGCGCCGGTTCCGATGATCTTCGCCGGCTGCGGCTGGCTGTACGCGATCGGATCGGCCTGGAAGTCCGCCGGGTTGAGCAGCTCCGAGCCGGGCAGGTTCGGCTTGGAGTTGGTGGTCAGCGGGCTCGCCGCCAGATTGGCCCGATACTGGATCTGCGTCGTCGCCTGGGCGGGGAGAAAGTCGTTGCTGAACTGCAGGATCTGCGGCGCGCTGCCCTGCGGGTTGCCGGTGGTCGGGTCGATCGGAACGCCGAGCAGGTAGTAGCCGGCGCCGTTGACCAGGAAGCCGTTCTTGTCCGGCTGGAAGTCGCCGCGCCGCGTGTAGATATTGACGCCGTCGAAGACCGGACGGCCATCGCTGAAGTTCGACGGCTTCTCGACGACGAAATAACCGTTGCCGTTGATCGCCATGAAGGTTCCGATCGTCGAGGTCTGGATCGAGCCCTGCACGCTGTTGGTGGCGCGCGAGCTTGCCTCGACGTTGCCGGACACCTGCTGGCGCGGCACGTCGCCGGTGACGAAGTCCTCGAACTGGGTATCGGTGCGCTTGAATGCGGTGGTCTGCGAATTGGCGATGTTGCCGGATATGTTCTGCAGCGCAAAGGACTGCGCCTGCAGACCGGTGACGGCGGTGGTCATCGCGTCGAAAATACCCATGACATGATCTCCAATCGAATGACGGTGGCGGCCGGGTCCGCATGTGTGACGCAACGGCCATGCTGCCGCGATTACCATCGCAAACTCCGTGCCAGGAGCTAACCGAAGGAAAAACAACGGGTTGGGCGCCGAGCCCCGCCGCCGCGACGAGGCCGCGCCCGGCAGGATGCGCCACGCGCGGCAAATCTTGCCGGGCCGACGCCTGGCCGCGCCCGGCGGACGCCGATGGCGCGAAGCCGAACAGCGCTCCGGGTTCGCTGCTTGGTCGCATCGTCCTCTTGGGGAAAAACCGGTGTCGCCTCTTCGGCAAAATGCTCTAAGGTCCCGGCTCTCTTCAACCAGCGAGGATGGCATGCGTTTCGAGGGTACCAGCGGCTACGTGGCAACCGACGATCTGAAGGTGGCGGTCAATGCCGCGATCGCCCTGGAGCGCCCGCTCCTGGTGAAGGGCGAGCCCGGCACCGGCAAGACCGTGCTCGCCATCGAGGTCGCCAAGGCGATCGGCGCCCCGCTCATCGAGTGGCACGTCAAGTCGACCACCAAGGCGCTGCAAGGCCTCTACGAATACGACGCGGTGTCGCGGCTGCGCGACAGCCAGCTCGGCGACGAGCGGGTGAAGGACATCCGCAACTACATCAGGCGCGGCAAGCTGTGGGACGCCTTCACGGCGGACGAGCGGCCGGTCCTGCTGATCGACGAGATCGACAAGGCGGATATCGAGTTCCCCAACGATCTGCTGCAGGAGCTCGATCGCATGGAATTCTACGTCTACGAGACCGCCGAGACCGTCAAGGCGCGGCGCCGGCCGATCGTCGTCATTACCTCGAACAACGAGAAGGAGCTGCCCGACGCCTTTCTGCGCCGCTGCTTCTTCCACTACATCCGCTTTCCCGACCAGGACACCATGCGGGCGATCATCGAGGTGCATTTTCCCGGCATCAAGCAGCGCCTGGTGGCCGAGGCGCTGAGGATGTTCTACGAGATTCGCGACGTGCCCGGCCTGAAGAAGAAGCCGTCGACCTCGGAGCTGCTCGACTGGCTCAAGCTCTTGATGGTCGAGGACATCGGCCCCGACACGCTGCGCGAGCGCGATCCGAAGAAGCTCATTCCACCGCTGCACGGCGCGCTGTTGAAGAACGAGCAGGACGTCCACCTGTTCGAGCGGCTCGCCTTCATGGCGCGGCGCGAAGGTCGCTCCTGACCGGGTCGGCCCTCACCGCTCGTCGGCATCCGGCGCGCGACGCTGCGGATCGGGCCGGACCGGCACCGGATGCGGCATGGCCGCGTTGCCGAGGCCGGCGTCAACCGTCTGGCCGGCCGCTCCATCCGCCGTGCCCGGTCCGCCGCCCGCGGGCCCGATCGCCGCGATGAGCTGGGCAATGGCGGAATCCGCCGCTTCGAGCGCTGCCGGCGCCGACCCGCCCTCGCCGCGGTCCGGGCTCGCTGCGTCCGCTTCGCGCAACGCGGAGGCAAGCCGCTCCGTCACCTCCTCCGCCTCGAACTGCGCCTGCGCCTCGGCCACCCGCCGGTCGGCTCCCGGCGACGAATCCGACTGGCGGCCAGCGAGGCGTTGCAACGATGCCTCGGCGGCCGCGAATGCCGCACGGCCGGCGCTCCGGCGTTCGGCGTCCTCCGCGGCCTGACGCCGGGCCTCGGCAATCTTCCAGGCCTCGGCGGCAGCCTGTTGGGCCTCGGCGGCAGCCTGTCGGGCATCGGCGTCGGCCTGTCGCGCATCGGCGTCGGCCAGCCGGGCAGCCTCCTCGGCCTCCTGACGCCGGGTCGCGGCGAGCCGTTGCGCGGCGTCCTCGGCGGCGAGCCGGGCAGCCTCCCGGGCGGTCTTGCGCTCGGCGTCCTCGGCCGCGCGGCGGACCTGCCCGGTGGCCTTTTGCCGGGCGCGTTCGGCGGCCCGCTGGCGCAGGGCCTCGCGCAATCTTGCCACGCCGGCAGCCGCGGCGTCGCGCGCCGGCATGGACCAGAAAACCGCCTGTGCCACCGCGCGGCCGAGACGGCCGCCGGCCCAGACCAGCTCGTAGTCGGAAAACAGCCGCCAGCGGTCGTCGTCCTCGACGATCGCCCGCGCGATCAGGTCGCCCGCCATCGTGCTGGTATTGAGCCCGTGCAGCCCGAAGGCGCCGGTGATCCACACCCCGCGGGAGAGCTCCCCGATCTGCGGCATGTTGTGCACCGCATAACCGGTGACGCCGGACCACGCATGCGCGATCTCGACCGCCTCGAGCTGCGGAAAGACCGTCGTTATGTCGTGCT
Organism: uncultured Alphaproteobacteria bacterium; assembly: GCA_963755055.1. Classification (GTDB taxonomy): domain Bacteria; phylum Pseudomonadota; class Alphaproteobacteria; order Rhizobiales; family Xanthobacteraceae; genus AP-16. The sequence goes on along the minus strand of CAVWIS010000065.1, from coordinate 8,997 downwards.
GCATGAGCCGCGCCAGGCGGCGGGGCGTCGACGTCCGGGTGGTGATCCGGCCGCCCCACATCAGCCTCTCGCCGGCCACCACACGATAGGAATTGCCGGCCCGCCGCGCATCGGCGACCGCCCCGGCATAGCGGATCGCCTCGGACAGCTTGGCGCCGAGCGGCGCCGTGGTGGCGAGATAGGACGCGACCGGCACCACGGTCTCGGCCAGCACCGGGAACACGGCGCCGAGATCGACGCCGCCGGCGAGCACGATGTGTGCCGCCCTCACCCGGCCGTTCGGCGTGTCGACCCGCTTGCGTACCCCCGCCGTATCGATTGCCGTCGCCGGGGTCTCCTCGAAGATGCGGGCGCCGGCCTGCTCGGCGGACGCCGCGAGCCCCAGCGCGTAGTTCAGGGGATGGATGTGGAAGGCGGTCGGCATGTGCATGGCCTGGAAATAGAGCGGGCTCGACAGCGCCTCGCGGACCTGCACTGTCGGCCATGCCTCGACGTCGGCTCCGAGATCGACCCGCATCATCGCCACTTGGCGCAGCAGATCGTCCTCGTCGTTGATCGTGCGCACCACCAGCCGGCCGTCGACCGGCTCGACGCCGGGCATCGCGGTCTCGCGAATGAGGCCGCGGATGTATTCGACGCCGCCGGCGGAGAGCGCCCACAGCTCCTTGGCGTGCCTGAGCCCGACGCGCTGGATGATCGCCTCGATCGTCTCGGAGAAACCCGGCGCCACCACCCCGCCATTGCTGCCCGACGCCTGCGCGGCGACCCGACTCGCCTCGAGGACGACGACCGACCAGCCGCGCCGCGCCACCTCGCGGGCGGTTGTGAGGCCGGCAAGGCCGCCGCCGATCACGCAGACCTCGACGTCGAGATCGTAGGTGAGCGACGGACGGCCCGGCGCCGCCACCGCCGAGGCGGCGTACCAGGTCGGCCCATAGGGATCGGTTTCGGTCATCGCCTCTGGCTAGCGCAACTCGGCGCCGGTGTCATGCCGCACCAAAGCCGCCATATTGATCTGGACCATGGGTCGGGATCGCACCAATGTGGGGCGCCCGGACTGCGATTCCCGGTCCAGGCTGTGCCCGGGGCGAGGCGCGTACATCCGCGGATGCGTTCCCGGCACCCGGCAGCGGAGCGCAACAAGGGCTGAACGACACGCGATGCCGACATCATGCGCCGCCTGATCCTGCTGCGCCACGCCAAGTCCGATTGGGCGAGCCTCGGCGCCCCCGACCGGACGCGCCCGCTGGCCCCGCGCGGCCGCGACGCCGCGCCGAAGCTCGGCGCCTACATGGCGCGCCATGGGCTCGTGCCGGACCTCGTCGTCTGCTCCACCGCCACCCGTGCGCAGCAGACCTGGGATCTCGTGGCCGCGGCGTTCCCGGAAAAAATTCCGGTGGTCCAGGAGACCCGCATCTACGAGGTCGGCGCCGCGGAGATTCTCCGCGTCGTCAAGGAGACCGGTGCCGACGTGCACGTCCTGCTGCTGGTGGGGCACAATCCTGGCCTGCGCGATCTCGCCGAGATGCTGATCGCCTCGGGGGACGTCGACACACGCCAGAAGCTCCTGGAAAAATTCCCCACCGGTGCGCTCGCGGTGATCGATTTCCCGATCGATGACTGGCGCAAGCTCCATCCCAAGGCCGGACGCCTCGATCGTTTCGTCGCGCCGCGCACGCTGGAGACCGCCACCGATTAGAGCATTTCCCGGAAAAGTGGATGCCGATTTTCCGAAAGGAAATGCGACAAGTGTTGAATTCTAGAGCGCTTTCCGGCCACGACCCATCCGATTTCATGGTCAGCCTAATCGGAAAGCGCTCTAGGATCCGGCAGCGCCCCCGACCCGCCGGCTGCTGGCGCCCGGGGCTGCGACCGCCTATCTCATCCACCGTGCCGCCCCGCCCCGTTCTTCCCATGGTTGCCGCCGCTGCCGCCGAGGCCCGTCTGGCGGCGCGCGCGCTCGTCGAGTTCGCCGGCCACCTGGTGCGGCCGACGGTCAGGCTCGGCGTCACCGGGCTGTCGGGCGCCGGCAAGACGGTATTCATCACCGCGCTGGTGCACGACCTCATCCACGGCGGCCGCCTCCCGGTGTTCGAGCCGCTGGCATCGGGACGAGTGGCGGGCGCGCGTCTCGCGCCGCAGCCCGACGACGCGGTGCCGCGCTTCGACTACGAGAGCCATGTGCGCGCCCTCATCCTCGAGCGGCGCTGGCCCGAATCGACCCGCCGGGTCAGCGAGCTCCGGCTCGTCATCGACTACCAGTCGGCGCGCGGCGCGGCGCGCAACCGGACCCTCACATTGGACATCGTCGATTATCCCGGCGAATGGCTGGTCGACCTGCCGCTGATGGCGACGAGTTTTGCCGAATGGTCGGCCGAGACCCTGCGGCTCGCCCGCGAGGAGCCACGACGCAAGCTGGCCGCCGCCTGGCTCGCCGATCTCGCGGCGCGGCACCCGGACGGCCCGGAAGACGAGCAGGCGGCACTCACCACCGCGAGACTGTTCACCGACTATCTGCGCGCCTGCCGCGACGAGCGCTATGCGCTGCGGCTGCTGCCGCCGGGTCGCTTCCTGCTGCCCGGCGATCTGGAAGGCTCGCCGGCGCTCACCTTCGCGCCGCTCGATCTGCCCGATGCCGGCCCGCCGTCGAAAGGGTCGCTGTGGGCGATGATGGAGCGGCGCTTCGAGGCCTACAAGCACAAGGTGGTGCGGCCGTTCTTCAACGAGCATTTCGTCCGGCTCGATCGCCAGATCGTGCTGATCGACGCGCTGGCGGCGTTCAACGCCGGCCCCGCCGCGCTCGCCGACCTGGAGCGCGCGGTGGCGGCGATCCTCGACTGCTTCCGCACCGGGCGGAACACGTTCGCCAGCACCCTCATCCGTCCGCGCATCGACCGCATCCTGTTCGCCGCCACCAAGGCCGACCACCTGCATCACGCCAGCCATGATCGCCTCGAGCGCATCCTGGCGCGCCTCGCGGACCGCGCCATCGCGCGGGCGAGATTTTCCGGCGCGCGGATCGACGTGGTGGCGCTCGCTGCCGTCCGCGCCACCCGGGAGGCCACGGTCGAGCGCAAGCGCCAAGCCCTGCCGTCGATCGTCGGGGTGCCGGTGGCAGGCGAGACCGCGGGCCTGGAAATCTTCGACGGCGACGCCGAGGTCGCGGTGTTTCCCGGCGATCTGCCCGAGGATCCGGCGGTGCTGTTCGGGGCGGAGCCTGCGGGTTTTGCCGGGCTCGCCAGCACCGGGGCAGACCGTGCCGACTACCGCTTCCTGCGCTTTCGCCCGCCCGCCATCGAGCCCGACGCCGGCGGCATCGCGACCCTGCCGCACATCCGCCTCGACCGTGCGCTGCAATTCCTGATCGGAGACCTGATGCCGTGACCGAGCGTCCCCGCAAGCCCGTGGCGTTCCGGCTGGACGATCCGACCGTCCTCGTCACCCCGTTGCGGCCCGCCGGCGACGAGGCCCGCCGGCTCGCCCCGCGCGGCGCGGTGGTGATCAGCCCGGAGCCGGATACCACCCTCCCCGCCGTGATCGTTCCGCCTCCCCGTCGGCGCCGCGTGTCGGTCGCAACCGCGTTCTGGGCCGCGTCGGCGGGCCTCGCGACCCTCGGGCTCGGCCTCGGAGTGACGCGGCTGATCGAGGACCTTTTTGCCCGCGCCGAATGGCTGGGCATGCTGGGGAGCGCGATTGCGGCGGTCGCTGCCGTCGCGCTCGCGGCCGCCATCGTCCACGAGACGATGGGGCTCATGCGTCTGCGAACGGTGGAAAAGCTGCGCGCGCGCGCCTCGGCCGCCATCGCCGCCGACGACCGCAATTCGGCCCGGACGGTGGTGCGCGATCTCATCGCCCTGACCCGCTCGGACCCCCGTCTCGCCCGCGCCCGGTCGGCAATCGCGGGACATGTCGACGAGATCATCGACGGCGCCGATCTCATCGGGCTCGCCGAGCGCGAGCTGATGGCGCCGCTTGACCTCGCGGCGCGGGCCCTGGTCACCGCGGCGGCCAAGCGCGTGTCCCTGGTCACCGCGCTGAGCCCGCGGGCCGCCCTCGACATGATGTTCGTGCTGTTCACGGCGGTCGGCCTGGTGCGCCGGCTCGCCGATCTCTATGGCGGCCGGCCAGGCACGCTCGGGCTCATCCGGCTCATCCGCCGCGTGGTCGCCCATCTCGCGTTCACCGGCGGCTTGGCGGCCGGCGACAGCCTGATCCAGCAGGTGCTCGGGCATGGTGTCGCGGCAAAGGTCTCGGCGCGGCTGGGCGAGGGCGTGCTCAACGGCCTGCTCACCGCCCGGCTCGGGCTCGCGGCCATCGAGGTCGCCCGTCCGCTGCCGTTTGCCGCCCTGCCCGCGCCGGCCCTCGCCGATCTCGCCGCCGGGCTGCTGCGCCGCCGCGATCCGGGCGAGGACGACGCGCGCAAGCCTGACCGCCTGGCCGGCGACTAGCGCATGCGCCACAAAGGGATTTCCAGGGCGCAAGCGAAGGCCGGGACTCTGTGCTACCGCTTGTCGGCTGCCGGAGGCTGACCCGTCATGTTCAAGAAGATCCTCGTGCCCATCGACCTCTCCGATCCGGAGCTCGCCAAGCCCGCGGTGGAGACGGCGGTGACGCTGGCGCGGGCCTCGGCCGGATCGGTGCGGCTGCTCAACGTGCTGCCGCTCACCCCGGCGATGCTGGCCGAATACGTGCCGGAGGATTTCGACTTCCAGCAGCGCTCCTCCTCCGAGGAGGCGCTGGAGATCGTGGCGCGGGAAACCGGTCTTGCTCCCGACAAGCTGTCGACCGTGGTCCGCCAGGGGGGCGTCTATCACGAGGTCATCGAGGAGGCCGCCCTGATGGCCGCCGACCTCATCGTGATGACCTCGCACCGCCCGGCCGTGCGGACCTATTTCCTCGGCTCCAATGCCGCGCATGTGGTGCGCTATGCCCGATGCTCGGTGTTGGTCGTGCGGCCCTGACCTGAGGCCGATCACGGCGGCGGGATGACGCCTGGCGGCAGCGCGTCCGGCCGGTAGCTGGCGGGCCGGTTGCGGCGGAAATGGCCGCCGAGCCGCCACAGAAACAGGGCGAGGAATCCGGCGACGAACAGCGCTCCCGGGATCTGCCCGCCCCTCAGCGCCACCACGGTGAGCGCCGCGAGCCCGAGTGCGGTCGTGGCGAACACGGCGACCCCCGGCCAGTAGAGCCATGCGGGCAAGCCGACCTCGAACGCCGCCGTCCCGCCGCCGGCCTCGATCCGCCGGTGCAGCTCGGAGATAAATCCCCGATAGGCCGCGTCGAGCGGCTCCTGCTCGGCGGAGACTCTTCCAGGATGTCGAGGCGATCACCACCTTGCCGCCGTCGGCGTCCCAGACTTCCGCGAGAAAGCGGTCGCCGGCAAGCTTCACCGGGCGGAACGACAGCCGGACACGACGAACCCGGTCGTAGGCCATGACCCCGGAACGCCAGCCCGCCCGCCATTCGAGCGCCTCGGGCCGCAGCCGGAACTGGCAGGGGGCGCCGGCGAGCGACGGCTTGTAGGTATAGACCGGGTCGCCCGTCTCGGGGTCGGTCGCAGGGCCGGAGCGGGAATCGGCGCGGAGCATCGGTGCCTCGGACGAATGTTGTAGCCGGTCGGTGCCGGAGGAGCGAGCACGCAAGGCCAGCAACATCAGCGCCCCGCAAAGGCAACTCCCGGGCCAGACGATCCGTTGAAAACCGCAGGGCTGTCCGATGCAGCCGTCGGCTCCGACGTCATTGTGCGGCGATCGATGCGGCGGTATTCGATTCGAGTGAGTGACTTGCGGCTATGGCCGACGAGCTGGTCGAACGAGGTCGCAATGGCGGGCCGGCAATCGAAACTCGAGGTTCTCGTCGACGTCTTCAACCTGATTCTCGGCACGTTCCTCGCACTCATGCCGTGGACCTTCGGTCTCATGGCGGCAGCGCCGACGCACCGGGGCGTTACGGCGGACGTCGTCAATGCCTGGACCACCGGCCTGACCATCGATCTCGCGGCAGCTGCGGCGATCATCGCCTTTGCCGAATGGCAGGAATGGGTGAACTTCTTCGCCGGCCTGTGGACGGTCGGATCACCGTGGTTCCTCGGCTTCGGCGGCAATGGCGGCGCGCGCTGGGCGCAGGTCGCGGTCGGCGGCGCGGTCGCCGGTCTCGCCGCCTTCGAGCTCTGCCTGCTGGACCGTCGTTCCGCCCCCCGGCCGGGCCGCACCCTCAAGCTCATCGACGTCAGCACCGGCGCGGTCTCGGAATTCGTCATCCCCAGGCACGCCGGCGACCCGGCACGGCAGCGGCCCGCGACCGTCCTCGCGTTGCAGACCGCCTGGCCGCCGAAGCCGGCGGCCGGCGCAGGATCTGGCGCAATCGCGCGGGTCCCCGACGGTCCGGCCGGCGAGCAGCCGGGCCCGCCGGTCGGCTGATTGCCGCGATGGACATCTGATGCCCGGATGCCGCGTCCGACGGGAAAATTCTGCCGGACGGCCGGCAAGAGAGCAGGTTTTGCCGGGGCGGCGAAACGGCAAGGCCGCGCAATTGCGTCAATCGGCCCGGCAAAATTGGCGGCACGCTTATTGCTGGATAGACCCAGGGACAACTTGTGCCCGGATGAGGACCCCTGTCATGCATCTTGCTCATGGCGGCATGGCGAGCACCGCGCTGGACCTGCTGTCGATCCTGCAACCGTCGAAGAGGTCCGCCGCGACCCCTCCGCCGGCTGGGACGGACGATCGATCGAACGCCTTTGCCAGCCAGATCGCCCGCAGCGGCGCGACCGACGCCGCCTCGAGCGGCTCCGGTGCCGGATCGAGCCTGCTGAACGCCAACGTGCTCGGCTTTCTGATCCACAATCAGGGCCAGCAATCGGCGGACACGGCTGCCGCCGGCACGCCGCCGCTCTCGCCCGGGCAGTCCAAACTCTTCGCCAAGCTCGACGCCGACGGCGACGGCGGCATCAGCAAGTCCGAGTTCCAGTCGGCACTCGGCGCCAACGGCAATACGCAAGCCGCCGACAAGGCCTTCGCGTCGATCGACGGCAACGACGACGGCTCGATCGATCCGGCCGAGCTCGCCGCCGCCAGGCCGGCCCGCCGCCACCGCCATCACATGATGGGCAACAACCAGGCGAGCGGCGCGCCGGGCGCCGATTCGGCGCAGGACGGCGGCCTTGCCAAGCTGCTGGCGACGCTCGGCACCAGCTCGCAGGCGACCAATCCCGACGGATCGACGACGACGACCATCACCTACCAGGACGGCTCCAAGGTCACCCTGACGATGCCGGTCCAGCAGGCATCCGGCGCCACGACGTCCACCACCACCGGACAATCCGGCGGCCGATCAGCCGGCCATGCGGCGAATCCGCTGGAGACGCTGATCCAGCTGCAGGCTCAGCTCTTTGCCGCGCCCGCCGTGGGAGGCAAGGCCGCCTGACCGCGGTCGCCGGCACCTTGATGCCGGCGCTCGCCCGCGCGCCGGATCACAGAGACAGGGATGGACTGGGGCCGCTTCAGCCCGCCGTGTTCCCATGCCTGCTCTTGCCCGTAGAAACCGCCGAAGTTTCGGAACAGAGGCTGGGCGGCAATGTGCCAGGACCTAACTCACGCGCCGCAACAAGCGACCATGCAGAGGCACGTCCTCTTGGGTGTGCGGATGTTAGGTCGATCGCATAAGCAAAGAGGCCGCCAACTGAGGCGGCCTCAGCAGGCAATGCCGGTAACATGCCCCTATTCCGTTGCTTCGACAGCATATTGCCGAATTGTCTTGAATGCCTTGTCACGCTGCGGAGCCAAATTCTTGAAGGCATCCGAGCTGACGAATGCCTGCGCTTTCTCCAGGCTGTCCCACTGCGAGATGGCAATGCGCTTGGGCGGTTCGCCTACAAATCCAACGATCTTTCCCCCAGCAGTGTTGAACCTGTGACCACCGGCGGCGTCGATTGCTGGCCTGATAAGGGGGCCATACAACGCGGTAGCGGCCGCAGAATCGAGCAGTTCGGTCTCGGCGACAAGATAGGCTTTCGGCTTGGCTTGCGCATGGAGGACTTGGACCGCGACAGCGCCAATGGCGACGCCCGCGAGCATTGCTAACGTCACCGTGTATCGAGTTCTCATGACTTCCTCGCAATTGCCGATAAGTCGGCAAGGCAATAATACCGCTCTTCGGTGTCCTTGCGGGTCTGGTCTTGCGGCCCGTGAACCGCTGCTCTCTCTGTGAATATGCCCCAGCACCCTCCTGCATGCGCATGGTCGTGCCTCTCGCCCCCTTCCCGTCGGGAGTGCCCAAAAACCGGACGCAGTTTCGCAGTACCCGTCAAGGTCGGGAACGTGCCAGGACCGCACTCATGCACCGCAGGTCCCAGGCGCGCGCAGTTCGCTGGCGTCAACCCGCTTTAGGAGAACAGCTATAGACCACGGTGATGTTGTTCTCCAAAAGGACTTTCCGGTGTGCCTGTGCTGCGACTTCGCAAGCCTTTGGGGTGTCATACTCAGCGACAACGGTATGATTTTGTCCGGTCAATATCGTCATCAGCAATACCGTTATTGTCATCTCCAAGCCCTCCTCACCACTAAAGACCCCTTACGAGACTCCTATTTATGACAGAGCCGTAAGTTACGATGCCCATATAGAAGCGCTGCATCGCCGCGTAAAGCCATTACGACAGTGGTCCAGCTTCGGACCCGATCCGCACCATGCCGAAGCCGAGTGAACCGAGGTGAAGCTTTTGCAGTGCGGCACGGGACAATCCGGCGGCCGATCAGCCGGCCATACGGCGAATCCGCTGGAGACGCTGATCCAGCTGCAGGCTCAGCTCTTTGCCGCGCCCGCCGTGGGAGGCAAGGTCGCCTGACCGCGGTCGCCGGCACCTTGATGCCGGCGCGCGCCCGCGCGCCGGATCACAGAGACAGGGATGGACTGGGGCCGCTTCAGCCCGCCGTGTTCCCATCCCTGCTCTTGCCCGTAGAAACCGCCGAAGTTTCGCAACAGAGGCTAGGCGGCAATGCG
>CAVWIS010000064.1:0-53753 GCA_963755055.1 uncultured Alphaproteobacteria bacterium | reverse complement strand
CGAAGGCAAAGGTCACAAGTTCGAATCTTGTCGGGCGCGCCATCGTACGGCAGGGCAGCAACCTTTATAGGCGGTCAGTCGATCGCGAAGGTCGGCTTTGGTCTCGGTAGAGGACGGCAAGCCAGAATTCACAACGTATGTCCACGGCGACCAGGGCAGCGGCAAGGCCTCCGTCAATCTGACGTCGGCGGGGTTTCCCAACCGGGGTACCGCTGCCGCCGCGATAGGCCGCGCGCATGTCCTCCGGATGGTCTTCCCAGGAACCGCCGCGGCGGACGACCTATCGACTGTCTCCGAAGGCCCGAGCGAACCGCCGGAGGGGGCCCCGACCAGATCGTCGTGGACATCAATCAAGACTTTCCGCATGCGGCTCGAGCCCCCATTCCTGGAGGACAAACGGGATCAGCCGGGGCGGCGGTTCGGATCGGGCGAGGGCGTACAGGCGGGGCGCGATGCGCCTGGCGTACTCGTCGAGCGGAATTGGTTTCGCGAGCGCATGGAAGAACTCCTGCTCCCTCGGCGAGGGCTCCTTGGGCATGGGAAACGGCCTTTGCCCGGTGAATACGACGTCGAGCTGGTTGACGCGCTTCTGCAGGGCAAGGCCGGACGCGAGGCTGCCGAACCGGCGGTCGCGAGCGTCGCCTTCCAACTCCTCGAGCCAGTCGATCTCGAATTCGACCGCCGCAGCGTGGAGGAGCCCGGTCGGGCATTTCACCGCCTCATCGACCGCGTCGAGGTCAAGATGATGCCGCAACGGCCAGAGCAGCCGGCACAGGCGAGGATCGCCGATGTGCAGCAGCGCGCCAAAAGCCGCTCCTTCGTTCCTGAGCAGGCCGGTCTCGATCATCGCGATGATATCCCTGGGCCGACTTATCGGGTCGTCGCCGGTCAACGGGCCGAGGCTCACATAGTCGATGACCGCCTTGGAGACGACCATCCGTGAACTGTCCTCGGCGATGAATGGAAGAAAAGCATTCACCGAGATGAGGTCGACGTGCTCCACCATGCCGGCAACATGGTTGTAGATGGAGAAGCGATGCTCTTCGGCCAGGTTGGGCAGGACCATCTCCCGGTAGAAGCGGCGCAGCTCGGGGATCATCCTTGCGTCGTTACGGAAGCCGTATCGGAGCACTTCGCAGATGACGACGTCGTCGAAGTTTCCGATCAATGAGTCGAGCCTCGCCTGCGCGCTCTCCAGCGCCAGGATCTTCCAGAACCTCTCAGAATTGGACATGTAGAGCAGGGGCTTCTCGCTCGACATGCAAAGCCTCCTCTCGAGCAAGGAGAGAGAGTGTGTGCGTGCCTGGAGCGCCGTCGCCTCCGGAAGAAGCGACGGGTCTTTCCAGCCTCCTGTCTTTGCCACGGTTGCGGTCGCGCTCACAGCATCAATTGCGAAGCCCGCTGCGTCCCGCTGGGTGCGGGCCCCGACCCGGAAACGAGCATCGGAGGGCCGCGGCGAGATCGGCCGAGGATCGGGCTGTCCGGTCCCGAAACGGGCGGACGATCCGTCAAAGCCCGAACGCCGCGCTCGACGCGGATCAATCGCCTTTCTTGTGACGCCCGTCACAGGGGGCCTGTGTTCGTCATCACAGGCACTCGCGCAACCGGCACCTACACCCGAGTGGACATTCCGAAAGGGGAGCCACTCATGTCGCACAAATGCATCTTCGCCCGGGCGTCGATCTCTGCGGCCGACGTCGCGAGGAGAATTTCGGCCATGCCGCTCCTGGGCCGCCTTGGATGGGGCCGACGTCGGGCGGCCGAGGAGGCCGCGCAGAGCCGCATCGCCGCCCTGCAGGCGGCGCTCGACCGTTGCAACGCCAGCGCCAGGCGCGCGGCGGAAGCGCGACTCAAGGTCATGGGGGCGGTCGCCGTCTCGTTTCTGGCGCTGGGTTTCGCGACCGGGGTCCACCGCGAGCCGATCCTGCAGACCGCCCGCGTCGTCGCGGCCAATCTCGGCGTCTATGCCGATGATGCCAACGCGGCAGGCGATCCGGCCGGCACGCTGGCGCGGGCACATGCCCGGGCCGGTGCGGGCGATGCCCGCACCCAGCTCACGCTGGCGCTGCGCTACTACCGAGGCCGCGGCGAGACCCGGGACTACAAGGAAGCGGTGAAATGGTTTCGCCGCGCCGCCGACCAGGGCGATGTCGCCGCCCCGTTCTACCTCGGGATCATGTCCGCCGAAGGCGAAGGCGTGCCGCAGAACCATGCCGAGGCGGCAAGGTGGTTCCGCCTCGCCGCCGAGCGCGGCAATCCGGAGGCCCAGTTCAATCTCGGTCTCGCCTATGCGACGGGCATCGGGGTTACGCCGGACGATGTCAGCGCGCATATGTGGCTCAATCTCGCCGCCATGGGCTTCGCCGCGTCCGACACCGGCAAACGCAGCGACGCCGTGCACAATCGTGACGCCGTGGCGGGCAAGATGAGGCCCGAGCAGGTCGCCGAGGCCCAGAGGCTGGCAAGCGCGTGGAACGCCGCCACGGACGCCCGCGCGGCCGCAACCAACGGCGTGCTCTGACAGGGATGCCTGGGCCGGGCATCGGCGAGGTGTTATCCTGCCGCGGGGCCGCGCCATCGTTCGGAGGATGACATGTTGCGGACGTGGGGCGTCCTGCTGATTTTTCTGCTGTCGACGGCGGCGTCGCATGCCCTGTGCAGCGGGCAGGGCAGCGAGCAACGAGTGATTTTCGAGGACAGGTTCACCGATGCCTCGGGCGGCTGGGACAAGAGTCCCGCCATCAGGATCGGCGGCGGCGAGATGGCGATCACGCTCGGCACTCAAACCTCGACCTACCTCGTTCTCAACCGAACGACCCCCCTGCGGGCCGGCGATTTCTGCATCCAGTTCACGCTGCCGGATCCGGAACCGCAGAACGGATCGTCGGCGAGCCTCGTGTTCTGGGCCAAGGACGGCAACAACCTGCATTCCGTCGATTTCTGGTCCAACGGCAACCTGAGCTTCGGCGAGAACGCCGGCGGCAGATGGACGGTGATCTACTCGATCGACGATCCCGGCAGGGCCCGGACAGGCCCGGAGCAGGTTTTCGAGGTGCGCGTGCTCGTCGACGTCGGCCGGGTCAGGACCTGGATGAACGGGACTTTGATGAGATCGGTGGACATGCCGCCGCCGAACGCCAACCTCGATTTCGGTGTCTTCGTCGAGATGGACAAGCAGCCCGCCACGGAAAAGGTCTTCCGCATCCGCTACTTCAACATCCTGCAGGGCAGGATCGAGCTCCCCGCCATGCCCGGCACCGGGCAGGCGGATGCGCCTTTGAGATGAGGGTGGAAAAATGACTGAACCTGTCCTCTGCTCCATCGACGATGGCGTCGCCACCATCATCCTCAACAACCCGCCGCTCAATCTGGTCACGCTGGAGCTCACCCGGACTTTCGCCGAGCTTCTCGATCGGCTTGCCAAGGATCCGGCGGTGCGGGTCCTTCTCGTGACCGGCGCCGGCGAACGGGCCTTTTGTGCCGGATCCGATATCAGGGAGATACGCGACCTGACGGCTCCGGGAGCAATGGTGGAACGCAAGCTCGTCAAGGAGAACGAGACGTACAGCAAGCTCGACGACTTCCCGAAGCCGACGGTCGCGGCGATTCGCGGTCTGGCGCTCGGCGGGGGGCTCGAGCTCGCGGTGTGCTGCGATCTCCTCGTCGTGGAGGAGGATGCGAGACTGGGCCTGCCCGAGATCAAGCTCGGCTGGTTCCCGGGCAGCGGCGGACCGGTGCGCGTGGCGCGCCGCATCGGCGAGGGGCGGGCGAAGGAGATGATGTTTTTGGGCGACCCGATCGACGCCCCGACGGCGCTCGCCTGGGGACTGGTCAATCGGGTCGTGCCGAGAGGCGAAGCGCTCAAGTCGGCGACGGAGCTGGCGCGGCGCCTGGCCGCGCAGGCCAACGTCGCGCTCCAGCTCTGCAAGCAGGCGATCGATCTGACGTTCGACGTCACCGAGGATCGGGCGATCGAAGCGGCGCTCGCGCTCAGCGACAAGGTGTTTCGAACCGCGGATGCGCGGGAGGGTGCCCGCGCCTTCTTCGCCAAGGAGCCGCCGCGGTTCGTGCACGGCTGACGGCCGCATGATATCGCTAGTGCACCGATTCCGAAGTTCGCATCACTTCGCGGCACCCTCTCGTGCGGACTTCGGAATCAAGAGGTGCACTAGCAATTTTATGATTCTAGTGCGGTTTGGATTTGAAGTTCCTATGACGAGCGGGCGGCACAACTGAAAGGAACTTCATATCCACCGCACTAGGGTTCATTCTCGCCATTGCGGCCCCCGCTGCGGGCTGCGCATCGGGCGACGAAGGTAAACGAGGGAAGGCATGAGCCCCATCGGCAAAGCCATATCGAGCATCATCATACTCGCCACGTGCGCGGCCTGCAGCCCATCCTCGCCGCCATCCTCCCCGACATCCTCCCCGACATCCTCCCCGCCATCTTCCCCGACATCCTCCCCGACGGAAGACAACGGGAAGGCACTTCTTGCGCAGAAACTGGATCGGATATTCCTGCCGCCTTTCTCGATCGACAGCTTTTCCAGGACCAAGGGTGAAAGCAAGACCGAATCCGGCGTCGAGGTCTACCAGATGAAGTTCACGGCGTTGGTGAAATACACCGGCAATGAAATCCGGTGCATATTTCCCCAGTGCCCTCAGCTCAGTGGCGCGGACCTCCAGGCGGCGTTCGACAGGCCGCACAAATCCATCACTATCAACGGCTCGCTGTCCTTCGAAAAGACGCAAAGCGGGTGGGTCGGGCTGCTGTGAAGACGGCTCGGCCGGTTCCCGCTCGGCGCTGGAGGTGCCATGATGCCTCGTATTCCTGATCTGTTATTTGGCTTTCTGTTGATCGCCGCACCGGCTATGCCTCCTGCTTCACATTTTCTAGTCAACTCTGCTTCGGCTCAACAGCAGACAATGCGCTTTCAGGATCTTCCGAAGGAGGTCCGAAACCATGTCGATGAAATCCGTCAAAGCTGCAAAGAGCTGGACCCTGAGTTCAAGCCCTACGACGCGATGCAGGGCATAAATGTCATCGACCTCAATGGGGACGGCTCGCGCGACCTCATGGTGGACAACGAGGAAGTATGCAACAGCCATATGGCAGGCGCGAACTGCAGCAACAGAGGGTGCGACCTGATCATATGGAAACAGGCAGGCGGCGCGTGGAAGACAGTGTTCAAGGAGCATCTCCACAGAAAGTTCATAAGCCTTGCCAGCGACACCGGGCGCTTTCAGTTGATGGCTGCCTCGATCTACGCGGGAGATCCGAAGTGCAAGCCAGACCCGCGAAAGGAATATACATCCGGAAAAAGCTGCGATCTGCTGATCACCTATCGCAATGGGCAATGGGTATGGCAGCCAATCCGCTGAAAGTTTGGCGATCATGAGCAAGGGCAAAATCCTCAAGGACAGGATGGCCGCGACCGGCCTCGTCCATGTCATGGCGGCGCACAGCCCGCTGTCGGCGCGGCTGGCGGAGGAGGCCGGGTTCGACGGCATCTGGGCGTCGGGTTTCGAGCTCTCGGCGCTCTATGGGCTCGCCGACGTGAGCCTCGTCTCGATGACGCAGCACCTCGACATGGTGCGTGCCATGGCCGGGCAGGTGGAGCTGCCGGTGGTCGCCGATATCGATACCGGCTTCGGCAATGCCATCAACGTGATCCATGCGGTCGAGCAGTACGAGCGGGCGGGCGCCGCGGCGGTGGTGATCGAGGACAAGTCCTTCCCGAAGGTGACCAGCCTCATCGCCGGCGGCCGGCAGGAGCTGCTGCGGATCGAGGAGTTCCAGGGCAAGATCGAGGCGGCGCTGCATGTGCGGCAAGACGAAAATTTCCTGATCATCGCGCGCGACGAGGCGCTGATCGCCGGGCTCGGCGAGGCCGAGGCGCTCCGGCGCGCCGCGGCCTACGAGGCGGCGGGCGCCGACATGATCCTCATCCATTCCAGGCAGAAGACGCCGGACGAGATCGAAAGTTTTGTCCGCGCCTTCGGCGGCAAGGTGCCGGTGGTCATCGTGCCGACCGCCTATCCGGAGATGGACGCGGACCGGATCAAGGCGCTCGGCAAGATCAGGATGGTGATCTACGGCAACCACGCCATCCGGGCTTCGGTCACTGCGATGCAGGACGTGTTCGCAAAGATCCGCCGGGATGGCGGCATCCGCAACGTGGACCGCGAGATCGTCTCGGTCGAGGAGATTTTCCGCTTGCAGAGGATGGACGCGATCAGGGCCGACGAAGAGAAATTCCTGCGCTGAGGAGGCATCGGGCGCCCCTCACCCGCGAACCCGGGAGCGCTCCCGGAGCTCCTGTGCCCGGGCCACGAACTCGTCGGCGGCGGCGACCGCCTCGTCGAGGTCGTCGCAGCGGACGCTGTCGAGCGAGGAGCGCGTGTCGTGGGCGAAGAGCTCCAGCCATACGACCGGGATGTCGACCAACGTCTCTTCGATGAACTCGATCAGCCGCACCTCGTAGGCGCCGAACCGCGCGAGCGAGGCGACTTTGGTGCCGTCGTCGCCGGGGCGGACGAGGAAGAGCGTCAGGTAGGCGGCGACGAACTGCCGATGAGTGAGCTTCCTGTCAGCCGTCCTGGGCACCTCCGTACCCGACCAAAATCCCGGAATGGCGCCTGCCTCCGCGCTGTGGGCAAGCGCCGCGCCCTGCCCGTGCCGATACATCATGAAAATCTCCCTCCGGGCCCAAGCGGCCCCGCCCCCTGCGGGGGCAGCGGGAGGGCGCGGTTGTAGCGGCGACGCCCGGCTCGCGTCTTGCTATGATGGGCCAATGGTTTGATCCTGGATGCCAGACCGGCGGAGCATCTCCCGTCGCAAGGGGTGGCACCGATGCCGGTCGATCCGAAACAGGTCGCAAGGATGCCGAACGCCGGGGGCGTCATCACGCGGCTTGCCTGTGCGCGGCTGGAGCAGGCCGGAATCGAGCTGGCGCCGCTGTTGTGGAAGGCCAGGCTGTCGGTCCAGCAGATCGACGACCGTGGCGCCCGGCTCAAGGTGCAGAGCCAGATCGCGTTTCTCGATCTCGCCGCCGACGCCCTGCATGACCCGCTTCTCGGCTTCCACCTCGCCAAGAATTTCGACCTGCGCGAGGTCGGGCTGCTGCACTACGTCTCGGCCTCGTCGGAGACCGTCGGCGAAGCCCTGCGGCGCATGGCGCGCTACAGCAGGATGGCCAACGAGGGCGTCTCGCTCGGCTCGGCCGACCGCGATGACGATATGGCGATCGTTGTCAGCTATGTCGGGGTTGCACGTCATTCCGATCGGCACCAGATCGAGTTCTGGGTGACGGCGGTGATGCGCACGATCCGCGAGCTCACCGGCCGGCACGTGGTGCCGAATGCCGTCAAGCTCGTCCATCATCGTCACGAAGGCGTTTCCGAGATCAACGAGTTTCTGGGGACCACCGCGGTCTTCGGCGCCGCGGTGGACGAGATCGCGCTGCCGCGGGCGGTCAAGGACATGCCGGTGGTCAGCGCCGACGCCTACCTCAACGAGCTGTTGATCGCCTATTGCGAGGAGGCGCTCGCCCGGCGGGCGCCGGACCGCGGGGTCATGCCGTCGGACATCGAGAATGCGATCGCATCGCTGCTGCCGCACGGTGCGGCACGCGTCGACGACGTTGCCCGCAAGCTCGCCATGAGCAGACGGACGCTGGCGCGCCGGCTGGCGGCCGAAGGGCTGACCTTCGGAAAAGTCCTCAACAGGCTCAGGTTCGACCTGGCGCAGCGCCATATCAGGGATTCGGCCCTGTCGATCTCGGAGATCGCCTGGCTGCTCGGCTACCGGGAGGTCAGCGCGTTCACCCACGCGTTCAAGCGCTGGACGGGCAAGACCCCGCGTGAGGCGCGTGGGCATGAGGAGGTGGCGCGCCAAGCAGCCGTTTGAGTGGCGCATGTTTTTGCCGGCGAACCGGTATCCACTTCGCCGGACCATGACTCGCTTGGTCGCGCATGGTCTTGTCGGCGAACCGGCATCCACTTCGCCGGACCATGACTCCTTGGTCGCGCATGGTCTTGTCGGCGAACCGGCAGCCACTTCGCCGGACCATGCGCCGGCGGCCCGCTCCGGCAAGTTTTTGGCACGCCACAGCAAGACAGTGTGCGTCGCCGGCCGCTACCACCCGGTCAATCCGGGCGGCCAGCCCTTTCCGGTCGGCCTTTCTCATCGCGATCACAGCAGGCGGCCAGCGAAGGAATGCGGCGACCCCGATGCCGATTTCGATTTCATTTCCATCTGGTCAAGGGTCAGCAGCGCGTTCGCGACTGGATCGGCGTGGAGCTGCCCGATGACGACGTGATGGCGCCGGCGGCCATGGAGGCCGCGAAGGCGATCTGGCCCGGCATCATCCACGATGAAGGGTGGGACGGCTGGTCGATCGAGATCGCCGACGAGGACGGCCGGGTCCTGCGAGTCATGGCATTCGTCTGAGGCCTCGACCACCGCGCAAGGACGCCGGCTCTACTCCCCGTTCGCGGTGCGCACCAGCCACGGCAGGATCACCTTTCGCAGGATCACCGGGTCGGTCCACCCCTTGGCCTCGCGCCCCATATGGCCGCCGGCCGGATTGATCCAGGCTTCGCGCGGCTCGGTGCCGCTGTGGATCAGGAGATCGAGATCGGCGATCGGCACCTGGGTGTCCTTGACGCCGCCGACGACCAGGAGCGGCGCCGCCGGCCGGCCGACCAGACCTTGCGTCTTCAGCGACAGCCGCGTCCGCAGCGCCACCGCCTCGTCGAGCGAGGCCGCGCCGAGCACTTTCAAGGTCGCCGGCAGGTGGTCGAACAGGTATTCGCGCGTATGCAGGGTGGCACGGAAGAATGCCTCCTGGAACGCCTCGTGCACCGGCGGCGACTGCGCGACGGCGCCGCGCAGCCGGTCGCGCTCGGTGAACGCCAGCTTGGCGGCCCAATAGCCGCCAAAGCTCATGCCGTGCACCAGAATGCGCGTCCGGTCGATGTCCGGACGGGCGGCGAGGTGGTCGAGCACCCTGGAGAACATGCGGTCCGCGGTGTCGCTCGCCTTCACCGGCGCCTCGCCGGTGCCCGGTCCGTCGACGGCGAAGAAGCCGATGCCGTGCGCGAGCAGCGCCGCATGGCTCACCGCGGCGGTTTCCTTGCGGCTGTCGAGCCCGGCAATGACCATCACCACCGGGACCGGATGGCCCGCCTTGGGCAGGCGCAGATAGCCGACGATTTCCGCGCCGTCGAAGGGAATGCGCACGACCTCCAGCGGTGGATCGAGCTTCTCGGCATGCATCCGATAGGCGTCGAGTGCCTTGCGGTAGTTTTCCTGCTTGCCCGGCGAGGTCGGCGCCGGCCATTGGCCGAAATAGTAGAGCCGCCAGGCTTTGAGATAGCTCGCGTCGGCCTCGGCGGGGGTCGCGGCAGCTCTCGCTTTTGCGACGTAGCGGTCGGCGACCATCGCCCAGCCGCGGGCCCAGTCGTCGGGGTCGCGCGTGGCGATCGCGCCGAGCGCCTCGCGCACGTCGGCCGGATCGAGCCCGATGAGCGGATAGGCGCCACGCTCGGCGCGCGCCTGCGCCTCCACCTTGATCTCCTCGATGGTGCGGTCGGCGACCTGGGCGTGGGCGGCTTGCAGGAGCGCGGCGGCGCCGATCAGGGCGGCGGCTGCGAGACGGGCTGGTCCGAAGCGCTGCGCGGGCATGACGAGGCCTCCCGAGAGCATTTCTTGGCGAAGTGTATGGCGGTTCGCCGACAAGAACATGCGCCAGATTACAGGTCGGCGACAGCCTGGTCACTGCCCTGCTGTCCCGCCGGGTCCTGGAAAACAGCTTGCGGCGATAATGAGGTCCCGGCGCGGCCACGCGTTCCGGCGGGCGCGGCACTCGCGTCCGTGCGCCGCAGAGACGCTGCTCAGGTCAGCGCGGCAGCCACCATGTCCCGGGGAGCACGTTGAGCAGCGCCGAGTTCGGGCAATACGTTTCCCATACGGGGTTGTTGGGATCGCGCACCAGATCGATCTCACATGCGCCCCGGGAGTCGCATTTCCAGCAACGTTGCTCCAGCTCGTTGAACGTCTTGCGGTCGCCTTGCTCGATTGCGTCGAGATCAAGACCCAGGATCGCCATGCGGCAGAAAAGCAGGTCGTCGTGCTCGCAACCAACCGTGTCGGCCGCGGCGGGGCGGTCAGGGCGGACTGTCATCAGACCCTCCTGCGTTCGTCCTCGATCTGGCTGCGAAACCTTGCGTCCGCGCATTGATGCAGATCAATCTGCGGGCAGGCGTCGGAACAATCTTCCGTTCCGCTTCCCTTACGGCGAGCCCCGCCGGTCCCCGCCGGTCGCCTCATGGTTGCCAGAGCCATCCAAGTCGTTATGATTCCGCTGATTCTTTCAGCCCGGTCACCCGCAGAGAGAAGCCGATGGCGAAGCGGCGGAAGAGATGGTCGAGAGGGATCAAATGCACCTCGGCCCGCTGCGAAGAATTGAAGAAGATTTTGGCGAACTCGACATCGAGCAGCGGCTGGATATTTCCCACTCTGTGCCGGGCATGCCTGGACCTGGCGGCGCCGTCGCGTATCCGCAGGCAATCCGCCACCTCACGATCGCGGATCTGAATGTCCGCATCGTCCGGCTGTTCCCAGTCGCATCCGGTGATGACTACGGCGTCGCGACGACCGAAATAAGCCGCGCCACCTCCACGGCGGTCGTGGCTATTGCGAAGCTGAAGAAGACGACAAGGACAAGCGCCGCCATGACGCCCGCGACATATTCCGCGTCGCGGCGCACGATGGGAAGAAACTCCCTCGGGGCCAGATGCATATCTGCCTCCATCCCGCAACAGGCATCCTCTCCTTTTGAATAGTGGGCCGAATTTCGGCGATCCGCATTGCGCCACATCAATCGGCCGCGAACACCGCCAGAGGAAAATTTGCGCGGGATGATCCGGACATGAAAATCCCTCCTGCAGGCGCGCCGGCAGGAGGGATCATCTCAGGATAACGGCAAAGTCCAGGTGACTTCGGCAAATGGCTCGCGTCACCGTCTCGGCGCGTTCGCGCCGGCGCGCTGCGCCAGGCCGGGCAGGTCGGACAGAGACATTTGACCGAGCGACCCGACCTGATTGGTAATCAGCTCGCGCACGGTGCCATTCGCCATCAGCTCGCCGATCAGGCGCGTGCCGGTGGCGGCCAATGCCGGTCCGCCGGCGGGAGCGGGAGCTGCCGGCTGCACCGGAGCCGCGGTCTGCGCCGGGAGGGGAGCCGGAGCCGGAAGTGCCGGCTGCACCGGAGCCGCCATCTGCGGCAGGGGCGCCGGAGCGGGACGTGCCGGCTGTACCGGAGCCGCCATCTGCGGCAGGGGAGCCGGAGCGGGACGTGCCGGCTGCACCGGGGCTGTTGCCTGCACTGGCAGCGCCGGCCAGATCTCGCCCCACCGTGCCGCCATCCGGGCCGACTGCTGGTAGTCGGCCGCGGTGCAATTGCGATTGAGATCCTGGGCGTCGGTGGCCTCGCGGGCGCCGCCGGGCTGGATCGTGTAGGTGACGTTGAACCAGCCGAGACGATCCTCGTCCTGCCGGCATTGCTGAACCGTCTGGTACATCGGGGCGCCATAGGCGCTCGAGGCCAGCAATGCGACGAACCCGGCCGAGAGAAGAAACTTTTTCATTGCCCTGCTCCTGATCGTTTCCTGGGTCGGGGAACGATTCCACCGCCGTCCCCCGCATGAATGTCAGGTCGGCGGGTTTTCCGACTGTGACCTTGCGCACACAGGCTCCCTGGCGCCGGTCGCGAATGCGGGCGTCTTCCGCACGCAGCGGCCGGAAAACCCTTTCACGGCGATGGATGAGGCGGCCACGCAGCCGCCGGAAACAGCGGCGCCTCCTGCATCCTGGGTCCGACTCAGGGGCGCGAAGGCGGTCATGTCCCGAAGCTCCGGGAGCGCATCCCGATCAGGTGTGATCGGAACGCGCTCCAGAAACCCCTGTGGCGCAGGTCCTTTGCCGGCCAATCGCGGACACTTCGCCGGGACATGCGCCGGTCGACCGGCCGCAATCGGAAGATCACACGCCCTGCTGGGCGCATGAATCCGGCAAGGGGGCTTCGCCGGTGGCGGTCGCGTGTGTCGGATGGATGCGGTGTGTTCAGCGTGCGGAAAGTTCAATGTGCGGCACGTCACAGTCGCGTGACCCACGATGCTGGCATGAGCGGGTCACGGCGACGGGAATCACTCCCCGCCCCACGGGAAGGGACAGGACCATGAAAAAGTATTTTCTCTCGGCGAGCCTGATCGCTCTGCTGACCTCGAGCGCGGCTCTCGCCGAGCCGACCACTCAGACCTACCAGCAGTGCCGCCAGACCGACAACGGCCTCGGCTGGTTCAACGTCACCTATACGATCCAGTCCGACGGCGTGCAGGTGCCGACGGAGGCCCAGGACCTCAATCAGCCTTGCAGCGCGGCCGACTACGAGCAGTCGCGCCAGGCGGTGGCGGCATGGGGCGAGAGCTGGCCGGCGCTGGAGATGCAGCAGACGGCGGCCCTGCAGCCGGCCGCTCCGGCTCCCGCCCAGGCCCCCGGCTACGCGCAGGCGCCGGTTGCGGCAGCTCCTGCCGGCGCACCGGCCCCGGCTCCGGCCACCCAGATGGCGGTGGAATGCCTCCCGGCCGGAAATGGTTACGAGTGGTACAGCGTGACCTATGCGGTGCAGCCCGACGGCACCCGCGTGCCGACCAACTACCAGGATCTTAATCAGGCGTGCAACGTCGCCCCGCCGGTCGCTGCCGCTCCGGCGCCGGCGCCTGCTCCGGCTCCCGAGCCGGCTCCCGCTCCGGTTGCCGCCGCTGCTCCGTCGGGTGCCGGCCCGGCCGGCTCCGGTTCGGCTGGAACCGGGGGATCGGGCTCTGGGGACGGTGATGGGTCGCGCACCAAGATTCGCCCGGGCCTCATCATCAAGATCAAGATCGTGAACAAAGGCCAGAACGGGCAAAACGGCCAGAACGGACAAAACGGGCAGAATGGCCAAAACGGCCAAAATGGCCAAAATGGCCAGAACGGCCAAAACGGGCAAAACGGGCAAAACGGTCAGAATGGCCAAAACGGCCAGAACGGCCAGAACGGCCAGAATGGCCAGCCGAAGCCCGGCCAGACTGGCCAGAACGGCCAGAACGGTCAAAACGGCCAGAACGGCCAGCCGAAGCCCGGCCAGACCGGCCAGAACGGGCAGCCGAAGCCCGGCCAGACCCAGACCGGCCAAAACGGCCAGCCGAAGCCCGGCCAGACCCAGACCGGCCAAAACGGCCAGCCGAAGCCCGGCCAGACTCAGACCGGCCAGAACGGGCAGCCGAAGCCCGGCCAGACTCAGATCGGCCAGAACGGCCAGAACAAGCCCAACGGCCAGTTCGCGCCTAATCACGCCGGTGTGCACACCGCCGGGACCACGTCCAACCCGACCCACGGGATCGCCCCCGGCCGGATCACCTCCTCGACCAACTCGACCGGCCGGGTTCCCGGCACCGGGATGAACTCCGGCCACGTCCAGACCGCGGCCATCGCGCCCGGCCGGATCCAGACCGGATCGTCCACGGGCACCCATACCAACACGGGTATCCACACCAACACCGGCATCCATACCAACACGGGCATCCATACCAACACGGGCGTCCATACGGGTGTCCATACCAACTCGGGTGTCCATACCAACCCGGTGAGCAGGCCGCAGACCACCGGCAACAAGGTTGCCAGCGCTCCGACAGGCAACAGGTTTGGCCCTGCCCCGACCGGCAACCGGTTCACCAGCCAGGCGCGACCGCAGACCATGAGCCACACCACCTCGAGCCACACTCCCTCGAGCAACCGCTTCACCCAGGCTCGTCCGACCAGCAACCGGTTCACCCAGCACCGCCCGACCAGCACCCGGGTCGCCCAGGCCCGTCCCAGCAGCAACCGGTTCAGCCAGCACCGCGCCAGCAGCAACCGGGTCAGCCATGCCCGGGTCAGCAACAGGGGTGGCAGCCGCATGAGCCACCACTCCGGAGGACGGTCGCGCAGGGGCTGAGTATCCTGCACCTCGACGGAGCAAGCCAACCTTGGGAGCCGCCGGCAGTGCCGGCGGCTTCTGCTTTCCGGGCTTCTGCCCATGAGCCGGCAGTCCGGTCGTCAAGAACGCTCCTCCTTGCGTGCCCGGCGGGACGTGACCATCGCGCCCCTTGTGAGGAGGAGAATGCGCTGCCCGCTGCGCTCCCGCTGTTCCCCGGGGAACAGGGTTACGGCGCCAGCGAGACCCTGTTCCCCAGGGAACAAGGCTGCGCCGCCGGCGGGACGGCGCCAGGCGACCGCAACGCCGCCGCCTGAACCGAGGCCGACAGGTCGATTGGCGGCAGCCGACGACCGAGCATCGTGAGCGTCGCCGTCAGGGCTGAACACCAAGCTCCTGCAGCTTCGACCTGGCCTGCGCCAGCGCCGGATCGAGCTTCCGGACTTCGCGATAGTCGGCGATCGCCTGCTCGATCCGGCCTTGTCTCCGGTAGGTTCCGGCAACCTTCTGCACGCTGATCGGGCGTTCCGGTCGTGCAGAGGACATGGATTCTTCTTGCGCGTCTTGGGGAGCGCCCCAGAACTGCGCAACTGTCGGTCCGTTCTTCACACGGCGATCGCGCAGGAAATTGCGAATCTCGTAAGGCCAGACCCGGCGTCCCATCCGCGTGTACCAGCGCATCGCCTGGCGCAGGCCCGCGTCACGATGGAACAGTACGCGGCAAATGGCCTTTGGGCGGGCCTGAAGGACCATCTCGGTAAACTTGAACCAGAGCAGGACGCGCCAGGGCGGCATGTATCGAGCAGCAAGCACCTGGTGCTTGTAGTCCCAACGGCGTCGATCGGTTTGGATCACTCGGCGGTCGGCAGCGAGTCTGAAATACGGTGTCCACCGATGGGGCGTGACGTAGAGCATCTGGATCTGGTCGGGATCATATGACAGAAGCTGCCGCAGCCCGCGCCAGTGGTCGCGATCGGTCGCTTCCTCGAATCCGACAACCCACGTCGCCATCGACAAGATGCCATGGCGACGCATCAGGCGAATGGCTTCTCGATCGGTCGTAGTCGCCGCGCCCTTGCGTATGAGCTCAAGCGTTCTCTCGTCGGTGCTTTCCATCCCCAGCAGGAAGCGGGCCCACCCGGCCTTCTTGTAAAGATGCAGGATGTCGGCGTCACGAACGATGTCGTCGGCCCGCGTCGATCCCACGAGTATGAGGTCGACGTTCTCGGCGATCAGAGCCTCGAGGAACACCCGCCAGACCTTCTTCGATACCGTCGGATTTTCGTCGGCGAAGTTGATGACTTTGACGCCGTGCTGGCGATGAAGGCGCGCCAGCTCTTTGGCGAACCGGATGGGATCGCGATGGCGCCATCGCGTCCAGAAGCCGCGTTGTCCGCAATAATTGCACAGGTGCGGGCAGCCTCGCGCGAACTGGACCACCACGGCCCGCAGCCCGCCCCAATAACTGTAACGTGCGTGGTCGATCAGCTCCCAGCCGATCCGATAGGCGTCGAGATCACGGATCACCGGCGCCGGTCGATTTGCGTGGAGCCCATCGGCGTCACGGTAGGCGATGCCCGGCACGTCGTCGAGATGCTGGCCCCGCTCGAGCGCAGACATCAAGCGTCGCGCCGTTTCCTCGCCTTCGCCACGAACGATGGCAGTGACGTAAGGTTCTTCAATCATGATGTCTCGCCAGTGGTAGGTCGGAAAGACACCTCCGTATACGACACACACGTTGGGCAGCGCTTCGGTGATGGCTTGCGCAACCTCTGCGATGACCGGGTGGCCGGACGTCGAGCCGGAATGGCCGAACAGGATAGCATCGGGAAAAAAGCCGAGCGCTTCCACGACGATGGCCCGTGTCGACATAGGGCCGAACTCACCGTCAATCAGGCGGACGTCGTGGCCGTCGTCGATCAATGGCCCGCCAACCGCGAGCAGGCCCAGTGGCGGCAGGTGGTCGTCCGGAATCCGGCTGCCGATCGAGGGATGCGGCACGTTGATCAGGAGAATGCGCATGAACGAATGCTCCAGTTTCGCTAGCCCGACTAGAGAGCCACGGGCTGCAGGCCGCCGAACCGGCGTTCGCGTTGGCGAAAAGACGTCAGCGCTTCCGCCAGATCTTCCGCCGCAAAATCCGGCCACAACCGTTCGGTGAAGTGCAGTTCGGCGTAGGCGCTCTCCCACAGCAGGAAGTCGGACAACCGCTTCTCGCCACTGGTCCGGATGACGAGGTCCACATCGCGAAGTGCCGCCTCGCCGGTGACGAACTGCGCAAAGGCCTCGCGCGTGAGATCGCCCGTCCCGGCGGCTTGGGTCGCGGCATTCAGGATCGCGTCCCGGGCCGAGTAGTCGACCGCGATGCGCAGATGCAGGACATCGCCGCTCGCTGTGGCGATCTCGGCGCGCTCTATTGCATCGGAAAGGCCGTCGGGGAGACGGTCGCGGCGGCCGATCACGGTGAGTCGAACGCCATTGCGGATCAGGTTGTCGACCTCGTTGTCCAGATAGAACCGCAGAAGTGCCATCAGCGCCGACACCTCTGTTTGTGGCCGGCGCCAATTGTCGCTGGAGAAGGCATAGAGCGTCAGCGTTCCGAACTCCTTGCCGTGGCGCCGCATCGACAACGCACCGGATTGCCGCAACGCCGGCCTCGTGCCCGCGCAATCGCGATAGCCGGCGCCGGGTCGCCCATCGTCCATTTCCGTCCATGATGATGCCGACATGGAGTTTGGATGAGAGATTACTTTGCATCGCAAAGTTTCCTGGCAAAAAAAGGGGGCGACGCGGATCAGGCGGGAAGGATGCCGAGCCGAGCCGAGGGGGCGTCTTCCTTCCCGGCGGCCTGGGCGGCGTCACGAACCAGCCGCTCGAGCACGGCCAGATAATCGAGAAAGCGGCGGCGGCCGATTTTCGTCAGTCGACAACTGGTGTGAGGCCGGTTGCCCTCATAGCCCTTGGTGATTTCAACGAGCCCGGCTTCCTGGAGCACCTGAAGATGACGGCTGAGGTTGCCGTCGGTCAGTCCGCAGAGCTGCTTGAGGTCGGCGAAAGCCAATCCCTTGGGATGTGCCATGAGCGAGGTCAGCAGCCCGAGCCTGGCCTTCTCGTGGATGACCCGATCGAGACCGTCGTAGGCGAACGGTGCGTTGCTCGCTTCAGTCTTCGCCATCGATCTCTCCGGAAGCAAAGTGCAGGAGCGCAGCCATCAGGAACTGGCCGATCACGAATGGCAGGCCCATCGTCCAGGGCGACAGCGCGTGGCTTTGGCTTGCCAGCAGCAAGGCCGTGAAACCTGCCACGAAATACCAGGCGCCCGCGAATGCGACCATGCGAGGCAACGAGCGGACCGATGCGAACACCCCGAGGCTCACGAGTACTTGCCACAGGCCGGGAAGCATCCACAGCGTCTCCGGAGCGAACTTCCAAAGCATCACGGCCAGCAAGGCACCGGCAACGCCGGCCGGCAGAAACTGCTCGACGGCCTGGTGAATCATCGCATCGGCCAGCCCCGAATGATGCCGACGCGACCGCGCCTTCATCTCGATCCAGATCATTCCGGCGGACACGGACGCGGTTGCAACCCAGCCTGAGAAGAAGGCCAGCGGATGACTGGTCGGATCGTCGAGCCACAGAAATTGAAGAACCGCGGTGACCAGAGCCACGCCGCCAGTGGCGGCGACAGCCGTCGGACCATAGCCCCGAAACGCCGTGCCGGCGGCAATCTGGCTGCGAATTGCGAAAATGTCGGCCAACGCCCTGTCGAGATCGCGCATCGCTTAACCTCAACTTCGACTTTGCAATACAGAGTATACACGATCGCAAAGTAAATACAAGCCCTGCCGGATGATGTGTGCGCCTGCGGCCAGGCTCGGAGGCCGGGCGGCTGGTCCGCACGAACCGCCCTTGCGGCGCACGTTCGAGAAGAGCCCCGTCGGGATCAAGTTTTGCACAAAGACGCCCCAATGGGCGCAACAGGTAATCGAGGCGGCCGCGGGAGACCGCGGCATCAGCATCCAAGGGCGCGGTCACCACGGAAAGCTTGACCAGAGAGGGCGCGGACCGCGCAAACGCACGGCATCCGTCAACTCTGGTCTCATCGCGCCACGCAGAGCAGCAAGCGCATCAGCGCTTCAATCTCCGGCAGCCTATCGTTTGCCCTTCTGGGCGTCGTCCAGTCTGGTGCGCTGGCTCGACGGGAGGCGATTGGAAGGTCCCTCGTTATTCTTGTACGGAATGTTGTTGCAGTAGGTCGGCGCTCCGGGGCCCTTGGGCGGGCAAAAGGTCGAGGCTTCAGCCTTCGACATGCCCAGAACGATCGTCAAACCCAGACCAACAACGGCCGGCAGCCGGATAAGCCCAATGACAACGCGTGCAGGAAGCATGGCTCCCTCCTGTGTGGCGGCACGATGGAGCTCTCGAGGTCCGTCAAACCGATCGGTGCGGTGAGACGGACCCCATCGGTTGCACCAGCGTGAGTTCGCCGAACGAAATGACTCGCGTCACCGCCTCGGCACATTCGCGCCGGGACGCTGCGGCAGGCCGGGCAGATCGGACAGAGACATTTGACCGAGTGACCCGACCTGATTGTTAATCAGCTCGCGCACGGTGCCATTCGCCATCAGCTCGCCGATCAGGCGCGTACCGGTGGCGACGAGCGCCGGTCCACCGGCGGGAGCCGGAGCTGCAGGCTGCACCGGAGCCGCCGTCTGCGCCGGGGCCTGAACCGGAGCCGGAAGTGCCGGCCGCACCGGAGCCGCCATCTGCGGGAGGGGGGCCGGAGCGGGACGTGCTGCCTGCACCGGGGGCGCTGCCTGAACCTGCAGCGCCGGCCAGACCTCGCCCCACTGGGCCGCTACCCGGGCCGACTGCTGGTAGTCGGCCGCCGTGCAATTGCGATTGAGATCCTGCGCGTCGGTGGCCTCGCGGGCGCCGCCGGGCTGGATCGTATAGGTAACGTTGAACCAGCCGAGACGATCCTCGTCCTGCCGGCATTGCTGAACCGTCTGGTACATCGGGGCGCCGCTGGCGCTCGAGGCCAGCAATGCGACGAACCCAGCCGAGAGAAGAAACTTTTTCATTGCCCTGCTCCTATCGTTTCCTGGATCGGGGAACGATTCCACCGCCGTGCCCGGAATGGATGTCAGATTGCGGGTGTTGCGACTGTGACCCCGCGCACACACGATGTTTCGCAGGCGAATCGAGGGGGCGCAGAGGCGCGCGCGGTCACGCGTGCCTCTCGACCCGTCGGCACCGGAAGCCCTTTTCAGGCTCGGAAAGTGCCGCACCGGCGGCGGCGACCGCCGCCGGACCATGCGGTCGCCGGCTCAGTTTTCCTCAAAGCAGCACGGCATTGCTGCTGCCCAACGCCGACACCCGCGACATCATGCGAACGCAGTCGCGTTCCGACGCTGTTTGTTTGCTCGGTTCAAGTGTGAGGAAGATCAATTGTGCGCAACGTCACAGTCGGGACAGCCGCAATGCTGGCATGAGCGGGCAACGGCGACGGAAATCCTTCCTCGCCCCAGGGTAAGGGACAGGACCATGAAGAAGTATCTTTTTTCGGCGAGCTTGATCGCTCTGCTGACCTCGAGTGCGGCTCTCGCGGAGCCGGTCACTCAAGTGGCTCAGGAATGCCGGCTGGGCGCGAACGGCCCCAGCTTGTTCGACGTGACCTACACCATCCAGCCCGACGGCGCCCGCGTGCCGACGGCCTTCCAGAACCTCAATCAGCCGTGTCCGGCAGCACCGGCACCGGTTGCCGCAGCGGCGCCGGCGCCGGCGCCGGCCGCAGCAGGTCCGAGCGGATCTCGTTTCGGGGGATCCGGGTTCCAGGGATCCGACGGCTCCGGGCGCCACCACCATCGCCCCGACGTCAAAGTCGTCATCGTGAATCCCCCGCCTCCGGTCCAGACGGATCCTCCCGTCACGCCTCCGGTGACGCCTCCCGTCACGCCACCTGTGGACCCGACCAAGGTCGACCCCACCAAGGTGGATCCGACC
Organism: uncultured Alphaproteobacteria bacterium; assembly: GCA_963755055.1. Lineage (GTDB taxonomy): Bacteria > Pseudomonadota > Alphaproteobacteria > Rhizobiales > Xanthobacteraceae > AP-16. The sequence continues at coordinate 33,730 of CAVWIS010000064.1, read as the reverse complement.
AAGGTGGACCCGACCAAGGTCGACCCCACCAAGGTGGATCCGACCAAGGTTGATCCGACCAAGGTCGACCCGACCAAGGTAAACGACCCGACCAAGGTTGACCCGACCAAGATCGACCCGAAGAAGGCGGCCAAGATCGACCCGAAGAAGCTGTTGAAGCTTGACCCGAAGAAGCTCGACCCGAAGAAGGCGGACGCCACGAAGCCCAAGGTGGACCCGAAGAAGCTCGCCGTGAAGCCCGGATTCGTCACACACCACGGCGCCCTGCACACGACGGGAATCAAGCCCGGCGCGATCCACAACTCGGGTATCGGCCCCGGCCGCATTCACACCGCCGCGGTCAATCCCTCGACCACCGGCATCACGCCGGGCAAGATCCAGGGCACTGGAACATCCACCGCCCATGCCCATACGACCCGGCCGCACGTTGTCAACAAGCCTGTTGCCAAGCCGACCGGCAACAGGTTTGCAGGTGCGTCGCGACTGCACACCGCCGCGACCCCCAAGCTCACCCAGGCCCGTGTCAGCCCCACCCGGCTCGCCCCGGCGCGCGTCAGCGCCACCCGGGTGACCCAGGCCCGCGTCAGCCCCACCCGGGTCAGCCATGCCCGGGTGAGCGCCAGCCGGGTCAGCCATCCCCGTGCGAGCACCAGCCGGGCCAGCACGGCTCGCCGGGTCGCTCATGCCGGACGGGGCCGTCGGGGCTAATAATATCGCGCCCCTGACGGAACAAGCGATCCTTGGGAGCCGCCGGCAATGCCGGCGGCTCCTGCATTCTGGCCTCCCGATCGCTGCAACCGCCCCCTCGGGATTCACGACACGTCTCCTTGAGCCGGCCGGGACGCGATCATTGTGTCCCTTGTGGCGAGGAGAATGCCCTGCAAGATGCGCCGGCGCTGTTCCCCGGGGAACAGGGTTGCGCCGCCGTTCAGGTCTCCCATGCCGGGGAGCCGATCAAATCTGATCGTGACGGGCAGGGCTCTTCTCGCCGAGCGCGTCGGCGAGCTGCTGCCTGGACCACAGACCCGGCAAGCCCGGGCGCAGCCCGAAGGCGTGGCTCGCCATCGTCATCCCGATCACCGGGTCGGCCTCGAGATCGGCGCCCATCGGCGCCTCCACGATCCGGTAGCGCCCGAAGTCGAAGGGCTGGCCGGGCGCCGGGCTCTCCGGCTCGAGTTTTTCGACGAGGCCGGCCTCGGCCAGCGCCAGCGCGCGCGAATGGCAGAACGGATTGTTGCCCGGCCGGCCGAACAGCACGTGCGACGTCCAGGTGCAGCCGGCGCGGCAGCGCTCGGCGTAGGGGCAGGTCCGGCAAAAGCCCCACAGCTCCACCGGGCGCTCCACCGCCTCCGCGGCGAGCCGCGCGGCGACCTCGCGCAGCCCGTGCCGGCGGATGTTGCCGCGCACGTAATCGGACGTCGGCAGCGACGGGCAGCCCTTGATGCTGCCGTCCGCCTCGATGCCGAGCGAGGAGACGCCCGCCCCGCAGCCCGACCAGACATGGCCGCCCTTGGCGCCGTAGCGCAGCGTCTCGGCGAGCGGCCCGAAATAGCCGACATTGTTGCCGGGAAAGAACCCGATGCCATTGGGGTCGAGCCGCTCGCGCTTGATCGCCGCCAGCAGCGGAAACAGATAGAGCAGGTGCCAGGGCTGCAGCATCAGGTTCGGGCGATCGGCGGCCCGTCCCATCGGGGCGGTCAGGATCACCATCCAGCTGCGCGCCCCGATGTCGACCAGGAGGTCGGCCACGGCCGGCAGCTCCGGCATGGTAAGGCGGTTCATCTGGGTGTTGACCGAGAGGTCGATGCCGGCGGCGCTGATCCGGCGTGCGGCCGCGACCGCCGCCTTCCAGGAGCCGGCCGAGCCGCGGATCTCGTCATGCGTGCGCTCGAGCCCGTCGATCGAGATCGAGATTTTGCCGACGCCGGCCGCCACCGCGCGGGCGACCCGCTCGTCGGTCATCTGCCGGGCGCCGGTGACGATGCTGCACAGCATGCCGCAGCGGTCGATCTCGGCAGCGATCCGGTCCCAGTCGTCGCGCAGATAGAACTCGCCGCCGATCAGCGCCACCTCCCTGACGCCGAGATCGGCGAGCTGGTGGACGAGATCGAGCGCCTCCGCCGTGGTCAGCTCGTCCGCGCGCGCACGGCCGGCGCGGGAGCCGCAATGGCGGCAGCCGAGATCGCAGCGCAGCGTGATCTCCCACACGGCGATGCTGGGCGGCGAATCCACATGCGGGCGCCAGCGGGCGAGTTGTTGCGGATCGCCGTCATAGACGCGATCGCCGTGCTGGTCGGCGGCGGACATTTTGTTTGTTCAGGGCCGCTTGGGGAATCCCCCCGGAGGTCCGTAGATGACCACCGGCGCCGGTCGCTGCGCGGGTTCGGCCACGGGCGGCGGCGTCGGCGTGCCGGCGCCGCGCGACCAGTCGGTCACGAAACGATCGATCTGGGCGTCGGTCAGCCGGTCCGGCAGGTTGTACGGCGCGGGATCGATGCCGAACTCGCGCAGGACCGCGCGGGGATTCGCGGCGAAGCGCGCGCGCAACGCCGTGTCCTGCCGAACCCGGGCGGCGAAGGCCGACAGCGTCAGGGTCTCGACTTGTATCGGGGACGGGTGGCTCACCTCGGCGCGGGACGGGGTATCGGCCTGCGCGGCCGCAAACAGCCCGGCGATGAAGGTCAGCAGCGCCCGCAAAGGTGTGGCCATCGCCTCGCCCCTCTGGTCCGTGATTCGCGCGAATCGCGGTGCGCGAAACCAGCAAATGCATTCGCCAAAGGGGGGGAGGCTAGGGTGAAGGTCCGGACCCGTCAATGGTGCGGTCGTCGCCAGGGGCGACCTTGCCGGCAACAGGTTGACATTCCGCCGCGACCACACCAGCCTCCGGTTCGGGGCCTGGGTTCGGCACACAGGAGCGGTCACGATGCGGGACCATCTGCGGCTGATGCGACTTCGCCTGACACTCGTGGCGGCGGCACTCGTCGTCGCGCCCGCGGCGCAGGCGTTCACCATGAATACCATGACCGACCCCGGCGGCGGCGCGAAGGTTGTCGATCCTGCCGCTCCGCTCGAGGATGCGGCCAAGGGAAAGACCACGACCCAGCAGGGCGGGCTGCAGTTCAGCATCGGCCCCTCCGAGGGGATCAGGCCGGGCAGCTTCGGCTCATCGGGGTTCTCGTCTGGCAACCGGAACCTGTGGACGCCGCCGGACCAGAGCAGGTTCAACGACCGCTAGTGTCCCGATTCCGAAGTTCGTTAGCATCTGCCGCACGTTCCGTACGAACTTCGGAATCGATAAGGACACTAGCAAGTCTATGATTCTAGTGCCGCTTTTGAACCCGAAGTTCGCAACCGCATGTGCCGCACCGTATGAGCGAACTTCGGGTTCGCGGCACTGGATCGGCGCCGCAACCGCGAGCGGCGCAGCCCACCCCATCCCAGGTCGTCGCCAGGCAACCGTGGAACGATGGTCAAGGGCTACGTGACGGATGTCCCGTATGTGCGCGCCTTCATTCATGAGGTCGCGCCGGCTTGGCTCGACCACGTGGCGGTCATTTCGGGCGTGGCGCCGCCGGCGCGCACGGAAGGGTTTGCCTGGTGCGACCTCGGTTGCGGCCAGGGAGTGACCGCCGCCATGCTGGCGGCGATGAATCCGGCCGGGCAATTCCACGGCATCGATGCCATGCCGGAGCACATCGATCACGGCCGGCGGCTAGCCGCCGAGGCGGGCGTCGCCAATGTCAGCTTTCATGCGGCGGATTTCGCCGTGGCCGGCGATCTGGCGCTCCCGCAATTCGACTATATCGTGGCCCACGGCGTCTATTCGTGGGTCGGGCCGGACGTGCGGGCCGACATGCGGTCGTTCATCGACCGCCACCTTGCGCCCGGCGGGCTCGTCTACCTCAGCTACAACGCCATGCCCGGCCGCGCCGCTGATCTGCCGTTCCAGCGTCTGGTCCGCGCCGTCGGAAGAATTTGCGCCGGCGACAGCACCGAGCGGGTCGCGGCGGCGCTGAAAATCGTCGCCTCGCTGCTCGAGCTGAAGGCGCCGGCCCTGGTGGCAAGCCCCATGCTGGCGGTGATCCGGGAGCATGAAGACCGCTTCGGCTCGAGCTATCTGGCCCACGAATATATGGGCCAGCATTGGGATCCGCTGTTCGTCACCGAGGTCCGTGCCGACATGGCGACGATCGGGCTCGCGCCGGTCGGCTCGGCGACGCTGGTGGAGAACCATGATTCCTTCGTGCTTGGACGCGGCGCCCGCGAGGCGCTCGCGGCCATCGGCGACGAGAACGTGCGCGAGCTCGCCCGTGACTTCCTGATCGATCAGTTCTTCCGCCGCGACATTTTTGCGCGCGAGGGCGGGCGGCTGGACGAGCACGAGCAGCGCGCACGGCTGCTCGGCAGCGCATTCGCGCTCACCCGCCCAGTGGGCAGGATCGAGTACGCGCGGCGCACGGCGGCCGGCAACCTTACATTCGACAACGCCGCCGCGCGGGCGATTGTCGCGGCGCTCGCGACCGGACCATGCCGGCTCGGCGATATTGTCGATCGATCCGGCGCGGCGGCCGCCGACATCATCGCCAACGCCATGGTTTTGGGCGGCTCCGGCCAGATCCGGCCGGTGGAATCGACGCGGGCATCGGTCGCCGCGTTGAATGCGGCCATCGCGCGCCGGCTGGGCGGCGAGGGGGAAATTCTTTATCTGGGCCTGCCCTGCGGCGCCGCGGTTGACATCAACGGCGCCGTGCGCTCGCTGCTCCGCGGCGAAATCCGCGATGGGACGGACGAGTGGCGAGACTTCCTCGCCGCCCACGGCGTCTGATGATGGCGGGCCAGCCGTCGAACATCGATCAAAAGGTTCGGGCCGCCTTGCCCACCCTACCGCTTGCGGCAGCGTCAGATCAGATCGCCGCCCGCGGCCGACGCGGTGGTGCCGTGCCGGCGGAACGCCTTGATGACGTTGCGCCCGACCTTCCAGCGGTGCACCTCGTCGGGGCCGTCGACCAGGCGCTGGGCGCGGATCTGGGTGTACCAGCGCGCCAAGGGAGTGTCCTGGCTGTAGCCCAGCGCCCCGTGCAGCTGGATCGCGGTGTCCACCACCTTGTGCACCATGTGGGCGAGAAACACCTTTGCGATCGAGTTCTCCTGGGTGAGGTCGAGGCCTTTTTCCGCCTTGTAGGCGATGTGCAGCAGCATCAGCCGCGCCATGTAGAGCTCGCTGGCGCAGTCGGCGAGCATGAACTGCACCGCCTGGCGGTCGGCCAAGAGCGTGCCGAAGGTCGAGCGGCTGGTGACATGCGCGGTCGCCATGTCGAGCGCGCGCTGGGCCTTGGCGATGTTGTGCATGCCGTGGCGCAGCCGCCCGTAGGCGAGGCGATGCTGGCCCATGTTGAAGCCGTTGCCCTCGCCGCCCAAAAGATTGTCGGCCGGCACCACCAGGTCCTTGATGGCGATCTCGGAATGGCCGCCGCTCAGCACGTCGTAGTGCGGGCCCTCGATCGCCATGTTCTTGACGTTGCGCTTGATCTGGTAGCCGGGATTGGGCAGCTCGACGATGAAGGTGGAGAACCGCTTGTGCCGCGGCGCGTCCGGGTCGGTCTTCGCCATCACCAGGGCGATGTCGGCGACGCTCGCGGAGCTCGAGAACCATTTCTCGCCGTTGAGCACATAGTTCTCGTTGCCGTCCTTCACCGCGGTCGTCTGCATGCCGGTGGCATCCGCCCCCGACGCCTTCTCGGTCATCGAGAAGCAGATGCGCTTCTCGCCGTTGAGCAGGGGTTTGAGGAATTTTTCCTTCTGGTAGTCGGTGCCGTGGGTCAGGATCGTCAGCATCGAGGCGTCGTCCGGCCCCTGCGTGTTCATCGATAGCGCGCCGAGCGAGCTTTCTCCGAGCTCCATCTGCACCAGCGCGTTGGCGAGCGGGCCGAGCCCCATGCCGCCGTATTCCTTGGGCACGAACGGGCACCACAGGCCCTGGGCGCGCGCCTTGGTGCGCAGCGGGCCCAGCACCTCGGCGAGCGGCTTTTCGTCGAGCTGCTGTTCGGCCGGAATGCATTCGTCGTGCACCCATTGGCGCACCTTTTCCCGGATCGCCTTCGCCTCGGCCGGAATCTCGAAATCGATCGCCATGACGCGTCCTCTCTGTCTGCCTGCGGATGGGCCGCAAAGGTCTTAGAGCATGTTGCGGTCGCGTGGAAAGACGCTGGGCGTGGGGGCTGCGCCCGGGCACTTGCTGGCGCGTGCCGGTCAGGAAGGAAGACGGGGATGCGCGGGACAAGCCCGCGCATGACGCCCGGATGTGCTCTAGACTGCTGACGTTCACGGAAGAACGGACCGGGGGACACGTCGTGCCGGACAGCGAGACCTTCGACTACGTCATCGTCGGCGCCGGCAGCGCCGGCTGCGTGCTGGCCAACCGGCTGACCGCGTCGGGCCGCCACCGCGTGCTGCTCATCGAGGCCGGGCCGGGCGATCGCCACCCGTGGCTGCACATCCCGCTCGGCTACGGAAAGCTCTTTACCGACCGGCGCTTCAACTGGTGCTACGCGACCGAGCCGCAGGCCGGATGTCACGACCGGCAGGTGATCGCGCCGCGCGGAAAAGTGCTGGGCGGATCGAGCTCGATCAACGGCCTGATCTACATCCGCGGCCAGGCCGCCGATTTCGACCACTGGCGCCAGCTCGGCAATGCCGGCTGGAGCTTTGACGACGTGCTGCCGTATTTCCGCAAGGCCGAGGACAACGAACGTGGCGCCGACGCCCTGCACGGCTCGGGCGGGCCGCTCGCGGTGTCGGACGCGCGCGACCGCTTCGCCCTGGCCGAGGCCTATATCGAGGCGGCGCAGCAGTGCGGATATCCGCGCAACGACGATTTCAACGGGCCGACCCAGGAGGGCGCCGGCTATTATCAGACCACCACCCGCAACGGCCGCCGCTGTTCGACCGCGGTCGGCTATCTGAAACCCGCGCGCCGGCGCGCCAATCTCGCGGTGGTGTCGAATGCCCTGGCGGCGCGCATCCTGTTCGATGGGCGGCGCGCTTCCGGCGTCGAATATTTCTCCGGCGACCGGCCCCGGCGCGCGCACGCGCGCGCCGAGGTGATCGTCGCCTCGGGCGCGTTCAACTCGCCGCAGCTGCTGCAGCTCTCCGGCGTCGGGCCGGCGGCGCTGCTCACGTCGCACGGCATCGCGGTCACCGCCGACATGCCGGGCGTCGGCCACGGGCTCAATGACCACTATGCGGGCCGCATCATCCTGCGCTGCAAGGAGCCGCTCACCCTCAACGACGCGGTGGCGTCGTGGCGCGGCAAGGTGGCGGCGGGCCTGCGCTACGGCCTCGTCCGCCGCGGCTATCTGACGGTGGCGGCGATCACCGCCGGCTGCTTCCTGCGCGCGCATCCGTCATCGGCGACGCCGGACGTGCAATGCTCGATCGCGCTCTATTCGGGCGACGCCATCGGCGGCGAGCTGCATCCATTTTCCGGGGTCACCGGGGTCTGCACGCTGCTTCGCCCTGAGAGCCGCGGCCATGTGCGCATCAAGTCCGCCGATCCGCGCCAGGCGCCGGCGATCGATCCCAACTATCTGGCGACCGAGAGGGATCGCGAGACCATCGTGGCGGGGGTCCAGGCACTGCGCCGCATCTTTCGCGCGCCGGCGATGGCGCGGCACATCGCCGAGGAGGTCGAGCCCGGTCCGCACTGCGTCGCCGACGACGATGTGCTCGACTTCATCCGCCGCCGCGGCTCGACCACCTATCATCCGGTCAGCACCTGCCGGATGGGCAACGACGCGCTGGCGGTGGTCGACCAGCGCCTGCGGGTGCGCGGGCTTTCCGGCCTGCGCGTGGTCGACGCCTCGATCATGCCGGCGGTGGTCTCCGGCAACACCAATGCGGCGACCATCATGATCGCCGAAAAGGGTGCCGACATGATTCTGCAGGACGCCGCCGCCGGCGCGCCGGCATCGCGGGCGGCGTGAGCAGCACATGCGCGACCTGCACGGCGTCTTTCCCTACCTGGTGTCGCCGCTCGACCGCTCCGGCCGCGTGGGCACCGAGGTGCTCGGACGGCTCGCCGACGATCTCATCGCGGCCGGCGTGCACGGGCTCACCCCGCTCGGCTCGACCGGCGAGTTCGCCTATCTCGACGCCGGCCAGCGCAATGCCGTGGTGCAGGCGACGATCGAGGCGGCGGCGGGCCGCGTGCCGGTGGTGGCCGGCGTCGCCTCGACCGCCACTGCCGACGCCGTCGACCAGGCGCGGCGCTATCAGGGCCTCGGCGCCGATGGCATCCTCGCCATCCTCGAGGCGTATTTCCCGCTGAGGGACGCCCAGGTCGAGGATTATTTCCGCGCCATCGCCGACGCGGTCGACATTCCGGTCGTGCTCTACACCAACCCGCAGTTCCAGCGCAGCGACCTGACGCTCGACGTCATCGCCCGCCTCGCCGGACACCCGCGCATCCGCTACATCAAGGATGCCTCGACCAATACCGGCCGCCTGCTGTCGATCATCAACCGCTGCGGCGACGCGCTCGGCGTGTTTTCCGCCTCCGCCCACATCCCGGCGGCGGTGATGCTGATCGGCGGGGTCGGCTGGATGGCCGGGCCCGCCTGCATCATCCCGCGCCACAGCGTAAGGCTCTACGATCTGTGCCGTGCGGCGCGCTGGCCCGAGGCGATGGCGCTGCAGCGCCGGCTGTGGCGCATCAACGAGGCCTTCGCCCGCTTCAACCTTGCCGCCTGCATCAAGGCGGGATTGCAGATCCATGGCTACGACGTGGGAGATCCGGTGCCGCCGCAGGCGCCGCTCGGCACCGAGGAGCGGCGCGCGGTGGAGCAGGCGCTCGCCGAGATCGGTCCGTTGGGCGCCGATGACGCCGGCGCAACGGCGATCGATCGGCAGGCTGCGTCATGAGAGCCGTGGTCAGTCGGGCCGGCCCATCGTCAGGACGGTCGAGGGCGCGCGATCCGTTGCGCCTGCCCGGTCGACGACACCGTTGCGGAGCGGTCGCGACAGGCGGGAGCGCAGGCGCGACCACAGATACCGGCTGCGCGATTGCTGGGCGGTCGTCCAGACGCCGCTGGCGCTCGCGGTGACGAGCGCCGGCGCAGCCTGCTCGCCCTCGATACGAGGAGCCCGGCGCAACGGGCGGACGAACCATGCCAGCGCCATGAGCTGCAGGACGAGGATGATGCCGAGCGCCACCTTGTAGGCGGCGAGCGGATAATGTCCGCCATGTGCCGGCCAGCGGTCGATGACGAGCCCGAACCCATACTGCAGCACGAACGCGCCGCCGATATGGAAAACGTTCAACGCGGCGGTCGCCTGTCCGGCCATCGCCTTGGGAAAACAGTCGGCGAGCGTCGAATAGCTCAGCACGGTCGCGGCGCCGACGCTCGCCACCAGTCCCCACACCAGGTAGGACGACAGCGGAAGCCGGAGAACCAGCGCAAGCTCCGCCGCGATGAACAGCCCTGCCACGATCCCCAGCGCGGTCTGCGGACCGACGCCGCGCCGGCGCAGCCGGTCCGCACCGACGCCCAGCACCAGGGCGGCCGCGCTGAGCGCCAGCGCCATGACAAACAGGTGACGCACGATGTCGGGACGGGCGAGGTCCTCCACGTCGGCGAGCCAGGGGCCGACCCACAGGCCCTGCAGCGCCCAGGCCGTGCTGATGCACATCGTCGAGAGCGGCGCCAGCCGCCAGAAGCGCCGGTCCGAATAGATTTTTCCGAGCTGGCCGAAAACTCGTCCAGGCGGGGCGGGCGGCGCGGGGGAGTCGGGCGAGAGCGCGAAGATCGCCACCGCGCACGCCGCGGCGGCGACCGCGAGCAGCGCGAACAGGCCGCGCCAGCCGAGCCACGGCAGCACCAGCTCGATCGGCAGCGTCGCGGTGACGGCGCCGAGCGAGCCGAGCATCACGAAGCAGCCGTTGACCAGCGCCAGCCGGTTCTTGGGAAACCACGTCACGATCGCCTTGAGGCCGGCGATCAGGGCGGCAGCCACCCCGAGGCCGATCAGGGCGCGGCCGAGAACCAGCGCCGGCAGGCTGCCGGCGACGGCAAAGATGCCGGCGCCGATACCGGCCACCAGCAGCATCGTGCTCTGCACCCGGCGCGGGCCGAACCGGTCGAGCATGATGCCGAGCGGCAGCTGGGCGAGCGCGAAGGTCAGAAAGTAGACCGAGGTCAACAGCCCGAGATCGCCGGCGGCGAGACCGAGATCGGACGCAAGCCTTGCGGAGATCAGGGCATTGATGGTGCGGAACAGATAGGACAGATAGTAGCCCGCGGCGAACGGGAGCAGGACCAGCAGGATCGGACGCAGCCATCGTGCCGATCCGACCGATCCACCGGCGGGCGATCCGCTCGGCATGACGATTTTCGGCGCGATCGATGGAACGTCATCCTGAGCCATGACGGGCGGCAGGAGCCGATCGCTGTCGCGGCGGTCGCGAAGAAGATTTCGGCATCGCAAGTGCTCCCCCGTCTGGCATTTTCGCAAAATGCCGAGCTGCGTCCGATCCGCTCAGGGATAGTTGGATCCTCCCCGGACCTATGTGACCTAGATCACGCACCAGGGAGCCGCCGCCCGGAATTTCACTCGCGAAGGCGGCCGGCGTCGCCGAGCCGGATTTCCGCCGTCATCTCGTCGAATGCCAGATCGAGCCGCGAGGCTGCCTTCGCCGCGAGCCTGCGCATCGGCAGATTGCCGCGCGAGAACGCCAGGCGCAGCGTCGGCACGCCGGATCGGACGGTCCAGTCGATCGCCGCGGCCAGCAGCGCCGATCCGATGCCGCGGCGGTGCCAGTCGGGGTCGACGACAAACTCGGCCGCGGCAAAGCCCAGCGTTCTGTAGTCGAAGACCTCGACGACTCCCAGCATGCGCTCCTCGAGGAAGGCGCCGGCGGTCCAGGCAGTGGTCGACAGCACATTTCTCGCATGACCGATCAGATAGTCATCGCTCACCGAGTGGTTGAACCGGTACGATCGCGACGCCTGATCGAGCGTCAGCAGCAGCCGCCCGAGCTCGGGCAGGTGGGCGGAGTCGAGTTGCCTGACGGCGAGGCCCTGGATCGGCGGCCTGCCGCTGTCGCTGGCGAAAGACGATCGCCGGATCAGGCCCGCCCGCTGATCGGGTGCAGACATGAGGTGTCCTTGTATGCGGCCAACCCGGTTTCACGACGTACATCCGATCAATCAGTTGAACTATGTCGGCGTTCACACACCGGGATAATTTGGGCTTGCTTTCTGTTCATGATTTGTTCTATGCTTGCTCCGGAAAAGATGCGGGCCATTCGAGGCCGTCGGATCGCCCAGCCGATATGGCGACACGTAACCGGGGTCATGCCGTGACCGGACCGGCGATCGAGGTGCTCGGCATCTATCGCGTGCGCGCAACCGAGGCGCTCGCGCGAGAGTGGCTCGGAGTCTCCTGGGGCAAGGACCCGGCGGCGGACATCAGTACTGCCGAGGCGGAGGAGTCCCGTCGCGATGATTTCCGGGACCGAGGTGATCGAGCTGGCGGCACGCTGCATGGAGCAACGGGGTCATGCGGTGACACGCCACGACACATGGCTGCAGCACCGCGACAGTGGTCTCGTCATCACGCCGCTTCTGCTCGAGTCCCATCCATCCAAGGCGCTTGTTCGGTCGCTCGTGGTAGTGACGACGAGCCATCCGCGGCTGCCTCGCGACGGCGTGCTGGAATATCAGCATGCGGTCGGCGAGACGCTGAGCGCCGCCGTGTCCAGCGGCTTCGATCAATGGACGCAGGTCGACTTCGTCGTGTTCCTCGACGCGTTGCGGGATCGCCCCGAGCAGTGCCAGACATTTGAGATCGAATTCCCGCGCGATCCGGGATCCGCGCTGACCCGGCGCGCCGTGCTTGGGCCGGTCGGTCACCTCGCCGCGCATCCGGAGCGCGCGGCGGACGATGCCGGGCATCCGTTCTGTCCGTGCTGCCTTCTGACCAACACGTTCGCGGCCTTCCAGCCTTTCGTCGAGGCCGATGGCTTCTTCGGCGAGGTCGGATCGACGCAGGCGGACTGCCGGGTCAACGGCCATGACTGGGAGAGCGGCAAGCATGCCCTGCGACGGTACGCCGAGACATGGCCACAGGCGGGCTTCGAGCTCAGGAAGCAATACGTGATTCTGCAAACATTGAGCGCGCCGGGGCGGCTCTGACCCGGCGGCGCCGTGCGCCGTTCGCAGGAGGCAAGACAATGGTCGGCGGAGATGGTCCTGGTCCGGCTAGCAGCGGCGATCCGCAACCGGGATCGGGTCTGATGGAAGACAACTCGACGGACTTTGAGTCGTTTCCTCCCGACCCGACCCGTGTCGCCGCGCGGGCGATCGTCCTCTCGGCGGTCACGTACCGGGGCCTGATCGAGTTCGACGAGAACAAGCAAGAGGCAGAAGATCGGCGCGGCCAGTTAGGCCGTTGGCTCGCGAGCCTCGGCGTCGAAGGCGAGCTCGAAGAGTGGGAGAATTTCCTCCTTCGGACTCCGGTCGGCCAGTTGGACCGGCAGAATATGATCGATGCGTCATGGCGGTCCGAAGGAATGCTGGTGCTCGCCTGGGCGCTCGGCCGCGCCGAGCTGCCGCGCTACGACGAGCAGTGCGATCCGGCCGATGTCGCGACCAAGCTCGGTTTTCTCGCCGAACGTTCCGCGACCGCGCTCGCCGCGCCGTCACTGCAGGCTTTCGAGGACATCGAGGAGCTGGCCGGTACGTACCTGGCGATCCACTGGCGCCTCAGGGAATACCGGCGGGCTCCAGGGTTCGTCGACTTCGCCAGCTATCTGCCACGGTGGGCTCTCGGTCCTGTGAGGCCATCGGAGCTGGACCTGATCGACAACGATCTCGGCATTCGCGGCGAACGGATTGATCGTGCTTCCGCGGAATCATTTTATCAAACGTGCAGCATCGCGCAGGAACGCCACCAGGCCTTCAACTGGCTGCTCGGGTTCGCACCCGTCTATTCCGACGTCTCCACGGATACCTAACACATCCGCTACATTCCGCCGCCGCCGCCGCCGCCGGCGCCGGCCCCGCCCCCGGCATTTCCCTGATTGCAGGGAGACAGCCGGCCGCCTCCCTCATCGGTGACGCAGGCGCCCGGCATGATCCGGGGAGCATAGGAAGGCGCCGCATAAGCCCCCGCTGCCACCGGCGGCGCCGTCCTCGCGATCCCCACATGACGGGGATGATGGCGATGGTGCTTCGTTGCCGCTGCGGCCATTGTGTCTGCAGCCAGCGAGGCGGCTGCTACGGCGATCATCAGGACAATGGCCCTCATCATCCGTCTCCCAGCAGCGCGGCCCCCGGCTCGGGCATGATGCTGCCGATGGCGCGCCGGTGCCACTCACAAGCTCGGGAGGACGATCCAGTCGCCGCGCATTGATGGCCGCGCGGACATCCGAACCGCGTGATCCACCCGTGGTCCGACGGACGTCCCGGCAGGCGTGCGACAGGGTGCGCGCCTCGCAGAACACGATCGAGTATCGGCGACCATCGATCGCATCGTGACCGCCATCACGCAGCGGTCAGCCGGCGTGAACAGGACCGCGCGCGGACCTGACGAATACCGGTCGAGGCTTGCGAAGCACGATTCGTGCAGGCGCAAAGAGCCGCGACCAGATAGCGGAGAAGGATATGAACGCATTCCAGGATTCGACTTTGCCCGCGCTCGGCGCCCGCACTCTGTCGGATGGCGAGCTCGAAGGAGTCAATGGCGGTTTTTGGCCCGCCGTGGTTTGGGCCGGATGGCACATTGCGGTCGGCATCGCCGCCGGCATTGCGATCGCCGGCAGCAGCGGCAGCGGCGCATCGTCTCCACCCGGCGACTACCCGACTGGCCCGAAGAACGCCGGCTGACACGCGGCAAGGGTCCATCCCGATCGGGTTCGATCGGGTGGACCGCGATCTCAGTCGGGCAACTTGCGGCTCCGAACGGTCTCCGGGTCGAATGCCTCCGCGCGGATCCGCTGACGATGCGGATCGAGCGAGGCGGCAACCGGCCGTCCCGCATCGGCCCGCGGTTTCGTGACGGTCGGCTCGGGCGGGCCTTCGGCATCCACCGCGACGTCGACCGTCATGCCGAGATAGTCGCCGGGCGCGCCGACGAAGCTGCCGGCAACAGGGACGGCCTGGCTGATGTCGCGGGTGACCGCGACCCGAATCAGGTCCCGGCCGCTGATCGTTCCGTTGGTCGGATCGTAGGCGGTCCATCCGGCGCCCGGCAGATAGATTTCTGCCCAGGCATGGGTCGCCCCGCCTCCGATCGCGCCGGCGCCGCGGCCCTCTGAACTGTTGTGCAGATAGCCGGTCACCACCCGCGCGGCAAACCCCAGGGTGCGGGCCGCCTCGATCAGCAGGACCGCGAGATCGCGACACGAACCCCACCCGCGCTGAAGAGTCTCGACGGGGGTCTGCGTCCCCTCGGTCTCCCGGCTCTGATAGGAGATCCAGGTCCTGACCCCGGCGTTGAGATCGGCGAGCAGCGCCAGCGTATCGGTCGGGTTGCTGCGCACGAAGCCGCGCGCCCAGGCGCCGAGCCGCTCGCCGGGGTCGGGGTGGTGGCGCTCGAGCATCCGCCCGAGGTCGATGCGGTCGTCCGCCGAATAGATGAACGGATAGCTCAGCGCTTCCGGAGCGATCCGATAGGCGGGGCGCTCCACCACGTAGGTCTCCAGCCGGAGCCGGCTCTCGATCCGCAGCTCGGCCGCCGGCTCGGCGAACGACGCGACGGCGACGGAGTTGCCGAACACGTCGTGCAGCCAGCGCACCGAGGCCGGCGGCGAAAAGTCCAGGCTGGTGCGGATCAGGCGAAGATCATGACTGTCCCGCGGGCGCAGCATCAGCCGATGATCGCCGAGCCGCACCGGGCGGCGGTAGCGATAGGTCGTCGTGTGCCGTACGTCGAGGATTGCCATGACCGCGCCGCCCGCCGGGATGATCGATGACGTCGGCCTAGAAGTCGGCCGGGATCAGCTCGTAGGAGCCCCGGCGGCCGCGGCCATAGACCTTGGCGGCGGTGCGGTAGATCAGGTCGCGATTCGAATCGAAGGCGCCGAGCAACCCGGCTTCGTCGTACCGCATGTCGGGATGAATGCGCTTGAGGGCATCACCGCTGACGAAGAACGACGCCTCCATGGCGCTGTCGTGGCCCCAGAACCGGACGGCGCGCCGGGTCGCGTCGTAGGAGCGGGATTGATTGGGAAAGTTGATTGTCATGGTGTCGTGTCGGAACCTCGGTGCGCGGCCTTCAGGATTCGCGGGGACGCCCGGCAAGGCTGGCGATTTCCGTGGCTGCGTCGGCGGGCTTCGCCGCAAGCGACTTGCCCATCGTGGCATCCCGCTCCCGTGCGGCCGCGAGGTCGCGCGGATCGATGGTGATCATCTCGAGCGACGACGCGCGATGCGATTCGCCCGGCACCAGCATCATGGTCGAGGTGCGGCGGTAGACCGCGAACGACAGCCCTTCGATCAGCTCCTCATCGGTGACCACCTGATAGTCGCCGGCCGGCAATGTCCGGTCGATTCCCTTGAGCAGGAACGGCCTGCCGAACGCGACCGTCGTGCTGGATGTTCGCGTGGTCATCGGAGCCGTGCCACGGTCCGGGCTCCCGCGGGCGAATGCGACTTCGGCAAGAGGGCGCTGGACGGCGCGTCGGTCATTCCGGTTTCTCCAAAATCACAACAACATATCTCGGCAAATTGCCGTCATCGAGATCGCCATGCGCAAATAATACCAGGCGACGGGAAAAAACAGTGCCGGCATCGGAATAATCTCCGGGCGCCCGGATCCCGGCTCCAGCCAAGCTCCGGCGCTGCGGCGGCTCCCTGAGCACCGCACCATCGAGGGCTACAAGGTCGAGCACGAGTTTCCGACCGTCGGCCATGCGGCTGCCGAAGAATAATGTCGGGAAGCGGTGCCGACCGATGCAACCTTTGCTCGCGGGGGTCGTTGTCACAGTGGGCCAAGACCCGCGAAACGAATTCACTTCCCCTGCAGACACTCTCGGCAGGCATCCGGACAGAGCCGGTGCCGCAGACAGACCATTCCTGGAGCACCGACCATGGGTCTCGACGCCTACGTGGCCGCCGGCGAGGTTGCCGACGCCAGACGGGTCATTCGCAATGAGATCCAGGCGAAATGGGACAGAATCTCCCCGCAGGAGATCGCCGCGTTGCGGAACAGCGACGACTTCGCGTTGGAGCTCCAAAGGAAGTACGGCTTCACCGAGACCTATGCGTCGTGGGAGGTCCAAACGCTGCTGAAGGGCCGGACGTTCTGAACCGGCCGAGCGACGCCGCTATCGGACGAAATATCAGGACGTCATCGCCGGTCGCGGACGAAGTGTCAGGGCTACCATGAAGATGATGTGCATCGATGTCGCCGGAGCGCGCTACCGCAAAGGTATCGGCGAAGTCGACAGCGGCTCGCCGTCAACAACACCGCGTTCATCAACGGTTCTGCACCATGCCCCTACTAAGGGATCGGGGCGTTGCCGAAATAAACATCGACTTCGCGCCTGAACAAGCGCACGATGCTCGGTGACCGAAACGCCAACGCAAGGCGGCCGGGCCTTCCATCCAACTCACCGACCGGAAACCCATCCGGGTGTCCGTTGTACTCGCTCCGAAACATGTCGGGCGAAAAGGAACACCCATGCAGCTACCCTCATTCCTGCAGGGAGATTCGCGCAAGCGGCTCCTGCAAGGAGCGGCCATCGGCTTTGCCCTGACGGTCATCGTCGGCTTCAACTGGACCGGCTATGGATTCGGCTGGGTCACGGCGGGCACCGCCGACAAGCTCGCGAGCAAGCGGGCGGAAACCGCGACCATCGCCGTCCTCGGACCGGCATGCGCGGACAAGTTCAATGCGCAGGCGGATGTGATCGCCAAGAAGGCCGTTCTGGCCAAGGCAAATTCCTGGGACCGGCGGAAGCTGTTCGAGGAGGAGTGGGTGCGGCTTCCCGGGAGCACTTATCCGAATTCGGACCTCGTCGAACTCTGCTCGGCGCTGATCCTCAAGCCGCAGTCGGCCGCTCTCAAATAGAGCCGATCGGGTGCAACGCTGTCGGCGGGACATTTCTCGCCGATCGCGCGGTACCGGTATGACGGATCGGTTCCCGCCATTGCCCACGGCGGCCGGCGGCCGTCCTGAGGCGATCCGGGTCCCGAGCGAGATGCATTGCATCGTCCGCGGCGACGTCGCGGCAGCCGTGGGAGATTGCCTGCGGCGGCGTGCTTCGATATCGTTTTCGCCTCGACCATGCAGAAGAAGACCAGCAGGGCCCGGACCCGGATCAAAACCGACGATCCGCCCGGCGAGGCGGCGCCGCAAGCCTCTGCCACGTGCCCGATCGTCGGCATCGGCGGATCGGCCGGCGCCATCGAGGCGTTGAGGGCGTTCATGCCCGCTGTGAGCCCGGACAGCGGCCTTGCCTACGTCGTGGTGATGCACCTCAGTCCCGGCCACAAGAGCGTGCTGGCGGAGCTGCTGGGGCGTACCACCAGCTTGCCGGTCATCCTCATCGAGGAGGCGACCAGGGTCGAGCCCAACAAGATCTACGTCATCCCGCCGAATACGACGCTGACCATCGAGGACGCAGTGCTGCACCTCACGCAGCTGTCGGAGCCGCGCGGCCTGCGCACGCCGATCGACACCTTCCTGGTCTCCCTGGCGCAGGACCAGGCGGAGAATGCGGCTTGCGTCATCCTGTCGGGCAGCGGCAGCGACGGTACCATGGGAGTGCGGGCGATCAAGGAGCACGGCGGCTTGACGCTGGCCCAGACCGATGCCGAGTACGACAGCATGATGCGCAGCGCGCTCGCCACCGGACTGGTGGACGTCATGGTCTCGGCCCATGACATGCCGGGGAAGCTGACCGACTATTTCCGGCATCTGTCGGCTGTCGCACACAAGAGGCCGGCCAGCGCCCTGCGGGACATCGCCGACCGCCTTCCCCAGATCTACGTCCTGCTGCGCGGCAGAACCGGGCACGATTTCGCCGGATACAAGGATACGACGCTGGTCCGCCGGATCCAGCGGCGCATGCAGGTGCTGCAGATCGAGAAGATATCCGACTTCGTCGAACGCCTGCGCAAGGAGCCCCGCGAGCTCGATCTCTTGTTCCAGGACCTGCTGATCGGGGTCACCAGCTTCTTCCGCGATGCGGAGACGTTCGGCAGGATCAAGACCGACGTCATCCCGCACCTCCTCGAGGGCAAACGCCCGGACGACACGATCAGGATCTGGGTGCCGGCCTGCGCCACCGGGGAGGAGGCCTATTCGCTCGCCATGCTGTTGCGCGAGCAGATGACGGATCCGCTGACCTCGCCGAAGCTGCAGATCTTCGCCAGTGACATCGACCCGCATGCGCTCGACGTGGCGCGCGCCGGCCGCTATCCGGCGGCGATCGCGCAGGACGTATCGGTGGAACGGCTGCAGCGGTTCTTCGTCCGCGAGGACGGGACCTACCGGATCTCCGCGGAGCTGCGGGAGATCTGCCTGTTCTCGCTGCACGATGTGTTGCGCGACGCGCCGTTCTCCAAGCTCGACCTGATATCGTGCCGGAACTTCCTGATCTATCTCAAGCCCGATTTGCAAAATCGGGTGATCCCGCTGTTCCACTATGCGCTGCTGGAGGGCGGCTTCCTGGTGCTGGGCTCCTCGGAGAGCGTGACCCGGCAAACGCGCCTGTTCGGAACCGTCGACAAGGCGCACCATATCTTCCGCCGTCGGCACACCGAGCGCCGGCTGCCGGAGTTCCCGCTGACCGTACCTGGCGCGGGCCCGCGCGACGCCGCCAGGACACCGCGCCCGGCTGCGCCCGACAGCGTCCACGCGCTCGCCGAACGGCAGATCCTCGAGCGCTATGCGCCGGCCTACGTGGTGATCAATTCCGACGGGGACCTGCTGTTGTCCTCGGGCCGCACCGGAAAATATCTCGAATTGCCGGCCGGGGCTCCCAACAACAGCATCTACGCCATGGCGCGCCGCGGCCTGAGGATCGACCTGCGGGCGGCGGTCCACCGGGCGGCGAGCAGCGGCCAAATCGTGACCCACGACAGCGTTTCGGTGGGGACCAACGGCGGCAGGCAGCTGCTCAATCTGATCGTGCAACCGATCCGGCAGCAGCAGACGCCGGACCCGCTCTACATGGTTGTGTTCCAGGATGTCGGCGGGGTCAGGGAGGAGTCGGAGCAGGATCGCGCCCAGCCGGTCGAGGACGTCGAGAGCGTCACCGTCCAGCAGCTCGAGGCCGAGCTGCGCGCCACCAGGGAACGGCTGCAGACGACGACCGAGGAGCTCGAATCCTCCAACGAGGAGCTCAAGTCGAGCAACGAGGAGCTCTCCTCGATCAACGAGGAGCTGCAGTCCTCCAACGAGGAGCTGGAGACCTCCCGCGAGGAGATGCAGTCGATCAACGAAGAGCTGCAGACCGTCAATGCCGAGCTCAGATCCCGCGTCGACGAGCTCAGCCGCGCCAACAACGATATCGCCAACCTGCTGGAAAGCACGCAGATCGCCACGGTATTTCTCGATCGCGAGCTGGCGATCAAGAGCTTCACGCCGGCCGCCCGCGACCTGTTCCACCTGGTCGACAGCGATGCCGGCCGGCCGCTCAGGCACGTGCGGCCGCGGTTCTCCCCCGACACCGTGCAGCAGGATGCCGAGCGCGTCCTGCGCACCCTCGGCACCATCGAACGCAAGGTCCAGATCAGCGACGGCGACGCGCGCCACATCATGCGCATCCTGCCCTACCGCACCGTCGACAATGTGATCGGCGGTGTCGTGCTGACGTTCGCCGACGTGACGCGGATCACCGCCGCCGAGGCCCGGATCGAGGAGCTGACCCGCGATCTGCGCGACCGGCTGGAGAACTTGGAAACGCTTCTCGACCTGGTTCCGGTCGGCATCCTCATCGTGGAGAACGTCGAAGGGCGGCAGCAGGTCCGCGTCAATCGCTACGGCGCCCGGATCATCGGCGAGCACAACGAGGCCAAGGGGTTGCGTCAGGTGCAGATCCCGCTTCGCCTGCTCGATCGTGATCGGGAGCTGATGCCGGAGGAGTTGCCGCTGCAGCGCGCGGCCCGCACCGGAGACGTTTCGCCGACGTTCGACGGGCGCCTGGTGGGCGCCGACGGCAGCCTGCACGACGTGCTGATCTCGGCGACCCCGCTGTTCGACGAGCGCAGCGCGCCGCGCGGCGCTGTGGCCGTCGTCATCGACATTTCCCAGCGCAAGCGGACCGAGGCGCACCAGGAATTCCTGCTGCGCGAACTGCAGCATCGGGTCAAGGACATCCTGGCCACCGTCGGCTCGCTGGCCTCGCGCGCGCTCGAGACCAGCGCCTCGCTGGAGGATTTTTCCACGGCGTTTCTCGGACGCTTGTCGGCGATGGCCGCCATCCACGGGCTGCTCGCCGAGCGGCAATGGGCGGGGACGGCGCTGCGGGCCGTCGCCGCGGCGGCGCTCAGCCCGTTCGCCGACGCCACCCGGCGGGACATCCGGCTCGACGGTCCCGACGTGACGTTGACCCCCACCCAGGCCGCGACCCTCGGCATGGCGGTGCACGAGCTTGCCGCGAATTCTGCCAGGCAGGGGGCATTGGCGGTCGACGAGGGCCGCGTCGACATGCGGTGGACCCGGGAGAATCCCGGCCGGCTTCTGTCGCTCGACTGGACGGAGCAGAACGGACCGCCGGTGAAGCCGCCGCGGGACGATGATTTCGGCTTCATCAAGCGAAGCATCGCGCGCGAGCTCGGCGGGACCGCGACGCTCGCCCCAGACGCCGCCGGCCTGCGCGCGACGATCGTGTTTCCTCTGGGCGAGCCGGCGGCAGAAGCAAACTCTTCCGATGTGTCGGGGAGCTGATGCTGGGAAATTCGAACGAATGACGATGTCCGTTCTGCAGCAGCCGCTGCCGGCGCCGACCGAGGTCGGCATGCTCGGGGTCTACCAGCTCAAGCGCGCCTGGGCGCGCAAGCTGGCAGCCCGCAACGGCCGGTCGGTTTCCGCCGACCGGATGGACCCGCAATTCGATCATCTGGTGTTCGACGCGCTCGGCCTCGGCCTCGAGCAGACGATCCAGCATCTCGGCCGCGAAGCGCCGTCCTTCGACGAGTTCGAGCGCTGGATCGTCGCCACCACCGGCGGCGTCGAGCCTCGCCAGATCGCCCGCATCAATGCGGCGATCGCCGGCAGAAGCTATCCGGACGATATCCGGGACTGGCTCGCCGGAATCGAGGCCGCCGCCCCGGTCCTGACGCCGGAAGACCTCGCGTTCTGGGACGAGCACGGCTACGTGGTGCTGCACGACGCGGTTCCGGCGGAAAGCCGCGAAGCCGCGGTGCGGGCGATCCACCAGCATCTCGGCGCACGACCCGACGACCCGCAATCGTGGTACCGGCAGCGCAGCATCATGGTGCAGCTGTTCCAGCACCCGGCGTTCACCGCCAACCGCCGCTCGCCGCGCATCCACAAGGCTTTTGCCCAATTGTGGGGCACGGCGGATCTTTGGGTGACGACCGACCGCGTCGGCTTCAACGCGCCGCTGCGCGACGGCTGGTCGTTCCAGGGCCCCGACCTGCACTGGGACACCAGCCTGCATCAGCCGATGGCGCTCGATATCCAGGGCATCCTCTATCTCACCGACACGGAGGCCGAGCAGGGAGCCTTCACCTGCGTGCCGGGCTTCCATCGGGTGATCGAGGCGTGGCTGAAAAGCCTGCCGGACGGCGTCGATCCGCGCCAGCAGGATCTGCACGCGCTCGGTGCCAAGCCGATCGCCGGCCGCGCCGGCGATCTGATCATCTGGAACGACGGCCTGCCGCACGGGGCGAGCCCGAACCGCGGCGCCCGGCCGCGCATCGTGCAGTACATCAAGATGTACCCGACCCGGCGGGAGACCGCCGAGGTGTGGAGGTGACGCGCCGGATCCCGGTCAGGTGCGCATGAAGCCTTCGACCTCGCGCTCGACCCAGTCGAGCGTCTTGTCCATCGGCTCGCCCTGCGCCATCGCGGAGGATCATCTTCGGCATGATCGCACTGGTTGTAGATCTGCGCGGCGATCTGGGGCGGCGCCGGTGCCGCCGGGATCGATCGGCACCTGGTCGCCCTTGTTGGGATAATGCGACAGGGTCCCCTTGGGCGGGCTCTCCTCGTCCCAGGTCGAGAAGTCGATTGAACTTGGCGAAGGGCGGCAGGTCGTAGCCCTGGCAGGCCGCCGACCAGTTTTTCGGCGGCCTGGCGGGTCGACACGTGGAGCATCAGGCTCTTGGCGGCGGACTTGTTCTTGGAAAAGTTCCACAGGCCCTGGAACCGCGGCAGCAGTGCCACGAAGCGGCCCTTGGGGCCTTTCGGCATGCCGTGGGTCCACAGCTTCTCGGCGACCTGCGGCGCGTCGCGCTTGGCCACCGCCCAGGCGCTCGGCGGATTGAAGATCAGCGCGCCCTTGCCGGCGACCAGCCACTTGTTGTTCGACGCATTGTCCCAGGCGCTGACCTCCGCCGGCAGGAAGGCGACGAGCCGCTTGCTGTAGTCGAGCACCTGGCGCACCGCGTCGGTCCGCACCGTGATGCTGCCCTTGGCGTCCACCAGCTCGGCGCCGAAGGCGCGGAACAGCGCGCCGACCCAGTCGATGCTGTCGGTGGTGACGCCGAGCGGCAGGCCGAACGCAAAGCCCGCCTTGTGGCATTTCTCGGCGGCCACGAGGAAATTGTCCCAGG
The DNA here is from genome assembly GCA_963755055.1 of uncultured Alphaproteobacteria bacterium. Lineage (GTDB taxonomy): Bacteria > Pseudomonadota > Alphaproteobacteria > Rhizobiales > Xanthobacteraceae > AP-16. Next base: position 10,982 of record CAVWIS010000064.1, on the reverse strand, counting down.
TCCAGTCGTCCGCCGCCTTGGTGGGCTCGCCGCCGGCTGGATACATCGCCTGGACGTCGATGCCGGCGTGCTGCTTCATCAGATCGAACCGCGAGCAGGTGCTCAGCAGCAGCGTCCCGCGGATCCCCGGCGCCGCGATCCAGTGGCCGTCGGATTTCCCGAGATATTCGGTGGCATCGCTGACCGGCCCGTTGCGCGACAGCATCTCGGTCATCACGTCGTCGACCGGCTCGAGAGACGTTGGCGTGCTGGATCGGCTCCCAGGCGGAGAAATCCATGATGTCGTGGCCGGAGCGCGCCTGCGCCTCCACCGCGATGGTCATCAGGAGCTTGTTGCCCTGGGTCGAGATGTAGTCGATCGTGAGGTCGACCTTCTCCTGGGCGGCCCAGGCCTCGCAGAGTTCGGTCATCGCCGTGTTGGCGCCCGGCACCCAGTGGTCCCACAGGCCGAGCGACAGTTTGCCCGCCGCATGGGCGCCGCGGACATGCGGCATGGCGAGCGCGGCCGATGCGGCCGTCGTGGTGGCGAGAAATTTGCGTCGCGTAAGGCTGCGTGCCGACATTGGCGGTTCCTCCCGGGATGGAAGCCCGGACGCCGCCCGGTTGTGGCCAGACATCCGTCGTTCGACGGCGATGTCTTCTGGGTTCGGCGCCCCGTGAATCCGCAGAGCTTACGCCAACTTCGTCACTTCTGTCAGGGGGAATCGACGCCGATCCGACTGCCGTGGGACCCGGCCGGACCGCGGGGAAAGTCGTCAGAACGGCTTGCGCAGCTGCTCGATCTGTCGCTGCCAGTGCGGGTTGGCAGGGTCGAGATCCCGCGCCTTGCCGAGAAATTTCTCGGCCAGCGCCACATGATCGACCTTGAACTTCTCGGCGCCGCCATAGAGGACCGACAGCATCAGGCCATATTGACGGATGATCTGGCCGGCGGTTCCCACCACGACGACATTGGACGAGCGGCCGACCTCGTCGACGGCGCGCCGGGCGAAATCGCTCGCCGCTTCCGCGGGATTGTGCGAGGTCGGAAGCCCGTTCTGATTGATCATGTCGACGCCGAGAATCGCCAGGGCGTAGACGTAGCCGGTCATCGCCGCAAGATCGCGATCGTCGGGCGCTGCGGCCTGCGCCTGTTTGAGCAGCGACACCGCGCGATCCTTGTCGGAGAGCTGGAAGAACCGCGCCGCATGGCGCAGCACCGCGACGTCGCGATCATGGTTTTTGGCCTGCTCGATCCATGCCGCCGACGCCTGCGCATAACCGGCCGCGTCCGCCAGCTTGTGCCCCTTGGCGTCGATGGTCGCCTCGGCAAGGAGGGCCGCCTCGGATTCGGGGTGATGCCCGATCAGCCAGAGAATGTGCTGCCGCCGTGCCGCGATCGTCGCCTCGGGACCCATATCCGGGAGGGCGCTGCGAAAGTAGAAGCCGAGAAGCTTGGTCCGCGCCACGAGATCGTCGGGGCTTGTTGCGAGCGTTGCCTCGAGTTGCTCGACGTCGCTCTTCGCCAGGCGGTAGCCGTCCCGCGCCAGCCGGGTGAACGCCGCGATATCCTTGGGCTTGTCGGTGCTCTGGGCGAGGACGGGCGCAGCGGCGCGGAAAAGCGCCAGCACGACGAGCGCGAAACGAAGCATGGCGGCACCTCTGGGGCGAGATCTTCGATGATTTGTCGGGCCGCGCGGTTTGCCGGTTCACCCGTCGCGGTCTCGTGATCGCCGGGTTGAAGCATCGCCGCTGCGCCAGCGCAACAGCCCGGACGGCGCCGCAATCCCGCTAACCGCTTGCGCTATTCTCCGGAGCCGGGCCCAGCGCCGCTCTCGTCGCTGCCGAACGATCTATCGATCCGCGCGCACAAGAGATCGTGAAACAGTTTTGCACCGAGGATGTCGCCCCGGGTAAAATCGGTCTTCGTGAGATAATCGCGAACCAGAAATGGACGGTTGTCGTAGCGGCGCACCGTCTGCGTGGTCGCCGCCTGCTGGCGCGGCCAGCTGGGGGCGAGATCGCGCGCCAGCTCGCGATTTTCCGCAAGCGTGCGGCTGTTCTGCAGCACCAGCCCGGCCGCCGGCACGGTCACCCGCGACCTGATTTTTCCGCCGAGCTGCCCGATCGCCTTCAGCGCCTGCTGCCGGCCGAACTCCACCGGGCCCGCGCGGTCGGTCAACGGCGCCACCCTCACCCGCGCAACCAGGCTCTCGCGGTCGCGACGCACCCGGTGATGGCCGGACTCTCCCTTGAGATAGCCATGGGCAAAATGTCCCTTCACGGCGATTGCGATCGCCTCGACGGAGGTCATGGGCTCGTGGAGCATGACGATCTCGAGCCGCCGCTCTTTCGCCCAGTCGGCATAGAGATTGAACAGGAAGTCGCGTGCGCCGGGTCGCCCGCCGATTGGTGCAATCTCGAGAAGCGCGTCCCAGTAGCCGTCCGCCCCCATGGTGACGAGCTCGCGGTGCGCGCCGGCGATCGCCGGCTCGATGCGGGAGAGCCCGGCGGCGACGCGCTCCAGGCTGCTGCGGGTCGCCCGCTGCTCGCATGCGCCGGCGAGCTCGTCGAGCCAGTCGGTGAGCCGATCGATCCGTGTTACCGATTCGAGCCAGCGCGTCTGCTGCGCGAGAATCCGCGCGGCTTCGTCGGCATCCTGCCAGAACGTGTAGTCCTTGCGATCCCGGTCGAGCTGCTCGATCCGGCCACGCAATCCGGCGAGATCGGTCGCCTCCGCCAGGCGCGCCAGCGCGGCGCGGGCGGCGACAATGGCATCCGTCAACCCCTTGCGCGTCAGCCGTTTGCCGGTCGCGGTGCGCAGCAGCGCGCCGTCCGCGTCGTGCTGGCCGCTGTCCGGCGCATCGGCCAGGCGGATGCGCACCCGGCCGTCGTCAATGCCGATCTCGATCAGGGTTCCGGGCTCCAGCGATCGCTCCATCAGCAGCGTGGCGAGCGGCAGAATGACCTGGCGCCTGACCTCGCGCTTGATGGCGCGGCCGCCGTAGCGCGGGTTGAAGCCGGTCGCCAGCACGTGATCGATGACGTCATCGTGGACGTCGACGATCAGATTGCGTCCCTCAATTCCCTCGCGCTTGAGCACCGCCTGCAGATCGGCGCGGGCGATCCGCGCTGCCTGCTCGTGGGTGAGCGGATGGAACAGCACGACGTGCTGAAAGCGATTGAGAAACTCGGGCCGGAAACTGGTCTCGATCGCCTGGAGCGCCTTGTCGGCATCGTAGGCCGGCCGGTTTTCGCCGAACCCGATTGCCGCGGCCATGCCCTCGAACGCCCCGACATTCGAGGTGGCGATGATGATGGCGTTGCGAAAGCTGACCGCCTCGCCCTGCGGCGTGCTGAGCCGGCCCTCGTCCAGGAGCTGCAGGAAAATGTCCTGGATGTTGCGGTGCGCCTTCTCCAGCTCGTCGAACAGCAGGACCTGGAAGGGCTGCAGCCGGAGCGGATCGAGCAGCCGCGCCGGGCGGTCCGAACCGGCCTTCGGCGAGCCGACCAGCATCTCGAAGGAATGATAGTCGGCGAATTCCGACATGTCGAAACGCAGCATGCGCCGCTCGCTGCCGAAGAAGAACTCGGCGAGTGTGCGAGCGAGCTCGGTCTTGCCGACGCCGGTCGGACCGACGAACAGGAACGAGCCGATCGGCTTGCTGGTATCGTGCAGGCGGGCCTTGTAGAATGCGATCATCTCCACGACGGCCTCGATCGCGGCTTCCTGACCGATAATTCGCTCGCGGAACCAGCTGCGGATCTGCGCCGCGGGCTTGCTCTCGGTGCTGGAGACGACGAACAGCGGCAGGCCGCTGTGGATGGCGAACACTTTTTCGACGAACAGCGGCGTGATGTCCGCATCCTCTCCGGCGGCGAGTTTTTGATCGCGATAGTCGCGCACCTTGTGGATCAGGTCGAGGAAGGGGCCGGGGCCGGAATTGCCCGGCGAAAAAGTCACGCACAGGCGAAACAGACGGTCGTGCACGCTGTCGCCGAGCGTCAGCCCGCAGGCATCGGCCTCGTGCGCGACGATGCCGCAAATCTGCTGCGCCGACAGCGGCTCGATATGGACGATGTCGAACAGCGACACGAATTTCGGCGCGCGATGCATCTCCTGGAGCTGATCGGCGGTCGCCTCGCTCACCACCACAAGGCGGCCGTCGGCGAGCCGCGGCCGCATGGCGTCGAGAAAGCATTCCTTGTTCTGCGACGTGCTGCCCGCCGACGGCAGGTTCCAGACATCGACGACATTGAGGATGATGCTTCCCTCCTCGGAGTCGGTGAGCAGGCGCGTGAGCTTCGATTGCCATTCGCCGATCCACCGCGTTCCCGACATGATCTGCGACGTGGTGAAGGTGCGGAATCCCCTGCCGGCCTCGATGGCGAGGCGGCGAACGACGCCGCGCAGCACCGCGGACTTGCCCACGCCGGGAGGGCCGACGAGCAGGACGGAGCGTCTTTGCGTGAGCGCGTCGATCACCGCCTGGACCTCGCGCTCGCGAAAATACTCCACGCGGTTGGCGGTTGCCGCCGCGACGAGATCCTGGCCCTCCTGCAGAACGTTGGCGTAGTCCGACATGCCAATTGCAGACGATCGTCTGCTCCAATCATCCGAGCAGGCCCGGGCCGGTGATGTCGCCGTCCCGCCTGCCGTGCTCACCTTGGTCTTGGCGGTCCCGGCGCGCGCCGCGACCGACCGGAGCGTCTTCTGGTCGGCGACGGAGAATCCCCAAATTTGCGCCGGGAAGCAGTCTATCGTCGCCGCGCCAGGGGTCAAACGTGCGGGGCGCGCGTGGATCGCACGACAGCCGGCACCTCCCCGCCGATCTCGCCCGATACCCCGCCTCAATCTTGCCACGGGGCCCCGGACACTGTTCAATCGGGTCCACGCACTGGGGGCGGGCGCGGGCATGTCGACCACGCACGACGACGACCGCACTGTCCGGCTCCTGGCCGGCACCGAGCTGTTCAGAAACCTCGCGCCCGACGATCTCGCGGTCTGCGCCGCCAGATTTCGCCAGGTCCATTTCGCCAAGGGCGCAATGCTGTTTTCCCGCGGCGATCCGGGGACCCATATCTATCTGGTGGCCGAAGGGCAGGTACGGCTCGCCACCGCGACCAGCGAGGGACGGGAGCTGAGCTTCCAGGTCGCCGCGGCCGGCGACCTTTTTGGCGAGATCGCGGTGCTCGACGGCTGGCCGCGCAGCGCGGAGGCGACCGCGCTGACCGCGGTCACCGCCTTCACCCTCGAGCGCTCGGCGTTTCGCGAGCTGTGGTCCGCGCATCCGTCGGTCTCCGAGGCGGTGATCGGGTTCCTGTGCCGGCGGCTGCGCGATGCCAGCGACAAGCTCGAAATCGATCGCGCTCTATCCGATGGAGGTCCGGCTGGCGCGATATCTGCTTGTCGCGCTGGGCAACCGCCAGGCGCCGCCCGGCCGCCGGGTGCCGCTGGAGCTCGGATTCTCCCAGAGCGAGCTGGCATTGCTGCTGGGCGCCAGCCGGCCGAAAATCAACGCCGCGCTGGGCACGCTGGAAAGCGCCGGCGCGATCGGGCGGACCTCGGATCGGCTGTTCTGCGATCCCGCCAAGCTCGCGACGATTGCGCAACGGGATGATGCATGACCCATCCGGGGACCAGAAATAGAGCTGCGGCGGACGTTTCTCCCGGAAGCTACACGACCGAGGTCAAGCGCTGGAAGAACAAGCGGGTGCGCGCGCTTCCGGCGCACTTCGGCCAATAATGCGCCTCTGGCGCCCGTCATTTGACCGAGTGCTGGCCGGCGCCTTCGTGGTCATGGCGCTGGCGTGGGGCGCATTTCTCGGCGCCCGTCAGCTTGCCGGCGTCGAATCCGCCCTCGACCGGCTAGAGGACCTGACGCTCGACTGGCGCTTCTCGCTTGCCGGCGTGCGCCCGGTTCCGCGCGGCGTCGTCATCGCGGCACTCGACGACGAGACGCTGCGCCAGGCCGGCGGCTATCCGCTGCCGCGAAAAATTCTCGCCCGGATCGTCCGCGGCATCGCGGCCCACAATCCGCAGGCGATCGCCCTCGACGTGCTGTTTCTCGATCCCGGCAAGGACGACGGCGACGATCAGGAGCTGGCGGACGCGCTGCAGGGCGTGAGATCGGTGGTCGGCGCCATGGCGGTGTTCGATCACGACGCTTCGCCGGCCGCAACGCGGGAACGGCTGCGGACCTACGAGCTGGCGCTGGTTCCCCGACCTTCGGACATCCTCTGGCCCATTCCGGCGATTCGCCGGGCTGCCCGCTCTGGGCTCGTCAATCTGGCGACCGACCAGGCGGGCGTGCCGCGCTACGTGCCGATGATTTTTCGCCGCGGCGACGCGGTCGTCCCGTCGTTTGCGCTCGCCGCCGCCGCGGCGGCGCTCAACACCGAGCCGGTGTTCGGCGCCGATACGCTCAAGCTCGCCGGCCGCAGCGTCAGCATGGACCTCGGCTATCACCTGCCGATCCGCCACTACGGCCCGCGCGGCACCATCCGGCAGTTCAGCGCCGCGCGGGCGCTCGGCGGCAATCTCGATCCCAACGAGGTGCGCGGCCAGGTCGTGATCATCGGCGCCACCGCGGTCGCGCTGGGCGATACGTTCGCGACGCCGTTCGACCGAATCGTGCCGGGCGTGGAGATCTTCGCCACCGCCATCAGCAACCTTCTCGCCGGCGACGGGCTGGTGAAGACCGATCTGATCCGCCGCATCGATGCCGGCGCCGCCGTCGTGCTCGCCGCCCTCACGGTCGTGTTCATGGGGTTCCGCCGGACCTGGATCGGGCTCGGGCTGGCCGTCGCGCTCTTTGCCCTGTGGGGCGCGATGACGTTCGGCGCCTTCCTGGCGGGATACTGGCTCAGCGTGGCGGTTCCGGTGGCGGCGGTCATGCCGGTGGCGGTCGCCTACGGCTTCTCGCGCATCGGGTTCGACCGCTACGTCGCCACGCGCCTTGCCGGCGAGCGGGCGGCGCTCACCAGATTCCAGTCGCCGCTGCTGATCGACCACATCGTCAGGAATCCGTCCTTCCTGGAGAAGCCGGTTCGCCAGGAGGTCGCGGTGGTGTTTCTCGACCTGTCGGGCTTCACCGGCGTCGCCGAGGCGCTCGGGCCGGAATGGACCCGCGACCTGCTCGCCGACTTTCAGGCCGTGGTCGAGCGCGCGGTGCTGCCGCATGGCGGCTTCGTGGTCAGCTTCATGGGCGACGGCGCGATGATCGTGTTCGGGCTGCCGGAGCCGCGCCCGGACGATGCGGCCCGCGCCGTGGTAGCGGTCATGGGGCTGCATCGGGCGATCCTCGGCTGGCTTGCCGCCCTGCCGCCGATCGCGCGGGAGCGGCTCAGCGTGCGCATCGGCGGGCATTGCGGGCCGGTCGTCGTCTCGCGGCTCGGGCCGGTCCATCATCAGCATGTGACCGCGACCGGCGATACCGTGAACGCGACCAGCCGCCTCCTGGAGGTCGCCAAGCAGCAGCGCTGCAGCGTGGTGATCACCGAGCATCTTTTTGCCGCCGCGAGCCTGGCGGAGTCTTCTGACGACGCGCAGGCGATCGGCCCGCCGCTCGACGTCGATATTCGCGGGCGCGCGCAGCCGCTGCGGATTCGTGTCGTGAAGTGACGGACCGCCCGCATCGCCAGGGGCCTGCCGCATGAGGCGGGTTTTCCGAAATAACCGTCGAATCCCGTCGCGACTGCGATTATCTGGTGACCATGGAACACCACCCCGCGGCGGCCGATTCGACTCGCGCGATCCCGCCGTTCGATGCCCCCTACGCGGCGGATGACGGCGCGATCGCCGCGGAGCTTCTCGCCGCTGCCCGGCTGACACCGGAGCGCGAGCAGCGGGTCGATGCCGTTGCGGCAAGGCTGATCGCGGCGATCCGCGCGCGGGCCGGCGGACTCGGCGGCGTCGAGGCGCTGCTCAACGAATATGCGCTCTCCACCCGCGAGGGCCTCGCCCTGATGGTGCTGGCCGAGGCGCTGCTGCGCGTCCCCGACGCCGCCACCATGGACCGGCTGATCGAGGACAAGCTCGGGCAGGGCGACTTCGCCCATCACGATGCGCGCTCCGATCTCTTTCTCGTCCATGCGTCGGCCTGGGCGCTCGGCATCACCGCCAGAATCATCCAGCCCGGCGAGACGCCGGAAAACATTCTCGGCCAGCTCGCCAAGCGCCTCGGGCTCCCGGTGGTGCGCGCCGCCACCCGCCAGGCGATGCGGGTGCTGGGCGACCATTTCGTGCTCGGCGAGACCATCGCGGAGGCGCTGCGGCGCGCGCGCTCGGGCGACGGCGGGCTCTACCGCTACTCGTTCGACATGCTGGGCGAGGGCGCGCGCACCGCCGCCGATGCAAGGCGCTATCTCGCCTCCTACGCGGCGGCGATCGACGCCATCGGGCGGGCCGCCGGCAACCAGCCGCTGCCCAACCGCCCCGGCATCTCGGTCAAGCTGTCCGCACTGCATCCGCGCTACGAGGCGGTGAGCCGGGACCGCGTCATGGCCGGGCTGGTGCCGGTCCTCGTCGGGCTCGCGCGCCAGGCAAAATCCTACGATCTCAATCTCACGGTCGATGCCGAGGAAGCCGATCGGCTCGAATTGTCGCTCGACGTTCTGGCGGCGGCTGCGGCCGACCCCGCGCTCGCCGGCTGGGACGGTTTTGGCCTGGCGATCCAGACCTATCAGAAGCGCGCCGGCGAGGTGATCGACTGGGTGGCGCGTCTCGCCGGGATTCTCGACCGGCGTCTGATGGTCCGGCTGGTGAAGGGCGCCTATTGGGACACCGAGGTCAAGCGCGCCCAGGAGCGCGGCCTTGCCGACTACCCGGTGTTCACCCGCAAGGCGATGACCGACCTCAACTACATGGCCTGCGCCGAAAAACTGCTCGATCTCCGGCCGCGGATCTATTCGCAGTTCGCCACCCACAATGCGCTCACCGTGGCGTCGATCATCGAGCGCGCCGGCGGCACGGAAGGCTTCGAGTTCCAGCGGCTGCACGGCATGGGCGAGGCGCTCTACGACACGCTCCTCGCCGATTGTCCCGGCATTGCCTGCCGCACCTACGCGCCGGTCGGCGGGCACCGCGACCTGCTCGCCTATCTGGTGCGCCGGCTCCTGGAGAACGGCTCCAACTCTTCCTTCGTCTCCGTCGCCGCCGACCCCGATGTCCCGGTCGAGACGCTGCTGCGGCGTCCGGCGGACCTGATCGGCACGCCGTCCGCCGCCCGTCATCCGAGACTGCCGCTGCCGCGCGACCTGTTTGTCCCGCGGATCAATTCGCGCGACGTCGAGCTCGGCCATCGCGCATCACTCGACGCGCTGATGGCGGAGATCCGCGGCAGTGCGGAGGTCGCCGACGCCGCGCCGATCATCGACGGCGCGGTGCCGGGCGGAACGCCGCGCGCCGTGGCGAGCCCGATCGACGGGGCCACGCTCGTCGGCCGGGTGATCGAGGCGGACGAGCCTGCGGCGGACCGGGCCGTCGTTGCCGCCGGCGCCGGCTTTGCGGCGTGGAGCCGGACCCCGGTGGCGCGCCGCGCCGCCCTGCTCGAGTTCGGCCTCGGACGCGCTGGAAACCCGGCGCGGCCGGCTCATCCATCTGCTCCAGCTCGAGGCCGGAAAAACCCTTGACGATGCGGTCTCGGAGGTACGCGAGGGGATAGACTTCTGCCGCTACTACGCGGCCGAAGCGCGACGGCTCTTCGCCGACGTGGCGCTGCCCGGGCCGACCGGGGAGTTCAACAGTCTCGAGCTGCGCGGTCGCGGCGTGTTCGTGGCGATCTCGCCGTGGAACTTTCCCCTGGCGATCTTTCTCGGCCAGGTCGCCGCCGCGCTCGCCGCCGGCAACACGGTGGTGGCGAAACCCGCCGAGCAGACGCCACTGATCGCCGCCGAGGCGGTGCGCACCCTGCATGCCGCGGGCATTCCGGCCTCCGCGCTGCATCTCATCCCGGGTGACGGAAAAATCGGCGCGCGCCTTGTCGCCCACCCACAGGTCGACGGCGTGGTGTTCACCGGATCGACCGAGGTCGCGCGGCTGATCAACCGGGCGCTCGCCTCAAAAGACGGGCCGATCGTCCCGCTGATTGCCGAGACCGGCGGCATCAACGCCATGATCGTCGACGCCACCGCGCTGCCCGAGCAAGTGACCGACGATGTCGTCGCCTCGGCGTTCCGTTCCGCCGGGCAGCGCTGCTCGGCGCTGCGCCTGCTCTGCGTGCAGGAGGACGTCGCCGACCGCATGATCGAGATGATTGCCGGCGCCGCGCGCGAGCTCGCGATCGGCGACCCGCGCGATCCGGCGACCCAGGTCGGCCCGGTGATCGACCGCGAGGCGCGCGACCGCCTGATGTCCCATGTCGCCGCCATCGGGCGGTCCGTCAAGGTGCGGTTTGCCGGCGAAGCGCCCACGGCCGGATATTTCGTGGCGCCGCACGTGCTGGAGATCGCGTCCCCCGCGGCGCTGACGACGGAGGTGTTCGGCCCGATCCTCCATGTGGCCCGCTATCCGGCCGACGGCCTTGACCAGCTGCTCGATGCCATTGGCGGGACCGGCTATGGCCTGACGCTCGGCATCCACTCGCGCATCGATGCGACCGTCGAGCGGGTGATCGCCCGGCTTCCCGTCGGCAACGTCTACGTCAACCGCAACATGATCGGCGCGGTGGTCGGCGTGCAGCCGTTCGGCGGCCATGGCCTCTCGGGCACCGGCCCGAAAGCCGGCGGCCCGCATTACCTGCTCCGCTTCGCCACCGAGCAGACCGTCACGATCAACACCGCGGCGGCCGGCGGCAACGCCGCCCTGATCACCATGGAAGAATGATCGTAGGGTGGGCAAATCGCCAGGCACAGCAGGTGATATTTGGTGATGCGGTGCCGGCGATTTGCCCACGCGGTACCACGCGGGTGCCGACCGCGTGGGCAAAATCTACGCACGGCTGCGCGCGGATTTTTCGCCTGCGTTAGATTTTGCCCACCCTACGATTGCCGGCGTGTGTTGG
>CAVWIS010000063.1:0-15506 GCA_963755055.1 uncultured Alphaproteobacteria bacterium | reverse complement strand
CTTCAGGATAAAAGAATGCCGGCCGGCCTCCGAAGGAGTGTGCCCGGCGGCGCACGTTCTATACGACGGTAGACTCGATAGAGCTATTGTCAACCGAGATGATTCCGTTGCCGGGACACTGTCGCCTTCTGCGAGGCCCAGGCCCGATGCCGGCTTTGGTCTCCAGTAGAATGTGAATAGCTTAGCCGAAGCTGGCGCGATACCTTCGCGTCATGTCTTTGCGCGTGACCGTATTTGGCGGCACCGGATTTCTCGGCCGCCGCATTGTCCGCCATCTGCATGATGCCGGTCTCGTCGCTCGCATCGCCTCGCGGCATCCCGATGCAGGCCGTTCGTTGTTTTCCCGCGAAGTTTCCGGCATCGAAGCTGTTCCATGCAGACGTCAATGATGATGGCTCAGTGGCGAGTGCCGTCAGCCGGTGCCTGGGCAGTCGTGAATGCCGTCAGTCTCTACGTCGAACACGAAAAACACACATTTCAGTCGGTCCACGTGGAAGCCGCCAGGCGCATCGCGATGCTTGCGCGCCAGGCAGGTGTGGAAACGCTTGTGCATATCTCCGGAATTGGCGCGAATGCGGGATCGGCCTCTCCTTACATCCGTAGCCGCGGTAAGGGAGAGGCCGCAGTTCTCGACGCCTTTCCTTCGGCCAAGTTGGTCCGTCCGGCGGTTATGTTCGGACCAGGTGATGCGTTCCTGACACCGCTCTTGGGAATGTTACGGCGCCTGCCGGTATTTCCGATGTTCGGCAGTGGAGCAACTAGGCTGCAGCCGGTCTATGTGGAGGATGTCGCTGAGGCGGTGGTTCGCATATTGCGGGCGCCGGCCGCGTCACAGCTTTATGAGTTGGGCGGGCCACGTGTCTATACGTATCAAGAATTGTTAAAAACCATTGCTGCCAGTGTGGGCACAAGGCCTTTCCTGGTGCCGTTTCCGTTCAGCTTGTGGCATGTCATTGGATACGTTGCCGAAGCTTTGCCGAGCCCGCCGATCACCAGGAATCAGGTCGAGTTGATGGGGCAAGACAACATCCCAGAACCGGACGCTCCGGGTTTTGAGGCTCTGCAGATTTCACCACAGCCAATTGAAATTATGCTTTCCGGATAGGAGGCACCCGAGCGGTGGTTCATTTACGTTTGTTCTGTTCGGCGAACCATTCCATAGAGCCGGGCTGCGGTACGGTATGGGCGGGTCGCGGCTGGCGGCGTTGCTCGGCCGCTTTGGCCTCTCGGCGGTAATATTCGAAGAGACCCGATACGGCATCGGGGTTTTAAACCAGTCGAGGAACTGGGCGGTCGAATTGGTGCGGAAGATCTCGGCTAGCCGGGCATATTCCATTCGCGGCGGTTTACTCACGGCAATGATCAGGTGCAGATACCAAGATCTTGATTTGACCGAGTGTCATGCAGTCGCGACAGCAGTGTGCCACTGCGCCGCCGCTTCGGCATATTGCCGGCAGACTGGGCTGCGACGCTTAGGAACCGATGGTTCGCAGACTCCGCGCAGGAGGGATGGATTTCGAACTTCGAGTTCCGCGCCAAATAGGCAACGCCTTGCGTCATCGGAGATGAGGCCGATCGATCGTTGGCAGTGTACGCTGCACGCGGTGTCGCCGGCTGGCACGGCGGGTGCGTGGCCGAGAACAGCCAATGTCGATCGAGATTATTCCGACGGGTGCCCCCGCTCGGCGCCGAGATCCGCGGTGTCGACTGGGGCGGAGCGCTCGGCATCCCGCGGCTATGGCGGGGCTCGCTCGGGCGCGGCAAACTCCCAATCCGGTGTCCGATGATCGGGATCGCAGTGTTCGACTAAGCCCATGGCTGAGAAGGCGCGGCAGTCGAAGCTGCGACACGCCGATGGCCGGTGCTCGTAGACCGTGCAGCCCCGCTCGCCCAGGTGAGCGCAGGCGCCATCCGAGCGCCGTTGAAGCACCAATTCGCCTTCGTGGTTCCGTTCCGTCAGCAGGTGGGGAAGGCGGCTCCGATCGCGCTTTTTGTCGACAGGGACGCCTGCGTAGTAGCAGCAGGCCGAGCAGCCGGCGCACGGGACCGGGCCAGCCTTGCCACGCCACCAGGCAGCGAGAAAGTCCCGTGCGGAGCAGTTCAGCGAGCGCTTAGCCTCATCCAATGCTCTAGCCTCTCCTACGACTACCCTACCGGAGGTAAGGTCAGGGCTCACCCATTTCGACCACCGTCAGGGCCGGTCATCCACCCAGCACCCGGGTCACCATGGGCTGGGTCGGATTGCTGCGCGGGGGCGCACCTCAAGGGGTGTGAAACCTCGGAAACGGAAATGGCCACCTGGTTGGAAACGATGTTTCGCCGTCCCGTCGAGGACTAATGGGCTCCGCCCGTCTCGCGCCACGGCGGGGGCTATGAGCCGCCCAGGGGATGCCGCCCGCGTCGGGAGCCTACGAATGCCGCCGAACCGGACGCGTCGGCGGGCTCGGTCGCGCCGGGCTCACGCTCCGGCCGGCGGGCGCGCACGAAATCGAACTGGCGCGTCAGGCTTACGACGGTGGCGACCGCGGCGAAGCAAGCCGCGAGTAAGAGCGCGGTGACGGCGCCATGACCGCCCACGCTGACGCCGAAGACGAGGGCAACCATCGCCGCGCCGATGGACTGCCCGAGCAGCCGCGCACTGCCTTGGATCGCGCCGGCGCCGCCGCTGCGCTCGCGCGGCGCGGCCATGACGATCGCGCGAGCGTTGGGCTGCTGGAACAGCCCCATCCCACCGCCGCACACGGCAATCCGCCACAATATGTCGCCGGTGCCGGGATGTGAGGGCAGCACGGCGAGCAGCACGAAGCCGACGCCGACGATGGCGAGCCCGATGCTACCGAGAATGCTGGCCGGATAGCGGTCGGCGAGTCGGCCGGCAAACGGCGCCATCAGCGCGCTGGTCGCCGGCCACGGCGTCATCAGCAGCCCGGTGGCCACCGCCGACACCCCGATCACGTCTTGCAAATAGAACGGCAGCGAGACGAAGGCGAGGCCTTGGGCGATAAAGCACAGCACCGAGGTCGTCACTGACACCGAAAAGATCGGCCGACGGAACAAGTCAATCGGCAGCAACGGCATGGCCTGAGCTGCCTGGCGCCGCACCAGCAGATACCCGGTGGCGACGGCGCCGATGAACTCCCCGGCGACGGCGAGTGCCGCCTGACCGTGGCCAAGACCGTTGATGCCGCTGATCAGGCTGCCGAACATCAGTGCGCACAATACCGCGCTCCACAGGTCGAAGCGGTGGCCGCTCGGCTCGGTGTGCGGCAACAGGCGCATCGACAGCGCCAGGGTGACGATGCCGATCGGCACGTTGACCGCGAACAGCCATGGCCACGAGGCGATTGACAGGATCGCCGCCGCCACCGTCGGCCCGGCCGCCGACGAGGTGGAGACGACGAGAGAGGTCAAGGCGATGCCGCGGCCCAACTGCCGACGCGGATAGGTGTAGCGGATCAGCGCGGTGTTGACGCTCATTATCCCGGCGGCGCCGAGGCCCTGCAGCGCGCGGCCCAGGGTCAACATCTCCAGCGAGCCGGCTAGCGCGCTGATCAATGCTGCACCGGTATAGAGCACGAGGCCGAAGCGGTAGACCCGGCCATAGCCAAAAATGTCGCCGAACGATGCCAGCGGCAGGAGCGAGATCATCACCGCTAGCTGGTAGGCGTTGACCACCCAGATCGAATCCGCCGGGCTGGAATTGAGGTCCTTGGCGATCCGCGGCAGCGCGACGTTGACGAGCGCGGTGTCGAGGCACGACAGGGCGACCCCGACCATCAGGGTCAGGATCGCCCAGTAGCGCTGAGGGATCGGCAGACCGTCTTCGGCGGGGTCCATGTCGTGATGTCAGCGCAGCGAGATCAAGGTGCGGAAATGGCGCCGAGACTTAGCCTGCGGCGATGCGCGGTGCCAGACCGGGCGGAGCAACCCACCCATTCGGGCGGACGCGAGCGATCACTCCGTGCCGAGACCCAACAGCCGGTGCGCCAACGTCGGATGCGGCTTGCCGATCATCGAGGAAGAGGTCCTTGCCCTTCACGGCCCAGGTCGTGCACCCCCGAGAAATCGCTGTGCTCACTCGCCTTGCGGGTGGCAGGGATTGTCGGCGTCAGCCGCCGCCGTGGCGTCATCATCACCACCCGGCGTTTCTCGTGATCCGCGACGCGACGATCAAGGAGACCATCGGAGCCTTGTACAAACGCCTGGGTGAGCAGGTCGCTCCACGATACCGATCTGGTGAACCGGCCCGCCAGATCAAAGACGATGTCGATATCGGCGCGGGCCTCACCGCGAGGCGCAACCACGGCTGGGCGGAACTGCACCAGTTCGCAGGCGTCTTGATCCAGGTCGAAGCCCGACGCGGAGTCCCTCCGAGCCAGCGGCGCAATACGGAAGTTCGCCTAACTCACCGCTGGAGGGAACGAGATTTCGAACTTCTGGTCCCGCTTCGCGAGCCATGGCATCTGGCCGTGACCAAGCCCGCGGGCGGACAGCCCCGACTTTTTGTTACGCTTGGTTCGAGCCAATTGGCACCGAGGCCGTTGAACGTAGCTAAGCTACGGTATTTCGCGGGACATCCTTGAACGGCTTGTCCGTGTCGCCGGTCCGCTCGCGCGGCATCTTTAGCACCCGTTCGCTGATGATGTTGCGCTGGATCTCGTCCGTACCGCCGGCGATCGAGGTCGCAGGCACCGATACCAGGATCTCCGCCAGCAACCCGTTCATCGGGCTGTCGTCGCCGGTCAGCAGCGCATCGGGGCCCAGCAGCGAGGTATGAACGCGAGCCGCGGCTCGGGCGATTAGGCTCGACGCCAGCTTGCCCAGAGAACCTTCCGGACCCTGCGGCCGCCCCTGCTCCTGAGCCGCGCGGGCACGCCGAGCAGTCCATTCAGCGGCTTTGGCCATGATCAGCACCTTGGCAATCTCCTGCCGCAGCATCGGATCGTTGATCTTCCCGGTCGCCCGCGCCCGTTCCATGATCAGATCGACGCGGCCCGCACGCTGCGGATACCACTTGTAAGGCTCCATCGTCGTGCGGATTTCTTCCCGCTCCTCATCATAGGCCCGGCCCGATTTGTCGGAGGGGATCGCCCAGCTGCGCAGCCCATCGGCGCCGCGGCGCTCGTGCATCAGCGTCGTGGTCGTGACCGCCCAGCCGTTACCGACCTCGGAGACAGGAACTCCGGCTCGACCTTGGCGTCAGTCAGAAACACTTGGTTGAAGGACGCATAGCCATTCATCTGCCGGAGCGGCTGCACCGTCACACCCGGCTGTTTCATATCCAGGATGAAATAGGACAGGCCCTGATGCTTCCTCTTGTCCCAATCGGTGCGCGCCAGCAATAATCCCCAATGCGCCTTGTGCGCGCTGGTGGTCCAGACCTTTTGCCCGTTCACCACCCATTGATTGCCGCGGAACTCGGCCCGCGTCACTGCACCGGCTACGTCCGATCCGCTGCCCGGTTCGCTGAACAACTGGCACCAGATGTCCTCACCGGTCAAAATGCGGAGAAGAAACTTCTCCTTCTGCCAGTCGGTGCCGTGCTCAAGGATAGTTGCAGCGGCCAAGGTGCGGATCCCCACCTTGGCGACGCCGATGGCGCCGATGCGCTTGAATTCCTCCTCGACCACCGGCACCAGGCCGACGGGAAGGTCGCGGCCATACCAGCGTGACGGCCAATGCGGCACTCCCCACCCGGACTCGGCCAGTTTGAGACGCCACTCCACCAGCCCGTAGTCCGGGTTCCAGTTCGCCTCCAGCCAGGCACGGACTTCGGCGCGAACGGTAGCTTCGTTGATCTCGGTCATGTTGTTCGCCCTCAGGCTGGCCAGTTCTGCAGCATCAGTTCGCGGTGATAGTTGGCATCACCCAGTAACACCTCGGAGCTTTTTGCCCGCTTGAACCAGAGATGCGTGTCATTGTCCCAGGTGAAGCCGATGCCGCCATGGATCTGCACCGCGTGGATGGCGGTTTGCATATACGCATCGCTGGCACAGGCCTTAGCGAGATGCGCATTGGCCACCGCGTCATCATCCCCGTCATCCAATGAGGCCGCTGCGTAATAGGCGGCCGATTTGGCCAGTTCCACCTCAAGCAGCATATCGGCCTGCTTGTGCTTCATCGACTGGAATGAAGCGATCGGCTTGCCGAACTGCATGCGCATCATCGCATAGGCCAGTGCATCCTCGCGCAGCCGGTCTGCGCCGCCGACCATTTCGTTGGCCAGGCAGACCGCGGCCTCGATCATCGTGCGGCGAACGGAACCGCCGCGCCGCCGACCGTACCGAGCGGGCGGGCCGCCACGCCGTTGAACTCAAGGCGGGCGAATTTCCGTGTCGGGTCCATCGATTTCAAGGCACGGCGGGTCAGCCCGGCCGCGTTGCCGTCGACCCTGAACAACGACAGACCTTGGGGCGCGCGCGCGAGAACGACGATCAGATCCGCGGTGTGGCCGTCAACCACATAGGTCTTATGCCCGTTCAGGACGGTCTCGCCGCCCTCGGCGGTCGCGGTCAGCGTCGTGCCCTCGGCGTCCCAGCTGCCATTGTCCTCCACCCAGGCAAGGGTCGCGATCGTCTCGCCGGCGGCGATGCCGGGCAATAACGCTGCTTCTCCGTCTCGTTCCGACATTCAAAATGGCGCCGGGGCCAGCACCGCCGTCGCAAAATACGGGGCGCAGAGCAGCGCACGCCCCATTTCCTCCAGCACGATGCATTGTTCGCCGAAACCGAAACCCTGGCCGCCATAGGGTTCGGGGATGCGGATCGCGGTCAGGCCGAGTTCGGCGTTGATCGCCCGCCAGAGGTTGCGTTCGTAGCCCTCATTGGTTTCCATCAATCGCCGCACTTCGTTGGTCGGCGAGCGGTCTGCCAGGAAGCGGCGCAGGTTGGACCGGAACTCTTCCTGCTCGCCGAAAAACTGAACTTCACGGAATGCTCCCCTCCGCATATCAGGTGTGAATGGGGCCGCTGCCTAATCGGCGTGCTCGCCTTCATTGCGAGGGCCATCGGGCCATGATGAAGTCTACCATCCCGAGATGCTACCGAGATCGAGCCCGCAGGGCGTTTCCGGCGGCGCTCGCGACGGGAGAACAACGCGCCTGCCTGCCCCGACACAATCAACGAGAGTCCGCTGCGTGCATCCGTCCGTGTCGTGAGCGGTCGCGTCTGAGGCTTAAACCCTTAAGCCCGGCATGGGCTAAAGAGACCAATCGCGTCGGGGACAAACCGGCAGGCCCAGTGCATCGACAGACACCCGTGATTGCCGTTAGCTTGGCGCCATGATCTCGATCCGAGAGGAAGTTTCGATCGCGATGCCACCCGAGGTGTTGTGGCCGATCCTCTCCGACCCGGCGACAGTCGCTTCGTGCATTCCCGGCGCGGTGCTGACCAAATCCGGCGAGGGCGGTATCTATCAAGGAACGATGCGGGTCAAGTTCGGGCCGACCGTGGCGGTGTTTCGTGGCGAGGCCAAACTCGCCTATGACCATTCTGCCCGACGCTGCACGATCGAGGGGCGCGGGATCGACGGGCGCGGTGCCTCGCGGGCCAATGCCTCCGGGACGGTCGAGGCGACCGGCGGCCGACACGACCTTGTTGAAGGTCGAGGGCAATTTCAACGTTACCGGGCCGCTCGAAACCTTTGCCAATGCGGGCGGGGTGCACCTCGCCCGTGCGCTCCTTGCCGAGTTTGCCGAGAACGTCGCAAGCTGGTGGCTGAGCAGACGCCGGACACAGCAGCCATTCACCCCGACCCTCCTATCCCGGCGGCGACAAGGAGAGGGCTGCGCCGCAGCAGGACGACGAGCAACAGATAACAGCCGTCGCCCCGGAACTCAGCGGCGGCAAGATTCTGTGGCGCGCTTTTGTTTCGTGGCTGCGGCAGATCTTTTTCGGAAAGAGAGAAGCACAATGAGCGACAACCAGGTTTCGGACGTCTTGGCGCAGGCCTTTGCCGCCGAGGGGGTCGACACGCTCTTCACCCTGATGGGCGACGCCAACATGTACTGGTCGGCCTCGATGGCCGACAACCAGAAGGTCCGGCTGATCCACGCCCGCCACGAGCATTGCTGCGTTGCGATGGCCGACGCCTATGCCCGCGCTACCGGCAAGGTCGGCGTCGCCTCGGTGACCTGCGGCCCGGGCTATACCCAGATCATGACGGCGCTGGCGATGGCGGCGCGCGGCAACGCGCCGGTTGTGGTGTTTGCCGGCGACGCCCCGATCGGCGCCTCCTGGTACATTCAGTCGATCGATCAGGCGCCGCTGGCGCTGGCGACCGGCGCGCATTTTGTGCCGATCCGCACGATCGATCGGGCGCTCGATTGCGTGCGCGAGGCTTTTTACGTCGCCCGCGCCGAGCGCAAGCCGGTGGTGCTCAGCGTGCCGCTCGATTTGCAGAAGGAGGAATTTCCCTATCTGCCCGACTACACGCCGTCGACCGACCTGATGCCGCGGGCGCAGCTGCTGCGGCCCGACCCGGCGGTGGTCGACGAAATCGTCGCGATGATCGCCGAGGCCGAACGGCCGATCGTCATCGGCGGGCGCGGCGCGATCTGGTCGGGCGCCAAAGCCGCGCTCGAAGCCCTCGCCCAGGAGTTCGGGCGCGCTGCTGGCGACGACGCTGCTCGGCAAGGGGCTGTTCGACGGCAACCCGTTCGCGCTCGATATCGCCGGCACCTTCGCCACCGATCTCGGCCGCGAGTTGTTTGCCGAAAGCGATCTGGTGATCGCCGCCGGGGCCGGGCTCGGCCATTACACGACCGAGGGCGGCTATCTTTTCCCCAATGCCAAGGTGGTGCGGATCGACACCCAGCCGCGCGGGCTGTGGCAGGGGCTGCGAACCGCCGACCTGCATGTCCAGGCCGACGCCAAGGCCGCCGCCGAGGCGATTGTGACCCGGCTCAAGGAAAAGGGCATCAGCCGTCGGGGCTGGCGCAGCAACGAGATCGCCGCGAAGATCGCCACGACCGCCGAGAACCCGGACCCCAAGCCCTATACGCCGACCCCCGGCACGCTCGACCCGCGCCCGGTCGTCAAGGAGCTGGACGCGGCAGTGCCGAAAGATTGGGACATCATCGTCGCCGGCGGCCATTGCTTCAGCTTTGCGATGACGCATCTGCGCGGCCGCCCGGCCGGCAAGTACCACATCCCGATCGATTTCGGCGCGATCGGCTCGGGTCTCCCGGCGGCGATCGGCGTCGCCGCGGCGCGCAACAACGGCAAGGTCATGCTGATCGACGGCGACGGCAGCCTCTACCAGCACATCCAGGAGCTGGAGACGATGCGGCGCCACGGCATCAAGCTATTGATCTGCATCATCAACGACGGCGGCTATGGCGCCGAGACGCATAAATTCCGCGCCCATGGCGTCGACCCCATGCACGCGACCCACGGCCGCGGCGACCTCGCCCAGATAGCGCGCGGCTTTGGCCTTAACGGCACCAAGGTGACGAGCCTGGGTCAGTTCGAGGGACTGTTCCGCGAGCACCAGGCACAGGACGGCGCCTCTCTGTGGGACGTGCATGTCGACGACCTGATCCCGTCGCGCAACTTCCGTCGGGTCCATTACGGCGAAGCATAATTGCTACGCCAGCACCGGGCCTCGCAAAGGCGTTCCCGATGTCGTGCAGGACCGTGCGACTTGACCCGCGACTGCCCGGGAAGGTTGTTTATAGGGATTACGTGATTACGCCGGATCTGTGGGCAACTCCTTTGTGGAAGGAATACGAAATCCGGCATGTCGCCCCGGGGCTTATTGAAAGTTGCGGGTTTTAATCGGCTGTGAAACCCCGCGCAAGTAAGGAACTCAGGCAAGGTCCCCAAGACGCACTCGGTAGGTTCGGTCGGAGATCATAATCTCGGCGTGTTCACCATCACCGAGATCGCGCTGAAAATCGCCAATGCGGTCCCGCCAACGCACTTTATCTCCGGGGTGCCAAACGCGCCTTACGTAGACTTGTGAAGGCGCCGCCCGTCGGGCACGCCGTTGACTTGCTTTGCGCGGCTCGCCCGCCGGCAATCGTTGTCTACCGGACATCCGCAAATTTCAGGAGGGTATCGTCAAGTACCAATGGGGAGTAGCACAGATGCCTACCAGCTTGGCGGCGGCGTATCTCGACTGCCGATCTCATCGCGCGTCATCGCCGCAACCATTTCGTCGATCCACGCTCTGTCGCTGCTTATCGTTTCGAGTTCCGCACGCAGCTCGGTCTCGGTCATGCTGCAAGATCGGATGACTTGCAGATCCTCCTCATCGCCGTCGAGGTCAGAGGTGATTTCGAGCCGGATGCCATTCGGATCAAAAAAATAGAAGGAATGAATCGCCGGGGGGATCACCAGGAGCGGACCCGCATTTATCGTGACCCCATTGGCTTTCAGTCGCTCCAATATCTCGTGATACCGCCGAGGTCCGCAGGCGAATGAGACGTGTTGCATCGCGCCAATCGCGTCGCGGTCAACCTTGGCAATTCCTTTCGGATATTCAAAGAAGGCGAGCAAACTGTCGCCGCCCATGTCGAGAAAATAATGGGGAATGTTAGAGTGGGGCGGCGCACCGTTCCCGTGCGCGTGGCTCGCACCGGCCGGGCGCGAAGGCGTTCGAAGCCCGTGCACGATCGGCATGCCGAGCACACGTACATAGAAATCGAGCGTCATTCGCATGTTATCGGTGACCAGCGCGAGGTGATGGATTCCCCGCAAGATCGGCTTATTTGCGGGAACCGAGATCTCCGACGACAGGGATCTAGAGGCAGCCATCGCGATGTCCATAGCGTTCCTCCCTCGCACTCCTAACCAAGTTGGGTACCACCTCGGCTTGATCGTGGCAAATACGAGTTTGTCGCCATCCGCTTGGTGCGTTTTGCTGGTGAGCACG
Source organism: uncultured Alphaproteobacteria bacterium (assembly GCA_963755055.1). Lineage (GTDB taxonomy): Bacteria > Pseudomonadota > Alphaproteobacteria > Rhizobiales > Xanthobacteraceae > AP-16. The sequence goes on along the minus strand of CAVWIS010000063.1, from coordinate 4,631 downwards.
GCTTGTCCTGCGGCGCGGGTGGAAGTCGCCAGGACGATAGTCGCCACTGGGAATGAGCGGCGGCACCTCCTCGGCGATGGTCATCGTCACAAAACCATCTTCGCTGCCACCGGTGACGCCGCTCGCATCGAGACTCATCGTTGCCCGCCGCCGTCGCGCAAGCACTCGCGCTTTAGGCGATGTAGCCGCCGATCATTAACACGATCACTACAATTCAAAAAAGCGCAGTGGCCGCCGGCATCGGCGTAAAGCCGACAGGAATAAGGTTCACGCGGCGCTTGCCCAGCCTGAGCGGACATCGCGGCCAACACCAGAATAAAGACGAGCGCCGCGCGAAGGACACTGATGCAGCGGGCGCAATCGCCGACTGCAATCCTGATATCCGATGCAACCATGGTTTCCCCCTTTTGGTGCATTTACACTGACCAACCCGGCGGGCAGGGGGGACTGCCGACACGCCTGCCGTTCGCTTCCGCCATTCACGGGCCGGGGGAAGATGGTCCGCGATGCAAGCGTCAGCTTAACACATTTTTCAATGCCGCCGCGTGCTGATGAGCCGATAACCGCACTGTTCGATCTGTCGGTTGACAATATCGACGATCTCGGGGGCGCTCGAGAGGTTGTTGATCAAATCGGCGAACATTCGGCTGATGGCGACTGCCGCTATTGGCACAGTGTCGGTGCCCACGGGCGAATATTGCTCGATCGTCCGCGTCAGGGCCTGGCACGCAACCTGAACGACCATCTCCTGCTCGCGGGCAAGCGGGTCTTTCGGCATGCGATCTCCTTGCGTAGTGCGTGCGTTATGCTATCAAATGCTTCCTTTTCTAGGCTCGCAGTGAGGCCAAAAACCAAGCGACTCCGCGCCGAAACCAAGGGTTCAGCGGGTTAGCGGACCAGTGATTTTTGCCAAATCGCGCCTATGCGACATTGCCGGCAGCGGGACGAGCACAGACAACCAAAAGCCTTCGGATTGTCCCGTGAGGACATGGTCCTCAATCAGATCACCGGTCGAGCCACACATCCTCCATGCGCCAGCTGTTGAAGATACTGTTATCCATTAGCGTCAGCCCCTTGACCTCCGGCTGTCAGCCCTGGCGCATGAAGAAGATGGATTCGATGGGCGGTGCCGCATCAAATTTGATCGCAGCGGGCTGGGTCGAGGGTGCACGACGCGCGAGCTACGGGGCCTTTACTCCTCCGGCATCCCGGCCTTGCGCAACCCGGCGAAAAAAGGCTTCGTACGACCGGTGGGGCTATTGGCGCTGGGGCGGAAACGGACTCGCCCGCGGAGGGAGTGAGATTCGAACCGCTGGTCCCGCCAATTTGGCGATGCTTTCGCGCCTGCGATTTTTTACCCCGGCGTTTCATGCTCGTGAAAGGCAGTCACCATCATGCGTCAGTGATGGCAGAGCAGGACTATCCGTGCGTGGCTTGGCTGCCGACGGCTGTGATCGTGATGTGCCCCATCGTCGAATCGGCCTTGGCGCCATGCCAATGGCGTTCACCGGCCTTGATATGCACGACATCGCCGACGTTGATTTCACGCTGCTCGTGCTCGTTTGCCACCATGCCGGAGCCCGAGGTCACGACCAGCACCTGGTCGCAGTTATGCGTATGCCAACCGGTGGTGCAACCTTGGCTGAAGTTCACCACGCTGCAGTTATAATTCGCGGACTCCCCGGGCTGGATGATGGTCTGGCGTGACCGGGAAACAGGCCCTGTGTACCCTTCGATCCGCTCAGCGCCTTCCATTGGGGAATTCGGTATGTCTTTTAGCGTGACCACCTTCATGACGACTCCCTCCTCGTGTTGACGGGTGTTCAAGGTCTCCGAAATCAGCGCATGTCCCCATGGTATCACAGCTGAATGTGTAGGTGGATCGCATAGGTACGGACTTTAAGGAAGCCACAACTGGCTTTGATGATCTAACCTTTTGAAATTCCGGGGCTGAAGGCGAGAGCTAGCCAGGCCCATCAGCCACAGCCGCGCCGCCCTGGAGCAGAAGCGCGCGCGCTCGCCGCGGCCGGGGACGCGGACGGAGAGCGATGGGCATCAGGCGCACCTGAGGCGGCGCTCAGTGCGCCTCCTCGCCGGCACGGCGCCCGTCATGATCGGTCAGCATCAGCGAGGACGTGACGCTGACGAACAACCGCGTGATCGCAAAATTGCCGCCGTCCTTATTGACGGCGGCAATCGCGGCTGCCGGTTCGCCCGTTCACGAAGCAGGAGAACAGGCCGAAATTGCGGTAGTCGCCTGAGACGAGCGGTTTTCTCGAACTCTCCCGCGAAGGTCTGCAGATGGCGCTGCAACGCGCGGCTCGGGCCGCCATGCGCGCGCTGTTGCAGCTTATCGGCGAGCCCCCTGGTGGAACGCCCATCGGCTGAACGGCGCCTGCCGCCAGTTTGCCTGCGTGGACCTGACGGTCAGCCGATGGAGGAAAGCCGTGCATCAATCGAATCGTCTCTGAGGGCGGTCGCCTGATCCTGACAAACCGAGACTACCCCACTGGCGGGGGCCTCCCGTGATATTTCCTTAGCAATGCCGCTCCCTCTGCTTCTCCTGCAGGACATCAGTGTCACCTTTGGGGTTACGCCCCTGCTTTCCGGCGCGGAGCTGGCCGTTGCGGCCGGCGACCGGGTCTGCCTGGTCGGGCGCAACGGCTCCGGCAAGTCTACCTTGTTGCGCATTGCGGCCGGGCTGGTGCAGCCCGATGCGGGGGATCGCTTCGCTCAGCCCGGCACCACAATCCACTACCTGCCGCAAGAACCGAATTTGCTCGGCTTTGACACCACCCTAGCCTATGTCGAGGCGGGTTTTAGCGCCGCAGACGATCGTCGCCACCGGGCGCTATATCTGCTCAAAGAACTCGGCCTTTCCGGCGAGGAAAACCCCGCAGCTCTTTCGGGCGGCGAGGCGCGCCGCGCCGCCCTAGCCCGCGCGCTGGCCCCCTCTCCCGATATCCTGTTGCTGGACGAGCCGACCAACCATCTCGACCTGCCCGGTATCGAGTGGCTGGAGCGCGAGTTGGCCGGGATGCGCTCCGGTATCGTCTTGGTCAGCCACGACCGCCGGCTGCTCGAGCGCATCTCGCGCACCACGATCTGGCTCGACCGCGGCGTCACCCGGATCCTCAACGAGGGTTTCAAGGCATTCGAACCCTGGCGCGATGCGGTGCTGGAGCAGGAGGCGGCCGAGCAGCACAAGCTCGGCCGCAAGATCACGATGGAGGAGGATTGGCTGCGCTATGGGGTCACCGCACGGCGCACCCGCAACCAGAGGCGGCTTGCCGAACTGCTCGCTTTGCGCAGAAAGCGCAAGGAGCAACGCGCCGCGCAGCGCTCGGTCCGGCTGGAGGCGGCTCAGGCCGACTTGTCCGGCCGGCTGGTCGCGGTCGCGCAGGGCATCTCCAAATCCTATGGTGGTCGCTCGGTCGTGCAGGATTTTTCCGCGCGGATCATGCGTGGCGACCGGGTCGGCATCGTCGGCCCCAACGGCGCCGGCAAGACGACATTGCTCAACCTGCTCACCGGCGCACTGATGCCCGATACCGGCGAGGTCCGGCTCGGCACCAACCTCGCGCAGATGACCCTCGATCAGCGCCGCGAAAGCCTCGACCCGGAACAGAGCCTGACTGAGGCACTTACCGGGGGCAGTGGCGACATGGTGGCGGTCGCCGGCCAGAGCCGCCATGTGGTCGGCTATATGAAGGATTTCCTGTTCCGCCCCGAGCAGGCCCGTACCCCGGTCGGCGTGCTGTCCGGCGGCGAGCGCGCCCGGCTAACCCTTGCCCGCGCCTTCGCCCGGCCATCCAACCTGCTGGTGCTCGACGAGCCGACCAACGATCTCGATCTCGAGACCCTCGACCTGTTGCAGGAGCGGCTGGCCGAGTATCCCGGCACGGTGTTACTGGTCAGCCATGACCGCGACTTCCTCGATCGCGTGGTGACGTCAGTCATCGCCACGGAAGGCAACGGGCGCTGGATCGAGTACGCAGGCGGCTACACCGATATGCTGGCGCAGCGCGAACTGGCCGGTCGCGCAACACCACCGGCAAAAGCCTCCGTAACGAAGCCACCGCGGTCGGTGACAGAGAGCAGAGCGCAACGAGCTGCCCGGCCGCGTCGAATGAGTTTCAACGATCGACGTGCCCTGGAGATGCTGTCGGCCCGGATCGGGGAATTACAGACGCAAATTGCTGGGCTGAATGCTGTCCTGGCCGACCTGGACCTGTATGCGCGCGATCCGGGACGGTTTGGCGCTACGACACAGGCGCTCGCCGTCGCGAGGGACGAACTGGCCGCAGCCGAGGAGCAGTGGCTGAGTTTGGAAATGTTGCGCGAGGAAATCGATGATGTAGAGCGGAAGGCCTGATTTTGGCTCAGCAGTCTCGATGCAGCATTAAGCCCCTCTTCCCCTCCCCGCCGCGGAGGGTAACTGCGATGAAGCCGAAACTGCACGAGCGACAGGCTCACCAGTTCCACGCAGCTGAGAGAAGAAAGTCCTCCTAAGCCCATGGTTCTTGGTAATTAAATTGAAAAAATCATTACGCTGCTTTCGCGTGAATTCTATTGCTCGAAAAAGTGCGAAGAAATTTTTTCCCGACCATCGAAAAATTGTTCAGTACAAT
>CAVWIS010000062.1:0-33952 GCA_963755055.1 uncultured Alphaproteobacteria bacterium | reverse complement strand
ATGCCGAGGCCGATCGTCATCAGGCACTCTGAACCCCGCGCTACCGTCGAAGCGCAGGCCGTCGACCTGCCTTTCCAGATCGTGAATCAGCATTTCGAAGGTTCGATTGGTCCAGCCCTTGACGCGGCACATCTCTTCGTCAGTCAGGTGGTATCCCTTGAGTGCCTCCTCTGGCCGAGCGAGCAGACGTTCGCGGTACTCGCGATTGGTCACGGCCCGGCCCACGATCCGCTCCATGGTTTCTTTCGACATTACTTCCTCTGCGGCCGCGCGCTCCCGAGAATGAATTCACCGACCGAGGATTCCTCCAAGCTGTTTGCGCCCACCGCCTCGGAGAAGAGCGCGGAATCGCCGCCGCCAAGCGCGCATGGCGCAAGGCCCATCGCCGTCGCCACCAGGTACATCGTTTGGTACAGCACGCCCACGTTCTTCAGCGTCGTGGCATAGGCCATGCCGCGGTATTTCCAAGAGAGCCGCTGGAACCGTGAAGCGAGGATGATAACGACCTGTGGGAAGGAGGGGAGAGCTGCGGCGTGTTGTGCGTCGCGCAAGAGCCTCTCGACACTGGCGGTGCGTCCGGCCAGTCGGTGGAGTTGATGGGCGACGGGATCGTAGTGATAGATGCCCGACGCGAGACCGGTGCACAGGTCCACCGTCACGTACAGCTCGAGGTCGTAGGCGGCGCCGCCGCTGGGATAGGGCCGGCTGCTGGCCTGGTAATGCCATCCGCGCGATGCATCCGGCTCCCTGATGTGCCGTACCCGGGCCGTCCGATAGAGGAACTCGCCAACCTCCCGATCGCTGATGGGCACGGTGTCGTACTCTCGAACTGACGCGCGGCTCTCCAGAACGGAGCTGAGAGACGGATCCCGTTGCTCGAGGAGGGCGAGATCCGGCTTGTGCAACGGAACGATCTCCGAGGAGATCGATGGCTTCACGGCGGGAAGCGGCGGGATCTGCCCGAGAAACGGAAACACGCCTCCAAACGCGTATTCGTGCCGGCCCAGCCGACTGCGCGAGTGGAACAGCAGATCGTGAAACTCCCACTGGACGAGCGCCGGGTCGAGGTCTTCGCGCAGCCGGCCGTCGCCGTCCACTTCGGCAATCACCCCGGCACCCGATAGGAGAGTGAGGAGCGCTTGCGCCGTCTCCTCGTGCAGCTCGGCGCGATTAGTCGTCTGCGACCGCGCGCACAAGTCCCTGCACGTTCGCGGCGTCGCCAACTCGGCCAGCAACGCGGCGCCCGTGCCATCAGGGAGAATAGTCCGGGCCGCGGACAGAGGCAATTCGATCATCAGCGTCTGCTCGACCCGCCGGCAGTACGCAAATCGCGACAGTCGAAACCGAGCGTCGAGGCCGACGGGCTCGGCCGAGAAGTGGAAGCCGCGACGCATGGGAACGAAGATCGCCAGCGGGCGAGCGCCCGCGACCAACGCGTACTGTAAGAGCCCGAGCGTGTCACAGCGCTGCAATTGGACGCGAAGCAAGGCGCGCTCGACGAGACCATCCGTCGCGAATACCCGATCGCCGAGGTCCTCCTCCGAGGCTCCACCCGCCGCCAGTTGCCGCCACGCAGCATGCAAGCCGGGAGTGAGAGCGTTCATCCTGAACCTGGCGTGGGGGCCGGTGATGGCCAGCGCGTTCTCGCCCGCTTCGACGAGTGAAGCATCTTCGCGCAACGACAGCGTCACACCTCTGATCACGGCAAGGTCAAGCCCGGGCAACGGTGGTCCGTTCTGGGATACGCATGGAATCGCCGGCGCACGCGGCGCGGGAAGCTACCGACGCGGCGAGCAGATGCTGCAGCTTCCGGCGGGCGGCCACACCGGGCGAGTATTCGCAGACGGAAATGGCCAGGCTCAGGTACGACATGCCCTCGCGTACCATCAGGCCACGGTCAAGCAGCGGCTCGAGGAGCGCGTCTAGCTCGGTTGCGGAAACGGCTGTCGAGGTTGCCTCGCCGGTTTTCTGCTGGAGTGTCGCCAGCGGGCAGGCGGTGTCACATAGCTCGTAGAGCAACCGCTGCAAGCCGCTCAACGTGACGAGCGCCTCGCCGCCGCCGCGAAGATCGCACACCAGCAACACGGTCCCGAGGTCGATCGAGAAGAGATCGCTCTCCGGGTGGAGCTGTTGCCACCGCCGCACTTCGCGCACGACGTCCGCCGTGTAGCGCTCGACGTCCTGGGGCTCGCGATATCCATACGTGAAGTAATAGGCGAGGTTCGCGACGACCTCTGGCTCGAACGGATAGATATGCCGGTAAGCGGCAAACGGCTGGACGTCGGCGAATCCAAGCGCTCCAGCGCGATCGAAGTTCGGGCTGAAGCGGTCAATTCGGATGGCCGAGGCGGTCTGTGGCGGCGTCAGGTGCGTGAGCAGCGGCAGGAGGGCCGCCATGCGCGCATATTCTTCCGGTGGCTCGTGCGGGAACCCCCACAGCAGATTCCATTGGGGGGTGATGCCGAACTCCTTGCACCACTTGAGGAGCTGGATGTTCTGCAGGCCTCTCACGCCTTTCCGCATCCGCTGCGAGTACATCGCTGCTGAAGCTCTCGATGCCGGGTTGGATCACGCGCACGCCGGCGTCGCGGAGCAGCCGGACCTGCGCCTTCTTGAGATTGGCCTTGACCTCGTAGAACAGCTCCACGTCCAGCCGCCGCGCCGCGAGCTCCGGCAGGAAGTCGTCGAACGCGCGCACGTTCAGAATCCAGTCGACGCCTACCACCGCGCAACCGGGATACCGGCTCGTCAGGTGGACGAGCTCGTCGACGGCGCGCCGCGCCGACTTGCCCCGAAACGGCATGGTCGCATCGCTGAGGCCGCAGAACGTGCAGTGGCTCCGCTCGCCCCACCAGCAGCCCCTGGACGTCTCGAACAGGATGGACGCCGGGTACCGACGATCCAGCCGGCTCGCGCGCAATTGATCGAAGAAGTCGTCGTAGTCCGGGATCGGGAGTGCGTCCAGATCCTTGACCGGCGGCGCATTCCCGTACCCACCGTTCAGGGCCAACGCGTCGATGTTCCGGCGCGTATACACGCCTGTCAGATCGGACACCGGCTCGGCGTGCAGCACCCGCTGCACCAGCTCGGGGAAGATGCAGGTCGCCCTCACCCGACACCACGGCGTCGACGAAGGGGAACTGGCGGACCACCTCGGCGCCCATCACGCCTTCGCAGTTGGCGCCCCCGAAGACGACGAAGATCCCTGGAAATTTTTCTTTAAGGCGCTTCGCCAGCGCGAGCGAGGCGACCTGTTGCTGGAACACGCTCGTGAAGCCCACGAGCCGGGGCCGACAGCTTGCAATGTGCTCGACCAATTCGTCCAGAAACGAGTCGACCTGGGCACGGACGTCGAGCAGCCGATCGATGAAGGCTTCCCGGGCAGTCTCGGAATCGCGGGCCGGCCAACCTCGCCGCAGGATGTCGTTGACGTACGCCGCCTCATCGAGACGGGTCGAGATCGAAGAGCGCGGCGGCAAACACCCAGTCGCCCGCGAGGTCCCGCACGGATGACGTCAGCCGTACGATCTCGGCGTACGTCGACGTGCCGATCCGCTCCGCAAACCGCAGCGTGAGATAGAGGATCTGAACGGGGATGGCGAGCGGCGCCAGCGCCGCCTTCAGAAGGCTCAGGCCAATCGAGGGCTGAAACGGCGAATCGAACGGCATGCTCACCAGCACGACGCCGTCGGTCGCGGTCAGTTGCGGAGGGCGAGACGCGGGGGAGCCGGCTCGACCGGCATCCGGAGCTGCCCGAGCCGTCATCCCACGTCTCCCGTCCATCGAGACTGCCGCATCCGATATGAGGTCAGTTCGTGTTGCTCGGATTGTACCCGATGCGGCTCCAATCGAACTTAGTCCCGATTGGGGTGCCGGCGTCGCGCTCGCGCCCCCCGTGACCGAGCGCAGCTCGAGATCGCCGAGCGCATTGTCGAACTTCTCGCGTGACAAGCCCTGGAGCGCCTGGCGCTCGTCGGCGGTTAGATCATGACCCGTTAGGGCCTCGTTGGGCGAGGCGAACAGCAATTCTCGGAATTGCTCGTCGACGACGGCACGGCTGATGATCTGCTCGACGTCCTTGTGCGACATGACTGTCTCCTCTCTGGTTTGACTTGTGGTTGGGTGTATTCAGCACGCTCAGCGAAATGCGACCACCTCTCTTTCTTCGCCTCTCGCGCTTCGGTCACAGGCGATATGTGCGCGTCGATCAAGCAGCGCCCGGAAGCGTTGGCGGGCCGTATCGCTCGGCGAGTACTCGCCGACCGGAACAGCCAGGCTCAAATACGAGTGGCCTTCGCGAACCATCAGGCCGTCCACCAGAAGTGGCTGAAGCAATGAGTCGACATCTGTGGTAGCGCTCGAAGATTGGTGTGCCACCGTCTGAAGGGCGCTCAGCGACCGAGCGCCGTCGCACGCGAGGTAGAGCGCGCGCTGCAGACCTGTCAACGCAGTCAGGCGATCACCGGTCATCGGCCTCAGATCGCAAATCAGGAGCAGGGTGCCGAGATCGATCGAGAAAAGGTCCGATTCGCCAAACGCGACGCGCCACGCGTGCACCTGCTCTTCCACAGCCCTCGTATAGCTCTCCACGTCCTGTGGCGCGCGATAGCTGTAGCTGAAGTAGTACGCGAGATTCGCGACGACCTGGGGCTGAAACGGGTAGATGTAGCGATACGCAGGGAGAGGCTCCACCGCCGTGAAGCCGAGGGCTTCGGCCTGATCGAAATTCGGGCTGAAGCGATCGAGCCGGATGGGCATGGCCGAAATCGGCGGCGCGAGATGCGTGAGCAGCGGCAGGAGATCCGCCATCGCGCGGTACTCCTCGGGCGGCTCACCGGGAAATCCCCACAACAGGTTCCACACCGGCGTCACGCCCAGCTCCTTGCACCACTTGAGGAGTTGAATGTTGTGCAGACCCCGCTCGCCCTTACGCATGATGTCGAGCACGCGTGTGCTGAAGCTCTCGATGCCCGGCTGGATGACGCGGACGCCCGCGTCGCGCAGCAACCTCACCTGCGCCTTCTTGAGATTGGCCTTCACTTCGTAGAACAGCTCGAGGTCGAGCCGGCGCGCTGCAAGCGCGGGCATGAAGTCTTTGAAGTAGCGGTGGTCGAGGATATTATCCACGACCGCGACCGGATGACCCGGGTAGCGGTCTGTGAGAGCGACCAGTTCGTCGAGCGCGCGCTGGGACGACTTGCTGCGGTACGTCATGGTCGCGCCGTTGAGGCCGCAGAACGTGCAGTGGTGTCGCTCGCCCCACCAGCAGCCGCGCGACGTCTCGAATTGGATCGTCGTGCGCTCGCGTTCATCGAGATGGGCCAGCTCCGATTGCTCGAAGAACTCGTCGTAGTCCGGCACGGGCAGCGCGTCCATGTCGCGCACCATGGGCGCCCAAGCGTATCGATCGCCGGACGAAACGAACAACCGGCCGCCTTGCGTGTAGACGCCCGGCATCTCGATCGAGGCATCTCCTGCGAGTATCCGCTCGACGAGATCCGGGAACACCAGGTCGCCTTCGCCCGATACGACCGCGTCCACGAACGGAAACTGCCGGATCACTTCGGCCCCCATGACGCCCTCGCAGTTGGCGCCGCCAATGAGGATGAAGATGTCCGGCGCGCGTGCCTTGAGCCGCTTCGCCAGGGCCAGCGACGCGACGTGCTGAAGAAAGACGCTTGTGAACCCTACGATCCGGGGACGGAGGTCGACCACCCGCTCCAGACAGTCGTCCAGGAAGCGATCGACCTTGCCGCGAGCCTCGAGCAAATCGCGAAACTCCGTGGCGACCTCCGGCTGCACCCCCGGGACTTTCGACGCAAATACGGGCCGCGGCGCCTCCAGCACGCCGTGAAGGTAACCTTCGGTATCCGGACGGATCTGTGGAAAGAGCGCGCTCGCGAAGATCCACTCGCCCGCAAGCGTGCCGGTCGTAGTGGAATGGGCCGCCATCCTGTAGAGTCGCGTGCCAATCTGCTCGGCAAACCAAAGGCCGAAGTACAGCGTCTTCGCGGAGATGCCACGTGGAGCGAGCGAAGCCTTGAGCAGGCCAAGAGCGATCGACGGCGTGAGGAGCGGACCGAACGGCATGCTGATGAGCACGACGTCGGCCGTCGAGCCACAGCCTACACGGTCAGCGGCGATCGCGAGCGCCGCCGGCTCGCGCCTCTCGTCCGAGCACATACAGCCCACCGCTCTCGAGTGGAACGTTGGTGTCGGTAGCCGGACGTCTGAGAAGCCTGAACTATCCGACCTTCTCGGTCGAACAACTCCATGCGCGCCCGGCGATGTTACGGTAGAGGCCACCAATAATGCCAGCTTACAAGGTTAGGATGGTACTACTAGGCTGTCAAGCACGGCCGGCGGCGCGGGGGGATGCCGGGCCATGACGGCGGTTCTGCCGCCGACGCGGTCGGCGACGATCCGATCGCTACGGCGAGCGCGGACATGAGGTCGAGCCGACGCCGTCGTTCGATCGCGAGGCCGTGGCCTCGCTGAAAGCGTCGATCGCCTTGGCGAGGTCCGCGGAACCGGACCCGTGAGAAATGCCCCCGCGCGGTAGCCTTTGACTGCGTTCGAGCGACGGTTCTCGTCACAGCAGCGCACAGCATCATCGCGCGCAACCTCTGGCGCGCAAGAGCATGGTCGTCCTCGGGCGAGGCCATGCCGCAGACCGGCGTCAGCGAATGAGATGTGCAATCCGCGTGCCTGTTCCGATAGCTCTTCAGTCCGCCCACTTCGAGACAGGCAGGCGCCCGCTGGACTGCTTGGCGCATCGCTAGCCGAAGGCGATAAGGTGCTGTCAAGCCCCGCGAGCGGGAGTATATTTTGCGATGGCTGTCAACTCGCCCGATCTGAAAGCGTTCTTGGTCACCACACCTTTCTTCGGTGGCCTCTCAGACGCAAGTCTCGATCTCCTGATCTCAATGCTGGTCGAGCGCCGCTTCGACGTCGGTGCCACTGTCGTAGCGGAAGGAGAACCGGGGCGCTCAATGTATATTGTTCACTCCGGCGAGCTCGTGGTGAGCAGGCTCGGGGATTCGGGGCGCGTAATTCGCATGGCGGGTCTCGGGCCTGGTGATTTTTTCGGTGAAATGACGCTCATCGAAATGCAGAACCGATCAGCCACCGTCGTCGCGGAGAGCCCAACCGTGCTGTACGAGCTCACCGCCCGAAACCTCTACACGTACTACAAGGCCGACATCTACGCGTATGTCATGGTGCTGCAGAATATCAACCGCGAGCTTTGTCGGCGGCTCCGCCGCGCCGACAATCGCATTGCCGAGCTGGCAGATGCTTCATGACGCACACCAATCTGCATCATTGACTCGCGTGGTCGATGACGACGGAGACAACCAGTAAGGCCGGGTACTGCACTGCGTACGAGATGTGAGTGGTCGCCAAGCCTGATTGCTTCATGTCGCGAGACTTGAGGCAATCAGGCCTCAGTTGGCCATGTCGGCTTGGGGTCGATGGCGGCTGTCGCCGCCAGGCTGATGGTGCGGCCGGTCTACCCTCAGCTCCGGAAAATGTGGCGGGCGGGCCCGCCCGCCGGCTGACTACTCCTCGACCAACCGCCGAGGCCTGCCACCACAGCGCCGTGTGCGACGTGGAACGCTGGCCGGACGATACAGCGGTGCCGGCGTTGGGGCCGCGCATGGTGTGCACTGCCTGCGGCACGGTCGGCGCCGATGCCGGGCCGAACCGGCAGGAGTATCGGGCACATGGAACGTGACCCGCGAGCTTGTCACCGCTGCCCCTGAGCTTGTCACCTACGGAACAGCGCAGCTCTGGCCACGCTGGCACTCTCCCGTCCGTCACCGAAGGGCTCGATCGTCGCGCCCACAAAGTTGAAACGGAGAGATGCCATGAATGCCACCTTCTCGGACCTGACCCTGTTGACCGACGCGGAGCTCGACCTCGTGAGCGGCGGCGATACCATCGTCGCCGCCAATCCCATCCTGCTCCAGGCCGCGCGGGAAGCGGCCGAGGCTTACAAGGCCAGCCACGGGCCGCAGCTGGGGTCGTTTCCGCCTCCCCACGTTCCGGTCCCGCGCTTCTGATCGACGAATAGCGGGTGGCGAGGCCGGTTGACGGCCTCGCCTTCAGCTTCTCAACCGTGCGCCGGCGTGGTTGGAAAGTCTGAGAGATGCTGCAGTGCAACGATCAACGAGCAGATCCTGGCTTGGTTCCGTGTTTCCGGTGCCGCACCACAAAATACCGGCCCGCGGGCATTGCATGCCGCCGACTGCTGGGATTGCGGCTGACGGGCATCATTTATCGGTCAATCTGACCCGCAATCTCTGCTCGGGCCAATTCGGCCGCGCGTCGAGGCCGGCGAGCTGCTCACGGCGCGGCTCAAAGCGGAGGTGGTGCATCCGGGCATCGATGCGCGGTTCGCCGAGGCGCACGCGCTCGGCCGCGACGAAGCGGCCGCCGTGCCTGCCGGCATGATCGGCAGGCTGCTCGACGCCACGACCGCGCAGGCGATCCTCGACCGGATCGAGGCCACCGCCATCCCGAAAAGGCCGCCAGCGCGGTTGGTGCGGCGGCCGGCGCCGCGGGACGCCCGGCGAGCATCATAGTCGGCCCAGCATCCCGTTCAGGCGCCCCCGCGCTCGCGCAGAATCTGGAGCGCTCGGGCAAGGTTGTTCTGCGCGATCTTCGATTGGAGCGGCATACGCTCGCGGGTCCGCTCGGTGAGCGCCGCGCGATAGGCCGCGACCGCCTCCTCCAGCCGGCCGGTGCCGCGCTCGCGCTCGCCCAGCTTCGTTAGCGCGCCGCCGAGGTTGTTTTGCGTCTCCGCCCAGGCGAGCGGGACGCGCTCGCGGGTCCTCTCGGTCAGCGCCGCGCGATAGGCCGCGACCGCCGCTTCCAGCCGGCCGAAGTCACTCTCGCGCTCGCCCAGCATCGCCAGCGCACTTCCGAGATTGTTCTGCGTCATCGCCCAGTCGAGCGGCACGCGCTCGGGGGTCCGTTCGGTCAGGGCCCAGCCATAGGCCACGACTGCCTCCTCGAGCCGGCTGGTGCCGCTCTCGCGTTCACCCAGTGTCGCCAGCGCAAAGCCGAGATTGTTCTGCGCCGTCGCCCAGGCGAGCGGCACGCGCCCGCGGGGCCATTCGGTCAGGGCCGCGCGATAGGCCGCGACCGCCTCCTCCAGCCGGCCGGTGCCGCTCTCGCGCTCGCCCAGCGTCATCAGCGCAAAGCCGAGATTATTCTGCGCCGTCGCCCAGGCGAGTGGCACGCGCTCGCGAAGCCATTCGGTCAGCGACGCGCGATAGGCTGTGACCGCCTCCTCCAGCCGGCCGGTGCCGCTCTCGCGCTCGCCCAACCCCGTCAGCGCATTGCCGAGATTGTTCTGCGTCATCGCCCAGTCGAGCGGCACGCGCTCCCGGGTCCTCTCGGTCAGCGCCCCGCGAAAGGTCGCGACTGCCTCCTCCAGCCGGCCAGTGCCGCTCTCGCGCTCGCCCAGTGTCCTCAGCGCATTGCCGAGATTGTTCTGCGTCGTCGCCCAGTCGAGCGGGACGCGCTGGCGGGTCCGCTCGGAAAGCGCCGCGCGATAAGCAGAGACCGCCTCCTCTAGTCGGCCAATGCCGCTCTCGCGCGCGCCCAACCTCCCCAGTGCAGTGCCGAGATCGTTTTGCGTCATCGCCCAGTCGAGCGGCGCCGTCGCGCGAGGCACGCAATCGAGGGCATGGCGGTAGACTACAATGGCCTCCGCCAGCGCATCATTGTCGCCAAACTCGTCACCGAGGGCAACGAGCTCGCCGGCCTGGCGGAGCAGATAGCGGAACTCGGAATCGCGCTCGAACGGCGCAACCAGCGCCGCCGCTTCGGCGTATTTCGCCGCGGCGGCCCGGTAGGCAAGCTGCAGGTGATCGATGCGCGCCTCATCGGCCAGCAGCTCCGCCTCGCTGCGGCTTGCCTCCTCACGCAGCGCGCGGGCGATCTCACGGCCGCGGTTGAGGGCCGCGCGCGCGAGGTCGAGGTCGCCTCGGTCGATCAAGCGCAAGGCCTCCGCGCGGACGGCGGCGAGCTCCGGCCGGTCGTTGCGCAGCCGGCCGAGCTGTGCGCTGAGCTCGAGGAGCTCGTCCGCCTTGGCTGCCAGCCGCGCCGGGATCTCGGGGTCCGGGACCCCGGCCTCGCCGAGCTTTTCCAGGATCGCGCGCAGCGGCGCCGCCGGCACTCCCTTGTCGCGGGCAACCTGCTCGGCCAGCGCCGCGAGCCTCTCCTCGAACTGGCGGGTCAGACGATCGACTATGGCCAGCAGGGAGGGTTCCAAGGAGGCACCGGGAGCACTCGCCTCTGCATCAAGCGATTGGCGAATGGCGCTCTCGATGATGCGCCTGAACTTGTCCTTGAAGTCGGCGACGTCGTTATAGGGGATGAAGCCGCCCGTGGCGGCTCCGCCCGCCCCGCCGAAACTCTTGAAGAAAGCATCGACTAGCTCGAGCTGCTGCTTCTTCTCCTCGACGTCCGGATCGCGCAAGGACACCTGCGGCTCGGACATGCGCCGGTGCAGAAGGATCGGTACCTTCCCTTTTCTGGCATCGTCGTATTCCCATTCGGTCCCCGACAGGAAGCGGCTGCCGTCGACTTTCAGCGGCTCGACAAGCGGCGTGCCGAACCGCGCCCAAAGGATCAATACGACCAGGTCGCACGCGGAGGGTTTCGGAAGATTTCGGTTCACGGCTTCCTGGGGCGTGAAGTTGGCATACATCGGAGTCGGGCTGTTGGGGTTGTCCCAGCGCACCACCTCGATGCTGATCTTCCCGCGCCATGCCGGCTCCTCCGGCAGGGTTGCGAGAATGTCGTGCGCGCACCGGCGCTCCTCCGCGACGTCGCCAGGCGATGACACGAACACCCGAAAATGACGCATCTCGCCCCGGTTCCTCGGCGTCCGCTGCGGCCGCAACGTGCAGTTTGAGGCTCCGGAATTGTCCCGAGCAACTCTCTCGCGAGCGGCCACCGTGCCTGCAATACAACAGCCGATCCGGAAAACGCCACGAATCGCCCTCTGCGCCGCGCAGCGCCCGTTGACAGAACGGATTTTTCCCGCGTGGGTAGCAAACCAGCCATCGGGGACTGATCATGCGCAATTTCCGCACCTGCCTCGGCATCAGCTTCATCGCCGCTGCGACGCCCGACCGGTAGCAATGCTGCGCGGCAAGTCAGCGGGCGGTCTGCCCTGGATGTCTGCCGGCTCCATGCAACTGAAACTCTGCAATTACCGATGCTCGTGCTCTTGTCGGTCCACCCGGTGGACGCCGTCACGCGCCGCCGCCCCTAAATTTTGGTTTAGCTAACGCAACGCAATGGATCATTGCGCGCCACTCGCGTGCAATAGACGCGGCACCCCGGTGGATCAAATTACACGCGACGAGGACCTTTGCCGGGAAATGACCTTCGCACGCGAGGTCGCCATGCGCGCACCAGGATCGACTACGGCCTTCGGACGATCGCCCTGGCCCGAGGCGACAGCGCAATTTCATCACGAGCCGGGGATTGACATCAGGCGTGTCGCGCAAGGGGCTGTAGCTTCGTCGCGCCTGTCGAGTGTCGGGACATCAGAACCGAGCGCGAGCCACCGCGTCGCGCCGGGCGGCCGTTGTTGTTGGTGAGCGCCGCAACCTCGACGCTGTACGCAGCGCGGCGGTGAAGCGATCTTGCAAATCCAGCGAGGGATTTCCCGATGGAAACGGCCCTGACCGAGACTCGAACGGAAGCTGCGCCGGCCCCGACAGTGACGACGCCACCCGCGCCTGAGGCGCCACCACCGGAGGCGCCTAGGCGGTCGGTGGCCGACCGCATTCCGTCCATTATTGTCGCGGTGGTCGTTGCCGCGGTCGCCGCCCTGTCGATCTGGTATCTGGTCCGCCCCGAGCCCCTGCTGGTGCAGGGCGAGGTCGATGCGACGCGGCTCGACATCGCCGCGCGGGTTGACGGACGCGTCGGAGAAGTGCCCGTCATGCGCGGCCAGAACGTCGAGGCGAACGCGGTGCTGGTGCGGATCGACAACCCCGAAACGCTGGCCAAGCACGACCAGCAGCTTGCCGCCAGGATCGTAGCCGAGGCACAGCTCGCCAATATCCACGCCGGCACGCGCGCCGAGGTGATTGCCGCGCGCAAGGCCGCGCTCGAGCGCACGCAGGCCAACCTCGTCCTGGCGCAGAGGACGTATGACCGGGTCAAGCAGCTGGCCGAGCATGGCAACGCACCACAGGCGCGCCTCGACCAGGCGACCGACACGCTGCATGAAAGCGAGCGGGCGGTCGACCAGGCCAAATCGGCCTACGAGCAGGCGGTCAACGGCTACACGAAGGAGGAGCGCGAGATCGCTGCTGCGAACGTCAAGAAGGCAATAGCCGACATCGCGGCCGTGCAATCGGTCATCGACCAGATGGTCGTCTACGCGCCGGTGGCCTCGCAGGTCTACCAGCGCAATGTGGAGCCCGGCGAATACGTGTCTCCGGGCGTGCCGCTGGTGACACTGATCGATCTCGGCGACATGTGGATTCATTTCGATCTGCGCGAGGACCTCGTCAAGTCGTTGAAAGTCGGCGATCGCTTCGAGGTGCGCATTCCGGCGCTCGCCGACCGCCGCATCACCGTCGAGGTGAAGCTGATCGCCACAAGAGGCGAGTATGCGAGCTGGCGGGCCACGCGCGCCACCGGCGATTTCGACCTGCGCACGTTCTCGATCCGCGCCTATCCGGTCGACAAGGTGCCGGAGCTGCGCCCCGGCATGAGCGCCTATCTGGACTGGCGGGCGCGTGGATGAGGCGCAGCCCATGAAGGCAAAGGCCCGACCCGGTTTCCTGCTGGTCGCCAGGCGCGAATGGCGGTGGCTGCTGCACGATCGCGCGGCGCTGATCCTGATCTTCGGCTTACCGCTGTTTGCGTTCGTGGTGCTGACCGCGGTGTTCAGCCATCCGGTGATGCGCGGGCTCGGCGTGGTGATCGTCGACGCGGACCGGTCGGACACCTCGCGCGCCTTCGTCGAGAACGTGGCGGCGTCACCGGGACTCAGCATCGTCCGGCGCACCGGCGATCTCGCGGCGGCGGCGCGGGCGATCCGCTCCGGCGATGCCATCGGCGCAATCTATATACCAGCCGATTTCGAGCGCGACCTTAGGGCGGAGCGGCGCCCGCAGGTGGTTGCCTTCTATAACCAGCAGTTCCTCACCGCCGCCGGCGTCGCGTCATCGAGCCTGAGCGACAGCCTGTCGGCCGCCGTCAAGCAGGCAGCCGCGCGCGCAATGCCGAAGGCCGTGCGAGCAGGCTCGCTCGTCGCCGAGACCATCGTGCTGGTCAACCCGGAGCGCAACTACGCGCAGTTCCTGCTGCGCGCGCTGCTGCCGATGGTGATCCACGTGATCATCGCGATCGCGGGCGGCTACGCGGTGGGATCCGAGTTCCGCCGGCGCAGCATGCGCACCTGGCTCGCCTGCGCGGGCGGCAACCCGATCGTGGCGCTCGCCGGCAAGCTGGCGCCGCTGTTCGCAATTTTCTTCGTCATCATGCTGTCGGTCCCGCTCGTCCTGGAGGGGCTTCTCGGAATTGCCTTCAAGGGTGACGTGCCGATGATGGTGGCAGCGGGCTCGCTGCTGATCATCGGCTATCTGGCGCTGGGCGCGCTGATGCAGCTTCTGGTGCGCGACCTCGCGACCGGGCTGGGCCTCACGGGCCTCATCGTCTCGCCGGCATTCGGCTACGCCAACGTGGGATTTCCGAGCTTCGGCATGAACGCCTTCTCGCAAGGCTGGGGCGCAATCCTGCCGGTGCGCTGGTACATGGAGGTGCTGTTCGGGCAGGCGGCTCGCGGGCTGCCGCTCGCCGAGTCGGCAAGACCCTTTGCGGCGCTCGCCGCGCTTGCCACCGTTTATTCGCTGTTGGCAATGCTCCGCCTGCGCTCGATCGCCAGACAGGACCCCGCGGCTGCACCTGCTCCCGCGCCGGTCGCCGCCGCTGCGGCGCCGTTCGGCATCGGCGGCGCCTTTGTCGCAGAGTGGCGGCGCGTGCTCGCGGTGCGTGGCGCCTTCATCCTGCTCGTCGTTGCGCCGCTGGTCTACGGGATCTATTACCCGCAGCCCTATCTGAACCAGATCCTGCGCAAGATCCCGATCGCGGTTGTCGACAACGACCTCAGCGAGCTGAGCCGGCGCATCGTCGAGACCCTGGACGCGAGCGGCGCCGTCAGCGTGGCGGTCCGCGCCGACGCGCTCCCGCAGGCGCGCGCGGCGCTCGACCGCGGCAAGGCCTTCGCCATCGTCGGCATTCCGCCCGGAACCGAGCGCGACGTGCTCAAGGGCATCACGGTCCACGTCCCGGTCCACGTCGATGCCACATACCTCTTCATCTTCAGAACGATGGCCAGCGGCATCGCGGTCGCAATCAATACGCTGTCGTCGGACCTCGCCGCCGGCGGCGCGCGCACCGACGGAAGCCTGGTCAAGGCGACGCTGGCATCGTCGAGCCCAGCAGATGTTCTGCTGCAGCCGATCTTCAATCCGGTCGGCGGCTATGCCAGCTACATCGTGCCGGCGGCCTTCGTGCTGCTGCTGCAGCAGCTGTTGCTGGTCGGCGCAGCGCTGTTGACGGTGGTGGCGCTGGCGCAACCTGCCGGTGGAGCATTCGCAACCGTGCTGGGCCGCGGCGTCGCGCACCTGACCATCTATCTGCCGGCCCTCGCGCTCTATCTCGTCGTCCTGCCGCGCTTCTATGGTCTTTCCACGCTCGGTCAGCCGCTGCAATTGTTCGCGCTCGCGTCGCTGTTCACCCTGGCGACGAGCTTCCTGGGCCAGGCGGCGGGTGCCTGGTTCAAGAACCCGGAGACGCCGACGCTGATCTTCCTCGGCATTAGCCTGCCGCAGTTCTTCCTGACCGGCTTCGCCTGGCCGCGCGAAGCGATTCCCGCTCCGGCGCTGACCGCCGGTTATGTTTTCCCGGCCGATTTCGCGATCGACGGCATCGTGCGCATCGGCCAGCTGGGTGCCAGCCTGTGGGAGGTGGCGCGCGATTGGCGCGGCCTGTGGTGCCTCGCGGTCGTTTATTTCGCGCTCGCGGTGATATCCGCGTTTTTGGTCAGGCGGAGGCAGGTCCATGGCTAGCGGGAGACGTCGACGCATCATCGCGCTGGGCCTCGTGGCGATCGCAGTCAGCCTCGGCGGCTATTGGCTGTCGCGCCCGCAGGCGCCGCCGCCGGTCGTCGGTGTCGTGCGCACGACCGAGGTTCGCGTGGCGCCCGAGGTCGCCGGCCAGCTCGCCGCAATCAAGGTCCACCAGGGCGGGCACGTCCGCGCCGGCGACGTTGTCGCCGAGCTGTCGGCAATCGAGCTGACCGCCTCGGTCGAGCAGGCGCGCGCGGCGCTGGCCGCGGCGACCGCCGATCGCAACAACGTCTATGCCGGGGTGCGCGCGGAGCAGATCGCCTCGCTGGCGGCCGAGATCGCCAAGGCAAGATCGCGGCTCGAATATGCGGAGCAGCAGCTCAGCCGCACCGCCTACCTGGCGCGCACCGACACCGCCTCGCAGCAGGCGCTCGACCAGGCGCAAAACGACGCGGCGAGCGCACGCGCCGACGTCGCCGAGGCGCAAGCCAACCATGATGCCGCCGTCGCCGGGCCGACCAGAGAGGAGCGCGCCATCGCGGACGCGAAGGTCAAGGCAGCAGCGACCGCGCTCGCGGTCCTGGAGCGGCGGCTCGACAAGACCATCCTGCGGGCGCCGGCCGAGGGCATCGTCAGCGTGGTCGTTGCCGAGGTCGGCGAGAACATCCATTCCGGCCAACCCGTCCTCGTGATCGCGGAGACCGGCAAGCAGTGGCTCTCGTTCAACGCGCGCGAAGACCGGCTGGGCGGCCTGACCGTCGGAGCGGTCGTCGCCGTGGCAAGGTCCGGCGCGCGCGAGACCACGCCGGCCGTGGTCACGGAAATGCGGCCGCTCGGCGCGTTCGCGACCTGGCAGGCCGAGCGGGCGGTGGGCGATCATGATCGCAATACGCTGCGGCTGCGCCTTGACCCTCGCGGTGATCCGACCGGGCTCGAGCCGGGCATGATGCTCTGGATATCCCGCTGAACGGGCGGTTTCCCGGCAAAGGTTTGCGCCGTCGCCCTTGGTTCCGGGTCGGCAGGTTGCGACCTCCGGCTCCCTATCATTAACTCTTGACAGAGTACTCTTTATAGAGTAAAAGAACTCCGTTGAAAACAACACCGGGAGACTGAAAGCATGACCTTCGTCAAGGGCCAGAGCGGCAACCCGGCCGGACGGCCGATCGGCAGCCGCAACAAGGCAGCGTTCATCATGGACGCGATGTTCGAGGGCGACAGCGAGGATCTCGCCAGGCGGGTGATCCAGAAGGCGATCGGCGGCGACACCGCGGCGATGAAGATCTGCCTCGACCGCATCGGGCCACGCGGCCGCGACCGCCCGATGGCCTTCCCGCTGCCGACCATCGCCAGCCCGCAGGACGCCAGAACCGCCGCCGACGAGATCGGCGGGGCGATCGGAGCCGGCGCGATCTCGCCGCGGGAGGCGATGGAGCTCCTCCGGGTGGTCGACAAGATCGTCGACACCCGCGCCCGGGCGGATGCCGCCGAGGCGGCGGCGGCGCAGGCCGCCGAGCGCGCCCAGGAACCGCAGAGGATGACCTTCCGCTGGGCCAACGGGCAGCACGTGGCGACGCTGGTCCGGCAATCCGACGGCACCTTTCTCGCCGAGAAGGCCGACGACACAACCTCATCTTGAATAACAAGGGAGCAACGAGAACAACGAAAACAAGAAAAACAACAAGCGGCTCGGGGCAGAAAGCGCGCCGAGGTTGAACAACAACGAGACGTCAAGAAACAAGAATTTACAAGCGATCAAGCAGCCCGATCCGGGCGGCGCCGGCCTCGCGGGCGCGACAACGGCCGACGACGACGCGATGACCGGACAGCAAATCCACGAGCCGGCAACGAGCGTCGGCGCCGGCCTAATCCTCGCCCGCCACCGCGCGCGGCAGGCCGCGGTCGAAGCGCTCGTCGCCGCCGCGCATCAGCGGGCGCGCGGACCGGCGCGGGGCGATCGAGCCGGTGAACGGCTCCGACCGTCCGGCCACCAGATCGCCGGAAACGGGTTTTGGATTGCAGATGGTGCGCCCGCTGTTGCGGCGCGCGAGGTCGACGTGGATGTGGTCGTAGTGGAAGGCGTTCGAGCCCGGCGCCAGCACGGTGGCGAAACGCTGGCAGGCCGCCGCATGGACGTCATGGAGGAAGCCGCGCTCGTCGGGCTGGCCGTGCCAGCCGTTCTTCACCGTGACTTTCCGGCCGTCGGCCAGCGTGAAGGCGGCGACGTCGAGGGCGTTGCCGAAGGCGTGCTCGGAGATCGGCGCGCCGCGCTGGCCGTTCATCGAGCGGCACGAATAGGCGGAGATCTGCCTGATCTCGACGACCGGCTGGTTGAACCATTTGAGCGCCGCCGGCTGCACCCCTTCGGCGACCCAGCGGTCGAGCATGGAGACCACCGGGCAGGCGAGCGTCGCCGCCGGGGTGACGGCCGCATAGCCGACGGCCGAGGCCGGCGGCGGGCCGTGGGAGGGCCCGAGCGGAACATGCTCTGCCGGCGCCCAGGGTTGCGGATCGGGCGAGCCCGGCGGCGGGAGCGGCCGGCTCTGCAAGGGGGGCGGGGCGCCGTAGGTCGGCGGCGCGGTGACGTAGGTGTCCGGGGGTTGGCCGGCCGGCGGCTCGACGCCGGGCGGGCTGATCGACATCGGAGCGCCGCCCTCGCCGCCCGGCGCATAAGGCGGAGCCGGCCGATAGGACGGGGCGTCCTGGCGGGGCGGCGGGCCGCGCCAGGCATCGGCGCCGGTGACGCGCGGGATCGCCCCCGGCGGACGGACGTCGTCGGCGAAACCGAGCATCTGGCCGGCGCCCAGCGCCGCCACCTTGAGGGGGAAATCGGCGCCGCAGGCGCCCGGGCCCTGGATCGGCTGGATCACGCTGACCGCCGCGCCTTCGCGGACGGCGCCGGATTTCATGCACTCGACCTCGGCCTCGTGGCGCCAGGGGTCGCGCTCCTCGACCCAGCTGCGACAGCCGGCGAGCGCCGCAAGCACCGCCGCGCCGAACGCGAACCATGTCACGCCACGCATCATGCGCGGAGAATGCCGGCAATTGCGTTAAGGACTCTTCAACGCATGGTCGCCCGCGAAACCCTTGATCGGCGCGGCGGATTTCGGGCCACATCGCGGCCGATCGCAACCTCATGGACGGAACAACCCGATGCTTCATGCCCTCGACCTGGCGCGAAAAATCGAAGCCGGGGAGCTCACGCCTGCGGCCCTGATGGAAAGCTGCGCCGAGGCGATCACGGCGGGCGAGCCGCGGATCGGCGCCTTCGCGGCGCTCGACCTCGCGGGCGCCCGGGCGGCGGCGGGCAACCCGGCGCTCGCAGGAGGGCCGCTGCGCGGGCTCGGCGTCGGCATCAAGGACATCTTCGATACCGCGGATCTTCCCACCGCCTACGGCTCGCCGATCTATGCGGGCCACCGCCCGGCCACCGATGCCGCCGTGGTGTCGCAGATCCGCCGCGCCGGCGGGCTCATCCCGGGCAAGACGGTGACCACCGAGTTCGCCTACCAGCACCCGGGAAAAACCCGCAATCCGGTGAACCTCGACCACACGCCGGGCGGCTCCTCGTCGGGCTCGGCGGCAGCGGTGGCAGCCGGCATGCTGCCGATCGCGATCGGCAGCCAGACCGGAGGATCGGTGATCCGGCCGGCGGCCTATTGCGGGGTGGCGGGCTTCAAGCCGTCCTACAAGCTCATCCCCACCATCGGCATGAAGTGCTTCTCCTGGCATCTCGACACCGTCGGGCTGTTTGCCGCCCGCGTGGTCGACGTGGCGTTCGCGGCCGCCGCCATCACCGGGCGCGATCTTCGGGTCGACCGCGGAACGCCGGCGGCGCCGCGCATCGGGCTTGCCCGCACCCATGTCTGGGCGGAGGCGAGCGAGGCGATGCGCCAGGCGGTGGAGAAGGCGGCGCAGGCCGCAGCTGCGGCGGGCGCCAAGGTCGAGGACGTGGTGCTGCCGCCGATCTTCGAGGACGCGTTCCGGGCGCACGCCACCATCCAGGAATACGAGGCCTGCCGGGCGCTCGCCTTCGAGTGCGACCGCTTCGGCGACAAGCTGAGCCGGAGCCTCCGGGAGCTGCTGGACGCCGCCGCCGCGGTGACGCCCGACGCCTACGATGCCGCCCGCCGCATCACCAAGCGGGCGCGCCAGTCGCTCGCCGACGTGATGACCGACGTCGACGTGCTGCTGACGCCCTCGGCGCCCGGCGCGGCGCCGAGCGGCCTTGCCTCGACCGGAAGCCCGACCTTCAACCGGCTGTGGACCCTGATGGGGACCCCGTGCGTCAACGTCGCCGGGCTTGCCGACGAGATCGGCCTGCCGCTCGGGGTGCAGATCGTCGGCCGGTTCGGCCGCGACCGCAACGCGCTGGAGGCGGCGCTGTTTCTCGAGCGGGCGATCGCGCGCCGGGCCGCGGATTGAGCGGCTTGGCGGGAACACCCCTGCCCCGGCCGCATAACGGCCCCCCGGATTCACAGGTGGAACCAATTGGAAGGTCGTAAATCGTCGAAATCTTTCAGTGATTTGCCAACGGCTTGTTGACGATCCTGAGCGCCGGGACGGCTTCTTGCGGCGCTGCAGCAACTTTCTTGCTTCGAGCCGGGCCGGTGTTCTGCTAGACTGCCCTTACATCAACTGCGAGGGAGGCACGTGACGTGGACCTTGCCTTGAGGCTGGATGTGATGGCGGTGTTCGCTTCGTTCGTGTTTGTCGCTGCGATCCTGCTGGGCGCGTTCTGATCGAGAATAGTCCAACCACAACGTCATAAGCCCGAGGACCCGCCGATCGATACGGCGCGGCGAATTCGACGGGACACCGGGGAGCCAGGCTCTCCGGTGTTTGTCGTTTCAGGCCCCTGCCCTTCGCCCTACACCGGCGCGAACGCGTCGCGCACCACCGCCTCGACCCAGCCGAGCGTCATCGACACGCGCCTGATCTGGCGGACTTGGCGCTCGACCAGGAGCCAGAGCTCGCGGCTCGGCGGTGGCTCCGGGGGCTGCAGGGCGACCAAGGTGGCATCGCGCTTGGCGATCGCCAGCGGCAGCAGGGCACGACCGACGCCGGCGCGCACCGCCTGGTGGATCGTCTCGAGGTCGGCCGCCCGGGCGACCGTGGGCTCGCCCTCGCGGCGCTCCATCCAGTGCGCTTCCGGGAGGTCGGAGAGCGTCTCGTCGAAGCCGATCCAGGGCAGCGCGGCGGCATCCTTGCCGCGCCGGGCAAAGACGCCGTAGCGGATGGTGGCGACCCGGCGCGCCAAAAAGCTGCCGCTGCCCGGCCGCGCCAGCCGCAGCGCGATGTCGGCGTCGCGGCGCGTCAGCGTCCGGCTCTCCGGGCTGCCGACCAGCTCGAGCACCACGCCCGGGGCGAGATCGCGCAAGAGGTGCAGCGCCGGCGCCAGCACGTACGCGGTGATTACCGGCAGCGCGGTGACCCGCACCACGCCCTCGAACTCGCGGGCGTCGTCGGCGGCAAATGCCGACGTCAGGGAAGCCTCGGCCTCCTCGGCGCGTTCGGCCATCCGCTGCGCCACGTCGGTCGGGGTGAGCCGCGTGCCGTCGCGCAGAAAAAGCGGCGTGCCGATCACGTCCTCGAGCCGCAGCAGCCGCCGCGACACCGTGGCCTGATCGATGCCCAACGCCTTCGATGCCGCCGCCTGCGTGCCGTGACGGACGACCGCCAGCAGGATCCGGGCATCGTCCCAGGCCAGGGATTTATGCATGGCTGCATTGCTACCATGACGACCCGCGCATTTCGATGGCGGAAACCCGCCGCCCGCCGTCAGCAAATGGGAAAATTCACTCGGCGGCTTCGCGTGTCGCCGCCAGCGGGGTGTAGTTGAGGATCGGCGCCAGCCATTTTTCCGCTTCGCCACGGGTCCAGGATTTTCGCGCGGCGTAGTCGTCGACCTGGTCGCGCTCGACCTTTCCGACCCCGAAATAGCGACTGTCGGGATGGCCGAAATAGAGGCCGCTGACGGAGGCCCCCGGCCACATGGCAAAACTCTCGGTGAGCCGGATGCCGGCCCGCGATTCCGCGTCCAGCAACCGGAACAAGGTGGCCTTCTCGGTATGGTCGGGCTGGGCCGGATAGCCGGGAGCCGGACGGATGCCGCGATACTTTTCGGCGATGAGATCCTCCGGACCAAGGGTCTCGTCGGGCGCGTAGGCCCACAGCTCGCGGCGCACCCGCTGATGCATGCGCTCGGCAAACGCCTCGGCGAGCCGGTCGGCGAGCGCCTTGACCATGATCGACGAATAATCGTCGTCGGCGCGCTTGAAGCGTTCCGCCACATCGTCCTCGCCGAGGCCTGCGGTCACCGCGAAACAGCCGACATAGTCCTTCAGGCCGCTGTCGAGCGGCGCGACGAAATCGGCGAGCGCCAGGTTGGAGCGCCCCTCGCGGCGCGCGAGCTGCTGGCGCAGCGTATGAAGCGCCGCGATCTGTTGCTCCCGGGCGTCGTCGGCGAACAGCACGATGTCGTCGCCGACGCTGTTGGCGGGCCAGAAACCCACCACCCCGCCGGCGCGGCACCAGTTCCGGGAGACGATGTCGCGCAGCATGGCGCGGGCGTCGTCGTAGAGCGCCCGCGCCGCGGCGCCGAGCTTCTCGTCCTCGAGGATATTTCGGGAATTTTCCCGCCAGCTCCCAGGTCGAAAAGAACGGCGACCAGTCGATCAAGTCGACGAGCTCGCCGAGCGGATAGTTTTCGAACGCCCTGACGCCGAGAAATGTCGGAGCCGGCGGCCGGTAGGAACCCGACCAGTCGAGCCGCAAGGCGTTGGCGCGCGCATCGGCGAGCGAGAGGCGGTGGCGATCCTCCTGGCTGCGCGCATGCGCCGAGGCGATCCGGGCGTACTCGGTGCGCACGTCCTCGACGTAGCGCCCGCGCCCGTCCGGCGACAGCAGCGTCGACACCACGCCGACCGCGCGGCTGGCGTCGGTGACATAGACCGCCTGCCCGCGCCGGTAGTTCGGATGGATCTTCACGGCGGTGTGAACCCGGCTGGTGGTGGCGCCGCCGATGAGCAGCGGCAGGTCGAACTTCTGCCGCTCCATCTCGGCGGCGACATGACACATCTCGTCGAGCGACGGCGTGATCAGGCCCGACAGGCCGATGATGTCGGCGCCTTCGCTCCTGGCGGTCTCCAGAATCTTCGTCGCCGGCACCATGACGCCGAGATCGACCACCTCGTAATTATTGCATTGGAGCACCACGCCGACGATGTTCTTGCCGATGTCGTGGACGTCGCCCTTGACCGTCGCCATCACGATCTTGCCGGCGGAGCTGCGCTGGTCGAGCCCCTTCTCGCGCTTCTCCTGCTCCATGTAGGGCATCAGATGGGCGACCGCCTGCTTCATCACCCGGGCCGACTTCACCACCTGCGGCAGGAACATTTTTCCCGATCCGAACAGGTCGCCGACGACATTCATGCCGGCCATCAGCGGCCCCTCGATCACCGAGAGCGGCCGGTCGGCGGCGAGCCGCGCCTCCTCGACGTCCTGGGTGATGAAATCGGTGAGGCCGTTCACCAGCGCATGCGCCAGCCGCTTGTCGACCGGCCGGTCGCGCCAGCCGAGATCGGCCTCGCGCTTCTCCTTGCCGTGGCCGCGGTAGCGGTCGGCCAGCGCCAGCAGCCGCTCGGTGGCGTCCTTGCGGCGGTTGAGCACGACGTCCTCGCAGGCCTCGCGCAGCTCGGGATCGAGATCGTCATAGACCGCCATCTGCCCGGCATTGACGATGCCCATGTCCATGCCGGCCTTGATGGCGTGGAGCAGGAACACCGAATGCATCGCCTCGCGCACCGCCTCGTTGCCGCGGAACGAGAACGAGAGGTTGGAGACGCCGCCCGACATATGCACATGCGGAAGGTCCTGGCGGATCCGCCGCGCCGCCTCGATGAACGCCACGCCGTAGCCGTCGTGCTCCTCGATGCCGGTCGCCACTGCAAAGATGTTGGGATCGAAGATGATGTCCTCGGGCGGGAAGCCGACCCGGTTGACCAGGATGTCGTAGGCCCTGGCGCAGATTTTGGTCTTGCGCTCGATCGTGTCGGCCTGGCCCTGCTCGTCGAACGCCATGACCACCACGGCGGCGCCGTAGCGCCGCACCAGCCTGGCCTGGCGCACGAACTCCGCCTCGCCCTCCTTCATGGAGATCGAGTTCACCACCGCCTTGCCCTGCAGGCATTTCAGCCCGGCCTCGATCACCTGGAACTTGGAGGAGTCGACCATCACCGGCACGCGGGCGATGTCCGGCTCGGCGGCGACCAGGCTGAGGAACTCCACCATGGCGGCCTGCGAATCGAGCAGGCCCTCGTCCATGTTGACGTCGATGATCTGCGCGCCGTTGAGCACCTGGTCGCGGGCGACATCGAGGGCGGCGCCAAAGTTTCCCGCCGTCACCAGCTTGCGGAACTTGATCGACCCGGTGACGTTGGTGCGCTCGCCGACATTGACGAAGGGAATTTCCGGGCTGAGCGTGAACGGCTCGAGGCCGGAGAGCCGCAGCAGCCGCGGCACGTCGGGAATTTGTCGCGGCGCCTTGCCGGCGACCGCGCCGGCGATCGCCCGGATGTGGTCGGGCGTGGTCCCGCAGCAGCCGCCGACGATGTTGACGAGCCCGGCGCCGGCGAACTCGGAGAGCAGGTCGGCCATGTAGTCCGGGCTCTCGTCGTAGAGGCCGAACTCGTTGGGCAGGCCGGCATTCGGGTAGGCGCAGACCAGCGTGTCGGCGACCCGCCCGATCTCGGCGATGTGGGCGCGCATCTCCCGGGCGCCGAGTGCGCAATTGAGGCCTATCGAGAGCGGCGCCGCATGGCGCAGCGAGTTCCAGAACGCCGCCGGCGTCTGGCCGGACAAGGTGCGGCCCGACAGGTCGGTGATCGTCCCGGAGATCATGATCGGCAGCCTCGCGCCGCGCTCGTCAAACATCTCCTCGATGGCGAACAGCGCCGCCTTGGCGTTGAGGGTGTCGAAGATCGTCTCCACCAGCAGGATGTCGACCCCGCCGTCGATCAACCCGCGAACCTGCTCCGCATAGGCCCGGCGCAGCTCGTCGAAGGAGATGGCGCGAAAGCCCGGCTTGTTGACGTCGGGCGAGATCGAGGCGGTGCGGTTGGTGGGACCGAGCGCGCCGGCGACGAACCGGCGGCGGCCATCCTCGGCGGCGATCCGGGCGGCCTCGCGCGCCAGCCTGGCGCCGGCGAGGTTGAGCTCGTAGGCATGATCCTCCATGCCGTAGTCGGCCTGCGCGATGGCGGTCGAGGAGAACGTGTTGGTTGCCACGATGTCGGCGCCCGCCTCGAAATAGGCCAAATGAATGTCGCGGATGGCGTGCGGACGGCTCAGGTTGAGCAGGTCATTGTTGCCGCGCAGCTCGCGGTTCCAGGCGTCGAAGCGGGCGCCGCGAAAGCCCTGCTCGTCGAGCCCGAGCGCCTGGATCATGGTGCCCATGGCGCCGTCGAGCACCAGGATGCGCTCCGCCGCGACCGTCCTCAGCTCGGTTTCGATGGGAGAGAGCTCGCGGGACAGGTTGCTGCGATCCGACATCAGGCACTCTTCTTGTTGTCCCGCTCGGGGAGAGGGAGCGGTGGGGCGCCAGCGTGCCCGACACGGCATTCCGAAGGCTCCGCGCGCAGACCGAGCAGATGACAGACGGCGTAGACGAGATCGGCGCGGTTCATGGTGTAGAAATGGAACTCGCTCACCCCGCGATCGACCAGGTCGAGGACCTGCTCGGCGGCGACCGCTGCGGCGATCAGTTTTCGCGTGGCGATGTCGTCCTCGAGCCCCTCGAACCGGTCGGCCAGCCATCGCGGCACCGAGGTGCCGCAGCGCTCGGCAAACGATCTCGCCTGCTTGAAGTTCTGCACCGGCAGCAGGCCGGGGACGATCGGGATGTCGATGCCGCGCGCGCGGACGCGGTCGAGGTAGCGGAAATAGAGGTCGTTCTCGAAGAAGAACTGGGTGATGGCGCGGCTGGCGCCGGCGTCGACCTTGGCGGCGAGCATGTCGATGTCGGCTTCCACCGTCGGGCTGTCGGGATGCCGCTCCGGATAGGCCGAGACCGAGACCTCGATATCGGCGATACGCTTGATCCCGGCCACCAGATCGGCCGCGTTGGCATAGCCGCCGGGATGCGGCGCATAGCGCTCGCCGGCGCCTCCCGGAGGGTCACCGCGCAGCGCCACGATGTGCCGGACCCCGGCGTCACGATAGCCGCGGATGACCTTGTCGATCTCGCCGCAGGTCGCCGCCACGCAGGTCAGATGCGCGGCCGGTACCAGGTCGGTCTCGGTCAGGATGCGCTTGACCGTCGCGTGGGTGCGTTCGCGCGTCGAGCCGCCGGCGCCGTAGGTCACCGACACGAACGACGGCGCCAGCGGCGCCAGCCGGCGGACCGCCTCCCACAGGGTTTTTTCCATCTCCTCGCTTTTCGGCGGGAAAAACTCGAACGAGACGCCGATGCGGCGCTCGCCGGCGATCCGGGCGAAACGGCTCGGGCGCTGCTGGCCGACGTCGTCCATCAGGCGACCTCCCTGCCGGTTCCGGCGAATGCGAGCCGCCGGTCGCGGGCAAGCCACAGCGAGACCGCGATCTTGCCGTCCGATTCCGGTTCCGGCGGCAGGCTTTTTTCCAGCACCACGTCGAGACCCGCGGTGGTCATCCACTGGGCGACCGCGTCGGTCGCAAATCCCAGCCGCAGATGCGCATGCTCCTCACGCAGGAACTCGAGATCATGCGGGGCAAAATCGACGACCAGGAGCCGCCCCTCCGGCCGCAGCACGCGCGCCGCCTCGCGGATCGCCTTGGCGCAATCATCGAGATAGTGCAGGACCTGGTGAACGATCACCACGTCGAAAGAATCCCGCGGCACCGCGAGGTCGTAGATGTCGCCCTGGCGGACGCTGCAATGACGAAGCCCGGCGCGCTCGAGCCGGGTGCGCGCCAGCGCCAGCATGTCGAGGGAGAGGTCGATGCCCAGCCCGCGCTCGAGGCCGGGACCGAACATTTCGAGAATGCGGCCGGTTCCGGTGCCGAGATCGAGCAGCGAGCGGAACGGCCGGTCGGCGAGCGCCGTCGCTATTGCCGCCTCGACGGCAGCGTCGGCGACGTGCAGCCGGCGGATGCGATCCCATTCGGCGGCATGTTTGCGGAAATAGGCCTGCGCGGCCGCCGCCCGGGCGGCCCGCACCTCGGCCAGCCGCTCGCGATCGCGAACGATGACCGGGTCGGCAGGATCGAGCCGCGCCACCAGATCGTGCGCCAGTGCGGCGGCGCCGCCGCGCTCGGCGAGGCGGAAGAATGCCCAGTTGCCCTCGCGGTAGCGCTCGATCAGGCCGGCCTCCACGAGCAGCCGGAGATGCCGCGAGATGCGCGGCTGCGACTGCCGCAGGATGTCGGTGAGGTCGGACACGGTGAGCTCGGCCTCGGCGATGAGTGCCAGGACGCGCAGCCGGGTGCTCTCGGCCGCCGCCTTCAGCGCCACATGAAGACCGGCAAATCGCAGGTGCGGCTCGTTGGCCAAGGCAATCGACAACACGCACCTCCACGGCAGCGATCCCACTGGAATTCACATAAAGATATGTTTATACCGTTAACCAGCGAGCCGCAAGGGGTCCCGATCGCGATGGCGTCGGGCGGCAATTCGGCATAAAGCCTGGGCGTCATCCGAGGCATGCCATGAACGAAGAGAAATCCGGCATTCGTGCCGGCGAGATCGCGGTCGATCTGCCCGAGACCTTCGATGCCGGCTTGTACTTCATCGGTCGCATCCGCACGCCCTGGACGTCGCGCGACGCATGCCCGAAGAACGCCCGCGAATCCGCAGAAGTGTGCACCATTGAGGTCGATCCGCGCTGGAAGCAGGCGCTTGCCGGGATCGAGACCTGCACGCACGTGCTGGTGCTCTACTGGATGGACCGGGCACGGCGCGACCTGGTGCGTCAGGTGCCCCGCCATCTCGGGACGCCGCGCGGCACCTTTGCGCTGCGCTCCCCGGTGCGCCCCAATCCGATCGCCGCGAGCGTAGCGCGTCTCCAGGGCGTCGACGGCTGCCGGCTCTCGGTGGTGGGCCTCGATTGCCTGGACGGCACGCCGCTCGTCGATCTCAAGCCTTACTTCGCGTCGGTCGATGCGGTGCCGGATGCCGTGGTCGGGCACGCGGCGAAGCCCGCGAATGGGCAGTGACACAATATTTCCGCCAGCCCCTGCGGCGATGTCGCCGACCTCAGCGAGGGGCCACCGCCTCCAGCGCTAAGTATCGATAAACACAAGAGATTCCTGGTAGGATCCGGGCGACGTCGCCGCCGTCCGGGCCTGCTCTGTGCGGCCGCGACTTGACGCTCGTCACGCTCCCATCCGGTTTTTCTTCAGGAACTTTGAACCATTCCGCCCGTTGAGGCGACGAACAGAAAGCAGACGGACAGGGGGTCTGCCACGAAGACGGACAGGGGGTTTGTCATGCTTCAGATCAATCATACCGCGAGTCGCGCCTTTTTCGGCGCCGTCGTCATCAGCGCCGCGCTCATGGGCTCGGCCACCGCGCAGCCGTTGGCGCTTGCCGATCCGAGCTTTGGCCGGGCATCGATCTTCGATCAAGTCATCCGCGAGCAGGTCACGACCACCGAGGACCAGCAGGAAGCCGCTGGAGTGCCGGCTCGGCTCCGCCGTCAGATGGTCGATTACGCGACCCGCGAGGTGCCCGGCACCATCGTGATCGACACCCCCCACACCTACCTTTATCTCGTGCTCGGCAACGGCAAGGCCATGCGCTACGGCATCGGTGTCGGCCGCGACGGCTTCACCTGGTCGGGCGTGCAGAGCATCGCGCGCAAGACCGAGTGGCCCGACTGGACCCCGCCGGCCGAGATGCTGCAGCGCCAGCCCTATCTGCCGCGCTTCATGGCCGGCGGCCCCGGCAACCCGCTCGGCGCCCGCGCCATGTATCTCGGCAACACCATCTATCGCATCCACGGCACCAACCAGCCGTCGACCATCGGCGGCCACGTGTCGAGCGGCTGCATCCGCATGGTCAACGAGGACGTCATGGACCTCTATGACCGCGTCCAGGTCGGCGCCAAGGTTGTGGTCCTGCCGTCCGAGCCGCGCCG
This sequence comes from uncultured Alphaproteobacteria bacterium, assembly GCA_963755055.1. Lineage (GTDB taxonomy): Bacteria > Pseudomonadota > Alphaproteobacteria > Rhizobiales > Xanthobacteraceae > AP-16. Next base: position 5,730 of record CAVWIS010000062.1, on the reverse strand, counting down.
CAACACCGCGACGCCGGTCGTCAGCCGTGTTGCCCCGGCGCCGATGCCGATGGCCTCCTCGACCCGCGGGCGCCCCTCCGGACTGTATTGATCGAATTGAAGCTGGCGGACCGGCCGAAGGCGGCGCTCAGGCAGCGCCGCCTTCTTGCTTTTGACGGCGCAGAATTCGGCGCATCGCGGGAAGAAGCCGCGTTGACACCCAGGACAGCAGGTCTACATTGCGAGCGTTCCGAGGGGAGCCCCGGGTGAGGGGCTGAGATTTCGCTCGAGCCGTGGCGTCTCCCGACGACCTTGGCGCCGCGATGACCCTTCGAACCTGATCCGGGTCATGCCGGCGAAGGGACAGGACTCACAATCCCCGCCTTACCGTCCTGCCCGGATCGCAATATGCCCCGTTACGGGAGGAGATCCGATGAACAAGCACATTTCCGAGCCGGAGTTCGCCACCCCCAAGGTCACCACCGGGCCGATCACCGGATCGCGCAAGATCTATTCAAGCCCCGGCGCGGCGCCGGGCCTGGGCGTGCCGCTGCGCGAGATCCCGCTCGCCGAGAGCGCGGCCGAGCCGCCGGTTCGGGTCTACGACACGTCCGGCATCTACACCGATCCGGCCGTTGCGATCGACGTGACCAAAGGTCTGGCGCGGACGCGCGCGGCCTGGGTGCGCGAGCGCGGCGGCGTCGAGACCTATGCGGGACGCGAGGTCAAGCCGGAGGATAACGGCAATGCCGGCGAGCGCCTCGCGCGGGCCTTTCCCAACCAGGACAAACCGCTACGCGGCACCGGCAGCAACCCGGTAACCCAGTTCGAATGGGCGCGCGCCGGCGTCATCACCCGCGAGATGATCTATATCGCGGAGCGCGAGAATGTCGGGCGTAAGCACAAGCTCGAGCGCGCGGAGGCGGCGCTCGCCGACGGCGAAAGTTTTGGCGCCGCAATCCCGGCCTTCATCACGCCGGAATTCGTCCGCCAGGAGGTGGCGCGCGGGCGCGCCATCATCCCGTCGAACATCAACCATGCCGAGCTCGAGCCGATGATCATCGGCCGCAATTTTCTCACCAAGATCAACGCCAATATCGGCAACTCGGCGGTGACCTCCTCGGTCGAGGAGGAGGTGGAGAAGATGGTGTGGGCGATCCGCTGGGTGCCGACACCGTCATGGACCTCTCGACGGGACGCAACATCCACAACACCCGCGAATGGATCATCCGCAACGCGCCGGTCCCGATCGGCACGGTTCCGATCTATCAGGCCCTGGAGAAGGTCAACGGCGATCCGGTGGCGCTCGACTGGGAGGTCTACAAGGACACGCTGATCGAGCAGTGCGAGCAGGGCGTCGACTACTTCACCATTCATGCCGGCGTGCGGCTCGCCTATGTGCCGCTGACCGCCAACCGCGTCACCGGCATCGTGTCGCGCGGCGGATCGATCATGGCGAAGTGGTGCCTCGCCCATCACCGCGAGAGTTTCCTCTACGAGCATTTCGACGAGATCTGCGACCTGATGCGGAAATACGACGTATCGTTCTCGTTGGGCGACGGGCTGCGGCCGGGTCGATCGCCGACGCCAATGACCGCGCCCAGTTCGCCGAGCTCGAAACCCTCGGCGAATTGACCAAGATCGCCTGGGCCAAGGGCTGCCAGGTGATGATCGAGGGTCCCGGTCACGTGCCAATGCACAAGATCAAGATCAACATGGAAAAGCAGCTCGTCGAGTGCGGCGAGGCGCCGTTCTACACGCTCGGGCCGCTGACGACCGACGTGGCGCCGGGCTACGATCACATCACCTCGGCGATCGGGGCGGCGATGATAGGCTGGTTCGGCTGCGCCATGCTGTGCTACGTGACGCCATGGAGCAGCTCGGCCTGCCCAATCGCGACGACGTCAAGCAGGGGGTGATCGCCTACAAGATCGCGGCCCACGCCGCCGACCTCGCCAAGGGCCATCCGGCGGCGCAGCTGCGCGACGACGCGCTGTCGCGCGCGCGCTTCGACTTCCGCTGGGTCGACCAGTTCAACCTGTCGCTCGACCCCGACACGGCGCACGCCTATCACGACGAGACGCTGCCCAAGGAGGCCCACAAGGTCGCGCATTTCTGCTCGATGTGCGGGCCGAAATTCTGCTCGATGAAGATCACCCAGGACGTGCGCGACTATGCGGCGACCCTCAACGACAAGGAGGCCGGCATGGCGGAGATGTCGGAGAAATTCCGCCGGATGGGCGGCGAAGTCTACGTCGATGCGGACGCCGTGAAGGCGAGCAACAGAGCGCTGTAGGCGGCCGGCAGGCGCCGATGCCGAAGCGGGCGGTCTCGTCGGATCGGATCTTCAAGGGGCTGCCGTTCGCGCAGGCGACGATTGCCGGCGGTTTCATGTTCGTCTGCTGTGTCGGGTGCGATCGCGACGGCGATTTTGCCGTCGGCGACGTGCGGGCCCAGACCCAGCAGGCCCTCGACAACATCCGCGCGCTGGTCGAGGAGGCCGGCGGCACGCTCGACGACATCGTGAAGTGCACCGTCTATGTCACCGACCGTGCCGACTGGCAGCCGATGAACGAGGTCTACTTCGCGAACTTCTCCCGTGATCCGCCCCACCGGGTCTCGTGCATCGTCAGTGGGTTGGGTTCTCCGGAGTGCCTGGTGGAGATCGACGCGACGGCGTTTTTGGGGTGAAGTCGTCTCGGCGGTTATGCCGCCACGCAACCGGGTCGAGTTACGAGGTCATCCCGGGGGTCAGGACGACGCCGCGCCGTAGATATCCGCCAGATCGAGGGCGAGTCGGGCGGATCGAGCGAGACGACACCATCGGTCACGATCCGCGTGAGGATGATGCCATCATCTCCGCGCTCATGGTGGATGATCAGTGTCCGGTCCGGATCAACGATCAGATAGTGCGTCACGCTAGCCAGACGGAAATATCCGGCGAGCTTGAGCGAGACGTCGATCTGCCGCTGTGATGGCGACAGCACCTCGACGACGATGATGGGATTGGGCACTTCGAGCGCGGACGGCGGCAGCTTGGCTCCGCAATAGACCAATGCATCGGGCTCGTGCGCGGTCGTGTCATCGATGCGCACCGTCATTCCGTCCGGCAGCGCGTGACAGGGCAGGCCACGCGAGCGAATTCCGTTGACGAGAGCAAGGTGAATTGCGCCCTTTGTCTCCGCGTGGACCGCCCGCTCCGGCGTCATCGCGTGAACGACGCCATCCACCAACTCGTATCGTCCGGCCTGCTCGCCGGCCCACGTCAGGAATTCGTCCACATTCATTCGGGCTTTCGGAAGCGCGCTCATGCCGAGAGCATATCCGAGTTTCTCGGTGCCGGCGGCCCTAGCGGCCACCCGGGAGCCTGCTGTGCAGCTACGGGCCGCCATAAATGTCGGAGACGCGCAAATTCATTCCCGGCGGGTCGAGCGCGATGGTCCCATCCGTCACGATCCGCGTCGCGATCACGTCACCTGACCGGCGGGCGTGGTTGATGATGACAGGCTTGTTGGGATCGACGATGAGATAGTGGGAGACGCTCGGCAGACGGAAGTAGCCGGCGAGTTTTGCCGACGCATCGACACGTCGTGTCGACGGCGAAAGCACCTCGACGACGATCACCGGGTCGGGCACCTCGACAGCCCTCGGCGGAAGCTTAGCCCCGCAATAGACCAGCGCATCGGGCTCGTATGCCGTCGTCTCGTCGACGCGGACCGTCATCCCATCCGGCAGCATGTGCAAGGTCGCCGGCTGGCGCGAATTGCAGCGACCAGTGCAGCCTGCACCGCGAACTTCGTCTCGGCATGCCCTGCCCCCTCGGGCGACATGGCATGGACGACGCCGTCCACAATGTCATACCGCCCGGGCTGCTCCTCGGCCCAGACCAGAAACTGTCGACCGTCATTCGGGTCTTCGGAAGTGCCGCCATGACGGTCGATCATACACGACGCAACCCTCTCGCGCGAGCAGCCCGGATGTTGCTCACGCTCCATCCGGGCCGGCCCCAGGCGTCCAGGTTGCTTGCAAGCCGAACCATGTCCGGACATGCGGGGTCCCGGCTTTCCGCCAGAACGGGCGCCGGGCGATTACCGACGGCCGTCGTGGTTCGCCGGTGAACGCACTCCGGTTACCCAGCGGCTACCGCCGACGGCGAACGCTGCCGGCTCGGTCCGGCCACTTGCGTGACCAGGCCCAGGAGCGCGGCCATCAGAACTCGGCCGGCAGATACCCGTTGATTTCCAGGCCGATGCACAGCTCGACGAGAACCGGGGTCGTCCAGGTCATGATCTTTTCCTCTCCTTGTGTGGCGGCGCTTCGCAGCCGCTTTAGAATGGTGCGCCCTTTGGTCGATAAGGTCCAATCGGATCGAATGTGATATCGATAATGCAATCTTATCGACATCGAGTTGTCCATTCGCCATGTCGGCGTCAATTGGCCGTCCGTCGAATCTCCAGATGGGTTTCGTTGACGAATTTTTGGGTGGACTGGCCGGGTCGCCGGTAGACCGCCCGGTTCAGCACAAAATTGCGCCCGCTGGCGGTTTTCTCGCAATGCTGCTTGACGAACACGCCGCCGACCGGCGTCTCGCCGCCGCTCGGCGCGACGTCATGGCACCGCCAGCCCTCGTCGCCGTAGCGGTTCCGGACGACCAGGGCCAGGAGATGCGCCTTCTTGCGCAGGAACAGGCGGGCTTTCGGGTCGGTGTCGATGCGCAGACGATCGACGTTGCCGCGATCGTCGATGACGAGAGTCAGGAGAACCGGATGTCCCGCCAGCTTGGTACCCTCGTACTTGTCGTTCACCGCTGCCAGCGGGTTGCGGCTCTCGTCGAAACGGAACGAGACCGCGCGCAGTCCGGCCGGATCGACGGGGCAGTGACGGAACTGCGACCAGCCGTCGAGCTTCTGGTCGGGCGAGGCGCCGCAACGAAGGTCGAGGTACTCCCCGGACTCGATCTCGAGCACCGACATGCCGACCCGCAGGTCGCGCAGGTCGTTTTCCTCGGCGATCGCGCCGCTGGCGAACAGACAGGCGGCGAGCCATGGAAAGAGCAGCCGGCCTGACATCGGTCTCGCTGGGCAATGCATGTCTCTCTTCTCTCAGCGCTGCGGTACTTGATCCGATGCTGGCGCCCCGGCGTTCCTGTAGGTGTCGCAGGCTCGTGCACCCTCGCCGAAGAATTCCGTGCAGTCGCGGTAGCTGGGCGATCCCTTGCCCTTGATGTGCTGAATGACGTAGTCCACCACGATCTCGATCTCCTGAGGTCGCAGGAAACTGGCCGCCTCGGCGGGCGCATCCTTGCCGAGATCCTGCAGGGCTACGCCGCCGAAGCACTGGTAGTCGTTGTAGGCGGTCCGGTCGTGACGCGGCATCGCGGTCGCGGGCCGGCCGCAATGCACGACCTCGACGATTTGCTGGCGATCGAGCTGCGTATCGCGCAGCGACAGCGCCGCACCGCCATATCCGCCCCCGCCACCGCCGTGCCATTTGTGGCAACCGACGCAATTGGCCTTTTCGTAGATGCGCTGGCCTTCGCTTCTCGGCTGATGACCGCCCATGCTCGATTGCGCGTGCACGCTCCCGGGCGCCGCCACGATCGCGGCGATGCACAAGAGCGCGAGGCGGTGCCGAAGGCCGGGCACGGCCCAAGAGAGATGCGCGGAAGCCGACGACGCAAGACCGGCGCGCGGTGGATGGAACCGCATGAGTGCAGGATCGTCGCTGTGAGGTTTTGGAGAATGGGGCGGG
>CAVWIS010000061.1:0-116651 GCA_963755055.1 uncultured Alphaproteobacteria bacterium | reverse complement strand
GTGTTTTGTGGCCCACTCGTTCTGGTCCTTGCTTCCACTGCCGAAGCTACCGCATGCTCACCCAAGCTCTGAGAGAGTGCGAGTGCCGGCGTCGGGCAAATCATAGCGGCTAGAGATTAGGCGACCGTCGCCTTGAAGGAGCGGCAGGGCACAGCCCTGCGCTCGTGCGGACATGACGCGGACACCAATTTGACCGACTGGGACTTAATTTAGCACCACTGAGTCAGAAAGTCGCAGGCTGGAGGATTTGAGAATCAATTATGGAGGCGATTCCCATTGAGATAGGGGGCTGGGATGGGTCTCCAGAGAGCGAAGGACATTGAATCGCGGTTTGATCGGTATGTCGAGGGGCTTGTGAGAGTGATCGGGCACGCGGATCGAGCGGGTCCGTTGCGCGACTATTGCATGGGACTGGTGATGCCGGGTGAGCGCAAGAGCGTAGAGCCGATGGCGGCGATCACGGCGCCTGGGCGAACGGCGGCGCAGCATCAGTCGTTGCTGCATTTTGTCGGTCAAGGGAGTTGGTCCGACGACGACGTGTTGGGCAAGGTGCGCGAGATGGTGTTGCCCCGGATCGAGCGTTACGGCCCGATCGAGGCGTGGATCATCGACGACACGAGCTTTCCCAAGCAGGGGCGGCATTCGGTTGGAGTGTCGCACCAATATTGCGGGCAGCTTGGCAAGCAGGCGAACTGCCAGGTGGCGGTGTCGCTGTCGCTTGCCAACCACGATGCGAGCCTGCCGGTGGCGTATCGGCTGTATTTGCCGAAGGCCTGGGCTGAGGACGCCGTCGCCGCAAGGCGGGGGTGCCTGAAGAGATCACGTTCAAGACCAAGCCGGAGATCGCGCTGGAGCAGATCCGCTGGGCGTGCGAGATCGGCCTTCCCGGCGATATGGCGCTGTTGGACGCCGGCTACGGCCACGATTCCAAGCTGCGTACGGGCATTACGGAGCTTGGCAAGCGCTATGTGGCCGGCATTCAGCCGCAGACCCTGGTGTGGAAGCCGGGCACGCGGCCAGGCCGGGCGCCGAAGAAGGGCCGCCGCGACGCGCCCGATACGACCTCGGTCAAGGATCTCGCCCTCGGACTGCGTGCGAAAGCATGGCGCACGATCAAATGGCGGGAAGGCACCAATGAATGGCTGTCCTCGCGGTTTGCACGCGTGCGTGTTCATGTTGCATCGAGCCACCACCGTCCCGAGAAACCGGCCAAGGAGTGGCTGCTGATCGAGTGGCCCGAGGGCGAGAAGGAACCGACCAAATACTGGCTCTCGACCTTGCCGAGAAACATCTCGTTCCGCGATCTGGTCGACGCCGCCAAGCTGCGCTGGCGCATTGAGCGTGATTATCAGGAACTCAAGCAGGAGGTCGGGCTCGGGCATTTTGAAGGCCGCGGATGGCGCGGCTTTCACCATCACGCCACGCTGTGCATCGCGGCCTACGGATTCCTGATCTCCGAGCGGGAGACGATTCCCCCCTCAGGACCTCGTTCCGCCGCGCTGCTCCCGCAACTTGCCGTACCCGACGGTTACCGACCCCGAGGATCCCCCCTTGCGGCCTGAACGGACATTCCAAACTCGATCGCGACCATGCGCCGAAGGCTGATCGCCGCTATCATCAAACGCCTGCCGCGATGTCCATGCTGTCACGCTCCAAACCCGCGGCATTCGCGGCAAAATCGTTAATGACGCAGTAGTGTTAGGTTGATCCTCGTAAGGCACTGATATATTTTGGGTAAAATTCTACCTAAGTCAGCGCCGCGGTGATCTGCGCCGCCAGACCGCATAGCTCGGTCCGCGTCAGGCGTAAGAGTTCGTTGATTGTCAGCACGCGCATTGTTTCCTCCATCGTTTTCCGGCCGCGCCAATCGCGGCCTTCTGGCGGAGGCCCCACTCACCGAGCCGTGGTAGATCAGACCTGATATCAACTGCCACTGAAATAGTGTATGGCGTTCCGCAGATTGTTCACAAGATTCCCCTTGACGGAACAGTCGCACCAATCCTGGCCGAATTGAATTTGGCTAGCATGTTTGACCGTTTAATCATAGGCCCTACTCCGTATCCATGGGCTGTGGCAGGTGCCTTTGCCGAAGCATTGAGCGCGGCAGGCGTCCGAGATGCCGACACGCGAATATACCGTCAACGATCCCCATTCGAGGGTAAGGGCGCCGCGATCGGGCTGGTCACGCCAATTTGCGATTGATAGCAGTTGTCGGTCATGGTATCGACAGTTTGCGCCATCTCTCGGATGGCAGTTGTGGCACGGACAAAGTCGCGCGATATTGCGCCGCCATCATAACAACAACCGAGAAATCTTGAACAAATCATGATTGTGACGAGCGCTTTGGCGCCGTCGAGGCTTGTCGCCTAGAGCGGCGCGGCCCCGACGCGCTGTCGTAGCGCTCGCGATCCCGATCCTGTTTGAACCAGAGCAAGGCGGGCTTCCCTAATCGGATTCGCGTTCGGGAGCGCAGAACCCGTGGCCGATGCGCCTGTTCCGAAGGACCTTCAAGGCAAAATTCGCGAGCATCTCGATGAGCACCCCGAACTCCCATGGGACCGCGTTGTCAGTGCGATTGCCGGCTACGAGGATGATAACTCATGAACACAGCAACACCACTGCTGAGGGGGAGAGGTCGGCCGCCAAAGGACCCGATGACCGACCCCGATCGAGCCAGGATCAACACATCAGCGACCGCCGCACGAGCTTTGCGGTGCCTTGGGCAGGGGGGATGGAAAAAATTCTCAACTCCCGTCGGAGCGAGCGCGGAGCTGCCCCCACTTCGCTACCGGGGACACTAGGTGTGCCAGGGAGGCCTCAGGACGGCGCCAGGAGCCCCATGGGGGGCGCGCCATGAGCCAGGACGCAGGACGGCGCCAGGAGCCCCAGGGAGCCCCACAGTTGCTCTCCTGGTCGACCAGGGTCGGCGGCCGGTGAGACGGCTTGCTTTGTCCCCCCGATTTCGGGGGAAGCTTTTGTAGGAGCGAAGATGCCCCGAAAATCGTCCGCAGCTATAGCGTTCGCGACCGACACAACCGCCCGGATTCGCCCGCCGGACGATCTCACCGGCCCGGCCAGGGATGTGTTCCTGGATTTGGTGTGCGCCTGCCGCGCGAGTCACTTCACGGGCTCCGACATCCCTTTGCTGTGCAGCTATAGCCGCGCCATCGTTCTTGAACGCACGGCCAGCGCTGGGCTTGCCGCTGACGGTCATGTGACCGCCGACGGCAGGCCGTCCGGCTGGCTGGGCATCCTGGCCCAGGCGACGCGGACGATGTCGACCCTTGCGCGGGCGCTGCGGCTGAGCCCGGCAAGTCGGCAGTCTGTGCCGTCGTCGGAGCCCGAGCTGGTGAGCGCCTACGAGCGGATGTCGCTGGAGGGTCGTCGTGAACCTGAGCCGAGCTGACCGCGCCGCCTTGGAGCTGGCCATCGAGACCACGCGCAAGGAAAGCCCTGCACGCCGCCACCAGATCGACGATTTTCTGGCGACGCGCCCTTGGCTCGAAGTCGCGACGTTCTGCGCAGGGTGTGCGCAGTCGCGCGCCTTGCGGCTGCCGCCGTGGCAGCCGGCGCCCTGCAGCATCGAAAGCATTACCGCCGCCCTCGGCGAGCCGGACGAGCAGCGGGGATATCGCGCGGCCGCACTGCTGCTGCAACACATGCTCGATGCCGGTGTCAGTCGCTGGCATCCGGACCCGGTCGCAGCATGCGAAGCGGCCGAGGGAAAGCGTCGGGCGGCGGCGACGCCGAAATAGGGCGCCGACAGGGCCTCCAGGAGCGCCCGGCAACGGGCCTCCAGGCGCCCGCTAGCAGCTCGACCAGCTCGACCACGGCTCCGCCCGCGCGTCCCGCCTTGCCGCTGCCGCCGGTCACGACGACGCCTCTCATCGGTCATTGCCTTTCCGCTTCGAGGCTTAAGCGTCGCCTCAGCGGCCGGTGAGCGGCGAGAACCCCCAGGAGAACAGCGGCCGGCCACCATCGGGGCCGATCGCGACCACCTCCTCGAGCCAGATCCGCTCGTGCTCAGATAGAGCAGATGCACCGGCACCACCATGCCGTCCTCGAGCATCCAGTCGCCGTTCGGCCGTCGGCGGTCGCCCGCTCGATGTCCATGTGGGAGAGGCCGAGGCCGTGGAAGAAGATCACGGCGGAAGCCGGGTCGGGCACCCCTTCGCGGGCGTAGATCGCCCGCCCCTTCGCCTGCAGGCCGCTGATCCGCGCCCCAGCGAGAGATTTTTCAAGGAGCAGATGCCGATTGGACGGGCCCTCCTTGGCAGATGCCGGAGCTAGAATTCGCCGGCGAAGCTTAAGTTTGCGGGGTTTGCGGGGTTTGCGGGATGTGCAAACACCCTTCACGCGCGCGGTCCGACGAATTTAGAGTCCCCCTCTAAATTTGCTCCGCACCATTAGGGAGGGGCTAAAACAAACCCCGCAAACCCCGCAAACCCCGCAGACCAGTCTACGTCGTCGTGATGGTGCGCACGCCATAGACGCGCAGCTTGCTGTGCTTATCCTCCCACGAACGCAGGACAAGCGTGCGCTCACCACTGCGGACCGGCTCGTCGAGGTGCTGTTTCAGCAGCTTGCCGATGGATTTTGCCGAGAACACGTGGTTGGGCAGGGCGCCCGGCAGCAGATACTCGCGCAGCGTCTGTTCGTCCTCGTTCGGGCTCGGGTTGTTGATCATCCCCGCCACATCGCTCGCCGTGAACTGCTCCGGCCATTTCTTCACCAGGACATCGAGCACGTCGGCGAGTGATGCCGATTCCTCGTCGTCCTCCTCTTGCGTGATGAACAATTTCTGGAAGTCGAGCTCCTGCCCGGCGAGCTTGGCTGCATTCTCGACCGCCGAGCCGACCAGTCGCCACCACATTTTAAATCTGGTCTTGCCCTCCGCGTCGCGCGCCGCCTTGAGCTGCGGGTTGCCTAGCAGGATGGTGTAGAGTGCGGCCAGGATCTCGGCGCGGTGGTTCTCCGTCCATCCAATCGGGTCCGGGTGCTTGAACGCCCGGTTCTCGGGGTCGACGCGGTCAACGTCGAGGCGGATGTGGAGGCTGCGTGAGGCCAGGTCGCCCCTCGCCCCGATATTGTTGCCGGTGAAGAAGTGGATGGTCGACGCAGCGGTGCAGACCATCTCGCTGACGCCGAGCTTGCGGTCGGAGTAGTACGCCGACGTGCAGGACTTCTCGATGTGCGGGCACGAGATCTGCGTGCCGCGCGGGATGTTGTCCCACAAGATATACGGCACGCCGTAGAGGAAGTAGCTCATCAGCGCCTTGCGCCGCTCCTCCTCGTTGGACGACCACGCCGCCGCTGCCGGCCTTCCCCCGGTGACGGCTATGATCAGCATGATGATCGTCGTGGTCTTGCCGTTGCCGCGCCGCCCGGCGGTGATGAAGAAGCACGGCCGGTCCGGTAGCAGCGAGCGCTCGATCAGGGTGAGCGCGGCAGCAATGATTGTCGCCTTGCCGACGTAGTCGGTGGCGACATCGACCAGCCACTCGTCACACAGGAACTCCATCGCCGCCTTCACTCGCTCTGCGGTGCAGTCCTGGCCCTGCGGGATAACCGCCCGTAGCTCATCCTGGATGAGGAACTGGATGCCGCGCTCGCGGTCGAGACCCTCCGGGGCCAGCAGGTTCCCATCCGCCAGGACGATGGGGATGGTGGCGTATGCCGTTGTCGTTGGCAGCGCGCCGTCATGTCGCCGCATGAAGTGCCGCACGAATTGCATCGGGAGATGCACCGAGCGGCGATTGCCATTCTCGTCCTCGACGTAGAAATCGATGTACCTCTCGATCATCTCGGCGACTTCCATCTCGTTCATTTTGCAGAGCACCCATTGCTCGGGCGGTGGCAATTTGGTCATTGGTCGTCTCCCTCGGCATTGGCGCCGTCTGAGGTGAAAGGATGTGTGCCCGGGATATGCTTTTTGGTGCATAGCCGGATCGGGACGCCTTCACTATCGAGGGCATCGATGTGGTGCTCCCCGCTTTCCAATGGGTCTCGCGCGAGAACACCCACTGTTTCGGCTTCGGCAGCCTGGTCATTCGTCGTCTCCTTCCTGGTTGGCGTCGGTAAAGGCATGCATGTTGGGGACAGGGAGCTTGCGCACCCACATCGCGTCCCCATCGATGTCGCGTGACGGCGGCTTGGCGGAGATCACGCCGCCGATGACCTCGTTGAGCACATCCATCTGCGGCAGCCACGGCTCATCGGGGAACGGCGACCGGATCATGCGGCCGCGGGTCCTGCCGGCGGGCGGCGTGGTGGCGCACGCGCGGCTCTTGGCGTTCTGCGCGGCCTGCTTCTGCTGCGCCGCTTTGAGCGCGTTATCGATCACCCGCAGGCCGGCGCCGGAGAGCTTCTTCGCCAGCTGACGCAGTTCCGCCAGCTCGACCGCGTCGAGGTCGGCGCCGACGGCGAGCAGGGCGAAGGTCGCGACCACCTCATCCTTCGCCGCCTTCTCCATCGCCTTGCGCACGGCTGGCGGCGTCGTGCTTGAGCTCGTAGATGGTGCGGCCGTGGGCGAACTGAATGGATCCACGGCGTGCCGTCGGCCCGGCGCATGATCTTGGCCACGCAGCGGCCGTAAGCGACGCCCTCGAGCGGATCGGCCAGCGTCTCGCCCTCGAAGCGCTCCGGGTCCGCCAGCACGTCGCCGACGGTGCTAGCCGGCCAGTTCCGGATCGTCAAACGGCAGCTCGACGTCCGGCCGCAGCACGCCCTTCGCACTGGCGGATGATCGTCTGCCTGGCGGCCTGCTCCGACATGCCGGTGCGTGCGGCGAGCTTCTTCGCTTGCGCCTCGATGAACGCCGCGCGCGCCTTCGCCATCTCGGGCGCGAGCCGCTCCCGCTCCCTCGCCTTGCAGCTCCTCGAGCCGGGCCCGCTCGACGATCGACAGCGGCGGGCACGCCGCCACCGTATCGAGCACCACCACCATCGACGGCGACGGGGCGCCGGCTCTCCTTGTCCTGCTCGCAGCGGCGGCATCAGGATCGGGCCCGCCCTCGAACACCAGCCGCTCGGCCCCTCCCACCATGCGGTCGACGATCGAGCGCTCGAGCAATGCGCCGCTGGCGCTCACCATCATCCACCCGAACCCCGCCAGCCAGCAGCGCTCGTGCAGGGTCGTGAGGAACCGCTCGCTGTCAGCACCATCCTTCGCCGCCACGTAGACGTGCATCCCGTCCGATCCAGGCAGCGCTTCGCCGGTATCGGAGCGCGACAGTCCGGCGCTGGTCGAGCGCCGCGTCACGCGGGCCACGTCGCCTAAGGCCGGCAGCACCGTCAGCAGGGCGCCCCAGAACCCGCCGCGGCGCTTGAGCTCGCCCGCGACATCGGCCGGCATGCCCTTGCTGTCGAAATCGAGCAGCGCGAACGCCGGTCCGTGGTAGACGATATTGGCGCCGGTGCGGGCGATGATGTCCGGCCGGGCGACGCCATTGATCAGCTTCTTCTCGGTGGTGACCTCCACCTTATCGGGCAGGCCGGCGCGCAATGCGCCGAGCGCAATGGCCTGCGACGGCTTCAGGCCTTCGATCAGCGCGCCAAGCGCATCGACGCCGGCAATCTTCACGCGCTCGGCCGTTCCCCGCGCCATCACGCAGGCCGAGCCGTCTTTCACCAGCGTGCCGTCCGGCGCCAGCGAGATCCGCTTGGTCAGCGGTCCGCCGATCTTGGTGAGCTTGGTAAGCTCAACACTCAGCGGCGGTGGGGCCTTCTTCTCCGCCGGGGCGGCGGAGGCTCGTTCGGAGCGTCGTTCGCCGGCGACCGCGGCTTGGGCTTAGTTCGGGCTTGGGCTTGGATTTGGGCGCGGATTCAGGCTTGGATTTGAACTCGGGCTTGGGCTTGACCTCGGGCCTGGGCTTGACTCGGGCTTGGATTCGGGCTTGGGCCTGGGTTTGGTGGGTGCGGACGTAGGCTTAGGTTTGGGTCGCGGCTTGGACTTGGGCGCGGGCTTGGGTTTGGTGGGCGCGATTCCGTTGAGCTCTTCCCAGCTATGTTTAGCGTCGCCCCAGGTCCGGCCAAACTTCAGGTCGACCTGCATCGGCACCTCGAGCGTGACCGCCTCGCGACCCAGTTGCGCGACCCGCTCCGCCAGCTCCGGCGACGCCACCGAGCAATCCAGCGCGTCGTGCATCTGCAGCAGCGGGACGATGCCCTCGCGCCAGCAGGCCCGCATCCACAGCTTGGTGTGGCGCGCCGCCGAGCCCTGGATCAGGGCATTCATCGCCTTGTGGGTCTCGGCGCGCCGGATCCAACGACGGTGCCAGGGATGATTGGGATCGGCGACGCGGCGCTCCGCCTCTTCGCGCGAGCACGGCCCCATGCCCTCGGTCCAAGCGATCTCCGGTGCTTCCCAGGCGTCCCAATGCCGGCGCGCCCCATCGTAGAGCTCGAGGTAGCCCTGCTTGGCAGCGGCGCTTTGGCAGCGCGCGGCAAGCTGCCGGACGAATGGAAGCTCGCGGTCGTAGCGGTCATAGATCGCGCGCGCCTCGCCTTCCGGCTTGCCGATCATCGCCGCGAACTTGCGAACACCAGCGCCAAATGCCTTGGCGAAGTTGGTGTTCTTCGCCGACGCCCGCTCGAGTCCGGTCCAATCGGAAACGAGCTGGTGGAAATCCGTGTCGGGGTCGGTGCGGTAGCGCTCGGCGGCCTCCTTCGCCTTGCGCAGACCCTGCGCGACCGCGTAGTGGACGATGAACCGAAATTCCTGCTGGCGAGACGTCGGGCTTGGCCCACACTTCTCCTTCTTCCGGCAGGAACACGCCGCGGATCAGCGGCGCCAGCTCCTCGTCGTGCGCGGTCATCTGCTGCAGCGGTGGATGGGAATATGAAAAGCGCAGCGAGCGCGTGCCGCCCTCATCCGAACGATGCGGATGAATCTCGGCGTGAACGCGCCCGTTCACCGCGTGCCCCAGAATGTAGGTCTCAAGAAATTTCGTTGCCGCGTTGTGGGCCTTGTCGGCCTTCACAATCAGCCGCGGCAGCCAGTGTTCGTGCTTGTGCATCCAGCCGGTGGTGCCGGCCGTGAACGACGGAGTGCCTTTCTTCGTGCGCGGATAGGCGATGCCCTGCTGATCGAAGGTTTGCGCCAGCCACTTGGTGCGGCCGATCTCCTCCATGCCGACGCGCACGCCGAGCTTCTCGGACAGCTCGGCAAGCACGGCATCGCGCTTCTGCAGCAGCTGATCGCGCGCCTGCTCGGCCGCGGCGGTGTCGATGCGGATGCCGCGGCGGCGCATCTCATGCACCATCGGCAGCAGGTCAACCTCGAGCCGGTAGGCGGCGCGCGTGCCCTCCTTGTCGAGGACGGGATCGAGGCTCTCGAATAGCGCGAGCGTGTTCGCCGCGTCAGCCTCGGCGTAGGGTCCAACATACCGCGCCGGCAACCGCCAGATATGCGATTGCAGCGGGTTCTTCTTGCTGACCTTGAAGCCAGCGGCCTTGACCGCCTGCTTGCAGCAGGGTCTCGTCCTTGCCGGGGAGGCCGCGCCAGGCGCAGAGGGCGTCGAGGCTGTAGCTAAAGCGGTTCTCGTCGACGATGGTCGCGAGCGCGCCGATCTCCTCGAGGCGCTCGGAGGGCGGCATTTTGATGCCGGCCTCGGTGCGCAGCCAGCCCCAATCATAGAGGCCGTTCTGGGTGACGAAGCGCACGTCGGAATCGACGTGGTCTCGCAGCCACCGGAAGACCTGCTCACGATCGAAGTTCTGGCTGTCGGGATGGCGCAGCGGGAAATAATGCGCGCGGATCTCGCCGTCAGCGCGATAGGCAACGCTGATGCCGCAGATGATAGCCGTCACCGAACGGCCAGCCGGAGCCGCGATCGGCGAGCAGCCCCCCGTCCTTCGTCTCGGTGTCGAGCGCAATGATGCCCGCGCGGCGCAGGTCGGGCAGCTCGGCAGGCGGTTGCCAATGCAACATCCTCGTCACGCCCGCTCACTGTCAATGCCCGCGCCGCGCTTGGGCGTCCACCGGCGGCGCGATTCCTCATACGCGTCAAGCTCGTCTGAGTAGAAATATTCGGTCCCGAGAATGTCGATTCCGTCCGGAAACCCGGGCTCGTGGCGGATGCGCCAGCGGGTCATTCTCGACGCGGTGGGGTAGCGATCCCTGAGCCGCACGAGTTCGCGCTTTGACACGGTGTTCGCCCTCCGATCAGAAATTTGGCGAACCCCATATGATACGAGTTGCGACGCCGTTTCATTTTGATTTTTGGGGGTCCCAAAAAAAACGCTCACACGGGGAACGCTCCGGCCTTCTCCGCCGCCCGCAGTGCCTTGCGCATCTGCGCCACGGCCGCATCGAAGGTCTTGCCGGGCAGATTGAATGTCGCGACCGCCCAAGCAAGCGCCAGCCGCTCGGACCAGCCAGCGGAGGTCAGCCGCGCAACGCGAGACACGCAATTATGGAACGGGTCGGACGTATGTCCCGGTGGCGACGAAAAGCGAAAGCCTTTCGCCCACTTCCCATCTTTGATCGCGCCGGACTCCTGCGCCGCGACATAGGCTTGGTGGAAGCAGTCATTTCCTAGGTACGCCGCGAGCCACAGCAGTTCGTCGAGGAAATCCGCCGCGCTGGTCTTGTGTGGTCGCGGTGAGCCTATCACGGGCGGACGATAGTTTATGTCGCCCGGCTTGCCACGTCCAAGGCGAGGCGCCTTCGCGCGTTCCCATTGAGCAGCGAAATCCGCATAGCGGATGGCACCCCCGGCGTGCTCCTTGTTCTTCGCCTTCGCGGGTTTCTTCGCCTTCGGCATGGGCCGAGTATAGCCGCGAAAAAGGGGATGTTAGCCCCGCGTTAGCTTGCAGCTAGGTGGCGTTGCCGTAGACACTTGATAATGCTACCTGAAATGCCCCTTGACAGAATTAGCGCAGCGAAACCCATCAATCCTTGCCACGGGCAGGTGATGGGTTTCGCCTTCGGCTCAACCCATCCTACGCGACCGCCTCGGCTCGCCACATGCCGTGCGGATGCAGCTCGCCCAGGATCATGCGCGTGGCGACCAGGAAGGCCGGCGCGATCAGCAGCGGGCCAAGCTGCAGGCCGGTCAGCTTGGCGAGGAACCCGGCGAACACGCCGAGCAGCAGCAGCAGGGACGCAATCCGGGCCGACGGCTTGAGCCGCTCGGGAACCTCGACGCTGGTCAGCCAGGCGGCGACGAACGCCCCGGCGACCAGGTCATAGTCCTGCAGATAGGGCGTCGCCAGAAACGTCCCGGTGATCAGGATGGCGTTCCGCGCCGGGACCGACACGTTGCGGAACCAGGCCAGCGCGACCACTGCCGCCGCCATCACGCCGACGACCGCCTGAACCAGATAGGCCATCGGCACATCGGCGCCGAGACGGCGCGCGAACACGAAGACCGACACCATGCGATGCCAGACGCTCACCCCGTCTTCCAGCACGAAGTGCCGCAGGATGGCGACGACGCGAAAATAGTCGCGCCAGATATCGGGCCCGAAAGCCGCGACGCTGGCCAGGAGCAGCACCCCGACGGTGGCGGAGGCCGCCACCAGCGCGCGCCAATGGCCTCCCGCCACCAGCGCGATCGGAATCAGCAACCCGAGCTGGGGCTTGTAGATCTGCAGGCCGAACAGGATACCGGCGAGGGTCGGGCGGCGGTCGAGCAGGCACAAGCCGCCGCCGAGCAGAGCTGCCGTCCAGGCGCCGTTCTGGCCGGAATACGCATTGATGAAGACGGCAGGTGCCGCGAGCGCTAGCAGGAGCGCGCTCCGCCCCGGCATCGCCGACCGCAGCGCGCCATAGAAGGCAAGCCAGCTCGATACCAGCCAGGCGCCCAGCGCCGGCACATAGGGCATGAGCGCGAAGGGCGCGGTCAGGATCGGGACGATCGGCGAGTAGCTGTAGTGGTAGGAGCCGACGGCCGGACCGATGACGGTCTGCTGGAGGGCGTGATAGGCAGGGAAGTCGTAGAGGTCGAACGCGCGCTGGTGCAGCGCCAGGAAGGCTCCCGACCAATAGTTGATGAAATCCTCCCCGAAGGCGCGGCCGGTCTGGTCGGCAAAACCGTCCCTGAACTGCCGCGCCAGATCGAGGAGATAGTAGACGGCCGTGAAGCACACCCAGACCCACGCCGCGTCCCGGGCGAGCGTGCTCGGCGGCGTCGGGGGGTGCTGCCCGGCCGGGTGCTGGAGCCGGCGATTGGCGATTGCGACTCGCAGGCCGTGAAAGGAAACCGGCATGACTCTGCCTTCATGGGTCGCAGGATCGTTAAGGACGTGTCCGCATCCCATGGTGGAGGCCGGAGATTAAGGCGCGGTTGATGCGCGACCGGGATGCGGTCGCTGCCGCAACGGCAGGATCCGGCACGATTGGCGGTATCCGCCCCTTGCCGTCGCTGCGCAGCGCCGGTGACGACCGCGTCGATGCTAACCGATTGGCAAGGGGCCTCCCGCTAGAGTGTCGGCCGGCGCCGAACCGATGGGACAGGTCATGGTGATAGACGCGATGCGGCTGATCTTGTTTCCTGCCCTGATGGCATTCGCCGCGTCGAGCGATTTCGTTACCATGACGATCTCCAACAAGGTGTCGATCGCCCTCATTCTCGGGTTCGCGACGCTCGCCCTGCTGACCGGCATGGCTCCGGCGGCGGTCCTCAGTCATATTGGCGCCGCCGCGCTGGTGCTGGCGATCGCCTTCGTATTCTTCTCCCAAGGCTGGATCGGCGGCGGCGACGCCAAGCTGGCGGCGGCGACGGCGCTGTGGTTCGGATTCGACCAGCTCCTCACCTACCTGGTCGACGCCTCCCTGCTCGGCGGTGCGCTCACGCTGATCCTGATCCAGGTCAGGCTGGTGCCGCTGCCCGCCATCCTGCAGGGCCTTGGCTGGGCGGAGCGCCTGCACGACCGGAACGGCGGCATTCCCTACGGCATCGCGCTCGCGGTCGCGGCGCTCCTGGTCTATCCCGACACGATGTGGATGAAGGCGCTCGGCGCCTGACCGGCTCGAAGGCCGCCGCACGGCGGGCGACGCCATGCGTCGCCCGCGCATTCGTGCGCCTCGTGCGTGAAGGTTTGGTTAACTCAAATTGGATACGCGCCATTAACCATGGATTGACCTTTCGCTGCTCAAATCCGCCTGTACGGCCGGACCAGCCGAAGCGTCATGTGGAAAGTGAAGCGTATGACATCCCCGCGTCTCGTCGTCCTTGTCCCGCCGCTCGCCGCGCATGACCGCCGCACCATCGGCTTCGACCGGGCCGCGATGCCGACCGGGCGGGGTGGCCCGCGTCGACACGCCGGCAAGCGACATCCCGGCGATCCGCTCCTTCGAACCTCCTCAAGCGCGGCCAAAAGCAACGCGGCGACAACCGACCAATGAGCTCTTCGAGGTACCGCATCATGGCGACGAGGATCTGCATCATGACGGCGCTTGCCGCCGCTCTCATTGTCGCCGCCGCCCCGGCTCCGGTCCTCTCGGCCGGCGCCGGCGAGCCGCGCGGCACAGCCGTCGAGGTGGCGGCCGGCGATGCCGGCTCGCGCTTCGTGCCGCTCGGCATCGGCAAGTCGATCGTCATCGACCTGCCGCGCGACATCAAGGACGTGCTCGTCGCCAATCCGGAGATCGCCAATGCGGTGGTGCGCTCGACCCGGCGCGCCTACCTGATCGGCGCCAAGGTCGGGCAGACCAACATCTACTTCTTCGATGCCGACGGCAAGCAGATCGCCGGTTTCGACATCGCGGTGACGCGCGACCTCAACGGAACGCGAACCGCGCTCAAGCAGCTGTTTCCCCAGTCCGACATCCGGATCGAGGGCGTCAACGACGGCGTCGTGCTGTCCGGCACCGCGGCCAACGCCGTCGAGTTGCAGCAGGCCTTCGACCTTGCCGTCCGCCTGGTCACGGATCCCAACAAGGTCTCCAACACCATCACGGTGCGCAGCCGCGACCAGGTGATGATCAAGGTCACCGTCGCCGAGGTCGCGCGCAACGTCATCAAGCAGCTCGGCGTCGACCTCAACGGCAGCCTCGGCTACGGCACCGCGGTCATCAACCTGAACACCGACAACCCGTTCTCGGCAACCGGGCAGCCGCTGAGCAACACGGCGTTCAGCGGTACCTGGAAATCGGTTACCGCGCAGCTGCGGGCCATGGAGCGCGCCGGCGTGATGCGCACCCTGGCCGAGCCCAACCTGACGGCGATCTCCGGCGAAGCCGCGAGCTTCACCGCGGGCGGCGAGTTCCCGATCCTCGGCGGCTTCGCCTGCACGAGTCAGGGCGGCGGCGTCCAGCAGTGCCAGCCGTCGGTCATCTTCAAGAAGTTCGGCGTCGGGCTGAACTTCACGCCGGTGGTGCTGGCCGAGGGCCGCATCAGCCTGAAGGTCATGAGCGAGGTCTCGGAGCTGACCAACGAGAATGCCCTGGTCCTCGACCAGAGCCGGGTCGTCCCGTCGCTGCGTGTGCGGCGCGCCGAGACCACGATCGAGCTTCCCTCCGGCGGCTCGCTCGCCATGGCGGGGATGATCCAGGAGCAGACCAAGCAGCAGCTCAACGGCGTGCCGGGACTGATGCAGCTGCCGATCCTGGGCAGCCTGTTCAAGAGCCGCGACTACGTCAACAATCAGACCGAGCTCATGGTCATCGTGACGCCGTTCGTGGTCCGCGCAGTCGCCCGCAAGGAGCTCTCGCGCCCGGACGACGGCTTCGCCGACGCCTCCGATCCCGCCACCATCCTGCTCGGCCAATTCAACCGCATCTACGGATCGGCCGCCTCTATGGACTCGCGCCGCGGCTACCGCGGCAACTACGGATTCATCCTGGACTGACCGATGAGAACCGCCATGAGCAAGCAATCGAGCGCGGGTCGGCGCGGCATCCGGACGGCGGCGCGCGCCGCCGCTATCCTCTGCCTCGGCGCCTCCCTGTCGGGCTGCTATACCGGCCACGACTACGCCAAGCGCCAGGAGCCGGATCCCTATCCGTTCGACTACCGCACGCGCCATCCGATCGCCATCAAGGAGACCGACCGCACGGTGCAGATCCTGGTGGGGGCACGACGCGGCGAGCTCTTGCCGCCGCAGCGGGCCGACGTCCTCGCCTTCGCCCATGCGTGGCACCGCGAGGCGACCGGCGGCATCATCGTCGAGGTGCCGAGCGGAACCCCCAACGAGCGTTCGGCGGCGGAGACGATCCCGGAGATCCGCTCGATCCTCGCCGCCGCCAGCGTACCGCCGACCGCGATCGAGACCCGGCCCTACCAGCCGGTCTCTCCGCTCAAGCTGGCGACGATCCGCCTCGTCTATCCGCGCATGGCGGCCCATGCCGGACCGTGCGGAGTGTGGCCGCGCGACATCGGCCCGAGCCTCGAGCGCGAGCACAACGAGAACCGCGAATACTGGAACTTCGGCTGTGCCCACCAGCGGGCGCTCGCCTCCATGGTGGAGAACCCGACCGACCTGGTGCAGCCGCGCGCCGAGGAGCCGGTCTACGCGCCGCGCCGCAACACGGTGCTCGACAAGTACCGCAAGGGCGAGACGACCGTCACCATCGATCCGAATGCCAACAAGGGCAAAATCAGCGACGTGGGCCAATGATCAGATATTCGCTCAAGAGCGGCGAGCCTGAATCCGCTTCCGCCGATTCCGACGCAGCCGACCAGCAGATCGCGCCGGTTCCGCGCATCTCGATCCAGGCGTTCTGCGAATCCGTCGACACGGCGGCGGCAATCCAGGCCGCCGGCGATGACCGCCGGATGGCCAAGGCGCACCTGAAGATGCAGATGGGCGGCATCGCGGCGGCGGCCGAGGCCTACAGGAGCTCGCCCACCCCCAATGTCATCGTCATCGAGTCGGAGGGCCGCAGCGACGACCTGCTGGCCGGCCTCGACCAGGTCGCCGAGGTCTGCGACGTCGGCACGCGGGTGGTGGTGATCGGGCGATTGAACGACGTCGTGCTCTATCGCGAGCTGGTGCGCCGCGGCGTGAGCGACTATCTGATCGCGCCGGTCGACCCGCTCGCGGTAATGCGCTCGGTCTCCGGCCTGTTCGGCGCGCCGGATGCCAAGCCGGTCGGCCGCACCATCGCGGTGGTCGGCGCCAAGGGCGGGGTCGGCGCCTCGACGGTCGCCCACAATATCGGCTGGGCGATCGCCCGCCATCTCTGGCTCGACGCGGTGGTCGCCGATCTCGATCTGCCGTTCGGCACCGCCGGCCTCGACTACAACCAGGATCCGCCGCAGGGTATCGCCGACGCGGTGTTCTCGCCGGAGCGGGTCGATACCGCCTTCATCGACCGGCTGCTGTCGAACTGCACCGATCACCTGAGCCTGCTCGCCGCTCCGGCGACGCTCGACCGGGTCTACGACTTCGGAACCGACGCGTTCGACGCCATCTTCGACGTGCTGCGCAGCACCGTGCCGTGCATCGTGCTCGACGTCCCGCATGTCTGGACCGGATGGGCGAGGCAGACCCTGATCGGCGCCGACGACATCCTGATCGTCGCCGCGCCGGATCTCGCCAACCTGCGCAACGCCAAGAACATGATGGACCTGCTGCGCGCGGCGCGTCCGAACGACCATCGGCCGCACTACTGCCTCAACCAGGTCGGCATCCCGAAGCGGCCGGAGATCAAGCCCGCCGACTTCGCCAAGGCGCTCGAGGCCGAGCCCTCGGCGATCATCGGATTCGACCCGCAGATGTTCGGCACCGCGGCCAATAACGGCCAGATGATCGCCGAGGTGGCGTCCGGCCACCGCACCGCCGAGACGTTCCAGCTTCTGGCACAGACCCTGACCGGTCGCGGCGAGGTCAAGCGTGCCAGGAGCGGCCTGCTCACCCCGCTCCTGCAGAAGCTCATGGGGCGGAAGGCGTAAACGGTTCGGAGAATCCTGGCGTGTTCGGCAAGCGCAGTACTCCCGGTTCGGACGGTCGCGGTCAGGTCGCGACTGCGCCGCCTGCCGCCGCGATCGCATCGAGGCCCGAGGCCTCCGATGGGGCGATCGAGGCGGGCCGGACACCGTTGCCGTCGGCCGGGCTCGGCGCGCCGATCTCATCGCCGCCGATCGCGCCCGCCGCGCGCGGCAAGGCCGTCGTGCAGGCGCCGCCGCCGGTCATCGTCGAGACCGACCAGCGCCGCTCGGAAGCCTATTACGAGGTCAAGGGAACGATCTTCAGCGCGCTGATCGAGGCGATCGACCTGGCGCAGCTGGCGCGGCTCGATGCCGAATCGGCGCGCGAGGAGATCCGCGACATCGTCAACGAGATCATCGCGATCAAGAACATCGTGATGTCGATCTCCGAGCAGGAGGAGTTGCTCGACGACATCTGCAACGACGTGCTCGGCTATGGACCGCTCGAGCCGCTGCTGGCGCGCGACGATATCGCCGACATCATGGTCAACGGGGCCAACACGGTCTACATCGAGGTCGCCGGCAAGATCCAGCGCACCGGGATCCGCTTCCGCGACAATCAGCAGCTGATGAACATCTGCCAGCGCATCGTCAACCAGATCGGGCGCCGGGTCGACGAATCCTCGCCGATCTGCGATGCCCGCCTGCCCGACGGCTCGCGCGTCAACGTCATCGTGCCGCCGCTCGCCATCGACGGTCCCTCGCTCACGATCCGGAAATTCAAGAAGGACAAGCTGACGCTCGATCAGCTGGTCAAGTTCGGCACGATCACGCCGGAGGGCGCGGAAATCCTCAAGGTGATCGGCCGTTGCCGCGTCAACACGCTGATCTCCGGCGGTACCGGCTCGGGCAAGACGACGCTGCTCAACACCCTGACGCGGTTCATCGACGACGACGAGCGCATCATCACCTGCGAGGACGCCGCCGAGCTGCAGCTGCAGCAGCCGCACGTGGTCCGCCTGGAGACCCGGCCGCCCAATCTCGAGGGCGAGGGCCAGGTGACCATGCGCGACCTCGTGCGCAACTGCCTGCGCATGCGGCCCGAGCGCATCATCGTCGGCGAGGTGCGCGGACCGGAATCCTTCGACCTCCTGCAGGCGATGAACACCGGCCATGACGGCTCGATGGGAACCCTGCACGCCAACAACCCGCGCGAGGCGCTGTCCCGCCTCGAATCGATGATCACGATGGGCGGCTTCTCGCTGCCCTCGCGCACCATCCGCGAGATGGTCTGCGCCTCGGTCGACGTGATCGTCCAGGCGGCGCGGCTGCGCGACGGATCGCGGCGCATCACCCATATCACCGAGGTGATGGGCATGGAGGGCGATGTCATCATCACCCAGGACATCTTCCTCTACGAGATGCTCGGCGAGGATGCGCACGGCAATCTGATCGGGCGTCATCGCTCGACCGGGATCGGCCGGCCGCGCTTCTGGGACCGCGCCCGTTATTACGGCGAGGAGAAGCGGCTCGCCGCCGCGCTCGACGCCAGCGAAGTCGCCGCCGAACCGATCCGCAGCTGAAGCAGGGCCGAAAATGCCGCTCAACATGCTCGCCCTGTTCTTCCTCGGGACCGTCGCGGCCGGCGGCATCGCCTGGGTCCTTCTCTATCCGATCCTGTCGGGCGAGCGCGGGGCGGAGCGTCGCCAGGCCCTGGTGGCGAGGCCGGACCCCGCCGCGGCGCGCGCCGCCGCGGGGCGCAGCGCCGCCAAGCCGCGCCGCGACCAGATCGAGGAGAGCCTCAAGCAGCTCGATGTCCGCCAACGCAACGCCAAGCGCCCGCCGCTCTCGCTGCGGATCTCGCGCGCCGGGCTGAAGCTGACGAACCGCCAGTTCATGTTGATCAGCGTGGCCCTCGGCCTCGGCGCGTTCGCCCTGGGTTTCATGATGAACATCGGGCTCCTGCCGGCATTCGCCCTCGGCTTCGCCGGCATTCTGGGTCTGCCGCGCTGGCTGCTCATCTTCCTGAAGAAGCGCAGGGAGGCGCGGTTCCTGGCGAACTTTCCCGACGCGGTCGACGTCATCGTGCGCGGGCTGAAGGCCGGGCTGCCGCTCGGCGACTGCCTGAAGATGATCGCCAGCGACGCGCGCGAGCCGGTCAAGAGCGAGTTTCGCGCCATCATCGAGACCCAGGCGATCGGCATGCCGGTCAGCGAAGCCTGCGCCAAGCTGTACGACAGCATGCCGGTTCCCGAGGCGAATTTCTTCGCCATCGTGATCAGCATCCAGCAGAAGGTCGGCGGCAACCTCTCGGAGGCCCTGGGCAATCTCTCCAAGGTGCTGCGCGACCGCAAGAAGATGCAGGCCAAGATCCGGGCAATGTCGATGGAGGCCAAGGCCTCCGCCGCGATCATCGGATCGTTGCCGCCCGCCGTGATGACCCTCGTCTGGCTCACCAGCCCGAACTACATCGAGCTCCTGTGGACGACGCCGATGGGCCGCATGATGCTGGCGGCGTGCGCGTTCTGGATGTTCCTCGGGGTGATGGTGATGAAGAAGATGATCAACTTCGACTTCTGAGTGACGGTCATGATCGACTTGGTGATGGACAAGATCAACGACCCGCGTTTCATGGCGATGATATTCGCCGCGATCGCGGCCATCGCCACCGTGCTCACCTTCGCCATGCCGATGCTCACCGGCGACAGCCTGGAGAAGCGCCTGAAGACCGTCGCGATCGAGCGCGACAAGATCCGCCAGCGGGAGCGCGAGCGGCTCACCCGCGGCGACAAGGTGGCGCTGCGCAAGTCGCCCCGGCTGTACATGAAGACCGCGGTCGATCGCTTCAACCTCACCAAGTGGGTAGGCCAGGAGGAGGCGCGGGAGAAGCTGGTGCAGGCCGGCTATCGCGGCCAGTCTCCCTACGTGACCTATCTGTTCTTCCGCATGGTGACGCCGGCGCTCACCCTCATCTTCGCGGTGTTCTACATCTTCGTCGTGCTCAAGCTCCAGCAGCCGCTGATGTTCAAGATCGGGCTGTGCCTCGGCGCCGTCTATCTGGGCATGCAGCTGCCCTATCTGTTCCTCAAGAACAAGATCACCCGGCGCCAGCTCTCGATCAAGCGCGCCTTCCCTGACGCGCTCGACCTGCTGCTGATCTGCGTCGAGTCCGGCATGTCGGTGGAGACCGCGTTCCGCAAGGTGAGCGACGAGATCGGCGCCCAATCGATCCCGCTCGCCGAGGAGTTCACCCTGACCACCGCGGAATTGTCCTATCTGCAGGATCGGCGGATGGCCTATGAGAACCTGGCGAACCGCACCAATCTCGAAGGCGTCAAGGCGGTGTGCATGGCGCTGCAGCAGGCCGAACGCTACGGCACCTCGCTCGGCCAGACGCTCAGGGTGATGTCGCAGGAGAACCGCGACATGCGCATGTCGGAAGCCGAGAAGAAGGCCGCCGCGCTGCCGCCGAAGCTCACGGTGCCGATGATCCTGTTCTTTCTGCCCTGCCTGTTCATCGTGATTTTGGGGCCGGCAGCGATCCGGGTCATGGCGTTGCACTGACGGCGGGCACCGCGGGCCCGACGCCCAGCCGAGGGGAACCGTCAGGATCGTCCGGTGCCGCCGGGCGGGACGTCGGGACCGCCGACCGGCGCGCCCGGCTTCGTCCATTTGGCGGGCTGTGCCAGCATCTGCCGCAGATAGGCGACGTTGGCGGCCGCCTCGTCGGGCGGCAGGTCGGCCTGGGCGATGCCTTCGGCTTCCTCGAACCGGCCCTGCAGACCCACCACCAGCGCAAGATTTGCCGCACCTTGGTGGTCGCCCGGCCGGCGGCGGCGCGCCGCAGCGTCGCCTCGGCCTGTTTGAGGTCCTTGGACAGCGCGTAGGACAGGCCGAGATTGGAGAGGACCGACGGCTCGTCCGGCATCAGGCGCAAGGCGCTCGCGTAGTAGCGCCGCGCCTCATCGTGACGTCCGAGCTGGTCGAGCACCGCGCCCTGGGCGGACAGGATGCGCCAGTCGGGCTGGTCCGGCGTATGCGCCCGCTCCAGAACCTCGAGCGCCTGGGTGTAGTTGCCGGCATCCGCCAGCGCCCGGCCGTAGGCCCCGAGCACCGCCCGGTTCTTCGGATTGTGGATGGCGGACTGCTCCAGCACCGCGGCAGCCTGCGAGCGCTGGCCGATGGCGCGCAGCGCCACCGCATAGCGGATCGCCGCATCCGGGTGGCGCGGATTGGCCTTGTAGAGCGCGCCGGCCGCGTCGACCTCGCGCCGCCAGTCCGCCTCGCTCGGCGGCGCCGCCGCGGTGGCGGCGACCGAGCCGGTGGTCTCGGGCAGGCGCATCGTGGTGCAGCCACCGGCCAGCGCGACGATGAGGCCGGCGAGGGCAACGGATCCGGCGAGGCGCGCGGCGTAGCCGGGGCTTGACGACAACCACATGATCTCGCTCCGCCGGGCGTGGGTCGCAGACCCATTCGCAACCGCGCGTCGCCCGGCCATGAGCCAGCAATAATGCGTTAACCCTAAGGCTTGGTTAACGTCGCGCGGGCAAGCGGCCCGCCACGCCGGTCAGCGCGCCGTGCAGACCCAGACGGCGATGCTGCACCCGGACGAATTCTCCTCGCAGTGGCCCATCGCCTGGCGCTCTGCCGCGCCCCGGCTTCCTGCCCAGGCATGGCCGTAGCCGCGGTCGGATCCGGTGGCGAGCGATGCGCAGGCATTCTTGAACCAGGTGACCACCTCGCAGCCGCGGCCGCATTCGATCAGGGCCCGCTCCTCGGCCTCGGCGCGCGAGCCGAAGTCGTGGGAATAGCCCGAGGCGCCGGTCTCGGTGTTGTAGGCGATCGCCCCGAAATTATCGGCCATGGCCGAGCGCGACGGCGCAACCGCGATGACCGCGATGCCGAGCATGGCTGCGCAACAGGACCTGGACCACCGCATCGGCATCGCTCTCCGGTCGGCCCCCTGCGGGCCGGGCGCGCACCCTATGGCAAAGGCGCGACGGTGATCAATAGATCGCCCACAGGCCGGGGGTCGCGAGCTCGAGAAGATGCCGGTCGGGATCGCGGAAATAGATGCTCCGTCCGCCGCGCGGCCAGTCGGTACGACCCTCGATGGCGATGCCGTGTCGCGCCAGATGCTGCTCCCACTCGGCGAGCGTGTCGGCGCCGACCGCGAAGGCCATGTGCAGCGGGCCGCCTCCGTCATGGGGCGGGATCGTCCCTCCAGGCAGGTGGGCGGTCTGCAGCGAGGCACCGCGACGGAAAATCAGGAGGACGCTGCGGGCGCCCGCCGCATAGGCGCACAGACGCTCGTCGGCGAACAGCGCGGTGAGCCCCAGAACCTCCTCGTAGAAGCGCCGGGCGCGGCCGAGGTCGTCGACATAGAGCGCGGTCTCGAGAACGCCGTCGAGCCGCGGCATGGACGGCTATGCCCTGCCGGCGCGTCCGGCCACGACCGTGTGGGCGCGCTCGGTCGCGAACATGGTGAGCTGCCAGGTGGCATGCGGCTCCTGGACGCGCAAGATATAGAGCCCGTCGTCGTCGCCGCGCACCTTGATATAGCGATAGTCGGGCCCGAACCACTGGTCGATGGTGTCGACCACCTCGACCCAGCGGTCTCCGAGCTCGAAGCCCTGCGGCATCAGCATGCCGCGATGGCCGGGATAGGTCGCGACCTCGATGTGCATGGCGCAAAGGTTGCAGACTTCGCCGCGGTCCGCAACCTCGCGGCTCACTGCTGCGAGTTCCAGTAGTACACCGCCGCCGACGAAAGCGAGCCGCCGACGACGCAGGGAATGCCGAGCTCGACCTGGCCGAGCGCGGCTGCGACGATGCATCCGAGCGCCAGCGCGCCCTGCCCCATCTGCGCCCACAGATTGGCGTCGCGCCTGTATTGCGGTCCCTTGCGCTTGAGCTCGTCGATGGCGCTGAGCTGGTCCTTGTGGATCGCCGTGATGTTGACGGTCTCCGCTGCGTGGATCACCTCCTTGAGCACGGGAGCCACGGGTTTCGGCTGCCCGGCGGCAAGCGTCTTCAAGGTGGCAAGGAGCTGCGGATCGCGCGACGCATAGTTGGCGAGGGTGAACTTCGCGGTGCTTCCGGCGGTGAGCTTCTGCACGCTGTCGTGATCGTTGGACCACGGCAGCATCGAGACGATGCGGGCGATCGGGCTCGGGGCGCCCGTGGCAAAATAATAGCCCCAGAGCGTGTCCATCAGCTCGGGATTGGTCTCGAACGTCACCTCCTTCCTGGCCGGCGGCGGCTGATCGCCGGTCAGCCGCTCGATCTTGAAGGAGTTGCGCAGCTGGTCCACCCAGCCGGGCTTGTCGCGCTCGAGCTTGGCGTCATGCAGCGTGGGAAGCCCGCCCGCCAAGTAGGTCTCGATCATGACGCTGCGGCTCGGCATGCGGTCGGCGACCCGGCCGAGCAGGCCCTTCCAGTCCGCCAGGCCCGAATACGCGATGGCGCGGACGATCACCCACTGGTCCGACCCGACCATGGGCAGCGTCCTGCCGATCAGGTCCTCGGCCCTGGTCGGATTGGTCCCGATGACGCCGGCAAGAAACCCCACATAGATCCCCGACTGCTCGGGGTCCTTCAGGTATCCGAGCTGGGCGAGCGCCCGGTAGGCGACCGGCACGCGCGAGATATCGGGCTTGGCACGGTAGGCGAACATCCAGGTCTGCACCGCCTCGACCGAGGCCCGCTGATCAAGGTGCGAGGGGGCAGCCGAAGCCGGTGCGACCAGGCTGGTCGAGATAATGAACGCGATGAGAAGACGCATGTCGATGTCCCCGCTCCCCAAGCCCCGGTGTGCATATCGAGCAGGCCGCTCGGACTTTTGTGCGCAGAATCCATGATGAAAACACGGCGCCCTGTCACAGGAACGCCGAAAACGGCGGACTTTCGGACGGGCCCCCGGGCCGCGCCTGGCTCAAGGCCTCGGCTTTTCGCACCACGTCGGGCATGGTAGTTCGACACGACCGACGCGCCTTCGGACGCGTCCACCGGTCGGCTTCGCCGGACGCCACGCCACCCGCGCGGGCTCCGCATCTCTCGGGCAAGATCGTCATGCATCCAGTCTTCGCCGCGCGCGGCGGCACTCCGACGCCGACCCCGATCCATTTCGTCACCGAGGAGAGCTGGGCGGAACTGCGCGACGGTCTCGAGCCGGCAGCGCGCAGCTTCGCGCAAGCCGCGCAGTTCGAGCCGCAGGCCGGCCGGCTGCTGCTGCTGCCCGGTGCCGAGGGGCTGTCCGGCGTGCTGTTCGGCCTCGAGCCCGCGGCGAGGCCGCACAAGGACCTTTTCCTCGCCGGCAAGCTGCCCGGCCTGCTGCCGGCCGGCATCTACCGGTTTGCCAATGCGGCGCACGACACCAGGCTGGCGGCGCTCGCCTTCGGGCTCGGCGCCTACCGGTTCGGGCGTTATCGCGACAGCAAGGCCAAGGAGGTCAGGCTGGCGGTCCCGGACGGCGTCGACGGCGACGATCTCTCCCGCATGGTCGAAGGGGTGTGGCTCGCCCGCGATCTCGTCAACACCCCGGCCAACGACATGGGCCCGGCCGAGCTCGAGGACGCGGCGCGGGCGCTGGCGACACGCCACGGCGCCGCCTTCCGCACGATCGTCGGCGATGCGCTGCTGGCGGAGAATTTTCCCCTGATCCATGTGGTCGGCCGTGCCGCCGCCCGCGCGCCGCGCCTCATCGACCTGACCTGGGGCGATCCCGCCGCCGCCAAGGTCACGCTGGTCGGCAAGGGCGTGGTGTTCGACACCGGCGGGCTCGACATCAAGCCGCCCGGCGCCATGCTGATCATGAAGAAGGACATGGGGGGCGCCGCCTGCGTGCTGGCGCTCGCCCATATGGTGATGGACCGAAAACTTCCGGTGCGGCTGCGCGTGCTGATCCCGGCGGTGGAGAACGCCATCTCGGGCGCGGCCTTCCGTCCACTCGACGTCTACCGGTCGCGCAAGGGCATCACCGTGGAGATCGGCAACACCGACGCCGAGGGCCGGCTGGTGCTGGCCGACGCACTGGCACTGGCCGACGAGGAGGCGCCCGACCTCATCGTCGACATGGCGACGCTGACCGGCGCCGCGCGGGTGGCGCTCGGTCCCGATCTGCCGCCGTTCTATACCGACGACGACGCGCTGGCGGAGGCGCTCGGCCGCTGCGCCGTGACCGAGAACGACCCGCTGTGGCGCATGCCGCTGTGGCGCGGATACGACGCGATGATCGAGTCGAAGGTCGCCGACATCACCAATGCGGCGGGCGGCGGCTTTGCCGGCTCGATCGAGGCCGCTCTGTTCCTGCGCCGGTTCGTCTCGGCCGCGAGGAGCTACCTGCATTTCGACGTCTATGCGTGGACGCCGTCGGCCAAGTCGGCGCGGCCCGAAGGCGGAGAATGCCAGGCGGCGCGTGCCATGTACGCGCTTCTGCAGGCGCGCTACGGGGCGTGAAAGGCCTTGCCATGAGCACGCTCGATCCGCGCCTGACGCCGGCCCGGCCCGACCTCGCGGCGCGGCATCTGCAGGGCAAGGTGGCGGCAGAACGCTTCGTCGACGGAAAAATTCTCGAGGTGGTCGACGCCCAGGCGCCGCTGCGCCGTGCGCCGTCGCCCGATGCGCCGCTGGAGACCGAGGTCCTGATGGGCGAGCGCGTGATCGTCTTCGAGACCAGCGAGGAGGGCTGGGCCTGGGGCCAGATCGAGGCCGACCGCTACGTGGGCTATCTTCCGGCCAACGCCCTTGCGGCGCCGACGGCAGCGCCGACCCACAAGGTCAAGGCGCTGCGCACGCTTCATCTTTCCCGGCCCGTCCATCAAGCTGCCGCCGCTCGCCGCGCCGTCGCTCGGGGCACGGCTTGCGGTCGTGCGCCGGCACGAGCGTTTTGCCGTCACGGCATCCGGCGGATACGTTCCGGCGACCCATCTGTGCGGGCTCGACGACATCGAGGGCGATTTCGTCGCCGTCGCCGAACGGTTCCTGGGCGTGCCCTATCTGTGGGGCGGCAAGACCAGCCTCGGCCTGGACTGTTCTGGGCTGGTACAGGTGGCGCTCGCGGCCTGCGGCATCGCGGCGCCGCGCGACACCGACATGCAGGAGCGCGCGCTCGACGTCGCGGTCGCGGCGGATGCGGCCTACGCCAACCTGCGGCGCGGCGACCTGGTGTTCTGGAAAGGCCACGTCGCGATCGTCCGCGACCCCGAGACCCTGGTGCACGCCAATGCATTTCACATGGCGGTCGCCCTGGAGCCGATTGCCGCGGCGATCCCGCGCATCCGCGCGTCCGACGGCGATCCGACCGGCATCAGGCGCCTCGTTCCGCAGTGAGGCAACCGGTCAATACCCGGCCTGCCGATCGATGACGTTGTCGAGCGGAAACCCGCGCTCGAAACGTTCGATCTGATCGCAGCACCTTCGCTACCAGGGCGCGCGGATCGGATGCGGCGGCGTTGTGCGGCGTGATCGTGACCTTGTGGTGGGTCCACAGCGGGCTGTCCCGCGGCAGCGGCTCGGTCGGAAAAACGTCGAGCGTGGCGCCGGCGAGCAGGCCCTGGTCGAGCGCCGCCACGATGTCGGCATCGACCTGCAGCGCGCCGCGGCCGGCATTGATCAGGATAGGCGCCGCCGAGCGCGCCGTCGCGCTTGAGCCGGCGGAATGCCGCGAGATCGAGGATGCGTTCGGTCGCCGGCGTATGCGGCAGCAGGCAGACGAGAATCTCGGTGCGGGCGAGGAAGGGATCGAGGCCGTCGGGACCGCAGAACGTCTCGACGCCGGGAATCGTCCGTCTGCGTGCGGCTCCAGCCGACCAGCCGGAAACCGAGCCGGGCCAGCACCTCGATGGCGTCGCGCCCCATCACGCCGAGCCCCATCACGCCGACCGTCACCTCCGCGCGCGGCGTGCTGGTGATGGTCGCGCCACAGCCTGTCGCGCTGCTGGACGTCGTAGAGCCGCTGGCGCGCGGTGATGCATCAGCACGTGCAGCGCGACGTATTCGCTCATGCGGCATGGTGAGGTCCTGGTCGACGATGCGCACCACCGGCACGTCGGGGAGCGACGGGTCGGTGAGCAGATGATCGACCCCGGCGCCGAGCGAGAAGATCGCCTTCAGGTCCGGATAGCCGGCGAGCAGGCCGCGCGGCGGCTTCCAGGCACATGCGTAGTCGATGCCGCCGGCGTCGCCGATCCGGTCGGGCCACAGCCTGACATCGCGGCCCGGCGCGATCGAGCGGAAGCGCCGGTCCCACCCGTTCGGGTCCCAGGACGTGATGGCGAGCAGGATGGCGCCGGACATGGATCGACCGCGGGAGAGACGGAATTGTCGCGTGGCGCATGTTCCCGCGTCGGCAAACCGGTGTCCACCCCGGCGGAACAGGCGCTATTCTCGCACCGCGCCCTCGGCGGCGGTCTCCAGGTTGAAGGCGGCGGCGAACAGTGCGCGGGTATACTCGGTCTGCGGCCGGGCGAACAGCTCCGCGGCCGGCCCTTCCTCCACCACCTTGCCGTGGCGCATGACCATGAGCCGGCTGGCCAGCGCGGCGACCACCCTGAGGTCATGGGAGATGAACAAGTAGGTGAGGTTGCGCCGCCGCTGCAGCGCGCGGAGCAGATCGACGATCTGCGACTGGATCAGCATGTCGAGCGCGCTGGTCGGCTCGTCGAGCACGACGAAGGTGGGCTCCAGCACGATGGCGCGCGCCACCGCGATGCGCTGGCGCTGGCCGCCGGAATATTCGTGCGGATAGCGGAAGCGCGATCTCGGGCTTCAGCCCGACGTCCTCGAGCGCGCTGGATCACGCGGCGCTCGCGCTCCTCCGCCGACATGCCGGGATGATGCACCCACAGGCCTTCCTCGATGATGTCGGAGATCGACATGCGCGGCGACAGCGAGCCGTAGGGATCCTGGAACACGATCTGCATGTCGCGGCGGATACGGCCGCATCGCCTTGAAGCGCAGTCCCTGCAAGGCATTGCCGAGAAACACGATCGGGCCCTCGGAAGAGATCAGCCGCAGGATCGCGAGCCCGAGCGTGGTCTTGCCGGAGCCCGAATTCGCCGACAACGCCCAGCGTCTCGCCCTTGCGCACCTTGATGCTCACCCCGTCGACCGCCTTGATGTGGCCGATGGTCTTGCGCAGGAGGCCGCGGCGTGATCGGGAACCACACTTTCAGGTCGTCGGTCTCCACCACGATCGGCGCGTCGGGCTGCAGCGGCGCCGGATCGGGCTTGGGCTCGGCGCGCAGCAGCTCGATCGTATAGGGATGCTGCGGGTTGGAGAAAATCTGCTCGACCGGTCCCTGCTCGACGATCTGGCCGTGCCGCATGACGCAGACCCGGTCGGCGATTTTTCTCACGATGCCGAGGTCGTGGGTGATGAACAGCATCGCCATGCCGAGGCGGGCCTGCAGATCCTTCAGCAGCTTCAGGATCTGCGCCTGCACGGTGACGTCGAGCGCGGTCGTCGGCTCGTCGGCGATCAGCAGATCGGGCTCGTTGGCGAGCGCCATGGCGATCATCACGCGCTGGCGCTGCCCACCCGAGAGCTGATGCGGATAGCTCGCCAGCCGCCCCTCGGGATCGGGGATGCCGACCTGGCCAAGGAGCTCGACGACGCGGGTCCGCGCGCCGCGCGCCGCGGACGCCGGAATGCAGCTCGAGAATCTCGGCGATCTGCCGCTCGATCGTATGCAGCGGATTGAGCGAGGTCATCGGCTCCTGAAAGATGATGGTGATGTCCCTGCCGCGGACATCGCGGATCTCGCCCTCGTCGAGGCCGAGGAGCTCCCGGCCCTTGAACAGGATCGAGCCGCCGGGATGCCGCGCCGCCGGATAGGGCAGCAGCTTGAGCACCGAGAGTGCGGTGACCGACTTGCCCGATCCGGATTCGCCGACCAGCGCCAGGGTCTCGCCCTTGCGGATGTCGAACGACACGCGGTCGACGGCGAGCACCTCGCTGGCGCCCTGGCGGAACGCGACCGAGAGGTCGCGGACCCGGAGCAGCGGCATGGCGGAGGCATCCATCGCGGTCACCCGAACGTTTTGCGCGGATCGAAGGCGTCACGCACCGCCTCGCCGACGAAGATGAGCAGCGACAGCATGATGGCGACGGTGAAGAAGCCGGAGAGCCCGAGCCACGGCGCCTGCACGTTGGCCTTGGCCTGGGACAGCATCTCGCCCAGCGACGGCGAGCCGGGCGGCAGGCCGAAGCCGAGGAAGTCGAGGGCGGTGAGCTGCATCACCGACGACGACAGCATGAACGGCAGCAGCGTCATCGTCGCCACCATGGCGTTGGGCAGCAGGTGGCGGAACATGATGGTGCGGTTCGACACGCCGAGCGCCCGCGCCGCCTGGATGTATTCCAGATTGCGTCCGCGCAGGAACTCGGCGCGCACGAAGGCGACCGGCGCCACCCAGGAGAACAGCAGCAGGATGCCGAGCAGCACGAAAAAGCCCGGCACCAGCACCGAGGCGACGATGAGCAGGAGATAAAGCTCGGGAACCGAGGTCCAGATCTCGATGAAGCGCTGGAACAGGAGGTCGGTCCAGCCGCCGAAATAGCCCTGCACGGCGCCGGCCACCACGCCGATGATCAGCGACACGACGGTGAGCACCAGCCCGAACAGCACGGAAATGCGGAATCCGTAGATCAGCCGCGCCACCACGTCGCGGCCCTGGTCGTCGGTGCCGAGCCAGTTCCATTCCAGGGCGGCGCAGGTCGACCCGCCCTTCTTCTCGGCCACCGGCCGGCACTGCTCGTCGGTGAGCAGCCAGGTCGGCTTCGCCGGCGCCGGCGTCGGCAGGTCGAGATTGTGCGTGCCGTAGGAGAAGCGGATGGGCGGCCACACCATGTAGCCGCCCTTGTCGGCGATCAGCTTCTGCACGTAGGGATCGCGGTAGTCCGCCGCGGTCTCGAACTCCCCGCCGAACGTGGTCTCCGCATAGGCGACGACGGCGGGGAAATAGTAATGGTCGTCGTACTTGACGAGAAACGGCTTGTCGTTGGCGATGAACTCCGCGAACAGCGAGACGACGAACAGGATCATGAACAGCCAGAACGACAGGTAGCCGCGGCGGTTGGCCTTGAAGTTATCCCAGCGCCGCCGGTTGATCGGCGACAGATGGAAGCGGCCGCGCGCTGGCGGCACGGCGGGCAGCGGCTCGAGCGGCGGCGGGGCGACGGGCCGGGGCGGGGCGATGACGGCCGCGTCGTGCGGCAACGCCACGGTCTTGTCGTCCATCTCACACCTCCCGCGTCTCGAAGTCGATGCGCGGATCGATCCACGTATAGGTCAGATCGGAGACCAGGTTCAGCACGAGACCGACGAGCGAGAAGATGTAGAGGGTGGCGAACACCACCGGGTAATCGCGGTTGAGCACGCTCTCGAAGCCGAGCAGGCCGAGCCCGTCGAGCGAGAAGATGGTCTCGATCAGCAGCGAGGCGCCGAAGAAGGCATGCACGAACGCGCTGGGGAATCCGGCGATCACGATCAGCATGGCGTTGCGGA
Organism: uncultured Alphaproteobacteria bacterium; assembly: GCA_963755055.1. GTDB lineage: Bacteria > Pseudomonadota > Alphaproteobacteria > Rhizobiales > Xanthobacteraceae > AP-16. The sequence continues at coordinate 86,327 of CAVWIS010000061.1, read as the reverse complement.
ACACATGCCCGTAGAGCCACTGGTTGTCGGTGCAGCCCTTGGCGCGGGCGGTGAGGACGTACTGCTTGCGGATCTCGTCGAGGAACGAGTTCTTGGTGAGCAGGGTGAGAAACGCGAAGGCGCTGAGCGCCATCGCGGTGATCGGCAGCACCAGGTGCCAGATATAGTCGGCGACCTTCTGCGACCACGACAACGTCTGCCAGTTGTCCGAGGTGAGCCCGCGCAGGGGAAACACGTCCCAGAACGAGCCGCCGGCGAACAGGATGATGAGGAGGATCGCGAACAGGAACCCCGGGATGGCGTAGGCGACGATGATCACGCCGGAGGTCCAGATGTCGAACCGCGAGTTGTCGCGGACCGCCTTGCGGATGCCGAGCGGGATCGAGATCATGTAGCTGATCAGCATCATCCACAGACCGAGCGACATCGAGACCGGAAGTTTCTGCTTGATCAGTTCGATCACGCTGGTGTCGCGGAAATAGCTCTTGCCGAAATCGAAGCGCAGATAGCTCCACACCATGATGAAGAAGCGCTCGTAGGCCGGCTTGTCGAACCCGAACTGCTTCTCCAGCTTCTTGATGAATTCCGGGTCGAGGCCCTGGGCGCCGCGGTACTTGGAGCTGGCGGCGTCGAACTGCGAGGTTGCCTGGGCTCCGCGGGCGCCGAAGTCGCCGCCCGGCGAGCCGGTGACCCGCGTGATCGGGCCCTCGGAGCCCGACAGCTGCGCGATCACCCGCTCAATCGGCCCGCCGGGGGCGAACTGCACGATGGCAAAGGTCACCAGCATGATGCCGAACAGCGTCGGGATCATGAACAGGATGCGGCGCGCGATATAGGCGGTCATGTCTCTCCCAGGAACGACATCGGCAAGCCGCCGTCGGAGAACTCTATCCCGACGACTCCTACCGGACCGGAATACTCACTGATCCGCAAGCCCCGATCAACCAGGCCGCTCGAGCCTGGCCGCCTTGGCGGGGTCGTACCACCAGGTTTCGGGAGCGCCCAGCGCATAGCGCGGATTTGTCGCGGGGTGGTCGAGCACGTCCCAATAAGCCAGGAGATGCTGCGACCGGAACCACTGCGGGACCCAGTATCTGCCGCACCGCAGCACACGATCGAGCGCCCGGCAGGCGAACACCAGATCCGGCCGGTTCTCCGCCGCGATGATCTTCTCGATGAGCGTATCGACCACCGGATCGGCGATGCCCGCCAGATTGTTCGATCCCGGCGTCGCCGCGGCGCGCGAGGAGAAATACGGCCGCAGCGAGTCTCCCGGATTGATCTCGAAGTTCATGCGCAGGATGGTGATGTCGAAATCGAAGTCCTGCAGGCGGCTGCGGAATTGCACCGGATCGACCATGCGCAACGTCGCGTCGATGCCCAGCGTCGCCAGGTTCTTGATGAACGGCATGTGATGGGGCTGGAAGCCCGGATCGTCGATCAGGAACTCGACCGTGAAGGGCGCCCCCCTGACGTCGACGCGCATGCGGTCCTTGATCGGCAGCCCGGCGTCCTGCAGGATCTGCGACGCCTTGCGCAGCAGCGAGCGGTCCTGGCCGGAACCGTCGGACACCGGCGGCACGAACGGCTCGCCGAACACCTCCTCGGGCACCCGCCCGCGAAACGGCTCGAGCAGCGCCAGCTCCTCCGGGCCGGGCTTCCCGGTCGCCATCATATCGGAGTTCTGGAACACCGAGTGGGTGCGCTTGTAGGCCCCGTACATGATGGTCTTGTTGGTCCACTCGAAGTCGAAGGCGTTGATGATGGCCTCGCGGACGCGCGGATCCTTGAACTTGGCGCGCCGCGTATTCATCATCCAGCCCTGCCCTCCGGACGGAGTGTCGTCGGGCAGCATCTCGCGCTTCACCCGGCCGTCGCGCACGGCGGGAAAATCGTAGCGCGTCGCCCAGATGCGCGAGGTGAACTCCTCGCGAAACAGATAGCTCTTCGCCGTGAACCCCTCGAAGGCCACGTCGCGATCGCGATAGAACTCGAAGCGTATGACGTCGAAATTGAACTGGCCGCGGAACGCCGGCAGGTCCGCGCCCCACCAATCCTTGACCCGCTCGTACTCGATGTAGCGCCCGGGCTCGAAACGTCCGACCCGATAGGCGCCCGACCCGAGCGGAACGTCGAGCGTCGACTCCTCGAAATTCTTGACGGTGTAATAGGCTCGCGAAAAGATCGGCAGGACCGCGACAAAGAGCGGGACGTCGCGGGCGCGCTTTTCGGCAAACCGGGCGACCACGGTGGCGTCGTCCACCGCTTCGGCGCCGGCGAACTCCCGCAGCTGCTGGGCGATCAGCGGATGACCCTTTTCCTTCAGGAGATTGAAGGAGAAGGCGACATCATGGGCGGTGATCCGCGTGCCGTCGTGGAAGCTCGCCTCCGGTCGCAGCACATAGGTGTGGGTCAGGCCGTCCGGCGACACCCGCACCGCGCGCGCCGCGAAGGCGTAGACGGCATCCGGCTCGTCGCTCGCCCGGCGCATGAGGGCGGCGAAGGTCAGCTCGATGCCCAGCGCGGCGTCGCCCTTGAGAATGTAGCTGTTGAGCGAATTGAAGGTGAGGAAGTTCTGATTGTACTGGCGCTGGCCCGCCACATAGGAGAACAGGCCGCCCTTGGGGGCCTGCGGATTGACGAAATCGAAGTGATGGAAATCCGCCGGATATTTGAGATCGCCGAACGACGACAGGCCGTGGCGCTCGCCGGTTTCGGCGGCCAGCGCGTCTCCGCGCGGTCGCGGCATGCCGGCGGCGAGCGCGCCGGCCCCGAGGACCAGCACGTCGCGGCGGCTCGGCCGGCGCAATCGCCCGCGGGTAGCGGAGGCGGCCACTAGCGCGACCCGACCTTGGCGGCCCGCTCGGCATCCCACCACCATACCGAGGGGAAGCCGGACATCCCGTATTTCGGCAGAACAGCGGGCTGGCCGAAGCGATCCCAGCGCGCGGTTCTGATCTTGCCGTAGGTGAACTGCGGCACGACGTAGTGATTCCACAACAGCACGCGGTCGAGCGCCTTGGTGAAGGCGACCAGTTCCTCGCGGTTCTTGGCGAAGATCACGCGCTCGATCAGGGCGTCGACGGCGGGATTCTTGATCCCGGCGAAGTTGCGGGTGCCTCCGGTGTCGGCGGCCTCCGAGCCCCAGTAGTAGCGCTGCTCGTTGCCCGGCGACAGCGACTGCGTCCAGACATTGGTGATGATGTCGTAATCCCACTGGCGCAGCCGGTTCTGGTATTGGGCATCGTCCACCGTGCGCAGCGCAACCTGGACGCCGAGCCGCTCGAGCGACGGCTTGTAGAACACCGCGAGCCTCTCGTAGTTCGGGTCGTCGAGGAGGATCTCCACGGTGAACGGCTCGCCGGTCTTGGCGTCGACGAGCTTGGTGTTGCGGATCTCGTAACCGGCTTCGCGGAACAACCGGGTCGCCTCGCGCAGGTTTGTCCGCACCGCCTCGGCATTGCCGCCGACCGGATTCCTGAAGGCTGTCGTGAACACCTCGGCCGGCACCTTGTCGCGCACGGTCTCGAGGATCTCCAGCTCCTTGCCCTCCGGCAGGGCCGATGACGCGAGCTCCGTACCGTAGAAATAGCTGGAGATCCGATGATACTGGCCGAAGAAGATCTGCTTGTTGAGCTCCTCGAAATCGTAGGCGAAGTTGAAGGCGCGGCGCACCCGCGGATCCTTGAACTTGTCGCGCCGGCCATTGAGGACGAACGCCTGCATGATGCCGACGCTGCGCATCGGGAACTCTTCCAGCATCACCCGCTTGTCGCGCACCGCCGGGAAATCGTAGGCGGTCGCCCATTCCTTGGCGCTGTTCTCGATGCGCCAGTCGACATGGTCGGCCTTGAAGGCCTCGCGGGACACCGTGGAGTCGCGAAAATACTCGACCCGCAGCTCGTCGAAATTGTTGTGCCCGACATTGACGGCAAGATCCCTGCCCCAATAGTCCTTCACCCGCTCGTAGACGATCGAGCGCCCCGGCACGAACTCCTTGATGCGGTAGGGGCCGGAGCCGAGCGGCGGCTCGTTCGAGGTCGCCGCGATGTCGCGCTTGTCGCCGTTCTCCTTGGTTCCCTCCCACCAGTGCTTCGGCAGCACAGTGAGCTGGCCGACGATCTGCGGCAGCTCGCGATTGCCCGGCGCATCGAATGTGAAGGTGACCTCGCGCTCGCCGCTCTTCTCCACCTTGACGACATGGCGATAGTAGGCGGCACGCTGCGGATGGTGGGTCTTGAAGGCCTCGAACGAGAAGATCACGTCCTCCGGAGTGACCGGCTTGCCGTCGTGCCACCTGGCTTCCGCCCGCAGGCGGTAGACCACGTGGGAAAAGTCGGGCGGGAACGCCACCGCTTCGGCGAGCAGGCCGTACTCGGTGCTGACCTCGTCCATTGCCGGCGTGGTCAGCGTCTCGATGACGAGCCCGATGCCGCCGGCGAGCGCCCCCTTCACGCCGGCCACCACGGGATTGAAGTTGTCGAACGTGCCTTGCGTCGACTGGCGCACCACGCCGCCCTTCGGGGCGCCCGGATTGACGTACTCGAAGTGCTTGAATCCCGGCGGGTAGCGCAGGTCGCCGAACAACGACAGGCCATGCCGCCAGCCGCCTTCCGGCGGCTCCCCGGCCAGGGCCGGCAGGGTGCCCAGCGCGTCGATCGCCGGGCTTGCGGCGGCGAGACCGGCGGCCTGGATGAGGGTTCGGCGGGTGAGATTCATCACGTCTCCGATGCGGACAACCAGCAGCACCTCGAGGATTTGGCGGATTATGTCGGTTTTGCGAGGCGGCGCCAGCGCGTCACGATGACATCCCGGTGACCGCTCATCACGGCCGGAATCCGTGCCCGGGCGACAGACCCGCTTCCCGACGCCTGCCTCGCCAACCAGCTGCGCTCCGCAAGCCCCGTTACTGGGTCTTCGGACCTTGGCCCGGCATCGCAGCCGCCTTGGGCAGGGGCGCCGGATTGTCCGACAGAGTGTTGAGATAGGCGATCAGGTTGGCGCGGTCGCTGCCCTTCGGCAGGCCGGCAAAGCTCATCTTGGTACCCGGCGCATAGGCGCGTGGGCTGGTCAGGAACGCGTTGAGGTCCTCGACCGTCCACTTGCCGCCCTTGCTCTTGATCGCGTCCGAATAGGCGAATCCCCCCTCCGTTCCCTTCGGCCGGCCGACCACGCCCCACAGATTGGGCCCGATCTTGTTCGGCCCCCCCTTGGTGAAGGTGTGACAGGTGGCGCAGGGTTTGGCCGCCTGCTCGCCGCGCTCCGGCGTGGCACTGGCGAGCAGCTTCTCGATCGGCTCCTCGGGCGCGCCGGCGGTCGGCTTGGCGCCCGCCTCCGGATGCTCGGCGGCGGCGATCTCGTAGCCCGGCTTGGCGGGTTGCGGCGCGGTGAACAGCGCGCTTGCGGTGATGTTGAGCGCCAGCAGCGCCAGGCAGGTGCCGAGGACGGCTCCGAGAATCTTGTTGAGTTCGAACGAGTTCATCGAGGAAAGGCTCCCGGAACGGGCGAGAGGCGGAATTGGGCTGGCCGACGTTGGGCGCGGGACAGATACCCGGTTTGCCTCGCCCCTGGCAACCCGTATAACGACGCAAATCCTGCGACCTGTGAACCCCCGGAATGACGCAAGACGATGTCCTGATCCTCCTTCCGGCACGGATGGGGTCGAGCCGCCTTCCGGGCAAGCCGCTGGCCGACATTGCGGGACGCCCGATGATCCTGCACGTGCTCGAGCTGGCGGTGAAGGCCGCGGTCGGTCCGGTCGTGGTTGCGACCGACTCGGCGGAGATCGCGGCGGTTGTCGCGGGCGCCGGCGGCCGCGCCGTGATGACCCGCGGCGACCATCCGTCCGGCTCCGACCGCGTGCACGAGGCGCTCGGCCTGGTCGACCCTGAGGGCCGCGCCAAGGTCGTGGTCAACTGCCCGGGCGACCATCCGGTGTTCGATCCCGGCGACATTCGGGCGGCGCTGGCGCCGCTCGGCGACGCCGTGGTCGACATATCGACGCTCGCCGCCGAGATCGTCGAGGAGGCGGAGCGCCACGACCCCAACGTCGTCAAGGCGGTGGGAAGCGCGGTCGGACCCGGCCGCCTGCGCGCGCTCTATTTCACCCGCGCCACCGCGCCCTGGGGCGACGGCCCGCTCTATCATCACATCGGGCTCTATGCGTATCGCCGCGCCGCGCTCGAGCGCTTCGTGGCGCTTGCGCCCTCGCCGCTCGAGCGGCGCGAAAAGCTCGAGCAGCTGCGCGCGCTGGAGGCCGGCATGCGCATCGACATCGCCATCGTCGACAGCGTGCCGCTCGGCGTCAACACGCCGGATGACCTCGCCCGGGTGCGGGCGATCGTGACGCGTCGTTGACTTGCGCGCGGCCACGCGCGACACCGGGCCGCCATGACCACACACCGTAAGATCGTTTTCCAGGGCGAGCCCGGGGCCAATTCCCACATTGCCTGCCACGAGGCCTATCCGGACGGCCAGGCGGTGCCGTGCCCGACCTTCGAGGACGCGTTCACGGCGGTCGCCGCCGGCGATGCCGAGCTCGGCATGATCCCCATCGAGAACTCGGTCGCCGGGCGGGTCACCGACATTCACCACCTGATGCCGACCTCGGGTCTCAACATCGTCGGCGAGTTCTTTCTCCCCGTACGCCACCAGCTGATGGCGCCGCGCGGCGCCCAAATCGGCGACATCAGAACGGTGCAGAGCCACGTCATGGCGCTCGGCCAGTGCCGCAACGTCATCCGCCGGCTCGGCCTCACGCGCATCGTCGCCGCCGATACGGCGGGCTCCGCCCGCGAGGTCGCCGAGCGCAACGACACGTCGCGGGCCGCCATCGCGTCGCGGCTGGCCGCCGAGATCTACGGGCTCGACATCCTCGCCGAGGACGTCGAGGACGAGGCGCACAACACCACCCGCTTCATCGTGCTGTCGAAAACGCCCGAGCGCGCCAGGCCGGACGACGGCCCGGTCATCACGACGTTCGTCTTCGAGGTGAAGAACATCCCGGCCGCGCTCTACAAGGCGCTCGGCGGCTTCGCCACCAACGGCGTCAACATGACCAAGCTCGAGAGCTACATGATCGAGGGGAATTTTTTCGCCACCCAGTTCTACGCCGACGTCGAGGGGCATCCCGACCATCGCAACCTGGCGCTGGCGCTGGAGGAGCTGAAATTCTTCTCCAAGGAGCTGAAGATTCTCGGGGTCTATCGGGCGCACGCGTTCCGCGCCACGTTCGCGGCGGACGATTGATCGACCGCCCGATCGGGCTCCCCGGTCACGCGGGCCGCACCGTCTCGACGATGATCCGAGCGCCCAGCGCACCCATGACGGCGCCGGCGACACGATCGATCCAGGTCTTCGACGTCAGATAGGCGGCGCGCGGCCGGTCGGACGAGAAGATCAGCGCCACGACGGCGTACCATCCGGTCTCCAGGACAAAGATCAGCGGCGGCAGCACGACGAGCAGAACGGCCGGCACCTCGGGCGGAATGAGCGCCGCGAAGACGCTGGCATAGACGACGGCGGTCTTCGGATTGCTGAGCTGGGTGGCGAGCCCGAGCGAGAACGAGCGGCCGAGCGACCGCGGCCGCTGCCCGGCCATATCGGCAACGACGAGCGGCTCGCGCGCGCCGCGCCACAGCCGGATCGCCAGATAGAGCAGATAGAGCCCGCCGAGCAGGCGCAGCCCGCCGTAGAGCCAGCCCACCTCGGCGAGGACGACCTGCAGCCCGAGCAGCGCGACGGTCGCGAACACGACGCCGCCGACGCCCATGCCGAACGCCGCCGCGAGCCCCTCCCGGCGCGACATCGCGATCGCCGTGCGGGCGACCACCACGAAGCTCGGACCCGGGCTCACCACACCGACCGCGAGCGCGCCGAGAATGCCGAGGACCAGCATGGTCTGCATGGGTGGCTCCTTGTCTCAATCGCCGGCGCCGGCGTTCCCCGACGGGGCTCAGATAGGATCGAGCACAGCTTAGATTCAGATTCCGAAATACTCGGCATACTTCCGCTTGATGGTGTCGATCTCCTTTTCCTGCGCCGCGGGATCGGCCCGCATCAGCCTGATCTCGGCGAGCGGCCGGCGGCCGGCTTTCAGCGTCACGTCGGGATGAAACGACCGCATGCCGCCGATGTCCACCAGGAACTGCTGGGCCTCGCGCGAGAACAGGTAGCTCAGAAAAAGCCGCGCGGCGTTCGGATGCGGCGCATTGGCGGCAAGCGCCGCGCAGCCCGGCACGAACGGCGTTCCTTCGGTTGGATAGACGATCTCGATCGGCGAGCCCTTTTCCTTCAGGCCGAACAGCACGTATTCGAGGCCGTCCGCCATCACGGCGCGCTCGCCGAGCGCCAGCCGCTTGGGCGGCTCGGTGGCCGACTGCACCTGCATCACCCGCTGGCCGGCGAGCCTCTTGAAGAAGTCCCAGCCGAGGTCCCGGCTGGTCTCGAACGTCGTGGTGACGATGCCGCCGCTGTAGCCGGGATGCGCCTTGACGATCTTTCCCGACCACCTCGGATGCAGCAGGTCGGCAAAACTTTTCGGCGCATCCTCGGGTTTGACCAGATTGGTGTTGTAGGCGATCGGCGAGAGCGTGAACCGTTCGCTGGCAAAATAGCCGTCCGGGTCGCGCTGGTCCGCCGGCCATTTCTGCGCCACCTCGGCGGGCAGGAACGGCTCGATCACGCCCTCGCGCTTCCACACGATGAACAGCGCCGCGTCGGAGGCGTCGAGTACGTCGACCGCATGGATGCGATTGGCGCGCTCCTGGCCGACGCGCTGGAAGATGCGCTCGCCGCCGGTGCGCTCGACCTGCACGGTAACGCCCGGATAAGCGGCCTCGAAGGCCTTGGCGAGCTTTTCCGAGACCGCAAGGTCGATCGCCGTATAGAAAACGATCTTGCCTTCGCGCTTCGCCGCCTCGACGAGCTCAGGGCTCGCGGCGACGGGAGCCGGCGGCGCCGCGCCCGCCGGGGCCGCGAGCAACAATGCCAGGCCGAACCATGCCAGATGCCGGCCGGCGGTTCCGACGTGCCTCGCCATGTCGCCCTCCCTGCGGCTCGATCAGATCGTCTGATTGTAGGCGCCGACGGCGTCATGCGTGCGCAGGATCGTGTCGATCGCCTTGAACATGTCGCGCATCCGCGCCTCCGAGACCGGGCTCTCGATCACGACGACGAGCTCGGGCTTGTTCGACGAGGCGCGTACCAGGCCCCATGTTCCATCCTCGACGGTGACGCGCACGCCGTTGACGGTGACGAGGTCGCGGATCGGCTGGCCCGCAACTTTCTCGCCCTTGGCCTTCGCGCTCTCGAAGTGCTTCACCACCTCGTCGACCACGCCATACTTCGCCTCGTCGGCGCAGTGCGGCGACATGGTGGGCGACTGCCAGGTCTTGGGCAGCGCGTTCTTGAGATCCGCCATGCTCTTTTCGGGATTGCGGTCGAGCATGTCGCAGACCGCGAGCGCCGAGATCAGCCCGTCGTCGTAGCCGCGCCCGAACGGCTTGTTGAAGAAGAAATGGCCGGATTTCTCGAACCCGGCGAGCGCGCCGGTCTCGGTGACCCGACGCTTCATGTAGGAGTGGCCGGTCTTCCAGTATTCGGTCTTCGCGCCGTTCTCTGCCAGGACCGGATCGGTGGCGAACAGGCCGGTCGACTTGACGTCGACCACGAAGGTCGCGCCGGGATGCAGGCTCGACATGTCGCGGGCCAGCATGACGCCCACCTTGTCGGCGAAGATCTCGTCGCCCTCGTTGTCGACGACGCCGCAGCGGTCGCCGTCGCCGTCGAAGCCCAGCCCGACATCGGCTTTCGTGCGCAACACCTCGTCGCGCACCGCATGCAGCATCTTCAAATCCTCGGGGTTCGGATTGTATTTGGGAAACGTGTAGTCGAGCTCGCAGTCGAGCCGCACCACCTCGCAGCCCACCCTCTCGAGCACCTGCGGGGCGAAAGCGCCGGCGGTGCCGTTGCCGCAGGCGCACACCACCTTGAGCCGGCGCTTGAGCTTCGGCCGGCTGGTGAGATCGACCATGTAGCGCGCCGGAAAATTGTCGACGAACACATAGGAGCCGCCGCCCTCGAGGGAGAATCTCGCGCCGAGCACGATGTCCTTGAGCCGGCTCATCTCGTCGGGGCCGAAGGTCAGCGGACGGTTCGCGCCCATCTTCACCCCGGTCCAGCCGTTGTCGTTGTGCGAGGCCGTCACCATGGCGACGCAGGGGACGTCGAGATCGAACTGGGCGAAATAGGCCATCGGCGACAGCGCCAGCCCGATGTCGTGCACCCGGCAGCCCGCCGCCATCAGGCCCGAGACCAGCGCCATCTTCACCGCGGCCGAATAGCTGCGGTAGTCGTGGCCGGTGACGACGTCGGGCCGGACCCCTGACTGGCGGATCAGGGTGCCGAGCCCGATGCCCAGCGCCTGCACGCCCATCAGGTTGATTTCGCGGTCGAGCAGCCAGCGCGCGTCGTATTCGCGAAAGCCGGTCGGCTTCACCAGCGGCCCGGCCTCGAACGCGTAGGTGTTGGGCGTGAGCGACGGACTGGGCTTCGGAAACATGAACGTCCTCGAGCTGGCCGGCCCGGGAGATCAGTCGGGAATCCGGGCAAAGCACATAGCCGAACGGCCGTGGGCTGGAAAGCAGGCCAGTGCGGGAGAACGCCGAAGCGAGTGGTCGCCGGCTACTCTTCGAGGATCATGCGGCCTTCGCGATACTCGAAGCGCCGCAGCTTGGAGAGGAACGACAGGCCGAGCAGGTTCTCGCCGAGCGCCCCGTCGGGAATCACCAGGGCGGCGACGCTGCGAACCGTGACGCCGCCGATCTCGATCCGGTCGAGCGTCACCGGAGCCGCCCGCACGATGCCGTTGGCGGTGGAGACCTGGACCCGGAAGTCGCGCTGGGCCGGGTGGATGCTCAGGCGCTCGGCATCGCGCTGGCGGAGCGCGACGGTGGACGCTCCGGTGTCCACCATGAAGCCGATGTGGCGCCCGTCGACCGTGCCGTCGACCTGGAAATGCCCGCGGGCGTCGGGCCGGATCACCACGCTGCGCGGACCGGCCGACATCGATCGGGTGGGCGGCGTCTCGACGGCCGCATTCGCCGCCGGCCCCACCGGCACGGCCGATGTGCCGGACGGTGAAAGCGCGCCTACCCTGTCCAGATACGTCGGTGCAACGCCGGCGACGACGAGCACCAGGATGGCAATGACGATGACCGACCGCATGTGATCCGCCGCAGCTTGCGAGCCTCGACTTGATCACGAGGAATGCAAGCATCGCCCTAACGCCGGCGCCGTCCCGCGGGATTTCCCACCCCTCGGTCAACAAACGATTGCGTCGATCGATACGTTTCGATCGATTCGCCGCTCCTCACTTGGTGCCGTACATCCGGTCGCCGGCATCGCCGAGGCCGGGCACGATGTAGCCGTGCTCGTTGAGGTGGCTGTCGATCGCCGCGGTCCAGATCGGCACGTCGGGATGATGGGCGCGGAATTTCTCGATGCCCTCCGGCGCGGCGAGCAGGCAGACGAAGCGGATGACTTGGCGACGCCGCGCTCCTTGAGCCGGTCGACCGCGGCGACCGCCGAGTTCGCGGTCGCCAGCATCGGGTCCATGACGATGACCAGGCGCTCGGCCATGTCCTCCGGCGCCTTGAAGTAATACTCCACCGCCACCAGCGTGTTGCGGATCGCGATAGAGCCCGATATGGGCGACGCGGGCGGACGGCACGAGATTCAGCATGCCGTCGAGAAAGCCGATGCCGGCGCGCAGGATCGGCGCGAAGCACCAGCTTCTTGCCGGCGAGCACCGGCGCCCTCATCGGCCGCAGCGGCGTCTCGATGTCGATCATCTCGAGCGGCAGGTCGCGCGTCACCTCGTAGCACAGCAGCATGCCGATCTCGTTGAGCAGCTGGCGAAACGCCTTGGTCGAGCGGTTGCTTGTCGCGCATCAGCGTCAGCTTGTGCTGCACCAGCGGATGATCGACGACGGTGACGCCCTGCATGTTCCGCTCTCCCGGAAGTCCGTCCCCGGCCGATCATCTTGCCGGCACGACCATCGGCGATCGGCATGTGCGTCAAAACACCGTGCCGTCGCTGACCACCGGATCGGCGGAGCGCCGTCCGGCCGCGTCTCGCGCGCGAGCCGGCGGCCCGCCGCCCAGGTGCCGCCTTCGAGCACGCGCGCCAGCGGAAAGCTCGCCGTGCCACGCCGAGCGTTCTGCGGATCGAGCGGCGCGATGCGGTCGAGCAGCGCGACGGTCAGCGCGCGCCATTCGACCACCAGCGGCGAATCGACCGGGTTCGGCCGCGCGCGCGGCGGCCGGATCGTCGAGGCGCGATCACGCCGGCGTCGACGAACAGGCCGCCGTTGCGGTATTCGGCGAGCCCGGTCAGGCCGTCGATGTCGGTGACCGCGATGCCGGCCTCCTGCAGCGGCTCGATCAGCGAATAGGCGAGCCATTGCGACAGCTTGTGGAACGGCACGAGGCCGTCGGTCGCGTCGTCGCGCCGGATCGCCGGATGCCGCCAGGTGTCGCCGAGCGGGACGCCGCCGAGCGTGAGCCGGCCCGGCCAGATCGGTCCGAGATGCGTCGCAGCAGCGCTTCGAGGATCCGCGGCGCCGGCAACCGGCCGTCCTCGGCTTGCGCCGGCGAGATGGTCGAACAGGCCGCCCGGGCGCGCGCGATCGTCGCGCGCCGAAGACCGCCGGGCTCGCGGCGACCGCCGCGCCGAGCCTCGCGAGCAGCGCCGCGCGGCCTTCGAGGCCGACCAGCGGATTGGCGGCGCTCGACCTGGAAGCCGGCCGCGAGATCGCGCGGTCGTCAGCGCCGCCAGCCGCTCGGCATCGGCGCGCAGCGGGTCGCCCGGATCGGCCGAGAAGGCGCCGGCCTCGAACATGCGCAGGCTTGCGACGCGCGAGGCCTTCGGAGCGCGCGACGGTCATGCCGGTTGCGGCGTCGCGATAGCGCCAGTCCGGCCCGGCGCCGGCATCGAGCAGCACCGAGACGATGGCGAGATCGAAAGCCGCGCGCGCCCTTGCGGCGGCGTCGGCCAGCGGCGTCGCCGCGACGCGGCCGGCCCAGAGATCGCGCCCGCCGACGACGAAATGCCGCCAGCGCGCATGGAACGGCACGTCGAGGCTCGGATAATTCTCGCGGATCACGCTCGGCGACGAGATCGGCCGCGGCCGGCAGCCGCGCGAGATCGACGGTGAAATGCCCGAGCCTGCCGCTCGAGGCCGGCGGCCAGCATCTCGCTGCGCGCGCTCGCGCACGGCGGCGGCGGTGAGCAGCGCGCCGGCGCGGCACTCGGCCCGTCGCCCGCAGCCATCAGTACTCGTCGAGCTTGCGGCCGACCGTCGCTTTCAGCTCGTCGTCCGGTCGGCTGAGCTCGGCGTGAAGTAGCCGGCGGCCTTCTTGGCCTCCATCTCGACCTTGGCGTCGTCGGGCATCGAGGTCGTCCGGGATCGGCACGCGCTCGCCGATCTCGATGCCGGACTCGACGATCGCGTCGTACTTCATGTTCGACATCGAGACGAAGCGGTCGATGCGGGTGATGCCGAGCCAGTGCAGCACGTCGGGCATCAGCTGCTGGAAGCGCGCGTCCTGCACGCCGGCGACGCATTCGGTGCGCTCGAAATAGGTCGCCGCCTGGTCGCCGCCCTCCTGGCGCTTGCGCGCGTTGTAGACCAGGAACTTCGTCACCTCGCCGAGCGCGCGGCCTTCCTTGCGGTTGTAGACGATGAGGCCGGCGCCGCCGTTCTGCGCCTGCCTTGCACGCATTCCTCGATGCCGTGGATCGAGATAGGGCCGGCAGGTGCAGATGTCGGAGCCGAACACGTCGGAGCCGTTGCACTCGTCGTGCACGCGGCAGGCCAGCGTGCGGCTGCGGATCGGCGATCGCCGCCGGATCGCCGAAGATGTAGAGCGTGATGCCGCCGATCGGCGGCAGGAACACCGCGAGGTCCGGCCGCGTGACCAGCTCCGGATACATGCCGCCGGTCTGCTCGAACAGGGTGCGGCGCAGCTGGTCCTCCGCCGACGCCGAAGCGCTCGGCGATGCCGGGCAGATACCAGACCGGATCGATCGCCGCCTTGGTGACCGACGACCTCGCCGGTCGGCCGTGCACGATCTCGCCGTCGATCTTCAGCCGGCCGTTCTTCGACCGCGTCGGCGAGCTCCGGCATGGTGAGCCGCGCCTTGGTGATGGCGATGGTCGGCCGGATGTCGAGCCCTCGGCGATCTCCTGGCGGAAATCCTCGGCGACGCGGTGGCCCCAGGGATCGAGCGAGACGATGCGGCCGGGCTCCGACCATTGCGGATGCGGCCCGATCGTCGACGACCGGCGCGGTGTTGGTCAGGTCCGGCCGGAGCAATCGGGTTGAGCGCGCCGGACGAGACCGCCAGCGCGCGATAGAGCGCATAGGAGCCGCCATGCGCGCCGATCGCGTTGCGGTCGGACGCCGGCGGTGACGGTGCCGACCACCGGCCCGCGCTCGCGCGCGGTCGGCGCGCCCCAGCGGATCGGGAAACGCGTCCGGGCGTTCCGGCGCCCGGATGGGAGGTGAGCCGGATGTGACCTTTCCGGTTGACCGACATGGCAGCTCCGCGCGTCGCGCCCCCAAATGCGAAAGGCCTCCGCCGACCCATTGCCGAACGAAAGGCCTCTGACGAACAACCTGTGTAGCACAAAGGTCTGTGTCGAGACACCGGTCGGAAAGGGGCTCGTCGGGAGAGCCGGCCGCCGCCGTGACAACCTCACCCCCGGCGGTCGAGCACCCAGATCTCGAAGAATCTCACCAGGATGCGGGTCAGCGTCGCGATCTCGGCGGCGGCGACCCGCATGGTCTGCTCGTGGCTCAGCGGCTCGTGGTCGAGCCCGGCGGCGAGATTGGTCACCATGGAGATGGCGAGCACGCGTAAGCCGAGCCGGCGGGCGATGATCACCTCCGGCACCGTCGACATGCCCACCAGATCGGCGCCCAGCACCTGGGCGGCGCGGATCTCCGCCGGCGTCTCGAAACTCGGGCCGGGGAACCACATGTAGACGCCCTCGATCATCCGGCGGCCGGTCTCGCCGGCGGCAACCGCGAAGCGCTCGCGCAGCGTCGGGTCATAGGCCTCGCGCATGTCGACGAAGCGCTTGTCCCCGGTCTCGCCGGTGAGCGGATTGAGACCGGTGAGATTGATGTGGTCGCGGATCACCACCAGCGATCCCGCCCGGATCGTCGGCCTGACCGAGCCCGCCGCATTGGTGAGCACGACGGCGCCCGCGCCGAGCAACGCCAGGGTCTCCAGCGGCACCCGCATTCCCGCCGGGTCGCCGCTTTCGTAGTGATGCACACGACCTTTCAGCACCGCGAGCCGGGCGGTGCCGAGGCGGCCGGCCACCAGCGCGCCGTCGTGCCCGCCGACCGTCGGCTGGGGAAAACCCGGCAGCTCCGCATAAGGCACGGTGACCGGCGCGACGAGATGGTCGGCAATCGCCGCAAGCCCGCTGCCCAGCACCAGCCCGACATCGATCGGAGCGCCGCCGGTGCGCTCGCCGATCAGCGCCGCCGCCCGCCTGCTCTCCTCCCGCATCCACTCCCTCCGCGTCGCAGCCGAATCAGCGCATCGAGGCAGCGGGCAGATTATCCGATTGTCAGGTCCCCCGGGGCTTCGCCCGGCGGGTCGCGGGCGCCGCCAGCGGATCGTCGGGCCAGGGATGGCGCGGATAGCGGCCCTTCATCTCGGCCTTCACAGCCGCGTAGGAGCCGCGCCAGAAGCCCGGCAGGTCGCGGGTGACCTGCACCGGCCGGCGCGCCGGCGACAGCAGCTCGACCACCAGGGCCACACGGCCGCCGCCGATCGCCGGATGGCGATCGAGGCCAAAGAGCTCCTGCACCCGGACGCTGAGCTTGGGGCCCTCGGCGGCGGCGTAGTCGATCGCAACCCGCGAGCCCGACGGCACGGCAAAATGGGTGGGCGCCTCCTGATCGAGCCGGTGGCGCAGCGCCCAGGAGACGAGGCCGGTCACCGCCGTCGCCAGCTCGTCCGCCGACAGGTTGGCCAGCGCGGTTTTGCCGACCAGCGCCGGGACGAGCCATTCCGCGGCGCTTGCCGCCAGCGCCGCGTCGGACAGATCGGGCCAGTCCTCGCCCTGCGCGCCGCGCAGGAATGCCACCCGGTCGCGCCATTGGCGGAGCGCCGTCGTCCACGGCAGGCGCCCGAGCCCGAGCGCCACGATGCCCCGGCCGAGCGTCGCCGCGGCCTCGGCATTCGGCTCGACCCGGGCGGATTGCTCGGCAAGGACCAGCACTCCCAACCGGCGCGTGCGGCGGGCGCGCAGGCTGGCGGATGCCGGATCGAACGACACCTCGTCCCGGCTCTCGATGCGATCGGCAAGATTCGCCTCAATCTCGACAAGCGTAATCGCGGCTGCGAGCAGGACGCGGGACTGCCCGGCGCTGCCGGCGAGCTCGGCGACGCTGAGGAATTTTTCCCGCGCCAGCGCCGAGACGGGGTCCACATTGGCGCCGCGGCCATTGGCGAGCAGAAAGCTGCCGGTGTCGGCGCCGCGGCTCTTGGCGATGCGGTCGGGGAAGGCGAGCGCCAGCATGACGCCAGCGGAAACGTCCTCGGCGGGTCCACCGTGGCGCGCCAGCCCACCTTCCGCGGCGAGGTCGGCCCATCGGCCGGCCATGCGGCGGGCGTCGGTCGCGCGCCGCGAGCGGTCGCGGCCGAGCTGATCGAGCCGATGGACGAGATCGATGTCGGTGCCGCCGAGCCCGCGCTCGCTGAGTACCAGCGCGACCTTTGCGGCGGCGCCGGCGGCGCCGCCCCGCTCCGCCATGGCGATCACCATGCGGGCGAGCCGCGGCGGCAGCGGCAGGCGCCGCAGATGGCGCCCGAGATCGGTGATCCGCCCGTCGGAACCGATGGCGCCGAGCTCGGCGAGAAGCGCGCGGGCCTCGGCGAGCGCCGCCTGCGGCGGCGGATCGAGAAACGCCAGTCTGGCGGGATCGAGCTCGCCCCACTGGGCGAGGTCGAGCACGAAGCCGGAGAGATCGGCGGCAAGAATCTCCGGGCGCTGATACGGCTCCAGCGATGCGGTCTGCGGCTCGTCCCACAGGCGCAGACAGAGGCCGGGCTCGGTGCGGCCGGCACGGCCGCGGCGCTGGTCGGCAGCGGCGCGCGAGACTCGCACGGTCTCCAGCCGGGTCAGGCCGAGGTCCGGCTCGTAGCGCGGCACCCGGGCAAGGCCGCTGTCGACCACCATGCGCACCCCCTCGATGGTGAGCGAGGTCTCGGCGATCGAGGTCGCCAGCACGACCTTGCGGCGGCCGGGCGGCGCCGGCGCAAGGGCGCGGTCCTGGGCCTCGGGACCGAGCGTGCCGTGGAGCACCACCACGTCGACCGCGGGATCGCGCAGGCGCTCGCCGAGCAGCGTCTCGGCGCGGCGGATCTCGGCGACGCCGGGCAGGAAGACCAGCACCGAGCCGGGCCCGCGGCCGAGCGCCTGGTCCACCGCGGCCGCCACCTGGCGCTCGACCGGCACCCGCGGGTCGCGGCCGAGATAGACGGTCTCCACCGGAAAGGCGCGGCCCCGGCTCTCGATGATGGGCGCATCGCCGAGCAAGTTTGCGATCCGGGCGCCGTCGAGGGTCGCCGACATGACGAGAATTTTGACATCCTCGCGCAGATTGAGCTGCACGTCGCGGGCGAGCGCAAGCCCGAGATCGGCATCGAGCGAGCGCTCGTGAAACTCGTCGAACAGCACTGCCGCCACGCCGTCGAGCGCCGGATCGTCGAGAATCATCCGGGTGAAGATGCCCTCGGTCACCACCTCGATGCGGGTCTTTGCCGAGACCTGCGAGCCGAAGCGCACGCGCAGGCCCACGGTCTCGCCGACCGGCTCGCCGAGCGTCGCCGCCATGCGGGCGGCAGCCGCCCGCGCGGCGAGCCGACGCGGCTCGAGCACCAGGATTTTCCGTCCCGCCGCCCATGTCTCGGCGGCGAGGACCAGCGGCACCCGGGTGGTTTTTCCGGCGCCCGGCGGCGCCACCAGGACGGCACAGTTGCGCTCCGCCAGCGCGGCGGCGAGCCCGGGCAGCGCCTCGTCGATCGGCAGCGCGCAAGCGAAGGCAGCTGACGGTCGGTCAGACGTCATCCGTCGTCGGTCCGTCCGCGGACGGAAGCGGTCCCGGACGGCCGACGCCCTGGTAGATGAAGCCGCGTCGCGCCATGTCCTCCGGCCGGTAGATGTTGCGCAGGTCGATCACGACGGGACGCGCCATGACCTGCTTGAGCCGGTCGAGGTCGAGGGCGCGGAACTGCTCCCATTCGGTGACGATGACCAGCGCGTCCGCCCCCTCGGCGCACGCATAGGCGCTGTCGCAATAGGTGACGTCCGAGAGCACGCTCGTCGCCTGCGCCATGCCGACCGGATCGTAGGCCTGCACGCTCGCGCCCATGTCCTGCAGCGCGGTGATCACCGCGATCGACGGCGCGTCGCGCATGTCGTCGGTGTTCGGCTTGAAGGTGAGGCCGAGCACCGCGATGGTTTTTCCCCTGACCGTGCCGCCGAGCGCCGCCGCCACTTTGCGCGCCATGGCCCGCTTGCGCTGGTCGTTGACCGCCAGCACCGTCTCGACGATGCGCAGCGGCGCCTCATGGTCCTGGCCGGTCTTGATCAGCGCGGTGGCGTCCTTGGGAAAGCAGGAGCCGCCGAACCCCGGACCGGCATGCAGGAATTTTGCCCCGATGCGGTTGTCGAGGCCGATGCCGCGGGCGACATCCTGGACGTCGGCGCCGACCTTCTCGCACAGGTCGGCGATCTCGTTGATGAAGGTCACCTTGGTGGCGAGAAACGCATTGGCGGCGTACTTGACGAGCTCGGCGGTGCGGCGATCGACATAGAGGATCGGCGCCGCGTTGAGATAGAGCGGCCGGTAGAGCTCGGCCATGACGTCGCGCGCGCGCTGGTCGGTGGTGCCGACCACGATCCGGTCCGGATGCTTGAAGTCGCGGATCGCCGCGCCCTCGCGGAGGAATTCCGGGTTCGACACCACGGCGACGTCCGCCTGCCTGTTGGTGCGGCGGACGATGCGCTCCACCTCGTCGCCGGTACCGACCGGGACGGTCGACTTGGTCACCACCACGGTGAACCCGTCCACCGCGAAGGCGATCTCGCGGGCGGCGTCGTAGACATATCTGAGATCCGCATGCCCGTCGCCGCGGCGCGACGGCGTGCCCACCGAGATGAACACCGCGTCGGCCCGGCCGACCGGCTTCTCGAACTCGGTCGCGAAGCTCAGCCGCCCCTCGCGCACGTTGGACTGCACGAGATCCTCGAGGCCGGGCTCGAAGATCGGCATCTCGCCGCGCCCGAGCGCCGCGATCTTTTCGGCGTCCTTGTCGATGCAGGTCACATGATGGCCGAAGTCCGCGAAGCAGGCGCCGGACACGAGACCGACATATCCGGTACCGACCATGGCGACGTGCATTGGGACTCCGCCGCAACGATGATGATCTAAAGCGTGTCCGCCAGCGAGCCCGCTGCCCATAGCAGACCCGGTCCCGCCTGGCGAGGATGATAACCCCGTGTTCCGGCGACGGTAACGGCGGCTTGCCGCGCGCTCGGCGCGTCTGCCCCCTCTCCCCGCTCTTCGCGGGGAGAGGGTCGGGGTGAGGGGCTCTTGCGGCGATTCAAATGCTCTGGATTCGTGGAGGCGCCCCCTCACCCGCCCCGCCTTCGCTGCGCTTCGGCGGGTCGACCTCTCCCCGCAAGCGGGGAGAGGTGGAGCCCGCGGCGACTTCTCGCCATATGCTGTCGCCCTGCGGTGGGCGGTGAACTCAACAGACCGACGGCACGGCGTCCCGCCGTTGTCGCACTCGCTTCGTCGTGCGGACGGTGATATGGCGGTCACACAAAATCTCGAGCCCGAGCAAGTCCATGTCCGCAGCGCCCAATCCGCGCCCGCTGAAGTCCGGCGACCACCTCTTCCTGGTCGACGGATCGGGGTATATTTTCCGCGCCTTCCACGCCCTGCCGCCGCTCGCCCGCAAATCCGACGGGCTGCAGCTCGGCGCGGTCTACGGTTTCTGCACCATGCTGCTGAAGCTGTTGCGCGAGATGAAGCCGGACGAGCGGCCGACGCATCTCGCGGTGGTGTTCGACAAGTCGGAGAAGACGTTTCGCAACGCGCTCTATCCGGCCTACAAGGCGCAGCGGCCCGACGCCCCCGCCGACCTGATCCCGCAGTTCGGGCTGATCCGCGAGGCGGTGCGCGCCTTCGACATCGCCTGCCTGGAGCAGGCGGGCTACGAGGCCGACGACCTGATCGCCACCTATGCGCGCGAAGCCTGCGAGGCCGGCGCCACGACCACCATCGTCTCCTCCGACAAGGACCTGATGCAGCTCGTCGGCGACAGCGTGGTGATGTTCGATTCGATGAAGGACCGCTGGATCCGCGCCGCCGAGGTGGCGGAAAAATTCGGCGTGGGGCCCGAAAAGGTGATCGAGGTGCAGTCGCTGATCGGTGACACGACCGACAACGTGCCGGGGGTGCCGGGGATCGGGGTGAAGACCGCAGCCCAGCTCATCGGCGAATACGGCGATCTGGAGACGCTGCTGGCGCGCGCTTCCGAGATCAAGCAGGAGAAGCGCCGGCAGTCGCTGATCGAGTTCGCCGAGCAGGCGAGGATCTCCAAGAAGCTCGTCACCCTCGACGACCACGTTCCGCTCGACGTGCCGGTGGCGGAGCTCGTCGTGCACGAGCCGGAAGCGCGCCGGCTGGTGGCGTTCCTCAAAGCCATGGAGTTCGCCTCGCTCACCCGCCGCGTCGCCGACGCCGCCCTGATCGATCCGGCCGACGTCGAGCCCGACGAATGGCTGCGCGCCGGCGGCCTCGCGGCGCCCACCGGACCGCGGCCCGAGGCGAGCAGCCCGGCCGCACGCGACGGCGGCGTACCCCCGGCCACAGCCGAGCTGCGCCCGCAGGCGCTCGCGGCCGCGCGGGCGGAAGCGGCGCGCACCGCGCGATTCGACGCCGCCCTCTACGAGACGGTGCGCGACCTCCCGCGCCTGCGGGCCTGGATCGCGCGCGCCGCCGACGCCGGCGTCGCGGCGATCGCTACCGCGACCACCAGCCTCGATCCGATGCGCGCCGAGCTCTGCGGGTTCTCGCTGGCGCTGTCGGCGAACGAGGCCTGCTACGTGCCGCTCGCCCACCGCCAGGGTGACGGCGGCGAAAACCTGTTCGGCGGCGAGCTGCATGCCGACCAGATCCGCGAGGAGGATGCGCTTGCCGCGCTCAAACTCCTGCTCGAGGATCCGGGGATTCTGAAGATCGGCCACAACATCAAATATGACTGGCTGATCTTTGCCCAGCACGGCATCGACACCGGGCCCGCCGACGACGTCATGCTGCTGTCCTACGCGATCGATGCCGGCCGCGGCGACCACGGTCTCGATGCGCTGGCGGAGCGGTGGCTCGGCCACAAGACCATCCATCTTCGCGACGTCACCGGCGCCGGCAAGATGCAGGTGACGTTCGACCGCGTGCCGCTGGAGAAGGCGACCGGATATGCCGCCGAGAATGCCGACGCGGCGCTCCGGCTGTGGCAGGCGCTGAAAGTCCGGATCGTCGCCGAGAAAGTGACGACGGTCTACGAGACGCTCGAGCGGCCGCTGGTGCCGGTGCTCGCCCGCATGGAGCGGCGCGGCATCTCGATCGACCGCCAGGTGTTGTCGCGGCTTTCCGGCGAGTTTGCCCAGAAGGCCGGCGGGCTGGAGGCGGAGATCCGCGAGCTGGCCGGCGAGGCGTTCAATCCGGGCAGCCCAAAACAGCTCGGCGACATCCTGTTCGGCAAGATGGGGCTGCCGGGCGGCAAGAAGACCAAGACCGGCGCGTGGTCGACCTCCGCCCAGGTACTCGACGAGCTCGCCGAGCAGGGCCACGAGTTGCCGAAAAAGATCCTCGACTGGCGCGAGGTGACCAAGCTCAAGTCCACCTACACCGATGCGCTGCCGGGCTTCGTCAACCCGGACACCCATCGGGTGCATACGAGCTACGCGCTGGCGGCAACGCCGACCGGGCGCTTGTCGTCGTCCGATCCCAACCTGCAAAACATCCCGGTGCGCACCGAGGAGGGACGGAAGATCCGCCGCGCCTTCGTGGCGGCGCCGGGCACCAAACTGGTGTCGGCGGACTATTCGCAGATCGAGCTCCGGCTGCTGGCGGAGATCGCCGACATTTCCGTGCTCAAGCAGGCGTTCCGCGACGGGCTCGACATCCATGCGATGACCGCCTCGGAAATGTTCGGCGTGCCGATCGCCGGCATGCCGGCCGACGTGCGCCGCCGCGCCAAGGCGATCAATTTTGGCATCATCTACGGCATCTCGGCGTTCGGCCTCGCCAACCAGCTCGGCATCCCGCGCGACGAGGCCGGCGCCTATATCAAAAAATATTTCGAGCGCTTTCCCGGCATCCGCGACTACATAGAGGAGACCAAGGCGTTCTGCCGGCAGAACGGCTATGTGCTGACCCTGTTTGGCCGCCGCGTGAACTATCCGGACATCCGCGCCAGCAACCCGTCGCTGCGCGCCTTCAACGAGCGGGCGTCGATCAATGCGCGGCTGCAGGGCACCGCGGCCGACATCATCCGCCGCGCCATGATCCGCATGGAGCCGGCGCTCGCCAAGGCAAAACTTTCCGCGCAGATGCTGCTCCAGGTCCACGACGAGCTGATCTTCGAGGTGCCCGAGGGGGAGGTGGAGAAAACCCTTCCGGTGGTCGCCCGTGTGATGGCGGACGCGCCGCACCCGGCGATCAGCCTCTCGGTGCCGCTGCAGGTCGACGCGCGGGCGGCAACCAACTGGGACGAGGCGCATTGAGGGGCGGGGCGAATTGCCGGCGCGCAATTTCCGTGTCTCGGTTTCGGGGGGCAACCTTCTCCGACTGTAGTCGTCTGTTTTCATTGTAAACCTGCCGCGCCGCGCCTCGATGCGCGTCCCGTGCGCGGAGGCCCGTTGCCCGTGGGCCCGTCATTGCCTGGCCACTGTAATCGACTGCTTCCATTGTAAATCGCCGGGGCCGGGACCTGCGCAATTGCAGTTGAGTGGCTGGGCACTGCCGTGCCGCGAGTTCACCCTCCCGCCCGTTGGCGGGGCGCGGCCCGCCTTTGCATCACTGAATCTGACTGTATTCATTGTAATTCGCCGACCCTCTCGGGCGCCCGCTCATTCGCCGTCGAGCGGCTGGAGCCGGCTGGTTCCGGTGCTGCGGTAGCTCCCGTCGGGCTGCTGGGTGAGCTCGGCGACCTGGGTGCCGTCCAGCCAGGAGAACCTGAGCGTCTTCGGCCCGGCGGCCGCTTCCTCGGCGGCCGCCTGTCTGGCCTCGGCGGCGGCCTGCTTGGCCTCGGCGGCGGCCAGCGTCTGCGCCATCTTGTCGACCAGGCGGAGCAGCTCCATCGCCTCCCGCGGGGTGATGGTTCCGGCGCCGACGCCGGCCTGGATCTCCGCCACCGAGGCGACGGTGTCGTGGGAGTTCGCCAGTGGCGGCAGCGGGAAGGGGACGGGCCGCTCGCGCTGCGGCGCCAGCAGCCGGTCGAAGCAGAGTTTCAGCGCCGCCGGATCCCCGGTCATCGCCTTCTGGACGAGGCGATGGGCAAGATCCTCGCCGTCGCCTTCGAGCAGCGCCTCCACCAGCAGCGTCTTCCTGTTGCGCGATCCGATCGGCCGCCCGGCGGGATTTCCGCTCTGGCCAGGTGCGTAGGGCATTGGTGTATCCTCCATAGCGTTCACACCCGGTAACGGGTACCCTATTGGGAGTACACTGTCAACATGATTTTTTGTCGAAGGCTCGCAATCCGGCGGACATGGCGGCCCTCCCGAGAGGCCTCGACCTCAGTGACGGAAACCCGCACCGACGCCGGCCAAGGCCCCTGCTGTGCGATCAGCAGGAAATCATGAGAGACGCGCGTGGCGCCTCAAGCCGCCGATAGACGCACGCGGAACCTGCTGCCGGTGGCCTGGGCGTAGCGCAACAGCGTCTTGGTGCTCGGCAGCGTCTGGCCACTTTCCAGCCGAGCGATGGCGGATTGGCTGGTTCCCATCCGGGTAGCCAGCTCGGCCTGCGACAGCCCGGCCCGCAGGCGCGCCCTGAGCAACTCGGCGGCGATCTCGAACTCCGGAGCGAGCTGGTCGTACTCGGCCTTGACCTTGGGATTTGCCAGCAGACGCGCCTTGAGCTTCTCGAACGGGATCGTCACGTGATCTCCTTTGCTCGCCGCAGCGCAAGCTCGATCTCAGCGCGTGGGGTCTTCTGTGTCTTCTTCACGAACGCACGAACCACGACCACCCTCCGACCGATTGCGGTGACGTAGAGCGCGCGGGCTATTCCGTCGCGGCCGGTCAGCCGCAATTCCCACAGCTTTCCTTCCAGGTGCTTCACATGCGGCTCGCTCAGGCTTTCCAGCCCGGCTTGGCCAATGCGCTCGGCAAGCCGCAAGAACCGCGCCTGCATGTCCGCCGGAAGGGCGGCGATCTCGGCGGCGACCGTTTCGTTCAGGATCTCGACGCGCCAGGGCACATCCGCTTATATCTCAATTTTGAGATAGACGGAAGGCCTCAAAGGCGTATCGGGTCCAGCGATTCCCTGCTCGACAGGTCACACGCGGGACCGGCCTGGCTGAACAGCGCTGCCCTGTCGGCGGCGCCCCAACGTGCGACCTTGTCCATGGCTTCAGCTCGAGGTCAATCGGCGGGCAATGCAATTCAAGGCAGGTCGCATCCAGGCGGGCGCCTGATTGGCGCGCCTGGCCAGCATGCGCCGGTCGGACGCCGTCAGGTATTGCGCCGCCGCGTCGACGACGGCCGGCACCGAATCCGGCCCCAGATGCCGCAGGGCCTGGACGACCGTACCGGCCATGCTGCCCGCGGCAACCAGATGCTTCGGCGAGGCATGCCGCATATCGACAACCCTCTTGCCGACGACGACGCGCCTGGATGGACCGTCCGTCAGGTACACGCTGCGCGCCGGAACCTGCGTCGACAACCCGAGCGCGTTGGCGGCCTGGGCGCCGGCCACCTGCAAGCGCGATCCGCTCTCGCGCGCCAAGGCCTTGGCAATGGCGTCCGGGGCCGGCGCCAACGGCCCGAGCCGGGCATGGACCTTCGGATAGTCGTAAAGTCCCCGGACGAGCCGGCGCAGCCGGCCGTCCTTGGCCAGACGCGACAACGCCTGGTCGACCGCTGGCCGGGTCCCCAAGTCGAGAAAGTCGGCCGGCGTGAAGACGCTGCCGCGACCGCGGGCGTGGGCCCGTTGGAGGACTTGATTCAAGACCGAGCTCATGGGCAAAATCCGTTTCTGTCAGAAAATAGTATATGTTTTTCTGACATTCAAGGGGATGATTCCCCGCCGACACCGTGCATGACGCCTGTGCGGCGTGGCCCCGCGCAGGAACTCCGCAGAGGCGGGGCGACGCGGCCCTACTAAAGGTCCCTCGGTTGTGCGAATCTTGGCCCTGGAGCCGGGGAATAGCCCGACGTGGCGGTTCCGCTGCCCGAATCCGCGCTGGGGGAATGTCGATTTTCCATCCCGACGACCGCGCCAGAAGCACGATCGACGGCCAACTCGCCGAGGCCGGTTGGACCGTGCAGTCGCGCGACCAGATGAACCTCGGGGCGGGGCTCGGCGTGGCGGTGCGGGAATTCGGTGGCTGCGCCGGCGCAGCTCGAATATCTGTCGCTGCGTGCCGGCGACGGAGTGCCGGGTGAGCCCGAACAACAGAGACGGCGCGGCGCCGACGCCGCGCCGTCTCCTCGGGTAGATGCCGCTGCGCTCAGTTCGACGCGGCCTTCAGTGGCGGCAGGTCGGCGAAATAGTCCGGATAGGCCTTCTCGATCTCGGCCAGGAACGAAGGCGAGAACTGATCCTCCACGACGAGGCGGGTGGCGCCCTGCAGGGTATTCTTGAGCACGTCGTCCTCGGCGGTATTGAACGCCTTGATGACCGCGGGGGACAGGCGCGGATCGTAGCTGATGAACTGCACCGCCTTCTTGCCGACGGCGATGTCGGTATTGGGCACCATCCTGGCGAAGATCTCCACCGCCTCGTCGCGGTTCCTGCGGGTGTATTGCGAGGCGGCCGCCAGTCCGGCGACGAAATTGCGGATGATCTGCGGCGAGATCTGGATCGTCGGCTCGTGCGTCGTGACGACCATGATGTAGGAGAGATGGCCGCCGCCGCGCAGCACCACGTAGGAGTCCGGCACCCCCTCGAGCACGGCGACGTTGTAGGGCTCCCATGACACGATCGCCTCGACCTTGCCGTCCCGGAGCGCCGGGACCAGGGCGGGCGGCGCCATGATGTTCTCGATCGTCACGTCCTCGTACCTCATGCCGCGGCGGGCAAGCACCATCTTGAGGTACTCGTCCGACGTCTGCGCCTTGGCGAGGCCGATGCGCTTGCCTTTGAGGTCCTCGATCCTTCCGGCGGCGATGCCGGAACCCTTGCGCGCCACGATCGCCAGCGGCTCGTCGGCATTGTCGCGGGTGGCGTCGTTCATGATGATGCCGATCACGCGGAACGGATCGTTGCCATGGCGCGCCTTCAGGAACGTCGTCACGCTCATGTCGCCGAGCTGCACCTCGCGCTTCTGCATGGCGTTGACCATGTCGCTGCCGGTGTTGACGACCTTGAGGCGGACATCCACGCCGTGTTTGCTGAACAGGCCTTTGTCCACACCGATGAACAGCGGCAGATGGCCGAAATTATTGCCGACCACCACGTCGACAGTCGGCATCTGGGCGGCGGCCGGCCCGGCGACGCACCCAAGCGCGCTGGCGAGAACCGCGTTCGCCGCCCAGCGCGCCAACTTCCCGCGTGAGACTGTGCTCATGGCATTGCTCCCTGGCATCCCTCTGTGCGTTTGGCGCTGTCGCGTGACATTACCGCGACAAACGGCAATTCCCGCTCGCGTCCTCATCCGGCTCCCGCCGTCACCTCATCGATGCGCCACCGATATTCATCGCGCCTGCGAGCGCGGCTTGGGCCGCGTGCCGTCATCCGCGGATCGATGCACGTGACGCTGTTGTCGGCACTGAACAGAATGGTCACCCGTCTGGCCGGCAAGCTTTGATCTAGATCAAGATCTCATGCCAGCAGGCTGCGGCGGCCTTCTGCTTCCGCGTCGGGATAGTTGAGCGAACGCCGGCCAGGGTAGCTTTTGATCCATTTCAATGCGCGCGCCGCCGGCCGCGACATATTTGGGGAGCCATGCCGGAGTCTACCGCATCGCCGCCCATGGAGGTCGCCTTGCATGACCCGGACGCAGGTTCGCGTAGTCGCCACCTGACGCTGGCGGTCGCCGCGGTGGCGTTCGCACTCATCCTCCTGTTCGGTGTTCAGCTCGTGTCGGTGCCGCTCGGGTGGCTCGGCATTCCGGCCAGCCGCTCGATCCCGGCGACCGCGATGATTATCATTTTCGCCCTCGCGATCGCCGTGACCTGGTCGTTCCGCGGCTCGGGCACGACGTTGCTGTGGGTCGGGCTCGCTTTGCTCGGCCTCGGCAGCGGACCATTGCTGATCGTCGACGTGGCGCAGAGGCTCGGGATGGCCGATCCGGGCCGCAACGACATCCTCCTCGGCATCCTGTTCTTTGTGACGTTCCTGCCCAGCATCGCGCTGATCCTGCTCGGGCTGGCCTTTCGGCTGGCGCGATTTTTCCGACCTCGATGACAGCGCCACGCAGGCGGTGACGCGCACCTCCGGGGCCGCTGTACCAAGTGACCGGAACCCTTGCCGGGCCAACCGGGTGGGATCGGCCTTGTGCCAAGAGCGGTCGAAGACCGGACCATAGCGGATGACTTAGCTTCCTTCGAAGGTGAACGGATCGAGCGGAGCGGCGACAAGTGTTGCAGCAGTATCGCGCGCCGACCTATCATCGGGCAAAGCGGCACGTTGACCCTTTTTGATCCGACGTCGAGCGCGAGGCAGCTTTGAGAAACGATCAATCAGTTCTTCCCAAGACGATTGAAGCCTTGGCGCAGGCGACCTACCCCTCGTTCGCCCTGCAGGCCGGGATGGAACTCGATGTCTTTACGACGCTTAAAGACGGACCACTTGACGCAGCGGCTGTTGCGAGAGCAGCCGGCACCGATCCCGCAAAAACGACCCATCTCCTGCATGCCCTCGCTGCCATCGGGATGATGCGCTTCGACGGTAGCCAGTTCTCGAACTCTCCGGAGGCCGACAGATATCTCGTTCGCGGCAAGGCCGACTACATCGGCATGAGGCACTATGCCAACCGCCGCCGGTGGGAGTCGATGTTGCGCGTAGCCGAAACCATTCGCACCGGGACGCCTCAGCGCGGCATCGATTACGCAGTTATGTCGAGCGAGCTTCGAGAGTCGTTCTATCGCGGCACATTCACGGAATGTCTGGCGGCGGGGCGGGAGCTTGCAACTCGCCTTGATTTCTCGAAATTCCATCGTCTCATGGACGTTGGCGGCGGTTCCGGCGGCGTTTCAGTCGCAATGGCAGAAGCGTGGCCGCACTTGTCGATCACGCTCGCCGACCTTCCCGACACCGTCGCAGTTGCGGAGCACTACCGCAACGAAGCTGGGTACAGGTCTCGCATTCAGTTGCGACCGATGGACATTGTCGGCGAAAAGCTCGTCGGAACCTACGACGTGGCCATCATGCGCGGTTTGATCCCCGTGCTCAGCCCGGACCAGACCCGCGCTGCACTGAAGAATGTCCATCAAGCGTTGGAGCCGGGCAGTCCACTCTATGTCGTCGGCTGGATCCTGGACGACACGCGATCTACGCCATTGTCGTACGCGACCTACAACCTGCTGTTCGTGAATGACTACGAGAATGCCGTAATCCGTACGGAGTCGGAACACCGACTGTGGCTGACTGAGGCAGGCTTCGCCGACGTCTCCCGAGATCGGGTATCCGGCACATATGCGGCGGACTTCATGGTGGCGCGGAAGGTCTAAGCCATCGCGGCGCAATCGTTTCGGCTCCTTGCTGGGACAAGTGGTAGCGATCGGCGTCGCAATGACCGTCGCTGCGGGTCATTTTCGTCGATTTCCGGACGGCTGGCGACAGGTCCGGTCTACCGTCTGAATCCAGACGGAATGCTGCACCGCCATAAAATGGGCGAGATGTGCACAGCAGACGACCTACGGATATGGTGGCCACCACATTGCGGATGGAAGATGTGACTCGCCGGTGTTAGACAGACCAAAAGACACCGCAACTCCGCGTGACGACGCGCTCTCGCTGGAGATCGAGAAAACATGCATCTTCGGACCGTTCATCGATTCGCCCCGAAAATATTTGGACGTCTTCAGGATGCGGAAAGCCTCATCCGGGGCGCAGCCGTGAAGCGGGAAATGGCGGTTGAGAACCGCATAGACATCGAGGATATTTCGTGGGTTCTTCGCCAGCAGCTCGTCGATATCGACAACGAACTGCTTGAGCTTGGTCGCACAGTCGCGTTCCGGCTCTGGGGTAACCCAGCTGCCAATCGAAAGATGGGCGATGAGAGCCCTGCCCACTGCGACGTTGTCATAGCCGCAGGCCACCGGATCAAAGTCGTAGACGATAGTGTATCCGTTCCCTGAAACGGCTCCCGAACAGAACGCTCGCGCTTCCGACCCGGCCTTGAGGTTGGTGCATCTGGCACCGGATATCGGACCTTCGCCACCGAGCACAAAGGCCGTACGGACCGGCGCACGCGCGGCATCCGCCGGGTTCAGCTGAACGCCCCGCGCAGCCTGAGAGCGAATGGCTTCTGCAGTGCTCGACTCGCCCCCAGGATAGTCGACAAAGTCCGCATCGTTGACATGCGCGTCGACCGACAGGGCACAAGCGACGGACAATCCTTGCGGAGCCGAGAATAATTTGAAACGCGGGCCGATGCCTTTGGCCTTGTCCAAGAAATACGGACTCGCGCGCTCGATCGGCGCCACTGCGCCTATGTCTCGATCCGCAGCCCATACGAACGGCAAAAACCCGTCAGCACTGATGAGGGCGGCTCCGAGCGCAATGACACCGAGCGTGCGCATACATCTCCCCTCGGACGGACAGCGTGCGTCCATTAAGCTCAACGCAGGAAATTTATCGGCCGTAAGATACAATCAATTTGAGAGATCAGCTTTACGATGAACATTATGGCGTGACCGCTTGGGCTCAATTGCCGCCTAAGCGGTCCGCCGGTGCAGCCAAATCCCGGCCGCATTGGCTCGAGAGCCGACGTGATCCCAATGGGTTCGAAGTAACGCATGCCGGTGGTCCTCTGCAACAGAGGAGAAGCACCATGCAGAATGACGAGAGCACGATCGCCTCGCAGACGAAGCCTGCACCCTGGAATAAGGGCCCGTTCAGCCTAAAATGGCTGCGCTTCCCGGTAAGCTCCAGGATAGTCTTTGCCTCAAGTGAGCCGGGCAAGGGGCCGCACCGTTGCGGGCGCGACCCCGTGTTCCGTCACCACAGCAGCGGTGCCAGCGGAACTGCTGCGGCTTGCGGGCGGAGCCCTGCGAGATCACGACGTTGACCAGGGCGGGACCGGGGAACTTCATCGCCTCGTCGAGGGCGCCGTGGATCTTCTTCGGGTCCTCGACGAAGAAGCCCTTGCCGCCAAAACTCTCCATCACCCGGTCATAGCGGGCGCCGTAGATCAGCGCGTTGCGCGGCGAGTTGAACATCCGAGCGCGCTACAGATGACAGAGGACAGACGACGGAGGATGGAGGGTCGGTTGCTCCGTGCTCAACCGCGGCAGATAGAGCTTGACGGTCGTGCCTCGACCGGGCTCGCTGTCGATGCTCACGTGGCCGCCCGACTGTTTG
Organism: uncultured Alphaproteobacteria bacterium; assembly: GCA_963755055.1. Taxonomy (GTDB): domain Bacteria; phylum Pseudomonadota; class Alphaproteobacteria; order Rhizobiales; family Xanthobacteraceae; genus AP-16. The sequence continues at coordinate 55,478 of CAVWIS010000061.1, read as the reverse complement.
ACGAATCCGTACACCTGGCTCAACCCGAGCCCGGTGCCCTGTCCCACCTTCTTCGTGGTGAAGAACGGATCGAATGCCCGGGCCACCACGTCCTTGGTCATCCCGGTGCCGGTGTCCGACACGGAGACGAGCGCGTACCGGCCGGACGCCAAGCCGCCGTGCCTCGCCGCAACAGCCGCGTCGAGGAGCACGTTCGCCGTCTCGATGGTCAGCCGGCCTCCTTGCGGCATCGCATCGCGGGCATTCACCGCGAGGTTCAGGATGGCGCTTTCAAGCCCGGTGGAATCGACCAGCACGCTCCCCAGGCCGCTTGCGGCGACCGTCTCGACGGCGATCGTTTCCCCGAGGGTGCGGCGAAGCAGATCGGACATCCCCGACACGACCTTGTTGACGTCGGTCGGCTTCGGATCGGGCGGCTGATGGCTCGACAAGGCAAGCAGCCGCCGGGTGAGCGCCGCGGCACGCTGGCCGCCGCGCAGGGTGCTGTCGATCAGCCGCAGCCAATCCTGCGTCGCAGGCGTGCCCTGCTCCACCGCGCGCCGACGCAGCAAGTCGAGGTTGCCGAGAACGACGTGAAGCAGATTGTTGAAGTCGTGGGCGACGCCGACGGTGAGCTCGCCAATCGCCTGCATCTTCTGGCTCTGGCGAAGAGCCTCCTCGAGCCTCCTGCGCTCGGCAATCGCCGAAGCGAGGCGTTGCTCGAGCGTCTCGTTGAGCAGGCGCAGCTCCGCCTCCGTCTGGTTGCTCGCCCCGTAGAGCCGGGCATTGTCCGTACAGGATTCGTGCTGCGGATCGACGACATTGCAGACGAACGCGCCGCACTCCGCCCCGGTCAAGTCCACGGTGCTGCCGAGCTCCGCCGCGGTCGGCTCCACGGTGCTGTCGGCGACGATCTGCACGACCCGCTCCAGCTCGGCGGCCGGCGCCGTGCCGGCGGCTGGTGTCGACCCGGATCGCCAGGATTGCCCTTGATCGGGCATGCTGCGGCCCCCTCTACGCCGGACCAGGCAACTCTCGTTCAAGCAACGCTCATTACCGGCGGACCGCCGATCTTCGCGCCATTCAGCCTCTTCTCGGACGCCGGAAGATCGAGAGCACGGTCCGATATCTCGTATCTCGGGATCGACGTATCTCGGGATCGGGGTGGATGACACCCCAGCGCTCGCCGAGCACGGGACGTCTGATGTGCCCGGGCCGAGCGGACCCGCTCTGCCCGGCCGGTGCGCCTGCTCGGTGCCAATTCCCGACGTTACCGGGTGCGCCGGCTGTGACCGGCCGGACCGAATATGTCCGGCCGCAGCTCCAGCCCATCAAGCCGCGCGGGCAGGTTCCTTACAGTCGAAACGTACCGGCGTCCGCGCGAAGGAGAAATCGAACGCCCGTCAATAGCACGGCGGGTAAGGCGCGTATCCGCACTGTTGCCCGTAATAATAGGCACCGGCTGCAGCGGCGCCGGCTGCAGCGGCGCCCACGCCATAACCCACGCCACGGCGATAGACGCCCGCCCGCCCGACACCGACCCGGTTGACGCCGACCCGGCCGACGCCGACCCGGTTGACATGGCCAACACCGACCCGGCCGGCATGCGCCCGGGCGCCGCCGCGATACGCGAAGGCGTCAGTCGAGATAGTCGAAGCACAGAGGATGCCGGCGACCGCGGCCGCAGCAAGGGAAGCAATCGTTCGACAGGCCATGATGGTTCCTCTCCTGGTTTGACGGCTTGCCCCCGGCGACCACTTTGGTGGCTCCCCATGATCCCCGTACTGGTATCGCTGGACCAGGGTGAACACCGCCTTACGGCATGAATGGACCACGGTGAGGACCGTCCCCGCCATTGTCCATAGGGTTCCTGCTGGCACCGATATCGGCCGCAACCGTATGCCGCGGTATTGCATCCATATACCTTGGTTAAGGCTGAGGTTATGGTTGACGCCGGAGCTGACCCGCCAGATCCCGGGTCGAGCCTCCATTTGTCATCACGTCCTTTAGAATTCGACAACATTCGCACGGCACACTGAGGTGTTGTCCCGGCCCCTGCCTGCTCGCCCGACAGGGCTTTCGTCGATCGACAAGGGTCATGCGGAAGCTCATTGCCGGAAGGCTCACGGGACGTGGTGACGAAACGGAGCTTTCAAGAGGGCGCCCGCCTCTCTTGCGATCGTCGCCGCATCCGCATTCGACAAGCGTCCTGTCGGGCTTGCGCAGTAGGTCACATGCTCGAAATGGTGCAGCTGCTCGCCGGAACCCACTTGTCCCTGCTCGCATTCTCGGTGCTGATATTCGACATTCCTCGCTACACGCTGTCGCTGGTTTCGCTGGCTTTGTTCGGCACGCGCAGACAACGCAACAGAGTGCCTGCGGGCACCGTATCGGTAAGCGTGATCATACCGACTTTCAACGGCGCCTCGGGACTCGACCGCTCGATCGCGTCGCTGCACCGGCAGACCCTGCGGCCGGTCGAAATCATCGTCGTGGATGACGGCTCGACCGACGAAACGCGCGCTGTCGCGGAGCGGGCTCGCGCGCTGGGCCTGGTGGACATGGTCATCTGCCATGGGACGCGTTGCGGCCGCAGCGCGGCGATAAACGCCGCGGCCCGGTTTGCCGGCGGCGATCTGCTCTTGACGGTGGATGCCGATACGGTTTTCGAGCCGACCGCTGTCGCGCGGCTCGCCGCCGTATTCGCCGACCCGCGCGTCGCCGGCGCGAGTTGCAACATTGCGATCGACAACGACCGCAACTCGTTATGGACCGGACTTCAAAGCGTCGAGTACCTGATGTCGATCAGTGCGGGGCGATCCATACTGGACGCTGCGGACGCTATCGCCTGCCTGTCCGGCGCCTGCTCCATGTATCGGCGCGATACGTTTCTGCGGCAAGGCGGTCTGGACGTCGGCCCGGGAGAGGATCTGGAGTACAGCCTGCGCCTGCGTCGTCTCGGCTATGTCATCCGCTTCGTGCCCGACGCCTGGGCGAAGACAAACGGCCCGACAAGTGCGATCAGCCTTTTGCGCCAGCGCGCGCGGTGGGACCGCGATGCGTTGCGGATCCGTTTCATGATGTATGGCGAGCTGCGCTTTTTTCATCGGTTCGAGCGCCTGCCGGACACGCTTCAGAGACTGGATTTCATTCTCTTCGATCTTGTTCCCACGCTGTCCTTGCCGTTCTATCTGGCCTACATCGTGCTGCTGTTCGGACCCGATGCCGCTGTGTTTCTCGGCGCGATCTACCTTCTTCTGCTTTGGATCTCGATTCTCAATTTGGGGCTCGCGTTCGTCATGTTCAATCGATCCGTCGGCCTCTTTGGGCTTTCGGCATCGCTGATCTTTCCCCTGTACCAGGGTGTCTTTCTCAAATGCGGGCGGTTCTGCTCGTACTCCTCGGAAATTCTCTTTGCCACGTCGCGGCACGATGACTTCGTACCGCCACGCGTTCGTCGCGCCCTGCTGGGGCTGGATTTGAGGAGTTGGCGGGTATGAACCTCCTGATCAGCCGCCTCAATCCGAACATCCCCGATCCCGTCGAAAGCCGCCGCCGCGCGGCGGGGAAATTCGTGCGCATTGCCTATGCGGCCATCGTATTCGGCGTGCTTGGATTCTTTGTGATCTATTTTGCTGCACCCTTTGTCTATCTCGGCGGTCCCGGCACCGTCTCGTCCCCGCGATACGTGGTTTCGCTTCCTTATACCGTGCAGGTAAGCCACATGAACATGGCGCCCGGCGGCACGGTGAAGGTCGGCGAGGAGATCGGTCAGGTGCTTTCACCGGAGCAGGACAGCATCGTCGCGACCTATATGCGCGCGCTGGCGGACATTGCCGGTCGCACGGCAGAACTGCGCATCAAGGCCCGGGTGGCGCGGGAATCCCTCGAAGCGGTGCGCTCCTATCTGCGCGTAACCGAGGAAGCAGTGGAACGCGTCGACGCCATGTCCACCGCTACCGTGACTTTTCGCATGGAAGTCCTGCGCGAGCGCGCGTCGGCTCGCAAAGCCGTCGTCTCGCAGGAGGCCGAAGTCGCCGAGTCCGCCATCCAGCTCGCCTCCCTCGACGAATTTACCAGACAGCTTCAAGGCCGCATCGAAGGTGTGGAGCGCCATTTCGGCCACGGCCGGGTCGTTGCGCCGATCGGCGGGATCGTTTCGACCGGTCTGGCGCATGTCGGCCAGTCGCTGGTGGCGGGCACTCCGATCGCCGAAATCCTCGATCCGACCGATATTTTCGTGGACTGGTACATTCCCAACGAGCGCCTGATCGATCCCAAGATCGGCAACGAAGTGCTGGTGCTGTTCGGCAACCGGCGCATTCCCGGTAACCGTCCGATAGCGGCCGCCTTGCGCATGGTGGAGTGAGCTCCCGAAGTCATAGGACTAACACGAGGGATAGTCCTATGACGAAGGCGCAGGTTGAGGTGATCACGTCGGTTCAACGGCGGCGGCGCTGGACGCGTGCCGAGAAGGAGCAGATCGTCGCGGCAGCGCTAGAGCCCGGGGCGGTAGCATCGGCGGTGGCGCGGGAGGCTGGCATTCACGCGAGCCAGCTGTATCGGTGGCGGCAGCAGCTCTGCGGGCGAGCCGGGGATGGTGCGCACTTTGCCGCGGTGACCATCGCGGCTGATCGGCCCATTGCGGTGAACGCCGCGATGTCGGCGGTTGCCGGGCTGGTCGAGGTCGAGCTTGCGTCCGGGGCACGGCTGCGGATCACCGGTGCGGTCGACCCTGCGACGGTGTCGGCGGTGATGGCGGCTCTGACCGGCAGGGCGCGATGACGATCGGGATCCCGAGCGGCACGCGGGTCTGGCTGGCGACCGGCCACACCGACATGCGCAAGGGCTTCGACGGTCTGGCGCTCTTGGTGCAGGAGTGGCTCAAGCGCGACGCGCACTGCGGCCATTTGTTCGTGTTCCGCGGCCGGCGCGGGTCGCTGATCAAGGTGCTGTGGCATGACGGCCAAGGCATGTGTCTGTTCGCCAAGCGTCTTGAGCGCGGTCGGTTCATCTGGCCGTCTCCGGCGGACGGGACGGTGACGATCACGCCGGCGCAGCTTGGTTATCTGCTTGAAGGCATCGATTGGCGCAATCCGGTTCACACCTGGCGGCCATCGGCGGCCGGTTGATTGCGGTTTATCTGTTCACTTCGCTGATTTGGATCTGCGAATCACCTGAGCTTGTGATTCAATTGGTCCGTGGCGACCGCAGCTGATGATCTTCCCGACGACAAGAACGCATTGAGGGCAGCGCTCATCGAGGCGCGCGCCATGCTCACCGGCGCCGAGGCGATGATCGCGCATCTTCAGCTGGTGATCGCCAAGATGAAGCGCGAGCGCTTTGGCCCGCGCTCGGAGCGCAGCCAGCGGCTGCTCGATCAATTGGAGCTGCAGCTCGAGGAACTGGCCGCGGCAGCCGGGGAGGATGCCGCCAAGGCCGCGGCGGCGAGCATTCCGGTTCAAGGCTTCATGCGGCGCAGCAGGACGCGCCGGAACTTCCCCGAGCACCTGCCGCGCCGCCGCATTGTCCACCCTGCGCCGACCGCCTGCCCGTGCTGCGGCGGCACCAGGCTTTCGAAGATCGGCGAGGACGTCACCGAGACGCTGGATGTCGTGCCGCGGCAATGGTTCGTGACCGAGCATGTGCGGGAGAAGTTCAGCTGCCGACACTGCGAGAAGATCACGCAGCCGCCGGCGCCGTTCCACGTGATCGCGCGGGGCTTTGCCGGGCCGAGCCTGCTGGCGATGATCCTGGTGGACAAATACGCCAACCATCAGCCGCTCAATCGCCAGAGCGAGCAATACGAGCGCGAGGGCATCGAGCTCTCGCTCTCCACCATGGCGGATCATGTCGGCGCCTGCACGGCAGCCCTGCTGCCGCTCTACGAGCTGGTCAAGGCGCATGTGTTCGCGGCCGAGCGGATCCATGGCGACGATACGACCGTGCCGGTGCTCGCCAAGGTGAAGACCCGGACCGGCCGGCTGTGGGCCTACGTACGTGACGACCGCCCCTTCGGCGGTCGCGATCCGCCGGCCGCGGTGTTCTTCTACTCGGCGGATCGGGCTGGCATCCATCCCGAGCAGCATCTTGCCGCGTACAGCGGGATACTGCAGGCCGACGCCTATGCGGGATTCAACACGGTCTACAAACCGGACCGCATGCCGGGTCCGATCACGGAGGCGGCATGCTGGGCGCATGGCAGGCGGAAGTTCTTCGAGCTTGCCGACATTGCCTCGAAGGCGCGCAACAAGAAGCCGAGCACGATCTCGCCCATGGCCTTGGAGGCGGTGCAGAAGATCGATGCCGTCTTCATGGTCGAGCGCTCGATCAATGGGTTGCCGCGCGATGAACGGCTTGCGGTGCGCCGGAAGGAAGTTGCACCGCTGGTCGGCGAGCTTGTTGATTGGATGACGCGCGAACGCGCTAAGCTATCGCGCCACAACGAGGTCGCGAAAGCGATGGACTACATGCTCAAGCGGCTCGATGCGTTCACTCGGTTCCTCGATGATGGCCGCATTTGCCTGAGCAACAATGCCGCCGAGCGCGCGCTGCGCGGGATTGCGCTCGGACGCAAGGCATGGCTCTTTGCGGGTTCCGACCGCGGAGGCCAACGCGCCGCCGTCATGTTCACGCTGATCCACACCGCCAAGCTCAACGGCGTCGATCCGCAGGCTTGGCTTGCCGACGTGCTCGCCCGGATCGCCGATCACAAGATGGCCGATCTCGCTGCGCTGCTCCCTTGGAACTGGCGCTGCGCGATCGGTGTCGACCGCGCCGCTTGACCATGGCGGCGCCCGCACACGCGATCACCATCAGCCGCGCTGCCGAACTCCTTGGCGAGGACGAGGAGCTGTTGTGGGATTTAGCCGACCAAATGGAGCCCGAGGACGGCCTCCTCTGGATCTACGGAACCGACGATCAACAGACAATCGCCTTCACAGATCCCGGGCTGGAATATCTGCGGGAGCTACTCCGGGAGCATAAACGCAACCGACCGCCCCCGCGGCCCACACCGTAGGGTTACCATTCCCGGAACGATCGTCCAGATCTTGCCGGTGTCGGGTGTCTTCGCCGGGACGCGACAGGCGTTGGCGCGTGACCGTCCCGCGACCCAGATCGCGCGCATCCGCTTCGATCCGGACGCGTTGCCGCCGCCGCTGAACTCCACGGTCCACGTTCACATGCACCACACCGCCCTTTTCGCCCGCGTCGCCGACGGGCTGGTCCGTCTCTTCGGGCTTTATTGACCATGATGCCGTGGATGTCGCGGAGTGCCACATGATGCAGATTGAAGGGGACCAATCGACGTGCCCGGCTTGCGGCGCCGAAGGGCTGGAGATCAGCCCGGTGCTTCATCACATGATGTGTGCCTATGTCGGCCCGCACTATGACTTCGCCGCGGCAGGCGAGGGATATACCTGCCCGAAGTGCCGGCGCACCATCCGGTCGGGCGACCCCGCTTGTGAGATCGTGGGGAAAAGCGCGCGCTGCGTCGGATGTGGCAAAGAGATGGTGGTGTCAGCCCCTCCGCCGATATCCGGGCAAGCCGGAATTGATGTCGGCTGAAGGTCGCAGCCGCCAAACCCGGGGCCCGCACCCTGGCGACTGTCGCGATAACGGACGCGGCCGGGTCGGAATCGTCACCGGCCGGCTCAAAAAACTGCGTTGCACGCCGGTCCAGCGCCTGGTGCCGGACCGACGCGTCGGTCATTGACGTTCAGAGCTTCAGTTGTCGGCGAGACCGGTCCGGTCGGTCCCGGCCCTAGCAGGTGGCTCCGCGGGCGCACCTGCGGACGGCGCGGCGGGCGTGGCGAGTGCCGACACGCGACACGCAGACGCCGCTCACACGGTGCATGCCTGCGCCGCATGCTGCGCGGACTGTAATAACCATATCGTCCGACTGCTGCAGGGGTGCGAGCGGCATCGCCTGTGCCGAACATGCCACGGCCACGGCGAATGCGAAGGCGATCAATCTGACCATTCCCTTACCTCCCGTTGATGGACCCGAGCGAGGTCCTGTTTCTGGCGCTGCATCGGCGCCGAATGCCAAATATCGCAGATGGTTACGTTGAAGCGCCAGCGTCCAAGATCTGAAAGCGACAGCCGTTCCATCGCCTCCGCAGACGCATCGCCACGGTAGCGCGAATCCGGGTTGCGACGCCAGTGTTCTGATTCGAAAGTTAGCAAACAATTGTGGCATCCCCTCTGATACGCTTCTTGACATAAATCAAAAACACATTGCTCGCGCTCCAGCCGATCATCACATGCCTGCCGCGCACTGTGGTCCGGTTTCAGGAATGCTGCTCAGTGAGCCAAACGGCTCTGCGGTAACACAACCCTGAAGATCGCCCCGCGTGGGTTGGCGGCGGAGAAGGAGAGCTCTCCCTCGTGGCGCTCCACGATCATCCGGCAGATCGCAAGGCCCAGTCCCATTCCATTCGGCTTCGTCGAGACGAACGCATCGAATATCCCCTCGGCTTTTTCCGGGCTGACGCCGGGCCCGGTGTCCTCCACGGCGACCGCGGCACCGCCCGCTGTCGGCTCTGTTCTGATCTTCAGGACGCGCCGCCCGTCCGCCGAGGCCATCGCTTCGCGCGCGTTGTGGATCAGGTTGATCATGACTTCCTGCAGCTGGCCTCTGTGACCAGAGACCGGCGGCAGCGCGGAATCGAGAGCCAGTCTTGTCTCGACCTTGTGGCTGTCGAGGTCCGGCTGCAGGATGCGCACCGCTTCGGCGATCACATCGTTCATGTCGACGGGGGCCTTGTGCGGTTCGCCTCTGGCGAATAGCCCGCGCACGCCCTCCAGCACTTCATTGGCGCGATGACTCGCGTCAACCATTCTGGAGACCGTCGACTCCGCATTCTGGAGGTCCGGCGGCGATTTCTTGAGGAAGCGCAGAGCAGCCCCGCCAAAGGCCGCCATTCCTGCGAGCGGCTGCTTTACCTCGTGCACGATCGATGACGCCATGGCCTCAAAGGTCATCAGCTTGTTGTTTTGCTCACGCCGCAACATCGCATTGGAGCGCGCGAGCCGCATGTAGAGGCGCGTCGTCTCCGCGAGCATCACGATGAGAACGATGCTCGCGGTCAGCAGCGAGAACGCGCGTCCGGCATAGAATCCGGCGCTGAAACGCACTGTGGGCAGCAAGCCGCTGAACGCCAGTTCGAGGATTGCGACCAGCGCTACCACCATCAGCCACAGGTCAAGCAGGGAGCGGCGTCGGCAGAACAGCAGGAGGAGTGCGGCAAGCGAAATCAGTATCGCAAACGAAATGGGATAGACCACAATCGGACTGATGCGGCGCTGATCGAGAATGATCGGCGGCAGCAGCGTCGCGCCCGCAGTCGCGAGCCAGGTCAGGTGCGCAGCGAGCCATTGCCTTCCCGCAGCCCCGCATAGGCGAGCAGCGCGGCCGAAAAGCCGATATGCCAGAAAATGAACAGCCACGATCCGGTCTGGATGTTCGCTCCGAGCAGTCCGGTTGGCGAAAACGCCCCGGCGAACGTCAGCGCATGCGGAATGACGATCAACGCCGTGAACAGATATCCCGTCGCAAGCGCGAGCAACGCGCGCGAGCGTGAGATCGAAAGCTGCGCGTACAGCAGGACCGCAGTGATCAGGTCGCCGACGAACACGATGGTGTCGAGCGACGGGAAGAACGCATTGAGCTCGGCTAGCGGCCTGCCGGCGATCGGAACGACTGCGGCGAATCCGGCGAGCGCAACTGCGGTGACCACCAGCGCCCACCGCGTTTGCAACGGTGTCGGCGGCAGGTCAAGCCAAGTATCCGCAGTGTCGCTCCGCTCCATTCGAAGTCCCCACGCCGGGACAACTCGCAGTGACGATACACTAATCCGGGGCGGCTGTGGAGGGAAGAGCCAACCTTCCGGGCTTTGTTCATTCCGTTGAAGTCGACGGCAGAGCTGTGATTCAAGGCTCCAAACCGGGGGCCTCGAATCATGCACTGCGAGCTCATCGACCAGGAATGGACTGCGATCAAGTCGATGCTGCCGAACAAGCCACCCGGCGTGCCGCGTGTGAACGACCGCCCGCGTGGGAATCGCATCCTCAGTATCCTGCACCCCAGCGATACTGCCACGCTGCTCCGACAATACTGAACTCGCTCCCCGTGCGGGTGTAGATCCCGGTGCTCGCATTGAGCTTGACCGAGTTGTTGCGGTCAACAGGCACGCCGAGGGTCAAGCCCGCACGCACGTTCTCCTGCTCGTTGTCCCCCGGGACGCCGTTCAAGAAGGTGCGGGCGCCCTTGAACCAGGAGCCGTCCAACGAGATCCATGCGCCGGAATCGAAATTGCGTATGAGGTGCGCTCTGACAAAGTACAGCGGCGCTTGCGCGAAATTGTTGCCGTTGAAGAAGTCCGGGTTGTCGGTAAAGATTGTCACGCTCGGAGCAACCTCCAGGGTCCACGGTCCCCATGCCTTGGAAATGCCCAGCTCGGATTTGATCGACCAGCGGTTATTCCCAAGATTGAGAAGCTTGGTGTCGTCATACTGCCCCAGCGGCGCAGACACCTGGAGGCTGACCCCGACGATGAGATCCTGCTTGTAGCTCCCGAACTCCTTCACCGTCAGTGCCGGGGCTCCAAGCAGATTTACCGAGACCCGAAACCGTGGATCGCCAAATCCCGACATCTCCCGTTCCCGGCGCTCGCCGTCGACGAGCGCGTGTGCGGAAAAACCGGTATATGGCACTATGACGTCGAGCTTCGCGGATTTCCCGAAGAGGTCGAATGACCGAACATAGGCCAGCGCCCCGGTGCTGGATTGAAACTCTGCATCGACGATCGACAGCGCCGGGTCAAATGCGATCTTTCCTTGCGAGTAAATGTAGCCGCCGATCAGAAAATTAAGTCCGATTGGCGTGTTGGTGTACAACCTCGGCTCAGCGTCCTGGGCCTCCGCTCCTGTGAGCGGCACGAACGTCGCGGCGATACCGATTATCGCGCAAAATACGAACCGGCTTCGGTCAGTCATTTTGGGCTCACACACGGTTGCGGTTCGGACCGCACCGAAGCCCATTATCCCTCATCCGCCCGCCATCGCGCAATGGTTGCGCTGCGAATGAGGCGAGGCGCCCTTGTCGACGGGTCGGGACAGCAACCAATGCCGCAATTGCGGGCACGACGAGGGGATCGTGCCGCGACGCCGTCCACGCAGCCTGATGGCAGGGCAGGTTACGACCCATCGATGGGTAGGCAAAGAGGCGGCTTTTGAACCGCCTCTTTCGCTCTCATGTCACTGGCAGAGGAACATGCCGGCCTCGAGTTGGGTCATGGTACCGGGCTCGCACTTGATGCCCCTGGTCCTCGCGTAGTCGGCCCAGGTGGCATAGCCGGAGTACGGGCCGGCACCGTAGCCACCACCGTAGTAGCCACCACCTTGGTACCCGGCGACAGCGACAGCCGTGCCGACTGCCGCGGCGCCGACACCCCAGCCTACGCCACGACCTACATAAGCCCCACGATAGCCGACCCGGCCGACACCAACCCGGCCGACACCAACCCGGCCGACACCGACCCGGCCGACACCGACCCGGCCGACATGGCCGACACCGGCCCGACCGACATGAGCCCGGGCGCCGGCACGATACGCAAAGGCATCAGTCGAAACAGTCGAAACACAGAGGATGCCGGCGACAGCGGCTGCGGCAAGGGAAGCGATCGTGCGACATGACATGATGGTTCCTTTCCTGGTTTGACCGCTTGCCCCTCGCGGCATCCGATCCCTTTGGTGCCCTTGGATGATCCCTAACCCATATCAATGAACCATGATGAGGACCGTCCTGCCAGTGTCCTCAAGGTTTCTGCTCATACCGATTTGGACCGCAGCGGCATGCAGCGGTATTGCGCGGATATACCTTGGTTAAGGCTGACGCCGGAGCTGATCGCCGGGAGACCTCGCCGGCTACAGCAGGAAAATCAGCAGCCGGTTCGCCTTCAGCGACTTGAAGATATAGGAATAATCTTCAAATCGTATCCTTGAACAGTCCTACTGCCCAAATAATAAAGGCCGAGCCGATGACGGCGTTTATGATCGTCCCTACGATGTAACCAAACAAAACAAACCCCATCTGCGGCAGCAGCCAGCCGGCAAGTATCGCCCCGGCAATGCCGATAATGATGTTGCCGACAAGTCCAAACCCGTTGTCCTTCACGATCCGGCCGGCGAGCCAACCGGTAGCCGCGCCGACGAGCAAACAAACTACGAAGTCAGGGATCGTCATGGCCGCCTCCCCGATTGTGCGTTTCCTCGCAGTCCGGCCCGCGCTACAAGCTCGCCTCGGGTTGCCCTTCCCAGGCCGAGACATCCATTGATGAAGCTCCTCGGGACGATGCCAGCCTACCGCAGAAGGGCGGGCGGTCCCCGTCGGCGGTGCTCAAGAGCGCATGACGCGTCACGTGTTCAACCGGCATTCATGTTGAGGGGGTCAACATGAAGCCGGTCTAACTGGCCAGATCTTTAGGGAGGTTTGACATGAGTAGAAATACTGAGTCGGTAATCTCACGCCGTAGTGCACTCCTTTCGCTTGTGGGACTCGTGCTCGCAGCTCCGGCAGTAGTGCTGACGCTTTCGGAGGCTGAGGCCCAGGCGCCCGCCGCGACACCCGCAACGCCACCTCCCGCGGCGGCGCCCGCTGCGGCACCCGGCGTACAGCGGCGTCAGGCGCGACGTACGCGCCGGGTCTCCCGACGTACAGCCCGCCGAGTAGGTCGCGTTCAGCGACGAAAGGCGCGTCACGGCGTCTCGCAATGAAGTAAATTTCTCGTCTGTGCTTCGATAAGGGCTTCGGGATAGTCCCGGAGCCCGCTCGCCCGCTCATCGTTCGGAGCAGGGTAACCCGATACCTGAGCAATTTGAAGCTCTCCCTTGCAGCCACCCCGATCGAAAGGCCGTGCTGCGACCACCAACAGCGCGGCCGCGCCGACCAGGCTCCGGGCGGCGTCCGGGCCGATGCCGAGCTGCCGGGCGGTACAGCGCAGGACGCCGATCGTCAGCTCCAAGTACCGCGCGTGCCGCGTCCTGTCGGCGCCTCAGCCCGCCACGATATGGTTGCGCAGCCCGAGGGGATCGCTGATCTCGCGGAGCTGCTCGATGCCCTCGCCGGTGCCTTGCACGTAGACGGTGCCGTAGCCGAGCAGGCGGCCGAGGATCGACTGCGTCACCACGACGGATTCGATCTTGTCCATGTTCATCTCTGCCGTGAAGCGTCTGACGAACCCGCGCTTGTAGATCATGCGCCGGTTGGTCACGGCGATCTCGGTGGTCCACTGGCGGAACCAGGCGTAGAGGGCGAGACCGACGGCGAGCGCCAGCGCGGCCAGCGCGAGCATGTCGAGGATCCACGGGATGACACGGGATGACTCGGGCATGGCGCGGGCGAGGGCGAACAGGATGATCGCCAGGACGCACGCGCCGATCGCCTTCCAATAGCCGATCCAGTGCAGCCGGCCGACGACGGAGACGGTCTCGCCCGGCTGGAGAACGCTCTTGATATAGTCCATGTCTGCGACCCTCCCGGAGTTCTCCGGCGAACCATGCCCCCTTGCCGCGACAGGGCAACGGCCGGAGCGCGGGCATGTAATTGTCCCTCACGCCCCACGGTCGACCGCGGGCGAATGGCACCGGCCACGTCACGGCGCCCGCCCGTCGGTGACAGCATACCGTCGAACTCGCCGGGCGTTCGACAGCAAACTGGTCAATCGGCTGGAATGCTTGGCGGACTGTAGATCGGTCTCGTTGGTCGCGCAAACATCGCCGTCTGCACGGTGGGCGCTGGCGCGCGAGCAGTGATGCTGTCGGCCCCGACCGCCTTCCTCCCGCCCATCCCGCCGCCGCCCCACGTTCTGCGCATATGGTCCGAATTTCCCTTGGTCGCTGCAAAAAAGTCACAGTTTTGGCCTGGATTGCATAGTTAATATTTTATTAGAGCATTTCCCGGAAAAGTGGAAACCGGCTTTCCGAGAGGAAATGCGACAAGTGTCTAACCTGGAGCGCTTTCGGGGCGGCGCATCCGATCTGATGGTCAACCTGATCGGAAGGCGCTCTCAACAAGTCAACCAATCTGGCCCAGGTCGGGCGCGGGTGGCGCTCATTCGGGGAAAGTGGGGGCACCATGAACGAGACACTGAGGGCAAGCGTCGCTCCAATTGTCCCCGAGCGGTCAACTCGCTGCGATAGCCGAGCAGACGAGGAAGAGCCATGAAAGGGCGTTGGCGTAAAATCGTTCTCCCGGGTTTGGCCGCATTGATGCTCGGGGGCTGCATGCAGTCGCAGCGGGAATCGGCTTCAGAAGCTGGATGGAGTCCGAGGGACCGGCAATTGCTCGCCAATCCGCCTTATGCGCGGGCCTCAATTCCGGAGACATACCAACGCCACATCGTCGACTATGACCGTCGGGAAGCGCCGGGCAGCATGGTGGTCGATACTGCCAATCGCCATCTGTATTTTGTGCTGCCAAAAGGCAAGGCGATCCGATACGGAGTGACTGTTGGCGAGGAAGCACAATCCTGGGCCGGAGTCGCTCGGGTCGCTCGGAAGCAGGAATGGCCTGGATGGGTGCCGACAGCCGGCGAAAAGGAACGGCTCGGCAATCTCCCCAACTACGTTGCGCCAGGTGCCCACAACCCGATGGGCGCGCGGGCGCTCTATCTCTACGAAGGAAACCGGGACACCCAGTACCGCATCCACGGCACCAACCAGCCGGAATATATCGGCCAGGCGATCTCGTCGGGCTGCATCCGAATGACCAACGAGGATGTCATTGACCTGTACGGCCGCGTGAGCGTGGGGGCGTCTGTCGTGGTGCTGCCGATGCGGCAGAATTGGACAGCCAGGTCGACGTTCTAGCTACCCGTCAACGTGGTTGGCAATTCAAGCTCAAAAATCGAACCTCTTTCAGCCCCACGCGACACCCAGATCCGCCCGTTGTGGCTCTCGATGATCGAACGGCAGATGGAAAGGCCCATTCCCATGCCGCTCGCCTTGGTCGTGAACAGCGGCTTGAAGATGCGATCGACGTTGGCTGGATCAACTCCCGTTCCGGTATCCTCGATCGACACATGAACTACATCAGGCTTGCTGAGGCGGGACTGTACATGAAGGCTACGAGTTTGCGCTGAATGCATGGCTTCAACGCCATTCATGACCAAATTCAAGATGACTTGCTGCAACTGAACTCGGTTACCCATCACGCTTGGCAGTCCATCATCCAGGTCCGTGTGAACCTCGATTTGGTATTTTTCAAATTCGTTTTGCCCGAGGACCAAGACCTCCACGAGAAGCCGGTTGATGTCCACGGGGAGTTTTTCGTGGGTATCCTTTCTGAACATCGCGCGGACGTTCCGGACGATCTCGGCTGCGCGGTGGCCAGCGTTTTCAATTTTATCCAACTCGGCTCGCGCCCTGTCGATATCCAGTCTCTCCGCCGCAAGCCAGCGCCGGGCTGCACCGGCCCTTGTGACAATCCCGGTCAGCGGCTGGTTCAGCTCATGTGCGATCGAGGCTGACAATTCACCGGCCGCCGCTATTCGGTTCATTTGCGTGAGCTCTGAAACGGCGTCGCGCGCCACTGTTTCCGCGCGTTGGCGGTACCTGCGCTCGTATAGCAACCAACCGATGAGCACGGCCTGCAACACCAATGCGGCGACGGCTGCCAAAATCTGAGGGCGATACTGCGCCCAGACGGTCGGCTCGCGAAACCACACGGTACTTCCGGGGGGCAGGGCAGCTTCGCTGATCTTCCAGCGTTGCAGCTCTCGCCAATCATACACGGGTGCGCTCATGCCCACTGCGGGCGTCTTGATATCGCTCGGCGCTTCGCCATTGATGATGCGCACGGCCACAGCCGCGGCCCGCCCCGCCGTTTCCTGGATGGAGAGAAGCGGGCCGCCGACAATGCCCTCGCCAAAATGACCGTCGTAGTAGCTGAATATGGGCGCAGTCGCGACTTCACGAATGCGCCAGAACATGCGGTCATCTTCCTGTGGAACGCCTTTCGTATCCACACGCACCGTCGCGTAATAGATTGCCGAATTCGCGGGCAGTTCGCGGGCAGCGCGCACCATATCGTCCGCCGATAGCTTGTTGAACCAGCGGAAGTTGACGCGACCCTGAAAGCTCTGAAAAGAGCGCTGCACCAACTCGACCCAAAATCTTTCCAACGGCGAGTCGCCGATGAATACGGCAATATCGGTGGTGTGCGGCAACACCTGCAGAATGTATTGGATTTGCTGTGCCTGATCGAATGAGGTTGCGACCGTAGTATCATTCTTGGTGAGATCAGTGGCGCTAAACGCGCGTTCGTCGGCGCCGGCGATGAGCAGGGGCGTGGACGGATAGATCTGTGATCGGTATTTCAGGAAGAAGCGAGCAGCGGGCGCGCCCAGTGCGACGACCAGATCGAGGCCACGGTCGGCAAAAAGCGCATTCAGGTAATGGATAAACGGGTCCTGTCCCTCGGATGCGGAAAATCGGTCGGATTGAAGCGAGGCTTCGTAGAGGTCGATCGCATCCGGCGACCGGTCCCTGAGCTCTTGACGAAAGCGTGTTGCGATCACGTTCCACGGCGGAAAATGCGGTCCGAACGAGTGCAACAGGAGAATCCTGCGGGGCTCGGCCATCGCTGTTTGCATCCCGGCCAGCAGCACCAATCCGGTCAGCCAAGCCCAGATGAACTGCTTCATGCTGTGCCTCCATGGAGTTGGCTGTCCGACGGTAATATACTACCTCCCATCTCGGCTCGCCCATTTTCGCACTATTGTTGGCGCGCAATTGTCGTTCCGATGCACGGGGCCGTCTATGGGGGAGAAACCCTGATTTTGGTTTTGGAGGGTCAGATTTCGATTCTGCCCTTTCACTTGCGCGGCAAGTGAAACTGCCCGTTTGTACTTTGGGCGCCTGCACGTTCATGCGGTCAGGGCGCTTTCCTGGTTGCGGTCCGCATGTCTCTCGTCATTGCCAGGGCATGCTCGACGAGCAACTGAACCGCCGGACTGAGCGTCCGGTTCTTCGGCGTAACGACGGGATGAACCGCGGAGTACGGCCACCGCCGCGCGCGCTCCCGTCTTGTTCCGTGCGCAAGCCGCTGGCGCTCGGTTGACCGCCTTGATTCCACCGGATTCAGATGGTTTTTGGCGATGATCGCCTTTGGAGCAACGATGGCTCGCTTTTTGCTCGCGGTGTTGATCGGTATCGGCCTTACCCTGGCGTGGCAGAGCTATGGAGAGGGAGCGAAGCAAATCGTCGGACCCTGGGTGAGTGACACGATTACGAGCAGGGCTCCGTCACTGGCCTGGTTGTTGCCGAAGTGGACCACGCCGCCAGCTCACGTCGATGAGCCACCAAAACAAAGCCAGGTCGCGGCTGCACCAAAAGAAACCCGCTCAGTACCGTTTCGCGACATCACGGATACTGAGCTCGCAAAACCGCCGGCGCCCGCTGCGGAGCAGGGGGCGCCAAGCCTCGAGGCGATCGCGCGCGATCTCGCCACGATCCGGCGCAGCACAGAGCAACTCGCCGCAAAGCAACAGCAGATGGCCGAAAGCATGGAGGCGTTGCGGGCGGAGATCAACGAGAGGCTGGCATCCCCGCCACCCCCGGCGGCCGCGGCGCCACCGAACGAAAGCGCCCCAAGGGCTTCGCCCGGACCTGCCCGTCGGGTCTCCCCCTCGCGATGACCGGCCTGGAGCGCTCCGATCCGGTTAATCGTCAAGTCGGATGGGCCGTGGCCGGAAAGCGCTCCAGATTCGACACTTGTCGCATTTCCTTTCGGAAAACCCATAGCCCGCGCAGACGGGCGTGAACGCCCTTTAGGTCCACTTTTCCGGGAAATGCTCTCAGCTAAGGGCCGATCTTTCTCAGATCGGTGATCTGATCCCTGAGCGTGTCGTTCTGGATCCGCAGCGCTACCATTTCGACACGTTGGCTGTTCTCGGTACTTGACCGTTCGCGGAGCTCCTCCTTGAGCCTGGTGATCTCGGCCTCCTTTTCGGCCAGAGCAAATTCGGCGTCTCGCAGCGGGTTGGCCTTGACCGGAAATTCCTCTTCGGCTTTGCGAAACGGCAGTATTTGGCGCTTCTTGAAAGCCGACATGGTTGCCATCTTGGCGTCGAGCGTGGCTTTCAGTTGATTGATTTCGGCGGTTTTCCTGCCGAGCTCCACCGACTGGCTCGCGTTCTTGGCCTTGAGCTCGTCGATGATGAGCTCCAGGCGGCGGATCGACATCGCGAACTCGGCACGCAAGCAGTCCTTGTCGGCCCGGATTTCCGCGACCGATAGCGGGACGGAGGCTTCGATCCGGCGCATCAGGAGACGTTGAGCGCGATTGTGGATGGGCGGAACGATGGCCAGCGCCAGCAGGCTCGCTGCCAGAAAGCCGATGCTGGCGAACATCAGCGCTTCGATCATGGAACCGCCTCCGACTCAAGACACACCGGAGGGATGACGTCATTCGGTCGATCCGGAATCGGATGGACCGGCACATTTCACGCTTTTCAAGGCGGAGGTTCAAGCCAAGTTTCTCGTTCCCCGCTCCACAGCCGACCGCATCGGCTGCGCTCGGATGCCGTAGTGCGTTGCTGTCATGAACCTCATGGACCAGATCCGGCTGTTTCGCTCGCAGACAGGCCAGCGCTGGAGCGCTTTCCGATTGATTGACCATCAAATCGGACGGGTCGTGTCCGGAAAGCTCTAGATGCGACACTTGTCGCATTTCCTTTCGGAAAACCCATAGCCCGCGAAGACGGGCGTAGACGCCCTTTAGGTCCACTTTTCCGGGAAATGCTCTAACGAGCGGAAGAAAGCCCCGGTGCGCACCCTGCACGGCATGAAGTCAGGCCACGCCTGGACATTTGCAGCACCGGTCATCGCCGATGCCACTTGTTGGAGGTATGCCGATGCTGCCAGAATTAGTATTTGTCAATCCGACAGTGTTTTGCGGATGGCGATTGTTTTCTTCCGTTGCAGGAATGTCACGCTTTTGGGCGGCGAACAATGATATGTCTCTTGCTTCGACCTAAGAGGGGTGATGGATCTCGAAAAAGAGGGGTGATGGGTCATGAAAAAGCTTTTGGTCGGTAGCGTTGCTCTGATCGCTCTAGCCATGGCGAGCCCGTCTTTGGCCGCTGATCTCCCGGTCAAGGCGCCGCTGCCGCCTGTGGTGGTTCCGGTATATTACAGTTGGACTGGCTGCTACATCGGCGGCAACATCGGGGCGGCCTGGCGCGGGGGTGACGGTTGGAGGGACACCACGTTCAACCGGGAGTGGGGCGGCGGCGACAACAACGGCCGGTTCATCGGCGGTGGTCAGATCGGGTGCAATTATCAGTTCGACCGCTTCGTGATTGGCGCCGAATGGGACGCCGACTGGACGGGGAGACGCGACGTCAGCGCCACGGTCTTTGTCCCGGGCGTTGGAACCCTGGCGGCCACCGGGGGTGCAAGCGGATACGTATCGACCATCGCGGCCCGTTTTGGCTTGGCCTTTGACCGCGTGCTCCTGTACGGCAAGGCTGGTTTCGGCTTCGTCGGTGCCGAGGGTGACCTCACCATTGCCAACCTGACGACGGGCAACGCGTTCGTACTCAGCGGCGGTGGCTCCAGAAGCGGGTGGGTCATCGGCGCGGGCGTCGAGTGGGGTATCACCGAGGCCTGGACGGCGAAGGTGGAGTTTGACTATCTGGGACGTTCCGGCAACACGTTCACCGTGCCGGCCGGGGTACCGTTCTTCGCCGGCGACACATTCAGCACCGGCAACCGCAACATCTCCATGGTCAAGCTGGGGGTGAACTACCGGTTCAACTGGGGGGCTCCTGCCCCGGTCCGCGCCGCCTACTGATCGGCGATGCCGCGGCTGAGCTCACCAGCCGGTCAAACAAAGGGGCCGCTCCTTGCGGGCGGCCTCTTGCTTGTGTGCGAAGTGCCTTGTTGAGCCGTGCATTCCAACGCGCGGCCACGATATCAGATTGACGCCGTTCGGCGGAACCTGCCTGCTGATCACTGGGGACGGCCACCGGGACAGCCCGGCCGTCGGCACGGTCCCGCTCCAGCGCAGGTCCCATGATGGCAATGGCCACGTCGATCTTCTTGTCGGCATATTTCGCCCGAAGAAACTCGCGCAGCAGCCCCGGATAGCCGCTCGAGCCGAATTCGGGAGAGGTCCATCGCCTCGTTGTAGACCTCGATGGGGTCTGCGGCGTTCGCGGTGAGGGTCCGGACGAAATCGGCCTGAACGAGCGCCAGACCAGGCAACTCCGGGCGCTCGTCGTAGAGCAACACGACGCGCCGAGGTGCCGCAGACGCCGGCAGGACGCCGGCGATCCAGGCGATCAACCCCGTACACACGACCAGCAGCGCGGTGCACCGTCTCATGCGCCAAGCCCCGGACCTGACAGCCGCAAGTCTACTCGTTTCATCCGGGTGCGAAAGCCCGGCTCTGATCGTCAACTTCCCCGGCGGACTGCCGGGCGACATCGGCATAACGTTGAGCTGGAGTTGACGCGCCGGATCGATCGGTCGTGCGCAGGCCGCCCGAGCCCGCCGGGCCGGCTGACGCGCGCTTCGGCCACAGCCGCCTCGACGGCGATCACGATTTCGCGATTTGGAAAGAACATGAGCCCCTCCCCGCCGCGGGAGCCTCACCGCTTCGCGTCGCCGCGCTT
Source organism: uncultured Alphaproteobacteria bacterium (assembly GCA_963755055.1). Classification (GTDB taxonomy): domain Bacteria; phylum Pseudomonadota; class Alphaproteobacteria; order Rhizobiales; family Xanthobacteraceae; genus AP-16. The sequence continues at coordinate 34,815 of CAVWIS010000061.1, read as the reverse complement.
GTTAATGTGGTACAGCTGGAAGCGCTCGCCATCATGGCTCAGGGTCAGCAGCTCCGGCGCGGGATTTTCCGACTCCGGATCACTGAACATCAAAAACACATAGTCGAACTTGGTCGTCCAGTCTCGCCAGTAGCCGGCACTCTCGCCATCCCGACGCTGCGCCGCAACCAGCAGCTGCTCCACCGTCGGCGGCGTGCCGTCTTCAGTATCCACCTGCTCGTTGAACGGCGGCCTGACATGCATAATCTGCTTGCCGTGCACCGTGAAAGCGGTCGACACCAGCGCGGAGCGCTCGATCATGGCGATGCAGGCGGCGTGGACGAGCCCGAGGTCGCGCACCGCGTCGCCGGCCGAGCGGTCCGCATAGGCGACCAGCACGGTGGAGCCGCGCTTGATGCGCTTAATCGAGTCGCGCAGCTCCGTCGTGGTGCCCGACAAGGCGGCCCAATTGACGTCGACCTCGATCACCCGCACCACCACCATGATCGTCAGCATGGCCACGAAACCGCGGCGCACCAGCCGGTGTCGCAGCTCGAGGTGCATGCAGGCGATCACCATGAAGACCAGCGCGACCGGCAGGCGCTGGTCCGCCCCGTAGGTGTCGAACAGCACTCGCGGCATGATCAGGTAGACGAAGCCGCCGATCGTGAGAACCATGAGGCCGATCGGATGCAGCCGCAGCAGGCGGTGGCGGACCGCCCAGGCGGCCGCTATCGCCGCGATGGCGGCGAGCGCGAAGGCGACGACGTCGGAATAGACCTCGATCGCGTAGATCAGGCCGTCGATCTTGCCCTGCTGTTCCCAGGAGAACTCGCTCTTGAGTCCCCAGGTCGGGCTCTTGAGCAGCAGCGGCAGCACCGGGACGAACGGAAGGCCGGTGGCGACGAAGTCGAGGAGCCGCCAGCCGAACGGACCTGCGCGCTTCTCCCACAGCCGGCACAGCTCGATGGCGAGCAGGCCGAGGCCGTAGAAACCGGCCGCCGACAGGTGGCAGAAGAACAGCACCACCACCACGACGGTCGAGACCAGGAACCTCAGCGGCCAAAACCGGTCGCGCAGCCACAGCCACAGCGCCAGCCCCCACAACGCGAGCCCGATGCCGAACAGATAGTTCATATAGCCGAGCAGGAAGATGTGATTGTAGAGCACCGGCAAGGCCACTAGCGGGAACACGGACCAGCGGCGGTACAGCGCGCAATTAATGGCAAGGACGCCGGATAGCAACAGCATCAAGGTGGCAACTGTAAATACCTGGCCCCCCTGGTACACGTTCATCACCTTCGTCAGCGTCGGCACGACCAAATCCATCACCAGATTGGGAATAATCTGCCAGTCGATCACGTAGAAGCGGGAAAGATCCGGATCGTTGCCGACGGTCGCAATGACGTGCATGCGCGCCAAGTGGTTTACGTAGTCTTCGAGGGGCGGCAGCGGATGGGTGATGATCGGGATCGACACCATCAGAGTGGAGACGAAAAACAGCACGGCGGTCTGGGCGCCGGAAAAGTCCGTGTTCCGGCGCATCGACCGGGCGAAGCTCACTGTCGTTGTCATTCCGCCCCGGTCAATACGCGTTGCGCTTTGGAGGCTGCTCGTATGTGGCAACCGCTGACAGGATCGCGGCACCCCGGCGAATCCGTTTCCGCACCTCGCAAACTAGTCTGAACGGTACCTTGAAATCAATAGTGCGGTGCCGAACCCCGCCGAACTTGCGAAATCATTCTTCGACAGGAGGCGCGGTCTCGTTTACGGCCTTGACGGCGGCAGCAGGAACGGTTGGGTCTGGCTCCCGGCGGCACTCGTCGACGTCTCCATCCTGCTGCTCGTGGCCGCGGCCGCGGCGCTCGAAGTAACGCATGCTGGTGATCCTTTGCAACAGAGGAGAAGCACCATGCAGAATGACGAGAGCACAATCACCTCGCAGGCGAAATCCTGCACCCTGGAATAAGGGCAGGCTGATCGGAGCGAAGCCGCCACTCCGACATGGAACGCCAGATCGACGAAACAGCCGGGCGCGTCAACGGAACGTATGGTGAAGCATCATGGACGCCGATCCGGCATGTGAATTGCTCGCACAGCCGATCCGCGCTTGTGGGCCTCTATCGTTCCGCTCGCGCCGCACTTGTCACGCCGCTTCGTGATGGAATGAACCTTGTGGCCAAGGAATATGTGGCGGCCCAGGACGCTGAGAATCCAGGGGTTCTCATTCTGTCGCGATTTGCGGGCGCGGCTGTGGAATGCGAAGCAGCGCTTCTCGTCAATCCATATGATCCTGAATTGGTCGGGTCCGCCATCGCGCAGGCGCTGATGATGCCGCTGGGGGAGCGCCGCAGTCGTCACGAAGCGCTGTTCCAAGTGCTGATGGCAAACGATATCGAACTCATGGGGCGAGCGGTATCTGATCGCCCTGACCAGACCGGTGAACGTCCAAACTATCTTGGACAGACGGTCCATGCAAAGATTTGACGAGGTAAACCCGGCGCACTACGTTTTGCCGGATCAGCTCGGGATCGACCGAAGAGCCGATGTCGCTGCAAAGCGCCTTTAGCTGGGCGTGTAAATCGGCCAGAAAGGCTGTCGCGAAAACGTTGATCCGCCGCAACAGGTGGTCCGCCGGATCATCTCGTCAAGGCAAAACTCGCAAAACAAACCGCCGTTGATCCCGATCCTACCGTCCCATCATCGCCGACTCTCCTGCCGTTCCCCCTAGGAAGGAATCTCTGTTCGCGCCGCTCCTCAACGCCCTTTTTCGACAACATGGCGGTCTGGACGTTGATGACCAGCTCGAACTTGCTTGACGCACGACCGGCATGTCCGCAGGCTTTTCGCCCCTAAGCTCGGCTTTGGCCAATTTAGGCAGCGCGCGGGAGAGCGGATTTCGCAGGGCAAATGGATGCGGCCGAATGCGGCCGGGAGTTTTATCATTGTCTCGGCTTGTCCGTGACAGTACAAAAATTGACGCTCCCCATATTCTGAGCCTCGAACGATCACTAACCCATTGAATTTTGGCCAAAGTCAAGCTAAGGTCTAATAAGCGATGCAATTCGATTTGACTGAACGATCGCATCCCCGAGCTCAACAAATCCCGTGGGATCGGCGGGCGACGCGGCCAATCCCATCCCTTTGATTTCTCCAAGACTTGGTGCCCACACCTCCCGGGTCTTGAGAAGATAGACGCCATACACCGCTCGTATTCCGGTTGAATTGCTCTTTCGCCAGCTGTTCGACGGCGTCTCTGGCACCTACAGCTATCTGATGGCCAGCCGCCCGGGGGGCGAGGCGCTGATCATCGATCCGGTGCTGGAGAAGGTCAGAGTTGCGAGTTGAGCGGTAGGAGCTTCAACAGGTTGGCGACGAAGCGCCGGCGGAAACCGGTTTCGGGCTCGCCCCGGTAGCGCACCTTTTGGCCGTCCCTCACGGTCTCCCAGACAATCTCGCCATTCGGGTCGAGGAGGACGCGGTAGCTGTTGGCGGGCACGACACCAGTCGCCATGTAGGCTGTCAGCCTCTCGGCAAGTTCCGGGCTCTCGATATAGAGGCCGGCTTCGGTGTTGATGACGGCAGAGCGCTGGCCGAGATTGAAGCTACCGATGAACACGGCTTTGCGGTCGAAGGCCATGGCCTTGGTATGCAAGGCCGCTCGCGACCCCGCGGAAAGGAGCGACCAGCCCGGCCGGAAGGCGTCGGTATCCGGGCGCAGCTCGTATAGCTCCATGCCGCTCTCGAGCAGCCGCCTGCGGGTCTTGGCATAGCCTGAATGCGCCGGCAGCATGTCGTTCGAAGCGAGCGAGTTGGTCAGCACGCGCACCCGCACATTGCGCTCGTCCAGCGCCTTGACGGTTGCCTGCGCCTCGGCGGGTAGGACGAAATAGGGCGACTCGACGAGCAACTCCTCTTTCAGCTGAGCGACCCGCCCGCGGATGAACTCGACGACGTCGTCGCTCTCCTTGCCGCAGGCGATGGTTTCGGGGTCGTCGGCGATGACTCTGCCGTGTGCCCACACGAGATTGTCGCGAAGCTCGGCGCCCTGGGCCGCCAGCGCGTCGAGGTGCTCGTCGATCGGATAGGGGTAGTCGGCCGCGGCGATCGACCCACGCAAGCGAATCAGGATGGCATCAAGATCGGCAGCGCCATAGGCGCGATCGACGATGGCTGCGATCGGCACGGTCGAGGAGCTGTTCCAGTATCGGTCAAATACCCCTGACAAATCGCGGACGACAGGCCCAACCGCCAACACATCCAGATCGCGATAATTGGCGATGGTGTTCACGCCATAATAGATGTCACCGATATTGCGGCCGCCGACGATCGCCGCTGCATTGTCAGCAACCATCAACTTGTTGTGCATGCGGCGGTTGACCCGACCGAAGTCGACAATGAAGTCAAGAGCGGACCACCTCCGGTTGGTGAGCGGGTTGAACAGACGGATCTCGACATTGGGGTGAGCATCGAGGGCGGCTTTAACGGAATCGCTGGCCTTGTAGTAGGGATCGTCGACGAGGAGCCGCACCCTGACCCCGCGATCGGCCGCCTTCATCACGCTGTCGAGGATGATCCGGCCGGTCGTATCGCCGTCCCAGACGTAGTACTGCATGTCGAGGCTTTGCTCGGCCAAGTCCGCCAGCGCCAGACGGACGATGAAGGCCTCGCGCCCATGGCTCAAGAGGCTGAAGCCGGAGAGGCCCGGATGCGCCTCGGCCGCCGGGCCGAAGAATTGGCCCAGCCTGGTCGACGCGGGGTCCTCGAACGCCGTCATGGCTCTCTCCATTTTAGGCGCCAAGAGGCTCCGCCTTGAACGCGTCTGCCCTGGCAGGGCCGGGTCTTATCGCAAGCCTGGCTGGTGCGATCGAGAGCCCGCAGGCAAAAGCGCAAACCCGAGTGGCCGGTGGCGACACCTGTCCGCTCCAAAAGCGACGCGGGGCTCGCTGGTCGCCATTCCGGCCGGTAGCGCCAAGCCTCGAAAACGAACGGGTCGGGCGGGGTTCGGGGCTCCTGAGGCCGTCCGGGCGGGATCGGAGGGAAGCGGCGCTCGCCTGCCATGTCGGGGGGGGGCCAGGTCGGCCCCATGGCCCGCCGTGCTTCGTCCGTGCCTCCGGCGGAGCCGCCGCCCCCGGCCGGGTGGGTTTTCGCTGATGCCGCAGCGACACCACTCGCTTCCATCCCGGCCCAACCAACCATGCGGTGGTACTGTTGCTGATTTGCCACAAAACTCAAAATAACGCAGCTCTGGGCAAAACAGGACACGGTCCTTAAGCCTGAATGCGGTAAACGTTCGTCGAGTTTCATGGCGAAAGGGGACAATCATGCGAAAATACCTGGTGGCCGGTGTGCTCGCCATAGCGCTTCCCGCTGCTGCATTGGCGGCTGATCTGCCCGTCAAGGCGCTGCCGCCTGTGGTGGCTCCGGTCTATTACAGTTGGACTGGCTGCTACATCGGCGGCAACATCGGTGCGGCCTGGCGCGGGGGTGACGGTTGGAGGGACACCACGTTCAACCGGGACTGGGGCGGTGGCGACAACAACGGCCGGTTCATCGGCGGTGGCCAGATCGGGTGCAATTATCAGTTCGACCGCTTCGTGATCGGCGCCGAGTGGGACGCCGACTGGACGGGGAGACGCGACGTCAGCGCCACGGTCTTTGTCCCGGGCGTTGGAACCCTGGCGGCCACCGGGGGTGCAAGCGGATACGTATCGACCATCGCGGCCCGTTTTGGCTTGGCCTTTGACCGCGTGCTCCTGTACGGCAAGGCTGGTTTCGGCTTCGTCGGTGCCGAGGGTGACCTCACCATTGCCAACCTGACGACGGGCAACGCGTTCGTACTCAGCGGCGGTGGCTCCAGAAGCGGGTGGGTCATCGGCGCGGGCGTCGAGTGGGGTATCACCGAGGCCTGGACGGCGAAGGTGGAGTTTGACTATCTGGGACGTTCCGGCAACACGTTCACCGTGCCGGCCGGGGTACCGTTCTTCGCCGGCGACACATTCAGCACCGGCAACCGCAACATCTCCATGGTCAAGCTGGGGGTGAACTACCGGTTCAACTGGGGGGCTCCCGCCCCGGTCCGCGCCGCCTACTGATCGGCGACGCTGCGGCTGAGCTCACCAGCCGGTCAAACAAAGGGGCCGCTCCTTGCGGGCGGCCCCTGCTTGTGTACGAAATGGCGCGCGCCTTGAGCCTCACTTGGCCGCCGGCTTGGCGGCGGCCTTTGCGGCTTCATACGCGTCGCGGTACCCGCGCGCCACCGTCCGCACCCCGCGCCCGATGTCCTCGTAGGCCTCGTCGGAAAGGTTTGCCAGGGACACCCGGAGCGACCAGTTGGGAGCCTCGAACCCCCCGCCGTTGAGCAGCACGATCCCGTGATCCTCCGCCAGACGGAAGGCCAGATCGAGCGGATGGATGTTCTTCTTGAGATAGTCGACGGCCTCGTCGCCGATGTTCTTGCGCGCCCAGAACTCGAAATCGATCAGCGCGTAATAGGCATCGAAGTTCGGGTTCGGGCTGAGCTGCAGCCCCATGCTCTCGATGATGGTCCAGATGCGGCGGTTGACGATCTCCTTGCAGGCCGTCTGGTAGCGCTTCTCCGCATCCATCATCTCGCAGAGCGAGAACATGGTCATCATCACCTGCTGCGGCAGCGACAGGCCGGCGGTGTGGTTCAGGCCGATGTCGCGGCTGTCGGCGACGATGCGATCGATGAACTTCATCTTGCGCGGCGTCAGAGTGATCGGACCGTAGCGCTTGTCGAGCACCTTCAGCGTCGCCTCCGGGTGCTTGGCGATCATCTGGTCGAAAATGTTGTCCTCGTGGGTGGCGATCACCCCGAGCCGCCAGCCGGTGCAGCCGAAGTACTTGGAATAGGAGTAGACCCCGATCGTATTGTGCGGAAGCTCGCCCAGCAGCGACCGAAAATCGTCGACGAAGGTGCCGTAGACGTCGTCGGTGAGCAGCATCAGATCCGGACGCTTGGTCTTCACCAGCTGGGTGATCTTGCCGATCGTCTCGCGGCTCAGGGCCATGCCGGTGGGATTGCCGGGATTGACGATGAAGAACGCCTTGATCTTCGGGTCGGCGAGCTTGGCGATCTCCTCGTCGGTGAACTGGAATTTGTTCTCCTGCGGCGCCGCAATGTTGACCACCTTCAGGTCGTAGTCCTCGAGGTGGGTCATCTCCAGGTACGGCGTGAAGATCGGCGTGCCGAGCGCGATGGTGTCGCCGGGAAGCAGCAGCCGGTTCGCCTTCAGCGACTTGAAGAGGTAGCACATCGCCGCGGTGCCGCCCTCGACGGCATAGAGGTCGAACTTGCCGGCCGGGCGCGGATTGCCGCACATCGCCCACATGAGATACTCGTGGACGATCCGCTCGTTGTGCACCAGCATCCGGTCGGGCACCGGATAATTGTCGCCGATGATGGAGTTGACGAGCTCATGGACGAAGGCGTCGGCCTCGAAACCGAATTTCTCGATGGCGAAGCGCACCATGTCGGCGAGGAAATCGGCTCCCGGCATGTCCTTGTGCTTGGCAAGCCAGGCGTTCAGCCGGCCGGCAACGCCCTTGGCCTGCGGCATGCCGGCCAGCCCGGCCGGATGCTCCATCACCCGTCGGCATTCGCCGACGGAAAACTGGCCGAGCAGGAAGAAGCCGTCACGCGGCGTCGTCGCGATCCAGTTGGGGTTGCCGCGGCCGGCATTGAGGAAGGCCGACTGGCTGGTCCGCGAGGTCGAGCGGGCCAGCCGGATCAGCTCGTCCTTGATCTCGAAGGGGCTCAGCGTCTCGAACTTGCGCAGCGTGAGGATGTCAGCCATGACTTGCTCCCTGGGTTTCCGATGCGCCGATGCGGATGCGCTGTTGCGGATCTCGATCGACGCGGTGTTGTTGATGGGGCGCCTGGGCTCCCGGACGTCTACGTCAGCATCATGATGAGCACCATTCCCCAGATCGTCAGGAACGTGTTGCCGACCGCATAGGTCACCGTGTAGCCGAGCCCGGGAATCTGGCTCTTGGCCCGGTCGTTGATCATGCCGAGCGACGCGGTCGTCGTGCGCGCGCCGGAGCAGCAGCCGAGCAGAATCGCCGGGTGGAAGCGGAACAGGTATTTGCCGACATACATCGCCAGGATCAGCGGCACGGTGGTGGCGAACACCCCCCACAGAAACAGGCTGAAGCCGAGCTGCTTCAGTCCGGCGACGAAGCCCGGGCCGGACGCGATGCCGACGATTGCGATGAACACGTTGAGGCCGACCGAGTTCATGAACCACACGGTCGGCGAGGGAATGCGGCCGAAAGTCGGGCGCACCGAGCGCAGCCAGCCGAAGAACAGCCCGGCGATCAGCACGCCGCCCGACGTGGAGAGCGTCAGCGGCACGCTGCCGACCTTGTAGGTCATGGCGCCGATCAGGGCGCCGATCGCGATCGCCGCGCCGATGAAGGCGACGTCGGCGACGTCGGTTGCCCGATCCGGCCGACCGATTGCCTTGATCGCGGCCGCGACGTCCTGGGTGCGTCCAACCAGGGTCAGGATGTCGCCCCGCTCGACCGTCGTGTTCGGCAGGATCGGGATGTCGGTCGCGGTCGCTCCCCGCGTGATCTTGCGCAGGAACACGCCGCGCGCCCACGGCGCCTGCGCGACCTCGACCAGCGTCTTGCCGTCGACCTCCTTGCTGGTCACGTAGACGTCGACGCCCTCGATCGGGACAGCCAGCAGATCGCGGTCCTCGACCTCCTCCGCCGAGGCGCCGATCACGCCGACCAGAACCTCGCGCCGGCCGGCGACCGCAACGACGTCGCCTGCCTGGATGACGGCGTCGGCGGTGGCCTCGATGATCTCGCCGCCGTGCCGGATGCGCTGGACGAACACTCGCTGCCCGGGCACCAGCGCCTCGGCATCCTGCACCGTCTTGCCGACCGCCGGTCCGTCGGCGCGCACGCGGAAGGCGCGGAAATCGAACTGGTACCAGGCCGTTCCCGGCCCGCCCTGCTGCTTCTTGCCGCCGAACTCCTCCTCGTAGCGCTTGCATTCCGCTTCGAGATTGATGTTCAGCAGCGCCGGCCCGAGCATGGCGAGAACGATAGCCGAGCCGATCGTGCCGAAGATGTAGGTGACGGCGTAGGCCACCGGCATGCCGTTGAGCATGGCCTTGGTCTCGTCCGGCGAGAGCCCGAGGCGGTTGACGGCGTCGGTCGCAAGACCCATCGACGCCGAGATCGTCTGCGAGCCCGCATAGAGGCCCGCCGCGGAGCCGGCATCGTAGCCCGCGAGCTTCGCCGCCGCGAACGGGGCGAGCAGGCAGAACACGCAGACGACGACGGCAAACACCGCCTGCGGAACCCCGTCCTTGGCGATGCCGCGGACGAACTGCGGCCCGACCCCGTAGCCGATGGCGAACAGGAACATCAGGAAGAAGAACGGCTTCAGCGGGCCCGAGACGGTGATGCCGAGCTGCCCGATGAGCACCGCCGCAATCAGGGTCGCGGTCACCGCCCCGAGGCCGAGGCCCTTGTAGGTGAACGAGCCGAAGTAATATCCGAGCGCGAGCGACAGGAAGACTGCGATCTCGGGATAGGTTTTCAGCGTTTGGACGAACCAGCCGATCATGACGTTTCCCCGTTCGGTATGAGGCGCGCCGACGCGGCCGGCTTATGCGGCGTGCTTGGCAGGCTTGCCGGTGCGTCCGGCCAGCGCTTCGCTGCGCACCAGCTTGAGCCCCCGTGCGGCCTCGTAGCCATGGATCTCCTTGACATCGAGCTTGCGCATGAAATCGATCGCGTCCTGGGTGATCACCTGTCCGGGAACCATGATGGGAAAGCCGGGCGGATAGGGGATCACGAAATTCGCCGAGACCAGCTCGGGCCCCTCCTTGAGGCGGCGATCGATCTCGGGATCGGTGAGGCGGATGTACTCGCATCCCGACGCGTCGTAGGCCGCATAGAAGCCCGCGCGCATGTCCCCCTCGTTGGTGCGCTTGCCGCCATCCCGGCGGAAGGCATCGTGGAAGCGGGAGAAGTTCGGCAGGCTCGGCACGTCGGTCATCAGGCTCTTCACCCGCGCCGCGAAGGTCGCCCGCACGTTCTCGCCTCCCTCCGCGAGCTGCTGGTCGACCTCCCTGCTGATTTCCGCCAGCACCCGGATCAGGTGGGCGACGTCGCTGCGCGTATTGTTGATGTTCGACTGCACCAGGACGGAGTTGCGCGAGGTCTTGTTGACCTGGATGTTGTAGCGGCTCGCCAGCAGCCCCTTGAACTGCGTGCCGTCGTAGCCCGCCGTGCCGCAGACCAGGGTGAGCCTCGTGGGATCGAGACAGAACTCGTCCTCCTGAAGGCTGCGGCGCGCCACCGTCCAGTCGACGTCCGGCGCCAGATAGTCGGTGAAACCGCTGCTCCGGAACTCGGAAGGCACCATCTGGTCGGCGCCGAGGATGTGGAAATATTTGGAGATCAGCGGGTGGGCGGCAATCGCCTGGCGGATCGTCAGCGCAACCTCGATGGCGTTGTGCACGAGGCCATAGCCTTCGAGCTCCATCTGGCGCCGCGCCACGTCGAGGCTGGCGATCAGCTGCTGGTTGGGGCTCGTCGAGGCATGCGTGAACACCGCTTCGCGGAACTGCGCCGCGACCGAGGGGAACTCCACGTCCTTGACCAGCAGCATGGATCCCTGGCGCAGGGCCGACATCGATTTGTGCGTGGAGTGCGTCTGGTACACCCGCAGCTTGACCTTGCGCGGGTCGGGGATGAGCCGCGCATCGAGGAGCGCGGCATCCGACGGATTGTCGCCGAGCGCGGCGCGCTGCTTTTCGTAGCTCTCGACCGACTTCGGGTCGCGCATCCACTGCCCGATGTCGTTCGCCGCCCCCATCGCGGTGCGCGGCCGCAGGAACGGCGAGAAGCGCGCGAACCCGAACCACGCCTCGTCCCACAGGAAGATCAGGTCGGGCTTGATCGCCAGGCACTCCTCCATCACCCGGCGCGTGTTGTAGATGTGCCCGTCGAACGTACAGTTCGTCAGATCCACCATCTTGGCGCGGTCGAGCCGCCCGTCCGCCTTGAGGTTGAGCAGCGCCTGCTTGATGGTCCGCAGCGGCACCGCGCCATACATCGAGTATTCCGTCATCGGGAACGCCTCGACGTAGAGCGGCTGCGCGCCGGCGAGCACGATCCCGTAATGATGGGACTTGTGGCAGTTGCGATCGACGATCACGATGTCGCCGGGCGCGATCAGCGCCTGCACCGCCATCTTGTTCGACGTCGAGGTGCCGTTGGTGACGAAGAAGGCCTGATCGGCGCCGAAGGCGCGCGCCGCCATCTCCTGGGCCTTCTTGATGTTGCCGGTCGGCTCGAGCATGCTGTCGAGGCCGCCGGTGGTGGCGCTGCTTTCGGCGAGGAACAGGGTCGGCCCGTAGAACTCGCCCATGTCGCGGATCCAGTCGGACCTGAAGATCGACTTGCCGCGGGCGATCGGCAGGGCGTGGAAGGTGCCGATCGGGCGCTGGGCGTATTTCTTCAGGTTGTCGAAGAACGGCGTCTCGTAGCGCTCCTGGACGCCTTCGAGCACCGAAAGATGCAGCTCGAGCAGTTCCTCTACGCCGTAGAACACGCGCCTGACCGCGTCCGCTTCCGGGTTGCCGGCCATTTCCTCGACCCGGCCATTGGACACGAGGTAGAGATCGAGCTCGGGACGCACGCGCTTGAGCACCTGGGCGAGCCGGATCGCCACGGCGTCGGCGCCGCCGGCGGGCGGCGCAGCCTCCTCGGCGAGGCTGCGCAGGATCGGCAGATCATGGCGCGAGCGGAACGGGAAGCCCTCGTGGATGATGACGGCGGCAAGCGCCGGATTGAGCACCGCGGCGCAGAACGCGTCCTCGAAGCTGCCGACGAAGACCGGTTCGTAGATGAACCCGTCGAGCGGCCGGCGCAGGCGGCGCCATTCCTCGCCGAGCGCGGCCCAGCGCGTCGCCGGTGCCCCGGTAACGATCAGGACCTCGAAATAGGGGCGGCGCGCATCGGCGCGACCGAGCGCCGGCGGCAGCACATCCGCCATGACCTCGCTGTCCTCGTCCCCATCCCAGTCGTGCGGATTCTGCCGAAAGGAGCGCGTGAGCAGCGCGCGGGTGATCTGGCGCGCCAGGCCGGCGCTTGCATGCGCGTCCTTCGCCTTCGCGTGGTCGTTCAGCGAAGCCAGAAGCCGGAGCCCGGGATAGGCATGGAATTCCTCGGTGGGAATCATTTCGGCGAGCGCGGCGGCGAACCGCGCTCCGTCGCTCGATCCGGCGGACCAAACTTCCGCCAACTCGACCAGGTCTCGCCAGCGATCGGCACGGGCTCCGGGACCGGCGAAGAATTTATCGACTGCGACGGAGCGGTCTTGTGCTGCGGTGGACATCGGAAAGCTCCTGTACGATGCGGGTCGGGCACAGTTGGTCGCGGTCAAGTGTAAGGGTTACAACCGACGGGATTTTGACGTAGGTCAAAAATTCGCGGGATGGTCGAGAATGGCTCACGCGAAGTCGATCCGCTCGGCGCGGCCGGCTCAATCAGCAGCGGCCTGCCTGATCGGTCTGCATGTCCCCTCCATGGTCCCTGACTTATACCAATGGACCAAGACGAGCGCCGTCCTTCCAGCGTCTTTAGGGTTTCTGCCCATACCCATATGGACCGCGACCGTATACGGCGGGATTGCATCGATATACCTTGGTTGGAGGCTGACGCCGGAGCTGTCCCGATTCCGAAGCTCGGCTGCCAAATCTCGCGAAGGGGACTGCATTCGTTGGCGCATTCCGGCCACCGCCTTTCCGCGGGCACGTGGAGCAGAAAAGTCTGGTAGCTGGCTACGGCGACCTCCGCAGATGAGGCCATTGCCTGAGCGTTGTTGTGATTTGCCTCCGCTTCCGCTGGAACGGGTCCCGCGCCATCGGGGACGCCCTGATCATCCGTACGTTTGGAGCACTGCCGGGCGGGGCAAATTCATCTCGATCGGATCGAATCCAGGTTGGAACAAGTCTGAAACATAAATGTCACAGGCGGCGAGAAAAGTTGCCGGAAGCGCCGGCCGAGCGCGCAACGAATTTACTTGAATTTCCAGCGACGGTATATCTCGGCTGCGACGAGGGGAGTGATGCCGCAGCCGGCCCTCCGCGGATCGATGCCTCCCCGTACCGTACCGAGGCAGAGACATGAGCAAGCGGTCTCTTCAGCGACGTCCGCCCTGCCGCCCGTTCTCCGGGGCGGCCGTGGCAGCTCATCGGGTCGTTGGCGGCGCATTGTCATGGCGCTGGTCTGGGTGCTCGCGTCGCCCCAGGCTCACGCGCAGGTGCCCCTGACCAGCCAGGCTACCGGCAATTCCTATTCCGTGCTCCTGCCACCCTCTCGCGAGGAAATCGCGGATCAGGAGCGGCTGTCCTGGAGCCTGAGGAAATTCCCCTCGCAGCCCTACATGCACGAGATTTATTGGCAAGTGCCCGACGATACGCCGGCCTTCTTCCGTGATTCACTGCTGCAGATCGTCACGCGCACATATTATCTGACACGCGACAATTTCGACGGCTCGCGATCGCAGGCGTGGGCTGTCGGCGGATGGGTTGCGTACCGCTCCGGCCTTATCGGCGACCTGTTCGGAATGCATGCCGCCTTCTACACCTCGCAGAAGCTGTTCGGGCCGGCCGACGAGGACGGCACGAAGCTGCTCGCGCCGGAACAGAACTCGCTCGGCATGCTCGGCCAGGCGTACGGGCGCCTGCAGCTCGGCGACCAGGAGCTGCGCGGTGGCCGCCAATTGGTGGATACTCCGCTGATCAATCCGCAGGACAACCGCATGGTGCCGAACACCTTCGAGGCCGTGCAGCTTGTGGCGCTACCCGACAAGGAGCGCAATTACGATTACGCGGTCGGGTGGATCTCGAGCATCAAGCAGCGCGACTCGAACGATTTCATTTCGATGTCGGACGCGCTGACGGGTGGCGATGTGGTCAACCGGGGAGCGAGCTTCGGCATGGCGCGGTTCCGGCCATTCCCGGGATTCTCGACCGTGGTCATGGACTATCACATCGAGGATTTCATCAACACCGGGCTTCGCCCAGGCAGAATACGACTTTCGTCTGCCCAAGGACCGTTCCGAACTGGATCGTCGGTGCCAACATCATCGACCAGCGAAGCGTCGGCGCCAACCTGCTGACCGGAGAGGCGTTCAGCACCTATCAGGCGTCGGCCAAGGTACAGATGGTTTATGCCGGGTGGACGGCATTCATTGCCGGGTCGGCCACCGGGCTGGAGTCGAAGATATTCTCGCCGTTCGGCACCAAGCCGAACTATACGGACATGCAGCAGACATCGTTCGACAATGCCAATGAGAAAGCGCTCGGAGGAAGCCTCGCCTATGACCTCGGTTACGCCTTCGGCAATGTCGGGCTTTCGGGAGTGTCGGTGGGGGCGTGGTACACGCAGGGCTGGGACGCCATCAATCCGGCCACCGGGCTTGGCATTCCCGACCGGCGGGAGCTGGACGTCTGGCTGCAATACCGGCCCACGGAAGGCCCCTTCAAGGGGTTCCGCCTGAAGACGCAGTACGCCAGCGTGTGGCAGGAGGGAAATGTCCGGGACTCGCAGCCGGAGTTCCGGTTCATTATCGACTACACCGTGCTGTTCCGTCCGCCTCCTGCGCTTGATGCGAAGGGGTGATGGAAAGCGCACCCTTCCGCCGGCGCTTTCGGCGGCTTTTTCTCTGAAGTGGTCGCCTCATCCGAGCAGGAACACGATCACGGTTCCCCACAGCGCGAGAAGCACGTTGCCAACCGCGTAGCTCACGCCATAGCCCAGCGTCGGCACGCTGCTCTTCGCAATCTCCTGTACGGCGGCAAGCGCCGGCGTCGCGGTGCCGGCCCCCGCGCAGGCGCCGAGAAGGATGCCCGGATGCATGCGGAAGACATATCGTCCGACCATCAGGGTGACGGTTTGCGATGCGACCACCAACAGCGCGGCCGCGCCGACCAGGCTCAGTCCTGAATTCCTTGAGGCCGCGCACGAAGTCGGGCCCGGCGGCAAGGCCGACCACCGCGATGAAGCCGGTGAGTCCGAGCGATTCGAACAGCCACAGCGTCGGTCCGGGGATGCGGCCGAGCTGGGGTCGGACCGAGCGCAACCAGCCGAACACGAGCCCGCCCAACAGCACGCCGACGCTTTCGCTGATCCCGATCTCGAGCGCCCCGAACGCGATCGCCGGGATGCCGATCAGCGCGCCAAGAACGATGCCGAGCCCGACGAAGGCCATATCGGTGACGTCGGTGACCCGGTCCGGCACGCCGAGGGCCTCGCTGGCCTCGCTGGTGCGCTCCGGCATGCCGACCAGCGTGAGCACGTCGCCGCGCTCGACCATGGTTGCCGGCATCACCGGGATCGCCACGCCGCTGCGGCTGACGCCGCGAAGGAATACGCCGCGGGCGAACGGCTCGTCAGCGAGCTGGGCCACCGTCCTGCCGTCGAACTTCCTCTGGGTGACGACGACATCCACCATATCGGCTGCCCCCGGAGCGAGCTCGGGGTCGGCGATTTCCGCGCCGAATTTTTCGGCATGCTCGATCAGGAGCTCGTGACGGCCGGCGACCGCGACCATGTCGCCCGCAGCGATCACGAAATCGACGTTCGGCTTTTCGATCCTCCCGTCGCGGCGAATGCGGTTGACGTAGAGGCGCGCACCTTCGAGCATGCGCTCGACCTCGCGCACCGGGCGACCGGCAACGGCGGATGCAGCTCCCACCAGGTAGGTCCGGATCTCGAACAGGCGCCAGGCGGCGAACTGATCCTTGCGCTCGCCGCCGCCCATCTTCTCCTCGTACTCGCGGCATGCGGCTGCGACATCCACGCCGAGGAGTCTCGGGCCGACCTGCGCCAGGAACCATGCGGCTCCGATGACGCCCACCAGATAGGTCACCGCGAAAGCCACGGGGATGTGGTTGGCGAGCCGCACCTGGGTGTCGTGGTCGACGGCGAGACGGGAGATCGCATCGCTCGCTGTCCCGATCGTCGCCAACTCGGTCAGCGATCCGGCGAGAAGCCCGGCCGCTGTTCCGGCATCGTATCCGAGCAGGCGTGCCAGCGCATAGGTGACCGCCAGCCCGACCGCGGCGAACACGACCGCGAGCGCCGCCTGAGGCAGGCCGTCACTCTTGAGGCCGCGGAAGAACTGCGGTCCGGTCCGATAGCCGATCGAGAACAGGAACAGCAGGAAGAAGACCTGCTTGACCGCTCCGGGCAAGGCGATTCCAAGCTGACCGACCAGGACGCCGGCGAGCAGCACGCCGGTCACCGCGCCGAGCGTGAACGAGCCGATCCGCAGGCGCCCGACCGCGTAGCCGAGCGTGATGGTGACGAAGAAGGCGACCTCGGGATGGCTGCGCAGGAGGTTCACGAGCCAGTCGATCATGGGTCACCTCGCCAAAGGTCGTGGGCTCGACGTGAGCCGCCCGCCCAACCTCCTCGCCGGCGCCATTTCCAGCCGCGCCGGCGAGAACAGTGGGCAGTTCGCCGCGCGCCGGGCTATTTCCGCGGCGCCTTGTTTGCGGCTTCTTGCGTTCTTCTGTTGCGGATCTCGATCGGCGCGGTGTCGTTGACGGGATGCCAGCGGCATTACCATCCCCACCCGTTCGGCTGGGCGAGCCTGAAGCCTCGGCGCGGGGGGCCGGGATAGGCCGGATATGACTGGCGGGCATGCACCTGCCCGGTGAAGGCAAACCCGGGGCCCATGTTGGCGTATCGGCGGCGCTGCTCCATTTGGGCTTCGCGCTGATGCTTGCGGACGACTCTCCGCTTCTTCCGCTCCCTGGCGGTCGGATGGCTGTCGATGCCTTGATGATTGCTCTCCGCGGCTGCCGGCGACGCCTTGTCTGGAGCCGGCCTTGTGGCCGGTTGCGGCGCCTCGTCGATGCTCAGGGTTCCGGGAGCGTCTGTTGCCGGGTTATCTATTGTCCCGATCAGCGCCACCTCGTGCACGCCCCCTGCTGCGTCGGGACGGCGGACCTCGGCATACGGGGCCGGTTTACGAACCTCCTCATGCGAGGTCACACGTGCCGTTGCGACCGCGATGTAGCCGGCGGCCAGGACCGCAAGTCCGCCGGTGACCAGAACCGGTCTCGCGACCCGCTCGCGGAAGGGTACGCGATACGAAAAGGACGCCTCGACCTGTCTGTATCCAGCGGGGGTGAGCTGGTAGCAACCGCGCGAACGTTTCCAGACGACAAGGCCCCGCTTCTGGGCGACCGTCATAAGCGCCGTCTTCCCGGTTGGGGAACCTGCTGCTCCGTCCAACGAACCGGACGTTCCGATCAGGCGCAGAGCCGCAATCAGCTTCTCATCCCCATCCATCACGCGCACTCCGGCATCGAGTAGCTCTGTGGCGCTGGCTACATGCCACACGCTCTCTGCATCATGACTTCGACATCCTCACGTCAGCGTCAGGTCTTTCCGCCCTCCTTCCAGCATCATGGCAAGCTCCTTTCGGGCGCAGAGCATGCGCGTCTTCACGGCATTCGGCGAGACACTGATGATCTCCGCGACTTCCTTGATGGATTTCTTGTCATAATAGACGAGGTTGATGATCTCGCGGTGCTGCGGAGAGAGCCCTCCCAGGCCATCCGCGATGCTTCCGGAGCGTTGCGCATGGCGCACCGGGTGTTCGGGATCCGCCGTCGGATCCTCGGCCAGCCCGGCGTGAGCCTCCTCCAGGCCGATCGTCGGCCGGCGGCGCATGGCGGATACCGCGACATTTCGGGTGATCGCCAGCAGCCACGTGGAAACTTCCGAGCGCTGCTCGAATTTGTTCGGGCTGCGCCAAACGTGAAGGAAAACCTGGTTGACCACGTCCTCGGCCGTCGCCCGATCCCCGATGACCCGCAGCGCGAACCGATAGAGGCGGACATTGTGGCGAGCGACGAAGACGCGAAACGCGTTGATGTCGCCCCGGCTCAAAGCCGCCAGCACGGCCGTATCGGACGAGTTCGTCGAGATCCGCCCCGGCACCCATGCCACGACATCCCGCAACGCCTGATCGGTCTGCATGTCCCCTCCATGATCCCTGACCGATATGAATGGATCAGGATAGGGACCGTCCCTCCACTATCTTTGTGGCTTTTGCCTATATCGATACGGACTGCGGCCGTATGCAGCGGTATTGGATGGATATACCTTGGTTAAGGTGGACACCGGAGCCGAAATCGCGGTGCCGGTGCGAGTCCCGGGAATGAAAGGCATGCTGCTGCCGGGATGCCGGCTCAGCGTTTGGACAGCGCCTTGTCGATGCAGGTCAGCAAGCTACTCTCGCTGAACGGTTTGGGCAGGAATCCGACGGCGCCCGCTCCGAGCGCGCGCTTCCTGAACTTCTCCTCCGCGTACGCCGTGATGAAAATAACAGGTGTGGGGTTTCCCTCGGCCAGCAATCGGCTTTGCAGATCGAGGCCGTTCAAGCCCGGCATATGAATGTCGGTGATCAGGCACGAGGTTTCGGCCACGCAACCGGATTCCAGGAAGCGCTCCGCCGAGCCAAATGTCAGCGTCCGGTAGCCCAGCGACTGGATCAGACTCTCCGTCGAATCCCGCACCAGGTCGTCGTCGTCGACGATGCAAATCATGGGCATTTTGGAGGAATCCATGGCACGCGTCCGCGTGTCTCGGGCTTACACACTCGCGGGCCGGGGGGCAATTGTGCGGCAGCACCGTCCGGATAACGAAAGTGTCTGGCAGATATACTTTGGTTAAGCGCGTTAGAGCGCTTTCCGATTAGGTTGACCATGAAATCGGATGGGCCGTGGCCGGAAAGCGCTCTAGATTCGACACTTGTCGCATTTCCTTTCGGAAAACCGGTGTCCACTTTTCCGGGAAATGCTCTAATGATCCGCGGGAAGCCCCAGGCTATCGGCCATTCTGACCAGGTCGGCCACCGATTTCACGCCAAGCTTCTTCATCAGGTTGTGCCGGTTGACCTTCACCGTGACCTCGCTGATCCCGATCCTGGCGGCAAC
The DNA here is from genome assembly GCA_963755055.1 of uncultured Alphaproteobacteria bacterium. GTDB lineage: Bacteria > Pseudomonadota > Alphaproteobacteria > Rhizobiales > Xanthobacteraceae > AP-16. The sequence continues at coordinate 15,823 of CAVWIS010000061.1, read as the reverse complement.
CTGCTTGTTCATCAAGCCCCGCGTTATCCAGGCCATGACCTCCCGTTCCCGGGCATTCAACTGCTCGAAACGCTTGCGCAGCTCACGGCTGCGCCTCTCGTATTCGCGTCTGGCGCGATCGCGGCTGAGCGCAAGCTGGACCGCATCCAGCAACTCCTGCTCCCGGATCGGCTTGGTCAGGAACTCGACCGCACCGGCCTTCATGGCGCGCACCGACATCGGAATGTCTCCGTGGCCGGTGATGAAGATGATCGGGATGCCGACCTCGGCTCTGGCCAGGTCGGCCTGAAAATCGAGCCCGCTGAGGCCGGGCAGGCGAACGTCCAGAACCAGGCAGCTGGCGGTGTCCGGCACATTCCGCCGCAGAAACTCAGCCGCCGACGCAAACGCTTCGCTCTTCAATCCGACGGACCCCAGGAGCTCTCCCAGCCCCGCCCGAACGTCGGCATTGTCGTCGACGACGAAGACGATCTGTTCCTCGGTGTGCAAGGTGTCCATGGCCAGCTCTCACTGCTACGCGCCGGCAGCCCGCAACAAAGTAACCAAGCGGAACTGCTTGCGGAAGCCCCGATGCGGACCGTTCCGAGATTCGATGACCGACCGGCACGAAACGCTTCCCCTACGTCAGCAGCACGGGGGCCGCCATTGCCGAGCGCCGGCCATGATGCCCTGCGCGGATCGCAACGCGCGTCGCTCGTCTTTCCCCGGAGCATCGGAAGTCTCTCCATCACGGGAAAGTGACCGAGAGGACGATAGCCATCATGTTTGCCTGGCTTGGGCTCCGCCCTCCGTCCCCGTCATCGCTTCTGCGACAACTGGTCGAGATCCCGTGCCTGGGCGATCAACGCGTCGGCCTCATCGACGGCGCCGTCAGGCTCAGCGAAACGAAAGCTGTCGAGCGAAGTAGCGGTGTCGTGGGCGTAGAGCTCGACCCAGCAGGTGGCGACGTCGCCAGAGAGCCCGACCAGGCGAACCTCGTAGGCGCCGAAGCGCGCGAGCGGAATCATCCTCAATTCATTCTCGTCGGCGCCGACCAGGAAAAGCGACCGGCAGGCGCGGACGAGCTGCTGCTCAATGAGATTCCTGTCGGCCGTCCTGCGCAAGTTGCCACCCGTCAAGCTGCCGGCCACTGACGCCGCGCGCGGATTTCTTTGGACGCGGTCGTGTGCCGATGCCAATGCATCAAGGAATCGTCCTTCGCGCCCGAAAGGCGTGTCGCACTTCGCGGCGCAGCGGGAGCGGCGTTATTATGACGACGGTCGGCGCGCGTCTTGCTCTCATGTGCCAATAGTTTGATCCGGGAGGCCAGACCGGCGGACGCGCACAGGGCAAGGGGGCGACAGCGTGGGCGTCTTGGAGGAATCCATGTCACGAGTCCGCGTCAATTGTGCGGCGGCACCGTCCGGATGCCGGAAGAGGTCGGGCAAATATACTTTGGTTGGGGGGTCAGGGGTCGTTGTGCCGGATACCGAGCAAATCGGCCATTCTGACGAGCTCGGCAACCGATCTCACCTCGAGCTTCTTCATGAGGTTATGGCGATTGACCTTTACCGTCACTTCGCTCACGTCGAGCTTGGCGGCAATCTGCTTGTTCATCAAGCCGGCGGTCACCAGAACCATTACCTCTTTCTCGCGGGTGGTCAACGTATCGAGGCGCTCGCGCAGCCCGCGCATGCGCCTGCTGGCTTCGCGTCGTGCGCGGTCCCGGGCGAGCGCGACCTGGACGGCATCCAGCAAATCCTGCTCGCGAAACGGTTTGGTCAGGAACTCGACCGCACCACTCTTCATGGCTCGCACGGACATTGTTATGTCGCCGTGGCCCGTCACGAAGATGATCGGAATGCCAGGGTCGTCTTTGGCCAAAAAAGCCTGGAACTCGAGCCCACCCAGTCCCGGCAACCGCACGTCCAGGATCAGGCAACTCACGACGTCGCGCTCCTTCCGCCGCAGAAACTCGGCCGCCGACCCGAAGCTCTCGCTGTTCAGCCCGACGGATTGCAAGAGCGCACTCACTCCCCCGCGAACTTCGGCATCGTCATCGACAATGAAGACAATCGGCTCTTCGGTCGGTGAATCCGGCACGACTAGACCCCCACATCGGCCGCCCGGCGAAGGAAGCAGAAAAGCGAGGTGCCTTCGCCGCCTGCGATCGGACCCCGCTATGCGATTCAATAATGCGCTTGCAGGTCGATAAGCCCAGCGAACACGCGGCCATGGCGTGATCTATGGCAACACCGTCTTCGTCGTCAAGGTCCCGGTCCGGGCGGGCCATGAGGCGTTCGATCAAGTGACTGGGAGCGCATGACTTTTGCGCGTTCGTCGAAGTCCAGGGAAACGGCAGAGCCGGGCTTTCGCACCCGGGTGAAACGAGTAGACTTGCGGCTGTCAGGTCCGGGGCTTGGCGCATGAGACGGTGCACCGCGCTGCTGGTCGTGTGTACGGGGTTGATCGCCTGGATCGCCGGCGTCCTGCCGGCGTCTGCGGCACCTCGGCGCGTCGTGTTGCTCTACGACGAGCGCCCCGAGTTGCCTGGTCTGGCGCTCGTTCAGGCCGATTTTGTCCGGACCCTCAGCGCGAACGCCGCAGACCCTATCGAGGTCTACAACGAGGCGATGGATCGCTCCCGATTCGGCTCGGGCGGCTATCCGGGGCTGCTGCGCGAGTTCCTTCGGGCGAAATATGCCGACAAGAAGATCGACGTGGCCATTGCCATCATGGGACCTGCGCTTGATTTCTTGCTGAGCGAGGGACCTGCCATCTTTCCCGGGACCCCCATCGTGTTTTGCGGGATCGACAGAACAGAGCTCGGCAATCGCTCGTTGCCTCCTTACGTCCGCGGCATCCTCGGCAAGCGAGAGTTCGCGCCGACGCTCGAGCTTGCGCTCGGTCTGCATCCCGGGACCGAACGAGTAATCGTTGTCGCCGGCACCTCCGAGTTCGATACGAGGCTTCTTGCGCAGGCGAGAAATGAGTTCCGCGTGTATGAGGAACGTCTCCATTTCAGCTACCTGACAATGCTCCCTCTGCGGGAACTGCTTGCCAAGCTCTCGCAGCTGCCGCCGCGGACCATCGTGCTGTACCTGACTCTCTTTCAGGACGGCGCCGGGGAGTCTTTCGTCCCGCACGATGTGGCGGAGCGCGTGTCGGCGGCAGCGAGCGTTCCGACCTATGGCTTTCTCGATCAATATCTTGGCCGGGGCATCGTCGGCGGTTATCTGTACAGCTTTTCCGCGCACGGTACGGAGGCTGCGAAGCTCACTCTGCGGATCCTGGCGGGCACCGAGCCCTCGGGACCCCGTCTTTCGCAAGCGCAAACCAACAAGGTGCTGTTCGATTGGCGGCAGCTGCAGCGCTGGCGAATCGGCGAGTCGAGACTGCCGCCGGGGAGCGACATCAGGTTCCGCGATCCGAGCGCATGGGACCGATACAAAATGCAAATTGTAGGGAGCCTGGTTGCGATCCTGGCGCAGGCTTCCCTCATCGGCTGGCTGTTGCACGAACGTCAATACCGCCGTCGCGCGGAACGAGCGGCGCGCGAGCATATGTCGGAGCTTACCCAGATGAACAGGATGGCGACGGCCGGCGAGCTGTCGGCGACAATCGCCCATGAGGTCAATCAACCTCTCACCGGCATCGTGACAAGAGCCAATGCAGCCCTGCGTTGGCTTTCGAGGGAAAACCCCGATATCGGCAAGGCGCGGAACGAATTGTCCCAGATCGTATCGGCCGGTCACCGCGCAGGCGACGTCGTCGCGACTGTCCGGGGCATGTTCAGGAAGGATACGCAGGACAAGACGCCTCTTGATATCAACAAGCTGGTCCTGTCGGTGGTGGGGCTCCTCGATGTCGACATGCGGAAGCTCGGCATTGAAAGTCGAATGGACCTCGCCGATCGCCTCCCGCTCGTTGTCGGAAACGAGGTCCAGTTGCAACAGGTCATCCTCAATCTGGCGATGAATGCCATCGAGTCCATGAGCTCGACGCAACCTCGCGTATTGTCCGTAAAATCCGAATCCAACGGGGACGACAGCGTACGTGTTTCGATCGAGGATACCGGGAGCGGAATCGACCCATCCTGCATCGATCGCATTTTCAAGCCGCTTTACACGACGAAGGCGCGCGGCATGGGCATGGGCCTTTCCATCTGCCATTCGATCATCGAGAGCCATGATGGTCGGATCTGGGTGTCGCCTGCTGCATCCAGAGGCTCGGTTTTTCAATTCGAGCTGCCCGCCGGCGGCGTCGAGCATTCGTCGGGCACGACGGAAGGTATGGAGCGGAATGCGGTATGGCCGGCCTGAACAGGACTTCGGCCCAGTGGCACGTGACTTCATTTCGCCGCTCATCGGGACTTGGCGGAGGTCGAGCAAATCGCAGCAATTCATGCGAGCTGCCCGACGATGGCCTTGCCGTCGCCGACCAGCGCCACCTCGGTCGCCTTGTTGCGGCCGATCTCCTCGGGCGCGATGTCGCAGGACCACACGCCTGTCGTACGCCCGCATCGGAGCCGAACATCACTTCGCCCTCGCCAGCGGCCTGACGACCGCACGCATGGTCTTGATGAACAGCTCCGCCAGCGGGCTGAGCGTTCGATTTTTCAAGGTGACGATCGCGATCTTCCCACGCGCATTGTCCAACTCGACAGGCAATGCCTTGAGCGAGGGGTGCCGGCCAGGCAGCATCAATGTGTAGCCTGACAACATCGTGAGGAAGCGACCGGTCTCCAGAAGCTTGTTTCTCATATGCATGGAGTAGGTGATGACAGTTGCCCGCGGCGGCTCCAGCCCACGCGCGCGAAACGCCCGGATGGCGAATGCGCCGATCCCGGTATCATCTGCTGGCAGCGTCCAAGGTTCGTCGACAAGCTCGGCCAGCTCGATGCGCCGCCGCCGCGTCCACGGGTTCTTCATCGCCGCCACCGCGACGATGTCGTCGTCGAACAGGTTCTCGACCATCATGTTGTCGTGACCCGCGAATTCGACAATCCGCGTTATCACAAGCTCGACCCTTCGCTCCGCCAGATCGCGGTACATCATCAGCACCGGACCGGTCGCGACGTCGAATACCATGCGCGGATACTTTTGGGTGAGCCGGTCGATGACGGCGAGGACCGGTCCGCCCGCCGCGTACTCGCTGCACCCGATGTGCAGCTCGCCCGACGTCGGATCGACAAGAAACTCGATGTCCTTGACGCCTTGTCTGAGCTCATCGAAGGCCGCAAGCCCGCGCTTGATGATCGCATGACCGTATTGCGTCGGCTCGACGCCGCTCGGGCTGCGATCGAGCAGGCGCACGCCGAGCGCATGCTCGAGGTCGGCAATCGCTCGCGACACGGCCGGCTGGGAGGTCGCAAGGCGCTCCGCCGCCTTGTGCATGCTGCCCGCCCGCACCACCGAAATGAGGATGCGCATGTCGTGCAGTTTCAGACGGCGCTCAATGCGCTCGCTCTCGTCCATGGCGGCACCCGCGATATCGAGACTGGTATTAGGCAATCGCATAATAGCATTACCGGTGCGCGGCGGCGCCCCGATATCCTTCGACGACGTCGGGTTCGCGCCGGTTGCGCGCCGCAGAGGAAAAGATCATGACGCTTTCCCGCCGCAAGGTTCTCAATCTGGCCGCCGGCGCCGCCGCGTTGCCGGCCGTCTCACGCATCGTATGGGCGCAAGCCTATCCGACGCGAGCCATCACCATGGTCGTGCCGTACTCGGCCGGCGGGCCGGCCGACACGGTTGGCCGCATTGTTGCCGAGCGCATGCGGGTCTTGCTTGGACAACCGGTCATCATCGAGAACGTGGGCGGGGCGAACGGCAGCATCGCGGTGGGCCGGGTCGCCCGTGCGGCCGCGGACGGCTACACGCTCAGCCTGGGCCTGTGGAACACGCACGTCTCCAATGGTGCTCTGTATGCTCTCCACTACGACCTGCTGAATGATTTCGAGCCGGTCTCGCTGCTGGCAAGCTTCTCGTCGATGATCGTCGCCAGCAATGCCGTGCCGGCGAACGATCTGACGGAACTCATCGCGTGGCTGAAGGCCAACCCGAACAGAGCCTTGCAGGGGAGCGCCGGGGTCGGCAGCATGGGACATGTCGGCGGTGTCTATTTTCAGAGTGCCACCGGCACCCACATTCAGCACGTGCCTTATCGCGGCTCCGCTCCGGCCATGCAGGATCTGGTGGCCGGCCGGGTCGACATGATGATCGACGCGCCGGTGACGATCCTGCCGCAGCTGAGTGCCGGCACGATCAAGGCCTTTGCCTTGCTGGCAAGGAGCCGCCTGGCCCAGGCGCCCGATGTCCCGACGGCAGACGAGGCCGGCTTGCCCGGTTTCCATGTCTCCAACTGGTTCGGGTTGTGGGCACCCAGAGGCACAGCGAAGGAAATTATCGGCACGCTCAATGCGGCGGCGATGAGCAGTCTGGCCGATCCGGCCGTGCGTCAGAAACTTGCCAATCTGGGCTTTGAGATCCCCCCACGCGAGCAGCAGACCCCGGAGGCACTCGGCGCATTCCAGAAGGCCGAGATCGACAAGTGGTGGCCGATCATCAGGGCGGCGAACATCCGGGGTGACTAGAGCGCTTCCCGATTAGCTGACCATGAAATCGGATGGGCTGCGGCCGGAAAGCGCTCTAGATTCGACACTTGTCGCATTTCCTATCGGAAAACCGGCATCCACTTTTCCGGGAAATGCTCTAACACTACTGCGTCATTAACGATTCTGCCGCGAATGCCGCGGGTTTGGAGCGTGACAGCATGGGCATCGTGGCAGGCGTGTGACGATAGCATCGATGAGCCATTGGCGCATGGTTGCGATTGAATTTGGGACATGTCGCTCAGGCCGCAACGGGGGATCCTCTGGGTCGGTAACCGTCGGATACGGCAAGTTCCGGGAACAACCTGGCGGAACGTGGTCTCGAGGGGGGAATTGTCTCCCTTTCGGAGATCAGGAAACCGTATGCGGCGATGCACATAGTGGCGTGATGGTGAAAGCCGAGCCATCCCCGTCCTTCGAAATGCCCGAGGCCGACCTCCTGCTTGAGCTCCAGATAGTCGCGCTCGACGCGCCAGCGCAGCTTGGCGGCGTCGACCAGATCGCGGAGCGAGATACTGCTCGGTAAGGTCGAAAGCCAATATTTGGTGGGCTCTTTCTCGCCCTCGGGCCACTCGATCAGCAGCCACTCCCTCGCCGGCACCTCGGAACGCTCGCGGATCGACGCAACGTGAACATGCACACGGGCAAACCGTGAGGACAGCCGTTCATTCGTGCCTTCACGCCACTCGATCGTGCGCCACGCTTTTGCCGGCAGCCTGAGCGCGACTTCCTTCGCCGAGATCGCCGCGGGTGCGCGACGGTGCCCCTTCTTCGGCGCGCCGCCGGGTCGCTTGCCCGGCGGACACACCAAGGTCTGCGGCTGAATGCCGGCAGCATAGACCTTCCCCAACTCTGTGATGCCGGCACGCAGCTTGGAGTTATGGCCATAGCCGGCATCCACCAGCACCATCTCGCCAGGAAGGCCCACTTCACACGCCCAGCGGATGTGCTCAAGCGCGATCTCCGGCTTGGTCTTGAAGTCGATGTGCTCAGGCACGCCCACCTTGGATCGGCGTGCCGCGTCCTCCGCCCAGTCTTTCGTCAAATACAGCCGATAGGCCACCGGCAAGCTTGCCGCGTCATTGGCGATCGACAGCGAGACGGCGACTTGGCAGTTCGCCTGTTTGCCAAGCTGCCCGCAGTACTGGTGCGCCACCCCAACCGAATGCCGTCCCTTCTTGGGGAAGCTCGTATCGTCGATGATCCAGGCCCTGATCGATCCATGACGCTCAATCCGCGGCAATACCATCTCGCGAACTTTGGCCAAGACCTCCCCGTCGGACCAACCGCCTTGCCCGACAAAATGCAGCAACGACTGATGCTGCGCCGCTGTTCGCCCCGGCGCCGTGATCGCCGCCATCGGTTCAACACTCTTGCGTGCGACCGGCATCACCAAGCCCGTGCAATAGTCGCGCAACGGGCCAGCACGATCCGCGTGCCCAATCACGCTCACAAGACCCTCGACGTACTGCCGAAACCGCGATTTAATACCCTTCGCTCTCCGGAGAACCATCCCAACCCCCTGGATCTCAATGGGATTCCCTCTCCACTACGTGATTTTCAAATCCCCCACCCTGCGACTTTCATTCAGTGGTGCTAACCTGACACGGCGGATCAAGCGATGCAGGCTACGTCCCCCTACGTTCTGGGTCACGCAGACCTTGAAATCGAGCGCCTGCAGTTCCAGGCCGGAATCATCGCCGGCGTCAGCCGACGATTGATCCGGGACTGCGGCATTGGACCCGGGATGAGTGTGCTCGACATCGGCTGCGGCGTCGGCGACCTCTCCATGCTGCTGGCCGAGGCCGTCGGCGGGAACGGAAGCGTTATGGCATTCGACCGCGAACCCCGCGCCATCGAGATGGCGAAGGCCAGGGCGCTTGCGGCCGGACATCGGCAAATTGAATTCCTGGTCGCCTCGGACGAGGCATTTCCCGACTCGCCGGTATTCGATGCCGCGATCGGCCGCTACATCCTGCACCACCAGGCTGATCCCGTCGCCCTGGTACGGCGAGCGGCGACGGCGGTCCGCCCTGGAGGTGTCGTCGCGTTCCACGAACCCGCAGGTCACGTCGCCGCCCGCACGCTGCCGACCGTCGACCTTCATGCAAGATCCGAACAATGCCTGAGCTCGGTATTCGCAGCGATGCTGCCGAACCGCGATGTCGGCGGACGACTGATCGCCTGCTTTGAGGAGGCCGATCTGCCCACTCCCCGTCTGATCTGGGAGTTGATCGCCGGCGGCTGCGAGTTGCCGCTGTGGCGGTTGTCGGCCATGACCTATCGAAGCATGCTGCCCCATATCGCTCGCCTCGGGCTGGCAACAGAGGAGGTGGGCGATCCGGACACCCTCGCCGATCGACTGGTCGCGGCGGCCGCGGCCGTGAGGGCGCAGATTGTCTCCAAACCGCAGTCCTGCGCCTGGGTGGTTCGGCCCTGACCACCCCGCCGCGAGCGCCCGATGCTCGAACGGCCGCTGGCATGTCGTCCTGCGTTTGGTTGAGAGGATCGAGACCGGGCTTTTCCATTCAGCCCAAAACAGCTGCGCCTGCCGGATAAACTCACAATGGCCTCAAGCCAGTAGGAGGCCGCGCCCTTTCCGGCGCGGCCCCGTGTTCCGTCACGCAATCAGCTGTGCCAGCGGAACTGCTGCGGCTTGCGGGCGGAGCCCTGCGAGATCACGACGTTGACGAGCGCGGGGCCGGGGAACTTCATCGCCTCGTCGAGGGCGCCGCGGATCTTCTTCGGATCCTCGACGAAGAAGCCCTTGCCGCCAAAGCTCTCCATCACCCGGTCGTAGCGGGCGCCGTAGATCAGCGCGTTGGGCGGCGAGTTGAACATCGGGTTTTCCGGGACCTCCGGCAGGCCGGGTCCGATGCCGCCATTGTTGAGGACGACGATCTTGACCGGGAAGTTGTAGCGGGCCAGCGTCTCCATCTCCATGCCGGAAAAGCCGATCGCCGAGTCGCCCGAGAGGTGGATGACCGGCCGGCCGGGCTGCGCCACGCAGGCGGCGATCGCCTGGCCGAGACCGACCCCCATCGTGCCGTAGGTGCCGGCGTTGAGGCAGGACCGGGCGTCGAAGCTCGGCAGCTGGGTGAGGCCGATATCCATCGTGCCGGCGCCCTCGGCGCTGAGCACCGCGTTCTTCGGCATCCAGGCGGCGACGTCGCGCAGGGCGCGGTAGTAGTTCGCCGGCGCCGCGTCGTCGTCGATCTGCGGCCGGATCTGCGCCGCGTTGTCGGTCGCCTTCTTGGCGATCATCTGCCGCCACGGCGTGTCCTTCGGATGGAACCACTGGCGGCTGGCGAGCGCCTGGTTGAGCTGCCCGACGATCGCCTTGCCGTCGCCGACCAGCGCCACCTCGGTCGCCTTGTTGTGGCCGATCTCCTCGGGCGCGATGTCGAGCTGGATGACCTTGACGTCCTTGGCATAGCGCGGCGCCAGGCCGAAATGAAAGATCCAGTTGAACCGCGCGCCCATCAGGAAGACGACGTCGGCGTTCTGCAGCGCCAGCGTGCGCGCCGCCGCGACCGACAGCGGATGGTCGTCCGGCATCACGCCCTTGCCCATCGGCGAGCGCAGGAACGGCAGCTGGGTGCGCTCGATGAAGGCGCGGACCTCGTCCTCGGCGCGCGACCACGCCATGCCCTTGCCGACGAGCACGAGCGGCCGCTCGGCCTTCTCCGAGCAGGTTCAGCGCCGCCTCGACGTTCTCCATCGGCGCCACCATGCGCGGCGGGTCGGGCGTGCGCTGGACCTGGACCACCTTGTCGAGGTCGCATTTGCCGGTGATGATGTCGTCGGGCACGTCGAGATAGGCGGCGCCGGGGCGGCCATAGATCGCGTGCCGGGTTGCCATCTCGACATAATAGGGGATGCGCTGGACGCTCTCGATGCCGTGGGCGAACTTGCAGAACGGCGAGGCGATCAGCACCTGGCGCTCCTCCTGGAAGGCGCCCATGCCGCCGCGATAGGTCTCCGAGGCGCCGCCGAGCAGGATCATCGGCCAGCAGTTCTGCTGGGCATTGGCGAGGCCGGCGAGGCCGTGCACCACGCCCGGGCCGGTCACCACGACGCAGGCGCCGGGGCGGCCGGTCATGATAGCCGTAGGCCTGCGCCGCGTAGGAGGCGGCCTGCTCGTTGCGCATGCCGATATAGGCGACGCCTTCCTTCTGCGCGGCTGCGGCGATCGGGGTGATCGGAAACCCGACCACGCCGAACAGGTGATCGATGCCCTGCTGCTTGAGACTCCGCGCTATCAGGGTAGCGCCGTCGACTTCGCTCATGCCTTCCTCCCTCGTGACCGACTTGAGCCGGGAGATTACGCATTGATGGCGGGGCGGCGAAAGGGGTTTGCCGGGCGGAGATGGTTGCCATGCGCCAAAAACACCAGCGAACGGCGCGGCCGGGAGGATGGCATCCGGCAGGAGAATTGGGCGCGCCGAGGCTGTGCGCCGGTCGATGCTCGCGTCGATCGACAAGGGGGACGCCGAAGAGACGCATCCCGGTGGGCGCGGTGATCGGCGCGATCCTGCCGGCAGGATTCAGGTCCGTGAATGCTCCTCGATCTCGACCAGCACGCCGAGGACGTCGCGCGGATGCACGAAGGCGATGCGCTGGCCGTGCACATTGACCGCCGCCGCTCCGACCTGCCGCGCCCCCTGGCCGGCGATCGCCTCGAGGACGCCGTCGAGGTCGGCCGTCGACAGGCTGACATGGTGGAGCCCGCCGCCGGGATGCGCCGCCAGAAACCGGGCAAGCGGGCTCTGCGGCGATGCCGGCTCGAGCAGCTTGAGGCGGCTGTTGCCGAGCTCGACATAGGCGAGGCGGACGCCCTGGGCGGCGTTCTCCATGATCGGCCCGGTCGCGAGCCCGAACCGTTGCGCCAGCAACCGCGCCGCGTCCTCGATCCGGGGAACCGCGATGGCGACGTGCGAGAGGCCGGTGATCGTCATGGCTCGGCATCCATGGTCAGCGCCTTGACGACGCCGGCTTCCGCCAGCCGGCGCCGCGCCGGCGCATCGTAACGCAGCTCGGCGAGGACCTCGTCGGTGTGCTCGCCGAGGCGCGGCGGCGGCCGGGTCGCGGCGGGCGGCGTGCCGGTCATCTTAATGGAAAACCGAGCGTGCGCAGGCCTTCCGCCGTCCGATGCGCGATCGCCAGCACCATCTCCCGCGCCGCGGTCTGGGCGTCGGCAAGGGCGGCCTCGACGCGAGATCGCCGTCCGCCGCCCGAAACGTCCCGTAGGGGACGATATTGGGATGGCCCTTGCCGTAACGCCGCGCCGGCTTCCCCGAGACCAGGTGGTTCGAGGCCACGTTGGCGAGCAGGGCGAGGCCGCTCTCGAACAGCGAAACCGACACCGTCCGTCCGCGCCCGCTGGCCGCTCTCGCGTTCAATGCGCCGAGGATGGCGATCGTCGCCAGCATCCCGGTGGCGAGATCGACGATCGCGACCCCGTGCTTGGTCGGTGCGCCGTCGACCGGACCGGTGATGCTCATCAGCCCGCTTTCCGCCTGTGTGTTTGTGGCCAGTATCAGGTCTGGCGCGAAGCCTACCAATTCGGTGGCGTATGCCCTGGTCCGGGCGGCATCGCCACCACCCCAGCGAACGGCGATGCGAATGTTGCGACCCCCAACCCAATTCAGATTGTGAAGGCGCTGGCGAAATGCCGGATATGCTGACTCCAGGCTTACGGCTCATGACCCAGCGCAGGCATCGGGCTCGTGTGCGATTTCTTGCTCGCCGCCGGTTGCAAAGTGCTACGCTCTAAGCATTGCACAACGCGTTTGGCCCGAGGCCGGCATGCAGCGGCGCAAGTTCATCACGCTTCTCGGCAGCGCGGCTGTTGTCTGGCCGCTCGTGGCGCGCGCCCAGCAGCCGGTGGTACGGACGATCGGTTGGCTTAGCCCCACATCATTGGACACGGAGAGCGACAGGAGCAACGTCGCCGCGTTCCGCCAGGGCTTGAGCGAAACCGGCTACGCCGAAGGCAAGAATCTGACAATCGAATACGGTTGGGCAAAAGGCCAGTACGATCGGTTGCCGGCATTGGCGGCTGATCTGGTTCGCAGCCAAGTGAACGTGATCGTCACCACCGGCGGGCCCCAGCCGGCACGGGCGGCGCAGGCGACAACGTCGACAATTCCCATCGTTTTCGCGAGCGGCAGCGACCCGGTCCAGGACGGACTGGTCAAGAGCTTCAATCGGCCGGGTGGGAATACCACGGGCGTCCACGTGTTTACCACCTCGCTCGGGCCGAAGCGGCTGGAGCTGCTGTGCGAGTTGGTTCCCGAGGCGCGCGTGATCGCTTTTCTCGTGAACCCGAGCAGCCAGATTCGCGAAATGCAGGTGAAGCAGGTCGAGGACGCTGCCCGCGCCATCGGGCGGAGCGTCATCGTCCTGGACGCGAGCAACGACAGTGAAATCGACCTGGCCTTTGCGACTCTCGTTCAGCGAGGAGCCGATGCGCTGTTGATGAGCGCCGATTTGTTCTTCCAGATCCGTCGGAACCAGCTGGTGGCGCTGGCGGCCCGCTACAAGGTGCCCGTCATGTACGAGTGGCAGGAGTTCACCGCCGTCGGCGGTTTGATCAGCTACTCGACTGTCCGCAGCGATGCTCTGCTTCAGGTGGGTATCTATGTGGGTCGCATCCTCAATGGAGCCAAACCCGCCGACCTTCCGGTCATACAGTCGACCCGGTTCGAGCTCGTCATCAACCTCAAAACCGCCAAGGCACTCGGTCGTACAATCCCACCCTCCCTGCTCGCCCGCGCCGACGAGGTGATCGAATAGCCGATGTCCGGCCCTGGCACGAACCCGTCACTCGCTGTGGCGCAGAAATGGGCCCGCTCTCTGGGGTACTCCGGACCAGAAATGCTCACTGTGAGACCTTATACGGTCCGCCGCCAGCGTGCTATTTTATTGGTGCGATCCATTGGCCAGCGACCTTGAGGGGAAGCATGAGACGACGCGCGTTCATCAAGCTTGCCGGCGGAGCAACCGCAGGGTGGTCGCTTGCAGCGCATGGGCAGCCGTTCGCTCCCTACCGGATCGGTCATCTTGCTATCGCAGCCCCGACCGATACCCCTCCACCACCCCCAACCAACTGGGACGCGTTCGTCCAAGGGCTACGTGAGGCCGGATACACGGAGGGACGTAACATCGTTTTCGAGCACCGATCCGCTCACGACAAACCCGCGCTTTTCCCGGGGCTCGCAGCGGAGCTCACAAAGCTCAACGTTGATGTGATTTTTGCCCGCGGCACCTGGGCTTTGTCAGCCGCCAAGAACGCTACGCACACGATCCCGATCGTGGGAATAGACCTGGAAATCGATCCCGTCGAGAGCGGGCTGGTCTCCAGCATTGCGCGCCCGGGGGGAAACATCACCGGACTATTTCTCGATCTTTCCGAGCTGAGCGGAAAGCATCTGCAAATCCTGAAGGAGATCTATACCGCGGGACGTCTCGCGTCGCGCGTGCTCGGAGACACGGATCTCAATGCCTCCCAGCTTCGAGAGCTGGACCGAGTCGCTCGATCCCTTGGACTGCAGACGCTGGCCACCGAATTCAAAGCTGCCACGAGCCTGGAGAGCGTCTTTGCCACTGCGAAGTACTGGCGCGCCGACGCTCTCATTGTTCTGTCGAATCCGCTAACCCTCGCCAACAGAACACGGATCGCGGAGCTCGCCGCAAGCGCAAGTCTGCCGACGATGTACCTTTATCGGGCGCACGTGGACGCCGGAGGTCTCGTCTCGTATGGCCCTGACCTTCCCGATATGTTTCGCCGATGCGGAGGCTATGTCGCTCGGATTCTGGGCGGCACCAAGCCTGCCGACCTCCCCATCGAACGCCCCGCGCGATTCGAGCTGGTCGTGAACCTCAGAACCGCCAATGCCCTCGGCATAACTATTCCCGAAATAGTTCTCGCCCGCGCCGAAGAGGTGGTCGAGTGAATGTCGATGATGTCGGTTGTTGGCACAAGGCCGACTCCACCCGGTTCGCCCGACACCGGTCCGGTCACTGGGGTACACCGGCCCCGTGCGCGGCAGGCGGTCGTCATGGCCTGCGCTCCCGCTCTGACCCAAACCGGTCATGCAGCAAACTCACTCGATCACTTCGTCGGCGCGCGCGAGCAGCGTCGCCGGCACGTCAAGGCCGAGCGCCTTGGCAGTCTTGAGGTTGAGCACCAGCTCGTATTTCGTCGGCGCCTGCACCGGAAGGTCGGCTGGCTTCTCGCCCTTGAGAATGCGATCGACGTAGCCGGCCGCGCGCCGATACTGGTCGACAAGATCAGACCCATAGGAGATCAAGCCACCGTCGTGACGTAAAGTGCGTCGGTAGTAGACCGCGGGCAGTTTGTGCCGGGCCGCAAGCGTGATGATCAGATCGCGATGGACCAGTGACAACGCGCTCGCCGTCACGATCAGGCCGCCATTGGAGGAGCGCGCGAATGCCGTGACGGCGCGCTCGATCTCGCCGGCGTCGCGCACGTTGACCGGGCTTACCTCCAGCCCGACCGACGGCGCCACGGACTGGATTACGGCGAATTGGCCAATTCCGGCCGTTATGGCGGGATCCCGAAGGACCGCCGCCCGCGTCACGCGGGGCGCGATCTGCTTGAGCAGTTCCAGCCATTTCGCGCTGATGCCGTATTCGAACGCGATGAAGCCGGTTGTGTTGCCGCCCGGCCGTGCCAAGCTTTCGACGAAACCAGCGCCGACGGCGTCGGCGACATTCACGAACACGATCGGCACGGTGCGCGTCGCCTGTAACAACGGCCCCATGACCGAAGTGCCGGAGGCCAGGATGACGTCCGGCGCGAGCGCGAGCCAATTCCGCCGCGTATTTGCGAATCTCGTCGGCATTGCCTGCGGCCCAGCGGGTATCGATCTGCACGTTGCGGCCGTCGGTCCAGCCCAATTGCTGCAGCCCCTGCAGGAACGCCGCGAGGCGGGCCTGCCCGTCCGGATCGTCCGCGGCCTGGCCCATGAGCACGCCGATGCGCCGCATCCGCTCGGCCTGCTGCGCGCGCGCCGCAAGCGGCCACGCCGCCGCCGCGCCGCCGACCAGCGTGATGAACTCTCGCCGCCTCATGGGCTTTCCTGCATGGCCGAGGATGTAGCCGGGGGGCGCCGAGATGCATAGCATATTTCGCCCCGTTCCCGCGCCCCTAATAAGCCCCCGCTTCGGCGGGCTATTGCGCAGCGATTAGTGCTCTGGCACGAA
>CAVWIS010000060.1:0-9061 GCA_963755055.1 uncultured Alphaproteobacteria bacterium | reverse complement strand
TCAGCACTGCGCGGTGTTTGGGAGTCGAGGGTCAGGCGCGGCGGCGCTGAATTGCCGGGGCTGTGTGGTTCGTCCACCGGTTCGTTAGGATCCGACGGGGCCACCGCCGGCTCGCTGATCACTACCGCCGCAGCCGGATCACGGCCGGCGATTCGATGCTCGTCGAAGGCGATCTTGACCAGCCGATTGAAGGCGCGCCCGACCAGCATGTGCTTGCCCGGCACGGTGCGGATGCGCATCAGCAGCACCACGCCGGTATCTTCCAGGCCGTCGACCCCTTGGTAGTCGAGCGGATCGAGTATGAACGGCGCCACCGTCTCGTCTTCCTTCAGCTGGTCGCCGACCCCACGCAATATCTCGACCACGCGATCGATGTCCTCGCTGTAAGAAATCGCGATGCGGGTGACCGCGTAAGCGAATTCCTTGGACAGATTCTTGATCGAGGTCACCTCGCTGAACGGCACGGTGTGGACGATCCCCGCCTGGTCGCGCAACCGGATCGTGCGGATCGAGATCGCCTCGACCGTTCCCCGGTGGTCCTTGCCGACATCGATGATGTCGCCGACCGCGATCTGGTCCTCGATCAAGATGAAGAGCCCCGTGATGATGTCCTTGACGAGCGCCTGGCTGCCGAAGCCGATCGCCAGACCGACAACGCCGGCGCCGGCCAAAAGCGGCGCGATGTTGAGGCCGATCTGCGACAGTACGATCAGGGCCGCCATGACCACGATTACGCACAGCATCGCGGTGCGCAGCAACGGCAGCAAGGTCCGCTGACGCATGCGGCTCGTTGGACTGGCGGCGAGGGTCGACAGATGGCGCTCGATCGCCGCCGAGAAAATTTCCCATACGACGAGCGCGATGCCGAGCACCGCCGCGACCGACAAGGCGACACCGGTTATCCGCCAGCCCAGCTCGGTACCGAACCAGGCGAACGACCCGACATCCCACGCCTGCAAAACGATCAGCAGGGCGGCGACATAAACGACGACCCGGACCAGCCCGCTCAGGATAGGCAGATAGCGGTTGGCGCGCTGTTCGAGGGTCGGGAAGCGCGTCTTCAGGTCCGGCGCGATGGCGAAGCCGCGCTGGCTGGCGCGCTCGGCGAAGCGCACCAGCAGCGGCGCCCCGATAATCGCAACGAGGCTCAGCGCGGTCGCACGCAGCAGGTAGACGAAGCCGCCAGCGACCTGCAGCGCGTAGACGAAGAAGATGCCGAGGACGTAGACGATGGCAAAGACGTGCCAGGTCTCGGCGAGGCGGCGGCGCAGCCGGCGCCAGTTCGCCGTGCGCGCGTCGGCCGGCAAATCCGTCGCGCCGCCGATCCATCCGCTGATCGTGGCGCGGTTCTGCAACACGAAGACGATCGCCAGGACCGCCAGCACCAGCGCGATGCCCTTCAGCATCAGGGCGTAGATCCCGCCCGGGACGCCGAGCCACCAGGCGCCTTCGGCGACGGCAAAGCCGAACACGCTCCAGCAGGTAAAGCGCTTGATCCAGATGTAGAGGTAATTGCGGGTCTCCTCGCTGGCGGAGAGGAAGCCGATGCTATCGGCACTCGGCAGCAGCATCGATCTGGCAACGGCGAGGATGAGGCGCGCGATGACCGCGGCCTCGACCAGCAATGCCACCGAGGTTCGGCTCGCCGAATACGCCGGCAGCGTTATCGGCAGCACGACATAAGCGACAGCTGCGAAGGCGACGATCGGCAACGTGCTGATGACCAGGTTGAACATCGCAAATAGCAGGCGCAGGCCGCGGGTATCGCCTCGCCGCACTGGCGCGTGAGCCAGCAGGCGCAGCAGAAAGCGGCGGACCAACCATTCCGCGACCACCGCGCAGCCGAACACGATTACGAGCGCCAGCCCGATATCGAGCCAACGCCGGCGAGCGGTCTCGTCCTCGATCTGCGACTGGCCCCAGGCGACGACGCGTGGAACGTCAACGAGGACCGACGCGCCGGCGAGGATCTCGCCGGTGACCTGATCGATCCGCTGCGACAGCCAGCCCATCGGCGATGACGCCTCGTGCTGTGCGTCGGCGCCACGCTGCGCCGCGATCAAAGCCTGTAACTGGCTGACCAGCTCGGCACGGGCCTTGTCGTCGTGCAAAGTCTCGACCAGCCGTTGCAGCTCGTCGACCGAGGGCGTGACCTGAGGCGCCTCGGCCGATGCTGGCGCAGCCGGCAGCAGCAGAAACAGCAACAGCAGGATCGCGTATATGCTGCGATGAAAACGCATTCCCCCGGGCAAGGCCTCAGTGTCCGATCGGGCCGCGACCCTAAGAGGAGGGTACTCGCCCATTTCGCCCTCCTAAGCAGGATTCTCAAGGACCATCCACATATGGCAGAATCTCGGGTGGAGAGCTACCGGATGTGGGGGGAACATGTCGGGTCGGTCATGGATCGTAGCGACGGCGGAGCAGCGCGCGGAATTGCGCGCTCTGGCCGGGCTCATCGGATCGGGAGGAAGCGGATCGGGCGCGGGCCATCCTGCTGTCGCTGGAGGGCTGGACCAGCGAGCGGATTGCCGCGGCGTTTTGCGTGCAGCCGGACAGCGTGCGCCATTGGCGCTGGATTTTTGGTCGCGAAGGGGTGGCGGGGCTGCGCGCCCGCACGGCACCCGGGCCCGATCCGGTGAAGGCGCGGGCCGCCTTGTCGGTGATCGAGGAGGTGCTGGCGCCGGGGGTGTCGGAGCGGCCGAACTGGACGCTGCCGCGCCTGGCCGACGAGATCGAGAAGCGCACCGGGGAGCGCATCTCGACATCGCGGCTCAGCGTGGTGCTGAAAAAGGGGGCTTCGCCTGGCGGCGGCCGCGGCACACGCTGAAGGGCCGGCAGGACGCCGATGCGGTCGACCGCTCCGGCCTGCGCCTGCGCCTGTTGAAGCAACAGGCCCAAGCCGGCGACATCATCTTGCTGTTCGGCGACGAGTCGGAAGCGCTCACCCATCCCTATCTCGCCCACGCCTGGGCCAAACGCGGCTGCGATCTGCGGGTCGAGGCGCCGGGGCAGTCCAAGAAGCGGGCGATGATCGGCGCTCTCGACTGCGCCGCTCGCAAGCTGATCGTCAATACCAGCGCCACCAAGCGCAGCAGCGACTTCATCGCCTTCCTCGGCCGCCTCGACGCGATCTACGGGCCATGCCCCGGCCGCCCGGACAAGCCCGTCGTCTTTGTTCTCGACAACGGCCCGATCCATACCAGCAAAGCCTCGCGGGCCGCGCTCGCCGCGCGCGATTGGCTGACCATCGAATGGCTGCCGAAATACGCCCCGGAACTGAACGACATCGAGCGATCCTGGCGCGATCTGAAACGCCACTTCCTCGCGCATCAGACCTTCGCCGATATCGATCATCTCGACCGCGCTATCCATCAAGGCTATTGCCGACATGAACCAGGAGCGCCAATCACCGCTGTGTACCAACCTGCGAATCGCTGCTTAGGGATCAGAACGCCCCGCCGATGATTGCGACCATCAGGCCGATAGTGGCGAGCAGCGCGGCGTCGCCGATGATGTGTCGGTAAGCCACCTTGAGCCCCCCTCGTGTCCCGGCACCAGGTGTGAACGCCCGGCCGGCGATATTGTTGCAGCGCAGAGGCGGGGGATAATCGGCCGCCGATAGGTGTTGCTCGTGTATGAAGCAAGAAGCGCAGGCTCCGCAACCGACGCCTCCGCCGGGTACGCCGTCGGTGCCGCCGCCAGATCCGTCATTGCCGCCACCGATGACGGAACCGCCGCCGCCGATACCGATTCCCAACCGTGAGCAGCCGGGAGGGCCGCAGCCGATTGATGACCCACCCCGCCTTGAACGGTGAGCGCCCGACGCGCTGGACCGCACGTTCCTGAGGTAGGTCCGGGCGGAACGTGCGCCAACGGGCAGCGGAGGCAGATTTCTACAGCGAACCGGCGATGACCGCGGCGAGGAAACCGAGTGTGGCGAGGAATGCGATATCGCCGATGACGTGTCCCCGGTAGGGCATCTTGGTTCACCCCGCGCCATAGACATCGGAAGACCAAGAATTTCTTCGCGGGGCACGTCGTCGCGTTTCTGGCCCGATCCCGACGACGGTCGCGATCATATCTACCTTTCGATAGGGCTGTATAGATCGTAGGGGTGGCACGGCGGTGGAACGCGCGCCAGCGGAGCGGGGACGGCCGGGCCGGGAGGATTTGGCCCGGCCGCCATTGGGCCGCATACGAGGGCTGTGCACGTTGGGGGGCAACGGCCAACCCGGGATGATTTCGTTGAAAAAGTCTGCGGCGAATGCGGCGCGCGTTTCGATAATCGGGGGTGTCGCGCGGGCCGGGCGCTCCTCACGCCGGCGTTGGCTCTGGCATCGGGATCAGCTTGGCGAGTTTCCGGAGGTTCTGGGCGGCGGCGGCGAGGTGGAACTCGTCGCGGGCGCCGTTCGGTCCTCGTAGTCGCAGGCGATCGAGCTTCAGGATGCGCTTGAGGTGGGCGAACAGCATCTCGACCTTCTTTCGCTCGCGGCGCGAGGTGACGTAGGCGTCGGTGGTGGCGATATCGCGGGCCATGTCGCGCGCGCCTTCGTGGATCGAGCGCAGGATCTTGCGGGCTGGTGCGTTCGGGCAGCATCGCGGCTTGAGGGCGCAGGCGTCGCAGTCGAGCTTGCTGGCGCGGTAGCGCATCATGCCGTCCTCGTCGACGACCGAGGGCGCGGCATCCGATAGCGCCTTCTGACGCTGCCTGAGCTCCTTGCCGCCCGGACAGGTGTAGAGGTCGCGCCTGTGGTCGTAGGTGAAGTCGGCCCGCTCGAAGGTGCCGTCGCTGCGCTCGGACTTGTCGAAGACCGGGATGTGCGGCTCGATCCCGCGCTCGTGCACCAGCCAGCCGAGCATCTCGGCCGAGCCGTAGGCGCTGTCGGCGGCCAGCCGTTCCGGATAGAGGCCGAAGCGATCCTGAGTGCGCTCGATCATGGTGCGCGCCGCACCGACCTCGGCCTGGCGGATCGCGCGGCTCGCCTCGACATCGACGATGACGGCGTGGTCCATGTCGATCAGGTAGTTGGTGGCGTAGGCGAAGAAGGCATGCCCCTTCAGCGCGCCGGTCCACTGCGCCGCGGGATCGGACCTCGACACGAACTTCGGCTTCACCTCGCTGGCCGCGCCCCAGGCGGCATCGTCCAGCGTGTCGAGATACTCCTGCACCGAGCGGCGGGTCTCGGCCATCGCCTCCCAGTCGACCGCTTCCGACGCCTTCCGCCGAGCGCTGCTTGTTGGCGTCCGCCCTGATCAGGCTGGCATCGACGGCGAAGCCCTCGCCGCCGACCAGCCCTTCCTCGATGCAGCGGCGCACCGTCGTCTCGAACAGCTCGCGCAGCAGATCGCTGTCGCGGAAGCGGCCATGCCGGTTCTTCGAGAAGGTGGAATGGTCCGGCACGTCGCCCTCCAGGCCGAGCCGGCAGAACCAGCGATAGGCCAGGTTCAGATGCACCTCCTCGCACAGCCGGCGCTCGGAGCGGATGCCGAAGCAGTAGCCGACGATCAGCATCCGGATCATCAGTTCCGGATCGATCGAGGGCCGGCCGATCTCGCTGTAGAAGGGCCGCAGATGCGAGCGCAGGCCGGACAGGTCGACGAACCGGTCGATCGAGCGCAGCAGGTGATCGGCTGGGCACGTGACGCTCGATGCTGAACTCGTAGAACAGCGCCTCCTGCATCACCGTCCGTTCGCCCATCATCGCCAGTCGCCCTCCACGTCACAGGACGACTGAATCAGGACTTCACGCCCGCAGCAACGCCGACTTTTTCAACGACAATCGGCGCATCTCGCCCTTTGCCGCCCATCCCGGCAAAGGTCTCTCTGATCACTCAGCGAGCATTCAGCCGGCAAACCGGGAACTGGTCTTCATGCCTCAAGGCTGCCCGTGAGGCCGGGCAGCACCTTCGGCGCATCCTGACCCAAAACCTGTCATTGCGCTTCGCTCGGCCGCACTTGACCCAGAACCCCCGAACCTGCCCGGTCGCGTCCGAGAGAGTGCGAGCGAATGAGCGGCCGGATTTGGGTGAAGAAGTGGGCGCCCGGATCCCAGCACAGGATTGTAAGTGGGGCGCGGGGGTCCAGCTTGTCGCTGCGCAGATCACCGCCATATCGCCCGGCGAATTGCTGGCGAGAGCGCGATTTGCTAATGAGCGCCAGGCGGGTGTCAGCGTACAGCGGCGCGCCGCTCGCTCGGTGGGGGGTCGTCGTCGGACGGGATAGGGCGCGTTCGCGCCGCAGCTCCTCCATGCGGGCCCGGATCACCGGGAAATCATCGGCGGCGCGGGGTCGGGTCACGCTTCCTCCGGTGTTTTGTTTAGCCGAGCGCTCGACGCGCGACAGATTGGAAAATTATGGTTAACGGCGCAAGCTGCGTCGTCCTCCCCGATCGAGGCATTCCCGAATGGACGGTGTGCAATCCGATGAAGCCGGGTCGAGCCTGATTTCGATCACCGTGCTATCGGTGACGCCGGCGCGCGCCGGCAAGCTCTTCGCGCTCGCCTCCGTCGAGGTCGACATCGACGGCGTGCAGATCGCCATCCACGGAATTCGCGTGCTGCGCGACGCCCCGGTCGGCACGCGGATCGAGCTGCCGAAATTCCGCGGGCTGAATGGTGAATGGCAAACCGCGATCACATTGCCGGAGGAGGTCCGCGGCCCGATCGGCGCCACGGCTGCTCGATGAGCTGATCGAGCGCGGCCTTGCAGTCAGGCGATTCCGCGTGCCGACAAGGGCTTGAACGATACCATTTGGGGCCTAGTTTTCGTGCTCGTGAGTTATTGATTTCGGTGGTCTATCTGTCGCTCCACGGACACCTAGGGCGACAGTCTAAAATACGTGGTTAATTTTCTACATATATGTTGCGCCCTCGGTTCTTTGCTCCTACGCTAGTGCCGCACCGTTGGTTATAGTAGACGATGCGGATAGTCTAAGAATTAGTAGCGTCAGTACATTACCGAGAAACCCTGGCTGCCCCTCTCCCTGCTTCTGGTCAGGGTTTCATTTTTTCCTCTTCTTGATATCGGGCGCGTAGCTCACCGGTAGAGCGCCGTCGTTACACGGCGGAGGCAGGAGGTTCGATCCCTACCCGCGCCCACCAAGGAGACCTGGCGCGGGCGCCGGTAGATGGGGTCACGGGCCGGCAACCGCCGTGGTTGCGGGAATGGCCGTCCCTCAGAGTGATGATGTCGAAAAACGGAGTCAGGCTGAGCCTGCTCCAAGCATCAGCGAGGGACGACCATGGAGTACTATGCCGGTATCGACGTCTCATTGGAAAGCGCGAGCCTGTGCGTCGTAGATGCGACCGGGCGGATCGTTCACGAGGCCAAGGTCGCCAGCGAGCCCGAGGTACTGATCGGCTGGTTCAGCCGCTTGGGGCTCGCGGTAACGCGGATCGGGCTTGAGGCCGGACCGCTGTCGCAATGGCTCTATGCGGGCATGCGGGACGCAGGCTTGGCGGTCGAACTCCTCGAAACCCGGCACGTCCGGAATGCGTTCAAGGCAATGCCGGTCAAGACGGATCGCAAGGATGCGCGCGGCATCGCGCAGCTGATGCGGCTCGGCTGGTTCCGCCCGGTACATTGCAAATCGCTGCCGGCGCAGGAAGTGCGGGCGCTGTTAACGGCACGCAAACTGCTGCTGACCAAGAACCATGACGTCGAGATGAGCCTGCGTGGGGTGCTGCGCGGCTTTGGGCTGAAGGTCGGCCCGACGACGCCGCGAACCTTTACCAGCCGCGTCCGCGAACTGGTCGCCGGCCATGCGACGCTGTCGACGGTTGCCGAAGCGATGCTGGCGGCCCGGGACATGCTCTTTGGGGAATGGCAGAAGCTCGAGAAGCACCTGCGATCCCTGGCTCGCGAGGATGGCCGCGTCCGACGGCTTATGACCACGCCGGGTGTTGGCCCCATCGTCGCGCTCACCTACGTCTCGGCAATCGACGATCCCGGCCGCTTCCGATCCTCGAAGACCGTGGGTGCGCATTTCGGGCTGACACCCCGGAAGTATCAGTCGGGCGAAACTGACGTAACCGGCCGCATCTCCAAGATCGGAGACGGCGGAGTGCGCACCGTCCTCTACGAGGCAGCCAACGTTATTCTGACCCGGCCGGTTAAGGGCTCGACCCTGAAGAGCTGGGGGATGCGTTTGGCAGCGCGCGCTGGCATGCGCAAAGCCAAAGTCGCACTCGCCCGAAAACTCGCCGTGGTCCTGCACCGCATGCTGGTGGACGGGACGAGCTTTCTCGCCGACAAAGCGGCTGCTGCCGTAACCCGTTAAGGAAAGGAGATCGCAGGTTCGGGGGCGAGACACCAGCCCCCGGAGCAAGGTCCCGTCGCCGGGACGATGGATCAGGTCAGGCCGCATGATCACGCGGCGGCGCCGTACGGACGACCGCGCGCTCTTAGATTGGCCGACCTTTTCCTCATCCGACCCCATCAGGTGGCGGCCAAGCGCCGACCCCGGACAGAAGCAAGACACCGGCGACAGGACCGTAGCTCAGAGGGATTGACCATACTGGGGCCCGTGACAGAAGCGGATCATCTCGCGCTGGCCGGGCGGTGCGACCGCGGTGAAGACGCACGGCAACCGCAGGCGGGGCATGACGGATCGAGTTCTTGCTCGGGATCACCATGGGTCATCAGTCAGGCCCCTCCCCTCTCGCCGTTCCCCGTAAAACAAGAATTGGGCACATGTGCTCTTGTGCACACGTGCAAATGTGATCAGACGTCACCGTGCGCCCGCTGCGCCATGTGCCTCGCGTGCAGCTCATTGATCGCCAGTTTAATGAGCCCGGAATTGTCGAGGTTGAGCCGCGCCCGCAGAACGGCCACCTTTTCGACGGTCTCCGGTGCAAAGTACCCACCAATGTGCTTTAAACCCGAGCGGGTGCTGGGTGGCGTGGCGCTCATCCGGACTAGATGCGCTGCGATCGGCGGCAATGGTTCCTCTGTCGGCGGCGATTCGGTCGGCTCGGGGGTCATGGCCCGCAAAAAATCGTCTGCCTTGGTTCGGGAGGGCCTTTTCATGAGGCCGCCCTCCTTCTGTGCACAAACGCATTT
>CAVWIS010000059.1:0-34914 GCA_963755055.1 uncultured Alphaproteobacteria bacterium | reverse complement strand
CGCATCAATCACCGTCTCAATACAGTGCGGTGAGGGGAAGGCGACCGGCGTCCCCAGGGTGGAAGACGTTCCTTCATAATCACGCCGACGGCATCGCGTCGATCGACCTGTTTGTGGTTCCGACAATCTCATTCCGAAAACTCTACGGGCTGCTGCTACTGCATCACGATCGCCGCCAAATCCTGTGGCTGCTGGGGGTGACTGCGCACCCAACGGCTGAATGGATTTCGCACCAGCTCACCGAGGCCTATGGTTGGAAAGTAGCGCCGCGATACATCATTCGTGACCGCGACGCCGTCTACGGTGACGTCTTCATCCGCCGCCTTCGGGCGATGGGCATTCGGGATCGGCCAACCGCGCCGCGATCGCCGTGGCAGAACGGATATTGTGAAAGGGCGATCGGTTCGATCCGGCGGGAACGTCTTGACCACCTTGTCGTGTTCGGCGAGCGGCATCTCCGCCATCTGCTGCGATCTTACGCGACCTACTATAACTAGGCTGGGATGCTCCTTTCGGTCAACAAGGACGCGCCGTCGCCGCGAACAGTACATGCCGTTGGTCGCATTTTGCCTACGCCATTTCTCGGCGGACTTCATCATCTGTACGTGCGAGTTTGAATTCCGACAGGCACCCGGCCAGGGATGGCGGACTTTTCTTCATAATCACGTCCCAGAAATCGCCGCGATGGACCTCTTCGTAGTCCCGACCATTGGCTTCGACCTGCTCTACGCATTTGTCATCTCGAATAGACCGCAGAGACCTCGTATGGATCAACGTCACCACAAATCCGACCGCGGAATGGGTGGCCCGTCAACTAACGGAAGCATTTCCTTGGAATGAGGCTCCACGCTACATGATCCGGCACCGCGATCGGATTTACGGCACCGTCGTCACTCGCCGATTGCGCGCCATTGCATCCGTTCAAACCTGCCGCACCAGCTTCGCCTTGGCAGAATGGCTTTGCCGAACGGTTGATCGGATCGATCCGACGCGAGTGCTTGGATCACATCATTGTCTTGGGCGAGGAGCATCTGCGCCGGGTTCTCAGATCCTATGCTGACTATTACAACGGCGTTAGAACACATCGATCTTTAAACAAGGATGCGCCGGTCTCTCGCCCGGTTCAGCGGACCGGTGTCATAAGTTCACGCGTCATCCTTGGCGGAATCCATCATCACTACGTTCGGACTGAGGTTTTCGGTACACACAAGGGTCAGGACTCATTGATCAGAGCCAAAAGATGATGGCTGCTGCGATGCAGATGGCAGACATAAAGGTGTGTGCGCATCGGTCGTAGCGGGTGTGGATGCGCCGCCAATCCTTGAGCCTACCGAACATGTTTTCGATCTTGTGCCGCTGGCGATAGAGTTCGCGATCATGTTCGATCGGCTTTTTGCGGTTGGACTTGATGGGATGCAGGCCGTGATGCCGCGTTCGGCGAGGGCTTGGCGGAACCAGTCGGCGTCATAGCCCTTGTCGCCGAGTAGCTGCCTCGCGGGCGGTAGCGCATCGAGCATCAAAGCAGCGCCCTTGTAATCGCTCATCTGACCTTCGCTGAGCAGCATGATGAGCGGCCGTCCCTGGCCATCGCACACGGCGTGCAGCTTCGAGTTCAGGCCGCCCTTCGTGCGCCCGATACGTCGGGGAACAGGCCCTTTTTTAAAAGGCTTGCGGCGGTACGATGCGCCTTCAGATGGGTGGCGTCGATCATCAGCCGGGATGGTTTGCCGGCCTTGCGCGCCAGTTCGGCAAATATCTTGTTGAACACGCCGAGGCGGCTCCAGCGCACGAACCGATTGTAGATCGTCTTATGCGGACCGTACTCACGCGGCGCATCGCGCCAGCGCAGACCGTTCCTGATGACGAAGACGATCCCGCTGATCACCCGCCGGTCATCAACCCTCGCAACCCCGTGCGATAATGGAAAATACGGTTCGATCCGGCGCATCTGCGCCTCGGTGAGCAGAAACAAATCATCCATCGCGGCGCCTCCCAGCGCCACCAATGAATCAGCCGCCACGCCTCTCCGCAAGAAAATTAATAGGTCCTGAGCCTAGTTCGACCGGCTGACAAACCCCGCGCGGCTGCGCAACTCGTTAGCATCCGCCGCCGTCAGGAGGTCAATCAGCGATTGGGCCTGTTGCGCCGCTGCAGCTCCAGTCGTGACGGCAGTCGTGTACATCGTCGCGAGATCGCAGCCCGGCGGCAGCGAGCCGGACAGCACAATACCTTCGGTAGCGATGATTTCGGTCGCTTGGGTGCAGCCGATCGGCCTCCGCGCCTCCGTTTCAGCCATGTGACGCATCGCGGTCGCTCCGTTCGGATAAATCCTCAGCCGGTCCGAGACCTCATTGTCGATACCGATTTGCGCGAGGACTTTCGCCACGTGAATGCCCGCGGTCGATGACTTGGTGTCCGGAACGAAGATCGCATCCGATGCCAGAAAGGCAGCGCGCAGGCTGGCAGCATCCTTTGCCACGATGGATGGATCGCCAGCGCGAACCGCGAGCGACGTGTCCACCAGCCCCACATCCTTGATAGAGGTGGGGACGACGAGTTGTTCCTCCGAAAGCCTCGCGACGATCGTCGCCGTCAGAATGATGATGTCGGCCGGCGTACCCTTACGCAATTTGTCGGCCATCGCGCCGACCGCGCCGAATTCGCCCGCGATATCAAAACCGGTTTGCGTCCTGAAAACAGGCGCGAGGCTTTTGACCAGTCCCTGGGCCGCGCCGCCGCTCAGGATGTTCAACGTATTCATGAGGTGGCTTCCATGGCCGTGATGATACTGTCGCGCGTGATCGGCAAGTCGCGGATGCGCACGCCGAGGCCATCGAACACGGCGTTGGCAATGGCCGCGGCGACAGGCCCGTGCGCCGCTTCGCCGGCGCCGACCGGGTCCAGCTCGGGCCGCTGGATCAGTTCGACCTCGACCTCAGGCACCTCGCTGAAGCGAAGGATCGGGTAATCGGTCCACGTCCTGCTGGTGATGTGCTGGCGGTCGAAGCGGACCCGCTCCTTCAATACCCAGCTTGTCGCCTGGATGGCGCCACCTTCGATCTGGTTGATGACGCCGTCGGGATTGATGGCCTCGCCGACGTCGACTGCCAGCGTCAGTTTCCGGACGATGATGTCTTCCGCGCCCTCGATCTCGGCCACGACAGCACAATAGGCTCCGGTGTTCTTGTAGCGCGCGAAGCCGATCCCGTAGCCAATGCCCGGTCGTTTTTCGGGCTTCCACTTCGCGCGTCGAGCGGCTGCGCGGATCACGTCCCTGGCGCGCTCGTCCTTCAGGTGGCGCAACCGGAATGCCATCGGATCTTCGCCGCTCTCGCCGGCGATTTCATCGAGCAAGGATTTCGATCGCGAACACGTTGCCTTGCGCACCGAGGGTTCGCAAGGCGGAGGTGCGGATCGGCATGGTTTTCAGCCGATGGCTCTCGATCTGCCAGGCGGGGAAATCATACAGCGGGATCGAATTGCGGTCGGCACCGCCGCCATTGGCCTGCGGCGGATTGCTTGAGATCATGCGTGGGAACGGGTTTGCCAGTTCGAATGCGGCCAGCAGCGCGGGTTGCGACGCACGGCCGGGACGCGCGGCGTGCCCGTTGCTCCAGACCGAATGGCGCCAGTCGACGATGTCGCCGCGCTGCATCGAGGTCAGCTTCGATCTCGATCGCCATCGCCGCCCCAAACGGCGCATGTGCCATCTCGTCTTCGCGCGACCACTGCACCCGTACCGGCCGGCCACGCGCGGCCTTTGCCAGCAGCACGGCGTCGAGCGCGACGTCGTCGGCCGCGTTATGCCCGTAGCATCCGGCGCCCTCCATGTGCTCGACGGCGATGCTCTCGACCGGCAGCTTGAGCACCAGTGCCAGATCGGCGCGCAGGAGATAGACGCCCTGACTATGGGTCCAGACGTGTACCTTGTCGCCGTTCCACTGCGCGACGGCGCAGGAAGGCGCGATCGAGGCATGGGCGAGGTAGGGACGGGTATACTGCCGACGGATTGTCCGCACCCTCGCGTCAGCGGAAGCGACGCGCTTGTCGATGACGGTCGATTCCACCGGCTGCGCCTTCAGGAACGACGCCAGATCGTTCTCGTCGGGCAGCGTTTCACCCTCCGACCATGTCGCGTCCTTGCGTAACACCTTGAGGGCTGCTTCCGCGCCATTTTCGGTTTCGCAGACGACGCCGGCAAAACTGCCATCGCGCAGGATTGTGACGAGGCCGGCGATCTCGCGGGCGCCATCCTCCTTCAACTCGATCAGGCCAGCGCGCGAATTCTGCGGCCGCAACACGCGGCCATGCAGCATATCCGGGAGCGTCCAATCGTGAATGAAACGCGGCCGCGCGAATACCTTGTCGGGAATATCGATGCGCTGAACCGACTGTCCCGCCAGGGCACGTTGCGCTGGCAGCTTCGCCGTTGCCTCCAGACCGGCGTTCCGATCGAGCGACACTTCTTCCGCGAGCTCCCAATAGCTGGTCCGGACATTCCGCGGTCCGGAAATGATGCCGTCCTCGATCTTGAGCGCATCGACGCCGACACCCAGCCGATCCGACGCCAGTTCCAGGAATATCCGGCGGACTTCGGCGCAGGCGTGCCGCAGCGCGCGGCCGGATTGCTGCACTGACAGGCTGCCCGAGGTAACGCCCTCATTGGGACTGGCGGCCGTCGAAGCGCGAACCATCCGCATGCGGGAGAGATCGACATCGAGCTCGTCGGCCGCGATCTGTGCCAGCGCCGTCACGATGCCTTGTCCGATCTCGACCTTCCCGGGCGAAACGGTCACACACCCGTCCGCTGAAAATCTCAGCCATGACGACAGTTTCGGGTTCGCTGCCAGGCTGGCCGGCAGCGTTACCGGTGGCGGTGAGGGCGCTTGCTGCTTCATCCCGCCGCCATCTCGGTCGCCGCGCGCAGCACCGCCCGCACTATACGGTTATGCGAACCGCAGCGGCATAGATTGCGGTCGAGCGCTTCCTTCACGTCCTGGCTGGAAGGTGACGGGTTTCGTTTCAACAGCGCCGCCGCACTCATGAGGATGCCCGGCACGCAATAGCCGCACTGCAGTGCCTGCTCGGCAATAAAGGCGCGCTGCAGCGGATGCGGTCGCTCGGCGTTTCCCAATCCCTCGATCGTCGTCACGTCCTTGCCCGCGACGGACCATAATGGCATGTCGCAAGAAGATATCGCGCGGTCGCCGATCATGACGTTGCAGGCGCCGCATTCACCGGCACCGCAGCCGAAATGTGGCCCGGTCATGCCGAGTGGTCCACGTAAGATATCCAGCAGCGATCGGTCGGGATCCGCCACGACTTCGGTCTCGACGCCATTGAGGCGAAAGCGAACGCTCGGCATCGCAATAGAACCTTGGCAGGACCTATTATTGGGTCTTGTCGAACTTCTTGACGACTTCGGCCCATTTCACAATATCGCCGCGGAGAAATTTGTCGAACTCTTCCGGCGTCATCGACATCGGAACCGCGCCCTGTCCGGACCAGAGTTTTGCGATATCCGGCCGCTTCACCGCGGCATTCACCGCGGCGTTGATCTTGTCGATGATCGGTTTAGGCGTGCCCGCCGGCGCCATCAACCCCAGCCAGATTGTAGCCTCATAGCCAGGGATACCGGCCTCGATCACGGTAGGCACATTGGAGAGCACGGTGGAACGCGTATTGCCGGTGGTCGCGAGCGCGCGGACCTGATTTTCGGCGATGTTGGGCGCCATCGCCGGAACCGCATCGATCATCATCTGCACCTGGCCGCCGATCACGCCGCTGCGCGCCTCGCCGCTGTTGCGATAGGGCACGTGCACGAGATCGATCCCGGCCATGGTCTTAAATAGCTCGCCGGCCATGTGGTACGGCGTGCCCTGGCCGGAGGAGGCGTAGTTCAATTTCCCCGGCTGCGATTTGGCCAGCGCGATGAATTCCTGCAGCGTTTTCGCCGGCACGCTCGGATGCACCACGATGACGAGATCGGAATAATTCACCGGCGCAATTGGCGCGAGATCGCGCATCAGTTCATACTTGCGCTGCGGCACCAGGGATTCATTCGCGGTCTGGGTATTCGACATCATCAACAGCGTATAGCCGTCGGGCGGGGACTTGGCGGCTTCCAGCGTTCCGATCACGCCACCGGCGCCGGTGCGGTTCTCGACCACGAACGGCTGTCCGAAATTTTCCTGCAGGACACTGCCGATCTGGCGAGCGGTGACGTCGGCGGGGCCCCCGGCGCCGAAGGGAACGATGATCCGGACCGGCCGCGATGGGTAATCCTGCGCCACGCCTGGCGTTGCGAGAAGAGCCGGCGCAGCGACAACCGTTGCCGCCAACGCAAGCGCCAACCTTAGGCGCATCATTTTGACCTCCCGGGCCGTCATTTCCCTGTTGGCCTCTTGCCGGCCAATTCTGACGGTTGAGTTTAGCTGTCTGCGCCGTCACGGCTAGTACCCAAAATCAGACATTCGTCAGCCCGGGGGCGATTGATCGCAGCTTCTTTCAAAAAGAGCCTTGTGATATCTGGCAGATTGCATCAATCGAGCCTCTGCGTTGGTATCATGAGTGAGTCGCCTCCGCGCCAGCGAAGAGCGAAATCCTGGCGCGAGCGTGCGCCATCTGCAGACCCCGGAGCGAGGCCACAAGGACGTCACATGAAAATTTACCCCTGTCTGGCTGTGATTGCGGTGCTTGCCGCCGATATCGGCGCTACCCGCGCTCAGACGCTTCCATCGTACATGGCGCCGATCGCGGGCAAGACCGCCACGACGCCTTCCGATATCGCGACCAAGGACGTGCTGGCGCTCAACACCGGCATGTTCGAGCTCTATGGCGATGCGGCCAAAATCTTCCAAAAGAATATCCTGAGCAAGCATCCGGTGATCCTCGGCCTGTTCTCCGGCGCGGGCGGGCGGTTGATCCTCTATCGGCCCGGAATGGCGCCGATCGAGGCGCCGCAGGTGCCGATCGTGTATCAATTGATGAAATCGGTCGGCCACAGCACGATGGCGCTGGCGGAGGTCGTCGGCCCCTATGTCGACAATCCCGACGACAAATCCTGGCGCGGCTCGATGCTCGCCTATCGCAGCCGCATGCAATCGGCGCTCGACGGGCTCGATGCCACGCCGATGCAGCCGGACTGGCGCGACGACAATCGCACCATCCTGCAGAACAACATCGCCTTCATGGACGATTGCGTTGCCAAGGGCGTGATCCCTTCGCCACGCTCGAGGCGTTCGGCAAGAAGCAGGCGCCATATCTGAAGAAGAACGTCGCATGGGCGGCGCAGACGCAGGTCGCGCACTGGATGACGGTGCTCGCCGACTGGAAGACGCAGCTCGGCGCCGACTGGGACAAGACCTACGCCGCCAGCAACACGATCTACGTGGCGCGCCAGAACAACGTACTGTTCAGCGTGCTGGCGCAGTTTTTCGGGCCCGAGGCGATCAACGATCGGCTGCTGCTGATCGAGACGATCTCGTTCACGACGACGCCGGAGGACATGCTGGATTCGCTGACCCGCATCATCGCCGATCGCTCGGTCGGCGCGCTGTTCTTCGGCAACTACCATCTGATGGATTACGAACTGATGGGCGGCGACGCGCGTGCGGCGATCATCGCGGAAGCCGGCAAGCGCGGGATGACGCCGTTCCTGCCGCCGGTCGTGCCGTTCGGCTCGAAGCAATGGCCGACATTGGTCACGCCGGGCCCGGGCCCGGCATCCATCGCCGATCTTGAGTTAATTCGGCCGGGTGACAAACGGTACTGACTTTTCGTCAGTGCGTCGCGCCGATGCTGCTTCGCTGCGATGATTGGTCGAAAGCCGAATTCGAGAGGTAACAGGTGATGCGGCCTTCGCGACGCGAGTTTGTGAAGTGGGTCACGGCGAGCGGCATCGCGCTCAGCCTGTCGCGGCTGGGATCGGCGGAAGGAGCCGCGCTGTCGCGCGCGAGCGTCGCTTCCCGGGCGTGCAGGCTGGAATCCGGCGGCCAATGGCGCCGGCCGCATCGATGGCGTCGCCAAGGTCACCGGCGCGAAGCTCTACGCGTCCGATTTCCGTGCCGCCGATCTTCCGGGCTGGCCGGCGAAAACCTCGCATGCGATGCTGATCCGCGCGCCGGATGCCACGCACGTCTATACCGGCATGGATCTCGCGCGCCTCGGCGGCGCGATGAAGCCGTCGGTCGTGGTGACCGCGGCCGATCTCGACAAGATCGGCACCCGCGTTCCCGAATTCTATGCCGGCGATCTGTTCTGCCCGGTCGGCAAGACGCCGCTCTATCTGGGCCAGCCGGTCGCGCTGCTGATCTTCGAGACCTTCGACGCCTTCGATCAGGCGCGGCTCGCGCTGCGCGACGGGACCTTCGTCAAGTTCGGCGAGGAGACCGGCCCGGTCGCGATGCCGAATTATGGCGCCTTTCGCTTCACGCGCGTGGCCGGGGCCACGCCTGATGCGCCCGATGTCTATTCGCCGATCCAGGCCGGCTGGGTCAGTCCGGGACGCTTCGCAGAACACGGCGCTTCCGGTCTGGTCGCCGCTCGCGAAGGAAACGCGAGGCGCCTTACGCCAAGGCCGCGACCTATGGCGAGCAGATCCGCGGCGAGCTCGCGGCGGAAAATCCGGCGCTTCTGGTGCTCGATCGCGAGTTCGAGACCCAATCCGTCGATCCGATGTTTCTCGAGCCGGAATCCGGCCTCGCCTGGTATGATCGGAAAGAGCGACAAGCCTCGAGCTCGTGCTTGGCGTGCAGTCGCCCTACGAGGCGGCGGAGTGATCGCGCATCTGCTGGGCGAGGCGCGCGCCCCGTTCAAGCCGGCGCGCATCAATGCGCAGTTCGCCTATGTCGGCGGCGGCTTCGGCGGCCGCGACCACACGCCGTTCCTGCTCTATGTCGCGCTGGCGGCGATGTTCTTCGCCGGCCGGCCGGTGCGGCTGGCCCATGACCGCTATCAGCAGTTCCAGGGCGGCATCAAACGGCACGCCTTCAAGATGCGCTCGCGGATCGGGGTCGATCGCGCCACCGGCAAGATCCAGGCCTTCGCCGCCGACCATGTGCTGGATGGCGGCGGCCTCGCCAATTATTCGCCCAGCGTGGCGGCTGTCGGTGCGACCGCCGCGATCGGCATCTATGACATTCCGAAAGTCGACGTCACCACCGTCGCGCTGCATTCGCGCGGCGTAACCGCGGGATCGATGCGCGGCTACGGCACGCTGCAGACGATGACGGCGCTGGAAGTGCTGATCGACGAAGTGGCGGCGGCCCTGCCGCTCGATCCGATCGAATTCCGCCGCCGCAATGCGCTCGGGCCCAACGGCCGGACCATGACGGGCAATCCCTACAGCGTCTCGGTTCGCACACCGGAAATCCTCGACAAGCTGGAGAAGCATCCGATCTGGCAGCAGCGCGCGCAGGAAAAAGCCGGCGCGCGCAGGGCATTCTCGTCGGGACCGGCGTCGCCTGCGTCACCAAGGATTACGGCACCGGCGCCGATTGTTCGCTGGGGCGCGTCGAACTCGTCGGCGGAAGGCAAAATCTCGATCTATTGCGATCACGTCGAGATGGGCAACGGCATCGGCACCGCGCTCGCCAACCGGGTGGCGCTTCATCTTGGGCGGTGTGGCCGACGAAGTCTCGGTGGCGCGGGTCGACAGCTACGACGTGC
Source organism: uncultured Alphaproteobacteria bacterium (assembly GCA_963755055.1). Taxonomy (GTDB): domain Bacteria; phylum Pseudomonadota; class Alphaproteobacteria; order Rhizobiales; family Xanthobacteraceae; genus AP-16. The sequence continues at coordinate 25,245 of CAVWIS010000059.1, read as the reverse complement.
TGGAGCTCGTCACCTCCGGCGATCCCTATACGATGGACCAGAAGACGCAGGACGCTCGCGGAGAAGAATCCGCGCTGGGTGCCCGCGATCAGTTCGGCGACCAGTGCGTCGATTGGCGCGCATGTCGGCACGCACTCGGCGGCTGAAGCCGCGCGCGTCATCTTCCGCTTCGGATTGTGGCCGGCGGCGCTGGAACTTTGGCACATCTCCCCGAACGACCCGCGCGCAAAGGATTGGGCGAAGGCGCAATGGAAGGATGGGCAGCTCGTCATGCCCGGCCTCACGCCGCTGGCGATTGCCGGCGCTTGCCGCGACCGCGCATGCACGCAATCTCGTGACCGGGGCGGTGGCGCACTCCTTCTCGCGCTGGGCCTGGTCGCGCGCGCGCTTTCGGATCGCCGGCGAACAATACCGGGCCGAAATTGATGCGCTGGCGGTGCGCAGGGGCGGGAGCAAATTCCAGCGCATCGATCGCGTCAGCGTCAAATTTCCGCCGACCGACAATAACCGGATCGGTACCGTCTACACGTCGATGTGCGGCACGCTGGTCCGCGTCGAGATCGAGCGCGCGACCGGTGTGCTGCGCATCGCGAAAGCCTACAGCGTGCTGGAATGCGGCCAGCCGCTGGTGCCGGAAGTCGTGCTCGGGCAAGCGCAGGGCGGCTTTGCGATGGGCGTCGGCTACGCGTTGCTTGAGACGCTGCCTCCCTACGAGGACGGCCCGGGCAACGGGCAGTGGAATCTTGGAAAGTACCTCGTCGCGCGCGGATCGGACCTGCCGCTGCGCGATCTCGAGATCGAGATGCTGCCGCCGCTGACGCCGGACGAGCCGCCGAAAGGCATGGCGGAAGTCGTGATGATCCCCGTCGTTCCCGCGATCCTGAACGCCATCTTCGACGCCACCGGCCGCCGCTTCCAGTCCTTGCCGGTGACGTCAAACATGCTCAAGGGAGCGCTCGCGTGACGAAATTGAACATCACGATCAATGGCCGCGCCGTTGGGCCGATGGACGTCCATGACGATCTCTCGATGAACGATTTCCTGCGCGAGTACCTCGGGATGACCGGCACCAAGTTCGGCTGCGGCGCCGCGCAGTGCCTGAGTTGCGCGGTCATTGTCGACAACGCTGATGGCACGAGCTAAACCAGCCCGACCTGCGTCGTCTCGGCGGTGTCCTTCGACGGAAAGGCGATCCGGACCGTCGAAGGCCATGCGAAAGGCGGTGAACTCTCCGCGTTGCAGAAGGCCTTCATCGATCACTTTGCTTTCCAGTGCGGCTATTGCACCGCGGGATTCCTGAACGAGGCGCAGGTCTTGCTGGAGCGTCTCGCCAAGACGCCGGTGACGCGCCTCGAACTCGAGGGGACGATTGCGGAGGCGCTCGACGGGCACATCTGCCGCTGCACCGGCTACATCAAATACCATGAGGCGGTGCGTGATGTGATCCTTGCGGATTCGAAGCGATATCTCGTAGCGAGCAAGTGACCAGACGCGGAGGCAAAGCGAAATGAAATCGGAGACGCGGTTTCAGTTTCTCGTCGCTACCGCCGCGCTCGCGATGAGCATGCTCGCGGGTTACGCGGCCTCCGAGACCGCGCCGCATGCGCTTGCAAGCCCCGACAGCTTTGCGTCGATTGCGGATGTAGAAGCGCGGTCGGCGGCCATGTTCACCGAACTCGGCAAAGTGCTGACCCATCCGCGTTGCACCAACTGCCATCCGGCGAGCGACCGTCCGCGACAAGGCGACGAGAGCCGGCTGCACCAGCCGCCGGTCGTGCGCGGAACGGATGGCCATGGCCTTCCGGCAATGCGCTGCTCCATCTGCCATCAGAATGCGAATTTCGATCCCGGCCGCATGCCGGGCCATCCGGAATGGCATCTCGCGCCACGCGAGATGGCGTGGGAGGGCAAGACGGTCGCCGAAATCTGCGCGCAGATCAAAGATTCCGCGCGCAACGGCGGCCGCAAGCCGGAAGATCTGATCCATCACATTGGCGAAGACACGCTGGTAGGCTGGGCCTGGGCGCCCGGTTTCGGGCGCAGCCCCGTTCCGGGCACGCAACAGCAAGCTGGCGCGCTGGTCGAGGCCTGGGTGAAGACCGGAGCGGCCTGTCCCGCCAAATGATCTACGGGCAGCCTCGCTTCGTTGCGAGGGTGCGGTCGACGAAAGACTGGCTGCGCTCCGCCGGAATAAGAGATAGCCTCCGGTGTAACGAACCTTGCAAAAACAAAAGCGGGTGGAAGCGCCAATGAAAAATCCAGGCATATCGCGTCGTGCTGTGCTCAAGGCGTCCGGCGCGATGCTCGCGGGTGCAGCATTTTCCACCGGCGTCATGGCCGATGCTCCGCCGGCGGAACCCGTCACGTCCGATCTGATCGCGGCAGCCAGGAAGGAAGGTCAGGTCGTCTACTACACCTCGACCGATCTGCCGGTCGCGGAGAAACTGGCCAAGGCGTTCGAGGCAAAATATCCGGGAATTGCGGTGCGGGTCGAGCGCACCGGCGCGGAGCGTGTGTTCCAGCGCATCGGCCAGGAATATTCCAGCAACATCCACGCCGTCGATGTCGTGAACTCTTCGGACGCCGCGCATTTTATCGTCTGGAAGCGTGACGGCATTTTGGCGCCGTACGTCCCCGAAGAGGTGGCAAAATTCTATCCCGCCGAGCACAGGGACGTTGATGGCCAGTTCGCGAGCTTCCGCGTCTGGCTCAGCATCATCGCCTACAACACCAATCTGGTGAAGGCCGAGGACGCGCCCAGGAGTTTTGCCGATCTGCTCGATCCGAAATGGAAGGGCAAGATCGTGAAGGCGCATCCGGGCTACAGCGGCACCATCATGACCGCGACCTATCAGATGCAGCGCGATCTCGGCTGGAGCTTCTTCGAGCAGCTCGCCAAACAGAACATCATGCAGGTGCAATCTTCCGCCGATCCCCCGAAGAAGCTCGATCTCGGCGAACGCGCCGTGATGGCCGACGGCAACGAGTACAACATCTTCCAGATGAAGGAATCCGGCCGCCCGGTCGAACCGGTTTATGCCACCGAAGGCTCGCCGCTGATCATCGGCCCGAACGGAATATTCAAGGGCTCGCCCAATCCGAACGCGGCCAAATTGTTCCAGTCGTTCAGCCTCGGCCGCGAGGCCCAGCAACTTATCATCGATGCCGGTGGCCTGCGCTCGGTGCATGCGCAGACGAGTGAGAAGGCGGGGCGCAAGGCGCTGAAGGACATCAAGACCATGAAGGATGACGCCGCGGCGGTGGAAAGAGAGAGCGAATCGATCAAGTCGCGCTACACGAAAATCTTCCGCGTTTGATCCATGGCGTCCGAACTGCCCAAAATCTCCGTCGCCGAGCAGCTGGCGGAAAAGATCGTGGCGTTGAAGCCGGGGACCCTCCCGGCCACGACCACGCGCAAATGTGAGGATTTGCTGATCGATGTCGTCGGCCTCTGCGTCACCGCTCGCAACGAGGACTACATCGAGAGCACGCTCGCAGGCTGCGACGATGACGGGGCGTGCACGGCGATCGGACACAAGCGCACGCTGAACGCGGCGGGCGCCGCTTTGGTCAACGGCACGGCCGCGCATGGCGAGGATTTTGACGATACCTTTGAAGGCGGGCCGGTGCATGCCGGCGCGGTGATCGTGCCGGCAGTTCTGGCCGCCTGCGAGCGGCATAATCCTGACGGACGGATGGCGCTGATCGGGATTGCTGCTGGCACCGAGGTCCTTTGCCGCTTGAGCCTCGTGGTGCCGAAGGCGGTACACAAGGCCGGCTTTCATCCGACCGCGATCTTCGGCGCGATGGGAGCCGCCGCGGGCGTCGGCGCCGCGTTGAACCTCAATGCCAGACAGATCGTCGATGCGCTTGGCATCGCCGGTAGCATGGCCGGCGGCATCATCGAATATCTCGCCGAAGGCGCCTGGACCAAACGGCTTCATGCCGGCTGGGCGGCACAGTCGGGCATCCGCGCGGCGCTGTTGGCGCGTGGCGGGTTCGTCGGCCCGCGCACCGTGTTCGAGGGCGTGCATGGCCTGTTCCATGGCTTTGCGCACACTTCCCATGGCGATTACGACGCGCTGTTGGGCGATTTCGGCACCCGCTGGGTGACGGATACGCTGGCATTCAAGCCTTATCCCTGCGGGACGATGGCGCAGCCCTATATCGATTGCGCGCGACGGCTCGCGGCGCGAGGCATCAAGCCGGAGGACGTCAAGGAGATCGTCTGCGAGGTAGCGGAAGGCACCGTGCATCGGCTATGGGAGCCTCTTGCCGACAAGCAGCGCCCGCGCAACGGCTATGCCGCGAAATTCGCGACGCCGTATTTGCTCGCGGCCGGCTTTGTGCACGGTGGCGTGGGGTTAGGTGCATTTACGGAAAGCGCGATCCGCGATGAGCGCGTCCTTGCGCTGGCCGCCAAGGTCAAATTTGTGATCGACCCGGACAATCCCTATCCGAACAATTATACCGGACACATCCGCGCCACGCTGAAAGACGGCAGCGTGATCGAGGAGCGGCAGCCTCACTTGCGCGGCGGCGCGCAGGAACCGCTGACGCGCCAGGACGTGACGGATAAGTTCACGCTCAATGCAGCGCATGGCGGCTGGAGCAAGGCGCGGAGCGATGCCGCGTTGAAGCTGATGGCGGAATTGTACAATGGCCGGATCGACCTCTCATCATTGCGGGGATAGGGGCTCATGACCACCAAAGAACTCATCGGCAAGGTTGCTGTCGTCACCGGCGCGGGCCGTAACATCGGCCGTGCGATCGCGTTGACGCTGGCGGAGGGCGGCGCGTCGGTCCTGGTCAATGCCCGCCGCAACCGCGTCGAGGCTGAGGCCGTGGTGCGTGAGATAGAAGCCGCCGGCGGCAAGGCGATTGCCCATATCGGGGACGTCGCGGACGCCAAGGCGGTGCAAGAGATGGCGGACGCGGCCGTAAAGCAATTTGGTCGCATCGATATCCTCGTCAATAATGCGGCGCTGCGGCGCGAAAAACCTTTTGCACAAATGGACTATGCCGACTGGCGCGAGATCCTCGACGTCACACTCGATGGAACGTTCCACTGCGTGAAGGCCTGCCTTCCGGCGCTGCGGCAAAGCGGGGCGGGGACCATCGTCAATATCGGCGGCCTCAGCGCCCACACGGGAGCCGCAAATCGGGCCCATGTGGTGACGGCAAAGGCCGGAATCATCGGCTTCACCCGCGCGCTTGCCCATGACCTCGCGGACGACGGCATCACCGTGAACTGTGTCGTCCCCGGCCTGATCGGCACCCCGCGCGCCAAGGACAAGCCGGAACCTGCCCATCACCTGACCCACCAGACCATTTCCGGCGAGCGGGGCCGGCCGGAGGACGTCGCGGCCACCGTGCGATTCCTCTGCGGCGCGGGCGCACGCTATATCAATGGGCAGGCGATCCACGCCAATGGCGGGGCCTATCTGGGCGCCTGATGCATGGCTTGGGCACGGTTTTCGCGCCCGGCGCCGCACAAATGCGCTCGGCTGCCCGCCTGTTTGATGTTACTTTCCGAGCATGAACCAGCACGCCAAGATCGACATCCGCCACTCCACCTGTCCGCACGATTGCCCGTCGGCCTGTGCACTGGATATCGAGGTGATCGAAGGCCGCTCGATCGGCCGGGTTCGCGGCTCCAAGCAACAGACCTATACGGCGGGCGTGGTCTGCGCCAAGGTCGCGCGCTATGCGGAACGCATTCATCACCCCGATCGGCTGACGCATCCGATGCGCCGCACCGGTCCGAAGGGTTCCGGTCAGTTCGCGCAAATCTCCTGGGACGAAGCGCTGAACGAAATCGCCAAGCGTTTCGATCAGGCCGAGCGCGACTTCGGCGCCCAATCTGTGTGGCCCTATTACTACGCGGGCACCATGGGGCTGGTGATGCGCGACGGCATCAACCGCCTTTCCCATGTGAAGAAATATTCCCGTTTCTACTCGACCATCTGCGCCAACATCGCGCGCGTCGGTTTCTCCATCGGCACCGGCAAGATCGCCGGCGTCGATCCCCGCGAAATGGGCGTCTCCGACCTGGTCGTGATCTGGGGCACCAATCCCGTGAATACGCAGGTCAATGTGATGACGCACGCGATGCGCGCCCGAAAGGAGCGCGGCGCGAAAATCGCGGCCGTCGACGTCTACAACAACGACACCATGAAGCAGGCCGATATCAAGATCATCCTGCGGCCGGGCACCGACGGCGCCTTCGCGTGCGGCGTCATGCATGTGTTGTTCCGCGAGGGCTATGCGGATCGCGCCTATATGGATCGCTACACCGATTGCCCCGGCGAGCTCGAGGCCCACCTGGCGACGCGAACGCCGGAATGGGCGTCAGCGATTTGCGGTGTGCCGGTTGACGAGATCGAGGCGTTTGCCCGCGCGGTCGGGCAAACCAAGCGGACGTTCTTCCGCCTCGGCTATGGGTTTACCCGAAGCCGCAATGGTGCTGCGCAGATGCACGCGGCATCCTGCATTCCGGCCGTAACGGGCGCCTGGCAATACGAAGGCGGCGGCGCGTTCTTCAACAACGCCGCGATCTGGAAATTCAATGAATCGATCATTGAAGGCCACGACGCGATCGACCGCACGACCCGCTGGCTCGACCAGTCGCAGATCGGGCGCATCCTGACCGGCGACGCCGAGGCGCTGAAAGGCGGACCGCCGGTCAAGGCGATGCTGATCCAGAACACCAACCCGATGACGGTGGCGCCGGAGCAGACGCTGGTGCACAAGGGCTTTGCGCGCGAGGATCTGTTCGTTGCGGTGCATGAGCAGTTCATGACCGAGACGGCAGCGATGGCCGACATCGTGTTGCCGGCGACCATGTTCATGGAGCACGACGATCTCTATTACGGCGGCGGCCATCAGCATATTTCGGTCGGCCCGAAGTTGATCGACCCGCCCGGCGAGTGCCGTTCCAACCATGAGGTGCTGCAGGGTCTCGGCCGTCGCCTCAATGCCGTGCATCCCGGATTCGAGATGTCGCCGCGCGAATTGATCGACGCCACGCTGAAGAAGAGCGGGCACGGCGATATCGCCACGCTGGAAGCCGATCTGTGGCGCGACATCCAGCCGGACTTCCGCACCGCGCATTATCTCGACGGTTTTGCGCACGCCGACAAGAAGTTCCACTTCAAGGCCGACTGGGCGAACCCGCCCTTCGGCAATCCCGGCCTCGGTCCGTGGGCACAGATGCCGTCGCTACCGGATCACTGGACGATCATCGAGGAGGCGGACGAAAAGCATCCGTTCCGGCTCGCCACCTCGCCGTCGCGCAGCTATCTCAACACCAGCTTCAATGAGACGCCTGGATCGCAGGCCCGCGAGGGTGCGCCGACCGTGATGATCCATCCGGAAGACGCGGCCGCGCTTTCGATTGCCGACGGCGATGCCGTAACACTCGGTAACACACGCGGCGAAACGACGTTGACGGCAAGATTGTTCGACGGCCTGCGCCGCGGCGTGCTCATCGCCGAGTCCATTCACCCGAACAAGGCCCATATCGGTGGTAAAGGCATCAACACGCTGACCGGGGCCGCGGCGGTCGCACCCGTCGGAGGTGCGGCGTTCCACGACAACAAAGTCTGGGTCAAGAAGGCCGCGCCGTCGGTCTAAATCGTCCTTGCAGTCCACCGCCATCCTGCGCCAAATGTTTGCCGAAGATGGCAAAACAGACGGGTGGAATATGACCGACAACAGCAGCGTGATCCTCGAAAAGCGCGGACAGGCCTTTTGGATCACCATTAACCGACCGGAAAAGCGCAACGCCCTCAATGCCGACGTGATCGCCGGCATCGCCCAAGGCTATCGCGACGCTCATGACGATAGGGAGGTCCGCGTCATCGTGCTGACCGGCGCGGGCGACAAGGCCTTTTGTGCCGGCGCTGACCTGCAGAACAGCGGCGCCGCCTTTGCGATGGATTTTTCCAGGCCGAACGTCGACTACGCCGATCTGTTGCGGTTGTCGCAGGATGCCACGAAACCTTCGATCGCGCGGGTCGGGGGCGTCTGCATGGCCGGCGGCATGGGGCTGTTGTGCATGACCGACATGGCGGTCGCCGCCGATCACGTCATCTTCGGATTGCCGGAGGTGAAGGTCGGCGTGTTTCCGATGCAGGTGATGAGCCTGCTGCAGGGAATTGCGCCGCCGCGGCTGGTCAATGAATGGGCGCTGACCGGCGAACCGTTTGATGCGAAGACCGCGCAGGTCGCCGGACTTCTGAACTATGCGGTGCCCTCGGCCGAACTCGACGCCAAGGTCGAGTGGCTGATTAGCCGCATCGTCGACAAGTCGCCGACCGCGATCCGGCGCGGAAAATATGCCATGCGCGCGATCGCCTCGATGTCGTTCGACGAGAGCATCGCCTACACCGAGAGCCAGATCGCGCTATTGGCGATGACGGAAGATGCCAAGGAGGGCCTCAAGGCCTTTAGCGAGAAGCGCAAGCCCTCATGGCCGGGGAAATAGCTCTCTTAACCAGCAGGTCCCAGGTTCGAGCCTTGGAGAGTGCACCAGGTAAATCAATGACTTACGACGTTCGCTGGGCTGTCATTCCGACAAGTGGCTAACGGCTATTCCGACAAGAGGGCTGCTTTTGTTCGCTCCTCCCGGCGCTTCTTGGAGCCTGAGATCAGCTGTTTACGGGTGCGCTTGGCATAGGTTGGCAGTTGGTGTGTCGATCGATGACGGGCTGCGGCGCGTAACTCAGCATCTGTGAGATCGCTGTCGGCACCTTCGGTGAAGCCACCGTGACGGAACGAGGTAAACGAGAGTTCGCTTCGAAGCCCAGCTGCTGTGACTATCTTTTTTACGACACTCCGGAGGTAACGCAGATCCTTGCGTTCCGTGATCCATGGGAGCGGGGTACGCGACCTGCGATGCTCATGATCGCGCCGAAAGACCAATCCCGAAACCATCGTTTCCTTGATGGCGTCGAGCTCCACCATCAATTCGGGGAAAAGAGGCACGCCGGCTTCGTCGAATAGGGGCCACCAGGCTTCCTCGCCGTTCTTCGGGTGCACAATCTTCACGCTATTCGGCCGCTCTTTTGGCCGATAGTGCGAGATTTCGAAGGCGCCGAACACGTGTTCTTCGCGCTGCAACCACTCCCAAGTCAACAACGCGGCCGTCCCGACCGAGCCGTATCCGAGCTTCTTCGCGGCCACCCTAAATGCGACGAGCTCCTCCCAAGTCGCCGTCGGCGTCTCACGCACAGGCTGGCCAGGCGCGCGGGTCCTTAGGCCCATCCGCGAGAATGGATTGATCACCGGCACTTTCGCTTCTTGAGCGCGTTGACCAACAAACCAGGCGCGCCTGCAAGCGGTCATGGCTGCATTTGCAGTGCGGCGACGCTCGCGCTTGACGATGTTGCCATCCGCATCTTTGTCTTCCACAACGAGCAGCTTCGCGTAAATTGCGTCGACGAATCCTTTGTGAAGTCAGAAATCTGCTTCGAGCCCGTGCGGCTACCATCCTTCAGCGTGTGATTAGCAAAAAGTGCCAACCCCCGTTCGTATAAGCGCTGCGTTTTGTGATCAATCTCTTTCCATTTTTGATGTCCCTTGAAGACACTGGCCAGCCAATCGAAAGTGCCGGGCACAGGAGAAGCTGGAACCATGTCAGTCAATCCTCTTGAACGCCAGCTGTCGAAGGCGGGCAACAGGACATTCTCAGCTCGGTCTACGGCAGCCGCGTATTCCTCGCCTAACGCTTCAGCCTTGACGTGGCAGTCCTGCTTGCGGGCCCAAGTCGGCGGCTCAAAGAAGTATGCCCATCGGCTACAGCGATCATCGATATGTCCTGCTTGGTTCGGTTGGGTCTTGCTGGATCGACTCCATCGAGTCGTCGACGCTGAGGATGAAGCAGGCGCTGCACTGCGGGTGCTCCTCGAAGCCGACGTTGAACCAGACCGGCGAGTTGAACGCCGCCATCTGGTGGAGCAGGATGAACGTGAGCTCGTCCTCGAAGGCCTGCGCGTCCTCGTCGGTGGCGAAGTAGCCGCGCTCGCGGCCCCAGCCGGCGATGGTGCCGGCGACGCGGCCGATCATCTGCTTGACCGAGTGCTCGCGCGCGGGGTTGCCGAGCTGGCCGCGGAAGTACTTCTGGGCCACGATGTTGGTCGCGTTCTGCGACCAGGTCGCGGGGAACTCGACGTCCTCCTGCACGAAGCCGCCGACCGCGGCCGTGCGCGACTCCCACTCGACCTCGTCGAACGGGTTGACCCCCGGGGTCGAGAACCGGCGGCGGATGGACAGCCCCTGACCGGTTCGGACTTGGGGGGACCTCATTGCGGTCTGGGGGGTGTTCTCCATCGGGTGCCGGCTCCTCTCCGGTCGCTCCAAAGTGCTGCCCGCCGGTGGCGTTGCGAGGCCGTCGGGGCCTCGTTGACGGGCGGTCGATCTTCCGCCTCGGGTCGGACGGAAGACTGCCTCCCGGTCCGGCCCCGCCAACCCCTCGGAGGAGGAGCAATCAAGGCCACGAATTCTATCGAGAATGACCCGTTTCACCGGGTCGATCGCGCCTGTGAAAAGCCGCTCTGCGCGGGGCTTTATCAGCGCCCGCGGCGGGCCCAGTCAGCAAATTCCGAGATCGCGTTCTCGGAGCGGTAGCTCGCCTCGCGGATGGTGTGCAGCGCGGGCGCCCAGCGGTCCAGGCCCCAGCCCATGAAGCGCGCGAGCCACACGACGAGGCCGATCACCAGCAGCAGGCCGCCGAGGATGGCGAGCAGGATGATCGGCAGCGGCGTGCCGGCCTCCGACGCGCTGGCCGACGCGGGGATCGAGGCGGCCAGCGTGCCGCCGGCCGCCTTGGCCACCGGCGGTGGCGCCGGGGGCGCCCCGGCCGTGGGCTTGCCTGCCGGAGTCGGAGCGCTCTTCGCGCTCGAGCCCCCCGAGCTCGGTGCAGACGACCCGCCCGACCCGCCCGTGGAGCCCGAAGACGCCGAGGCCGTCGTGCTCGTCCCCGACCCGCTCGACGTCTTGTCGCACGTTCCGGCCGCACGCTGGCGCAGCGCCGCCGACAGCGCGTCCGGGAAGTCGGGCGCGTACTGCTCGATGTCGTTCGGGATCTGGTGCTGGGCGTCGCGCAGCGACTGCTCGGAGTGCGCGCACTGGTCGATCTGCCCGTCGGACTGGTAGTCCTTGAGCACCTGGTCGAACGCGCTGTCGGCCAGCGCCACCGAGGCGGGCAGGAGGATGAGCGCAAGGCCGCACGCGGCGGCCAGAGCGGCGATCGTCTGGCGTGCCATGAGGCGGCCCCATGCTAGCTTCGCACCTGCCTCATGGCCGTGACCGCGCCCGCAGCGGAGTTGCACTCCGCGACGCCCGGCCGTCATGCCGCACACGCGCGTCGGATCCGGGTCCCGCGGGCTCCGACGCTGCTCCTGAGCGCCCTCCTGGTCGCGCTCGCCTACGGCGTCTTCTTCCACGGCGCCGCGCAGATCCCGGACGAGAACCGCCTGCAGGTGGCCCTTGCCGTGATCGCGCTCGTCGCCTGCGGCGCCTGGCTGCTGGACGGGAGCCTCCGCGTCGAGGCATCGCGCTGGGCCTGGCTCGGCTTTGGGCTGATGGTCGCGTTCGTGGCCTGGACGGCGATCAGCCTCGCGTGGTCGGTCGCGCCGGACGGCACCTGGACCGAGTTCAACCGCGCGACGGCCTACGCGGTGATGCTCGGGCTCGGGCTGTGCCTGGGGTCGTCGCATCCGCGCGGGGTGGAGCGCCTGGCCGTCGGCTGGCTGGTGATCGCCGTCGGCGTGGCGCTGTGGGCGCTGGGCGGGAAGGTGGCGCCGTGGATCAGCGTGGGGCCCATCGACCTCAATCACACGGCAGGCTTCTCGAGGTTGCGGGCGCCGCTCGATTACTGGAACGCGCTCGCGCTCGTGCTGGCCATGGGGGCGCCGATCGCGCTGCGGCTCGCGGTGCAGCGCACGCTGGCCTGGCGCTGGCGGCTGGCCGGCCTCGCGGCGCTCTACCTGTTCGTCGTCGTCATCGCGCTCACCTATTCGCGCGGCGGCGTCGTGGCCTTCGTGATCGCGATCGCGGTGGCGACCGGCCTCGCGCGCGTGCGCGGCCATTGCGTGGTGCTGACGGTGGCGACGTGCGTCGCGGCGGTTCCAGCGCTCGCGTTCGCGCTCACCGCCCACGCGCTGACGACCGACGGCGTGCCGGTGGGCGACCGCACCGGCGACGGACTGATCCTCGGCGGCCTCATGGTGGTGTCGTGCGCGGCGCTGTTGCTCGGCGCCTGGCGGCTGGACGGATTGCGCGCGCGGCTCCCGCTGCCGGGCTCGCGCCGGGTGGGGCGCGCGGTGGCGCTCGGCGCAGCGGTCCTGCTCGTCGCCGCCATGGTCGGGCTCGGGGTCTCGGACCGCGGTCTCGGCGGCACGGTCTCGGCCCAGGTCAACACGTTCACCCAGGTCAAGGCGCAGAAGCTCACCGACCCCAAGCGGCTGCTCTCGACCAACGCCGGCAACCGCTGGGTGTGGTGGAAGGAGGCCGTGGGGGCGTGGTCGGACCGGCCCGTGGTCGGGTGGGGCGCGGGCGCGTTCCCGGTGCTGCACCTCGAGTACCGCCACGACCACCTGTCGGTGCTGCAGCCCCACTCGGTGCCGCTGCAGTTCCTGGCCGAGACCGGCGTGATCGGCGCCGTGCTCGCGCTCGGGTCGGTGCTGATCCTCATCGTCGTCGGCGTGGGGCGGGTGGCGCGGATGCCGTTCGACGCGAGGCGCGGCATCGCGGCGGCGGTCGCGGCGGCGGCGATCGCGTGGGTCGTGCACGGGCTCGTGGACTGGGACTGGGACATCCCCGGCGTGACCCTGCCGGCGATGGCGTTCCTCGGCGTGCTCGCGGCGCGCTACGGGCCGCCGCTGCGCCCGATGCGCGGGCTGCACTCGATCCCGCTGCGCGCGCTGGGCTTCCTCGGCACGGCGCTCGTGCTCGCGTGCGTGGGGCTGTCGGCCGCGTTCCCGGCGCTTGCGGACTCGGAGGCCGGCAACGCGCTGGCCGGCGTGCCCGACCGGCCCACCGCCGCCGACCTGCGCGCCGCCGCCGCCGAGGCCGGCGCGGCCTCGTCGCTGAACCCGCTGTCGGTCGAGGGGCCGCTGGCCGAGTCCGCGATCGCCGTGCGCCGTGGGAACCTCGTGGCCGCGCGCAACAAGATCCTCGAGGCCGCGCGCCGCCAGCCCGAGAGCGTCCAGGTGTGGCGCCAGCTGATCGGCATCGAGCTGGCGCGCCGCGACGCCCCGGCCGCCGAGCAGGCGCTCGAGCACGCGCTGGCGCTTGACCCGCTCGACCAGGGCCTGCTGGCGCTCGCGCCCGGGATCGTGGCCGGCCTCACGCCGCCCAACGGCTCGGCGACGGCGACGGGGACGCCGCTCCTGCCGAAGCCGGCTCCGACGACGGCCGCGTCCGCGCCGGTCGGCTGACGCTCAGGACCCGCGCACGAGCAGGAACAGCACCAGCAGCGCGGCGATCAACGCCACGGCGATGACGCCGAGCAGGATCCCCGATGCTGCCCGGCGCCGCGGCGCCGGGGTGATCGGCGGCGCGTGGCGCGCGGTCGGCTCGGCGGCTCGGCGGTAGCGCGGCAGCGTGACCTCGCGGCGCTGCGAGCGGTCGCTGCGCGCCTCGGGCTCCTGCGCCGCGGCGGCCGCCGCCTCCTGGGCCGCCGGCGTGCTCGGCGCATCCGGCGGAGCGGGGGTCGGCGCCGGGTGGGCCTGGGTCTCCTCCTCCGCCGGCGGCGGCTCGGCGCGCCGGGACTGGCGCCGCACGCGCACCGTCCCGCCGCGCGGCACGTCGGTGGGGTCGCGCCGCGGCTCCTCGGGAGCCGGCGCGGGCGGCTGGGCCGGGGGCGGCTTCGGGCGCGCCGGCGCCTCGGCCCGCGCCTCGGCCTCGCGCTGGGCCACCTCCGCGGCGGTCGGCGGGCGCCGCCGCCGCGACGTCCGCATCTTCTCCAGCGCGGCCAGCCGCGCCTCGAGCGCGGCCCGCACGTCGGTCTCCTGACGCAGCTCGTGGGCGAGCTTGTCGCGGGTGCGCGTGGCCGCGTCGAGCTCGCGCCGCAGCCGGTCGATCGTCGCCGTCTCGATCCGGCCCGACTCCAGCATCTCGATGTGGACGGCGGCCTGCTCGAGCGCCGCCTCGAGCTCGGCCACCGGCTGGGCCACCTGGCGCTCCATCTCGGCCTGCAGCTGCTCGCGCTGGACCCCGGCGTCCTCGAGCTGCGCGCGCATCTGCTCGCGCTCGGCCTCGACCGCGGTCAGCCGGCCCTGGGTCGCGTCGCGCTGGGCGGTCAGGTCAGCGATCAGCGCCTGCGCGTCCTCCACCTCCTGCGCCGAGGTGGCCGCGCCCTGACGGACCTGCTCGCGCTCGGACTCCAGCGTGGTTGCGCGCTTGCGCGAGGCGTCGCGCTCGGCCATCAGCGAGGCGACCTGGGTGGCCGTGTCCTGAGCCTGCTTGCTCAGCCGGGCGATCTCCTTGCGCGCATCGTCGCGCTCGTGCTCGAGCCCCTCCATGCGCTGGGCGGCCTCGTCGAGCGCCGAGGCGAGCTCGGCGTCACGGTCGCGCCCGGTGGCGGCGATCTGGCGCTGGGTGGCGTCGCGCTCGTGCTCGAGCGAGTGCGCCTGCTGCTCGTACTCGTCGGCGGCGCGGCGGGCCTCGCGGACGTTGGCCTCGGCCGTCTTGGCCCGCGCCTCGGCCGCGGCCAGGCGTTCGGCCATGCGCGCGTTCTCGATCTCCAGGTCCTGGACGCGCTGCGCGGCGTCGTTGAGCCGGGCGTCCAGGGTGGCCGAGCGCGACGTCTCGTGCGCCCGGGTCGCGTCCTGGCCCTCGGCGCGCCTGCGCACGTCGGCGAGCTCGTGCTCGGTGGCGATGGCGCGGTTCTGGGCCTCGCGCACCGCGCTCTCCAGGCGCACGATGCGCTCGGCCGCTTCGGCCAGGGCAGACTCGAGATCTTGGGGTTGCTCACTCACGACGGCAGCGATTCAAGCGCAAGAGGGCATGCGCCGGCTGATTCGCCAGGATGCCGACATGCGGCTCCTGGTCACCGGCGGCGCAGGGTACATTGGCAGCGTGGTCGCGGCCCTGCTGCTCGGGCGCGGGCACGAGGTCACCGTGCTCGACTCGCTCGAGCGCGGGCACCGCGCCGCCATCCCCGCGGGGGCGACGTTCGTGGAGGCCGACCTGCGCGATGCCGACGCCGTCGCGGCCAAGATCCACCCCGGCTGCGACGCCGCCCTGCACTTCGCCGCGCTGGCCCTGGTGGGCGAGTCGGTCGAGCACCCCGAGCGCTACTGGCGCACGAACGTGGGCGGCACGCGCAACCTGCTCGACGCGCTGCGGGCGGCGGAGGTGCCGCGGCTGGTGTTCTCCTCCACCTGCGCCACCTACGGCACGCCCGACCGCGTGCCCATGGACGAGACCACGCCGACCCGGCCCGAGAGCCCCTACGGCACCTCCAAGCTCGCCGTGGACATGATGATCGGCGACGAGTGCGGCGGCCACGGCCTCAACGCGGTCTCGCTGCGCTACTTCAACGTCGCGGGGGCCAGCGGCGGGCTGGGCGAGGACCACGACCCCGAGACCCACCTCATCCCCAACGTCCTGCGCGCGGCCATGGGCCAACTGGACCACGTCTCCGTCTTCGGCACCGACTACCCGACCCGCGACGGCACGGCGATCCGCGACTACATCCACGTCGAGGACCTGGCCGAGGCCCACCTGCTCGCGCTCGAGGGCGGCGCCGCCGGCGAGCACCGGATCTTCAACCTCGGCAGCGGCGACGGCTACTCCGTGCGCGAGGTCATCGAGACCGCCAAGGCCGTGACCGGCATCGACATCCCGGTGCAGGAGACCGGGCGCCGGGCCGGGGACCCGCCCGAGCTCGTGGCCTCCAGCGAGAAGATCGGCCGCGAACTGTGCTGGGAGCCGGGCAAGGACCTCGAGACGATGATCGAGGACGCCTGGAGCTGGCACCAGGCACACCCGGCCGGCTATGCCGATCTCGAGGGCGGCTCGACGCCCTCGAAGTAGGGCACCGCGCTGTCGCGGTGGAACCACAGGCGCAGCCCCCCGCCCCGGGGCCGGCGCTCGAACGCGCCGACCTTGCCCTCGTCGATCTGGAGGACGATGTCGGGGCCGTACTGGGTGCTGACGGCCAGGAACCGGACCAGGCCGTCCGAGCGGTTGACGAGCTGGTGGGCCCCCTCCTCGCCGCGCGGGAACGAGAGCACCTCGCCGGGCTCGACCTCGCGCCAGCCCGCGGGCGTGCGCAGCGACGGCGTTCCCTCCAGGATGAACAGGAGCTCCTCCTCGGCCAGATGCGCGTGGTAGGGGTAGGCGGCCTCGCCCGGGTCGAGCTCCCACAGCGAGGCCCCGAGCGTCTGGGTGGCCAGCTGGTGGCCGAGGCGCGCGCGCCGGGCGTTGAACCCTGGGTGCTCGCGCAGCTCGTCGAACTCGGGGTCGTTGAGGTTCGGGTTGCTCACAGCAGGTCCGCCATGGCATCAAGCGCGCCGGACAGGACCGCGGCGGGCGGGAGCGTGGCGTCGAGCACGCGGATGCGCTCGGGCTCGGCGGCCGCGAGCTCGTCGTAGGCGGCGGCGATGGTGCGGAAGAAGGCGTCGGCCTCGCGCTCGAGCCGGTCGGGCGCCTCGCCGCGGCCGGCCTGGCGCGTCCGCCCCTGCACCGGGTCGATGCGCAGCAGCAGCGTGCGGTCGGGCTCCAGCCCGCCGGTGCCGAAGAGGTTGATCGCGCGCACGGCGTCGATGCCCGAGCGCGCGCCCCGCGCCCTGGTAGGCCAGCGACGAGTCCAGGAAGCGGTCGAGCACCACCCAGGCGCCGCGCGTCGAGCAGCGGCCGCAGGGCCTCCTCGACGAGCTGGGCCCGCGCGGCGGCGTAGAGCAGCGCCTCGGCCCGCGCGCCGACGCGCAGCTCGGGGTCCTTGACCACGGCGCGGACGCGCTCGGCCAGCGCGACGCCGCCGGGCTCGCGCAGGGCGTGGGCGTCGATGCCGCGCTCGCGCAGCGCCGCGACGAGCCCCGTGGCCAGCGTCGTCTTCCCGGCCCCGTCCAGGCCCTCGATCGTGATCAGCCGACCCATCGCCTAGATCTCCAGCCGCGATTCCTCGAGGTCGAGCTCCTGAATGATGCGGTTCATCGTCTCGGCCGAGACGCCGCCGTCGGTGTGCAGCTGCACGAGCGCCTCGCGTTGAGCCCCGATCACCGCCTGCAACGTGCGCTGGTAGGCGAGCGAGCGGTCCTCGTAGCCGTCGTCCTCGATCTTGCCCGCGCGAGCGCCGAAGCGGCGCTTGCGGTAGCGGTAGAGCGCGCGCATGCGCTCGAGCGTGTCGTCGCGGGTCCACTCCTCCTCCTCGAGCACGTCGATCTCCTCCAGCGCCGCCCGGGCGGCGATCATGCGCGCGCGCAGCTCCTCGCCCTCGGCCTCGTCGTCCGGCGCCAGATGGACGGCGCGGATGACCGCGGGCAGCGTGAGCCCTTGTAACACGAGCGTCGCGAAGATGACGGCGAACGTCAGGAAGATGATGAGGTTGCGCTGCGGGAACGGCGCGCCCGAGTCGGTGGCGAACGGGATCGCCAGCGCGGCCGGCGAGCGAGACGGCGCCGCGCATGCCCGCCCACGCGCCGACGAAGCGGGCGCCCGGCGCCCATGCGCCGCCCGCGCTGCTGCGGGCGGCGATCGAGCGCGCGGACGAGGTACGGGACGGTGAACTGCCAGACGATCCGGGTGAGGATCACCGTGCCGCTGACCGCGAGGGCGTAGCCCGGCCAGTTCGCCGGCCGAGTACCCGTCGAGGGTGTCCACGATCATCCGCAACTGCAGGCCGACGAGCACGAACAGCGTGGCGTTGAGCAGGTAGTCGAGCACCTGCCACACGTAGGTGCTCTGGAGGCGCACGCGCGGGGGGATGACGCGCGGGCCGCGGAGGCCGACGAAGATGCCGCAGGTCACCGCGGCGAGCACGCCCGAGGCCCCGAGCGCGTCCGCGGGCACGAAGGCCGCGTAGCCCGACAGCAGCGAGACCGTGATCGAGATCGGCGCGTCGGCGATGCGCTTGCGGATCTCGACCATCAGCCAGCCGACCACCAGCCCGATGGCGATCCCGCCGGCCGCGCCGCCCACGAACCGCGCGCCGGCCTCGGCCAGCGAGAACCCGGTGCCGATCGCCGCCCCGACGGCGACGCGATAGGCGACCAGGGCGGTGGCGTCGTTGAACAGCCCCTCGCCCTCGAGCCCGCTGACCAGGCGGGCGGGCACGTCGAGGCGGCGCATGATCGACGTGCCGGCGAGCGGGTCGGTGGGCGAGACCACGGCGCCGAGCACGAACGCCGCGGCCCAGGGCAGGCCGGGGATGGCGGCGTGCGCCACGACCGCGACGGCGAACATGGTCGCGAGCACCAGGCCGATCGAAAGCAGCATGATCGGGCGCAGATTGCGACGCATCTGTTGAAAGTCCGCAAAAAACGCCGCCCCGTACAGGAGCGGTGGGAGGAAGACGAGCAGGACGACGTCGGGGTTGAGCACGAAGTCGGGGATGCCGGGGATGAAGCCCAGGCGCGGCGCCCCCGATCACCAGCACGATCGGGTAGGGGACGTCGATCATCCGGGCCAGCGCGCCCAGGCCGGCCACGCCGATGAGCAGCCCGACGATGAGGGCCTCGGTCTCGTTCACCGCGCGAAGTTTGGCGGGTGCGCCCTCTACGATCGGCAGCGATGACGACCCTGCCCGCCCTCGAGCACCATCCCCACGCCCGCGCCGTGCTCGAGCCCGCGCTGGCCCCCGGCGCCACCCCCAGCCACGCGTACCTGTTCCACGGGCCGGCGGGCACCGGGAAGCGCACCGTCGCGCGGGCCGTGGCCGCCGCGCTGCTCGGCGAGCACGAACGAGTGAGCCGCGGATCGCATCCCGATCTCACGTGGGTCACTCCCTCCGGCGCGCACGAGCTGCTGGTCTCCGACGTCGACGAGGCCGTGGTCGCCGCCGCCACGCGCACGCCGTTCGAGGCCTCCCGGCGCGTGTTCGTGATCGAGCGCGCCGACACGATGATCGAGGCCGCGGCCAACCGCATGCTCAAGACGCTGGAGGAGCCGGCCGACTTCGTGCACCTGATCCTGCTCACCGACCGGCTGGGCGAGGTGCTGCCGACGATCGCCTCGCGCTGCCAGCTCGTGCGCTTCGACCCGTTGCCGGCCGAGGAGATCGCGGCGCGGCTGCCCGTCGACGACCCGACCACCGCGTTGGCCTGCGCGCGCCTGGCGCTGGGCGACGGCGGCCGCGCGGAGGCGCTGGCGCTGGGCGACGGGCCCGAGCTGCGGGCCGAGGCCGAGGCGCTGGCGAGCGCGGCGCTCTCGGGCGATCTCGCGGGCCGGCCGTGGGTGGCGCTGCTCGAGCGCGCGGGCGCCCGGGGCGCGCTGGCGCGGGCCGAGGTCGACGCGGCCTTCGACGCCGAGCGCGAGCTCATCGCCAAGCGCGACCGCCGCCGCTCCGAGACCGAGCACGCCGAGCGCGCCCGCCGCGTCCAGCGCCGGGCCAGCACGCGGGCGCTCGACCTCGGGCTGCAGCTCGTCGGCCTGTGGTTCCGCGACCTCGCCGCCGTGGCCTGGGGCGCCGAGGACGTCGTCTACGCCGTCGACCGCCTGCCCGCCCTGCGCGCCGAGGCCGAGGGCGGCGACCCGGCAGCGTTCCGCCGCGCGGTCGAGCTGGTGGAGGAGACGCGCGAGCGGCTGCTGGTCAACGTCAGCGAGGAGCTCGCCGTGGAGGCGCTCACCTACCGGCTCGAGGGCGAGGTCGCCCGGGTGGCGGTGGCGTGAGGCGCTTGGGCGTCGCCGCCGCGCTGGCCTTCGCGGTGATGCCCAGCGCGAGCCTCGGCCGCCACCGTGACCGCCGGCGCGCTGACCGCCACCGTCCACGCGAGCCCGTGGCACGTCGACTACAACGCGGTCGACGAGGCGCCGGGCTCGCTCGCCTTCACCGCCGGCGGTGTGACCGCGCGCGCGACCCGCGCCGTCGGCGGGCACATGGTCGGCCGCGCCTACGTGGCCACGCTGCGGACGACCGACCCGCAGGGGCGCACGATCGCGGTGCGTATCGCCCCGGCGGGCAACGGGATCATCACGGTCGACGCCACCGGGCCGCCGGACGCGGACACGATGGCGGTGCGCCTCGAGCGCCAGGGCGGCGAGCGCTTCCTCGGCTTCGGCGAGCGGTCCGACCAGGTCGTGCGCAGCCGCGGCGAGGTGCAGAACCGCGTGACGGAGGGCCCCTACCAGCCCTCCGAGAACGCCATCGTGCGCGCGTTCGTGCCGCCGCAGGGCTTCAACGACCGCGCCGACGCCACGTACTTCCCCATCCCGTGGGTGCTCTCCACGCACGGCTACGGGCTCTTGGTGGGCGGGAACGCGACGAGCCGCTTCGCACCTCGGCAGCCCGTGGAGCGCGGACGTCGACGGCGCCCACCTGCAGTACAGCGTCTACGCCGGGCCACGGCCCGCCGACGTGCTGCGCCGCTTCAGCGCCGACGTCGGGCGCCAGCCGCCGCCCGCCGCGCCGTTCTACTTCGGCCCCTGGTGGCAGCCCGACGGCGACGCCGCCCAGAACATCGCGCAGCTCAAGGCCGCGGGCGCGCTGGGCTCGCTGATGCAGACCTACACGCACTACCTGCCCTGCGGCGACCAGCAGGGCCATACCGCCGAGCAGCAGGCGATGACCGCGCAGGCCCACGACGCCGGCCTGGCCATCACCACCTACTTCAACCCGATGATCTGCACGACCTACCAGCCGCCCTACGGCCTGGCAGCGGCGGGCGGGTTCCTGAACACGAACGCGGCCGGGCAGCCCTACGTCTACCCGTACACGGGCTCGCGCGTGTTCCCGGTGAGCCAGTTCGACTTCACCGCGCCGGGCACGGTGGGGTTCTACGGCGACCTGCTGAGCGAGGCGGTCGGCAACGGCTACGACGGCTGGATGGAGGACTTCGGCGAGTACACCCCGCCCGACGCGCGGTCGGCCGACGGCACGCCCGGCCCGGAGATGCACAACGCTACCCGGTGCTCTACCACGGCGCCGCCTACACGTACGCGCAGGACCGCGCGCCGCGCCCGCTGGCGCGCTTCAACCGCTCGGGCTGGACCGGCGCGGCGCGCGTGTCGCAGATCGTGTGGGGCGGCGACCCCACGACGAGCTTCGGCTTCGACGGCCTGACCAGCGCCGTGCGCAACGGGCTGAGCATGGGCCTGTCGGGCGTGTCGCTGTGGGGCTCGGACATCGGCGGCTACTTCGCCATCTCGGAGCCCCAGACCGACGCCCGACCTCGAGCGGCGCTGGATCGAGTTCGGCTTCGCCTCCGGGATCATGCGCACCGAGGCCACCGGGTTCGCGATCAACTCGCCAACCGCGCGGGCGCAGATCTTCGACCCCGACGTGCTGCCGGTGTGGGCGCGCTACGCGAAGCTACGCACGCAGCTGCAGCCCTACCTGGCCGCGGCCGAGCGGACGTACGACCGCACCGGGCTGCCGCTCATGCGCCAGCTCGCGCTCGCCTACCCGAACGACGCGCGCGCCGCGAGCACCGACGACGAGTACCTGCTCGGGACCCGACGTGCTCGTCGCGCCCGTGCTCGCGGCCGGCGCGACGTCGCGCAGGCTCTACCTGCCGCCGGGTCGCTGGGTGGACTTCTGGCGCTCGGCGTCGGTGGGCAAGGACGGCGCGCCGCGGCTGCGCTCCCCGCGCGTGCTCGAGGGCGGGCGCACGGTGTCGGTGGCCGCGCCCGCCGACCAGATCCCGCTATTCGTGCGCGCGGGTGCGGTGCTGCCGCTGCTGCCCGCCGACGTGGAGACGCTCAGCCCCTACGGCGCGGACGTTGTGCACCTGAGCGACCGGCCGGCGCAGCGGACGTTGCTGGCCTGGCCAGCGCGGGGCGGGCTCGGTGCCTCCGCCGCAGCCCGCCGACGACGCGCGCGTGCGGTCGGGCCTGTCCCGCGACGGATCGTGGGCGCTGGCGGTGCGCCAGCGCCGCCGGCGGACCTTCGACCTCCAGGTCGCCCTCCCGAAGCGGCCGTGCGCGCTGCTCGTCGACGGCAAGCGGCGGTCGTTCTCCTACGGCGACGGGGTGCTGCGGGCGGCGGTGAAGCTGACGAGCGGGACGGTCGTGGCCCGCGCCGACTGCGGCGTGGCGGTAGGGCTAGCCCCACCGCGCGCTGGCCAGCCAGCCAGGTGGGAAACCGGGCCGCCGCGCCGTACCGTTCTGCCATGCCCGCCGTCCTCCACCAGTTCCGCCCGGCCCAGCTGTGGCGGGACACGTTGTACGTGTTCGGCGGGATCATCCTGGCGGCGTTCTGGCTCACCGTGCTGTGGACGCTCGTCAGCCTGGGCGTGGGCCTGGCGGTGCTCACGGTGGGCATCCCGATCCTCTTCTTCTCCTTGCTGCTGTGGCGCTGGGGCGCCAACCGCGAGCGCGAGCGGGCCACGCTGGTGCTCGGCGCGCCCATCGCCAACGCCCACCGGCCGCTGCCGCCGCAGGGTTTCTGGAAGCGTTGGGGGGCGCGGTTCCGCGACCCGGCGACGTGGAAGGACCTGCTCTTCCTCGGGCTCGTGGGCCCGATCGTCTGGGTCGCGTTCGGCGCCGTCGTGGTGGCGCTGTGGGCGGCCGCGCTTGCGGCGCTGCTCACGCCGGTGTTCACCGGTTCGGCGCCCGACGGCTCGTGGCTGGGCGGGCTGCGCCCGGCCGAGGTGGTCGGCATCGCGGTGGCCGGCCTCGTCGGGATCGCGCTGGCGCTCGCCGTCACCCGCGGCCTGGCCGCCGCGTCGGGCGCGCTGGCCCGGAGCCTGCTCGCGCCCGGCGACCGCGCCGCGCTTGAGGCCCGTGTGGCCGCGGTCGAGGCCACGCGCGCCGGCGCCGTCGAGAGCGCCGACGCCCGAGCTGCGCCGCATCGAGCGCGACCTGCACGACGGCGCCCAGCACGCGGCTCGCCTACGTGGCGATGGAGCTCGGCCGCGCGCGCGAGAAGCTCGCCGACGACCCCGAGGGCGCCGACGCGCCTGATCGCCGACGCCCACCAGGAGTCCAAGAAGGCGCATGGTCGAGCTGCGCGACCTCGCCCGCGGCATCCATCCCTCGGTGCTCACCGACCGCGGCCTCGACGCCGCCGTCTCCGCGCTGGCCGACGCGCTGCCCGGTGCCGGTCGACGTCGACGTCGCGCTGGCCCGCCGCGCCGCCGCCGGCGGTCGAGTCCGCCGCCTACTTCGTCGATCGCCGAGGCGCTGACCAACGTCGCCAAGCACGCCGGCGCCACGCACGCGCGCGTGCGCGTCGCGCGACGACGGCGGCCGTCTGGTCGTCGAGGTCGCCGACGACGGCCAGCGGCGGCGCGCGCCGCCGGCCGGGCTCGGGCTCGACGGGCTGCGCGCAGCGCGTCGAGGCCGCTCGACGGCACGCTCGCCGTCGACAGCCCGGCGGGCGGCGGGACGACGATGCGAGCGGAGCTGCCATGCGCGTCGTGATCGCCGAGGACCTCGTCCTGCTGCGCGAGGGCCTCGCGTCGCTGCTCGCGCGACGGCGGCTACGAGGTCGTCGCCGGCCGTCGGCGACGGCGACGCGCTCGTGCGCCGCCGTCGAGCGAGCACCGCCCCGACCTCGCGATCGTCGACGTCCGGATGCCGCCGACCCAGACCGACGAGGGCGTGCGCGCCGCCCTCGAGGTCGCGCCGCGCGTGCCCGGACGTCGCCGATGCTGATCCTCTGCCAGTACGTCGAGGAGCGCTACGCCGCCGACCTGCTGGCCGGCGGCAGCCGCGGCGTCGGCTACCTGCTCAAGGACCGCGTCGCCGACGTCGCGAGTTCCTCGCCGCGCTCGGCGCGTCGCCGCCGGCGGCACCGCGCTCGACCCCGAGGTCGTCGCGCAGCTGCTCGGCGCGCCGCGCACCGACGCCGCTCGACGAGCTCACGCCGCGCGAGCGCGAGGTGCTCGGCGCTGATGGCCGAGGGCCGCTCCAACGCCGCCATCGCCGCGCGCCTCGTGGTCACCGACGGCGCCGTCGAGAAGCACGTCAGCAACTCTTCGCGAAGCTCGGCCTGCCGCCGACCGACCAGCACCACCGGCGCGTCCTGGCCGTCCTGACCTACCTCGGCGTCTGATGTCGGCCGCCACCACCGCCACCCAGCCCTTGCCCGCGCGCGTCCGTCGCACGCCGGCGGCGCTGCGCGTGTTCCTGGTCGTGGTCGTGGTCGTCTACGCGATCTTCGCCATCGGCTCGGGCGTCGTGACGCTGCTCGACGTGGCCGCGCGCCACGAGTTCACGGCCCATGCCGCCTACGCCGGCGTGCACCGCCTGATCGTCGACAACTCGGTCGGCGACGTGCACCTGGTGCGCGCGCCGGCCGGCGCGCCGGTCGAGCGTGACCGCCGATGTCACCGAGGGACTGGGCACGCCGCACCGCGCGGCCAGCCGCACCGCCGGCGGCGTGCTGAAGCTGTCGGCCAGCTGCTCGAACGTGCTCGTCGGCTCGTCGTGCGACGTCGGCTACACCGTCGCGGTGCCGGCCGGCGTCCGCCTCTCGATCGACTCCTCGGGCGGCGACATCAGCGTGCGCGACTACGTGGGACGGACGCCGCTGTCGCTCTCGAGCAGCGCGGGCGACATCGACGCCACCGGCATCGCGGTCCCGGCGTTGAGCCTGGACAGCAGCGCCGGCGACGTGCGCGCGGACGGCATTCGGGCGCGGGTCGTGCACGCGGAGAGCTCGGCCGGCGACGTGCGGCTGGGCTCGCCGCACCGGCGCGCACCTTGACGGCTCGGTCGAGCGCCGGGGACGTGCGCCTGACCGTGCCCGACGTGCCCTACCGGGTCAAGGCGTCGTCGAGCGCGGGCGGGGTCTCGGACGGCGACATCCAGCAGAGCCCGCGGGCGCCGCGCTGATCGATGCTTCGTCGAGCGCGGGCGACGTCACGATTTCGCCCGGGCCCTAGGCGGCGGGCGGGGGTCAAGTCCGTCGCTCGCTGCAGGCTACGGGGGCTACTTCCGTCCAGCGCGACGGCCGCTTCGGGCGTCGCCACGTGGAAGCTGAAGCTCTCCTCGATGTACAGCGACCCTCTCGGCGTCGTGGCTGTCGTAGCCGATCGAGAGGTCCTGCCCCGACTCGAGCAGGAAGTCGCCGCCGCGCAGGCTCACCACGACGGCGCCGCGCACGCCGGGGCCCACACGATCGGGCCGCCGAGA
>CAVWIS010000058.1:0-3477 GCA_963755055.1 uncultured Alphaproteobacteria bacterium | reverse complement strand
GGTCGCATCCGGTCGGTTTCACCAGTCGTCCACCATGGCGAGCCAAGGCGGGTTCCAGACGGCCCATCCGACGGGCCTTTGGCTTGGCAAGGGTGCCGTTTTAATCGCGGCCCATCAGGCGCGAGCAGCGGCGCTGCTGGACGATGGGCCGGCGTCGCTCGTATGAATGACACTTGTGAATGACGCGTGACCGCAACGCCTGCACCTTGCCGTCGCCGCCGTCTTAGGCGTCACGCCTCTTTCGCCCAAGGGAGCGTCGCGATGAAAAGCCCGTCACTGTCGCCGGAGACCTTGGCCGCGCAGGCCCTCGGCGAAGTCGACAAGGTCACCGGCGCCCTGATCCCGGCGATCACCCTGTCGACGAACTACGAGCAGGAGCCTGACGGCTCCTATCACCAGGACAGGGTCTACACGCGGGCGGACAATCCGACCTACGAGCATGCCGAGCGGCTGCTGGCGGCCCTCGAGGGCGGCGGCTGCGGCTGCATCCTGTTCGCCTCCGGGATGGCCGCGGCCAATGCCATCTTCCAGTCCCTCATCCCGGGCGATCATGTCGTTGTGGCGAAGGTGCTCTACTGGGGGGTACGCAAATGGCTCGCCGAGTTCGGGCTGACCTGGGGGCTCGACGTGGAGTTCGTCGACACGACGGACCTGCGGGCGGTGGAAGCCGCGATCCGCCCCGGCTCCACGCGTCTTCTGTGGGTCGAGACGCCGGCCAACCCCACCTGGGAGATCACCGACCTCGCCGCCGTGTGCCGGCTCGCCCATGCCGCCGGCGCGCGGGTCGCCGTCGACAACACGGTGGCGACGCCCGTGCTGACGCGGCCGATGGAGTTCGGCGCCGATCTCGTCGTGCACTCCGCCACCAAGTACCTGAACGGCCACAGCGACGTCCTGGCCGGCGCGGTGCTCAGCGCCCGCAACGACCCCTTCTGGCAGCGCATCCGCTCCTGGCGCCGAACCGCCGGCGCCGTGCCTGGTGCGTTCGAGGCTTGGCTCCTGCAGCGCGGCATGCGCACGCTGTTCCTGCGCGTGCGCCGCAGCTCGGAGAATGCGCTCGCCATCGCCCGGCATTTCGAGGGGCATCCCGCGATCCGGGCGGTGCTCTATCCCGGGCTGCCGTCGCATCCGGGCCACGAGATCGCGACCCGCCAGATGAGCGGCGGTTTCGGCGGCATGCTCTCGATCCGGCTGGCCGGCGGGCCTGCGCAGGCGATGGCCGTCCTGGCGGCGGTCAAGGTCTTCAAGCGCGCCACGTCGCTCGGCGGCGTGGAGAGCCTGATCGAGCACCGGCGAGCATGGAAGGGCCCTCTTCGTCGGTGCCCGACGATCTTTTGCGCCTTTCCGTCGGAATCGAGGCGGTCGGCGATCTCGTCGCCGACCTGGAGGCGGCCCTCGAAACAGCGAGCGCTACGGGAGGGGCCCTTGGACCTGGCTGACAAGGTCACTGCCGCGCTGCAGGCCAGCGTGCTGCCATCCGTGATCGCGCGCGGCGGCGAAATCCGTGTCCTCGGCGTCGAGGACGGCACCGTCACGCTCGAGGCCAGCGGGTCTCCCGGAGCAAGCCTGCCGCTCATCGGGCGCATCGAGCAGTTGATCCGCAACGCCGTTCCGGAAGTCGTGCGCGTGCGGCTGGTCGGACCGGGCGGCCAACCGCTGGACACGGGTTCCGCCGGAGACTTGGCGGACCAAGTGCGCGACGTCCTGGATCGCGAGATCAATCCCATCATCGCCGCCCACCGGGGGCATGCGACCCTGGTCGAGATCGATGGCGGCTGGGTCCGCCTGCGCCTCGAAGGGGGCTGCCAGGGCTGCAGCCTCGCCGAGGTGACCCTCCGCCAAGGCATCGAACCGCTGCTGCGAGCCCGCGTGCCGGGCGTGGTCGGACTGGCCGACGTCACCGATCACCAGGCGGGCAAAGAACCCTTCTATTCGGCGGCCAAGCGATGACCGACACTCAATGGCAAGCGCGTCCTGCTGCTGGTGCCGGCGATCACCTACCGGGCGACGGACTTCGTCAGCGCGGCCCACCGGCTCGCGCTCGATGTCGTCATCGGCAGCGACGGGGCGCTGCCGCTCGGCGGACAGCCAGTCGTGCAGGTGGATCCCGACGATCCCGGCGCCAGCGCGCAGCGCCTTGTCGGCACGATGGGTCAGGTCGACTCGGTGGTGGCAGTCGACAGCCAGATGCTGCCCCTGGCGGCACGATTGGCGGCGGAACTCGAGCTTCCGCACAATCCGGTCGAGGCGGTCGAAGCCGCGGCGAACAAGGCGATGCAACGACGGGCGTGGGCCGAGCACGGCGTCGCGCAGCCCGCCTTCCGGATCCTGGCCCCCGATGCCGACGAGCAGGCGCTGACAGCCGCCGCCCGCGCGCTGGGCTTCCCGTGCGTGGTGAAGCCAGTGTCGCTGAGCGGCAGCCGGGGCGTGATCCGCGCCGACGACGACGCCGAGGTCCTCGCCGCCGCGCGGGTGATCCGGGGCATTCTCGCCGAAGTCGGAAAGGCGGACCGCGAGCCGATCGTGATCGAGGAGTTCGTGCCGGGCTGGGAACTGAGCATCGACGGACTGCTCACCGACGGCGCGCTCGCTGTCACGGCGATCTTCGACAAGCCCGACACGCCGGATGGACCGACCTTCGAGGAGACGATGCTCGTCACGCCGTCCCGCCTGGCGGCGCCTCTGCTTGCGACGGCTAAAAGCCTCGCGGAGCGGGCCGCGGCGGCGCTGGGGCTCCGCTACGGCCCGATCCATGCGGAGCTTCGCATCGATACGAGAGAGGGCGGCGGAAAGACCCGTCATGCTCGAGCTTGCTGCGCGCTCGATCGGCGGCCTGTGCTCCCGATCGCTGCGTTTTGCCGAGGGCGCCAGCCTGGAAACGTTGATCCTTGCGAACAGTCTGGGCTGTCGCCTCTCGCCGCCCCGCCTGGCCGGCGCGGCCGGCGTGCTCATGCTGCCCGTGGAACGGGCCGGCGTCCTGCAAAGGGTCGACGGCCAGGCCGACGCCCTGGCCGTCCCGGGTATCACCGGACTCTCGATCACGATTCCGCTGGGGCAGGCCGTGCGGCCCCTCCCCTGGGGGGATCGATATCTCGGCTTCCTCTTCGCCGCAGGTCGCGAGATCGGCGACGTCGAGGAGGCGCTGCGCGGCGCCCACCGAAAGCTGCAGGCCGTCATCACCTGAACGCGGTTACCGCGATCAAGCCTCCCCTGAACCGGTCACTTTCGTTGGCTCGGTCGTCAGTCTCAAAATGACCCGAAGCGGACCTCGGCGCCACTCCAAGTCAATATGGTTCGCTGTTCTGCATTGTGTTTCACCGGGAGCAAAGGCGATATCTACTGGGCGATTCGTGGCAGCGCGACCAATGCTCCCAGCCATCAGCACGATGTCGTCGACGAACCACGCGCCGAGGATAGGCGGTGTCCTTGCTTGGATGCAGGATCGGCTGAAGCGCGTTTCGCACGCCACCGCCCTAT
>CAVWIS010000057.1:0-258649 GCA_963755055.1 uncultured Alphaproteobacteria bacterium | reverse complement strand
GATACCGGTGATCGGGTTCCTCAACGCCGCCTCGCCCGCCGAATTCGTGAACCTCGCGGGCGCGTTCCGTCAGGGCTTGAAAGAAGCCGGCTATGTCGAAGGCGAGAACTTGGCGATCGAATATCGCTGGGCGGAGGGTCACTACGATCGATTGCCGGCGCTGGCGGCCGATCTGGTAAACCGACAGGTCACGGTGATTGCCGCGGGCGCCGACCCGGCGGCACTCGCGGCTAAAGCAGCGACTGCGACAATTCCGATAGTCTTCTTCAGCGGCAGCGATCCGGTGAAACGCGGCCTCGTCGCCAGTCTCAACCGGCCAAACGGCAACGCTACTGGCGTGAGCATCTTGTCCTCCATGTTGGTGGCCAAGCAACTGGAGCTGCTGCGCGAGCTAGTTCCCACAGCCGCGACAATCTCGTTTCTCGTGAACCCGAACAATCCAAATACCGAAGAGAGAACCAGAGAAATGCAGGAAGCCGTCCGCGCTGTCGGGCAGCGCCTCCATGTGGTGACAGCCAGTGTCGAAGCTGAACTCGAACCAGCGTTTGCAACAATCCAACGGCGTGCCGGCGTACTTATCGTGCCCGCCGATCCCTTCTTCACCGGCCATCGCGATCGTCTCGTTGCGCTGGCGGCTCGTTACGCGCTGCCTGCGAGCTACCCATTTCGCGAGTTCGCCGTGGCCGGCGGCCTGATGAGCTACGGACCCAGCCTCGCAGACGCGTTTCGTTTGGTCGGCATCTACACCGGCCGAATTCTCAAGGGCGCTAAACCGGCCGACTTGCCGGTGCAGCAGGCCACGAAAGTGGAGTTGGTCATCAACCTTAAGACCGCCAAGACACTCGGCCTCACCTTTCCGATCCCGCTGCTCGCGCGCGCCGACGAGGCGATCGAATGACCGGTCCCTGAAAGTCCGAGATGGGTCACTTTGCGACCTCGCTATCCCATCTCGACAGGTCCCAAGGTCGGGGATACTCCGAAAGCGGACGATAACAGTCGATGATCCCATGCCCCGCGACGCCTAGGACAGCGCGTACAGCGGGCCAGAAACGGCCAATAGCGGCCCCACAGGCGCGGGATTGAGCACCATAGTCCCGGAGAGCGCCCAGCGCCGAATTCGCGTCAGCGGCCATTTGTGGGGCTTTACGGGCCTATGTCCGCAATGGCCTAATTGCCGACGACAACAAACGGGCTTAGCCATCGCCGCTAGGCGTGCTACTTTGAAAATTGAAAAATAGGCCCAGCCGGGAGTTCTCGTTGGTATGAAGCGGCGCAAGTTCATTTCACTAATGGGCGGGGCGGCCGTATGGCCGCTAGGTGCATATGCGCAACAGCTGAAGGTGCGGCGGGTCGGTGTGCTCCTCATAGGCAACGCCGATAAGGATTTGTTCCAGAAGGAGCTTCGCGAAGGGCTTCGCGAGCTTGGCCATATCGAGGGGCAAAATATTCTTTTTGAGTTTCGTTCTGCGGAAGAGAACCTCAGTCGCCTTCCCGGACTGGCGGCGGAGCTGGTCCGGCTCAAGGTCGACGTCATCGTGGCGCTCTATACGCCCTGCGGCTTGGCGGCGAAGGAGGCGACGCGCGAGATTCCGATCGTCCTATTGACAGGCGATCCACTCGGAACGGGCCTGGTCACCAGCCTCGCTCGCCCCGGCGGAAACATCACCGGCTTGTCCATGTTGGCCGCGGAAACGCATGGAAAACTAGTGGAGCTCCTTCACGACCTAATACCGGCCACGCGGCGTGTAGCCGTTCTTGCCAACGCGGCAGATCCTGTCTTCGCGAAATTGGTTCTCGAGCAAGTCGAGCTTGCCGGCCGTACCACGGGTATTGAGATTCAGCCCATCATGCCCCGGGGATCCGAGGAGCTCGACGCTGCATTTGCGGCTGCCGTGAAAGGACGGGCGGATGCCGTTGTGGTTCAAGGCAGCCTGTCCACCAAACATGCAGCTGATCTCGCACTCGAGCACCGTTTGCCAGCAGCCGGTCTTTCGCGATCCTTCGTCGATGTCGGCGGGTTGATGTCATACGGCGCGGACGGCCCCGACTTGTTTCGGCGCAGCGCACAGTTTGTCCATAAGATATTGCTGGGCAGCACACCCATGGACATGCCGGTAGAGCAGCCTACTAAATTCGAGCTGGCGATCAACCTCAAGACCGCGAAAGCACTCGGCATCGAGGTTCCTTTGTTCTTCCAGCAGCGCGTTGACGTGGTGATCGACTAACCCACCGATGAAGGCGTGTCACTCATAACGGCGTGGTTGCAGGTTCGAGTCCTTCCAGCCCCACCACGCAGTCCCGCGCAACTCGAATTTTCCCCGTCTCCGCGGAACACCCTGGATTTTCCGCGGTTCGGACCGGGCGCATTGGCCCGTTTACGGTCTCTGTGAGGAAGGAAGCCCGCCCGGAGGTGGTTTGCGGCCTTTCGTCTCTGGCGTCCGGAAATTCGTTTCCCAGTGCGCGGCGAAGGCGCTTGCCAGAGACTTGGTTCGCATGCGACGGAGACCGGCTTGCAGGTGAGGAAGCCTGACGGCCTCGATCGCCGCCGTCACTCGTCTGGCGGATCGTCGTGCTGATTGCGGGCCCGTGACGTCCCATCCTCGGTCGAACCATCGCCGGTCAGGCGGTCGCGCAACGACAGTGCAATCTCCTGAAGCCGCTCGATCCGTGTGATCACCGCGTCTTGGTCGTTGATGATTTCGACGATCGCTTCGGCAAGCGCCGGGTCCTCGCACAGGAACAATGTCCGGTCGTTTCGGTCGCGCACGCGTACCCCGCGCGACGTGCTCAAGGGCTTTATGTTCCAGGGCGTCGGCGCCAGACGCTCCAATGCTCTCTCGATCATTGCGCTCAAACCGTGACCTGTGGTCGAGAATGCGCAAGGAAGCAGGAGCCTTCTACGCTTGATCCGTGCCGAGGTACATAGGCGTCGGCAAACGTGGTGAGCCCTTCGGATACGCGGCCGTCGTCCATACGATCATGCGGCAGTATCCCGTCCGAGGGCTTCGCCGCTCACGACCTTGTCGCCGCGTGTCACAGTGCGCGCTGGCCCGAGGGGCGGCATCATCCGGTTCGCGCAGGAGGGGGAACGCGATACCTTTCGATTGTGTGGATTTGGCGTGCCGGACTCAGGCTCAATGGCGATGGATCACCTGGGGCAGCGCGTTTGCGGCCCTGTCCTGGCTCGCCACCTCGATGCTGTTTTCCTGGTACGTGCAGAACTTCGGCAGCTACAACAAGACCTACGGGTCACTGGGCGCGGTGATCGGCTTCATGACCTGGATCTGGCTTTCGGTCATCGTCAAGCTGCTGGGCGCGGAGCTCGACGCCGAGAAGGAGCATCGGATCGCCGGCGACACGACCACCGAGAGACAGCGGCCGCTCGGCGCCCGCGGCGCGCAGGCAGTAGATACCGTCGGACCGGCGCCGGGCTGAAAGGCGTTTTGAGCTTGCCACGGGCCCGGCGCGGTCCTACTGGCCAGATCATATCGCCGGCAATCTCTGTGTCGAGCACCGCCGCGCCGCGCGACACCGGGCGTTTCGGAACAAACGTCCCGCCAAATTGTTATAATCCATATGCCACAATTAGTGTGTGCCGCCTTGGCTCTACCTGTGACCGCGATGAGCGGCCGGCAGGATGACGAGGTTGCATAACGGGAGCAGTGGTCGGCGGAGCTGCCGGCCACTACGCGGGGCATCACGGCAGGAGATCGGGTGCGCGATGGGCACCATGAAGCTCGAGAGCACGGCCGTGTCGCGACGGTAAGAAGGATCGGCGGACACGCTGATGGGCGAGACGTTTGTGTCAAACATCCAACGAGAGGACCCCACAATGGACAAGGATCGGATCAAAGGCGCGGCGAACGAGGTGAAGGGCACCGTCAAGGAAGCAGCCGGCAAGGTCACGGGCGATGCGAAGCTCGAGGCGGAGGGTAAGACCGACAAGGCTGCCGGCAAAGTTCAGAATGCAGTCGGCGGGGTAAAGGACGCCCTTCGCGGCAAGTAGCGAGACCCGAACCCCGGCCTTGCGCCGGGGTTTTCTTTTGACGCGGCCCCGTACAGGACCCGATTGCCTCGGCCATTGGCTGCTGTGATTCCGCCGCATTTGTGTTAGCGTGTAATGGCCGGTTCGCAATATGAATGTTCG
Organism: uncultured Alphaproteobacteria bacterium; assembly: GCA_963755055.1. Classification (GTDB taxonomy): domain Bacteria; phylum Pseudomonadota; class Alphaproteobacteria; order Rhizobiales; family Xanthobacteraceae; genus AP-16. The sequence goes on along the minus strand of CAVWIS010000057.1, from coordinate 254,502 downwards.
TGTGCCTCAGATGATTTCTGTCCAGCCTTCGCAGATAGGCGGCGGCGGAATTCAAGGATCGACGCTTTCGGCGGTGATGTTTGCGGTGGTGATCGTCGCCTGCCTCTATTTCGGCCGCGAGGTCCTGGTGCCGATCGCGCTCGCGGTGCTCCTGAGCTTCGTGCTGGCCCCGCCCGTTCGACTTCTTCAAAACTGGCACATACCGCGCAGCCTCGCCATCGTCTTCGTGGCATGCCTCGCGTTCGCCGCGATCTTCGGCCTGGGCGGGCTGATGGTATCGCAGGTCGACCAGCTGGCAAGCGATCTCCCACGCTATCAATCAACATTGCGCGAGAAGATTGAGAACCTGCGCGGCGCGACGGCTGGAACCGGCACGCTTGGACGGGCCTCCCAGGTGTTGCAAGAGTTGAACAGCGCGCTCGACAAGCAGAGCCGAGGTCCGGCAACCGCTCCCTCCGCGGGTCCGCGCGCGCCTGACGTCCAGCCGATTCCGGTAGAGATCAAGCAGCCGGACCCGGGTACCCTGCAGACGCTGGGAGCCTTGATCACGCCGCTCATTCATCCCCTGACGACCACCGGAATTGTCGTCATTTTCGTCATCTTCATCCTCGCCCAGAGGCAGGATTTGAGGAACAGGCTGGTCCGACTCGCCGGGTCCAAGGATCTTCAACGCACGACCGCAGCGATCGACGACGCCGGCCAGCGGCTTAGCCGGCTGTTTCTCACTCAACTCGCACTCAACGCAGGCTTCGGGGCGGTGGTCGGTGTCGGACTGTGGGTCATCGGCGTTCCGAGCGCTCCATTGTGGGGAATGCTGGCAATGATCCTGCGCTTCGTACCTTACATAGGTGCTCCGATCGCGGCGATCTTTCCGCTTATTCTTGCGGCGGCTGTCGGACCAGATTGGACCATGGTGCTGTGGACGGCAGCGTTGTTCGTGGTCGTCGAGCCCATAGCCGGGCAGGTCATCGAGCCGTTGATCTACGGACACAGCGCAGGACTTTCGCCGGTTGCCATCATCACCTCCGCGACGTTCTGGACCTGGCTGTGGGGACCGATCGGACTGGTCCTGGCCACGCCGTTGACGATCTGCCTGGTCGTGCTCGGCCGCCATGTGGATCGACTTACATACCTTGATGTGATGTTTGGAGACGAGCCGGCGCTCACGCCGGCGGAGATCGTCTATCAACGCATGCTGGCGCGGGATTTGTCGAGGCAACCGAGCAGGCGCGGAAGTTCTTGAAGGAGAAATCACTGCTGGCGTACTACGAAGAGGTGCTTTTGCAAGGTCTGCAGCTCGCCGAGGCGGATGCGAAGCGTGGCTTGCTCGACCCGGAACGGACGCTTCGAGTTCGCGACGCTGTCGCTGAGATCGTCGATGACTTGGCGCTTCATGAGGACAGTCTCGAGCCGGAATCTCAGGAATCCGCCGAGGTCGACGAGGAGGCGCCGCTCGCCCAAATCAGCAAGGCCGAGGAAGCGCTCCGCGGCGCAACGCAGGAATTGCCAGAACAATGGCGAAGCGGCAAGCCGGTGCTGTGCGTTCCGGGTCTCGGCCTGCTCGATGAATCCGTGGCCCTGATGGTCACCCAGCTCCTCGAACGACGGGGAATTGGCGCACGCGCCGAGCAAGCCGATGCGCTGTCGATGTCGCGCATTTTTGCCTTGGACACCACGGACGTCGCGCTGGTGTGCCTGTGCTACGTGGAGAACCCCAGTCCGGCGCAGATTCACTACGCCGTTCGACGGCTGCGGCGAAAAGCCCCCGATGCGTTCCTGCTCGTGGCGCTGCTCGGCGCAACGCCCAGTATCGATGAACAAGAAGTCGTTCAGGCTTCGGCGCACATCGATCTGGTCAAGTCGTCACTTGGCGAGGCGGTTGAGAGAATTGTTTCAATTGCGGCAAGCCCGGCAGAACCGGAACGACTGCAGCGCGCCACGGGTTGACGGCCGACGTTCAGGCGGCTTAACTTCATCAATCTTGTGAAGGCGCCACCGCGCTGGTGGGCGTCTTCGCGAACTGCGCAAGGGAATTGCGGATCGGTCGGGGCGATGGCGACCAGGGCGCGCGGTTTACCGTGCTGTTCTCCTGATCGTCGGCACATCGGCCGTCGATCGCGCTCGACGATGGAACGGCTCGCGAGGCAGGCATTCTGCCGTCGAGGGCGAAACAACGGAGACGTTGCGTGTCACTCGGAACCATCCTGCTCATCATCCTGGTCATTGCCTTGCTCGGCGGCTTCAGCGGCCTCGGTGGCGGGCCGTTCTACGGCACCGGCTACTACGGCGGCGGCGGTCTCGGCCTGATATTGGTGATCGTGCTGATCCTGGTCCTGCTCGGCAAGATCTGAAGCCCGGCGGCTGCGGTTCTCCGTCCACGCGTCGGCAAGCCGTCTGCTTGCGTGCGTCGGGCACAACGAATAGTTTGACCATGAAGTGGAGAAGCCCATGTCCGCCACGTCGAGCACTGTGAGAGATACGGTTACCGTCAAGGACGCCAAGGATGCGGCACGCGAGAGCGTCAAGGCCGCCTCCGACGCCGGCGCCGAGATTTAGGCGGATCTCGAAGCCTTGCGCGACGATGTCACCCGCCTCACCGCCCAGATCGCCGAGATTTTTGCCTCCAAAGGCAATGCCGCCTGGACCCGCGCCAGGTCGAATGTCGAGGACGCTGTCTCGGATGCCGGCGCCCGGGGACACGAAGCCATGGACGCGGTGCGCGGGGCCGGCGACGACGTGGTCGAGGCGCTGGCCAATTCGCTGAAGAAACGGCCCTACACGACGCTCGCTGTCGCGGCCGGCATCGGATTCCTGATCGGCGCGATCTGGCGGCGGTAGACATCGGGATGAACAAACCGGTCTTTGTCGCATCCGAGCCGAGTCTCTGCCCGCGGCCTGCACCGTGCCCCGGGAAACGGATTTCGGACGCCAGAGACGGAAGGCCGCAAACCACCCACGGGCGGTCCATATTCGCCGCGGAGACCGCACGCCCGGTATTTAAACCGCGGAACCGCCCGCAAATTGCGGGCTATTTGTCGGAGACCGGGAACTGCAACCACGCCGTTATGAGTGACAGGCCATCATCGGAACAGGCAACCCGACCATTACGAAGGGAAGCGCGAGCTTCCGGTACGGACCCGGCCACTCGCATCGCAGGGACGAGCAATTTCCAATCCCGTACGAGGCCGAAATTCAGGCTGATCGGGCGCCGGTCTCTGCCGGCAAGATTCGCGTATCCGAAGGCAAACGCTTCAGAGGGCAGCACCAGCATTCGCCGTGACGCGCTTTGCTCACTTGCAAACTTGGCATTTTCGGAACCTTTTGATGTCTAGCGCGTTGATTGGTCACTCAGCCAATCAACTGAACCTATAACGGGTGTGGTGCCACGCATCACCACGGAGGTTTCCCATGGAAATGATCCTCATTGTTGTCGTCGTGCTGCTGCTGTTTGGAGGCGGCGGGTATTGGGCTCGCGGGCGCGGGTATTGGTGAGAAGGTCATCAAATGGCTGCAGCGCTGGCGGGATGACCACAGCTCTGCAGCGAAGTCCAGTGGCGGAAGCATCTCGCCATTGGAGAAAAGAGGGCGGTCACCTCGAACCGGGCGCGGTTTATGGGCATGAAGGCTATAGCGAATTGGCCGCGCAATCGGCTTTTACTTGCCCTGCCGTCCCGCAATCTCAAGCAACTCATTGCGTGTCGCGAGGCGCCACCTTCGACGAACGACTACGACGCCGATGAACCATGGCCCGAGCGAAGGGAGTCACCCCATGTCGCTTCAGCAATATCCACCGAAGACATTGAAGATGACCACGACTTGCCCTGAATGTGAAGGCGAGATGACGATCTCTGCAGTAACGCCGACTATGTTCCCCAATATAAGCGAAAGGACATTGTGTACAGATGTGGGAAGTGCGGTGTAATGCAAATACGTACCGTTGATGGCCGTTGGTCCGCGTAAGCCGTTTTCATTTTAAGCCTCTCGGAAATAGGGAGATGGTTCTTGGGCGGCAGTTTTGGTCGCCGCAATACGTACAATGCACGGCCTTGACGAGAATTCTTTCCGGAACGACTGCAGCGCGCTAGGGTTGACGAAACCGACGCTCAGCGTCGGTTCCATAGATAGAAGCTGATCTGACAACGCTAAAAAGGAGACGTACCGATGTTCGGTTCTTGGCTCACGTTCGTGAATCGCTCGGCCATTCTTGGATACGAGGCTCAACAGGTCATAGCACTGCGTCTAATGCGCCTCGCGCTTGGAGGCGCCGGCCGCCAAGCCGAAACGGAGCGCATGACGACCGAAACGGCATTCGGCGCAGCGCAGGTCGCGGCAGTTGGCGCGTCGGCAAAAGAACGCACCCCGCGGCCGGCCGCCAAAGCGATGGCTGTTGATAGGAAACGGACGGCAGTTGGCGCGTCGGCAAAAGGACGCACTCCCCGGGCGGCCGCCAAAGTGATGGGAGTTGATAGGAAACGGACGGCAGTTGGCGCGTCGGCAAAAGGACGCACTCCCCGGGCGGCCGCCAAAGTGATGGGAGTTCATAGGAAACGGGCGGCAGTTGGCGCGTCGGCAAAAGGACGCACTCCCCGGGCGGCCGCCAAAGCGATGGGAGTTGATAGAAAACGGGCGGCAGCTGGCGCGCCGGCAAAAGGACGCACTCCCCGGGCGGCCGCCAAAGCGATGGGTGTTGATAGAAAACGGGCGGCAGCTGGCGCGTCGGCAAAAGGACGCACTCCCCGGGCGGCCGCCCAAAGCGATGGGTGTTGATAGAAAACGGGCGGCAGCTGGATGTGTTCGGCCTGTTTGCGCGGTTCACATGACCGCTGGAGCGCGAGCTTCCGGTACTGACCCGGCCACTCGGCGGGGGCATCGCGGAGACGAGCAATTCCAATCCCGTGCGGCAGGCGACCTTCGATGGCGGCCTTGACCAAGTCGGGTGCGAGAAAAGCCAGCATCGTCATGTGGATTTTGCGGATGCTGCATTTTTCCCGCGCGGCGATCTGCTCGACCCCGGTGACGGCCCCGGCAAGGATTTCCTCGAGCCATCGCCGGCCACAGGCGATCGAAGCGACGAGCTTGGCGCGGGTCTCCGCGCGGATAGGGCGAACATCCCGGGGCGCTGCGGATTGCGGCAGCCACGAGCCGCTCAGACGGCGCGAAACGGCTTGTATTGCGTGTCGCGCGCGAACATAATCGCCGCATGGGAGCAGAGCAGTTGGACTTGTTCACCTCCTGCCCGATCGCGGAAGCGATACCGGTGCGTGCCGAGGTGCCGCTGGCAGCAGAAACTCTCTCCGACGAGGCAGCGATCGAGTTGAATCTAATCCTAACAAACTGAGGACATGCATGTCTGACGAAGAAGTGAAAGATGAACTGGCATTGCCCCGGGCTCTGTTGAAAAGCGAAGCGGTCGCTGCCATTGGTTAGACTACGCAGCCTTTGCTTGCTGAGCAAGGTTTTCTTTGTTTGATGTTTTCTCGTAATGGGCGTTGAGGGCGGCTCGCAAGGTGTAGAGCTGTTTGTACGCCTTCAGCCTGCGAAAGCCCTTCTTGGCTTCGAGCATGGCCGCAGCGGTCCAGCGCAGGGCCATCGAGGCCGAGCTCCAACGCTTCACGTTGCGGGTGACGCGACGCACGGTGCCCATCATGTTCTCGATGATGTTGGTGCAGGCGAGCGACCGCCTCAGCTGCGCCGGCAGACCAAGCCGGCTCACGGTGAGAATCTCATCCAATCCCTCCAGGATGCTCTTGGAGACGCCGGGCGCGTCGCGCTCCAGCCGCTGGGCGAGGTTGCGGAGCAGCTTCTCGGCCTTGTCGGCGTCGTCCAGCTCCCAGGCCTGGCGCAGCGCGCGCCGGACCGAGGCATGGAGGGCCGGCGAGAGCCGCTCCATGATATTGCGGGCCTTGTGGATTTGGCAGCGCTGGATCGGTGTGTGGCGCCCGAAGCTGCGCCGGATCGCCTTGGCGAGCGCCTTCGCGCCGTCGATGATGAACAGCCGCGGCACCGCCGGGTCGAGCCCGCGCGCGATGAGGTCGTCGATCAGCGCCTGGACCACGGCGGAGTGCTCGGTCGCCCCCTCGATCAGCCCGAGCGGATGCTTCTCGCCCTCACCATCGATCCCGATCGCCGCCACCAGCACGAGATGCTCGCTGATGTGGATGCCGTCGATCTGCACCACCATGATGTCGAGAGCGGAAAGATCCGACCCCATCCATACCTTCATCCGCGCGGCCGACAACGCCACGAAGTGCCGCGAGGCCGCCGACTTCGACACCCCGGCCCCAGCAGGCGCCGGAACATCGCCCTCCGGAAGCCGAACCGCCCGGCGGATTTTCCGCGTCGAGACGTTGATCAGCATCAAGTTCATCGCCCACTGCCCGAGCCAGTCCTCCGCCACCGCCCGTTCCCAGCTCGGCAGGGCAAGCTCCTTGCCGGCGAGCCCGCGCACCCGCGGTCGCTCCAACTCCACCCTGCCGCCATGAAAGCCGATCTTGCCCCGGGTGTCGGCCCCAGCGGTGACCGCGCCGCCCATCGCCGCGCCCGTGGCGAGGCCCGCAGGCCTCCTCCGCGTCCTTCTCCATCATCGTGCCGAGCGCCTCCATCCCGGCTGCCAGGCAGAACCGATCGAAGCTCACCGACACCTCGTCCCACGCCTTACCCACAGCTCCCGGAACCGTCGGCGGCAAAGCGGTCGCAGTTGTGCTAAATCTCTTCATGGCGTTGCTTTCCTTTGTTGGAATTCGACACCCCGAGCCTACAGGCTCAAGGCGAGCAACGCCGCTCCTCTCTTTTCAACATCGAGCGGGGCGATCCGAGATGAACTCGAGCGTTTGCGTAATGAAAACGCGGCTCTCAAGAAGGAGGCATCCGCCGGTATCCGAATGAAGGTAAGCGAAAAGGGAGCAGTCTCGATCTACGGGATGGGACGCTTTCCCGTGACCTTGTATAAAGAACAGTGGCTGAAGCTGCTTGACATGTCGGCCGAGATTCGCGCGTTCATTGCTGCGAACGAGGCGCAATTGAAGGCAAAAGATTAGATGAATTGTGATGAGGTGCAGAAGTTCAGTATCGGCACGGTCTTTATCAATTCACGAACCTTTTCGTCGACTGGCCCGCAGGCTAGCTTCCTCCTCATGCGATGCTTCAATGAAATGAAAACAGCCACGAGCGAGCCGTGAATCCACAGCCCTTGACCCACGCAGAGCTCGATAGGCTTGCCGACCTACTCAAGCGCTTTGGTGACAAGCGCGCGATGAACCTTGAGATGCTGGACGGGTTTTTCGCCGCCCTGATCTGCGGTCCCGACGACGTTCCACCGAGCGAGTACCTCCCGGAAATTTGGGGAGGCGACATGGTCAACGAGCCCGCGTTCCAGACCAAGCCGATTTTGCAAGAGTTTATTTCGCTGGTCACGCGACATTGGAATGCCACCGGTGACACCTTGCGGTCACGTGGCGTTTTCTTGCCGCTGCTACTTGATGATGAGGGCGACGTCGCTCGCGCCAATGATTGGGCCAACGGCTTCATGCGCGGAATGGAGATGAGGCGAGGTGACTGGGCTGGCCTAATGGACGACGAGGAGCATGCTGGTTCGCTTGTCCCTATCCTCGCGCTGGCCCACGAACACGATCCTGACCCCGAAATGCGCTCATATAAAGAGCCAATCAGCGCCGAAATGCGCGAGAGGCTGATCGTTGGCGCAGCTGCTGGCGTGATGGCGATCTACGACTACTTCGAAGCGGAACGAATGTTGGGAGCGCGACGCGGCGGTTCAGCCGCCACCTCCCGACGTGACGCACCTAAGGTCGGGCGAAATGAGCCGTGCCCATGCGGATCAGGTAAGAAATTTAAGCACTGCTGTGCCAAGGCGACGTTGCATTGAGAATACTCAGTTGAACGAGAAGATGACCATCGCGCGATGAAAGATGATGCCGACCGGGATGAGGTAGAACTCGGTGAAGAAACGCGAGCATGCCTCGCGCAGCAGCAGGAAGAAGCCGGCGCCGACGATCGGTTCCACCAGCGTGCCGACGCCGCCCATGACGTTGAAGATCACGGTCGCGCCGGAGACGAGGAAGTAGACGAAGTCCGGCGCCGCGAAGCGGTTCTGCACGGCATAGAGCACGCCGGCCAAGCCCGCGAACACCCCGGAAAGCATCACCGCCATCATCTTGTAGCGCTCGACCGGCTAGCCGATGGCGCGGGTTCGCGTCTCGTTCTCGCGGATCGACTGCAGCACCATGGCGCCTTACGAGGACGTGACGCTGGCGGGCAAGTAGCAGCGGGCCTCTGGCACATCTCATCCGTCGCCCCTACCGGAATGCCTGATAGGCATTCGGAGCAGTGTTGTGCGGGACGGCCGGGTTCTCACCAGCGGGCACAATATCGGACGCACCACCGGCGATCCGACCGCGCATGGTGAAATGGTCGCAATCCGGAAGTGCCTTGCCGACCATGGCAGAGCCGCCCTCCAGGGCAGCACGCCGAGAAACGGGATGGACTGACCATCGAACGAAAGCCCGGCGGCAATTTGAGCAAAGACGCCCCTCCGAGTGTGGAAGTGATCGGCGAGTGGGGACTGTCCATGCACGCGGAGTCCCGGCGTGGCAACGAGGTGCGGAATATTTTGATTGATTTCGGCTATCAGTCGCAAACGTTACTCAACAACATGTCGGTGCTGAACATCGACCCGGCCAGCCTCGATGCACTGGTGCTGAGCCACGGCCATTACGATCATTTCGGCGGGCTGGTCGGCTTTCTCTCAGCGAACAAGGGTAAGCTCAAGAATGGCCTGCCTTTCTTCGTTGGCGGAGAAGACTGTTTTTGCATGCGCGAAACCGATGCCGGCCAGTATGGCGCGCTCGACCGCAAGGCGATCATGGACGCGAACCTCTCGCTCATGATGGCGGAAGGGGCGGCCGTCGTGGCCGATCATGCCTTTACCACCGGCAAAATCGCGCAGACCGGTTTCGAGAAGCCGCTGCGACCGAGCCGCGAGAAGGTTGGGGTCGTCAACGGTTTCGGATGTTTCCCGGAGAAGGTTTCGGCGGCAAAAAATACCGGTAGCTTCATTGGCGATGATTTTGAGCATGAGATCGGAACGAACTTCGTCCTCAGAGGCAAGGGATTGGTCGTGCTGACATCCTGCAGTCACCGCGGCGTCATTACTTAATACGATCAAGCAGGCACAAGCAGCTTCCGGCATCCAGAAGGTTCATGCGATCATCGGCGGCTTCCACATCGTGCCGCCACTGACCGACGAGTACATTCGGCAGGTCATCACAGCCTTCAAGGAGATCAATCCTGATTATCTGATACCTGGCCATTGTGCCGGAGAGAGATTTTACGACCTAGTGCGGGCCGAAATGCCTGACAAGGTGATCCATTCCGCGGTCGGTACTCGCTTCGTCTTCGGAGCATAAGGGTCAAAACGAGTCAAGCGGCGCGAGTTCCATCTCGTTTGATCGTCCTGCCGATCAAGATTTGCCGGTGCAGATGTCCGGATTGGCACATTCCGGCTGTGTGAAAAGTCTCGACGCACATCCGCTGCCGGGGGCAAACCTGTCGCGCTTGCAGGGTAGCTGGCGCCTCTTGGTCGGTTACGTTCGCTTCACCCGCGCACCCTATTCCTCCGCCGAGGGCCGCCTTTGCAAATCGCCGCGTATTGCCGAGTATGGCGTGCTCCTTGGCGGTGTGGGGGCGAATCACCTTGGCAGGGGCCGGCTCCCGCGCTATTCCGGCTGCATGTTCTGGCGTTCCCCTCAACCTGCCCGCCGCCGCGCCGGCTTCATCGCCCCATGCCTGCCCCACCCTGGCGCGCGCCGGACGCGCCGCTCCCCGCGCCGCCGAGTGGCGCGGCTGTCGGAAATCCCGATCGAGGCACGGCCGCTGATCGGACACCTCGTCGAACAGCGCCTGCTCGCCACCGATGTGGCCAAGGACACCGGCGAGAAAACCATCGAGCCAGCGCACGAGGCGCTGCTGCGGCAATGGAGCCTGCTGCTTGCTGAGGATGCCAGGCTCCTCGCCGTGCTGGATGGTGTCAAGCGCGCGAGCCACGATTGGGCCGGGGCGTCATGATCCGCATCGCAATCGTCGGAGGAGGCCCTGGTGGCCTGCTCACGAGCTACCTTCTTGACGAATTCCACCACGACGTTGCGACCGTCACGCTGTTCGAGGCATGCTCCCGTCTCGGCGGGAAGCTCGTGACGGGACAATTCGAGCGTGCGCCCGTGCGCTACGAGGCCGGAGTTGCCGAACTCTACGACTATTCCCGTGTCGGGCCGGATCCGATCCGCGAACTCGTCGCCGAATTCGGGCTCGAGACGACGCCCATGTTCGGCAAGGCCGTCATGCTTGACGGCCGCATTCTCCGCAACGAGGCCGATTTCGGCCGGATCTATGGCGCGAACGCGCTGCGGACGCTGCTCTCCTTCTATGCCGAATGCACGACGATGCTCAGCCCGCGGGACTATTACGAGGGGCTGTGGACGCATGACAACGCCCATCCCCTCGCCAATGTCTCCTATGCGGACTTTCTCGACGCCATCGGGGACGAGGCGGCCCGTCGCTATGTCGAGATCGCGGCGCGCAGCGACGTCGCCACGGAGCCGCACCTGACCAACGCGCTCGACGGGCTCAAGAACATCCTCATGGACCACTCCGGTTACATGAGCCTCTATTCGTTGAACGGCGGCAACCAAAGGTTCACTGACGAGCTCGCCGCGCGCCTGTCCGTAGACGTGATGCTCGACACGGCCGTGACCGCGGTCATCCCGGCCGAGGACGGGACCTTCACGCTGGTTCTGAGGGCCGGGGGGGTCACGCGGACAGAGCCCTTCGACGTCGTCGTCCTCGCCATGCCGAATTCCTGGGCGCAGCGCCTCGGCTGGGGCAGCCCGCTCCTCCGACACGTCATGCGCGGCCATCTGGCACGCTATGACAGGCCGGCGCATTACCTGCGCGTCTCCGTCCTGTTTGAGCGACCGTTCTGGCGGTTGAAGCTGCCGGGCTCCTACGCGATGAGCGACGCCTTCGGCGGCTGCTGCGTCTATGACGAGGGCCGCAGGCACCCGAGCGGCCGGCGCGGCGTGCTGAACTGGCTCATCGCGGGCAACGATGCACTGATGCTGTCCTGCCTAGACGACGAGAAGCTCCTGCACATGGTGCTGGATTCGCTTCCCGAGGTGCTTGCGGAGGGACGGGGGCTCGCCATCGAAGCCCGCGTGCATCGCTGGACGGGGGCGATCAACGGACTGCCCGGCGGCAACCCCGTTCTCTCGTTGCACCAGCGGCACCAGCCGGATCCGGTCCAATTCCCCGGGCTCTACGTCGTCGGCGACTATCTTTTTGATTCCACGATTAACGGTGTCTACGATTCAGCCGACTATGTCAGCGATCTCATCCTGACGCGCCTGCGCAAGCTCAAGTACTTGGGGGAGGACGAGCCAGCGCCCTTGGCCACGAGCGACGGCCAGCTCGACAGCATCTACCACGACATGTACGACGGCTCGCGAACCTACGAAGAGTTGCTGGACGAATATTTCGACGAATACTACGTCCGGGACCTGATCGCCGCCGTATGGGGTCACCGCCCGCCCTACAAGCTGCTGGATTGCGGCAGCGCGAACGGGCTGACCCTACTGCGCTTCGAAGACACCGCGGCCGCCCCAGGGGCAGCCGCAACAAGCTTGGCGAGGAGTTCATTTGCGAGCTGCATGCCGATTTCATGGAGCACGGCAAGGCCGCGATCGTGGACGTCCGCGAGAACAAGCCCGAAGTCTACCTCAAGTTGATTGCGCAGATCATCCCCAAGGAATTCCACGTGCGCGACAACACTTTGGATCACATGAGCGATGACGAACTTGCCGATTTCCTCAGCGAAATTAGAGCTGCGAAGGAACGAGCTAGCAGAGCGCTTGCTGCAGAGCTAGCAGCACAAGCGCGCGGCGAAGACGAGCCTGATAGCGTTCACTAACCAACCCCGGCGGCCTGGAAAAACAAGACAAGCAGACCGCCGCCGTCAGGACACCGAACCCGCAGGAAGCGGGTCGCCTAGCGGAGCATTTTTCGCCAGAGCCTCTGCTCGTTGGCGTCCTCTGCCAGCGCCTTTCCTACATTCTGCTACGGGCATCCTGGCCTGGGAGAGCCGACCTCCCTGGCTAGCCTGGCCCGGTCCCATGCACCATTTAAAACGCCCCCTTTCGGCCAAGGGAGTTTCGCTCTGTTGCTGCTGAGCGCGATGATGTTATCGATCCGAGTACGACGGATCTCTCGTGGGCTAGAGAGAAATGGCCCGGCCGCTCAGGTTCCGGCCAGGACGAGCTCACCCGCTTCACGGGAGGTTGCGCTGGATCCTAAGCTCGCGATTTGAAATCTACGACTGCACTCGATTCTGGCAGCCCGCAATAACCTGCCCAGGCGTCCATAAGCTTACGCCGCTTCTCGAGAGCGTCAGCGCGCCTATACGCGCGCTCGACCTGGTCTCCGACGAGGTGCGCCAATGCAGCCTCCGCTATTTCGCGGGGAAAGTCGGTCCTCTCGCCTGCCCAATCCCTAAAAGAGCTCCGGAAACCATGGGTCGTCACGTCGATCCTAGCGCGCCGCAGGACCATCTCTAGCGCCATGCTCGACAGCGGCCTATCCAGCTTAGTGCCTGGGAACACGAATTCGGACCCTCGGATTAAGCTCATGGATTTAATGATTTCCACAGCGCGGGGCGAAAGTGGCACACGGTGCTCGCGACCGGTCTTCATCCTATTTGCGGGCACTGTCCAGATTTTTTCTCGAAGATTGATTTCCTCCCAGCGCGCCCCAAGCGCCTCCCCGGATCTGGCGGCTGTCAGAATGGCAAATTCAAGTGCTTTCGGCGCAATGCCGTCCATGGTCCCTAACTTGCCAATGAAATCCGGCAGCTCGCGGAACGGCATTGCCTTGTGATGTCCGCGGGTAAGCTTCGGGCGCTTCGGGAGGAGCGCATCGAGATGCCCACGCCATCGAGCCGGGTTCTCGCCAGACCGCATTCCCCGCGCTTTGGCGAAGTCGAGGACACGTTCAATGCGTCCCCTTAGCCGAGACGCAGTCTCCGGTTTGGTTTGCCACAGCGGCGTCAGTACCCGGAGCACATGATCCGTGCTAATTTCTGGTACTCCCAAAGCGACGAGTGATTGGCAGTATACGGAGAGCGTCATCCTCCATTGCGCTCGGTGCTTCTCGTTGCGCCAGGAGGGCGACATGCTCTCGATAAGAGCGTCGGCCGCCTGTTGGAACGTCATGGCGGCAGGCTTGGAGCGCATTGCGAGTGGATCGCGCCCGGCAGCAAGGTGCTGCCGCGCCACCGAAGCTAGTTCTCGCGCGCGTCCGAGCGGCACGTCTCTGGCTGGTCCGAGTCCCATCTCCCGGCGTCGGCCCGCCACCTTGTACATGAACAGCCACGACTTGGCGCCTGTATCGGTGACATTGAGGTAGAGCCCCCCTCCGTCCGAATGGCGCCCCGACGTGGTGACGGTGGTGACCTTTCGCGCGGTCAGCTTATTCATCTGCCTGGCCATGTCTTCCCCACATTATTCCCCATCTTTGGAACCGGATTGTATTGGAGGTAGCTAGATCGAGCTAGACACAAATGGGCATGGTTAAAGGGATTTATCGCAGCGGATCGCACGTCACTGGATGCCATTGGCTCGAACTTTGGCGGATGCACTCTCCGCCATATTACCGACCATCCGGCAGCCGGCGCACATCTCGCCCGCAACCGTGAGCGATGCCGGTGGCGGAGCGAAAAGCGCCGGGATGGCTTGTTGGCTCTGTAGCGACTATAATGCAATGCATGACCGGCCTGAAGATTTCTCATTGCATCGCTTGCCCTTGTTTCAGCGGACGCGTGGGCGCAGCCTGTCCCCGCTCCCCAACCTCGACCGTTTCCATCCGCCCACGAGCCGCCGTTGGGACCACCTCAGGCGCGCAAGCCCGCTCTTACGAAATCGCCGCACGTTGGTACCCCGGAGTGGAATCAGCTGGAAGCCGAGAAGACGAAAAACGAAGCCAGATTGCTGAAAATAATGAAGGGCGTCTGCCGCGGATGTTGAGGAGGCGGCGGACGATCGGCGCGGTGACGGCGATAAGCCGCGCCCTCATTTCACCGTAAGCGTGTAGCTGATCCCGCCGGTGGACCGATCATTGGGATCCGGCTCGTCGCTCGACAAGGTCGTCAAGTGCAACGTCTACTGCAACGATCCGGCGCACTTCGCCACCATCAATGCGGTCTACGCCCGCTATTTCGCCACCGACCCGCCGGCGCGCAGCTTCGTGTTCGTCGCCGGATGGCACGGTCCGTTCGACGTCGAGGTCGACTGCATCGCGGCGATGTGAGCGGCATCCGCGTCCTCGTTGTCGAAGCCTGCGAACTCTGCGACCATGCGGCATCGCATGTGGCCAGCAGGGGATTCTCATGTCGGATACCGGGGATACCGGCGCTTCGAGCGTGTCGACCGACAGCTTCACCGAGACGACCACGACCTCGTGGCTGAGCCGCATCGGCCAGGCGATCACCGGCGTGCTGTTTGGCCTGGTGCTGGTGATCGGCGCATCGGTGGGGATTTTCTGGAACGAGGGACGCGCCGTGCAGACCGAGCGCTCGCTCAGCGAGGGCGGGAACCTGGTGGTCGACGCCGACACCGCAAGGATAGATCCCGCCGGTGACGGCAAGCTCGTCCATGTCACCGGCGAGCTCAAGACCACCGCTAGGCTGAGCGACCCGGATTTTGCCGTCGCGGCGGAAGCGGCACGACTGGTGCGCACCGTCGAGATGTATCAATGGAAGGAGGAGACCAGGAAGGAGACGCACAAGAATCTCGGCGGCTCCGAGGAGACGACCACGACCTATAGCTATGTCCGCACCTGGTCCGACACGCGGATCGATTCGGGAAAATTCCGCGAGGCTTCCGGTCACGCCAATCCGCAGATGCGTTTCCGCCGCTTCCAGGTCACCGCCCGCGATGCGACGCTCGGCGCCTTCCGGCCGGGCGAGCGGGTGCTCGGGCTGCTGCCCGCCAGTCGCGAGCTGCGCCCCGACCCGGCCGCCGCCGACGCCTTGCGCGCAAAGCTCGGCGCCGTGCAGGTGAACGACGGCAGGTTCTATCTCGGGGCCGATCCGGCGCAGCCGCGCATCGGCGACATGCGGATCGCGTTTCGGGTCGCGCCCACCGGAACCGTCAGCCTGATCGGCCGGCAGACCGGGCCCGACTTCACTCCCTACCAGACCAAGGCCGGCGACCAACTGCTGATGGCGAAACCCGGCGTCGTATCGGCCGCCGACATGTTCAAGGCCGCCGAGGACGAGAACCGCATCCTCACCTGGGTGCTGCGGCTGGTCGCGGTGATCGTCATGTTTCTCGGTTTCTTCCTGATCTTCCGCCCGCTCGCCGTGGTGGCAGACGTGGTGCCGCTTATCGGCAGCATCCTCGGCGCCGGGGTCGGCCTCGTCGCGCTGCTGCTCACCGCGGTCCTCGCCCCGGTGGTGGTCGCCATCGCCTGGCTGTGGTTCCGGCCGCTGGTGTCGGTCGCGGTGCTCGTCGCCGGCGCCGCGGTCGTTTACGGCGTCAAGCGCCTGGCGGCGCGCCGCACCGCCGGCGCGCCCGCCCCGGCGGCGCCGGCGTGAGAACCGGGCAGGGCCAGGCTTGTTTGACGCCGGCGCGAACCTGCAGGCAGGGCCACCGGTCCATTAGATCACGCCCGTGTGGATTGCCTGGGCTTTCGCGCCTGACCCTTCACATACTCCCGAAGCGCGCGATTGATGCGCGTCTGATAGCCTTCCTTCGACGTGGCCTGCGCCTTGAACCAGGCGATCACATCGGCGTCCACTCGCAGGGTCATTTGCTGTTTCACGGGCCGATAGAAAAGTCCACGTTTGGCCTCCGACCAGTCGAGCACCTCCGGAGCGTCCGACCTGTCGATTGCATCGTCGGACAGGGCTGCTAGCGCAGTCAGCTCCGCCACCTGTTTCGCCTTCAACCGCTTAGACGCTCCCTTCTTCATATACCTTCCTTTCGCGTGCGGTGGCCTTCCGTGCGCTGATGATCCGACCCACCGCCTCATCCCCGTCCGCACCGCCTTCGGGCCAGGTGTGAACGACAAGCAACAGTACCGGTCCGACAAGCCCGATCGTCTGCCAGCGATCCCCGGCCGGATGCAGGTCCGGCTGGGACGCATGAAGCGGGTCATCGAACACGAGGACTGCCGTCTCGAATGACAGACCATGCTTGCTGCGGTTTGCGGCGGCCTTGTCCTGGTCCCAAATCCAGCGCACTGCCGCGGCCCCTTTGTAGCTACAGATATGACGCTACAGAAGTGGCGTCAAGGGATGACGGAGAGGAGGGCGGTCGGCGGACCGGGCGTCTCGATCGTCCGCGTCGGCAGCTGGGAGACCGGCTTCGACGAGAACGACGACAACGTCAGGCCATGGCCATTGCCCAACATCATCGGCGCACGCCGCCGGGCAGGCGAGCCCTAGAGCATCAGCGGAACATGGCCGAGGCGACAGGAGATCAGCTTTCCCGGCGGTTCCGGTTCCGCTTGATCTTCCCCTTGGCCGGGTGGGAGGCGCGCTCGATGTCCGCGGCGGTGAGACGGAGCGCGCGTTTTGCCTCCTTGAGCAGGTCGGGATCGATCGGGCGCGGTTTCAGCGAGACATCCCTGCCCAGCCGGTCCGCGAGGATGCGAATCGCCGCGATACGGCTGTAAGGCTTGTCGTTTGCCGGAATCAGATGCCATGGCGCGTGTCTTGTCGCGGTCTCCTCCATCATATCCTCGATCGCCGTCTCGTAGTCGGACCATCGGGCGCGATTGCGAAAATCCTCATAGGAGAGTTTCCAGCGCTTCATCGGATTGACCAGCCGGTCGCGGAAACGCCGTACCTGCTCGTCCGGCGTGATATGCAGAAAGAGCTTGACCAGGCGGATTCCCGACTCGACGAGCATGCGCTCGAACTCGTTGATCTCGCGATAGGCGCGGCGCCATTCCCTGGCAGTCGCCAGGCCTTCGACGCGTTCCACCAGCACGCGGCCATACCAGGACCGGTCGAACGTCACGATCTGCCCGTTCTGCGGCAGGCGGCGCCAGAACCGCTGCAGGTAGTGCTGGGCGCGCTCGTGCTCGTCCGGCGCGGCGATCGGGTGGACCTTGAAGCTGCGGGGGTCGAGGGCCCAGCCGAGGCGGCGAACGATGCCGCCCTTGCCGGCGGTATCCGATCCCTCGAGCACCAGGAGCGCGCGTTCCGAGCTGCCGAGATAGGCCTGCTGGATGAGCTGAAGCGTCCCCTGGAGCGACGTCAGACGCCGCTCGTAGTCGGCGAAGTCCATTTCGGGGTGCTCGACGATTTTCGCGAGCCGTGGGCGGCGCGTGACGACGAAATTCTGCGACTTCATGGGGCGATCTGCTGACCGTTCTATGACCCGCCGCGAGCGGCGCGGTCGATCATGATTGTGACAAGCGCCGCGTATTGACGTCCAGCGCATGTTCCGGCGAAGTGGACACCGGTTCGCCGACAAGAACATGCGCCACTCAACGATTCCAGAGCACATCCCGATCACACCTGATCGGGATGTGCTCTGGCATTGATCTGGGTCAAGGCAGCGCCGGGTCGATGTCCGCACGCCCCGGGTGCGATCCGGCCGGTGCCGGGGTCGACGCCGGCCCAGGGGATGTCTATCTCGCCTGCAGGCGACCTCTATCCTGTCGGCGCGGCGCGATCTGCGAAAGCCGATCTGGCGAAACCGGTCGTCGGTTGGACACCCAAGGAGAGTACATGAGCAATATCGCGATTCACGGATTCGGCAGGATCGGCCGCTCGATTCTCAAGGCGGCGTTGCGCGACCGGCTGTTCGTCCCGGTCTCCATCTCGGACATCCGCGATCTGAAGACCTTCGCGGCGCTGTTCGCGGTGGACTCCAACTACGGCCTGTGGCCGGATCCGGTGCGCGCCGACGGCGACGATCTGGTGATCGGCGACCGTCGCATCCGCTACATCAACAGCATGGAGAAGCTGCCGGACTGGCGGGCGTCCGGCGTCGACCTCGTCGTCGACTGCACCGGCCGGGCGACCGTGCGCAGCGGCGCCGAGGCGCATCTCGACCGCGGGGCAAAGCGTGTGCTGGTCAGCGCGCCGAGCAAGAGCCTCGACGACTGCGACGCCGTGCTGCTCAGCGGCATCAACCTCGAAGCCTTTGATCTGGCGGCGCATCGCATCGTCAGCATGGCGAGCTGCACGACCAACGCGCTGGCGCCGGTGGTGAAGGTCGTCCGCGAGCGGTTCGGCATCACGATGGGCTTCTTCTCCACCGTCCACGCCTACACCAACACCCAGTCGCTCACCGACCAGCCGATGCGCGATCGCCGCGATTCCTGGGCCGCGGCGGAGAACATCATTCGGTCCTCCTCCGGCGCCGCGAAAGCGCTCCGCTTCATCTGGCCCGATCTCAACGTCACCGGCAAGGCGTACCGCGTGCCGGTGCGCACCGGCAGCATCGTCGAGCTCAACGCCGTCGTCGAGCGTGCCACCAATGCCGACGCCGTCCGCGACGCGTTCCGCGACGCGGCGGCCGGCGCGCCGCTCGAGGGCGTGATGGGCGTGCTGGAGGAGGAGTTCGCCTCGTCGCGCGTCGTCGGCGAGCGGCTGTCCTCGGTGATCGACCTGCCGCTGGTCGAGGTGCTGGATGGCACGCTGGTCTCGGTCGCGGCATGGTACGACAACGAGATGGGCTACGCGACGCGCCTCGCCGAGGTGGCGGCGAAGCTCGCGGGATAACGTCCGTAGGGTGGGCAAATCGCCGGGCACGGCGGGTGAGATCTCGCGATGCGTTGCCGGCGATTTGCCCACGCGGTCCGACGCCGGCGCCGACCGCGTGGGCAAAATCGTACGCAAGGTTTGGTTGAGACGCGCGGTTCGGGCATCGATTTTGCCCACCCTACGATCCGGCGAAAACCGTCTCGTGACATCCGGATACCCCGACAGTATGGTCCGTTCGCCGTCCGGTGCATGGTGCCCATCAGGAGAATGCGGATGATTGTCGCGGTCTTGCCGATGCTGCTGGCGGTCGGCCCGTTTCCGGTTGCGGCGGACCCCGGGCAGCCGGCGTATCGGGTGGCGCGGGAAGCCGTGCCGTCGCCGCACCGCGTCGCGCAGGCCCGCCAGCCGACGCAGGCGCAGGCCCCGCCGGCGCCGGCTCAGCCCGTCAAACCTCCCGTGCCGCACCGCACCGAGACCGTGAACTTCGACGACTGGAGCGTTACCTGCCAGGATTTTTCCGAGGGACCGAAGAAGCACACCTGCGCGGCCCAGCTCCAGGTCCAGCAGTCCGGCACCGCACAGATCGTCCTGACGTGGCGGGTCTTCATCAACGACGGCAAGCAGCTCGTCGCCGTGCTGCAGACGCCGACCGGCGTCATGATCGTCCCCGGCGCCGAGCTGCAGCTGGAGAAGGCGGCCCCGCGCAAGCTCGCCTTCGAGAGCTGCGAGCAGGCCCGCTGCACCGCCGCCATGGTGATGGACAGCGCCTTCGTGAAGGAGGCGACCACCGCCGCGACGGCCTCGGTCAATCTCCATGCGGTCGGCGGCAATACGGTGCAGATCGGCTTTTCCATGAAGGGCTTCGACAAGGCGTCAGCCCACCTGCGCGCCAACAGCCGGTGACGCGCTGTTCGGCCCGTGACCGCGGGGGCTTCTGGTCGGCCTGTTTGGATCGTTGTCCGCTCGCCGGACATCCGACGGGCGGCGGAACCTCGTCCCGCCGCCCGTCTGGCAACCTCGGCGCGGCTGCCCGCGCCAATGTCTGCGCTACCGGCTCGCCGTATTGACCACCTGCACGCGGCGGTTCTCCGCCGCATACGGATTGCTGGCGCTCTTGAGGTGCGACTTGCCGTAGCCGATCGGCTCGGTGAGCGCGATTCTCGCCGGCGCGGCCAACGTGAGCAAGACCACGGCCGGGACGGTGACGTTCTCCGGCGCCAACACCTATACCGGCGGGACCAGCATCACGGCCGGCACGCTGGCGCTGACCGGCGCCGGCACGCTGGGCGCCACCACCAACACGACCACGGTGAACGGCGCCACCGCGATCCTCGATCTCGGCGGCACGTCACAGACGCAGAACGGCGGCGTCACCCTGCAGGGCGGTGGCACGATCCAGAACGGCACGCTGTCGTCGTCCGGCACCTTCGACATGCAGTCGGGCACGGTGAGCGCGGTCCTCGCCGGCGCCGGCGGTGTCAGCAAGACGACGGCCGGGACGGTGACGTTCTCCGGCGCCAACACCTATTCGGGCGGCACCACGATCACGGCCGGCACGCTGGCGCTGACCGGCGCCGGCACGCTGGGCTCCACCACCGGCTCGGTGACGGTGAACGGCGCCACGGCGGTGCTCGACATCGGCACCACCAACCAGACACAGAATATCGTCAGGCTGCAGGGCGGCGGCACCATCGCCGGCACCACCGGCACATTGACCAGCAACATCGGCACGTTCGTCATGGATTTCGGGCTCGGTGAGCGCGATTCTCGCCGGCGCGGCCAACGTGATCGAGGGCGCCGCCCTGGTCGGCGGCGCGCGGTATACGTTCTGATTTGATCGGGTTGATCCGGCCCGGAAGTCATCCTGACGGTGAGCAGGGTCCGGCCGCTGGCGGGCGGTTGCCCAAACCACCCGCGGCAATGAGCGGAGCCGGGATCGCCGCTCAATATCGCTTGCAGAAGTCCGGGGGCGTGTCCTGCGCGTTGGGCGTGTTCCGCCATTCGAGGCACTTGCGCGCGACTTCCCTGATGATGATGCGACAGGGCTTGCGGGCGTTGCAGGCGGCCTCGGCGCCTTGGATGTCGTTGCATTGACTGACCAGCTGCTCGGCCGCGCGTCCGGCGAGCTCGTTGCTGCACGACATTTCGCTGTCGGTGTTGCACTTCAGATCAGGCGTGGTGGTCCATCCCAGGACGTGGTCCTGCGCATCCGTCACGTAGACCCAGTTTGTGTCGGTGCCTTTGGTTGCGCGGAGCACGGTCAGCCGCTGTGGTCCGCTTCGCCGCACCTTGACCGCATCGTCGTAGTTCGGGCGGTTGCGGAACTCGAGCGCTTCGTCGCCGACGGCGCCGCCGGTGCAGATGGCGCCGACCAGTTCGCCGGCCGATGCCTCCCGCCGGGGACGCGCCGCCGGCTCCGGCGGCCGCCGATCCGCGGGCGCGTTGTCGCCAACGGACAGAGCGGCCGTGCGCTCGCGATAGACGCTGCGCAGGCACTTTTTGTCCGAGCCGCAGTCATCGCGCTCCCTGAGCCAGGCGCGCTGTGCCGCGACCACCCGGCTGCGCTCGGGCTCGCGCGCCCTGTCGACCCTGCTGTTGTAGATGTCGGCCATCTCGCGATCGAGGTCCGAGAGCTGCGGGTCGGAGCAGATCGCGGCTTCGGCGTCATTGAGATTGCCGCGGCAGGAGAAGCTGGGGGCAGCCTGCGCGGACGGCAGCGCGCCGAGGCTGAAGAGCATGATACCGAGAGCAATCTTCCAGGTCCTCATTGCGCGATCCTTGAAATGAACGGATGAAATTCGGTTTGTGATCCAGAGCACAGCCATGCCGATGCAGTGCGGCACCGTCAATAGCGAATTTTTCGCGCATCGGTCGAGAATGGGGTTCCCATGCTTGAATAGCAGGGTGGAAGCCTTGACGACGGTAGAAGTCGGCTCGCAGAGCGGATAGGATCGCGCCGATTTGCCCTCGGAACCGCAGCGGCCGTCAGCCGCGCTCGCGCCCGTCGCGATACCCCGGCGAGCTTCCGCGGCGCAGTCGCAGACGAGGCGATCACAGGGAGCGAAACACCATGCAGGAGACGACGGCGAGACGCGAGACCACATCCGGCACGGCGCCGGCGCTGACCGGGATCAGGGTGCTCGACCTCACCCAGTTCGAAGCCGGTCCGTCCTGCACCGAAGCGCTCGCCCTGTTCGGCGCCGAGGTCGTGAAGGTCGAGGAGCCGAGCCGCGGCGAGCCCGGGCGCTGGGGCTTTTCCGACCGCACCGACGCCGATTCCCATTATTTCCTCTTCTACAACCGCAACAAGCGCAGCATCACCTGCAATCTGAAGTCCGAGGAGGGCAAGGCGCTGTTGCGCCGGCTGATCGCGCACGCCGACGTGGTGATCGAGAACATGGCGCCCGGCACCTTCGCGCGCCTCGGCTTCGACTGGCCGCGCCTGAGCGAGATCAATCCGCGCGTGATCTTCGCCCAGGTGAAGGGTTTCGCCTCCGACAGCCCGCACGCCAACTATCTCGCCTTCGACATGATCGCCCAGGCGATGGGCGGCACCATGGGGGTGAACGGCTTTGCCGACGGGCCGCCGATCCGTCCCGGTCCGACGATCGGCGATACCGGCACCGGCATGCTGTGCGCCATGGGCATCCTCGCGGCGCTCTATCAGCGCAACACGACCGGGCGCGGCCAGCACATCCAGGTCGCCATGCGCGACGCCATGACGAACTACTGCCGCACGCCGCTGAGCCGCCAGGCCGCGCGCGACGACGTGCTGCCGCGCGGCGGCAACCGCGTGGTGGGAACGGCGCCCGGCGATCTCTACCGCTGCGCGCCGGGCGGGATCGACGACTGGTGCTACATCTTCGCCTCGCGCGGCAACGAGGAGCACTGGCGCCGCCTCGTCCGCGCCATCGGTCGCGAGGACCTGCTCGACGATCCGCGGATGAAGGACGGCACGACGCGGGCGGCGAACCGCGAGGCGGTCGACGCGGCGATCACCGAATGGACCTCGCAGCGCACCAAGCACGAGGTCACCGAGATCATCGCCGGCGCCGGCGTCCCGTGCGGCGCCGTGCTCAACTCGCTCGAGCTGCTCAACGATCCGGACCTGCACGCGCGCGGCATGATGCAGACCATCGATCACCCGGTGCGCGGGAAGGTCACGGTGCCGGGCTGGCCGGTGCGCATGTCGGACAGCAAGGTCGCGGTCAAACCCGCGCCGCTGCTCGGCGGCGACACCGAGGCGGTGTGCGGCGAGTGGCTCGGCTGCTCGGCTGCCGACGTCGAGGACATGCGCAAGCGCAAGGTGATTTGACGGGCTCCACCGATTGCGCGGGAGCGCCGAATGTCGCGGGGGCCGAGGCGCTCTGCCCGGCCCCGTCCGTCAAGCTCCCGTTAGTATTTTCATGCAGGCCCTGGCGTCCGCTGCCTGTTTCATCGGGCCGCAGCCCATTAGGGCGACACGAGATTCCGGCTCCCTCCACCGGCCGTTTACAGCTGCTTAACCTTAATGGCGGCATGGTTGTCCGCGTCACGGCGTGCCGTGAGGCGGCGGATCGGGATGACTGGATCAAGGAAAACCACAAGCACATTTTCCGGCCCGCGACGGTGCGATCGTCTCGTCAACCTGATCGGAAAGTGGTCTGGCGGTATCGCCATAGGCTTCGCAATCGTGGCGGCCGCATGCGTGCTCGCCGCCTCGGTCACCCAGGTTGCCGCCTGGATCATTTCCGCCGCGCTCTCCACCGATCTCAAGACCCAGGCGAGAGCGCCGATCGGGCCGGCGACGCGTGCGGTCGCCGAATACTACGTCGCCAGCGCGGTGGACGTGCCCGGGCCGCCATCGGTGTCGGCCGGCGATGCCCGGGATGCGACCTTCGATGCCCAATGGGCGCGCACCACGGGCTTTGAGGTTCCGTACGGTCAGGCGAGGCCTGGCATCGCCGATGGCCCCGATCGGCCGCATGTCGTCAGGCTCACTGCCGTCGCGGTTCCCGGTTCCTCGCCGCCCCCCACCACCGTGCCGTCTCCGCCGCAAATTCCCCTGAAGCACGCTGCTCTGCCGCCAGCCGACAGATCGATGTCGCTGCCCGGGCCCAGCAGCCGCACCGCGATCTACGACATCGCGGCGCATACGGTTTATCTGCCCAACGGGGTCAGGCTGGAGGCGCATTCGGGACTTGGCGACAAGCGCGACAATCCCCGCTACGTCCATCTCAAGAATTGCGGCCCGACCCCGCCGAATGTCTATCAACTGACGTTGCGGGAGCAGATGTTTCACGGGGTTCGCGCGCTTCGGCTCAAGCCCGTCGGGGAAGACAGCATGTTCGGTCGCGACGGCATGCTGGCGCATACCTACATGCTGGGCCCCAACGGCCAGTCCAACGGGTGCGTAGCTTTCAAGGACTATCCGACGTTCCTGCGCGCCGTCCTCAGGGGCGAGGTCGAGCGCCTCGTTGTCGTCGCCAATCTTCGGAGCAAACCTCCGCGCACCGATCTGGCGAGCGCCGGCGGCATCGCCGGCAGCGGGGCCAACCGTCCTCAGTGATGCCTCGGCCGTCGACGGCCGGTTGGATGTCAGGACGTTCGGCCATCATCGTCCGTCTGGACAACTACCTATCTGCTGGCGCTGCTTGATCTCAATCAATACGGCCAGGGGTTCACGCGCGCACTGTCTCCAAAATATGATTCGCGGCAGCGCAAGCGCGTGGGGTCCTCCTTCGCTGCTGGCGCTGCCGCCCGTCATGGGGCAGAGCGACATGCTGGACACCGTCAACGCGCCGGTTGCGACCGATCGGACATCCGCCTCGATCCGCGATCCACATCACGGCCTCCTCGCCGGGCTTCGCGGAAGGTTCGCCGGACACGCCCCGCAGGGGCTGGCCCTGCCCAAACCGCTTCCGACCGCCATCGTGGTCGGTCTCACCCTGCTCATCTGGTTCGTCATTCCAGTCCCCGCCGGGGTGACGCCCAATGCCTGGCATCTGTTTGCATTGTTCATCGGCACCATCGTCGGCATCATCAGCAAGGCGATGCCGCTCGGCTCGCTGTCGGTCATCGCCATGGCGCTGGTGGCCATTACCGGCGTTACCAATCCCGGCAAACCGGCGGCCGCCGTCGTCGACGCGCTCAGCGGCTTCGCCAACCCGCTCATCTGGCTGATCGTTGTTGCCGTGATGGTGGCACTGGCAGTGACCAAGACCGGGCTCGGAAGGCGCATCGGCTACTACTTCGTCATGCTCCTCGGCAAGAAGACCGTCGGCGTCGCCTACGGCCTGGTCCTGTCGGAGCTGGTCATCGCGCCGGTGACCCCCAGCAACACGGCGCGCGGGGGTGCCATCATCCACCCCATCATGCGCTCGATCGCCGACAGCTACGGCTCGAGCCCCGAGCAGGGCACCGCGAAAAAAATCGGCCGCTATCTGGCGCTGGTCAACTACAACACCAATCCGATCACCTCGGCCATGTTCATCACCGCCACCGCGCCCAATCCGCTGTGCGTGGCGCTGATCGCCCAGGCCACCGGCTCGAGCATCCACATCACCTGGGGCCAATGGGCGCTGGCTGCGTTGCTGCCGTGCGTATGCATGCTGCTGCTGATGCCGCTGGTGCTGTACTTCCTCTATCCGCCGGAAATCAAGGAAACCCCCGGCGCCAAGCAACTGGCGAAGGTCGAGCTGGAGAAACTGGGGCCGATGCAAGTCCCGGAGATCATCACGCTGGGCGTTCTCGTCCTGATGCTTGCGGTGTGGGCCGGCATCCCGGCCTGGCTCATGGGCTCCGCATTCGGCCTCGACCCGACGACCACGGCCTTGATCGGCCTGTCGCTGCTGCTGTTGACCGGCGTGCTGGAGTGGGAGGACATTCTCAAGGCCAGAAGCGCCTGGGATACCCTGATCTGGTTCGCGGCGCTGGTGATGATGGCCACATTCCTCGGCAATCTCGGCCTGACCAAATGGTTCTCGCTGTCGATTCAGGGCAGCATCACCCATATGGGGCTGGACTGGAAGGCCTCGGTCGCCATCCTGGTCCTGGTCTATTTCTACGCACATTACTTCTTTGCCAGCACCACGGCTCACGTGACTGCGATGTTCGCCGCCTTCTTTGCCGCCGGCATTGCGCTTGGTGCGCCACCGATGCTGCTCGGCCTGTTGCTGGCGTTCTCGTCCTCGCTGAACATGTCGCTGACCCACTACGCCACCGGCACCGCGCCGATCATTTTCGGCTCGGGCTACACCACCCTGAACGAATGGTGGACGGCCGGCGCCATCATGAGCGTGGTCAACATCCTGATGCTGGTGCTGGTCGGCAGCATCTGGTGGACGCTGCTCGGCTATATCTGATCCGCCGATGGCCGAGGCAAAGGGTGTGATCGGGGGAGGGGCACCGATCATGTAGGATGGGTTGAGCGGAGCGAAACCCATCGCCTCGATGATGATGATGGGTTTCGCAAGGGCTCAACCCATCCTACGGCTACGCCCTTTTGGTTGCGAAGCGTGTTTGTCGATACGGTATTTTACGTACGTGCTGATCTCAGCGTTATGATTAATCGTTTGTTGAAGGCGGTAAAGCATTTTCAAACATACGCTCATCCGACTCTGGTGAGCACTTTCTCGCGCTCTCGGTCGGACTGACAGAGCAACAGCACGAGCTGTCTCGGCGACGCAGCCCCATCCCGGGTCTGACACCGGGGACTCCAAGCGAAAGCCTCGCCATGCGGTCGATCGGATGCAAGCGTCCTGCGGTACTGGCACGATGCGGTACGACGCTCAGGGCCACGGCCACGGCAATGGTCGCGTTGTCGGCCGTGCTGGGCGCCATGCTCCCGGCACAGGCGCAGTCGACGCAGTTCACCAGCATTACCGATTTCGGCGACAGCGCCGCGGATACCGGCACTGCTCCGGGAGGGGCTTTCCGACTCTTGGGCTGGACCGGGTGCCCAGTCGGCCCGATCAGCCAGGGATTTCCCACCTGCCACTTTACCAACGGCACGAACTTCGTCGACACGCTGCAATCGATCTATCGCCTGCCGGATGCCACCAACTTCGCGATCGGCGGCGCGCGCAGCGATACCACCAACACCATGGGCGTGTCCGGGGCCGGTTTCGCCAACGAGCTCGTCACCTTCGCGGCGAGCGGACGGCGCTTCGCCCCCAGCGATCTCATCGCGCTGTCCATCGGCACCAACGATGTGACGCTGGTTGCCAGCACCAGCACGATTGCCGAGACCAATGCGCTCGCCGCCACGACGGCGGTAAACGCGGCCGCCGGCGTGCAGCAGCTGGTGGCGGCCGGCGCCCGCAACATCGCCTGGTTTGGTACGGGCAACTCGATCTATTTTCCCTCTCCTTCGAACGGCGCGGACAACCTGCCGCTGACCGCCGAGCAGCGCACCGCCTGGGCCAACACCTACTTCCAGCAGATCCAGCAATTGCTGGCACCGCTGGCGCGATCCGGCGTCCGCATCTTCCTGTTCGACGATCCGATCCTGCAGGCACGCGTCGCGGCCGATCCCGGCCGCTACGGTTTTGCCAGCGCCGGGGGGTGCCAGTCCACGCTCGGCGTAGCGGGCTGTCTTGCGGCCTCGTGGGACGTGCAGAACAGCTTCTTCTATTTCAACAACCACCCCACCAGCGCCGCGATGACGCTGATCGGCCGCTACATGGCGAACCAGATCGATGCGCCGCTCACCGTGGTTCCGCAAGGGCGCGTCATCGACAGCATCGCGGCGAATTTCGTCGGCTCCACCTTCGGTCGCCTCGACGCCTACCGGACCTTCGAGGCATTCGGGCGGGGGATGTCCCCTGCCATGCCCACCAAGGCCCCCGTGACGGCGGCGCCGGATAGCCGGTGGTCGGTCTACGGCGAGGCCAATTACGCCACCGGCAGCCTCGATCGGCAGTCGTTCGCCGCGGGCTACGACTATCGCGCCATCGGCGGCACCCTCGGGATCGAGTACCGGGTCGATCCGAAGTTGCGCGTCGGTGCCGTGCTCGGCACCTCGACGCCCGATGTGAATGTCGGCGTCCAGAACGCCCACGACCGCATCAATTCCTATCAGCTTGCGGGCTACGGCTTGTTCACCGACACGAGCTGGTTCGCCGACGCGCTCGTTGCCTATGGCCGCCACCGCCTGGATCTCGACCGCCAGGGCGTGATCGACCTCGTTCGCGCCGGCACCAATGCCGACACCTTCGTGGCGGCCGCCCGGGCCGGCTACCTTGTCGACATCGGGGCGATCCGGGTCGGGCCGATCGCCGGGCTCGCCTATACCCGCGCCGTCATCCAGGCCTATGGCGAGACCGGCGACAGCCTCATCACCATGGCGGTCGACCGGCAGGCGCTCGACAACCTGACCGGCGATGCCGGACTGCAGCTGCGGCTCCCGTTCCTGCTGGGCCGCGGTGTCTACAGCCCGTTCGTCAACGTCACCGCCGAGCACGATTTTCTCGGCAACGGCCGCACCGTGACGACCACCCAGGTCACGACGCCGCTCCTCCCCGTGCTCACGCCGGTTCCCGACCGCGACCGAACCTACGGCAAGGTCGCCGCGGGCGTCGCCGCGATCATTGCCGGGAATGTCAGCGCGACAATCAACGCGTCGACCACGTTCGCGCGCGACGGGGGCAACGACCTCGCGGTCAGCAGCGGGATCAAGGTATCGTTCTAGCTGGTTGCCGACTTGCCGTGGCCGCGTGTTTGAAATTCTGCGATCGCGGGACTGAGCGCTCTGGCCTTGCCAGCCAATGTCCTCGGCACACGCCTCAAACCCTTCCCGGTCCCGCGAGCGCGGCTAGGCGCAGCCGGACGAATGCGGTATGAGGTATCCATGGCCGTTTGTTCTTCGGTGCCGGCATGGGAGGAGGCGGCGCGGTGAAAGGGGCTCTGGGCGCCCTTGCCGCGGGCGTTGTGCTCATCGCGGGCGGGTTGATCGCATGGACGGTTCTGCAGCGCGCCGCGCCGGTCGCCGCGGCGCGGGGACCGGCTGTCGCCACCATCCCGGTGACGGTCGGCGAGGTGACCGCCCGCGATGTCCCGGTCTTCCTGCAGGGGATCGGCACCATCCAGGCATTCAACGCCGTCGCGGTGAAGAGCCGCGTCGACGGTCCGATCGTCCGGGTCGATTTCACCGAGGGTCAGGAAGTCGAAGCCGGCGCGGCGCTGTTCCAGATCGATCCGCGGCCCTACCAGGCGGCGCTCGCGCAGGCGAAAGCCGCCAGGGCCAAGGACACGGCGCAGCTCGAAGGCGCGCAAGCGGACCTCGATCGCTCGTCGAAGCTGGTGGAGAAGGGTTTTCAGACCCAGCAGATCTACCAGCAACAGAAGGCGCTGGTGGCGCAACTCAAGGCCGCCATCGAGGGGGACCAGGCGCTGATCGACACCGCCGAGCTGAACCTCGGCTATACCCAGATCCGCGCGCCGATCTCGGGAAGGCTCGGCGCCCGCCTGGTCGATATCGGCAATCTGGTCCGCGCGGGCGAAAACGTGCCCCTGGTCACGATCACGCAGGTGCGGCCGATCTTCGCCACCTTCACCCTGCCGCAGCAGAGTTTTGACGAGCTCCGCCAGCATCAGCTGAAGGCGCCGCTCGTCGTCGAGGCGATGTCCGCCGACGACACCCGCGAGCTCGCCCAGGGCCGCCTCACCATGATCGACAACGCGATCGACGGCGCGACCGGGACGATCCGCGTCAAGGCGCAGTTCGCCAACGAGGACGAGCGGCTGTGGCCCGGCGAGTTCGTCAATGTGCGGGTGGTGCTCCGCGTCCGCCAGGGGGTGCCGACGGTGCCGTCGCAGGCCGTGCAGGAGGGCCCGGACGGCTACATCGTCTACCTGGTCGAGCCCGGCGATACGGTCACCCGGCGGGCCGTCGAGGTGGCGGCGATCCAGGACGGGATCGCGGCGGTGACCAAGGGCCTCTCGCCGGGCGAGCGCGTGGTCGTCAACGGCCAGTACCGTCTTACCAACGGCGCGCGGATCCATCACGTGCCGCAGGGCGCGGCCGCGTCCGAGCGCTAAAGCCGCGATGAGCATCTCCGCGCCCTTCATCCGCCGCCCGATCGCCACCTCCCTGTTGATGCTGGGCGTGCTCGTGTTCGGCGGCGTGGCCTACAACCTGCTGCCGGTCTCGGCGCTGCCCAGCGTCGATTTCCCGACGATCACGGTGACCGCCAACTATCCCGGGGCGAGCCCGCAGACGATGGCATCGGCGATCGCGACGCCGCTCGAGCAGCAATTCACCGCGATCGCCGACCTCGATCAGATGACGTCGCTGAGCGGCGTCGGGACGGCGACGATCACGCTGCAGTTCGGCCTGTCGCGCAACATCGACGGCGCCGCCCAGGACGTGCATGACCGCGATCAATGCGGCGAGCGGCCTGTTGCCGAAGGACCTGCCGAACCCGCCCACCATACCGCAAGGTCAATCCGGCGGATTTCCCGGTGCTGATCTATGCCATCCATTCCGACGCGATGCCGATCTACCGGGTGGACGATTTTGCCAACACGTCGGTTGCGCAGCGGCTCTCCACGGTGAGCGGCGTCGGCCAGGTCTCCATCTTCGGCCAGAGACCCTATGCGGTGCGCGTCCAGGTCAACCCGGCCGCGCTCGCCTCGCGCGGCATCGGCCTCGAGGACGTGCGCGGCGCGATCGTGGCGGCGAGCGTCAACCAGCCCAAGGGCGTGATCGAGGGCGCCAACCAGGCGAGCGCGATCGATACCAACGATCAGCTGCTTGATGCCGCGGCCTTCCGCGAGCTCATCGTCGACCTACCGCAACGGCGCCCCGGTGAGCCTCAAGGACCTCGGCGACGTCATCAACTCGGTGCAGAACACCCGGATGGGCGCCTGGTTCAACAACCTGCCGGCCGAGGGCATCGCCATCTACAAGGCGCCGGGCGCCAACACGCTCGATCTCGTCGACCGCATCACGGCGCTGATGCCGCAGCTCAAGCAGTCGATCCCGCCCTCGGTCCATATCGATCTCGTCTCCGACCGCTCGGCGGTGACCCGCGCCGCCGTGCACGACGTCCAGCTCACCATGATGCTCACGATCGTCCTGGTGATCGTCGTCATCTTCGTGTTCCTGCGCACGGTGTGGGCGACCGTGATCCCCAGCGTGGCGGTGCCGCTGTCGCTGCTCGCCACGTTCGCCGTCATGTACCTCGGCGGCTACAGCCTCGACAACATCTCGCTGATGGCGCCTGACGATCTCGGTCGGCTTCGTCGTCGACGACGCCATCGTCATGATCGAGAACGTGGTGCGCTACATCGAGAAGGGGATGCGACCGTTCGATGCGGCGCTCAAGGGCGCCGGGCAGATCGGCTTCACGATCATCTCGATCACCTGCTCGCTGATCGCGGTGTTCATCCCGCTGTTCTTCATGGGCGGCATCATCGGGCGGCTGTTTCGCGAGTTCGCGATCACGGTCTCGGTCGCCGTGATCGCCTCGGCGGTGGTCTCGCTGACGCTGACGCCGGTGATGTGCTCGCTGTTCCTCAAGGAGAAGAGCCTGCATCCGACCGGACGCTTCAGCCAGGCTCGCCGAGCGCGCCTTCGACGCGATGCTGCGCGGCTATGACCGCGGCCTCGTCTTCGTCTTCCGCCACCAGTTCCCGGCGCTGCTGACGACATTGGCCCTGATCGGCATGACCGGATATCTCTACGTCGCCATCCCCAAAGGCTTCTTCCCGCAGCAGGACACCGGCTTCGTGTTCGGCGAGGTCGTGACCCGCCAGGATGCGTCCTTCCGCTCGACGGCGGCGGTCGCCCACGAGGTCGTGGATATCGTACGCCAGGACCCCGACGTCGCCGCCGTGTTCTCGCTCGGCGGCGCCTATGCGTTCAACCCCAGCGAAAATACCGCGCGCGTGTTCTTCCAGCTCGAAGCCCTATCACGAGCGGACCGCGACGGCGGCCCAGATCGTGCAGCGGCTGCGCCAGAAGGTCGGGCCGGTGCAGGGCGCGCAATTCTTCATGCAGGTGCCGCAGAACATCACGGTCGGCGGCCGCCTCTCGCGCACGCAGTACCAGTACACGCTGACCGACA
The DNA here is from genome assembly GCA_963755055.1 of uncultured Alphaproteobacteria bacterium. Classification (GTDB taxonomy): domain Bacteria; phylum Pseudomonadota; class Alphaproteobacteria; order Rhizobiales; family Xanthobacteraceae; genus AP-16. The sequence continues at coordinate 222,672 of CAVWIS010000057.1, read as the reverse complement.
CCGACCTCGACGAGCTCAATCGCTGGGCGCCGATGCTCGAGCGCGAGATGAAGAAGCTGCCCGAGCTGCAGGACGTCACCTCGGATCAGCAATCGGCGGCGCCGCACGTCTCGATCGACGGTCGACCGCGATCGCGGCGTCCCGGCTCGGCCTCTCGGCGACGCTGATCGACCAGACGCTCTATGATGCATTCGGCCAGCGCCAGGTGGCGACGATCTACACCGCGACCAACCAGTACAAGGTCATCCTCGAGGTTCAGCCGCAGTTCCAGAAGGACCCGATGGCGCTGGCGAAGATCTATCATCCCGGCGCCGGGCGGCGCCCAGGTGCCGCTCGGCGCCATCGCCCGGTTCTCGTCGAAGCTCGAGCCGCTGACGGTGAGCCATCAGGGGGTCTTCCCGGCGGTGACCCTGTCGTTCAATCTGGCGCCGGGCGTCTCGCTTGGCCAGGCGGTCGACGCGGTCCGCAAGCTCGTCGCCCGGCTCGGCGCGCCACCCACTCTGCAAACCTCGTTCCAGGGCACCGCCCAGGCGTTCCAGGCCTCGCTCTCCTCGATGCCGCTGCTCATCGCCGCCGCCATCCTGGTCGTCTATATCGTGCTCGGCATCCTGTACGAGAGCTACATCCACCCGATCACGATCCTGTCCACGCTGCCGTCGGCCGGCGTCGGCGCCCTGGTGATGCTCTGGCTGCTGCACTACGACCTGTCGGTGATCGCCATCGTCGGCATGATCCTGCTGATCGGCATCGTCAAGAAGAACGCCATCATGATGATCGATTTCGCCCTGCAGGCGCAGCGCCACGACGGCAAGAGCGCGCGCGAGGCGGTTCACGAGGCCTGCCTCCTGCGCTTCCGGCCGATCATGATGACGACCTTCGCGGCGTTGTTCGGCAGCCTGCCGATCGCGTTCGGCCAGGGAGCGGGCTCCGAGCTGCGCCAGCCGCTCGGCGTCGCCATCGTCGGCGGTCTCATCGTCTCGCAATGGCTGACGCTGTATACGACGCCCGTCATCTACCTTTATCTCGATCGGCTGGCGCGCTGGCTCGGGAGCGAGCCGCACCTCCCCCGGCTCGCCGAAGTGCTCGACGCGCCCGAGCCCGAGGCCGTGGCGAGCCCGCAGGCCGCGGAGTGATGCGGGTGCCCGGCGGGCAGGACGCGCCGGCAACGGCGTCGGGCTGCTGGCAGGGCTATCGCATATGACAGGGACCCTGCCGAGGATGCAGGCCTGCTGTGTTTGGCGCCTCGCGTGCCCCAAGTCCTCCCTCCCCCCGCTCTTGCGGCGGGGAGGGATGGGGTGGGGGGTCTGGCCGCAAATTCGGTGCAAGCAATAGTCCCCACCCCGACCTCCTTCGCTGCGCTCAGGCGGTCGACCCTCCCCGCCAACGGGCGGGAGGGTAGACTCGCGGCCCCGCCGTGCCTCAAACGTCATATGCGATAGCCCTGAGGCTGCTGGGGGACTGTTGGCACGGCCGGCCGTGCTTTAGGGACAAGCAAACATGATCAGGATTTACAACTTCGCTCGCGGAGCGCGCGGCCAGCGATTGATGTGGCAGTGCGAGGAGATGGGCCTGCCCTATGCGGTCGAAAACCATGCGTTCCCGGTGGGCGCCGGCTATCGCGCCCTCAATCCGCTCGGCACCGTCCCTTTCCTGGAGGACGTGGGCGGTGTTGCGATCAATGAATTGGTTGCGATGATGCTCTACGTCGCGCAGAAATACGGCCCCACCTCGTTGCTGCCTGCGGCCGACGACGCGTCGATGGCGAGGGTATTGCAGCTCACATTGTTCGGCGAGACCGAGCTCGGAATGAGCCTCAATTCGCTGTTGGCGGCGCATTTCATGGCTCCCGAGAAGGACAAGCGAAACTGGTCGGTGCAGATGCTGGAGCAACGGATCGATCGCGCCTTGCGCTACGCCGCGACGCTGGTCGGGGACCGCGCGTTCCTGGTCGGCGACGACCTCACCCTGGCCGATATCTCGGTCAGCTGCGCGCTCGGCATCTGGCAAGGGGCGCTGGCCGGGACGCTGCCCGAAGAGCTCGACGCCTATCAGGCGCAGTTGCGCGAGCGACCGGCCTGCCAGCGGGCGCGCTCCCGCTGTGCCGGCGAATTGAGCTGAAAAGCGATCCTCGCCGAAGAGAGACCGGCCGCGCTTGGCGGCTCAAGCCGCCGGCAGCGCCGCGTCGGCGCCGGTCAGCGGCACCTTCTCGTTCGTCCCCGACTCCGGCAGCAGCGCGGCGGCCTTCAGCCCTTCCTGGACTTTTGGCACCGTGAGCTTCACGTCGGTGATCGGCAGGCCATGGGTCGGCGCGATGGTTTTCACGCCGAGCCGCTCGATCAGATGGTCGAGCCGATCGCAATACACGTTCATGTCGGCGAATTTGGTCCAGAACAGCGCCAGGTCGGCGAACGTCGACGACACATCCGGGAGGTCGAGCGAGACCGCCTCCTCGGCGACCAGGCCGCAGTGACCGTCCTCGTGGTAGTGGCTGTAGGCAAAACCGTCGCCGGGAAACAGCACCCGCTCGCCTGTGTCGAAGCCCCACCAGGTGGTGCGCAGGTCGCGGATCACCGGCTCGACCGCCATCAGCGTCCGGCCGCCGAGGTCGATCTCGTCGCCCTCCCGCATCCACCGCATGCGGTGCTCGTATTGCGGGAACGCCAGGTGATAGTCGCTGACGTCGCCGCACAATATGGCGTCGGGATGGGTTTTCAGGATCCGCCCGAGGCCGCCGCAATGCGGCGTCTCCTGGTGGGTGACGAACAGATACCTCAGCGGCGCCACGCCGCGAGCGATGAGCTCGTTGATGTGCCGCTCGATGACCGGAAAATCCTTCGGATGCCCGGTCTCGACCAGGCACGACGCGGTCTCGCCGGCCACCAGGAAGGCGGCGTTGTAGCCGTGATAGACCTTGCCCTTGTGGCGCTGCGCCAGGCAGTCGCCGATCCAGAACACGCCGGGCGCGATCTCGCGGGGCATCTTGTTGGCCACAGTCAAGACATCCTTGTATGGCGCATGTCCTTTGACGGCGAACCGCGCACACTTCGCCGGGACATGCGCTAGCGCTCCTCGTCGCGAAAGACATAGCGCGACACCGCCACGCTCTTGTCGCAGGCCTTGAGCATATCGTCGAGCATCCGGTAGTGCCGCTCGACCACGGCGCGACCGTGCAGGATGCAGCCGTAGCCGGGAGCGATGGTCTCGACGTCGTATTTGTCGAACACCTCGCCGATGCCGCGCCTGATCGAGTTGGTCGGCGCGCCCTCGAGCCACCAGTAGCGGGTGTTCAGCATGAAGGACCGCACGTCCCGCGGCGATGTCGGGTCGTTGTCCGCCTCCGTCACGATCCACGGCCCCGTCCGGGTGTCGCGCCAGACGTGGGTGAACATGTCCGAGGAGAACAGCGTGCGGGTCGCCCGGTCGTACAGCCAGCGCGTGGCGATCAGGCGGATCGGCGCCTGCATGACGTCGATTGCCCGGCCCTCCTTGCCGAGCCGGATGATGTCCGCCCGGGTCACCGCGGTGACCTTCATCGATTCCAGGATGTCGCGGCCCTCGGCCTGGGCGCCGAAATCGAACCACAGCGCCGCGTCGACATTGCTGGTGTAGCAGGTCTCGACGTTGAAGTGCCCGGCGAAGGTCTCGACGTTGTTGATCGACATGAACTCGTTGAGCCGCAGCGGAAACAGCGACAGCGGCAGGCCGGGCGCGATCAGCGATTCGATCTGGGCGCGGATCACCGGCTCGTCCTTGCCGAAGCCGGTGTCGATCAGCATCGCCGCGTCGCTCTGGGTGATGAGGTAGCTGTTGGCCACCGACCAGCCGCGCGCGCTGCCCGGATAGGAGCTGACCCGGCCGTCGAGCGCAAAGGGGTTCTGCAGGGCGTAGAGTTTTCCCTCGGCGATCGCCGCGATTCCGCCGGCAAAGGTGCCAGGCTCGATGACTTTCCGGGGCGCGGGCTGCGTCAACAGGGACATGATGGCTCGACCTTATCGGACCTCTTCGGCGAAGGGAACAGGGCTCGCGCTCGCTCGATGCTAGACCCGTCGCAGCGCCGGAAGCAATTCGTCCGAGATCAACCGCATGCTGGCAAGCGCGCTCGGCAGCGGCATGCCGGCCCAGTGGGTGCGGATGATGAGGTGGTTGACGCCCAATTGCTCCCAGTAGGGCTTGAGCTGCTCGTAGCATTCCTGCGGGGAGCCGAGAATGAACCGGCCGGCGCTCAGCTGATCGAGCGAGCGGGTGAAATCCTCGTTGCCCGGCATCACCTTGTCCTGGCCCCACTTGGCGTAGTCGCGGTACTTGGCCAGCAGATAGGGGCCCGCCATCTCCAGCGCAGTGGCCCGGTCCCGGGCGCAATAAACCTCCTTGGCGATCGGAATTTCGCGCGGCCCTCCTTTGCCGGCCGCCGCGAGCTCGGCGCGGTAGAGCGCCATCTGGCGGGCAATCGTGTCGATGCCGGCGTGTGGATTGACGAACCATGCGTCGCCGAGCCGGGCGGCGCGCTTCACCGCGGGGTCGTTGTTGGCGGCGATCCAGATCGGCGGCCACGGCTTTTGCACCGGGCGGATGTTCATGCGGACGTTGTCGAGCCGGTAGGTCGCCCCCTCGGCGGATACGCCATCCTCGGTCCACAGGCGCCGGATGAGCGAAAGGTAGTCCTCGAAGCGCTTGACCCGCTGGCCCTTGGGGACGCCGAAGGCGTCGAACTCCACGTCGCGATAGCCGAGCCCGATCCCGAAGATGAAGTTGCCGCGGGCGATGACGTCGAGCGTGGCGACCGTCTCCGCCGTGTAGACCGGATTGTGCAGGTTGAGCAGCAGCACGCCGAGCCCGATCGTCATCTCGCCGGCCTCGGCCGAAAGCCGCGCCAGGAACGGGACGAGCTGGAGCTGCTTGTTGTTGCCCTCGTTGAGATAGTGCTGCCCAGACATCAGCGTGTCCCAGCCGCGATCGCGCGCGTGGCGGACCATGGCGATCTGGTCGCCGAGCGCGCTGACCATGTCGGTATCGAGGGTCTGCTGGTTGGTGACGAAAAGACCGACTTTCATGAAAGCTCTCCGGCGCGAGAGGGCCGCGACATCGTGTTTCCGATTGCGGCGTTCCCGGCATGTGGCCCGCACAATGCGGGCGACGTCAACCTCTTAAAACCATGGACCTCGCATGCCGTGTCGCCGTGGTTGCCGAATTGCCTCGATGGTCTCCGGTGTGAAACAACGGTCCCCCGGGCGGTTTGCGCGAGATTGTCGTGCGGGCTGGCGCAGCGTAGAGACCGGACCGGGCATCAACGCCCCGGTCATGGGCTGCGGCCGGCACCGGCAGGGGAGGGGGCGCTTGCAGGCGAGCGGGATCGAGACTTACGACTACATCGTCATCGGCGCCGGATCGGCCGGCGCGGTCGTGGCCAACCGGCTGTCGGAAAATCCGCGCCATCGCGTGCTGCTCATCGAGGCCGGTCCCGCCGGCCACCCCTGGGCCACCGTTCCGATCGGCTACGCCAAGCTCTTGACCAACCCGGCGGCGAACTGGCTCTACAGCTCGGAGCCCGAGGCGAGCACCAACGGCCGCCGCATTCCGGTGCCCCGCGGCCGCATCCTCGGGGGCTCGAGCGCCATCAACGGCCTCGCCTTCGTGCGTGGCCAGGCGCAGGATTTCGACACCTGGGCGCAGATGGGGAACCGGGGCTGGGGCTACCGCGACGTGCTCCCGTTCTTCAAGCGCATGGAAAGCTATGCCGGCGAAGGCGACGATGCTTTGCGCGGCCGCGACGGCCCGCTGCGCATCACCAACCCCGAGCCGCGCGATCCGCTCTACCGGGCGCTGATCGCAGCCGCCGGACAGGTCGGGATCAGGCACAACCCCGACTACAACGGCGCCGCCCAGGACGGCATCGCCATGAGCCAGGCGTCGATCTCGCGTGGCCGCCGGATGAGCACGGCGCGCTGCTATCTCGACCCGATCCGCAAGCGCCAAAACCTGAGCATCGAGACCGGCGCGTTGACCGAGCGCGTCCTGCTCGACGGCAGGCGCTGCGTCGGCGTCCGCTACTGGGTTGCCGGCAAGGTCCGCGAGGCGCGGGCCGCGCGCGAAGTCGTGATCAGCGCCGGCTCGATCAACTCGCCGCAGCTGCTCGAGCTTTCGGGCATCGGCCAGCCGGAGCGCCTGAAAACGCTGGGCATCGCGGTTCGCCATGCGCTGCCCGGGGTCGGGGAGAATCTCAGGGATCATTACGCACCCCGCACGCGCTGGGCGATCGGCGCCAGGGGCATCACCTTCAACGAACGCGGCCGCGGCCTCGGCCTCGTCGTTCAGGCGCTGCGCTATGCGCTCACCGGACAAGGCATGCTCGGCATGGTGGCAGCCCCGATCCGCGCCTTCGTGCGCTCCCGCGACGGCCTCGAGGCGCCGGACCTGCTGCTCGGCTGGGTGCCGATGCTGACCGAGCGCAGCCCCAAGGGCCTGAAGATCTCCCGCCAGTCCGGCATGACCTGCTACGCCCATCCGATGCGGCCGGAAAGCCGGGGGAGCGTTCACGTCACCTCGGCCGATCCGAAAAAACCGCCGGCGATCAACTTCAACTTCCTCTCCGCGCCGGTCGATGCCGAGCTGACCGTGCGGGCGATCCGCATCGCGCGCTCGATCATGAACGCGCCGGCGATGGCGGAGATGAAGGTGACCGAGCTGATGCCCGGCACCGCCCGGGGCACGGACGAGGAGATCATCGCCTGGGTGAAGGAGGCGGCCGAGACCACCTACCACCCGGTCGGCACCTGCCGGATGGGCGCCGACGCCCTGGCCGTTGTCGACGATGAGCTCCGCGTCCGCGGCATCGCGGGCCTGCGGGTCGCCGACGCCTCGATCATGCCGACGCTGACCTCGGGCAACACCAATGCGCCGACGATCATGATCGGCGAGAAGGCCGCCGACATGGTCTTGCGCGCCATTCCCGCATGACACCAATGCGGCGGCAATCGCTGCCAGACGGTCTCGCCGGCGATCCGCTATCTGCTCCGCCAGAACACGCGCCTGGTTTCTCCGCACGCCAAGCGGCACAACGCGCGCGGCGTCAACCTTCGACACCGTAGACCCTGCGCGCCGTCGCGGCATCGATCGCGCCTTCGGCGAGATCGCGGGCGACCGCGGCGCGATCGCGCTCGGCGGGCGGGCCGTAGCCGCCGGCGCCCGGGGTGATGACCTCGAACCATTGGCCGGGCTCGAGCGTCGCATTGTCCCGGTCGAATTTTACCCCGGGCCCGCACACCACCTGGCTGCGCCCGCCGGCGTGACCGCCGCTGAGCCCCCAGGACTGCGAACGCAGCCGCGTCACGTCGAGCCGCACCCGGCACAGCGCGTCGGCCCGATAGGCGCGCCGCAGCGCCATGCCGCCGCGGAATTTTCCGGGCCCGCCGGAGCCGGCGACCAGCTCGTAGCGCATGAGGGTCAGCGGATATTCGAGCTCGAGCGCCTCCACCGGCAGGTTCGACGTGTTGGTGGTATGCACGTGCACGCCGTCGAGGCCGTCCTTGGTGGGACGGGCGCCGGAGCCGCCGCCCATGGTCTCCAGATAGACCCAGATGGTGCCGTCCCGCGGCTGCTGGCCGACGAAGGTCGCGACCGTGCAGGCGCTGTTGGTGCATGCGATGACGCGGTCGGGGATGGCGTTGGCCAGCGCGCCGAGGATCACGTCGGCGACGCGCTGGCAGGTCTGCAGGCGGCCGTTCACCGCCGCCGGGTGCAGGCAATTGAGGATCGTGCCCTCTTGCGCCGTCACGGTGAGCGGGCGGGCGAGGCCGGCGTTCGGCAGGATGGTCGGATCGACCACCGATTTCACCGCGTAATAGACGGTGGCGAGCAGCGCCGTGTAGGTCATGTTGAGGCCGGCGCGCACCTGCGGCGCACTGTCGAAATGCAGCCGCATCGTCGTCGCCTTCGACCGCGATCTCGACCGCGATCGGCAGCTCGCCGTCGATCTCGGCGTTGTCGAGCACGTCGGCGAAGCGATAGACCCCGTCCGGGATGGCGGCGATGCCGGCGCGCATTTTCCGCTCGGCATAGTCGAGCAGCGCCTCGCCCGCCGCCAGAACCGTCGCCAGCCCGTACTTGGCACACAGTCGCCTGGAAGCGCTGCACGCCGAGCCGGTTCGCCGCCATCTGGGCGCGCAGATCGGAGAGCCGCTCGCGCGGCACCTGGCAGTTGAGCAGGATGAGGTCGAGCACGTCCTGCTGCAGCTCGCCGGCGCGATACAGGCGGATCGGCGGGATGCGCAGGCCCTCCTGGTAGATGTGCGCGTGGCCGCGGTCGGCGAAGTCGGCATGGTGGGCGAGATTGACCGTCCAGGCGACGATCGCGCCGTCGACGAAGATCGGCTCGGCCAGCACGATGTCGGGCAGGTGAGTGCCGCCGCCCGCATAGGCGTCGTTGCCGACGAAGACGTCGCCGGGACGCATGTCGGCGATCGCGTGAGCCTTGAGCACGTGCGGCACGATGCCGATGAAGCTGCCGAGATGGATCGGGATGTGCTCGGCCTGGCAGAGCGTGCGGCCGTGAACGTCGAACAGCGCGGTCGAGCAGTCGCGCCGCTCCTTGATGTTGGTGGAATAGGAGGCGCGGATCAGCGCCACGCCGGTCTCCTCGACGATCGAGGACAGGGCGGCGCCGATCACCTCGACGGTGATCGGGTCGAGCGTCGCGGATGGGACGGCTGCGACGTTCATGCCGCCTCCAGGACCAGGTTGGCGAAAGCGTCGACGCGCGCGCTCATGCCGGGAAGGACGAGGGTGGTGGCGTCCATCTGCTCGACGACGGCGGGACCGACGAAGCGGTTGCCGGATCGCAGGCGAGCGCGGTCGTAGACCGGGCAGCGCACGTTTCCTCCCTCTTCGGCGAGCCACACGTCGCGATGCGCGCGGATCGCGCCGCTCGCGTCGGCGCCGGCGGCAAGCTCCCGGCGCAACGTCGCCTTGCGCACGAGGCCGGTGGCCTCGACGCGGAACGTCACCAGCTGGACCGGCTCGCCCTCGGCGACGAAGCCGTACATGCGCTGATGCGCGTCGGCAAAGCCTCTCGCCAGCCCGTCGAGGGTGGCGGCATCGATCGGACCGTCCGGCAGCGGCACCGCGAGCTCGTAGTTCTGGCCGGCGTAGCGCATGTCGACGGTGCGCACCACGCGGCGCCCGCCGGCACCGATCTGCTCGCGCGCGAACCATTCCGATGCGCGGGCGTCGAGCGTCGCAAACGCGCGCTCGATATCGCCCACCGCCCCGGCCGCGAGCGGCAGCAGGCGGGTGACGGCGAAATCCGCCCGCAGATCGGTGAGCAGCAGGCCCATGGCGCACAGGATGCCGGGATTGCTCGGCACCAGGATGCGTCCGATCTCGAGCTCGCGGGCAAGCCGCCCGGCGTGCAGCGGGCCGGCGCCACCGAAGGCGACGAGCGTGTAGTCGCGCGGGTCATGGCCGCGCTGCACCGAGATGACCCGGATCGCGCGTGCCATGTTGGCGGTGACCACCGCGACGATCCCCTGGGCGGTCTGCATCGGCTCGAGGCCGAGCCGGCGGGCCAGCGCCCCGATCGCCTCCCGGGCGAGATCCTGGCGCACCGCCATGCGGCCGCCGAGGAGGTGGGTCGGGTTGAGCGTCTGCAGCACGACGTTGGCGTCGGTCACCGTCGCCTCGGCATTGCCGCGGCCGTAGCACGCCGGACCCGGATCGGCGCCGGCGCTGCGCGGCCCGACCTTGAGCAGCCCGCCCGAGTCGACGATGGCGATCGAGCCGCCGCCCGCCCCGACGGTGTGGATGTCGAGCATCGGGGCTTTCAGCGGATAGCCGTGCACCGTGGCCTCGGATGCGAGCCGCGCCTCGCCGTCCTTGAGGAGCGCGACGTCGGTCGAGGTGCCGCCCATGTCGAAAGTGATGAGATCGGCAAATCCCGCAAGCCTGCCGACCGCCTGGGCGCCGACCACGCCGGTCGACGGGCCGGACAGCACCGCGCGCACCGGCATGGCGGCGGCCGCCTCGAACCCGATGACGCCGCCGTTCGACTGCGTCATGTGCGGCGTCGCCGTCATGCCGAGCTCGGCCAGCCGCGGCGCCAGGCGATCGATGTAGCTCCGCATCACCGGACCCAGATAGGCGTTCACCACCGCGGTCGAGAGGCGCTCGAACTCGCGGAACTCCGGGGCGATCTCGTGGCTGGCGCACACGAAGGCGTCGGGGCATTCCTCCTCGACGATGCGTTTGGCGGCCGCCTCGTGCTCGGGCATCAGGAAGCTGTAGAGAAAAACGATGGCGACCGCGCCGACGCCGCTGGCGCCCAGTCGTCGGGCGGCCTCGCGCACCGCGGCGAGGTCGAGCGCGGTGTCGATCTCGCCGGTGTGCCGCACGCGCTCGGGGACCTCGATGCGCAGGTCGCGCGGCACCAGAGTTTTCGGCTTGTCGGCGAAGAGATCGTAGAGGTCCGGCCGCTTCTGCCGGCCGATCTCCAGCAGGTCGCGAAACCCCTGAGTGGTGACGAGGCCGGTCTTGACCCCGCGCTGCTGGATCAGCGCGTTGGTGGCGACCGTCGTGCCGTGGCCGAAATAGCTGACCGACGCGGCCGGCCGCGCGTCGTCGTCGGCGGCGCGGCGCAAGCCCTCGTCGACACCCTGCGCGATGCCGCGCGAGGGATCGTCCGGTGTCGAGGACACCTTCCAGATCTCGACCCGGCCCTCGTCTTCCTCGAACAGACAGATGTCGGTGAAGGTGCCGCCCGAATCAACGCCCACGCGCCAGCGCGCCATCGCTTCCGTCCCTTCCGCGCCACCTTACGAAGGCAGGCACGCGGCATTCAAGCAAGGCCGTGCGAAAAATCCCTGCCCGGGGATGCGGGCGGGGCTGCGCGAACGCCGTCAGCGTCCCGCCGGCGCCCAGCCATAGACGCGTTGCAGCGTTCCGCCCATCAGGGCGGCGCGGTCGCCGTCGGACAGGCGGTCGGTGACGCGGAACGCCTCGACCCCCTGCTGGTAGGTCAGGAGCGCCACCGCCCGGGTCCAGTCGGTGCCCCACATGCAGCGCGCAAGGCCGAAGGCGTCGAAGATGCGGCCGAGCGGATCCCACAGGTCGTTGTAGGGGAAAGGCTCGCGCGACAGCGTGCAGGCTCCGCTGATCTTGATCACGACATTGTCGTGTCCGGCGAGCTGCAGGACTTTTGGCAACTCGGCGAACGGTTCTGCCGGGACCGGCGGCTCGAACGGCTGCTGCAGCCCGAGATGGTCGATCACCAGCATGGTGTCGGGGTTGCGGGCCGCCAGTTGTCCCGTCTGCTCCAGCCGCCCCCAGCACAGGAGATTGACCGGCAGGGAATGCCGGGCGGCAGCCGCCAGGACCCGGTTGAGGCCGGGGTCGGCAGGGTCGGTCGAGACGCCGCGGGTCATCATGATGCGGATGGCGACCGCCCCATCGGTCGCTTTCCACGCGGCGATCGTATCGGCCACCGCGGGATCCGTCGGGTCGACCGGCTTGATCAGGGCGAACCGGCCGGGATGGGCGGCATGAACCGCGATGGCGTAGCTGGCATCGTAGCGGTACATGGTGAACGGCGAGACCAGCAGCGCACCATCGACGCCGACGGCATCCATGGCGGCGACCATGTCGTTGCCCGTGACCTCCGGCGGGCCATGCAGGACGTCGGCCCACGGCCGTCCCGGATGGTTGCGCTCGTAGGCGTGCACCTGCGCATCGATGACGGCCATGACATTCGAGTCCTTGTCGGGAGGTGTTCAGCCGCGGTCACGGGCTCATGGAACCATTGCTTGAAGCGCCGGTTCAGGCGCCGTCCCAGACCTGCCCCCAGCGATCCCCGTAGACGATCTCGCCGAGCGGTCCGCGCCGCACCGGCCCGAAATTTCCCAACGGATAGCCGATGGGGATGATCGCGTAGGAATGCACGCCCGGCGGCAGCCGGAGCGCGGCCTCGGCCTCCTTCTCGTAGAGCAGGTGGCGCGTGGTGAGCGTCGCGCCGAGACCGAGCGCGCGCGCCGCGAGCAGCATGTTCTGCACCGCCGGATAGACGCTCGAGCCGGACCAGCGGTTGGCCGGCTGCTTGCCGTGATCGATACAGGCCACGATCCACACCGGGGCCTCGTGGAAATGCTCGGTGAGGTACTGCGTGGCATCGGCCTGCCGCCGATAGCGCTCGGGGTCCATCCCGGCCGGAGGCGCGGCCGACCGGTAGCGCGGCCCGATCACCTCGTCGAAGGCGCGTTGATAGAAGACCTGCACCGCCTGCTTGATGGCGGGGTCCTTGATGACGAGAAAGCGCCAGCTCTGGGCGTTCCCGCCATTGGCCGCGCATTGCCCGGCCTCGAGGATGCGCCGGATGAGCCCATCGGGCACCGGGTCCGGCTTGAGGCGCCGCATCGACCGCGTCGAGTGGATGATTTCGAAAAGCCCGGTGCCGTCCGCCATCGCATGTTCCTTGCGTAGTTCGCACGAGAAGGTCCCGACGATAGCGGCTTGCATCGGGGAGAGGAAGCGGCCGGCGGGGTGATCCGCGCTCGTGCAGGGCAAGCCCGCTATTGCGCCGTGAGTGCGCCGTCCCTACGTAGGGACGCAGGGTGGCAAGTGGACCGCGCGCCGGCATGCTCCCGCGTGACGCGCGTGATCGTCGCGCGGCATCGACAACCTGACGGGGTCACCATGCGGATCAAACCCAACAAGACAATACTCGAGGGGAAGGTCAGCAGCGTCGAGCGCGCCGCGGACGGCTGGGGGGCGAATGTCCAGTTCGCCGTCGAGAAGAGCAAGCCGGCCGAAGGCTTTTCCGATTTCCTGCAGGCCCGGCCCGGGTCGGTCGTGACGGTGTTCGCGGCCGAGCCCGACGCCATCGAGGCGGGCAAGAGCTACACCCTGACGGCGTCGGTGCTCGGCGGGCCGCACGGCGAGCGCGTGATCATCGAGAAGGTCGATCCCGAGAAGGGCTGACGGGCGCGCCGGGACCGTCGTCAGACCTTCACGCTCACCTGCACCACCCCGCCGCTCATCTTGATTTTTGACAGGGCGACACCGGTCGCGGTGCCGTCGTTCTTGCGCGTATGCGGATGGGCGAAGCCCTTGTCGTCGAGCTTGGTCACGCCCTTCGCGCCCGGAAAGACGTCGCCCGCGTCGCCCTGGTTGCGGTTCATCTCCAGATCGCGTTTTCCATCGGCCTGCACCAGCGCGACCTTGTAGGCCAGCGGGTTGGTATTGTCGGATTGGGTCTCGTCGATGTGCCAGACGGCAAGCCCGCTCCCCGGCAGTTTCGCGTCGCGCCCCGCCTGTTGGCGGTTCTCGATCAGGAAATACTCCTTGGAGGCCTTGCCCTTGGTCCACAGCCGGTAGCAGGCGGTCTTATCGGTCTCCAGGGCGGGAAGCGAAAGCGTGCGGGCGGAGGCCACGTTGCTCGGCTTGACCCAGCCGAGCGTCGCCAGGCACCACACCGACATGCGGGCCGGCTGCTTGCCGTTGCCGTTCCAGGATCCTCCCGCCATCAGGCACCAGTCGCCGATACCGAAACTGCGATAGCTGGTGTCGTAGAGGTCGGGCAGTCCGAGGAAGTGGCCGAACTCGTGCGAGAACACGCCGAGCTGCCCGTCCTCCGGAGCGGTGAAATACGCAAACGCGCTGACTTTGTTGTTCACGAACTTCGAAGGAAGCGTCCACTTGTGCGACCAGATCATTTCCTTGCGCCGGGCAGGGTCGGGCTCCGCCTCGGCGCCGCCGCCCGCATGGATCAGGAACAGCCCGTCGACAAAACCGTCGCCGTTGGCGTCGAACGGCGCCAGCGAATTGGTCAGGCAGTATTTCTGCAGGATCTCCTGCAGAAGCCCCGGCGTATTCTTCGGGAAGTTGCCGCCGGTGCCGCTCTGACCATCGGTATAGAAGGTGTACGGATTGGCGGCGCGGATCCAATCGGTGACCTGGCCGGTAACGGTGAGGGTGCCGAACGACAACTCCTTGTAGAAGCTCGCCATCGAGTTTGCGTTGGTCTGGTCGAACAGCAGAGTCTCGAAATGGCTGCGCTTCTCCGAGCCGACATTGTCGGAAAAGTCCACGAGCAGAACGAGGCAGTTGAGCGTCGTCTTGCCGCTCGGCGGGCTCAGCGCAAAGCGCGCCCCCGGACGCCGGCCGGCGACGGCCGCCATCGCCGGGCCGGCGGTGTCGGCCGGCGGATAGATCATGCCGTCGTTGAAGCCGGTGCGGCCGACCGACGGGATGTCCAGCATTCCGGCGAGCGTCGCCATTCTGGCATCCGCGGACGAGAGAACGCTGTGCCTCGCGATCTGGCTCTTGATGTTCCTGATGACCTTCGGGTGGGCGATACAGGCCGTCGGTCCTGCCTCGTAATCGTCCCCGGGTCTTTGGTGCGAGCAACCGCAAACGGGCAAGCGCATGGCGAAGCCTCCCCTTCGTTGAAACATCTTACGGTAGTATAAGTGAAATTTTTCGGACGCGCCAGGACAAAATCGGTTGCCCATGAATGTCGGGATCGATGACGCCTCGCGGCTGCGGCCGGCGAGGCGATCCGGCGGCGTTCGGATTACGCCGCCTGCGCCACCGTCGGCGCGTCGCCCATCAGCGTCGTTCGCCTGACGTCGCGCGGCTCCTCGTGCGGGAACGGCCGCGCGCGATGCATCGTCTGCCGGTTGTCCCACATGACCAGATCCCCGACCCGCCAGGTGTGCGAATAGACGAACTCGCGCTGGGTGGCGGCCTCGGTGAGGTCCATCAGCAGCGCCTTCGCCTCCGGCTCGGGCCATCCGACGATGGTGCCGGCATGCGAGGAGAGGTAGAGCGATTTGCGCCCGCTGCCCGGATGGGTGCGCACCAGCCGCTGGCGCACCGGCTTGAAGCGTTCGCGCTCCTCGGCCGTGAAGTCGGTGAAACCGAGCCTGGCGCGCGAGAACATCTGCGAATGCTCGCAGACCAGGTCCTCGATTAGGTCCCTGGTCTCCTGGTCGAGCGCATCGTAGGCGGCTGCCATCCAGGCGAACTCGGTGTTTCCTCCCTTGGAGGGAATTTTTCGCGCATGCAGCAGCGAATATTTGGCGGGCACGACCTTGAACGACGAGTCGGAATGCCAGAGCCGGTTGCCGATGGCGAACAGCCGACGCCGGTCGTCGCGGGCGAACGGCTTGTTGTCGCGGTCGAGGTTGGAGACGTCGGCGAACGTGGTCGGCAGGCGATAGTCCTCGGGTCGGCGCAGGCTGGTCCCGATCGCCAGCTCGAGCGGGCCGAGGCTCTGGGTGAAGGCCAGCTGCTGCTCGTCGGTAAAACCCTGATCGTGGAAGATCAGTACGGCATACCTGTCCATGCCGGCATGAATGGCGGCGATATCCTCGGCCGGCAGCGGCCTCGTGAGATCGACAACGCCGACCTCGCCGACGAAACCGGGACCGACTTGCCTGATGGTGAGGGGCATGCTGCGAACTCCAGCGTCGATTGAAAGAATAGTCCCAAGGTGGAAGGATGGCAATTGACGCGGAGCCGACGGCTCACGAGGCCCGGCCGAAAGCCGGGCGAATATCCGGCCGAACAGGACGTGACGAGAATGAAGATCGAGGCGATCTCGACCACCCTGCTGCAGATCCCCCAGCGGGCGGGGGCCCCGACGCAGAGGCTTGCCGGCCAGACCTGGAGCAGGATGGCGATCCTGCTGGTGCGGGTCGACACCGACGAGGGCATCACCGGCTGGGGCGAAGCTTTCGGGCACGCGGTTGCGCCCGCCACCCGCGCGACCCTCGACACGCTGGTGGCCGGGCATTTCATCGGGCGCGACCCGACCGACATCGCCGGCCTGATGGGCGAGATGCTGCAAAGGCTCCATCTGTTCGGCCGCAACGGCTCGGTGGTCTACGCGCTCTCGGCAATCGACATCGCGCTGTGGGACATCGCCGGAAAGCGCGCCGGACAGCCGCTCCACCGGCTGCTCGGCGACGGCGCGCGAAGCGAGCTTTCCGCCTATGCGAGCCTGCTGCGCTACGGCGACCCCGATGTCGTGCGGACGATGGCGGCGCGCGCGGTCGGCGAGGGCTATCGGCTCGTCAAGCTGCATGAGATCGACGTGCCGCAGGTCGCCGCCGCCCGCGAGGCGGTGGGACCCGACGTCGAGATCATGTGCGACACCAACTGTCCGTGGAGCGTCGCCCGTGCGATCGAGATGGCGCGCGCCTTCAAGCCCTATCGGCTGCATTGGCTGGAGGAGCCGGTGTGGCCGCCGGAAGACCATCAGGGGCTCGCCGAGGTGCGAAAGGTCGGCGTGCCGCTGGCGGCCGGCGAGAATGCCGCCGGGATTTTCGACTTCCGCCACATGCTCGAGGTCGGCGCCATCGACATCGCGCAGCCGAGCGTCACCAAGATCGGCGGCATTTCCGAGATGCGGAAAATCATCGCGCTGGCCGACGAGGCCGGCGCCCGCCTGGTGCCGCATTGCGCCTATTTCGGGCCCGGCTATCTCGCCTCGCTGCATCTCGTGGCGTCGCTCCGCCACGAGGTGCCGCTGGAGCGCCTCTACGTCGAGCTCGAGGCGAGCCCGTTCGGACCCTGGCTGCAAGCCCGGGACGGAAAAGTTCTGGTCCCGCAGGGGCCGGGGCTCGGCTGCGACCCCGACATGGCGGTCGTGGAACGCTACCGCGTCGATCAGCCGACGGTGACCAGATGACCGCCGCGGGCGGTTATGCGCGGGTCGCTCCGCCGGCGATGTGGCGCGCGACATCTGCGGCCGTCGCGATCCAGATATCCGGCGTCGCGGCGATCTTGTCGACCACCTGCTCCAGGTAACGGATGCGGTGGGCGGCGCCGAGCACCCACGGGTGGATGTTCAGGCTGAAGAAGCGCCCGGAGCCGGCCGCATCCCGGTAGAGCCGGTCGAACGCCTCGCCGACGATTGCTGGATAGCGCGGCATCTGCAGCCGGCGGTCCCACAGCAGCCGCACGTCGTCCCATTCCGAATAGTTGGGGATGGAGACCAGCGGCGCGGCGGTGTTGAGCAGATAGGGCTGCTCGTCGTTCGGCCAGTCCGCCAGATATTCGATGCCGAGACCCGACAGCAGCCTGGGCGCCCGCGCCGAGGCCGCATAATCCTGGCTGAACCAGCCCCGCGGCCGCGTGCCGGTCGCCGTCTCGACCCGGGCGATCGCCTCGGTGAAAGCCGCACGCTCCTCCGCCTCCGGCATCTCACCGGCGATCATCCGGTTGGCGGAAAAACCATGCGCCGAAATCTCGTAGCCGCGGGAAGAAAAATTCTCGACCAGCGAGGGGAAGCGCTCGCAGGCTTCGGCGTTCGCCGCCACCGTGGCCCTGATCCGGTGGCGGTCGAGCAGGGCGAGGATGCGAAAAATGCCGACCCGGTTGCCGTACTCGTACCAGGAATGGACGCGCCAATCGCGCTCGAACCGGTCCCTCCAGCGCGGGTCGCGCGGCGATCCGGGCGGCGGATCGTAGGCCATGGTCTCGAAATAGAGATTGAAGCACACCGCGAGCCGCGCGCCGTTCGGCCAGACGAGGCGGGGGCGCCCGGGGAGCGGCCAGTGCGGATAGATGGCGTGGTCCGCGGCAGGCTGCGGCTCTGCCATCGGCCTATTCCTTGGCGGCAGCGCTTGCCAGCCGCGCCTCGAGCGCCGGCAGGCAATGGGCGGAAAACCAGTCGGCGATCTCGCTTCCCGTCGCCTGCCAGACGCCGTCATGGGACAGCATGTAGCCGAGCAGGCGGTCCAGGTGGTCGATGCGGTGCGGCTGGCCGAACACGTAAGGATGCAGCGCCAGCGACATCACCCGGGGGATCTCGGCTCCCTCCTGGTAGAGGCGGTCGAACTGGTCGCGGACGGAGAGGACGAACTCTTCCGCCTCGATGTTGAGCTGCAGGTTCCAGCCCTCGTTGACGTCCATCGAATAGGGCAGGCTGATGAGCGTGCCCTGGCGCACCCGGATCGGGAACGGCTGGTCGTCGTGGAAGAAGTCGGCGGTGTAGCGGATGCCGGCCTCGGCGACGAGGTCGGAGGTCGCCGGCGTGGCGCTGGCCGAAGGCGAGAACCAGCCGGAAAAATCGCGCCCGGTGAGGCGGCGGAACGTCTGCCGGCATTGCGTAATATAGGTGCGCTCGCCGTCCTCGGAGCGGTCGAACATGAAATCCGTGTTGTACATGCCGTGGCTCATCACGTCGTAACCGCGCTGCTCGCAGGCCTCCATGATGTCCGGGAAATTTTCGTAGCAGGCGATGTTGAGCGAGAGCGTGGCGCGCACGCGGTGACGGTCGAGCACGTCGAGCAGCCGCCAGAACCCGATGCGATTGCCGAAATCCTTGACGCCGTAGCTCATGATGTCGGGACGCGGGCAGCGCGGCCAGGGATCGTAGCGTCCTCTCGGCGGGTCGAGCTGGTAGACCTCGATATTGGGAACGATCCACAGCGCCAGCCGCGCGTTTCCCGGAAGCCGCATCCATGGCCGGTCCACGATCGGCGAATAGGGACCGATCTGCGAATAGATGGTGCGCTCAGCAGGCATGCGGCGTCGAGCGCTCGCGGCGCGTAGGCATCCAGGCGACCCCATCTGATGTTGTTGGGTGGGCACGGCAGTGCCGCGAGTCCACCCTCCCGCCCGTTGGCGGGGAGGGTCGACCAGCTGAGCGCAGCGAAGCTGGTCGGGGTGGGGGGACTACTATTTGCTCCGAGCTTGGGGCGCCCCCCACCCCATCCCTCCCCGCCGCAAGAGCGGGGGGAGGGAGGAGTTTGCGGCACGCGAGGCACCAAACAGAACCGCGAGGCGCCGTCGGCACAATTCTGTTCATTGCGATAGGCCTGCGATCAGCCGGCGTCGGCGAAGCGCGGCGGGCGCTGCTCCAGGTTGGCGCGCACCGCCTCGGTCTGGTTGGCGCTGCCCAGGAGTTTTTGCTGCTCCACCGACTCGGCCACCAGCCCGGCCCGCGGCTCGCTCACCGGCGCGACGTTGAGCAGGCGTTTTGCCGCGCGGATCGCGTCGGGACTTTTTTGCGCGATGTCGCGGGCGACCGCAAAAGCCTCGGCGCGCGGGTCGGCGACCACACGCGTTGCAAAACCGTAGGCCTGCGCCTCGTCTGCCCCGAAGATGCGGCCCGTATAGGTCAGCTCGCGCACGATGTCCTCGCGCGCCAGGTGGCGCATCAGCTGGGTGCCCGCCATGTCGGGGACGAGGCCCCACTTGATCTCCATCACCGATAGTCTCGTTCCCGGCGCGACGTAGCGCATGTCGGCGCCGAGCATGAGCTGAAACCCGCCGCCGAAGGCGACGCCGTGCACCGCGGCGATCACCGGCACCGGCAGCTCGCGCCATTGCCACACCACGTTCTGCGCCCAGTTGGCGATGCCATGGGTGCGCTCGGCGAGGTTCCTGAAATTCTGCCCGCCGCTGCCGGCCATGCGGGCAAAACTCTCCATGTCGAGCCCGGCGCAGAACCCCCGGCCTTCGCCGCTGAGCACGATGGCGCGGAGCTTGCGCTCGTCCGCAAGCTTTGCCCCGGCTCCGGCGAGCGCCTCGAACATCGCCGGATCGAGCGCGTTCATCTTGGCGGCGCGCACCAGGCGGACCTCGGCGACCCCGTCCTCCACTGTGACCGTGACGCGATCGTTCATCACTTGATGTCCCCTATCCCACCATGCGTTTCTGGCCGGCCCAGAATTGCGCCCGCAGCGCCTTCTTGTCGACCTTGCCGACTGCCGTGGAGGGCAGGCTGTCCACCAGCTCGATGTGCTTGGGAGCGTGCGCCGGGCCTTTTCGGCTCTTCACCAGGGCGATCAGCTCGTCGGCGTTCGGGCGTGCGCCGGCGCGCGGCACGATCATCGCGGTCACCGCCTCGCCCCACTTGGCGTCGGGCACGCCGATCACCGCCACCATGGCGACGTCCGGATGGGCGGACAGCACATCCTCGATCTCGCGCGGAAAGATGTTGAAGCCGCCGCTGACGATCATGTCCTTCTTGCGGTCGAGGATGAACAGATAGCCGCGCTCGTCGGCGCGGGCGATGTCGCCGGTATGCAGCCAGCCGTTCCGCAGCGCCGCCGCGGTCTCCTCCGGACGCTTCCAGTACCCGGCCATGACATGCGGCGCGCGGATGCAGATCTCGCCGGACTGGCCGACCGCGACCTCCCGGTCGTCGTCGTCGAGAATTTTTATGTCGCAGGCCGCGATCGGGAAGCCGCAGGACTCGAACAGCTTCGGGTGCCGTATGTCGTGATCCGCCTTGCGCAGCACCGTCGCCGGATAGCATTCGGTCTGGCCATAGAGCTGCGAGAATACCGGGCCGATGCGGGTGAGCCCCTCGACCAGCCGCGACGGCGACATCGGCGAGGCCCCGTAGAGCAGGAGCTCCAGCGAGGTCAGATCGGCGCCGTCGAGTTTTGGATGATCAAGCAGCACATAGATCATGGTCGGCACCAGCAGCGCGAAATTGATCCGCTCGCGGGCGATGCAGGCGAGCATCGCCTCCGGATCGAAACCTTTTTGCAGATGCACGCTGCCGCCGCGCATCAGGACGGGGAGGATCTTCGTGCCCGCCACGTGGCTGATCGGCGCCACCGCGAGATAACGCGGGTTCTCCGGGATCTCGAAGTCGGCGAGGATCGCGGCGGCGAACGGCGCGTATTCGCGGTGATGGCGCAGCGCGCCCTTCGACTTGCCGGTGGTGCCGCCCGTATAATTGAGCGCCGCGATGTCGTCGGGGGAGGCGAGATCGCGCGCCGTGGCGGCGCCGGCCTGCTCGGCGGCAGCGACCAGATCGGTGCCGTAGTCGGCACGCCCGACGGTGAAAACCTGTTTCAGGCCGGCCGCCTGGGCGGCAAGCTCGCCCCCGCGCGCCGCGAAAGTCCTGGCATCGACCACCAGGATCTCGGTTTCCGAATCCTCGATCTGGTCGAGCTGGTCCTGCAGCGAGCCCAATGGATGCAGCGCGGTCGTGCTGATCGCCGCGAGCTGCGCCGCAATGCCGGCGCACCAGGTCTCGACGCGGTTGGCGGTGAGCACCGCCATCCGGCGGCCGCGGCCGAAGCCTTTCGCCATGAAGACCGCCTGCATGCGGCCGATCAGGTCGTCGGTGGCCGCCCCGGTCAGCGTCCCGCCGTCGAAGGAGAATGCCACGCGGTCCGGATAGCGCCGCAGCGCCCTGAGCGTCTGCGTCCCCAGCGTCGCCGGCGCGTAAAGCCGTGCATCCATTGGTGTTCCCTCAAACCGCTCGATGCCGGGCTGCTCCGCCCGGACTGGTTCATGTCCCCACTTATGATACATGCGGCGGGCGGAAACGACAGATTTCGCGCTCCATGCCTCTGGGAGACCACCGGGTGAGCCGATCGGATGTCCTGGAACGGTTGCGGCCGCGGCTCAGGCTGCCGCTCATTGCGGCGCCGATGTTTCTCGTCTCCGGCATCGAGCTCGTCGTCGCGGCTTGCACATCCGGGGTGATCGGCGCGTTTCCCACCGCCAACTGCCGGTCCACGGCCGAGCTCGACACCTGGCTCGGCGAGATCGCCCGGCGGCTGCGCGCGCACGAGGACCAGGCCGGCGCCGCCGCCGCGCCGTTCTGCGCCAATCTCATCGTGCATCGATCGAATGCCCGGCTCGCCGGCGACCTTGCGACCCTTCTGCGCCACCGGCCGGAAGTCGTCATCACCAGCGTCGGATCGCCCGCCCCGGTGATCGGGCCGCTGCACGACGCAGGCTCCCTGGTGCTCGCCGACGTGGCCAGCATCCGTCACGCCGAGCGCGCGCTTGGCGCCGGCGCCGACGGCCTCGTCCTGCTCACCGCGGGGGCCGGCGGGCAGACCGGCTGGCTCAATCCGTTCGCCTTCGTGCGCGCGGTGCGAAAATTCTTCGACGGTCCGCTGGTGCTGGCGGGCGGGGTCGGCGACGGCGCCGCGCTCTACGCCGCCGAGGCGCTGGGCTGCGATCTCGCCTATATGGGGACGAAATTCATCGCCACGCCGGAGAGTCTGGCGGCCGATGCCTACAAGACCATGCTGGTCGCAAGCTCCGCCGACGACATCCTGCTCACCCGTGCCTTCACGGGATTGCAGACCAACATGCTCAAGCCCTCGCTGGTGGCGGCCGGGCTCGATCCGGAAAAACTGCCCGAGCGCGACCCGATCGATGTCGCCAAGGACATCGACATCGTGGCCCGCGAGGCCGAGCCCAGGCGCTGGCGCGACATCTGGAGCGCCGGCCATTCGGTCTCCGGGGTCGACCGCGTGATGCCGGTCGCCGAGCTTGTGGCGCAGACGCGCGCCGAGTACGAGGCGGCCCGAAAAGGGAGGACGACATGACGGAAGTCCTGTGGAACCGGATGACGGCCGAAGAGCTGCGCCACAAGGCCGAGGAGGGCGCGATCGTCCTGCTGCCGGTCGCCTCGACCGAGCAGCACGGCCCGCATCTCGCCACCGGCGTCGACACGTTTCTCGGCGGCGAGGGCTGCCGGCGCACGGCGCTGATCGTCACAAAGAGCCGCCCGATCGTGGTGGCGCCGGTCGTCTGGATGGGGCTCGCCGAGCATCACGTGGCGTTCGGCGGGACGTTTACGCTGTCGCTCTCCACCTATTACGCCCTGCTCAGGGATTTGTGCGGCTCGATCCTGCGCGCCGGCTTCAAAAAGATCCTGATCGTCAACGCCCATGGCGGAAACATCGCGGCGCTCAACGCCTTCACCACCGATCTCGCCCGCGAGCTCGCGGCGCCGATCGCGACCACGACGCTCTACAACCTTGCCCACGAGAGCGGCGCCTAC
Source organism: uncultured Alphaproteobacteria bacterium (assembly GCA_963755055.1). Lineage (GTDB taxonomy): Bacteria > Pseudomonadota > Alphaproteobacteria > Rhizobiales > Xanthobacteraceae > AP-16. Next base: position 199,916 of record CAVWIS010000057.1, on the reverse strand, counting down.
GCGAAAATCCTCGAGGACCAGCAGGGCGTCCGCCACGCCTGCGAGGCGGAAACCTCGATGATGCTCGCGGGGTTTTCCGATTGCGTCCGGCGCGAGCGCATCGGCGAGGCGTTCGGCCCGACCGGCGGGCGCGGTCTCGGCCTTCCGCCGGCGCTCAACGTCTGGAAATCCTTCAAAAACATCACGCCCGGCGGCGTCATGGGCGATGCCCGAAAGGCCTCGGCCGAGAAGGGGGAAAAGCTCCTCGACGCCGCCGCCGCGCTGCTGGCGGAAAGGCTTGTGGCCGGCGAGCCGTGGAGCTGAGGTACGGGCTACCACGTATTTACCAATTAACCATATGAATGGGCACCCGGCAATGCCTCACGTGTTCGTCAACTTCAATTAGGAGAATGACCGGAGAGCATGAATTCTCCGACCGACGTCTCGGCGTAATAGTCGAGCCCCGCTGCCTCGGCGAACAGATCCAAATCGCCGCCACCCAAACCGCACGGCGCGAGATTCATGGCCGTCGCCACGAGGTACATTTGCTGATATAGCGCTCCGGTGTTTTTCAGGATCACCGCATAGGCCATCGACTGGTATTTCCAGGATACGCGCTGGAACCGTGCGGCAAGTGTAATCAGGACGTCGGGCGGCGTGTCCAAACCAGATGAGACACGCGCACCGTCAAGCAATCGCCTCTGCCGCGGGCCGAGGTCAGCGAGATGCTCCAGCTCGTGCTGCAGCGGATCGTAGTGATAAAGCCCCGGTTCGATTCCCGCGCAGCGTGACAGCGTGAGATACAGCTCGAGTTCGTGCATGGCGCCCCCGCTGGCACAGGGGCGTATTGAGGCTTCGTATGGGCTGCTGTGATACACCTCCTTGACGCGCGCTGCCCGATACAGAAATTCACCCAGCTGCGCGGCGCTGAGCGGCTGCTCGCTGGGCGTGCGCACCGAGCGGCGCGCTTCTGCTGCACGTGAAAATGGTACGTCACCCACTTCGAGCGCACGCACGTCGGGCTTGTAGAGCGCAATGCGCCGTCCCTGGCCGGGCGGCTTCACCGCCGGCAGCGGCGGCAGCACATCGAGAAAGCGGTACGTGCCGCCATAGGGAGAGTTGTGCCGTCCCGATCGGCTGCGGCTATGGAACAGGAGGTCGTGGAATTCCCACTGGCGCAATGGCGCACTGTCATCCTCCGCGATGCGGCCACTCTCTGCGCGGGCAAACACCGCCTTGGCGTTGGCCAGCAAGCCGATGAATGCCACGACAGTAGTCTCGTCGAAGTCATGCATAGTCGCCGCTAGTTCCGCTGCGGTATGCGGCCGTGCGAGCTGCGCCAGCAGGGCCACGCTGCGACCATCATGAATAACGACCCGCGCGTGGCCGAGCGGGCTTTCCACGATCGTGTTGTCGCCCACGCGGCGCAGGCATGCGAAGCGCGACAAGAGAAATTGTCGGCCCAGCGGCACATCTTCGAGACGAAATGCCGGCGCGACCGGTTCCAGCGTGGCGATCTCGCGACCGCGTTGCGCCACCGTATAGCGGACGAAGCCTTTACGCTCGATTTCGCCAAGCGCGAAGTAGAGACGGGCAGCATCCGCGCCACGATCATCTGCAACTGCGCCCATCGCTTGGTCGCAGATTCTATCGCGGTCCATCCCACCACGCGCGAGGCCATCGAGCAGCGCTCGGAACGCAATGCCGGGGCGCTTGAAGCGCAAAGCGGCGCCGGAGGGGCCGGCGACGAGGATATCCTGTGCATCCTCGCGCACTTGCACGTCTCGCGCCAGTTGAAGCGTGTAGATATGCTGCACGACGCTCGCCTAGTACCGCTTCGGGCTCCCTCTCCCCCTTCGGGGGAGCAATTGCAAACGCCGCTGACACAAAGCCCAAAAAATCGACATCAGTGTGTCGAGATACTAAACTAGAAAAAAATCGGGGTCGGATTCAACTCGTCTTCGCGCAGCGGTTTTTCCAGCCAGCCCATCTTGACCGGCACGTCATACAAGCGCCCCGGCGCAAAGCGCGCCCAGAAATGCCGCAGGCCCGGCACCACGACCTTGACTACCGGCATCCCGACATGCGCGCGGGTCTGATCCAGCACCAGCATCTCCATCCCCTGCGCCTCGATGAGGCTGCGGCAGTAGTTGATGTCGTGCAAAAACTCTCCGCTGTGCTGCATCGGGTAATCGCCAAGACGCTTGAGCGGCTGATCAGGATCCGCTGCCGTATAGGGGTTCTTGGCAACCGTGGCGTGGCGCAGCCATGTCAGGGTTTCGCTGTCTTCCAGCAACAACTCGCCGCCTTCGCCGGTACGCGCGATGCCCAGCATTTGATTCATCTCCCCGAAGGCACGCTGCAAGGCAATGCGCGCATCCAGATGGCAGCCCAAGCCGAACAACAATCGTTCTTCCTTGCCCTCCACCATTTTCGAGACCGCCACAAATACCGGAATGCCGAGATCGCTGGTCAGATCCAGCGCCCACGTCACGCGTTGATACTGTTGGCGATAGTGCTCCGCCAGTTCCAGCAGATAAGGTTCGCCAAAAGTCTCCACCGCCACGCCGGGTTTGCGCAGCCGGTTGTACCACCACAACGCCATCGCATCGCGCTCCACCAGCTCGAAAAAACCCTGCAAAATCGCCTCTTCCAGCGTGTTGCCCGCTGCGTTGCCATTGGAGCACCCCATCGCATACCAAGTGTTGTCGGCTTCGCTCGCCTGGGCCCGGTAATACACCAACTGGGTCGGCAAATACCTGTGGCGCTGCGCCGTCAAGGACCACAGCGGCGACCAGTCAATGGGAGTGTCTTCGGCCAATGGTTCCGGCACCAGGTTGAAACGCGAGTCCTTTTTGTTCCAAACCTCGCGCTCGGCATACTGCCGCGTGCTGTAGAGCATGATGTCGTTGGGATGATAGGCTTCGCCTTCCTTCCAATCCCGCAAAGCACGCGTTACCCGCAGCTCCCCACCCGTAAACTCGCCGCAGTAACGCTCGACCGCCTCGCACAATGCACTCGCCTTGGCCTGCATCTCCGACATCCCCTTGCCGCTGCTGGCATGGCGCAAGGTCTGCTTCAGATGATCCAGCCGATCCAATTTGATTGCCTGGTTGTGGCCGGCCACATAGACATGGGCAATACCTTCATCCTGGCTCACCGGTGCCAGCATCCGCACCACCCCGGTAATCGGGCTGACCAGATGCTCGTACCTTTTCAGCGTTTGTTCCGGCGGAACACTGCGGTGCCCGCCGTCGCGGACAAATGCCGCCTTGCCCGGCCGAAGCTGCAGCGGCCGCATCACCGGGTTTTCCCTCGTCCCACAGGCGGGGCAATGGGGATGACGCACCAGCGTATGGATCTGCGGGGCAAGAGTCGCCCAGTCGAGGCTCAGCACTTTACCCGCCAATCCGCTGGCTGCGCCCGCCAAAAACTGCGCCACCACCACTGCCGCCATTTGACAAGCCGCAGACCGGGTCGCGGGCAGCGCGCCCAGCGCCGTGAATGGCGGTGTAGCCAGATTCTTTTTCTCGGTGATGAAGCGATGCAGTGCCCGATTGCGCTCCAGCCGCTGGCGCATGCACACCCAGCAGCCTGTTTCACCCGGCTGAAACAGCGGCCCCAGCCACAGCTCGCGCCCCGTCGCTCGAACCAACAGCCACGGGCGATTTGCCTGTAGCGCCGGCCGCATTGATCGAGGCCAGATCCGGCGCGCAGATAATCATCCGTCAGCACCAGCCACAAGTGGGCCTGTTCCTGCGTGCCAAGATTGACTCCCGTTGCCTCGAGAGCAGACAGCATCGCTGCGCAATCCGTCTCGCCGATAGGCAAGACGGCCACCAGCCGGTCGCGCAACGTGGCCAGCGTGGCAGCAGGCTCTACGCCCGCCGCATGCCAAAACGCCGCCACGCTGGCCGGAATGTCCGGAGTGGCCTCGGTCAAATAGCCTTTCGCCTCCATGCTGTTGAGCATGTAGTACACCCTGGCCGCATCGACCTGACCCGCCATCGCATCGACGATCTCGTCCGTGCCGCGCCGTCCGTCGATCAACGGCACAATTTTTTCGTAGGCGCCGCCATTCAATGCCTTGGCTGCTTCTTCCGACAGTATCAACACCCCTTCGCCGGGGATCACTTCCACATGCAAGTGGGCTTTGAAAACCGGGGTGCTTAGCATCGTATTTCTTCAATAATCTCCTTGGAAAACCATCATGCCCAGACCGCACGGATCGTTTGAATCAAACATTTGCACCATATCACCCGGTGCTCCGACAAGGGGTATCTCATCTTCCTGGAATTCGTCCGCCGTGCCGCCGCCTTTCACCACCGCCAATGCCTGATGCCCAGGGGCGACGAAGAAAATGAAGCTTCGGTGCGGGGAACGCCGATAGAACGTCGCTCCCCGGTTCGGCCGCGGCGCCTGCCTCCCGCCCGACTCCAGCGAAGTTCCGTCGTCCTGCGCGCTGGTGTGCCCAACAACCGCGGGGCGGTGCGACCGCCCGATCGCCACCAACTGCCGCGCGGCCCGACGACGACGCGCCTCAGCGGCGCCGCGCGCCCCTCCCGCAGGTCACCCGCCCACAACGACTATGGTGGGAGGGGCCACGGCCCGGGCATGTGGGTATTCATCGTTACCCCCGGCTTTTGGCACGTGCACGGCCAGGCATGACACCCGGCCGCCACCACCTGATTCAAATCCTCGTCCGACAATTCGGTCGGCCGGGCTGGAATGACCAGATGAACCACCTGCTCCGTATTCTCGTGCGCCACATACGACACGCCGGCGGGCAACTCCACGCCTTCCGCTCTCAGCGTCGCCGCGGGGTCGGCCAATAATTTCTTCTTGAAGCCTTCGTCCGCCCAGCATTTGGCGATGACTTGGCTCATTTTTTTGGCTTGCTCTTCTTGGTTCATGATGCCTCCCTATCTTCTAAAAAAGGCAGCTCATATTACCACGTCCTAGGAACTCAGTGCTAGAGGTGAAAACGCGCGCCGGAGGGCGTCGGCCTGGGCGAGACGGGCTTCCGCAATTCGCTCGAGTTCGGCGCGGACCTGCGGGAAGGTGGACGCGTTCGCCACCGCGAGGATCTGCGCGGCCTGGCTGTAACGGCATCAGAACTCCACCTCCCGGGTTGCCGCCGGCGCGCAGACGACAGGGCGAGAAAACAGGGCACACACTGGCGCGCCAGTTCTCGACCCTACCTTGGGGCGCGCGCCATCGGCCACCAATTCGGGCAACTTTGCACGAAGTGAACAAAGTTCACGTGCCGTGAAGCCAACCAACGATGGAAAACCGAGTGCCAGAAAGGACTGGCGTCACTTGGTGCTCACGCTCCGCCGAGAACAGGATCATTGACCCGCAGTTCCTAATAATTGCGAGAGCCTCGACATCGCAAGAGGGGCGAAATTCGAGATCTCCTCCGGTGTATTCATCCGGTGAAGAGACTTGGATAGAGAACCCAAGCACCCGGTCCCCTGCCACGCTATCCGGCGCTCCTCTATCAACGTGCCACTTAAAGAGGTCGCCAACCTCGTAACGGATAATAACAATCGGATCGTGACCTACAAATTCAACATTTCCTGGGCTTGAACAAGAACGCATGACTTGCCGCGCATGATTAAGTATCCTGTCTTGTAGCGTATCACTTCCCAAAACAGCCACATGACACCGTCTAGTGTCCGAGACCCGTGGGGTGCTATCAAGACCAATACCGACTGTGGCGGGTCGCATATTCACTGACGCCGACGCTCTTAGAATTTGGCACTCGTGCGGCGCCAGAAACGGTACCACGAAGACGGGGAGGTGCTTCAAGGGTAGTGCCTCAATGTGATCCGCGCGCCTGCGAATGTGGTCCATGGCGTCAAGGCACTTCTAAGTGTAATCCATTGGCCGTATAGAGTCACCATCAGCATTCCGTTGTAGGCAACTCCAATGAACCACGTAGACCCCGCTCAGAATGCACTTATCCAACGAGCCGAGTCGCTTTCGTGCGAGAGTGCGGCGCCATTTTGGCGCCGCTAAGCACGTATCGCTTTGACCTGCGCCCGATCGCCGCCGCCGTCGAGGAGCAGAGCGCCGCCACCCAGCAGATCTCGCGCAACGTCCAGCAGGCCGCCCGGGGAACCGCGCAGGTCGCGGCCAACATCACCGACGTGAACCGCGGCGCGAGCGAGACCGGCTCGGCCTCCGCCCAGGCGCTCGGCTCGGCGCAGTCGCTGGCGCGCGAGAGCGCGCATCTGCGCGGCGCGGTGGAGAAGTTCGTCACCATGGTGCGCGCCGCCTGACATTGCGCCGAGCGGGGCGGGGGTGCCGGCGGGGCTCCGTCGCGGCCGGCATCCGAAACCCTTCGCGGAAGCAGACGTGGGCGGCGGCTCTACGCGGTGGGAACAGTCCCGCCATCGATGACGTATTCCGTACCGGTGATCGAGCCGACGCGTGGTGAGACAAGAAAGGCGACGAGGTCCGCGACTTCTGTCGGCTTCGATGGGCGTCCAATCGGGATGCCACCGAGTGAAGCCATTAAACCCTTTTGCGCAGCCTGATAGTCGGTACCTTCGGCTTTCGCTAACCGGTTGACCATTCTGACGGCGGCTTCGGTCTCAACCCAGCCCGGCGCAACCCTGACCACGCGAATGCCCTTCGGGCTAATCTCCTTGGACAGCCCCTTGCTGTAGTTCGAGAGCGCTGCCTTTGCCGCCGCATAGGCGATGGTGGACTCGGGCAGCGGCAACTCCCGCTGGATTGACGTGATGTGGACGATCACGCCCGAGCCTTGCTGAAGCATCTTGGGCAGCAGGGCGCGGTCGAGCCGGACGGCGGGAAACAGATTTTGGCTCAGCGCGTGATGCCACTCGCCCTCGCCGAGCACTGCGAAGCCGCCGCCGGGAGCCGATGAGCCGCCGACGACATGGACGACAACATCGATGCCGCCGAGTTGCTCCGTCACCGCGCTTGCGACAGCTGCGCAGCCTTCGGGGGTGGCGACATCCGCAGCCACGAACAAATTCCCTGGCGGAAGCTCGTCGGGCCGGGTGCGTGCCGTGATGAGAACCGTCGCGCCAAGCTCGCGGAGGCGCGCAGCAACGGCTTCGCCGATTCCTTTTGTGCCGCCCGTGACAAGGGCGCGCTGTCCGATCAACTCGAGGGTGTCGCTCATCACCGGATCTCCAATGCGTCGATCTGACCGTCGACAGAGAGGCCGAAGCGAATCCTGTGGTTTATCCAACGAGTGGCTGGTATACACCCGAAATAGTGCTATACGTTCCATATGGCAAGAACGCACAAAAAAGTAGGGTACTCACCCACAGGTAAGCCCGAAGACGTCACGCCCGACATGGCGGCGCGCGGCGTCGAAGAGGCGTTTCGCATGCTGGAGGGGCGCTGGAAGATGGTGATCATCTTCCATCTCTTCGCTCGCGGTACCCTGCGTTTCTCCGAACTGGAGAAAGCTATTCCGGGCGTGTCGCAAAAGATGCTGATCCAGCAACTCCGCGAGCTTGAGCGCGACGGTATCGTCGGCCGCACCGTCTACCCCCAAGTGCCGCCGAAAGTGGAATACGATCTGACCAAATGGGGACAAGCGATGTGCCCCGCACTCAACTCCTTGCTTGAATGGGCAGCAATGCGGCCGAAGCAAGTGCCGCGCAGCCCGCCAAATAGTTGACGCGTCTCCAAGCCACCGCTTTGGGTCAAGAGCGGGAGCGCCGGTCGCGTCGACGGCCTGCCTCGCACTGGGCCGGTGTAGCCCAGTGACCGGACCCGTGCCGGGCCGACCGGGTGGGGTCGGCCTTGTGCCAAGCGGCCCTAATTCAGGGAATTGGGCGGGATTGACGCTGCCGCCCTCACCCATGACGGGCTTCCCCCGGATTACCCGAAGCACCTTTTTCAACGTTGCGGCGAAGCTGCCCCGCCGATATGCACATCGCCGAGTCCGGTCTTCCGATCCAAAGGTAAGGGACGCGGCGAACGGCGCTCGTCGGGGCGAAGCGACGAATTGATCTGCGTCAATGAGCTGCGAGCGCGCGCTGCTAGGAAACCCGGCTCACAGAATGATAGCGACAGGGCACCGGCTGCCGGCCCGTCCCGGGCGGCCAGGAGGAAACCAATTCATGAGCTTGATCAGGACCATCTGGCTGGGGCTGCTGGCCTTGTCGGCCGCGCTGATGACGGCGAGCGGGCCAGCGGCCGCACAACAAAAGCCCAACATCGTGATCATCTGGGGCGACGACATCGGCCAATCCAATATCAGCGCCTACTCGCGCGGTCTGATGGGCTATCAGACGCCCAACATCGACCGCATCGCGACGGAAGGCATGATGTTCACCGACTATTATGCCGAGCAGAGCTGCACCGCCGGCCGGGCGTCATTCATCACCGGCCAGTCCGGCTTGCGCACGGGCCTGACCAAGGTCGGTTTGCCGGGCGCTGCGGTCGGGCTGCAAAAGGAAGACCCGACGATTGCCGACCTGTTGAAGGCACAAGGCTATGTCACCGGCCAGTTCGGCAAGAACCACCTGGGCGACCGCAACGAGTACCTGCCTACCGTGCACGGGTTCGACGAGTTCTACGGCAATCTGTACCACCTCAACGCCGAGGAAGAGCCGGAGCTGCCCGACTACCCGAAAGATCCGGCGTTTCGCGCCAAGTTCGGCCCGCGCGGCGTGCTGGAGTGCACGGCCTCGAGCACGGACGACCCGACGGTCGATCCGCGCTTCGGCAGGGTCGGCAGGCAGGTGTGCAAGGACACCGGTCCCTTGACCAAGAAGCGGATGGAGACCATCGACGATGACGTTGCGGCGCGCGCCGTGGACTTCCTCCAGCGGCAGAACAAGGCCGGCAAGCCCGTCTTCCTCTGGGTGAACTTCTCCCACATGCACTTTCGCACCCATACCAAGCCGGAAAGCGTCGGCCAGTCGGGGCGCTGGCAGAGCCCGTACCACGACACCATGATCGACCACGACAAGAATGTCGGCCAGGTCCTCAAGGTGCTGGACGACCTGGGCATCGCCAACAACACGTTCGTCATGTACTCGACCGACAACGGTCCGCACATGAACTCGTGGCCGGACGGCGCGATGACACCGTTCCGCAGCGAGAAGAACTCGAACTGGGAAGGCGCCTACCGGGTACCGGCCATGGTTCGCTGGCCGGGCAGGATCAAGCCGGGCACTGTGTCCAACGAGATCATCGCCCACCTCGACTGGCTGCCGACCTTCGTGGCCATGGCGGGCGATGCGCAAATCAAGGACGAGCTGCTCAAGGGCTACAAGGTCGGCGATACGACCTACAAGGTCCACCTCGACGGTGACAACCTCGTGCCCTACCTGACCGGACAAGCCGCGAAAAGCCCCCGGGAATCGTTCCTCTACATCAACGACGACCAGCAACTGACCGGCCTGCGCTACGACAACTGGAAGCTTGCGTTCATGGAGCAGCGTGCTCCGGGGACGATGCTCATCTGGGCGAACCCGTTCACCAACTTGCGGGTCCCGAAGATCTTCAACCTGCGGACGGATCCGTACGAGCGGGCGGACATCACCTCGAACACCTACTACGACTGGCTGTATCGATCACGTCTTCCTTCTTGTGCCGGCGCAAGGCTACGTGGGGAAGTTCCTGGCAACGTTCAAGGACTATCCGCAGCGGCAGAAGGCGGCCAGCTTCAACATGGATGAAGTGATGCAGAAGCTGACGGAAAGCACCGGATCGAAGTAGCCCGGATGCGGCGGGGTGCCAGCGGCGCCCCGCCGTTCAATTCGTATCGAGATACAATTGGCATTGACAGGGCAAATGATGAGAATCTCACCAAGGGTTCTGCCCGCTCTGCTGTTGCTGCTGCCCCTCGCCAACGCGGCGTTTGCCGCCGACCCGCTTCCGTCCTGGAACGACGGGCCCGCCAAGCAGGCGATCGTCAGCTTCGTCGAGAAGGTGACGAAGGAAGGCTCGCCGGACTTTGTCCCGCCCGCCGAGCGGATCGCCACCTTCGACAACGACGGCACGCTGTGGTGCGAGCAGCCGCTGCCCGTTCAGCTCTACTTTGCGCTCGACCGCGTGAAGGCGCTGGCGCCGCAGCATCCCGAGTGGACGACCAGGGAACCGTTCGCCTCGCTGCTCAAGGGCGATCTGCAAGCCGCGCTCGCCGGCGGCGACCGCGCGGTGCTGGAGCTCATGATGGCCACGCATGCCGGCATGACCGCGGTGGAATTCGAGCAGATCGTGAAGGACTGGATCGCCACCGCGAGACATCCGAAGACCGGCAGGCTCCATACCGAGATGGTCTATCAGCCGATGCTCGAAGTGCTGGCCTATCTGCGCGCCAACGGCTTCAAGAGCTTCATCGTCTCCGGCGGCGGCATCGAGTTCATGCGCCCGTGGGCGGAGAGAATCTACGGCATACCGCCGGAGCAGGTCGTCGGCAGCAGCGTCAAGACCCAGATTCGAGCTGCGCGACGGCAAGGCCGTGCTGCTCCGCCTGCCCGAGCTGAACTTCAACGACGACAAGGGCGACAAGCCGGTCGGCATCAACCAGCATATCGGCCGCCGGCCCGTCATGGCGTTCGGCAATTCCACCGGCGACCAGCAGATGCTGGAATACACCCAGGACGGAAGCGGCGCGCGGTTCATGCTCCTGGTGCTGCACGATGATGCGGCGCGCGAATACGCCTACGGTCCGACCCTGGGATTGCCTGACGTGAAGCTCGGGGCCTTCACGCCGGCGCTCTACGAGCAGGCGAAGAAAGAGGGCTGGGCGGTCGTCAGCATGAAAGACGACTGGAAGGCCGTGTTCCCTGCCCAGGCCGCCGCGGTCACCGCCATCGACATCCTGCTGGAGCCGGACGCCACGATGCTCCGGCACGCGGAGGCGGTGAATGCCCGCCTGCTCAAGGTCTACCCGCAAGGTTTTGCCCTGGATGCAACGCACCGTCCGCACATCACGTTGATTCAGCGTTTCGTTCGCACCGCGGATCTCGAGAAGGTCTACGCCGAGGCCGGCAAGGTCCTCTCGATCGCCAATGTGAACGCAATGAAGTTGCAGGCCTTCAAGCATTACTACATCCCGACCAAAGACACCGGCCTCGCCGGCATTGTCGCGAAGCCGACGCCTGAATTGATCAAGCTGCAACAGGACCTGATTGCCGCCGTGGCGCCGTTCACGGTGGAGACCGGCCCGTGGGACGCGTTTGTCACCACGCCCGACGATCCCAACATCACGGCGTTGATCGAATACGTCTCGCTGTTCGTTCCGAAGTCATCCGGCGAGCATTTCAATCCGCACGTCACCACCGGCGTCGCCTCCCGGGTGTACCTCGACAAGATCCTCGCCGAGCCTTTCGAGTCGTTCACCTTCTCGCCCGCGGGCGCGGCCGTTTACCAGCTGGGCCAGTTCGGCACCGCTGCGAGGAAGCTCAAGACATGGGATTTGAAGCGGTGAGGTGAGCGAACGTGCGTCCCACGGCAAGCGAACAGAAGCGTATCGCGCCATCAATGCTTGCTGGCAAAGCGCCTGGAATCTTCCGCGGCGTAAGCGGCTACCGAATTGTCGGCCGCGCGTGCCTTATGCAATCTCTCTATCAACTCAGGTACGCGTTGAATGGGGATCGCACACGTCACCTCACTATTTGACATCCCGGTCCGCACCCTGCTGAGCATACAGCCAACGCTGACGGCGATCTCTCCGCGTTCGTTGGCGATAGGAATGATATGACACTGCGGTTTGCCCTCGAAGCGAAGGCCCGGCCACGCGTCATGCAACAGCATTTGCTGCTTTCCATTTAGACGCAGCAAAACGACCGAGGGTTCGGCCGGCATGTCGCGCAACGGTCCATAAACGACACTCTTCGGTTGTTCGCGCACTACCGCAATCCGTGCGACTGCTTCGGCCGTAATCCATCCGGTCTCACACAATGCTGCGACATCGGCATTGTGAGCGATCTCTTCCATCGTCTTGAAGCCATGTGTCAGGCCGCCAACGCTGCAATTGCCGTGGTCTTCCGCTGTCGTCGACGAACACCCGTTGCGTGGCTTCGATCCAGAAGACGCAGCTCGCTGGAGCCGTCCCGGTTCGGCCATCCGCTGTTGGTGGCGGCATGCTTCGATCAATGCGGTCGATCCCTGCCGGAATGCTGCTCATAAAGGCAATACCAATTGGCTGAATGGCGAGGCCGAGCAACTCCTGTAGATCGTGGTGCCACCTTTGAACTTGATTCTGCGACATCGGCCCATTCTCCCGTACTTACGCCACAGCTCGCATCTTCAGCGGTCAGGCCACAAGCAAGCTTGAGGCTGGGGGTCCGCACCTGCCTATGCCCTCGCCGGTTCAGCGCCAGCGTAGCAGCCGCTTTTCCAATCTTCCGGCCAGCGCGAAGAGAACGAATACGAACACCATGATGAGGACCAGAAGCGCCAAGGTCAGCGAGGCGTTAAAGGTGCTCTGCGCAAACGAGAGGAGATAACCAAGGCCGCGGCTGGAGGCGACAAACTCGCCGACGACGGCCCCCGTGAACGCGAAACCGACGGCGACTTTGAGCTGGCTCAGCGCCCACGCGGTAACAGCTGGCAGGTAGACCTCCCGCAACAGTACCGCACGGCCGCCCCCGAGTGTGCGGACGCGGTCAACGAGCCGCTGGTCCACTTCCTTTATTCCGGAGTAGACGGTGAAGAAGAAGAGCACGGCGATGAGGACGAAGGTGACGGCGACCTTGGAGGCGATGCCGATGCCGAACCAGATCACGAAGAGTGGCGCGAGGATGATGCGGGGAACAGCATTCAGAACCGTCATTACCGGATCGAGAATCTCGCCAACATATGGCAGCAGCGCTGCGCCAGCGCCAAGTACCGCTCCGACGATGACCCCTAGCGCGAGACCAAGAAGCGCCGCGTCGAACGTCGCCTCGATATGCGTCCAGATCTCGCCATCGGCGAAGAGCGTAAAAAGTGTCGCGGCAACCTTGCTTGGTGGGGGCACGTAAAAAGGATTGATTACGCCTAAGCCGCGCGAGCGCCTCCCAAAGCCCTACCATGATCCCCAGAGCAACAAGACGGCGCACGAGCAACGAGGTAGCTTTCACGTTCATGCAACCCTCCGCACCATGTCCACTTCTGCAGAGAGATCCTGCCAAAGCCGCTGAAGCAATGGCGCGAAGGACGGGTTTGTCCGGGCTTTCATGATATCGCGCGGGCGAGGGATCGGAACCGAATAGCGTTCCCGGATACGAGCGCGTGGCCCCTGGCCGAGCAGATAGACGACGTCGGAGAGCACAAGCGCTTCCTCGAGGTCGTGGGTCACGAGTAGAACGCTGATCTTCTCGCCCTCGACGAGGTCCAGCAGGTCCTGGGTTATGCGGTGCCGGACGATTGCGTCGAGTGCCGCGAACGGCTCGTCCATCAATAGCAGGCGTGGTTGGAGCGCCAGAACCTGCGCCAACGCGACACGCTTGCGCTGGCCGCCGCTCAGGGCTCGGGGAAAGCGTTGTTCCAGGCCCGCAAGCCCTAATTTCCCGAGCCACGCCTCGGCTGTATCACGGTAGTGCGGCCACGGCTTGCCGCGGATGCGCAGGCCGAGCGCCACATTATCGATCGCGGTGCGCCACGGCAGCAGCGCGTCGTCTTGGAAGAGCATGCCCACATCGGAGTGGTCGAGGTCGATGGTGACCGTGCCGCTGCTCGGCTGCTGCAATCCCATGATCGCGCGGAGCAGACTGCTCTTGCCCGAGCCTGAGGGACCGACCAGACTGACGAACTGACCGGCCTCGACACGCAGGTTCGCGCCTTCGAGAACCGGCTCGCCACCATAGCTGAGCGTTAGGTCGGATACGTCGAGCATCTAACGGCTGGCGATCGAGAGGTCGAGGACTTGCTCCGCCTTGATTTCCGGCTTGATCAGCCCGGCGAACTTGAGCGTGTCGGCGACACGCTCGCAGGACGCGACGTCGAGAGCTGCCGTAGTCGGGTACAGCGAAGCCCGATACCGAGCAATGATATCGGTCAGCTGTGCCGTATCGACGCCTGCCATGAGCTGTTTCGGCATTGCGGCCGTGATCTCTTCCGGCTTGACGCTCTGGAGCGCCGAAAGGCCTTTTTCGAGGGCGCGAGCAAGCGCCCGCATCTCCTCACGGCGCGCGGACAGCTCCGTGGTCCTGACCGAGACGCCCATGAATTCGTAGCGACCCGCCGAGATATTTATCGGCATCGTCGGTTTCCATGAAGTTGACGATCGCTCGGCTGCCCTCCTTGACCAGCAACGATAGCGCCGGCTCGCTGACCCAGGCCGCATCGACTTGCCCGAGCCGCACTGGGTCGTAGATGTTCGGGCCAAGCACGGCGAACTGGACCTTTTTGCCGTCGGCGCCCGCCTTTTTCATCAGAAATAGTGTGAGCGCTTCGGACATGCTCCCACGAGAGACGATACCGAGCGTGCGCCCTTCGAGATCCTTGAAGCCGTTGATCTCGGCAACCCGGTTCGGCGCGATCGCCAGCGCTTGCAGCGGTAGCCGGCCGGTCGAGCAGAATCGCCGGATGTCGGCCCCTCGGTTGAAGGCCTGGAGAACGTCATCGAAGGACGTGGCCGCATAGTCGACCGCGCCGCCGACCAGCGCCTGCGTCGCGGCGGTGCTGCCGCGCATGTAGACCAGTTGCACGTCGAGGCCCTCGTCGCGGAAATATCCGCCGGCGCGGGTGACCTCGTAGGGCGGGGCGCACAGCAATATTGCTGCAGAAGGCGAGCTGAATCGTGGTGCTTTTCGCCGACGCCTTCTTCGTTCCGCTTGCCAGCAGAGGAGCTGTGCCCGCGAGCAGCGCTGCGCCCTTCAACATGCCGCGCCGGGCCACAAGCGGAGGCTCGTGACTGATTTCCGGAAAACGCGTGAAGCCGTTGGTTTCGCAGCAGTCCATTGCTACCTCCTAAATGAGGGTTCGCCGGATGCCCCAAGAGCTGGCGCGGATATTGCCGCAGCCGTGCAGTCCTGACAAGTAGACGCAGACAGCGTGCAGACGCCCTACGGCGTAGCGTTAGCGCAGGCCAACCTTCTGACCGTCGTATCCGCCCTTCACCGCATTTGCGAATGCTTCGTAGGCAATTCGCCCGTCCGCGCAGACAGGCAATTGTTCGCGCAGACGCACACGCAGTTGCTCTCTTGCTCCCGGCGACATCTCTCGGAGGAATTTCCCCTGCGGTCCTACGGGCAAGGTGTTGGAACTCCCAGAAATCATCGAAGTCGGAGTACGACAACTGGGACGCGGATGACGCGCGTTTCGATGGAGGTAAGGCCGGCCCTCTCCCAGAGATCTCGCATTGCGTGGGCACGGGATATCTCCATGCCAGGAGGGGTCGGAGGATCCATGCCCAAGGACTTGGCCGCGACATAGATAGGTTCGACTGGCGTTCCGCCGCCCGGACGGTCCCACATGTAGGTGGCAATCCACCCGCCAGGCGCACCACGCGCGCCATTTCGGCGACGCGGCGGCTCCAGCTCAACAACCGGACGCCCTTCCGGGCGTTGGGACCGCTGGTTTGGCTGGTGCCGGCGAAGGATGAATGCCTGACGGTCGGAAGGACGGAACGCCGGGGCGAGCCTGCCGGCCCTGCCGTAATCTGAAGGTGATTATTAACACCGGATATTGACACACTCATAAAAGTGTATAATGTCTCGCCAGGACCCACCTGGCGGCCGGCCGCGTCTTTCGGCTCCGCCACAACCCGGAGCCCAAGGAGCCACACCATGTCCCACACCGAACGCACCGACGGCGGCCGCTTCCAGGCCGGCCGCAGCGGCAATCCGGCGGGCCGCCCACCGGGCTCGCGCAACAAGACCACGCTCGCCATCGAGGCGCTGCTCGATGGCGGCGCGGAAAAGATGACGAAGCAGCTGGTCGAGCTCGCGGGCTACGGCAACCTGGCGGCGGTGCGCATCTGCCTCGATCGGCTGGCGCCCAGGCGCAAGGGCAGGCCGATCGCGTTCGCGCTGCCAAGACTCGAGCAGGCCGGCGACGCGGTCGCGGCGGCGAGCGCGGTGACCGAAGGGGTGGCGAGCGCCGAGCTCACCCCAGGCGAAGCCGCCGAACTCTTTCGGGTGATCGAGGCCTTCGAGCGGGTGCGCCAGCGCTCCGACCTCGAGCGGCGGGTGGCACAGCTGGAAAAGGCGCTGGCCGGCCCGGCGCCGGCGGACGCGCCGGCTGGACGCGAGGTCGCCGCGGTGGCGCCGGAAACCCCGCCAGCCCGGCTGGAGACGCCGCAGGACGCCGCCGGGTCCGCGGCGCCGCCAGCCGACGAGAACGCCGCCGCGGAGCGGACCGACCCGCCTGCGGCCGCGGAAACACCGGCGCCTGATAATACAGGTAAATCTACAGGCCGGGCGGCTGCCCCGGATCCGGCGCCGACGCCCGGCTCACCTGAAACAACAGGCAAATCTACAGGTCCGGCGGTCATGGGCGCAGCGGCTGCGGCACCGCCGCCGCGCCGGCGCCCGGAGCCGCCCGAATGGCCCGAATGGCCGGAATATCCGCAATACCTTGCCTTGCAGGAAAAGCGCAGGCAGGCGGAGCTGGCGGCGCAAAGCCCGCCAGGCGGCACCTGAGCGCCGCCGAGGAGGGAAAACATTCCTGGCGCGGGTTGATCCGGCGACCGCCGCCGCCCGGAGTCCGCCCGGCCTCCAGGGGAGGGTGAAGACGTCGCGCGGTCAGGCATCCATCACGATCGCACCGCCCGCGCGGCAGGGCCCGTTCCCGGTTTTGTGACTTGCGCCGAAAGTGCGGCCCGCCGGATGATTTGCGCTCCAGGATTGCTTCCGCTCCCGGGGCCTCGTGTCGTGGCCTCGGACGACAAAACCCTTCACAGGTCGCTGCCGCTGGTGCATCACGACCTGAAAGAGCGCGTGACGACAGAAAAGGCGATGGCTCGAAGGGCCGTCGGACCTGCCTCGGGAGGAGACCGAATGAGCGAGAGGCGGGCGGCGTTTGCCGCCGCATTGCTGTTGCTCTCCACGCAGCTGGCCCTTGCCGCCGGCGCGGCCGCGCCGCCGCCCGGCGCTGCCGCCTGCACGGGCTGTCATCCGGCGTCCGACAAGGTCGCCTCGCCGGTCCCGCGGCTTGCCGGGCGCGAGCCGGCGGACATCGTCGCCGCCTTCCAGGCCTTCCGTTTCGGCCAGCGCTACGCCACGGTGATGGACCGGATCGCCAAGGGATTCTCCGACGACGAGGTGCGGGCGATCGCTGAATGGTATGGCGCGCAGCGCTAGGGACCCGCCTTGCCGGTTGGGCGACATCGCGACGAATCGAGGAACCCATGAACGAGCTTCGCGCGACGCGGCGGGATGTCCTCCGCACCGGGGTCGGAGCGGTGTCGGCCGCCCTGCTGCCGCTGCCGGCGATCGCCCAGAAAGCGCCGCCGCGGGTGGTCGTCGTCGGCGGCGGGTTTGCCGGCGCCACCTGCGCGCGGCAGGTCAAGCAGCTGGTGCCGGGCGCCCAGGTGATGCTGGTCGAGGCGAGCACCACGTTCATCGCCTGCCCGTTCAGCAACGGCGTCGTCGTGGGGCTGCGCGAGCTTGCCCAGCAGCAGTTCCACTACGAGGCGCTGGGCGATGCCGGCGTCGGCGTGGTGTTTCAGACCGCCGTCAAGGTCGACCCGCAGGCCCGCACGGTGCTGTTGGGCAACGATACCTCGCTTGCCTACGATCGCCTGGTGCTGGCGCCCGGCATCGAGCTGCGCTGGGACGGCCTTCCCGGCTACGACGAGGCGGCGGCGACGAAAATGCCCCATGCCTGGAAGGCCGGAGAGCAGACGACGCTGCTGCGCCGCCAGCTCGAGGCGATGGACGACGGCGGGCTGGTCGTCATCTCGGCGCCGGCCAATCCGTTTCGCTGCCCGCCCGGGCCCTACGAGCGGGCGAGCCTGATCGCCTGGTACCTCAAGGCCCGGAAACCGAAATCGAAGATCATCATCCTCGACGCCAAGGATGCGTTCTCCAAGCAGGGCCTGTTTCTCGCCGCCTGGAAGGAGCTTTATGGCGGCATGATCGAGTGGGTGAAACTCTCCGACGGCGGCAAGGTCACGGCGGTCGAGCCGGCGACCAACACGTTCGTCACCGACTTCGCCCGCCATCAGGCAAAGGTCGCCAACGTCATCCCGCCGCAGAAGGCCGGCCGCATCGCCGAGATCGCCGGGGTGGCGGACAAGACCGGCTGGTGCCCGATCGACCCGGGAACCTTCGAGTCGAAGCTGCAGCCTGGGATTCACGTCATCGGCGACGCGGCGATCGCCGGCGGCATGCCGAAATCGGCCTTTGCGGCCAATTCCCAGGCCAAGGCCTGTGCCGCCGCCGTGGCGAGCCTGCTGCGCGGCGAGACGCCGGCGCCGCCAAAGCTGATCAACACCTGCTACAGCCTGGTGGCGCCCGACTACGGCATCTCGGTCGCCGGCGTCTACCGGCCGGCAAACGGTCTCATCGCCGACGTCGAGGGCGCCGGCGGCGTGAGCCCGCCCAACGGGACGCGCGACGTGCGGGCGCTCGAGGCATCCTATGCGGAAGCGTGGTTCCGGACGATCACCACCGAGGTGTTCGGCTGACGTGCGCCGGCTCGCGGTCCTCATCGCACTGGCGTGCGGCATCGCGGCGGGCGGCATGGAACCGGCGCCGGCGCAGTCGCCGACCTTACGTCCCTACGAGGTGGTGGGCGACGCGGTGCCGGTCCCGTTGACCGGCCAACCGGGCGACCCGGTGCGTGGCCGGGCGATCGTGGCGAGCCGCCAGGCCGGCCTCTGCCTGCTGTGCCATGCCGGACCGTTCCCGGAGGAGAAATTCCAGGGCAACCTCGCGCCGGACCTGGCGGGCGCCGGCACGCGGTCGACCGAGGGACAGCTGCGCCTGCGGCTCATCGATGCGAGCCGGATCAATCCGGCCACCATCATGCCGCCGTACTACCGGGTCGACGATTTGACGCGGGTGGCGGCCGCCTGGCGTGGTAAGCCGTTGCTCACGGCCGAGCAGATCGAGGACGTGGTGGCTTTTCTGGCGAGCTTGCGTGATTAGATATCGGGTTCGGAGGATTTTTTGATGACGGAGCAGCAGCACGGTGCCACGACGCGGCGGGGGTTCCTGGCCGGGGCGGGCCTTGTGGTCGGCGGATTGGGCGCCGCCCAGCTGATCGCCGTTCGGCCGGCCGCCGCGACCCCGGACTCGATGAAGTCCGCGATCCGCGACGTGGTCGGCGAAGCGCCGGTGCGCGACGGCAAGGTGAAGATCGACGCGCCGCCGCTCGTCGAGAACGGCAATTCGGTGTCGATCACCGTCGCGGTCGACAGCCCGATGACGGCGGCCGATCACGTCAAGAGCATCCACATCTTCAACGAGAAGAACCCGCAGCCCAACGTGGCGAACTTCCATCTCGGCCCGCGCTCGGGCCGGGCGAGCGTCTCGACCCGCATCAGGCTCGCCGATACGCAGAAGATCGTCGCCGTGGCGAAACTCAGCGACGGCTCGTGCTGGTCGGCCAGCGCCGAGCTCGTGGTGACGATCGCCGCCTGCATCGAGGGGACCTGACATGCCCCAGGCGCTGATCAACATTCCCGCCAAGGCGAAGCGCGGCGACATCATCGAGATCAAGGCGCTGATCTCCCACGTGATGGAGACCGGCTATCGCCACAACGAGTTCGGGCGATGTGGTGCCGCGCGATATCATCAATTCCTTCGTCTGCACCTACAACGGCGAGGAAGTGTTTCGCGCCGAGCTGTTTCCGGCGATCGCCGCCAACCCGTTCATCGCCTTCTTCACCGTCGCCACCGAAAGCGGCGTCATCACCTTGAGCTGGACCGACGACAAGGGCGCGACCGAGCTTCGCTCCGGCAAGATCACGGTCGAATGACGGCGGCCATGTTCCGGCGCCTGATGCGTTCAGGGGTGTTGATGCTCGCCCTGCTCGTCGCCGCGGACCTGCCGGCCGGCGAGATCCCGCAAGCCGACAAGCGCTCCGACTACAGCCTGATGAGCCGCGAGACCCAGGCCATGCAGGACGACGACCTCGCCAATCCGGGCATGCTGTTCGTGCTCGACGGCGAGGCCTTGTGGAGCCGCAAGGCCGGCGCCGAGAATCGTTCCTGCGCCGACTGCCACCATGATGCGGCGGAGAGCATGAAGGGGATCGCGGCCCGCTACCCGGCCTACGAGGCGACGCTCGGGCGCCCGCTCGACCTCGAGCAGCGCATCAACACCTGCCGGGCGACGCACCAGCGTGCCACCCCGTTCGCCTGGGAGAGCAAGGAGCTGCTGGCGCTGTCGGCGTTCGTCGCCCGGCAGTCGCGCGGCACCACGATCGTGGAGCCGGCGGACGAACGGCTAAAACCCTTCGTCGAGGCCGGGCGAGACATTTTCCAGCGCCGCCAGGGCCAGCTCGCGCTGTCCTGCAGCCAGTGCCACGACGACAATTGGGGGAAGCGTTTGGCCGGTGCCGTCATCCCGCAGGGCCATCCGACCGGCTATCCGGTCTACCGCCTGGAATGGCAGACGCTCGGATCGCTGCAGCGTCGGCTGCGCAACTGCATGTTCGGCATGCGCGCCGAGCCGTACGATTACGGATCTCCCGACCACGTCGCGCTCGAGCTCTACCTGATGTGGCGGGCGAGCGGGCTGGCGATCGACGCGCCCGCGGTGCGTCCCTGACGGCTGCCGCCGTCAATACCGGTCGCGGCGCCAGTGCTTGCGGCGCTGCGGCGGCGGCCCGTAGGGCGTCGCCAGCTCATAGACGTTGCGCGCGCACCAGCCGCCCGCGCCGCGCACCGTGTCGAGGCAGGCCTGGTGGGTGAAATAGCCGCAATCGGACGCCGTCGCCGTATACCAGGCGCACCACGGCGCCGCGCCCGCGGTGCCGGTCCCGGCATCGAAGGCGAGGGTGGCTGCCAGCAGGCCGAGCATCGTCACCGAGCGCATGCGAAAAATCTCCTCGGGTCTCCGGCCCACGTCATGGCATCCCGCCGGGCGTCGTTCCAGCCCAAAGTCCAGACCGGCTTCGCGTCAATGCAGGAGGAACACCGGCAGCTCGGCATCGCGCAGGAGCGCACTGGTGCAGCTGCCGAACATCAGCGTTCGGGCGCGGCCGTGGCCGAAGCAACCCATCACCAGGAGATCGGCGCCGCAGCGTTGGGCGGCGTCCCTGAGCACCGAAGCGGCGGGACGGCCCTCCGCGGGAATCGACTGGGCCTCGGCGTGGATGCCATGCCATGCCAGGTGCCGGGCGAGATCCTCCGCCGAGCCGGACGGCAATCCTTCGCGCTCGTCGACCGTCGCGATGACGACGCGGTTCGCCTGAACCAGCATGGGCAGCGCGGCGGTCAAGGCTCGCGCCGGCTCGGGCGCGTCCTTCCAGCACACCATCACGGTGCCGGTCAGGCTCCGCGGGGCATGCGGGGATGCGAGCAGGATCGATCGGCCGCATCCGCGCAGCAGTGCGTCCAGCAGATCGGCGGGCAGCCCATTGGGCCGGGTGAAGCGGCCCATGATCACCAGGTCGTTGAGGCGCGCGCGGGAAATCAGGCGCTGCTGCGCGTCGCCTGCTTCCTCGCAGAAGCTCGCCGTGACGGTATTCAGGGCGCCGGCGCTCTCGACCACCGGGATGCCCCATTTCTCGCAGAACTCGCCGACATGACGGCAGGCAGCGATCGAGCGAACGCTCGATTCCTCCGCCAGATGGGTCAGCGTGTTGCGCAGCGCATGGCCGCGGGCAAAGTTCGCATGGGGCGTGTGCAAGGCCGCCTCGCCGAGTCCGACGCGGACGTGAAAGAACTCGAGATGTGCCGCGAACGGCTGTGCGGCGATGCGCGCCGTCTCGAAGACGACGTGGTCGGAATCGCTGCCGCCGACCGGCACCATGATGGTCTTGATCATCATCCAGGCCCCTGGAACATTTCGGCGGATTCTCTGCGTAGGGGCGGGATGTCGCCTTGATCTGCCTCAATGGCCTCATCCGGCAACAGATCGGCCTGCGGGCGATTGATGCACGTCAAGGCCATCCTGCCTGCCGATCGCCTACCCTTGCACCGCGAAGCGGTCGCGCCATCGACGGCCGGTCTGTCGCTGCCGGCGGAGGGCTCCGTGGATCTTCGGCGCATTGGTTTGAACGTCGCCCTGGCAGTGGCCGTGCTGGCGGCGCCCGGCCTGCCTTCGGCGGGAGCCGCGCCGCAGCGGCTCGATTGCGTCCTGACCGACACCGATGCCCAGAGCGCCGTTCAGCACCGCGCGGTCACCGTCCTGTTCGACGAGGACGACAAGTCGCTCACGGTCTCGGAGGGCGGCCGCGCGCGTGTGCTCGGCGACGTCACCATCAGCAACACCTCGATGGCCGGCAACCGCGACGACATCAGCCTGGGGGTGGACCGATCGTCATGGAGACTGGTGTTCCAGACCTATTCGGGGGACGCCGTCGTCAACGAGTATGGCCAGTGCAAGCTCGTCGGCGGGCCGCCCGCACGGTGATTCATTCGTAACGCAGCGCCTCGATGGGATTGAGATGCGAGGCCTTGCGCGCCGGGTAGTAGCCGAAGAAGATACCCACGGCGGCCGAGAACACGAAGCCGCCGACGATCGCCGTCGGCGAGAGCAGCGTCGGCCAGTGGGCGACCAGCGAGATCAGCTCCGACACGACGATGCCGACCACGATGCCGGCGACGCCGCCGGTGACGCTGAGGAACACCGCCTCGACCAGGAACTGCAGCAGCACGTGAAGCCGCCGCGCGCCGATCGCCATGCGCAGGCCGATCTCGCGGGTTCGCTCGGTCACCGACACCAGCAGGATGTTCATGATGCCGATGCCGCCGACCAGCAGCGAGATCGAGGCGACCGTCGCCAGCAGCAGCGCCATGATGCGGCTGCTGTCCTCGGCGGTCTGCGCGACCTGGCTGAGATTGCGCACGGCGAAATCTTTTGGGTCGTCCGGGCGAATCCGGTGGCGGCGCATCAAGGTCTCGGTGACCTGGCGCAGTGCGGCCTGCACCAGGTCGGCGCTCGCCGCCTGCACGTGGATCTGGTTGACGTAGCCGCCCAGCCGCGGCGTGATGCCATAGGGGTTCGCCACGAGCGGGAAATATTGCGAGCCGACGGTCTGCGTCTGGCTCGGCGCCGCGACCCCCAGCACCTTGTGCTCGGCGGCGGCGAACGGGAGCATCAGCAGGTCATCCTGGTCCTGTCCGTACGAGCTCTGGCCTTTCCCGGCGAGGATTCCGATGACCCGCACCGGCTTGCCCTTGACCATGATCATGGCCCCGAGGGGGTTCTGGTAGGGGCCGAACAGCTGCTGATGGACCGTCTGCCCGATCATCGCGACCATCGCGCCGCTGCTCTCGTCCTCCGCCGTGATGGCGCGTCCGGCCGCAATCTTCCAGTTCGCGGTGGCCAGATAGCTCGTGGTCACGCCCTGGATGCTGGTGGCCCAGTTCTGGTTGGCGAACTGCACCTGGCCGACCTGGCGAATCAGGTAGCTGACCTGGCCGACCGCCGGGCACTCGCGACGGATCGCCTGCGCGTCGCCCACCGTCAGGGTGGAGGCGCTGCCGGAGCCGGCGCGCACGCCGCTCGACGTGGTCGCTCCCGGCACCACCACCAGCAGGTTGGTGCCGAGGCTCTCGATCTGCTTCCTCACCGCCTCGTTGGCGCCCTGGCCGACCGCCACCATGGCGATGAGCGCCGCGACCCCGATGAAGACGCCGAGCATGGTGAGCGCCGAGCGCGTCTTGTTGCGCGCGAGCGCCTGGGCGGCGGCACCCACCACCATGGTGACGAAGCCCCAGACCGAGGCACGGCCGGGCGCCGCAACGCGCTGCGGCCGGAATGCCGCGGCGACCGCGAGGCGGGGCGGCTCGCCGGCCCTCGCCGGCGTCGGCTCGTCCGACAGGACGCGGCCGTCGCGCATGGTGACGACCCGGTCCGTATAGGCCGCAATGTCCGTCTCATGGGTCACCACCACGATGGTGACGCCCTGCTGACGGTTGAGCAGGCGCAGCATGTCCATGATCTCGTGCGAGGTGCGCGAGTCGAGGTTGCCGGTCGGCTCGTCGGCGAGCAGCACGCTCGGCTTGCTGATCAGCGCCCGCGCGATGGCGACGCGCTGCTGCTGGCCGCCTGAGAGCTGGCTCGGGCTGTTGCGTTCGCGATCGCCGAGGCCGACGAACCGCAGGGCGTCGCGGGCGCGCGCCAGCCGTTCCGCGTGTCGCGCCGGACCGGAGGTCGCATAGAACAGCGGCAGCGCCACGTTCTCGATGGCGCTGGTGCGCGCGAGCAGGTTGAAGCTCTGGAAGACGAAGCCGATCCGCTCGCTGCGGATGCGCGCGAGCTCGGGCTCCGAGAGGCCGGCCACGTCGACGCCTTCGAAGACGTAGCGGCCGCTGCTCGGCCGGTCGAGGCAGCCGAGCACGTTCATCAGGGTCGACTTGCCTGACCCCGACGACCCCATGATGGCGACGAACTCGCCGCGCCCGATCGTCAGGCTCACGCCGTCGAGCGCGCGCACCTCCGTCTCGCCCAGAAGGTAGACGCGGGTCACGTCCTCGATCGAGAGCACCGCGTCCGCCATCGCGGTCACCGCGGAAGCCCGAACGGGCGGGGCGCCGATGTCCGGACCGGAGCGCTCGTGCCCGCATGCTGCTCGCCGACGATCACCTTGTCCCCGGCCTGAAGATCGCCTTCGAGCACCTCCGAAAAGGTGTCGTCGTCGAGCCCGATGCGGATCGGGACGCGCACCGGCTCATCGTCGCGCAGGAGCCAGACCTGCGCCTGGCCGGACATGCCGGGGGCAGCGCCGGTCGTCGTCGCCGACCGTCCCGGCGCATAGCGCACCGCCTGGTCCGGCACCCGCAGCACGTCGTCGCGCTGCTCGATGATGACCCGGGCGGTTGCGGTCATCCCGGGTTTCAGCAGCAGCTCGCGATTCTCCACTCCGATCACCACGTCGTAGGTGACGACGTTCTGCACCGTCTGCGGCGCCTGGCGGAACTGGAGGACCTTGCCGTCGAACCGCCGGTCCGGATAGGCATCGACGGTGAAGCTCGCCCGGTTGCCCTCGCGCAATCCGCCGACGTCGCTTTCGCTGACATTGGTGTCGACCTGCATGCGGGTGAGATCGGTCGCGATCAGGAACAGTGTCGGGGTCTGGAAGCTTGCCGCCACGGTCTGGCCGATGGTGACGTTGCGCGACACCACGGTGCCGTCCACCGGCGAGATGATGTTGGTGTAGCCGAGATTGACCTGCGCCGCCTCGAGCGAGGCCTCGCGCAGCTGGATGGTCGCCTGGTCGACCTCGATCTGGGCCTGTGCCTGGTCGTGTTCGCTTCTCGACGAATCCAGCGCGTCGCGCGAGATCGCGTTGGTCTTGATCAGCGTCTGGTTGCGATCGTAGGTAAGCTTCGCATAGGCGAGGCTGGCCTGGTCCTTGGCGAGCTGCGCCTTGGCGGTTGCCAGCTCCGCCTTCCTCTGGTCGAGGATCGTCTGATAGGGGCGGGGATCGATCTTGGCGCACAGCTGGCCCTTGCGGACCCGCGTGTTGAAGTCGCAATACTGATCGCGGATCACGCCCGACACGTAGGAGCCGACGATGATCGTGAGCACCGGGTTGACGGTGCCGCTGGACGAGACGACGTGCGCGACCGTGCCGCGCGTCACCGCCGCCGTCACGTAGGTCGGCGGCGCGGTGCCGCGGCTGAGCCAATACGCCGCGCCCCCGGCAAGCAGCAGCGCCAGGGCCGCCGCGATCAGCAGCCCGCGCCGCGCGCCGATTCCGCGGTGGACCACCCGCACCGGTGGCATCACCGGGGCGACTTCGGCCGCGGGTTCCGCCGGTGTCGGGGAGAGCGTCGCCTGCCGCAACATGCCGGTGTGGCCTTCCGAGTTCCCGGGTCGCTCCGCGGCTCCCAGGTGCCTGCGATCCTTACAAGAATGACCGACCGATACATTGCGGTGGATCAAGGGACCGGCATCCCGCCGGACGCCGGGGCCGCTGGACGGGCAGCCGCGCCGGTCCCGACCATCCGGCTGGCCGGCCGGCACTACGCCCGGCGGGATTTGACCCGCATCAAACGCTCCAGCGCCGGATTCGGATAGGATTCGCTCAAGTCCTCGAATTTGCGGCCTTCAGGTGCAATGTCGCGTGCGGAAACGGACTCAATCGGTGACCAGATGACCAACGATCCAGCCGATCTGGTCGCTTCTCGGCCTCGCGATGGAGAGTCCCCGACCATCCCGCCGCTCGGCAGCCCCGCGCCGGTCGTGGTACCCGCCTTCAACCTGCCGACCGCGCTTCCTCCGCCGAGGGTGGAGCCGCCCTCCGGGCGTTGGAGGAAGATCGGCGTCGTGCTGCTGGTGTTCGCGGTTGCGGCAGGCGCCGGAGCCTATTGGTGGAAGCAGTCGCAATCGCAATTGCCGCCGGGCATCAGCTGGGGCAACGGCCGGATCGAAGCCGATGCGATCGACATCGAGACAAGATTTGCCGGACGCATCGCCGAGCTGCTGGCCGACGAGGGCGACATGGTGGCGGCGGGCCAGAGCCTCGCCCGCATGGACACCCGCGATCTCGAGGCGTCGTTGCGGCGGGCCGAAGCCCAGGCGCGGGGGGCGCAGAAGGCGATCGAGGAGGCTCGCGCCAACGTGGTGCAGCAGGAGACCCAGGTCCTGCTGGCCCGGCAGGAGATGGATCGCGCCAATGTGCTGGTGCAGAAGGGCGACATCACCCGGCAGATCTTCGACCAGCGCCAGCAGCGCCTCGATGCCGCCAATGCCTTGCTCAACGCCGCCAATGCCAGGGCGATCCAGGCCGAGCATGTGCTCGAGGCGGCGCGCAGCGACGCCGAGGTCTACGCGGTCCACATCGCCGACAACACGCTCACCGCCCCGCGCGCCGGCCGCATCCAGTACCGGATCGCCAATATCGGCGAGGTCCTGCCCGCCGGCGGAAAAGTTTTCACCATGCTCGACGTCTCCTATGTCTATGCCGACATCTTCCTGCCGACGGCGGACGCCGGCCGTATCAAGGCAGGAACCGATGCCCGCATCGTGCTCGACGCCTATCCGGACATCCCGATCCCCGCCAAGGTTACGTTCATCGCCACCCAGGCGCAGTTCACCCCCAAGGCGGTCGAGACCAGGAGCGAGCGCGACAAGCTGATGTTCCGCGTGCGCGTGCGCATCGATCCCGAGCGGTTGCGCGCCCATGCCGATGCGGTGAAGAGCGGATTGCCCGGCGTCGCCTATGTGCGCGTCGACGACAAGGTCGCATGGCCGAGCGCCCTCCAGGGTACGGCGGCGAGATGAACGGGGGCGAGCGCCCGGTCGCGCGTCTCGACGGCATCACCCACCGCTACGGCGCAACATTCGCACTCGACCGCATCACGGTGGAGATCCCGGCGGGTCGCATGGTCGGGCTGATCGGACCGGACGGGGTGGGAAAATCGTCGCTGCTCGGTATCGTGGCCGGAGCAAAGAAGATCCAGGACGGCCGGGTCGAGGTCCTCGACGGCGACATGGCAGATGTGCGCCATCGCGAGATCGTCTGTCCGCGCATCGCCTATATGCCGCAGGGGCTGGGAAAAAATCTCTATCCCGACCTCAGCGTTCGCGAGAACGTCGAGTTCTTCGCCCGCCTGTTCGGCCAGGCCCGCGCCGAGCGGGCCCGGCGGATCGCCGAGTTGCTCGTCGCCACCGGTCTCGCGCCGTTTCCCGATCGGCCGGCCAGAAAGCTGTCGGGCGGGATGCGGCAGAAGCTCGGCCTGTGCTGCGCATTGATCCACGACCCGGATTTTCTGATCCTCGACGAGCCGACCACCGGCGTCGATCCGCTGTCGCGGCGGCAGTTCTGGGATCTGATCGAGCGCATACGGGCGCGCCGCCCCGGCATGAGCGTCGTGGTGGCGACCGCCTACATGGAGGAGGCCGAGCGCTTCGATTGGCTGATCGCCATGGATGGCGGAAGAATTCTCGCCACCGGATCGCCGGCCCAGCTGATGAAGGAGGTCGGGGCGACGAGCGTCGAGGAGGCGTTCATCGCCCGGCTTCCCGCGCTTGAGCGCGACGGCCACCGCGCCCTGGTCATCCCCCCGCGGCCGGCCGGCGCCAGCGAGCCGGTCATTGTGGCGCGCGATCTCACCTGCCGGTTCGGCGATTTCACCGCGGTGGATCGGGCGAGCTTCACCATCGCGCCCGGCGAGATTTTCGGGTTCGTCGGCTCGAACGGCTGCGGCAAGACCACCACCATGAAGATGCTCACCGGGCTGCTGCCGGCGACGACCGGCGAGGCGCTGCTGTTCGGCCGGCCGGTGGACGCGACCGACATCAGGATGCGCAGCCGCGTCGGCTACATGTCGCAGTCGTTCTCGCTCTATACCGAGCTCACGGTCCGTCAGAATCTTCAGCTGCATGCGCGGCTGTTCCGACTGCCGCGCGACAAGGCAGCCTGGCGGATCGAGGATCTCGTCCTCCGCTTCGATCTGTCCGGCCATCTCGATCAGCTGGCGTCGGATCTTCCGCTGGGCATCCGCCAGCGGCTGTCGCTTGCCGTCGCGGTGATTCACGAGCCGGAGATGCTCATTCTCGACGAGCCCACCTCGGGGGTCGATCCGCTGGCGCGCGACCGGTTCTGGGAGCTGCTCGTCGACCTGTCGCGCAATCACGGCGTGACGATCTTCGTCTCCACCCATTTCATGAACGAGGCGGCGCGCTGCGACCGCGTCTCGCTGATGGATGCCGGTCGGGTGCTGGCGACCGATACGCCGGCGGCGCTGGTCCGCGCTTCCGGCACCGCGACGCTGGAGGACGCATTCATCGCCTATCTGGAAGCCGCGAGCGGCGCATTGCATCAACCGGAGCCCGACGGCATGGACCCGCCTGGCGTGCCGCAGGCGGGGACGGCGCCGGCGACGTCCGCCAACGTCACCGCGTTCAGCCCGCGCCGCCTCGTCGCCTACACGATCCGCGAGTTGCTCGAGCTGTGGCGCGATCCGATCCGCCTGGGGTTCGCGCTGCTGGGGACCGCCTTCCTCATGCTGGTCATCGGCTTCGGCATCACGACCGATGTCGACAGCCTGTTCTTCGCGGTGCTCGACCGCGACCAGACGCCGGAAAGCCGCACCTATCTGGAGGAGCTCCGCGGCTCGCGCTATTTCGTCGAACGGGCGCCGATCGCCGATCACCGCAACCTGGAAAGGCGGCTCGCCAGCGGCGAGCTCAGGGCCGGCATCGAGATCCCGCCCGGCTTCGGCCGCAACATCAAGGGCGGACGGCACACCGAGGTCGGCGTCTGGCTCGACGGGGCGATGCCGTTCCGCGCCGAGACGATCCGCGGCTATCTGCAGGCCGTCCACCAGCAGTATCTGACCAATCTGGCCGCCCGGTCGCACGTCGTCCAGGCCGCAGAGCCGGTACTGATCGAGACGCGGTTCCGCTACAATCAGGGCTTCGAGAGCATCCACGCCATGGCGCCGTCCACCATGGCGCTGCTGCTGATGCTGATCCCCGCCATCCTGATGGCGCTCGCCATCGTGCGCGAGAAGGAGCTCGGCTCGATCACCAACCTCTACGTCACCCCGGTCACCCGCACCGAGTTCCTGCTCGGCAAGCAGCTGCCCTACATCGCCATCTCGATGGCGAGCTTCGTCATGCTGATGCTGATGGCCCTGTTCGTGTTCGGCGTGCCGCTCAAGGGAAGCTTCATGACGCTTCTCGTCGGCGCGCTGCTCTACGTCACGGCGACGACCGGCATCGGCATGCTGGTCTCCGCCTTCACCCGCACGCAGATCGCCGCCCTGTTCGGCACCGCGATCGTCACCAGCGTCGTCGGCATCCAGTTCTCCGGCATGCTCACCCCGGTCTCCTCGCTCACCGGCGTCGGCGCGATCATGGGGCTCGGCTTCCCGATGACCTACTTCCTGCGGATCAGCGTCGGGACGTTCACCAAGGGACTGGGTTTCGAGGACCTCGGGCCGAGCCTGCTGGCGCTGGCGGCGTTCATCCCGGTCCTTACCGGGGTGAGCCTCGTGCTGCTGCGCAAGCAGGAACGCTGAGGAGGAAGCCAGTTGAGGCGGATCTCGAACATCTTCTGGCTCGGCACCAAGGAGCTGCGCAGCTTCGCCCGCGATCCGGTGCTGGTCGCGCTGGTGATCTGGGCGTTCTCGTTCTCCATCATCACCATTGCGCAGAGCAGCTTCGAGGAGCTGCGCGACGCCTCGATCGCGATCGTGGACGAGGACCATTCCGAGCTGTCGCGCCGCCTGTCCCGGGCGTTCATGCCGCCCTATTTCAAGCCGCCGGTTTCGCTCGCCGAGCGCGACATCGACCGCATGATGAATGTCGGCCGCTACA
This sequence comes from uncultured Alphaproteobacteria bacterium, assembly GCA_963755055.1. GTDB lineage: Bacteria > Pseudomonadota > Alphaproteobacteria > Rhizobiales > Xanthobacteraceae > AP-16. The sequence continues at coordinate 169,616 of CAVWIS010000057.1, read as the reverse complement.
CCTTCGTGATCGACATTCCGCCGAACTTCCAGCGCGACGCGATCGCCGGGCGCCGGCCCGCGGTCCAGGTCGCCATCGACGCGACGGCGCTGATGCAGGCCGGCATCGGCGCCGGCTACGTCTATCAGATCATTGCCGCGGAGGTCGCGGGCTTCCTCACCCGATCGGAGCCGAAGGCGTCGGTCGCGGCCGATCTGGCGATCCGGATCGCCTTCAATCCCAACGTGATCACCTCGTGGTTCACCAGCATCATGGGGATCATCGAGAACCTCAACATGCTGGCGATCGTGCTCGCCGGGGCGGCGATCGTGCGCGAGCGCGAGCACGGCACCATCGACCATCTCCTGGTCATGCCGCTCGGCCCCTTCGAGATCGCGATGTCGAAAGTATGGGCCAACGGGCTGGTCATCGCCACGGCGGTCGCCTTCGCCCTCGTGGTGATCGTCCGCATCGTGCTCGGGGTGCCGATCGCCGGATCGGTAGCGCTGTTCATGGCCGGCGTCGCGCTCTACCTGTTCTTCGCCACCGCGATCGGCATCTTCCTCGGTACCATCGCGCGCTCGATGCCTCAGCTCGGCCTGCTGTTCATGCTGGTGGCGCTGCCGATGAACCTGCTGTCGGGAACCAAGACGCCGTTCGAGAGCATGCCGGTGTTCCTGCGCACCGTGATGCAGGCATCCCCGTCGACTCACTTTGCCTCGCTCGCCCAGGCGATCCTCTACCGCGGTGCCGGCTTCGACGTGGTATGGCCGCATTTCCTCGTGGTGGTCGGCGGCGGCGCTCTGTTCTTCGCCCTGGCGCTCTGGCGCTTCCGCCGGGTATCGATGCAGAGCATGTAGCGGGCGAGCCGGCGCCCGTTGTTGCCGTCATCGCGTCGGAAATCGCATCACCGACGGCGAATTGGCGTTCGGACGTGACGGTGTGGAACGGACCGTCGGGTGTAGACGCAGTGAATCCATGCTCGAGGTCGTGCAGATGCAACACGCCGCCGCGAACGAACGGGATGTCGGGATGATGGAGCGCTGCATCGCGCTGTCGCGAACGGCCGAGCGGCACCGGGAGTTCCCGTTCGCCTGCGTGATCTGCCGCGACGACGACGTCCTGGCCGAATCGATCAACCGGGTGGCGCAGGATTCCGACATCACCCGCCACGCCGAGATGGTCGCCATCTCGGCGGCGCAACGCAGGCTCGGCCGGTTGCGGCTGACAGGTTGCACGCTCTATTCCAATGTGGAGCCTTGCGTCATGTGCGCGATGGCGATCCGCGAGACCGGGATCGGGCGCGTCGTCTTCGCCATCGACTCGCCGGTGATGGGCGGCGCCTCGCGGTGGAACGTGCTTGGCGACGAGGTGCTGTCGAAGGCGATGCCGTTCTTCTACCGGAAGCCTCCGGACGTGGTCCGCGGGCTGCTCGCCGGCGAGGCCGAGCAGGTGTGGAGCGAATGGCATCCGCTGCTGTGGCAGATTGTCAGGCGCCGGGGCTTGTTCGGCGGCATGTCTCGCGCCGGGGACGAACGCGGACCCGGCGGCTGACGACCCGCGTCGCAGGCGGAACGGATCGGAGGTTGGTGTCGTGCTCAGGCGAACAGGCGTTTTTCGATGTCGTAAACGGCATGATTGACGTAGTCGTGGGCAAGCTCGCTCTTGATCGCCGCGCGCAGCGACGGAGAATAAGCCTCCCTCAGCATACCGAGCGCTCGGGGCGGCGAGATGATGACGAGGCTCACGGGCTTGCCGGAAGTCACGGCAGTGTCCAAATAGGCCACAAGATCATGCAGGAACACTCGCTCGGACTCGCGATGCCAATCGGTCTGCTCGATGGCGCTCCGCGCGGCGCCGACTGATGAGTGCACCCGACCGGGCCTATCGGTTCCCTGATCGTGGGTGCTGGCGTCGGCATGCTCCCTGACCTCCCTGGTGTGCAGGTTCGGAAATTTCTCGTCGCCGATATTCTCGAGAATAAGCGCCTTCTTGCCGTCGCAAACGACTATCCAATCGCCTTTGTGGATCTTCAGGGTTGTCATGACACGTGCTTTCGGTGGGAACGGACGTTCCAGGGGCGCCTCTATGACCTCGTTGGGATCGACCGGCGGTCTTCGGATGTGATCAGGCCTCATGCGCCGACCACGGCGAGCCCGCATTGATTTCAATCAAGTTGGCGTTCGGCCGCCATGATTGCCCCGGTTACGCCGGTTCACATCGAGCATCGAAGGGGCCCTCGCTGCGGACGCGGGATTGACAAAGCGCAAGGATGCCGGCCGCGATGCCGATACTTTGAAGCCAGGCGTCATCGGAGGTTGTGCATTGGATCAGATCGTTAAGATCGAGCCGGCGATCGGGCAGGTCCAGCCGCTGCCGGCCGACCGGCTCTATCGGCCAGCCGACCTCTCCAAGCTTTCCTTCGCGTCCACGGAGGAGATCGAGCCCATCGACGGGATGGTCGGCCAGCAGCGTGCCCTGGATGCCATACGGTTCGGCACGCAGATCGCCAAGCCCGGCTTCAACCTGTTCGCCACCGGCCCGATCGAGGCGCGCATGAAGCCCGCGGTCGAAGCGGTGCTTCGCGAGGTTTCGCGCGACCGGCCGAGCCCGTCCGACTGGGTCTATGTCAACAATTTCTCCGAGCCGCACAAGCCGATCGCCATCGAGCTGCCGCCGGGCCGCGCCTCGGAGCTTCGCGACGCCCTGAACGAGCTCATCGATGATCTCAAGACGGCGCTGCCCGCGGTGTTCGCGAGCGAGGATTATCAGACCCGGCGCGGTGGCATCGACGACACCTTTCAGAAGCGTCAGGCCGAGGCGTTCTCGGCCCTGCGCGACAAGGCCGCCGTGCAGGATATCGTCATCGTGCGCACCCCGTTCGGCTTCGCGTTGGCACCCACCCGGAAGGGCGAGGTGGTTCCGCCCGATGAGTTCAGCACCTGGCCTGAGGCCCAGCGCCAGCAGGTGCAGACGGCCATCCAGGCCCTGGAAAAGGACCTTGAGCATGTGGTGCACCAGATCCCGCAATGGGAGAAGCAGCGACGTGACGAGATCCGCCGCCTCAACCGGGAGACCGCCCAGTTTGCCGTCGGTCAGTCGATCGAGGAGGTGAAGGCGCGCTTCTCCGATATCGCGAAGATCCCCCAGCACCTGGAAAAGGTACGCGCCGACCTCATCGACAACGTTGCCCTGTTCATCATGAAGGGTGACGGCGAGGAGGAGATGATGCGGCCGGCGCTGGCCGGCTTCTTCGAGCGCTACCAGGTCAATGTGCTGGTCAACCAGGCCGATCACGGACCCGGCGCGCCCATTGTGGAGGAACTGCACCCCACGCTCAACAACCTGATCGGCCGCATCGAGTACCTGTCCCAGCAGGGCGTGCTGGTCACCAATTTCCGACTGATCAAGCCCGGTGCGCTGCACCGGGCGAATGGCGGCTATCTGCTGCTCGACGTTCGCAGCCTGCTTGCGGAGCCGTTCAGCTGGGCCGCGCTGAAACGGGCGCTGCGGCAGCGGGAGATCGTGATCGAGGACGTCGGCCGGTTTCTCGGGTTGACCACCACGGTATCGCTGGAGCCCGATCCGGTCCCGCTCGATGTCAAGGTGGTGCTGCTCGGCGACCGGCTGCTCTATTTCCTGCTTGCCGCCTTCGACCCGGAGCTTGCCGAGCACTTCAAGGTTCTTGCCGACTTCGAGGACGACATCGACCGGTCGGCGGAGAGCGAGGCGATTGTCGCGCGTCTCATGGCCTCCATCGGGCGTCGCGATGGTCTCAAGCCGATGGACCGCGACGCCGTCAGCCTGATGATCGAGCATGCGGCGCGGCTGGCTGACCATGCCGGCAAGCTCACGCTGCTGGTCGAGCAGATCCGCGACGTGCTGGCCGAGGCCGATTTCCGGGCGACGGAGGCCGGGCGCACGATGATCGGCCGGATTCACGTCGAGCGCGCCCTGGAGGGGCGGGTGCGCCGCTCCTCGCGCGTGCGCGATCGCGGCCGCGAGATGATCCTGCAGGACGTCGCCTTGATCGACACGACCGGCGCCCGGATCGGGCAGGTCAACGGCTTGAGCGTCATCGAGCTCGGCGGCTTCCGCTTCGGACGCCCGACCCGGATCACCTGCCGGACGCGGCCGGGATCCGGCAAGGTGGTCGATATCGAGCGCGAGGTCGAGCTCGGCGGCCCGATCCACTCCAAGGGCGTCCTCATCCTGTCGGGCTTTCTCGCCGGCCGTTATGCCCTCGAAGCGCCGATGTCGCTGTTCGCGAGCCTCGTCTTCGAGCAGTCCTATGCGGGCGTCGAAGGTGACAGCGCGTCATCAGCCGAGCTCTACGCGCTGATCTCGGCGCTGGCCGACCTGCCGCTCCGCCAGGATCTGGCGGTGACCGGCTCGGTCAACCAGCACGGCGAGATCCAGGCGATCGGCGGGGTCAACGAGAAGATCGAGGGGTTTTTCGACATCTGCTGCGCCCGCGGTCTCACCGGGACGCAGGGTGTCGTGATCCCGCGATCGAACGTCCAGCACTTGATGCTTCGCGCCGATGTCGTCGAGGCCTGCCGGGCCGGGCAGTTCGCCGTCTATGCGGTCGCCACCATCGATGAAGGCATCGCGCTGCTGATGCAGCATCCGGCCGGCACCAGAGGCGCCGACGGTCAGTATCCCCAGGGTAGCGTCAATCGGCGGGTGGAGGATCGGCTGCAATCGTTCGCCGGCATCTGGCGGAGCTTCGGCCGGCAGATCCCGGGCGAGACTGCCGATAAGGCGTGAGCGCCATGGCTTCCGGGTTCAAGCGTATCGTGTTCGGGTTCCATCGCAGCAATGCCGACAAGGCGGCCCTGGGCCTCGCCGCCGAGTTCGCCGGGCTGCTGCAGCTCGACCTGGCGGGAATCTTCCTGGCGGACGAGGGTATGCGTCATCTCGCCGGCCTGCCGTTCGCACGCGAGCTGAGGCCGTTCGGCGGCGGATGGCGCGCGATCGAAGCCGACGAGCTCGACCGCGATCTGGAGATCGCGGCGCTCGGCGCTCGCCGCCTGTTCGATGAGGCGGCCAAGCCGGCGCAGACGGCGAGCAGTTTCTCCGTGTTGCGCGGCGCGACCGCGGAGATGATCGCGGCGATGTCGCAGGCTGGGGACATCGTGATGCTCGTCGAGCCTGGAACGCCCGCGGAGCGGCTGACCCGACCGTTCGTGATGGTGCTGGAAGCAGCGTTGCGGTCCGCCGCATCCGTGATGTTGGTGCCGAGCCGACTGGCGCGACGCAGGGGTCCGGTCGTCGCGATCGCGAGGAGTCCCGGGGATCGCGCCATCGCCGCCGCTGTGGCCATCGCCGCCGCCACCCGTGAGGATCTGGTGGTCGTGCAGGCCTTTGTGGCCGATCGGGCTTTCGAGATTGCGGCGGCTGCCAGCGTCCGGGTCACGACGCGGGCGATCGGGGGCGGGCAGCTTGCCGACGCCCGTGCGGTTTCTGCGGCGCTGGCCGGGGTGAACGAGCGGCTGGTCGTCGTCAGCCGGGACGATGGCGACCGCGAGGATCCGTCGACGATCCCCTCGTTACGCGGAGTGCCTGTGCTCGTGGTGGAATGACCGAACGGTTCGCGATGTGCGCCGGCGGGCCCTTCGCTCCCGGGTCGGGGACCGGCAGGATTCCGATCCGTCTCCGCCCTCAGCCCTCCGGCACCGACGTCAGGATCGACTTGAGATGCCGGGCCAGGAGCTCCTTCAGGCCGGAGCGATTGAGGTGGTCGGTGTCGAAGAAGAAGCGCGGCTCGCTGATGGCTGACGACAGGTCGTGGAACGGCACGTTGTGGCTGGCGAGCAGCCGGCCGGCGGCCTCGTCGAACGCGGCCTCGCCGGGCAGCCGTCCGCGGAACTCGGCTGGCACCGGGAGCTTGATCGCGATGACACGGGCTCCGTGCCGGCGGGCCGTCGCGATGATCGCGGCAAGCTCCTGAAGATAGCGGGCGAATGCCGTCTCCGACCGCGGCTGCGGATACAGATAGGCGATACGCTTGCTCACCGCCGTCGTCGAAGGGCGGTAGACGCGGTCGAACTGCGCCTCGCCTTCCCACATGTCGCGCTGGAAACGGTCGCGGTTGTTGATCTTGGAGAATCCGGAGACATAGTCGAGGAAGGCGCGCGCATCGACGCCGTCGCTGCGGCTGTACTGCAGAAGATGCCGGGCGGTCGCCGGATCGAACGGAGCGGCGCGGATCAGCTTGGCGTCGCCAAAACGGTCCTCGTTCCAGGCACGGGAATAGAAGGCGAACGAGTTGAGCACATAGATGATACCCCTGGTGCGGCGGGAGCGCAGGAATTCCTCGAGGACGAAACGATTGTACAGCGGGCCGGTGCCGGGTGACGCCAGGTTGAGGATCTTCAGGCTGGTGTCGCGCTGCATCTCGGCATTGAAATCGGCGAAGTCGAGCGGCATGGCGTGCGAGGCGCCGAGAACCACCCAGTCGACGGGGGCTTGGCCGGCGGTCGCGATCTTGAACAGCGGATTGGTATGGCCGTTTCGGTACACCAGCTGCTCGGCCGCCCAATAGGTCACGGCGTAGATCAGCAAGCCGATCGCGACGAAAGCCAGCGCGGATATGACGGGACGCTTCATGTCTTCTCGGCCCAAGCGGGTGCCGGCAGGACGGCCGGACAGGTCAGAACTGCATGTAGATGAACTCCTTGGCCTGCCACCGTCCGAGGATCAGCAGACCGAAGATGGCCACGTAGTAGACGCCCCAGCGCAGCGCCACCGGCGCGGCGGCGAGCCGCTGGCGCAGCGGCCGGCGCTCGTCGAGAATCTCCACCGCGAGGAGAAATGCGATGAGACCGAAGCCGAAGACGTGCTCGGCCGTGAACGGGTAGCCGACGATCAGCGACGGGATCTCGAGCAGGCGCGAGCCGATCTTTTTGAGGATCACGAGCGCGTCGCCCATCGACTTGGCGCGGAAGAATATCCAGGAGATCGCGATGAGGTGGAACGTGACGACGACGCGCAGGACCACCAGGCCGGCGCTGTCGCGCAGCCGCGGCAGCGCGTCCCCGACGCGGCGCCACAGCGGCCGTGTCGCCAGCCCCGCCCACTGGTAGAGGCCGTTGAGCGCGCCCCAGGCGAGGAACGTCCAGCCGACGCCGTAGCCGAGCCCCGCATGCCACAGGCCGCTGACCAGGAACACCGCCATGATGTTCGCGTAATGCCGCAGCCGCCCCGCCCGGCTGCCGCCGAGCGGCACGTAGAGATAGTCGCGGAACCAGCTGCCGAGCGAGATGTGCCAGCGCGCCGCCCAGAATTCCGCCGTGGTGCGGGACAGGTACGGCCGGCGGAAGTTCTCCATCAGCGGCAGGCCGAACAGCAGCGCCACCCCGATCGCGATGTCGGTATAGCCGGAGAAATCGCAGTAGATCTGGAAGGCGAAGAAGTAGACGCTGATCAGGAGCTCGATCGGCGCGGCGAACGCCGCGATGGCGAAGTTGTGATCGACCAGCGGGGCGAGATTGTCGGCGATCACCACCTTCTTGAACAGTCCCCAGCCGATCAGCTGAAGCCCGAGCACCAGCCGGTCCGGATCGCTCCGCAGGTCCGACAGCAGCCGGGGAAGAAAGCCTGTCGCGCGCTCGATCGGACCGGCGAGTATTTTCGGGAAGAACGCCAGATAGAGCGCGACATGCCCGGGCGGATGCCTGGCTTCCAGCCGGCGGGCATGGACGTCGATGAGGTAGCTCGCGGCCGAGAAGGCGTAGAACGAGTAGCCGACCGGCGTGCTCAGGCCGAGCCGCGGCAGCCGGAAGGCGAGGAGCTGCAGCCGGTCGATCTCACCGGCAAAAAAGTCGTAGAACTTGAAGACGACGAGCGAGCCGAGCACCGCCACGAGTTCCGCCGCCAGCAGCCAGGCACGTGCCGGCCGTTGCGTCGCGCGTTCCATCGCCCATCCGCAGGCAAGGACCGCCAGCGTGACAGCGCCGAGATAGATGAGGTTGAACGGCTGCGCCGCCGCATAGAAGACGTAGCTCGCCAGCAGCAGGAGCGCCCAGCGCTGCCGCGCCGGCACGACCGCGAACAGAGCCAGCGTGAGCGGCACGAACAGGAAGAACTGCAGCGAGGTGAACAGCATGTGTTCCGGCCGTGATGGAAACCATCTGTCGGTGCGGACGGCTCAATAGGAGGCCCCGCCGGCTCGCAGCTCCTCGGGCACGTCGTCGATGGGGATTCCCGCATTGAGGACGAGGAAGCTCGCCAGTGCCTCGCGCTGCTCGCGGCTGAGCTTGATGCGGACATGGCTCGGCTTGCTCATGGTGCCGAGCCAGGCCTCGCGGGTGCGCGCCTGGGTCACCACGACGGTGATGATGTGGCAGCCCTGGCAGTAGTTGAGCGCGAAATCGCGGCCGTCGGGCGGCAGCACCTGGTCCCAGTCGGCCTTGGCGGGATCGGCCGGGACCTGCCCGCCGGCCAACGGCATGTTGAACGCCAGATAGTCGGCGAGCGTCAGCAGCTCCTTGTCGCCGAGCGTCTGCAGGGCGGCGACCGCCTGACGGTGCGCCTGCAGATAGGCCTGCCATTCGTCGCGCGTGTGCTTGCCGGTGAGCAGGGCCCGGATCTCGGCGGCCGGGGGCTTGCTCTCGGCGACATTGGCGAGCAGCGATTTTCCGCCGAGGGGGATGAACGCAAACACGTCGGTGTCGGCGCGCAGCGCGCCGATCAGCAGCGCGCTGGTCACGGCGAGGGCGCCGACGGCGGCGAGGGAGATGTGACGCATGGCTAACCATCCTTCCCGATCGAGAGCGGACCGCTTCGTTCAGAACCGCAGGTCGGCGGGGACCTCATCGATCTTCATCGGCATGTTGATGGCCGAGTAGTTGGCAAAAGTCTCGCGCTGCTGTGCCGTCATCTTCATTCCGCGATGGAACGGCGACAGGAAAATGTTGCGCCAGCCCTGGACGTCGCGGGCATGCATCAGGTAGCCGGTGAACAGCGAATGGCAGTACTGGCATTCGCTCCAGGCGAGCTCGCGGCCGTCCGCGGGCAGCGCGGAAGCGGGATCGCCGCGCCCGGTGGCCTCGGCCAGCGCGCCGGCGGCGAGCGGCATGTTGACCGCGAGGTAGGCGGCGATCTCGCGCTGCTCGCGGTCGGAGAGTGCCTTGGCGCGCGGCGCCATGGCGTCGCGCCATTCCGTCTCGCTGCGGCGGGCGCCGGCGATCTCGGCGAGCTGTTTGGCGTCGGACGGCGTGCCCAGGAGCTGGAGCAGCAGGGTCTTGCCGCCCTTCGGCATGAAGCCATAATCCTCCTGGGCGAGCACCGGCGCGAGCCCCAACGCCACGACGCCGAGGGCGGCGAGGATCAAAGCCATTCGCGGCCGGGGCGCCGTCATGACGGCGCCTCGCCCGAAATCCTGTCGCGGAAGGAGAACACCGGCACGCGGAGCTCGCCGCGCGCCTTCTCCGCCGGAAACCCGTCGCCCCGCAGCAGGTCGATGATGACCATCGTCTTGTCATCGTAGAACTGCTCGCTGCAGGCCTGGCAGACGAGGGCCGGAATGTCCTCGACGACGACCAGCCGGTCCTCGTGCCAGAACGCCGAGCGCACGGTTGCGGGCTGGACATTCTCGCTGCCGCAGTTGACGCACGCCGTCGTCGTTTGATTGCTGTCCACCCGGTCCCCCCGCTCCGTGTTTCAATGCGGCGCAGGGGCGGAGCGTGCCCGCCCCTGCGTCGACCCAGACCTTCCGGCCGGGGTATCAGACCAGCTTGCGCGCCGCGTTCACGATGTGGTCGGCATTGGGCCGCATCCACATGAACATCTCGGGCGAAGCCGGCGGCGGTGCATCGGAGAAGGCGATGCGCTTGTATTTCGCTCCGTCGACGTTCTCGGCCACGCGCGCGATCACCTCGGCGCCCGGGCACAGCGTGTAGTAGGACTGGTCGAAGGTGAGCAGCCGCTTGGTCTTCTGCACGGACTTGACCAGCGTCTCGGTGTCCATCGGCTTGAGGCAGCGCAGGTCGATCGCCTCGACCTTCATCCCCTCCTTCTGCAGCCGCTGGGCGGCATCGAGCACTTCCGGCATCCCGCCGCCGGAGCCCACGATGGTGAGGTCGCTGCCGACCGTACGCACCGCGGCCTTGTCGAGCGGCACCGTGTACTGATCGTCGGACACTTCCTCGACGAGCTCGCGCAGGCCCGCCGGATAGAGATAGACGACCGGGTTGGGGTCGCGGATCGCCGACACCATCATGCCCTTGGCGTCGGCCGGCGTCGACGGGACGACGGTCTTCACCCCGGGAATGTGGGCATAATAGGTGTCGATCTCGTAGTCGGAGTGCTGGCCGGCGAAGCCGGGCGTCTGCCCGGTCATCTCCAGGATGAAGACCACCGGCATCTCCGCCTGTCCGCCGGTCATGCTGCGCAGCTTGCCGGCGTGGTTCTGGATGATCTGGAAGGGCATGCAGTTGCCCTGATACGGGATGTAGGTGGCGGCCTTGACGCCGGCGAGGCCGGCGCCGAGGACGCAGGACGCCATCCACATCTCGTCGATCCCGGTATTGATCACCCGGGTGCGCCCGAACTCCTTCTCCAGGTTGATCACCGGCTTGCCTGGATTGGAGGCGACCGGCGGGGTCAGCTCGAAGATCCAGAGCATGTTCTTGTCCTGACGCATCTCGTGCTGCACCGCCTCGAGGGTTGCGTACATCCAGCTCTTGCGTGCCATTTGTCTCTCCTAATACTTTTCAAACCGGGGTGTCGTTTCAGCGAAGGTGGCGGCGCGGCCTAGCCGAACTGGCGCGCCGGCACCGTGCCCTCGACGAACACGTTCTTCAGTCCGTCTTCCGGCTTGCAATTCGGCTGCTTGCTCGCCCACTCGAAGGCCTCGACGGCCTCCTTCTTGGCGGCAGCGTCGATGGCATCCGCCTTGGCGCGGTCGAGCACGCCCCAGGCGATCAGCACGTTGCGGGCGATGTCGACCGGGTCGCGCTGCATCCACTCGCGCAGCTCGCGCTCCGGGCGGAACGAGGAGATCGCCAGCGGGTCGTAGCCGAAGGCGCCGAGCTCGCCCGGCTTGGCGCCCGGCGCACCCCAGTGATTGTAGTAGCGGTAGGTCTTGGCCTCGATCAGGGTCGGCCCGTCGCCGGCACGCGCCCGCTCCACCGCTTCCTTCGCCACGTTGTAGACCTGGAACACGTCCTGGCCGTCCACCACCTTGCCGGGGATGCCGTAGGTCTTGGCCGCCGCCGCGATGTCCTTCATCGGCACCGAGAGCGAGTAGTGCGCGTACTGGTGATAGAGGTTGTTCTCCAGCACGTAGATGAACGGCAGCTTGAGCAGCGTGGCGTTGTTGAGCGCGCTGTGGAAGTGCGGGGTCGCATAGGTGCCGTCGCCGGCGAACACCGCCACGACCTGCTTGTTTCCCCGCACCTTGACGGCGAGCGCCGAGCCGGTCGCCAGCACCGGGCCGGGTCCGATCATGCCGTCGGCGCCGATGAAGCCGCAGGTCTTGTCGGAGAGATGCATCTCGCCGCCGTAGCCGCCGTTGAGACCGGTGGCGCGGAACTCCATCTCCGCCGCCATCTTCTTCATGTCGACGCCCTTGGCGAGCGCATGGCCGCCGGAGCGATGGCTGCTGTAGACGAGGTCGATCTCATCGAACTTGCCCTTGTTGCGCAGGGCCGCACAGACGCCGACCGCGACCGCCTCCTGGCCGGCATAGAAATGTTGGTAGCCCCGGTAGCCGGGGTCGGTGAGCATCTTGTCGGCCTGGGTGCGCTCGTTCCAGCGGATGCGCACGATGCTGTTGAACATCTCGATCAGCTGCTCGGCCGACAGATCCTTGGCCCAGTAGCCGATCTCGCCCTGGGCGAGCGCGACCTTGCCGCCCAGCGACACCGCGGCGCCGGCGCCGGCGATGCCCTTCAGGAAGAAGCGTCTGGACGCCGACGACCTCCCGTCGCGCTCGACTGCCGTATGCGAAAGCTCCTTGCTCTGCGTCATGACGTGCCCTCCTTGACACCGGTCCATGCTCGGCTTCGCGAAAAACGTTTTATCAGTAGAGGCTCGATCCGGAGGCGCATTGACTCACGTCAAAGGCCGGGGCGCGATCGACTGCGTCGAATGCAGGGGACCTATGCAGCGTCGCTTCGGCGGCCGGCCGGATTGCCGACGACGGGCCCTTGCGCAAGCGCAATGACGGCGCGGATCAACTGCCTGAAGCGCGGCCGCCGCAGCCGCCGGCTTGATGGAGATCAATGACGTCCTTGGGCGCGTGTGATCGATGCTGCGGGTGCGCGACGATTTGCCGGATCGTCCACGCGCGGGGTCGAGGGCATGTGTGATTCATGGTGACCCGACGACAGGCCAATGCCGGGCTGGTCTCCGCCGCGATCCTGGTCGCCACCAGGGGCTTTGCCGCGGAAAGCTCGAACATCATGGGACTGCCCGCGCCCCGCACGACCGGTGGCCTGCCGTTGACCGAGGCGCTGAAGCTGCGGCGATCCACCCGGGAATTCGCCGACCGTCCGCTCCCGGCGCAAACGCTGTCCGACCTGCTGTGGGCCGCGTTCGGCATCAATCGGCCGAGCGGCGACCGTACGGCGCCCTATTGGCGTCACATCATGGTCATCGACGTCTATGCGGCGCTTGCCGACGGCGTGTGGCTCTATGATCCGCAGCAGCACCGGCTCGAGCAGCGCCTCGGCGCCGATATTCGCGGCCAGACCGGCATGCAGGAATTCGTCGCCGCCGCGCCGCTCAATCTCATCTATGTGGCTCATGGCGAGCGCATGCAGGGCGTCTCTGCCGAGGACCGTCGCCTCTACGCCTCGGTCGATACCGGCTTCATTGGCCAGAACGTCTACCTGTTCTGCGCGTCGGAAGGGCTCGCCACGGTGTTCCGCGGCGCGGTTGATACCAGGAAGCTTGCGGCGACCATGCAGCTCGGCGATGGGCAGTTCGTGACGTTTGCCCAGACGGTGGGTTATCCCAGGACATAAGCCTTTTTCCGGAAAGGGTCGGCTTTCCGAAAGAAGATGCGACACGCATCGAATCGACAGCAGTTGACGGCGCATGACCGTGCAACGTTTTCGTCTACCTGACCGGCAACTGCTGGAGGCAGCGTCGCCTGCAGTGCGGCCCGATCAAGAGATGGGGACGTCGCGTGGACTCGTGGGGCGGCGATTGCGGAGAATCCTGCGGACGATCCATTTGCGCAATTCCTCGAGCGCCAGCATTCCCGCCCCGCACCCGATCAGGAGCAGCCACAGGCTTGCCGGGACCGGGGCCGTATCGAGCAGGCGGTTGCCCCAGGGGGTGTAGTTGATCAGCAGCGCCAGGACCACCTCCAGGGCGACTCCCCATGCGATCAGCCGGTTGTCGAAGAGTCCCGTCGTGAGCACCGATCGCACCGAGCTCCTGCACATGAAGACGTTGACGATCTGCATGACGATGATGGCGGTCAGGCAGGCCGTCGTGGCGCGCAGATAGAGCGGGTCGCTCGCCGCAAGGTTATGCCCGTAGCTCCAGCCGCCGCCCAGCAGGACGAAGAAGAACGCCGCCATCGCCACACCCGCCTCGATCACTCCGAGGAACAGATAGGCGCGCGACGCCACCGACCAGCTCAGCAGCCGCTCGGTCTGCGGGCGCGGGGGCTGGCGCATGTCCTGCGGATCCGGTCGCTCCACGCCGAGCCCGAGGGCGGTCAGCGAGTTGGTGCCCATGTCGACCGACAATGCCTGAATTGGCGTGAGCGGCAGCGGAATCCGGAACAGGGCGAAGGCCAGATAGGGAACGAGCTCGGCGACATTGTGGACGAGAACATAGGTCAGGAACTTGCGGATATTCTGGAACACTGCGCGCCCTTCCTCGACCGCGTTCACGATGCTGGCGAAATTGTCGTCGATCAGCACCATGTCGGCTGCCTGTTTCGCCACGTCGGTGCCGGTGATCCCCATGGCGATGCCGATATGGGCGCATTTGAGAGCGGGAGCGTCGTTGACCCCGTCGCCGGTCACGGCGACGATGTGCCGCTTTTTGATCAGGGCGTCGACGATGCGCATCTTCTGGTCGGCGCCCACCCTGGCAAAGATGATCTCCGGCTCGTCGAGCGCAAGCTGAAGGCCGACGGCCGGCAGCCGGCGCAGCTGATCGCCGGTGATGACGTGCGGACGCTCCGATCGGACGAGACCGATCTCCCGGGCGACGGCGGCGGCGGTTCGCGGATGGTCCCCCGTCACCATGATGACCTTGATCCCGGCGGCGCGGCACCTTTCGATGGCGCCCGGGACCTCGGGGCGCGGCGGATCCTCGAGCCCTACCAGCCCGAGAAAGACCAGGTTCGCCTCCAGCGTGTCGTGGTCGTACGCCGCCGGCAGCCTCCTCGACGCGAAGGCGAGAACGCGCAGCCCCTGACGGGCCATGGCCTCCTGGACGCCGGCGATCTCGGCGCGTCTCCCGGCATCGAGCGGCGCCGTCCGGTTGCCGTCAGATATGTGGTTGCACAGCGCCAGCACGGATTCCGGAGCGCCCTTGCAGTACAGCACCGGGCCTTCGGGCATCTCGTGCACCACCGACTGGCGCATGCGATCGCTGTCGAAGGAGATCTCGTCGAGGCGCCGGCAGGCCGGCGCCGCGACGGCGGCGTTGCGGGCCATCTCGACCAGGGCGACCTCCATGGGATCGCCCAGCAGGGCGCCATCGTCGCCACGCCCGGAGTTCCTTACGTCATGGCAGAGGCTCGCGCACATGAAGAAGTCGCGGTGGCGCAGCGCGACCCCGGCGGCGCCGGCCGGCGCCCCGATCGAATGGCGCTCGTCACCGAGCAGCAGCTCGCGAGCTCGCATGCGGTTCTCGGTGAGCGTGCCGGTCTTGTCGGTACAGATCACGGTCGCCGAGCCCAGTGTCTCAACGGAGGTCAGATGGCGGATCAGGACGTTGCGTCTCGCCATGCGCTGGGCGGCGAGGACGAGCGCCAGCGTCAACGTCGGAAGCAGCCCTTCCGGCACCATGGCGATGATGATGCCAATCGAGAAGATGAAGTCCTGCCAGAACGGCACCCCGATGATCGTTCCCGCCAGGAAGAATGCGACGCCGATGCAGACCGCGAGAACGGCAATCAGCCGGCTGAGATAGGCGAGCTGTCGGCGCAGCGGCGAGATGGTCGCCTCGCGGCTTTGCGACAGATGAGCGATCCGGCCGAATTCGGTGTGCGCGCCCGTGGCGAACACCAGCGCGCGGGCCTGTCCGGACACCACCGATGTTCCCGCCAGGGATATGTTTCGGCTGTGGATCAGCTCGTCCTCGGCGGAAGGGCCGGCGTCGAGCGCCTTGGAGACCGACTCCCCGGTCACCGTCGCATTGTTGACGCGCAGGCCGAATCCCTCGATCAGGCGACAATCGGCGGGCACGTTGTTGCCGGCCTCCAGGAGGATGATGTCGCCGACGACGATCCGCTCGGCCGACAGCTGGACGACTGCGCCGTCACGAAGTGCGCTGACCTGCTGCGGGAGCAGACGCTGCAGGGCCGCAAGGGTCTGCTCGATGCGATATTCCTGCCAGAACGAGAAACCCCCGCTGACCAGGATCACCGCAATGACGGCGTAGCCGATCCGCGCCATTCCCTGCCCCGGATCGAACCATTCGGCCAGGAAGGCCAGCCCCGCCGCGCACCAGAGAATGACGGAGAAGAAACGGGTGAACTCCTTCAACAGCCGCCACCAAGGCGACTCTGCGGCGACCTCCTCCACGCGGTTGGGCCCGTACTCCCGCAGCCGACGCTCGGCCTCGGACGACGACAGTCCGCCGGAACTGCTGCGAACGCCGGCCAGCGCATCATCGACGGACAACTGGTGGATCTTCATCGCCTGTCCGCATCGACCTCGACGTGGCGGCGGACAGCCCACCGTCATGCGCGCGAGGCCGGACCGCCGACGCTGTCGCTCTTCTTGGCGCGCCCTGCGGCGATTGCCGTTGATCTTCGTCAAGGACGTGCGGACCCATCGATGGCAAAGGTGATGGCCCGGGCGACGATTGCGATCCGGTCAGGCCCGGAAGCACGAGGCGGAAGTGAGATACGTTCGCCCGATCGGGCTGGCCGTCACGCTGATCGTCGCCGCTGCTGCGGCAGCCGCCAACCCGACGACCGGGTCAGGCGGGCGGGCCGCCACCTGCGCGGAGTTCAAGACCCATCTCTCGCAGGCGCGGGCGGAGATCGGCTTGCCGTTGCCGGCCGCCGAGTACGAGCGCGAAAAATCCGCCGGCGGCCCGGTGGAGCGGTGGTACGTCAACAATCTCGAAGGCCACATGGCAATATTGGAGTGCTCGCCGGGCGGCGGATTCCGCAGCTTCCAGCTCGACATCATCGTCGACCCCGCCGATGAGGACGCCTGGCGTCAGCCGGTATCGACGATGGACATCGTGACGGCCGCTCTCCATGCCTATGCGGGAGAGCCGGCATCCCGGGTGCTTGCCTGGTGGGACGTTCTCGTCGACAAGGCCTGGCGCGAGGCCAGACGCGCGGGCACTCAGCGCGATGAGGTCTGGACGGTCGAGATCGGGCTCGCCAATGGCGCGACCGCCTCTCTTTCGGGAGGCGAGGGCCTGATGTTCCGGCTGGTTGCCGGCGGCGCGGAGTGAACCGCCCGGCGGGTCGCCTCCGCACATGTCCTTAGGGGCAATATCGGAATTTTCCACGGGGCCCGGTCGCGCTTACCCTGCAGCATCGAGCCGTTGCACGGTTCGAGCTGACACGGAGGCCAGCCATGTTCCGCGAGCAGATGATCAACTTCCTCCAGACGGCGGTCGTCTTCCTGCTGATGACCAACGTCACCAGCGTTCTGGCCACCACCTACGCGATTCGCCTGAGGAAGGCCTTGCTCGACCCCTACCGGCCGGAGCGGCACTACATGCGCGGGCCGGGCCCGAAATGGCGCGAGAGGCATGCCGACGCCGGCGGAGAGCGGATAGAGCACCGCATGGCGTCTTGACCGCGCGGGCGGCTTCGTCGGGAGCCTGGTCGCGTCAGGCCGGGCGCGGCCGCGCCAGGAGGTCGCGGATGCTGTCCATCAGGCTGTCGCCCAGCAGCGGTTTTTCGACGATGCGGGCGCCCGCCGCCTCGGCGCGCTCCTGCAGGGTACGGTTGGGGTGGCTGGTGATCAGGATGGCCGGAGCATCGATCCGGCGCTCGCGCAGTTCATCCAGCACTTCCAGGCCGGTCATGTCCGGCAGATTGTAGTCGAGGACGAGGCAATCGCTGTGCGGCAGGTCCGGCTTGCTCAGGAGGTGGCTGCCGTCCGGGTAGAGAAAGACCGCGTAGCCCTCGATCTCGAGCGAAAATTTCAAGGAATTCCGCACCGCCGGGTCATCATCGATGATGAGAACCACCGGTCTGGGCTGCGAAACGGAGCAATGCAAGTCGACCATTGGCATGTCCAGGGTCGACTGATTCGCACGCCGCGGAGGCGCGCGCCTTGATGTAGCTCAACCTCCGGCGGAAGCGCGTCCCGGTCCAGGGTCATGCGTTCGGCTGGTCCGGGCCGGACGAATCGGCGAGAAAGCCGGCCATCAGCGCCATGCGCACGAGGTCGGAGAGGCTCGACGCCCGCATCTTGGTCATGACGTTGGCCCGGTAGATCTCCACCGTTCGCGGGCTGATCCCGAGGTCGAATGCGATGACCTTGTTGGGCTGTCCGGCGACCAGCCCGCCCAGCACCTGGCGCTCGCGGACCGAGAGCCCGTCGAGGCGCTGGTGGATCTCGGCCTGCTCCGCCTCCCGGCGCGCATCGCGCTCGAACCGGTTGAGCGCGGAGCGCACCGCGGCCAGCAGAACGTCGTCGTCGAACGGCTTTTCCAGGAACTCGACCGCGCCGAGCTTCATCGCTTCGACCGCCAGCGGCACGTCGCCGTGACCGGTGATGACGATCACCGGCAGGCCGACCTCGAGCTGGCGGAGCCGGCGGAGCAGCTCGAGCCCGCTGACGTCGGGCATTCGCACGTCGGTGATGACGCAGCCGGGGGCGACCTCGGGGAGCGCATCGAGAAAGGCCACGGCCGAATTCGTAGGTGCGAACGTCGAGCCGCACGCTGCCGAGCAGGAAGGCCAGGGATTGCCGCATCGCCTCGTCGTCGTCGATGACGTGTACCACGGGACTACCGGGCATTGCCGATCTCTTCCCGGGTGATCGCCTGCAGGGTGAAGCGGAACACCGTTCCGCCGCCCGGATTGGGCTCCGCCCAGATCTGCCCGCCGTGTCCCTCGATGATGGTCCGCGAGATCGACAAGCCGACCCCCATGCCCTGGCGCTTGTTGGTGACGAACGGCTGGAACAGCTGCGAGGCGACCTCCTCGGCGATCCCCGAGCCGGTATCCGCCACGTTGACCGCGACCATATCGCCGTCCGTGAGGCTCGTATAGATCGTCAGCTCCCGCCGCTCGGACTCCGCCATCGCCTCGATCGCGTTGCGCATCAGGTTGAGCAGGACCTGCTGCACCTGGACCTTGTCGGCGAGCACGAGCTCGATACGCGGGTCGAACTGGAGCTTCACCCTGAGACCCTGCTCCTTGGCGCCGACCAGCGCCAGCGCGCTCGCCTCCTCGACCAGCTTGGCGAGGCTCTCGACCCGGCGCTCCGTCTCGCCGCGCGCGACGAAATCGCGCAGCCGCCGGATGATCTGCCCGGCCCGCAGCGCCTGGTCGGCGGCCTTGTCGATGGCGTCGCGGATTTTTCCCGACAGCTCGTCGGCGCTGCCTTCGAGCAGGCGCCGCGAACCCTTCATGTAGTTGGCGATCGCCGAGAGCGGCTGGTTGAGCTCGTGGGCGAGCGTTGAGGCCATCTCGCCCATGGCGGTGAGCCGCGAGATGTGGACGAGCTCCGATTGCAGCTCCTGCAGCCGCGCCTCGGTCTGCTGGCGCTCGGTCAGGTCGCGGATGAAGCCGGTGAAGAAGCGCTGGTTGCTGGATTTCATCTCGCCGACCGACAGCTCCATCGGAAAAGTCGAGCCGTCCTTGCGTTCGCCGACCACCACGCGGCCGATGCCGATGATGCGCCGCTCGCCGGTGCCGAGGTAGCGGGCGAGATAGCCGTCGTGGTTCTCGCGGTAGGGCGGCGGCATCAGCATCCTGACGTTGCGCCCGGTCGCCTCGCCGGCCGTGTAGCCGAACAGCCGTTCTGCCGCCGTGCTGAAGGACTGGATGGTTCCGCGCTCGTCGATGACCACCATGGCGTCGGGCACGGTGTCGAGGATCGACTGGACATGCGCCTCGCGCGCGATCAGATCGTCGGTGGTCGCGGCCGCGCGCAGCCGGACGCGTTGCAGTCGCGCCCCGGCCAGGGCCATCCCGATGCCGATCGCCGTGAACACGACGGCACTGACGATTTCGGGCCGGGTGAGGTCGGGAAAGTTGGTAAAAAAATACAGGCTGATTGCCAGGCTGACCGCCGTGGCCAGCAGCCCCGGTCCGAGACCGGCAAATCCTCCCGCCACCACCATTGCCGGAACGAAGATCAGGTAGGGCGACCGCTCCTGAAGGGTCGGCGACAGCAGGAGCCTGACCGCGAACGCGATGGCGACGCATCCCAGAGCGAGGCTGTAACGCAGCACGTCATCCCAGCTCCCGACTGCCGGCGCGTGTCTGTGGAAGGCATTGGCGGAGGGCCGGATATCCGACGGGCCCATGGAAAAATCTCTCTTCCTGTCAGGCTCTTCGCCCGAGCTGGGCGCCCGGAGCCGGCCGAGACGGCGCGGCCGAGCCCGACCGATCCGTAGTTCTCCTTAGGGAGTCCTTCTTAGGGACATTATCTGAATTTTCCTCGCCTCTGCCCACCGGTATCGATGTCCCAACGTCGAATTGGTGAGGGAGAGAGCCATGCTGATGCAGCCCGTCGTGCACGCCAAGACGTCCCGGCAGGATACCCGCAGGGAGCGTCCGGTCAGCCCCCATCCGCTGTTCGGCTCGCTCGAGCTGATCGGCGCGCGCATGTCGTTCTCGCGCAACTCCGAGATCTTCGGCGACGACGAGCCTGCCGACTATGTCTACAAGATCGTCAGCGGCTCGGTGCGGGTGTGCAAGCTCCTCGACGACGGCCGCCGGCAGATCGCGGCGTTCCACCTTCCCGGCGAGATCTTCGGCCTCGAGATCGGAACCGTGCATCGCTTCACCGCCGAGGCGATCGTCGATTCGGTAATCCTGGTGATCAAGCGCAGCGCCGTCGTGGCGCTCGCGGGACGCGACGGCGACGTCGCACGTCAATTGTGGGCCCATACGGCGAAGGATCTGCAGCGGGTGCAGGACCACATGCTGCTGCTCGGCTGCATGAGCGCGAAGGAGCGGGTCGCCGCCTTCCTGCTGCAACTGGCCAAGCGGATATCCGATACCAACGAGGTCGACCTGCCGATGCCGCGCCAGGATATCGCCGACTATCTCGGCCTGACCATCGAGACGGTGTCGCGCACCATGACCCAGCTCGAGACCGATGCGACAATCGGCCTGCCGACCTCGCGCCGCGTCGTTCTGCGCAATCGCGCGGTGCTCGGCCGCCTCAATGCCTGAACCCGGCCGTCGGGCGATGCGCGACATGATAATCGTCGAGTGGCGCGCGGCAGCCCTTGGCGGATCCGAGCGATAGGTCGACCGTGAGAATGCGATGAACCATCTGATGGCCACTTCCGTCCTGCTCGCCTGGATTGCGGCAGTAGCGCTGGTCGGCGCCACTTTGCTGATTGCGGCCCGCATCGCCTTCCGGATGGCAAGACGGCAGTTACCGAGCAACCGCGATCAGCGCGAACGATTTGTCGTCCCGGCAGTCAGGCCGGTGACGTTGTCGAGCGGCTATCCGGTTTCCGACCGCTACGAATGAGGCGGCAGCCCGGCTGGGCCAGGTCCGTCACGGGTCCGGGGCAACGAGCCAGACGGCACCGATGCCTTCGCCGTCCCTGCTCGGTTTCGCTTCCGAGCCGGATTGATCGTCCCGCCATGGGGGACCGCGTCGCCGTCGAAGCAGCCATGCGTTCGCCGTGACCCTGAATTGAGCCTCGTCAATTCAGACCTCCGAGCGGTCTGATATGCCGGAAACGAAGATCTGGGGGCCGGTGTCATGGTGGTGCAGGCAGTCGACGCTCATTTGCTGCGCACGGTTCCGCTGTTCGCCGACGTCGGCAATCAAGGTTTCGCCAGGCTCGCCGCGACCGCCTCGCTTCGCCACTTCGCGGCGCGGGTTCTGCTGTTCGCCGAGGGCAGGCGTCCGCAATTGCTCTACACGCTGCTCCAGGGCTCGGTCGAGCTCTACAGCGAGCACCACCATCGCCGCGTCACCATCGCGGTCGTTCGCTCGGTCGAGCCGATCGTCCTTCCTGCGGTCCTCGACGACGACCGCAACCCGATGTCCGGCCGCACGCTGGAGGCGTCCAGGCTGCTGGTCGTGCCGGTCGGCGTGATCCGCGAGCTGATCGAGGCCGATCCGGCGTTCGCCCGCCAGGCTGCCCGAGAGCTGGCCGGCGACTATCATCGGATCCTCGAGGACTTCAAGAATTTCAGGCTGCGAAACACCACCGAGCGCATCGCGCGTTGG
Source organism: uncultured Alphaproteobacteria bacterium (assembly GCA_963755055.1). Taxonomy (GTDB): domain Bacteria; phylum Pseudomonadota; class Alphaproteobacteria; order Rhizobiales; family Xanthobacteraceae; genus AP-16. Next base: position 148,095 of record CAVWIS010000057.1, on the reverse strand, counting down.
CTGCTGCAATGCGACGAGAATGCCGGCAGGAGCGGCTGCTTCGTCATCCCGTTCGGCAAGCGCGTGCTCGCGTCCTATCTCGGCATGACGCCGGAAAACCTGTCGCGAAGCCTGGCGGCATTGGCCTCCGCCGGCGTCGTCATTGTCGACGGTCGTCGGGTCACGCTCAACAACCGCGCCGCGCTGACGGATGCCGCCGGATAGGGCCTTCGGAGCCCGCGCCCACCGGTCCGAGGCCGCGCCGATTGTGGACGCCGGGTCGCCGGTCGGGTCACCCATGCATTCGGACCGCGAGTCCTGGTCGCGGCAGGCGGAGCCTCGGGCGGAGGACGGATCCGGCGTCATGCTGCCGGCGCACCCGGAATGACCCGTCGCTGAACGCTCACGGCCCGGCTTTACGCACTAATGCGTATCCAAAAATTTGATCAAAATCAAAAGTTCGCGTGGGAACTGGCTCCATATTGGAATAGATTACGTCGGAAGGCCGACTTAGAGTAATTCGATGCATGGAATCGATGCGAGCGGGGTCAGGTCGATCCACCTGTTCGCCGGGGTGGCAGAGGAGCATTTTCGCGGCGTGCTCGAGACCGCCTTCGTGCGGCGTTGCGCTCCGCGCGAGCGGCTGTTCGACGAGGGAGACAGCGCCGAGTTCCTGCATATCCTGATGGACGGCGGGGTCGAGCTCTATGCCGAGCTCGACGACGAGCACGAGACCACGATCGCCGTCATGCGCCCGGTCTCGGTGTTCATCCTGGCGGCGGCAGTCGGCGATCAGCCCTATCTGGCCTCGGGACGGACCCTCAAGTCCTCGGAGATCCTGATGATTCCCGTCGAGGCGGTGCGCCGCATGTTCGACGCGGACAAGGCCTTCGCCCGGGCCATCGCGTGCGAGCTGTCGCGCGCATTCGGCGGCGTGCTGACCGAGCTCAAGAACCAGAAGCTGCTCACCTCGCTCGAACGCGTGGCCGATTGGCTGCTGCGTACCGATGCGGAGCTCGGCGAGAGCGGCCGCTTCACCCTGCCGTTCGACAAGCGGATGCTCGCCTCGCATCTCGGCATGACGCCCGAGAACCTGTCGCGCAACCTGAAGTCATTGGCCGACCACGGCGTCGTCATCCGCGGCCGCAGCGTCGTCCTGGAAAATCCGCAGGCGCTGGCGGCGATCGCCCGCCCGCAGGACTCGGCCGCGTAGCGTCGTCGGACAGGATCCGGAGTTCCCGCGAGCAGGGCCGCCGTGCAGCGGCGCTGCCGGTCAGCGAGCGGACCCGCCCGCGGCGCTGTAGTGCCCCCAATTCACGCAGGCGCCGTACCAGTTGGGGAACTCGTTGCGCGGATAGCGGGGAAGCGCGCCTTCGAACGCGCCGAAGCCCAGGCTTGCTCCCGGTCCGGTGCCCCAGCCGAAGCCGCGTTCGTGGTAGTCGTCGTAGAAGGCGCTGCAATCCTCGACGCGGACCACGGCGACCGGCGCCGCGATCACCGGAGCCTTGCGTACGATCTTCTGGTCGGCCGCGTCGGCCGACCCGATCCCGATGAGGCAGGTGGCTGCGATCGCCGCGGTGCAGAGAACGAGCTGTCGGATCATGTTTCGCTCCTCGCCCAGAGACAGGCCGGCTACCATTTCAGCACCACGGAGGCGGCGATGACCTGAGCCGTGTAGTTCGGGTTGAATGCCGCCAGCAGCAGCGACCGGTTGCCGCCGGTGAGCTCGTTGGTGTCGCTGGTCGGGATGTAGGGCGTGGTATTCTCCGACCCCCAATTGGTGTTCGTGTTCCGCTCCCAGGTGTAGCGCACCTTGAAGACCACATCGCCGTTCCAGCCCATCTGCTTGACGAAGCTCGGATCGACGTAGTAGCGGCCGATCGCGTTGAAGCGCAGGAAGTTGTTGCGCTCGGTCGGGAACTGCCCGAAGTTCACCAGCGCGGGATCGACCAGCGTCGTTCCGACAGACTGCAGGCCGTTGCAGTTGGTTCCCACCGCGGTGGCCCCGACGAAGTTGGGTGCCGAGCACGGGGTCGTGGCGTTGCCCTCGCTTGCCACCACGTAGAGCGCCTCGAACCGCACGTCGAACACGCTCGGATTCGGCTTCCAGTCCGCCGCCACCATGAAGGTATGGTAGTGCTGGTCGATGTCGCTTCGCCAAGTGCAGGCCGTCCCGATGATGGCGTCCGGATTGATGGCCGCGCTGGTGGAGCAGCCGGTGAGCACGCTTCCGCTGTTGAAGTTGGCTCCGCTGCCGCCCGCCACGTTGAGCTGACGGTCCTCGTAATTGTAGGCGCCGGTGATGCGGAACGACGGGTCGAGCACCGCCGCGACCTCGACGCCGACATTCCAGCTGTGATCCTTGCTCACACCCAGCGGGTTGAAGACCGGATCCGGGTAGTCGTCCCAGCGGAACCCGGCAGTCGGGGACACGGTGACGATGCGGCCGGGGGTGAGGTCGACCTGGAAGTCGCCCTTCTGCCGGTTGCGGTTGGCGATGTCGAAGCGCCGCATGTTCGAGGCGACCTCGGAGAATTGCAGCGCGGGCTCCTCGACGAAGACCTCCGTGTTGTAGGTGTTGTAGCGCCGCTCGCCATACTGGTACGAGCCGCGGGCGTGGACATATTCCGTCGGCGTGAGGTCGACGAAAACCCGTCCGGTGTTCTCGTTGGTGATATTGACGTCGCGGAAATCACGGTCCCATCGCTCAAAGAACCAGCCGCCGCCGACCGTCGCCCAGCGCACCGGGCGCCAGCTCATCTCGGCGCTGACATTGTCCTTGATGTAGGAGATGGGAAGCGAGTTGCGCGCATCGGTCGGGCTGCACACCCCGGTGACCGGGTTGGGCGGGCCGGCCGCGCAGCCGCTGTCGCCGAAGATCCAGGTGGCGATGTGCAGCGACGGCGTGTCATTCTGCACGTCGTAGTGGCGCGCCTTGATCGTCATCTTCACGTCGTTGGTGATCTGCGCGGTGTAGAGATTGTTCAACAAGAGGGTGTTCACCTCGCCGTTCAGGCTGCCCACCGGCACGCCGGCGAGCGTGGTGACGTTCGGCGTCGCCAGGCCGTTGGTCCCGGAGGTGATGAACGGATCGTTCTGCCGCATCGAATTGTACTGGACCGTGGTGACATTGCGGCTCTTCCAGAACGGCAGGTCGAAGGCGAAATTCCCCGTGATGGCGTTGGCATTGTTGTCCGGATAGAGGCCGAGCCGCAGCATGTTGGGGCCGAAATTGTTGATGTTCGGCGGCGAGGCCGAGACCCCGGTGAGCACGTTGCAGGTGATGCAGAACGGGTTCTGCACATCGAGCTGCTTGACGTCGTTGGTAAAGACCGACCCGTTGTACCTGACGTTGCCGCTCCACGCCGTGTTCCAGGGGGTCACGCCCACATATTCCCCCTTGGCCTCCAGGCTCTGGGTCCTGTCGTCGAGCGGCTGCACCACCTCCACCGGATTGGTCGGGCGCGGGCTCGCCGTGGTGCCCCAGCCATAGGGCACGCCGGTCGGCCGGGTGCCGGTGCGATGCTCGTTGCTGTACTCCACCGAGTAGTCGACGTCGGGCGTGGGCGTGCCGCGGTAGCCGGCCGTCAACCGGTCGCGCTGGGTGCTGAGATTGATGTTCCGCTCGGCGTTGTTGATGGCGTTCTCGATATTGGTGCGCGCCGTAGTGCCGGCCGCCGTGTTCAGTGCGGCGTTCGGCAGGTTGGCCTGCAGGACGGTGCGCAGCGCCGGGTCGACGGTGAGCAGGGTGGTGCCCACGCCGCCGAATACCGTCTTGGCGCTGGTGCTGATGAGATGCGGCGTCTGGTCCCAGGCGAACCAGAAGTACTGCTCGCCGGGCCGGGCGACGTCGATACTGTAGCTCTGATTGTTCAGACCGACGTTGCGCGCCCACAGATCGTAGGCGAAGCGGCCGTCGAAGGTGCCGCCGTTCAGGTTGATCCAGTCGAGGAAGACCCCGCTCGGGATGTCGCCGTATTCCTCGAACTTGGCCCGGCTGTCCGTCGTCTTCTGCGTCAGCCAGTTGATCGGCGGCGGTGCCCTGCCAAAGCCGCTCGGCGGCTGCTGGAGCACGATGCGGCCACCGGCCTCCATCCCGCCCCAGAAGTACCAGCCGACGGGCTCGGCCGGCGCCACGACCACCGGCACGTCGGCGGCGAGCGTCGGCGAGACCGGAGCCATTGCCGCCAGCATGGTGCCGGCCAGCAGCATCGTCCGCCTGGACTTGAGGATCTTTTTGCAAACTTCCATGTCAGCCCCCCGACACATCCCGCTGGTGCAGCCTGGCGCTAAGTGACGCTTGTCGTTCCCCGGCGGTCCGGACCGGCGGCCCGGACCGCATTCTCATGCCCCGATACTCAGCGAATGAACCGCGAACCTGCCGGACTGTTCGAGCCATGGTGCTGCGAGTGGCAGTTCTGGCATTCGCGGTTGATCGCATACAGCGACTGTGGATTTCGCGGATTCCCCGGGTGCCCGGTCAGATTGGCGTGGCACTGCTGGCACAGGCGGGGACGCGAGATCTTCAGCAGGAAGTCGTTGATCGAGCCGTGCGCATCGTGGCAGTTCAGGCAGTTCTCGCGAACCGGCGCATGCTCCCACAGGAACGGCCCGCGCTTCTCCGCATGGCACTTGTAGCAATTGTCGTTGACGGTGGTCTCCCGGAGCAGAGCCTCCGAGTAGCTGCCGTGCGGGTTGTGGCAGGTCGAGCACGACATCTTGCCTTCGCGCACCGGCATATGCGACGAGCGCCAGATCTCCGCGCGCTTGTTCTTGTGGCACTGGAAGCAGGTATCCATCTCGGTGAGCTTGGCGAGCTGGGCCTTCGGCGTCACGTTGGTCATCACCGTGTGGCAGTTGGTGCAGGTCAGCCCGCGCGTCTCGTGCGTGCTGCCGCGCCACAGCGTCCGGTTGCCCTTTTCGTGGCAAGTCAGGCAGACCGCGTTGTATTCCTCGGGCGTATGCCTCGGGTCGTCGAGCCGGAACGTGATCATGTCTCCGACGCCGCGGCCGCCGCCGGCCTTGACGTGCAGCGATCCCGGTCCGTGGCAGCCCTCGCAGCCCAGCCGCTCCTGGGCGGTCCGCGGGTTGCGGAAGATCTTTCCCATCAGCGTGGAGTTGAAGGCGGCGTGCTGGACCGCATGACAGCCCTGGCAGACCTGCGAACCCATATAGGTGGCCACGCCGCCGGGGTCGGCCTTGACCGGAACGGGCTTTGTCACCTTCGCGAGGCGAATTGGGGCAGGCTCGCCGCCGATCTGCCGGGCGAACTCGGTCAGCGCCGAAACCGTGTCGTCACGGTCGATGGCGGAGGTCGGCGCGGTCGACGCGGCCCTGCTCGCACGCGGCTGCAGCTGATCGGCGAAGGCCAGCAGCGTCGCGGCGGTCTGGTCGGCGCCCGAATCGGATCTGGCAACGCGTCGCTCGCCGGTGGTCCGGGCGAATGCGGCCAGCTCGGCATAGGCGGCATCCTGAATCTCGGCTTTCATCCCCGCCTGCGCCGGAGCCGCACCGGAGAGCGCGGCGCGGACGTCCTCGAGGCGGATCTTCCCGTCCTCGGCGGACGCCGGTCGAGTTGCGGCGGGCCATGAAACCGTCAGGACCGCAAGGCCGAGCGCCGCAAGCGCGCGGTGCCTGGGTGCCCACCCGCCCGAACGAGCGGTGGATTTAACCGCGAACCCGAAGTGGATCCAGCTATTCATCGAAACGCCCCCACCGTTTGCGAATTGACTCATCAGCTTGCTTGGTTGCTGATGCCACGGCCCATGGGCACAGTATTGACACGCGCCGGTGGTGACAATTGACGGAAATCAAACGCAGCTCTTTAAGTCGGAATATTCTGGCGCTGTGACATTCCTGCAACGAAAGTTCCTAGCGGGCTCGAAAAGGCCGAAATGGATGGCCGGGCGACGTCGAGGCGGTCATGATGGCCCAGGGAGGCGATAGGTATTCCAGGAGACGACACGGATGAAGCACCGCATTTCGGCCTGCGCACTGCTATTCGTGTGTCTGGCGGGCTCTGCGGCCGCGCAGAGTCCAAGGGACCGGGACTCTTCGTTGAAATACTCCGGGTTCGACCCGCTGGTCACCTGGGCCAATGCCTGGGGTGATCCCGAGGGCAAGGGCGTTTTTACCTGCGAGGAATGGAAGAAGTATGCGACCAAGCTGTTCAACGAGGCCGACCGCAATCATGACGGCTACCTGGACACCCGGGAGTTCGAGGCGATTCGCAAGGCGGACCCGATGCTCAAGCAGGCCGAGATCGGCTATTTCGACGACAACCGCGACGGCCGCGTGAGTCGCAGCGAGTTCGTCGACAAGCCCAATCCGTTCTTTGCCCGCTACGACCGCAAGGGCACCTGCAGGGTGACCTACGACGACATCACCGCGGCGGCACCGACGGTGCGGAAGAAGTAGACGCCCGCACAAGGTTGGAAGGGCTATCGTCCAGATTTCGAAAGTCGCTGGCAACTCTTTGATTCTGGCGTGTCTTTTAGGGCTTGTTGCCGTTCTTCTCGAACTTCCGGCCGAACGCCTTCAGGCCACCGCATCGGTGCAATCCGCGGCCGCGGCGATGAGAATTCTTGATCTGGATCAATTCCGGACGGTTGCGATCCGGCTGGGAGAGTGCCTGACCAAGGGGAGCGTGGAGGCATGGATGTGTTTTATGTCACGCGCGATGGTCAATCCGGGCGAATTGCGGCGCACATCGCGGTACGGCTTGCCGAGAGGGGCATCCCCGCCACGCCGCACGATCTGGCGACGTCATTGCCGACGCCGGAAAGCCTGGCGGCCGCCGCGCTGGTCGTGCTCGTCGCGGCGGTGCGGTATGGCCGACATCTGCCGGAAGCGGATCGACTGCTGGCGACCTATCGCACCTTGTCCTCCCCCCCTCCGCTGATCCTCGCTTCGGTGAATTTGACCGCCAGGAAGCCCGGCAAGGATACCGTCGAGGGCAATCCCTACGTCCGGAAATTGATCGCCAGACACCGGCTGAGCCCGGTCCTGGCGACGGCCATTGCCGGGCGCCTCGACTATCCGCGTTACGGCTGGCTGGACCGACACATCATCCGCCTGATCATGAAACTGACGGGCGGCCCGACCGATCCAAAAGTCTGCGTCGAATATACCGAGTGGGCAAAGGTCGACGAATTCTCCAATTCGATCGCGGATCTTGCCATCGATCGTAGCGTTGCAATGCAAGCGGAGATCCGTCGGCTGGCGATCAGCCGCTAGGGCATCGTCTCGCGCACGCTTCGGACTCGCCAGAAGCAGCAGCAACCTCTTGAAATCCAGTAGGGTTTTTGATCTTGAGGGCGTCGACGGGCGGTCGCCGAATGAGCTTGCGCAATCGACGCGAAGATCGGCACCTCATTCGATGCATCGCCGTGGCGGCGCCCGATTTGGTTGCGCCGGCCGACCCCGCACCTGCTGGCAGCTATTCGAGGCAGACGAGAGGCGCGTTGATCTCGATCAATGCCATGCGATCCGCGCCGGCTAATGAACGCCGGGTGGATTGCTCGTGAACCTGCCGAGCTCGGACTCCCCGTCTCGACGCGGTACGGAATGCCACGATGACGGGCGCGATCGGTGGGGTGGTCGTCTTGACGGCGAAGCTGATATCGGCGACCGATACCGTTGCCTTGCTGGCGAAAACCGGATATCGGCGGGCAGTACGGAAAGCCGAACTCGGCGCGGGAATTGACGGCATTCCCCCTTCCTCGATACCTCGGCCAGCCGACCTCCCATGCGTGGAACGAGCCGTCGAAATCCGATCGTTTTGGGGAATTTCATGCATCGAATGGAGAAATCGGGTCCCCGGGGTCTTGCGAGACTTGCCGGACGGATCGCGGCTGCCGTCATTTGCTGGGCAGGAGCGTCGGGCACCTGGGAGGCGAAAGCGCAGGACGCCGACCAGAAAATGACCAACGAGGTGTGCCTCGGCTGTCACGGCGCCGAAGGATTTGAGATGCCGCGGACGGACGGCACGGTTCGGTCCCTGTTCATACCGAAGGACGGTTTCGAGAAAAGCGTTCACGGCAGGTTGCTGTATCAATGCGTCGACTGCCACACGAAAATCACCGAGATTCCCCACGAGAACATCGCCAAGACGTTGATCGAGTGGCGGCAGAGCATTCCCGACGTGTGCGGGAAATGCCACGAGAAGCAGCGCAACCAGTACCTGAACTCGGTGCACGGCAAGGAGCTGATGAAAGGCAATGCGAAGGCGGCCGTCTGCTTCGACTGCCACACCGCGCACGAGATCGATTTTCCGGCCCTGGGAACGTCCAAGCTCGCCATCACCAAGAACTGCGGAAACTGCCATCAGGCGCAATTGAAGAGCTACGTCGAGACCTATCACGGCCAGGTCAACACCCTCGGCTACGCCTATACGGCCAAGTGTTTCGACTGCCACGGCAATCATACCATTCAGCGGGTCAGCGATCCGGCCGCGGCGGTGTATCCCGCCAACCGCCTGCAGACCTGCCAAAAATGCCACGAGGACGCGACGCCGGGATTCGTCACGTTCCAGCCGCACGCCACGACCAGCGATTTTGCGCGCTACCCGCAGACCTGGGTGGCATCGAAATTCATGATCCTGCTGCTCGCCGGCACGCTGTCGTTCTTCTGGGCGCATTCCGCGCTGTGGTGGTACCGCGAGTTCCGCGAGCGCCAGGAGCACAAGATGACGCCGCATGTCCTGGCCGACGAGGTGCTGAAGGGCGGGCAGGTCCAGTATTACCGGCGCTGGCCGGCCATATGGCGGATCGCCCATCTGGTGTTTGCGCTGACCGTGATGACCCTGGTCTTTACCGGCATGACGCTGTTCTATGCCGACAGCTTCTGGGCCCCGGTGGTCCAGAACGCCTTCGGCGGTCCGCGCGTGACCGGCACCGTGCACCGGGTCTTCGCCGTGGTCTTCGTGGCGATATTCTTCGCCCACCTCGCCTACGTCGCCTCCCGCGTCCTGGGCAACTGGCGAACCTTCAATTGGTTCGGACCGTACTCGTTCGTGCCCAACCTGCAGGACCTCTGGGACGCGTTCGCCATGTTCAAGTGGTTCTTCGGCCGCGGCCCGCGACCGATCTTCGACCGGTGGACCTACTGGGAGAAATTCGACTATTGGGCGCCGTTCTGGGGCGTGACCATCATCGGGGTGAGCGGCGCCATGCTGTGGTTCAAGTCGCTGACCGCCTCGGTCCTCCCCGGATGGGTGTTCAACGTCGCCACCATCTTCCACGGCGAGGAAGCGTTCCTGGCCGCCGGATTCCTGTTCACCGTGCATTTCTTCAACAATCACTGGCGGCCCGACAACTTCCCGCTCGACATCATGATGTTCACCGGGGTGATGCCCCTGGACAAGTTCCGGCGGGAGCACACCGTCGAGTACGACCGCCTGGTGCGGTCGGGGGAGCTCAAGGACTTCCTGGTGGATGCGCCGTCGCAGCCCATGACCGTCGGCTCCAAGATCCTCGGTTTCGCCCTGATGGCGGCCGGCCTTGCCCTGTTCATCCTGATCATGATCGGATTTACGCACAGCCTGCTGGGGAGGCTGTGAAATCCCTGGTGAGCCCGATGCGGACCGCGGCCGACCCCGCCAAATATCGAGGCTCCCAATGAAACGTCTCATGATCGGCATCCTGTTGTCGGTGTCGCTGATCGGCTGCTCGGACAATGACGCGAGCAGGACCAAGGCGGTGGCCGGCGACGTCAACGCGGGCAAGGCGCTGGCCGACAAGGAATGCAAGGGATGTCACGGCCTGGACGGCAGGGGGGTGGCTCCGGCCATCCCCAACCTGGCGGGACAATGGGATCGCTACCTGCTGCTGTCGCTCAATGAGTACAAGGACGGCCGACGCGCCCATGCCGCGCTGCGCGACATCGCGGGGCACATGAGCGACGCGGACATGCGCAATGTGGCCGCGTTCTATGCCAGCCTGCCGCCGATCGCCGGCGCGCCGGCAAAGGATGCCGCGATCTTCTCGCCCTACGAGAACGGCAAGAAGGTGGCTGCCGCCTGCGGCCAGTGTCACGGCCGCGACGGCAACAGCACGATTGCCGGGACCCCCAGCCTGGCCGGCCAGCAGCCCCGCTATTTCGTTACCGCCGTTCAGGAATATCTGACCGGAGCCCGCGACACGTCGCCGATGCACGCGCTGGTGCGCGACATGGGCAAGATCGACCTGGAGAGCGTCGCCCTGTACTACGCCTCCCAGGCCCCGGCCCAGCGGCCGGCGGCGCCTTTCGGCGACGCCAAGGCGGGCGAGCCGCTGTCCGCCCTGTGCGGCGGGTGCCACGGCTCGCACGGGGTGAGCACCGATGCCGCCACCCCGAGCCTCGCCGGCCAGGAGCCCCGCTATCTGGTCAACGCGATCAAGGCCTACCGCAAGGCGCGCAAGCACGAGACCATGCAGCGCGCCGTCGCCGCGCTCAGCGACAAGGATATCGACGACATCGCCGCATTCTACGCGGTGCAGAAGTCGCGGCCGGCGGAAAACGGGCAGGCCCTGATTTCGGAGCTGACCCAAAAGTGCAACCGCTGTCACGCGAGCAATGTCAACAGCGCCACGGTGGTGGTTCCGAAGATCAACGGGCAGGACAAGGACTATCTCATCATGTCGCTCAGGGCGTACCGCGACGAGAGGCGCGGAAACACCATGATGCACAAGATGAGCCTGCCCTACAGCGATTCGGTGATCGAAAGCATCGCATCCTTCTACGCCGGCCAGCCGGTGAAATAGGAGCGGGGCGTCGATGCGAAGAACGAGCTGATGGAATCCGGTCGCAGCAGCTTGGCAGGGCTCGGTTCGCGAGCCTGCCGGAGCGCCATATCGTAGGTGCACGTCGGGAGCCTGGCATGAGGACAAGCGCGCGCGCTGCAACGGCCCCGGGCTCCGGCTGCCCATCCGTGGCGCCGGCTCGCACCTCGCGGCCTTCCGCCGAGGCGAGGCACGGGTCGATGGCGGACGTCGCGGCGAGGATCGCGCGCATGGCGCTGATCGTCGGCGCGGCCCTTGCGGCGCCGGCAGGCGCCTTCGCTCAACCGGCGAGCAGAGCCGGCGGCGAGATGCGCCCGCTTTACGCCGGTCCGGAGGAGATCGCGGACGGCAGGCACCTCGCCGAATCGTCCTGCGGGGGCTGTCACGGCGTCAACGGCATCAGCACCACGGCAGGCACCCCGCATCTCGCCGGCCAGCGCGCGGTGTATCTCTATCTCGAGCTGAAGGCCTACCAGTCGGGCGGCCGCAGCGATCCCACGATGATCAACAGCGTCAAGTTCCTCAGCGACGACGCGCTGGTCAAGGTGGCGGCCTATTACGCCAGCCTCGATCCCGTGCAGCAGAGCGCGACGAGCCCGCGCCCTCAGGGTCGCGACCCGGTCGAGGCCGGCCGGAGCGCCGCGGCCGCGTGCGCGGGCTGCCACGGCGAGATCGGCATCAGCAAGACGCCCGGCATGCCGAGTCTCGTCTCGTTCGATCCGCAATACCTCGTCGCCGCGATGAAGGCCTACAAGAGCGGCCAGCGCAAGGACGACATGATGAAGTCGATGCTCGCCGGGCTGAGTGATGCGGACATCAACAACGTCGCGCTGTTCTATGCGCTGCAGAAGCCGGCGCGGGCGCCGACCGCGGCGTCCGGTGACGAGGCGGCCGGCAAGGCCGCCTCGGCCGGCTGCGCCGGATGCCACGGCGACCTGGGCGTCAGCGGCAACGCGGCGACGCCGAGCCTCGCCGGTCAGGACGCGCAGTATTTCGCCGCCGCGCTTCGCGCCTACAAGGGCGGAGCGCGCAACGATGAGACGATGAAGGGGATGGTCGGGTCGCTCGACGACAACGCCGTCAAGGATCTGGCGGCGTACTACGCGGCCCAGGAGCCGCAGGCACCCAACGTGCGCAAGCCCCTGACGCCGGAGGAATGGGCGCAGCGGTGCGACCGCTGTCACGGCCCCGGCGGCAACAGCATCAACCCGCGCTATCCGGCCCTGGCCGGGCAGCGCGTGGACTATCTCGACAAGGTCCTGCAGGCCTATCGGTCGCGCGCCCGACGCAGCTCGGAGATGGCCGCCATGTCGGACGTGCTGAGCGAGGAGGACATCAAGAATCTCGCGGCCTACTATGGGAGCCAGAAAGCGCGTGGCGTCGTGTTCGTCATTCTTCCGGGCAAGTGACGTGAGCCACGAGTGCGGCCGTCCACGATCCCGGGTGCGCTGCGACGTTGCGCTCGAGAAACCAACAGGAGATGACGATGAACCGCACTTTGTTTACGACCGTTGGCATTTTGGCGCTTCTCGGAGCGATCGGCACCGCCCAGGCGGCCGGAGACGCCCAGGCCGGGAAGGCGAAGGCGGCCGCCTGCGTCGGGTGCCACGGCGCGAACGGCGAAGGCTCCGGAACGAACCCCGCTTTGGCGGGCATCAAGGAGGACCAGTTCGTTCAGGCCATTCAGGACTACAAGTCGGGCAAGCGCGCGAATGCGGTCATGAAGTCGTTCGCCGGCACGCTCGGCGATGCCGACGTCGCGAACCTGGCTGCGTATTACGGATCGCTGCCGAAGAAGTGACGTCGCGTATGCGCATTTGCCGCTCGGCGCGACGGCGGCGCCAAAATCGAGACCGGAGCATTCGGGCGCGGCGCCTGCCGCGCTCGATTGGCCCGGTCCTCAGGACCGATGGAAGCGACCATGGATGACCTGCCGTTGCACCAACTCTACCGGCACTTCTCGGAGTTGCCGTACAGCCAGCGCGTCCTCTTCACCGCGGTGCTCCTCATCCTCGGGGGCGGCTATCTGTTCGCGTTGCTCAACGTCTATTTCACTTATGCGGGAAAGGCGGGCGGAAATCCGCTGATGCTGTCCTACGAGGATATCGTCGTCGCCTATTCGGGTACCGGCAAGGGCTCGCGGCTCGAGAGTGCACTGCGCGGCCCGATGTCGACCATGCTGCCGCCCGACGAGCGCGGCATCCTGATCGCCTGGTCGCAGGGAGGCGCTCCTCGCGCGGACTACGAGAAGGACGTCAGGCCGACGCTCGAGAAGCGCTGCATGACCTGCCATGACGGCAGCAACCCGCATCTTCCGAACCTGTCCGGATACGACAACCTGAAGAAGGCGACCGAGGTGGACACCGGCGCCACGCTCGCCACCTTGGTTCGGGTGTCGCATATCCATCTGTTCGGCCTGACCTTCATCTTCTTCATCGTCGGCTTCATGTTCAGCCATGCCTATGTGCGGCCGGTGTGGTTCAAATGTGCCATCATCGCATTGCCGTTCTGCGCGATCGTGATGGATGTCAGCTCCTGGTATTTCACCAAGCTTTTTCATCCGTTCGCCTGGGTGGTGATAATCGCCGGCGCAGTGATGGGGTCCTCCTTCGCCGTGATGTGGATCGTGACCATGTATCAGCTGTGGTTCTCCCCGCCGCCACCGAAGGTGATCGAGCGAACCGCCAGCGATGTCCGGATCATCGGCTGAGCGGGTGGACAAATCCCCGTGAATGTCGCGAGCCGGCGACCGCCCGATGCACTGGGCGGTCGCGCTGTATTCGGCGGGACACCGCCGCAACGGGCGGCGCCCGGCCGAGCACGGTGCGATAGCCCACGTCGAAGCGCCCGCTGATTGCCGCCGAATGCTGCGTCGGGACATTGCCTGCATCCGGATTCATCGAACGACGACGCAAAACTTTGATCTAGATCAACGCCCGGGTTGCACCGTCAAATTAATTTTTACTGCTTGATCGGGCGCGGCTACCGACGCGGGGGAGGTCACGGCAGAGGGTCGCAATAATTAATTGACCCCCCTCCCGACAACGGAGGCGATTGGGGGATCGGTTCGATGCGACGCGACTGAGCGCATGGCCCGGACGACGGTGCAAAATCATGCCCCGACACATCTTTCGATTGATCCTCCTGATCGTGACCTTGGGCGTGGGGGCGTATGCGGCAAAGACATTCTTCACTAGCAGCTCATTCTACGTCTACGGTCACTATCGGGGAGACTCGGTAGCCGAGATTGCGTCTGACAAGCCCAAATTCAAGGGGACGGCCTATTGCGAGGGATGTCACGCGGAGCGCTTCGCGGAATGGTCCAAAGGCGTCCACAACAACGCCGATGCCGGCAAGGCCGTCAATTGTGAGGTCTGCCATGGGCCGGCTGGTGGGCGGGATGTCCGCGGGATGTTCGTCAATTCATCGACCGGCCCGGATCATCCGAGCAACCTGAAGCTGACCATCCCGACCGATACGCGACAGCTTTGCACCCTGTGCCACGAGAAGATGGCGGGCAGGCCCGAGGCGCAGCCGCAGATCGTCGTCGCCGACCATGCCGGAACGCAGCAGTGCACCGCTTGCCACAAGCCGCATTCGCCAAAGATCGCCCTGGCGTCTGCCGCGGCGGCGCCGGGCGACGCGGCGGCCGGCAACGCGAAGGCCGCCGCCTGTGCGGGCTGTCACGGTGCCGAGGGCGTGAGCGCTAACCTGCCGGGTCCAACCCTGGCTGGACAGAACGACGCCTATCTGGTCGACGCCTTCAAGGCGTACGCCACGGGCGCGCGCGACAATCCGATGATGAGCGCCGCCGCCCAGGGAGCGAGCACTGAAGACGCGGCGGATCTCGCGGCTTATTTCGCCAGTCTGAAATGCGAAAGCGCCCTGATTGCCGACAGGCAGGCCGCCTCTGCGGGTCGGGCCACGGCTGCCAAGTGCACCGCCTGCCATGGCGCCGACGGTCGCAGCGCCAATCGCGCGTGGCCGAACCTCGTGGGGCAGTCCAAGGACTACCTCGTCGTCGCCGTGAAAGCCTACCAGTCCGGGGCCCGCAAGAACGCCATGATGGCCGGGATCAGCAAGGACTTGAGCGACGCGGACGTCGACGTCGTGGCGACCTATTACGCGGGCGCCGGTTGCAAGTGAAGTGCGGCGGAACTCACCGTTTGCCCAGGAGCAGCGCACGATGACACAGGAATCGGAGCTCGAGGACCACCAGAGAGAGCGCCGCGAATTTCTCAGTTGCCTGGGCGGCGCCATTGCATGCGGGGCCGCCGCAGTGGCAACCGCTGCCTTACCGCCGCAGGCGACGGCAGCCACCACGCAAGCGGCGGCCGGCGGCGCAGTGCCGGCGATACCAGATTATGACTGGACCAAGCACCGTTGGGCGTTCGGCGTTGACGCCACGAAATGCATCGGCTGCCTGCGCTGCGTCGAGGCGTGCAAGAAGGAGAACGATGTTTCCCCCGACGCGCATCACTTCCGCACCTGGGTCGAGCGCTACGTCTATCTGGAGGGAGAAGACACCGCGCGCATCGACAGTCAGGCCGATCCGGTCAACATCGCGGCCTCCGGTTCGGAACGCGAATATCGGTTCGCTAATCGCTACAAGGACGACAAGGTCGCAAAGGCCTTCTTCGTGCCCAAGCTGTGCAATCACTGCACGCATCCGGCATGCGTCCAGGTGTGCCCCACCGGCGCCACCTACAAGACCGAGGACGGCGTGGTGGTCATCGACCACACCTATTGCATCGGTTGCCAGTATTGCGTGCAGGCTTGCCCGTACGGCGCCCGCTACTTCGACGAGCGCAGAAACGTCACCGACAAGTGCACCTGGTGCTATCACCGGATCACCAAGGGGTTGCAGCCCGCCTGCGTCGAGGTCTGTCCGGTCGGTGCGCGCATCTTCGGCGACCGCAACGACAAGGAAAGCCCGATCAGCCGGTTCATCGCCAGCAATCGGGTCCAGGTGCTCAGACGCGAAACCGGCAACGCGCCAAATGTCTTCTATGTCGGCATCGACAAGGACGTCAGCTGATGGAGTCGCTCTTTCACGCCTCGCCCTTCACCGGATACGTCTATCCGAACGAGACGGTCATCCCATGGACCGTGCTCATCGTGGTCTATCCCTATCTCACCGGGCTGGTGGCCGGCGCCTTTACCATCTCGAGCCTGTACCAGGTATTCGGCTTTCAGCGATTGCGGCCGGTGGCGCATTTCGCCCTGCTCGTCTCCCTGTGCTGCATGGTCGTCGTGCCGCTGCCGCTGCTGCTGCACCTCGGCCATCCCGAGCGCGCGTTCAATGCCATGATCACGCCGCACATGACCTCGGCCTTCGCCATCTTCGCCTATGCGGCGGCCTTCTACATCATTCTCCTGGTTCTGGAGACCTGGTTCGTTTTCCGGCCTCACATCGTGCACCTGGCGCAACACAAGGCGGGCCTGCCGGGACTGTTCTACCGGGCATTGTCGCTCGGGTCCTATGATCTGTCCGAGAAGGCGATGCGCTACGATCGCAAATGGATCTTCGCGCTGGCCATCATCGGCATCCCCGGCGCGCACGGCTTGCACGGCTACGTCGGATTCGTGTTCGGCTCGCTGAAGTCGCGCGAATGGTGGTCCTCCGATCTCATGCCGGCGATCTTCCTGTTCTCCGCCATCATCTCCGGAACCGCGCTGTTGATCGTGCTCTATGTCGTGGCGAGCAAGCTGCGCAGGGTTCCGGTCGATCTGGCGTGCCTCAAGGGCATGGCCTATGCGCTGTGGGGCTTCATGATGTTCACCCTGCTGCTGGAGGGCGTGGAATTCGCCAGTCTGGTCTACCGCGGTCGGGAAGGCATCGACGTGATCATGGAATTCGTCAAGGGACCGCTCATCGTTCCCTTCTTTATCCTGCAATTCGGAGTCGGTTCTGTGCTTCCGCTGCTCGTGCTGTCGTTCATGATCTGGCGAGGCACGACAGGGGGGGCGCTGGTCGCAGGGGTGGCCGGCTGTGCGTTCCTGGTCCTGCTGTCGGTCCTGATGATGCGCTGGAACGTGGTCATCGGCGGACAGGAAATCGCCAAGACGGGCAAGGGATTGATCGCCTATCACCCGTCCATCTTCGAGAGGGAGGGATTGGCGGCCGCGGCCGTGGTGCTGTTGACGCCGTTCGTCCTGCTGTCCGTACTGGTCCGACTGTTTCCGCCCTGGGCGGAGGAGGACACGACCTCGGCCGCGGGTCTCGCCGCCGCGCGGTAGACGATGCGATGGCGGCATGGCACGATCGAGGCCGCGGCAGCGATGCTCGTCGGCGTCGGGGCAGCGCATCGCGGAAGCCGCCGGCGAACCGCTGCCCGGTCCCGCAGGGGCGGCATTCTACCGATTGCGGCGGGGCGCCATCCGTGGACCTGTACGCGCGAGGTGTGTCGCGCTAAACAACGCTTCGCGAAGGAGGGCTCGCGCCCCCTTGAGGTCGCATTCAAACCGATGATTTTTGCCCAATGATGCTGTGGACCTTTTTTGCCTTGATGACCGTCGCGGCGATGCTCGCCGTGCTGTGGCCGCTGCGCACCCCGAGGGTGACGGACGGGCGCGACGACAACGATGTCGCCGTCTATCGCGACCAGCTCGACGAGGTCGAGCGCGACCGCGCAGCGGGCCTGATCGGCGCCACCGAGGCGGAGGCCGCCCGGCTCGAAGTGTCGCGCCGGCTGCTTGCGGCCGGAGCGGCCTCTTCCGTCCGCTCGGCCGTGGGCGATGCCTCGCCGCGTCCGCGGCGCTGGGCCGCCGCCGCGACGCTCGTCATGCTGCCGCTCGGTGCCGTCGCCCTCTACCTGGCGATCGGCTCGCCGGCGCTTCCCGGCCAGCCGCTCTCGGCGCGGATCGCCGGCGCGCACGGCGACAACGAGGGCGTCGAGAGCGCGTTCGCGCGGGTCGAGGCGCATCTTGCAGAACATCCCGAGGACGGCCGCGGCTGGGAGGTGATCGCGCCGGTCTATCTGCGGCTCGGCCGCTACGACGACGCCGTCAGGGCGCGCAGCAATGCGCTGCGGCTGCTCGGGGTAACGGCGCAGCGCAAGGCCGATCTCGGGGAGGCCATGGTGGCGGCCGCCGACGGCAAGGTCACCCCGGAAGCCAAGGCGATATTCGACGAGGCGATCCGGCTCGATCCGGCCGACGTCTCGGCGCGCTTCTACCAGGGGCTCGCCGCCGAGCAGGACGGCAGCCCGGCCGATGCCGCCCGGATCTGGCGCGCGCTCCTCGCGGCCGCGCCGGAGGGCGCCCGCTGGATCGAGCCGGTGCGCCGGGCGCTGGCGCGGGTGGATCCGGCGGCTGCGGGCGCTGCGGCGGCGCCGGGCCAAAGCCCGCCGGCGTCCGCTGCCGCCGCGCCCGCCGAGGACAAGATGATCCGCGACATGGTCGCGCGCCTTGCCGCGCGGCTGCGCCAGGACGGCTCCGACGTCGACGGCTGGATCCAGCTGGTGCGGTCGTACCGGGTGCTCGGCGATTCTGCGCAAGCTGCGGCGACCGTTGCCGCCGCCAAGGCGGCGCTCGCCACGGATGCCGAAAAACTTCGCCGGCTGGACGAGGGCGTGAAAGCACTCGAGGCCGAAGCTTCCTCCGCCACCCCCGCTCCGGCGGCCCCCGCCGAGGCGAAACCCGCTCCCGCCGTGGCGGCCAACCAGGATGCGACCATCATCGCGATGGTCGAGCGCCTGGCGGCCAGGCTGCGCCAGGACGGCTCGAGCGTCGAGAGCTGGCTCATGCTGCTGCGGTCGTATCGGGTCCTGGGCGAAGCCGACCAGGAAACCGCGGCGCTCGCCGACGCCCGCCGGGCGCTCGCCGGCGACGCCGACAAGCTCCGCCGGCTCGACGCAGGCATCAAAGCGCTCAATGCCGAGCTGGCGGCGGCCTCCATCGTCGCCGCGCCGCGCGGCGGCGTCGGGCCGGGCCACCCGCCGCTGCCCGAAGCCGGCAACGCCGCGGCGAGCCCGCCGGCGGCGCCGGCTGCCGGCACCGACCAGATGATCCGCGGCATGGTCGATCGGCTCTCGGCGCGCCTGCGTCAGGACGGCTCCGACGTCGACGGATGGGTTCAGCTGGTGCGCTCCTACAATGTGCTGGGAGAACCCGAGCAGGTGCGTACCGCCATCGCCGACGCCCGCCGGGCGCTCGCCGGCGATCCCGACAAGCTGCGGCGTTTCGACGACGGCGTCAAAACCCTCGGCATCGGCGGATAGCGAAAGGCCACAATGAAGGGACGTCAGCAATGAACCCGGAGATCGGCCACTACGCGCTGGTGCTGGCGCTCGGGCTCGCTCTGGTGCAGCTGGTGCTGCCGCTGGTCGGCGCGCGCCGGCAGGACCGTGCCCTGATGAGCGTGGCGGCGCCCATCGCCATCGCGCAGTTCGTCTTCGTCGCCCTCTCGTTCGCGGCGCTGACCGCCTGCTATGTCGGGTCGGACTTCTCGGTCCTCAACGTCGCCGAGAATTCCCATTCCACCATGCCGCTGATCTACAAGTTCACCAGCGTCTGGGGCAACCACGAAGGCTCGATGCTGCTGTGGGTGCTGATCCTGGCGCTGTTCGGCGCGCTCGTTGCCGCCTTCGGCAGCACCATTCCGCTCGTCCTCAAGGCGACGGTGCTCGCCGTGCAGGCGAGCATCGCGGCGGCGTTCTACCTGTTCATCCTGCTCACCTCGAATCCGTTCGTCAGGTTGCCGCAGGCGCCGTTCGAGGGCCGCGACCTCAATCCGATCCTGCAGGACCTCGGTCTCGCCGTTCATCCGCCGCTGCTCTATCTGGGTTACGTCGGCTTCTCCATCGCGTTCTCGTTCGCCGGCGCCGCGCTGATCGCCGGGCGCATCGACGCCGCCTGGGCGCGCTGGGTGCGGCAGTGGGTGCTGGCGGCCTGGATGTTCCTGACGCTGGGGATCGCCATGGGCTCCTACTGGGCCTACTACACGCTCGGCTGGGGCGGCTGGTGGTTCTGGGACCCGGTGGAGAACGCCTCCCTGCTGCCGTGGATCGCCGGCACCGCGCTCCTGCATTCGGCGGTGGTGATGGAGAAGCGCGAGGCGCTGAAGGTGTGGACCATCCTGCTCGCCATCCTCGCCTTCTCGCTGTCGTTGATGGGAACCTTCCTGGTGCGCTCGGGCGTGCTCACCTCGGTGCACACCTTCGCCAGCGATCCGCGCCGCGGCGTCTTCATCCTGGCGATTCTCGTGCTGTTCATCTGCGGCAGCTTTGCGCTGTTCGCCTGGCGGGCGCCCTCGCTCAGGCAGGGCGGCCTGTTCGCGCCGATCTCGCGCGAGGGCGCGCTGGTCTACAACAACCTTTTTCTCACCACCGCCTGCGCCACCGTGCTGGTCGGCACGCTCTATCCGCTGATCCTCGAGACGATTACCGGCGAGAAGATCTCCGTCGGCGCGCCGTTCTTCAACGCGACCTTCGGTCCGCTGTTCGTTCCCATCCTCATCGCGATGCCGTTTGGCCCGATGCTCGCCTGGAAGCGCGGCGATGTCCTCGGCGTCGCCCAGCGCCTCGTCTGGGCGTTTGGGCTCGCCGTCGTCCTCATGGCGGCGACCTGGGCGCTCGCCGGCGGCGGCCCGGTGCTGGCGCCGTTCGCCATCGGGCTCGCGGTGTTCGTCATGGCGGGCGCCGTCACCGACCTCGCGGAGCGCATCGGCCTGTTTCGCCTCTCGCCCGCCGCCTCGCTCGCCCGCGCCCGCGGGCTGCCGCGCTCGGTCTTCGGCACCGCCGTGGCGCATTTCGGCGTCGGCGTGACCCTCATCGGCATCGTCGGCGAGACCAACTGGGGAGCCGAGAAGATCGTCTCGGTGAGACCCGGCGAGGTGATCTCGCTCGCCGGCTACGATCTGACCCTCGACCGCTTCGACGAGCGCCAGGGCCCGAACTATCGCGAGCTGGTCGGCCGGTTCACGGTTCGCCGCGACGGCCAGGTGATCGGCACGATGCAGCCATCCAAACGCAACTTTCCGGTGCGCGACACCTCGACCACCGAGCAGGCGCTGATGAGCCGGGGAGTGAGCCAGCTCTACCTGTCGCTTGGAGACGTCAATCCCAGCGGGGCGACCGGCGTACGGCTCTATCACAAGCCGCTGGTGCTGATGATCTGGCTCGGAGCCCTGGTGATGACCTTGGGCGGGGCGCTGTCGTTTTCCGATCGCCGGTTGCGGGTCGGCGCGCCGAAGCCGGCGAGCCGCCGGACCAAGACCGCATTGCAGGCGGCGGAGTGACGGCGATGGCGCTGCGATCGTCGGCCCGCTTCAAAGCGGCCGGAATCGGCTGTAGTGTCCGCATCGAATCGAGTGATGCGAAATCGGAGAGAATCGCATGAAGGTCAAGATGAAGCTTCTGGCGGCCGGCGCGCTCGCCATTGCCGTCGCATCGGCTGCCGGCGTCGGCCTGTTGGTTCCGTTGAGCGAGGCCTGTGCCGCCGCGGCGCCGACGAGCTTCGCGGAGGACGTGATGCCGATCTTCCGCGGCCGCTGCGTGAGCTGCCATCAGGCCGGCCAGGAGGGTCTGGAGAAAAGCGGTCTCGATTTGACGACCTACGAGGGCCTGATGAAGGGAACCAAGCATGGCCCGATGGTGGTGGCCAAGGACCCCGACGGCAGCAACCTGATGTGGCTGCTCGACTGGCGGGCATCGGCGGAGCTGCGCATGCCGCACGGCAAGAAGAAGCTCTCGACCTGCGATCGCGACACGATCCGCTCCTGGATCCGCCAGGGCGCGAAGAACAACTGATCGGGTAATTGCTGCCGGGATGGCGACCTATCTCGGCGGGGGCGCGCTCCGGCGGCGGCGATCGGCCTCGCCCGGCTTGGTGCCGGGCTCATCGTCCTCGTCGAGGATCGCCCGCCACGCGGCGCCGTCGAGATCGTCGTACTGGCCGCTCTTGAGCGACCACAGGAAGCCGCCGAGCCCGATGAGGCCGAGCGCCAGCGCCATCGGGACCAGATAGACCAGGACCTCCATCAGCGCTGCTCCCGCGCGGCGCGCCCGGAGCGCAACGCATTGAGGGTGACCAGCACCGAGGATCCGGACATCGCGGCCGCCGCCACCAGCGGGGTCGCAAGCCCGGCGATCGCGATCGGCACGGCGACCAGATTGTAGACCACCGCGAGCCGCAGATTCTCCCGCATTATCCCCTTGGCCCGGCGCGAGATGGCGAGCGCCTCGGCGACCGGCGCCAGCCTGTTGCCGAGGAAGACGGCGTCGGCCGCCGCCTGCGTCAGGTGCACGGCGGTGACCGGAGAGAGCGATACGTCGGCGGCGGCAAGCGCGGGGGCGTCATTGAGGCCGTCGCCGACCATCAGCACCTTGCGGCCCTGACGCCGGAGCTCGGCGATCCGCGCGGTCTTCTCCCCCGGCTTGACGCTGGCCCGCCAGGCTTCGATGCCGAGCATGCGGGCGACGTGCTCGACGGCGGGAGCGCGGTCGCCCGACAGGATCTCCACCGCGTAGCCGCGCCGCTTCAGCGTCGCCACGGTCCCGGCCGCGTCCTCGCGCACCCGCTGGCGCACCGCGAAGACGTGCACCTCGTGGCCGTGGCGGAAGGCGATCGCAGAAGCTTCCGGATCGCAATGTCCGATCGCCGCCGCCTGATGCTCGGCGCCGCAGAACGAAGGACTGCCGAGCCTCGCCTCGATCCCGTCGACGTCGCCGCGCACGCCGTGGCCCGGCTCCTCGATGGCGCCCGCGAGCGGCTCGGTGGCGCGCGCCGCGCGGGCGACCGCGGCGGCGAGCGGATGGCGGCTGGCGAGCGCCAGGCGGCCGGCCAGCGCCAGCACGTCGGGCGAAAGATCGGCGGCGTTGACGACCTCGGGTTCCGGCAATGTGAGCGTGCCGGTCTTGTCGAGCAGGATCGTGTCGACATCGGCGAGCCGCTCGATGGCGTCTCCCGCATTGATCAGCACGCCGGAGCGGAACAGCGCTCCGGAGGCCACGACCTGCACCGCCGGAATGGCGAGGCCGAGCGCGCACGGGCAGGTGATGATCAAGACCGCGATCGCCGTGATGATCGCGTCGTGCCAGCCGGCGCCGGCCGCCACCCAGCCGACCATCGTGGTCAGCGCGGTGAGATGCACCATGGGCGCGTAGAGTCTTGCGGCGCGGTCGGCCAGCCGCACGTAGCGCGAGCGGGCCTGCACGGCATTGTCGAGGAGCCGCGTGATCTCGTCGAGCAGGGTGCCCGAGGCGGCGGCGCTCACCCGCACCCGGAGCGTGCCGGTGACGTTCATCGTGCCCGCATAGACGACGCGGTCCCGCTCCGCCGTCACCGGCAGGGTCTCGCCGGTCACCAGGCTCTGGTCGATCTCCGACCGCCCCTCGGTGACCACGCCGTCGATCGCGATCCGCTCGCCCGGCCGCACCAGCACCATGTCGCCGGGGCGGATCGATTCCACCGGCACCTCGCGGATCTCCTCCGCGCTGACGAACTTGACCGCGGTCTCGGCGCGCAGCGCTGCCAGGTTGCCGGCGACCGCGCGGGTGCGCCGCCGCATGTTCTGGTCGAGCGCCCGGCCGATCAGCAGGAAGGCGAGCAGCATCGTCGCCGAGTCGAAATAGGCGTGCTCGGCGTGGTGCAGCGTCTCGATCACCGACATGCCGAGCGCCAGCAGCACGCCGAGCGTGATCGGCACGTCCATGTTGAGATTGCGCGCCAGGACGGCGCGGATCGCCGAGCGAAAGAATGGCTGCCCCGCATAAGCGGCGGCGGGCAGCGCGATCAGCGCCGAGAGCCAGTGGAAGAAATCGCGCTGCTCGGGCGAGATGTCGGTGACGTTGCCCGACCATACCGACACCGACAGCAGCATGATGTTCATCGCGGCGAACGCGGCGACGCCGAGGCAGCGCAGCAGGAAGCGGCTCTCCGCCTCCTCCTCGGCCTCGGCGCGGCTGCGGTCGAACGGATAGGCCCGGTAGCCGAGCTCGTTGAGGCGTTCGATGACTTGCGCGGGATCGAGGGTGCCGTCCCGCCATTCGACCGCGACGCGGCGGTTGGTGAGGTTGACGCGGGCGCGGGTGACGGCGGGCACCGCATTGAGCCCGCCCTCGATCGCCATCATGCAGGCCGCGCAGGTGATCCCGTCGACCGCGAGATCGATGTGCGAGAGCCCACCCTCGATGTGCCTGACGAAATGCGAGAGGTCGCGCGTGTCGGGCATGACCGGTCTTTATTTCAGCAGAACGCGGTTCTTCGACAGAAAAACCCGCTCGGTGCCGCTCTCGGCCTCGAGCACGAGATCCCATTGCCCCGCCGGTATGTCGGAGAGCTCGCCGCGATAGATCCCGGACTCGCCCTCGCTGAGCGCCACCACCCGGTCGGCGCGCTTGTCGATCGGCCGCTCGAGATGCGCCGCGAATGCGAGCCCGGCGGCCGGCGCCCCGGCGGCGTCGCGCGCCTCGACGCGGAATGTGGTGCGCCCGTCGGGCGCGCGGTCGAGATGGCCGGCGACGTTCAGGCCGCGCGAGTCCTGGCTGCGCGCCGCGGCGATCTCGGCATTGTAGGCGATGCCGGCCTTGTAGACGCTCTCCACCTCGGTGCCCGGCAGCGTCCCGATGGCGAACACCGTCAGCGTCGCATTGGCGCCGATGATCACCCCGAAGAACGCCAGGGTGCAGACGAGCACCGCGCGCCCGGTCAGTGGCTTTTCCGTTCTGGCATCCACGGCGCCGGCCCCCTTGCTTGTCGCTCGATTGAATATCATGACCTGCTCACTTCAACCGCGCGATAAAATGATCCGTATGCGTTGCCGTCTCGCCGGTGACCACGTCGGTTATCCGGAACGTCAGCGGTGTCGAGCGCTCCAGTTTCGCGTCGGCCGGGACAGTGACGAGCACGCGCACCTCGCGGGTCTGGTCGGGCCCGATCGTGATCAGCTGCTTGCCGCCTGCCACCGTGTCGAGGCCGACCACGTGAATCTGCGGGTTGACGATGCCTTCGACGTCGAGGGCCAGGGTGCGCAAATCGTTGCGCTTGTTGAGGAGATGCACCGTATGGGCGTTGCGGACCGAGCCGTCGCTCAGCGTCACCAGCATCGGATTGCGGTCGTGCAGGACGTTGAGGTCCAGATAGCTCCGCGTCAGCAACGCATACAGCATGACCGCGCTGACGATCGCGATCACGCCGGCATAGAGCAGCGTGCGCGCCCGCACGATGCGAAAGACGTCGGGCTTGCCTTCCAGCCGCCGCTTGATGTTGACGTCGGTGTCGTAGGCGATCAGCCCGGTCGGCCGGCCGGTCTTGGTCATGACCGTGTCGCAGGCGTCGATGCACAGGCCGCACATGATGCAGCCGAGCTGCGAGCCGTCGCGGATGTCGATGCCGGTCGGGCATACCGCCACGCACTGGTAGCAGTCGATGCAGTCGCCGGCCGGCAGGCCCTTCTGCCGCAGGTCCTCGGCCTTCTTGAACGAGGTGCGCGGCTCGCCGCGATCGTAACGGTAGGTGACGTTGAGCGCCCATTCGTCGGTCAGCGCCGCCTGGATGCGCGGCCACGGGCACATGTAGACGCAGACCTGCTCGCGCATGAAACCGGCGAGCGAGTAGGTGGTGAAGGTGAGGATCGCGATCGAGATGTAGGCGATCGCCGGGGCCTCGCCGGTGGCGAGCTCGCGCACCAGCGTCGGCGCGTCGGCGAAGTACAGCACCCAGGCACCGCCGGTCCACCAAGCGATGAACAGCCAGATCGTGTGCTTGGCGGCGATCTCTCCGGCGCGGCGCAGGTTGAGCTTCTGCTTCTCCTTGCGCAGGCGCTCGCGCCGGTCGCCCTCGATCCACCGCTCGACCGCGTAGAACAGGTCGGTCCACACCGTCTGCGGGCACAGATAGCCGCACCAGATGCGGCCGCCGAGCGAGTTCATCAGAAAAAGCGCCATGGCGGCGATGATCAGGAGGCCGGTGAAGTAGTAGACCTCCTGCGGCCAGATCTCGATGAAGAAGAAATAGAAGCGGCGGGCGGGAAAGTCGATCAGCACCGCTTGGCTCGGCGCGTGGGGCCCGCGGTCCCAGCGGATGAAGGGCAGGAAGTAGTAGATGCCGAGGCAGAACGCCATCAGCCCCCACTTGATGTCGCGGAACCGACCCGAGACGCTCTGGGGAAAGACCTTCTTGTGCGGCACGTAGAGCGGGCCGAGCTCGATATCGGCTGGATTCGTCATCTCGTTCATGGCCGGGACCGGTTCTTTCGCGGTCGCACGCTAGGTGCCGCGCAAGGCCGGCACCTTGATCAATGTCAAATCGGTCGTAGGGTGGGCAACGGCGGCCCGCCCGTCGACGCTTGGCTGGGCGCGTATTCCGCCGTTGCCCACGCGGTCAAGCCGCTCCGTGGATCCGCGTGGGCAAGGCGTGGTGCATCAAACAAAGGATCGACGGCCGCCTTGCCCACCTACACACGCCGGATCGTAGGGTGGGCAAAATCGATGCCCAAACCGCGCGTTTCACCCAAACCTCGCGTACGATTTTGCCCACGCGGTCGGCGCCGGCGTCGTACCGCGTGGGCAAATCGCCGGCAAGGCATTGCGAGATCTCACCCGCCTTGCCCACCCTACTTTCCGCTACTTTCCGCCGCCCAGGGTGTGGATGTAGACGGCGAGCGACTTGATGGTCACCGGGTCGAGGCGGCCGGTCCAGGCCGGCATGATGCTGCCGCGGCCGTTGGTGATCACGTCGATCATGGTCGCCTCGTCCGATCCGTAGAGCCAGATCCTGTCGGTGAGGTTGGGCGAGCCCACCTCCTGCTTGCCTTTGGCGTCGTCGCCGTGGCAGACCGCGCAATTGTCGGCAAAAATCTTCCGGCCGGCCGCGAGATCGGTGCCCGGCCTTACCGCGAGCCCGGACAGCGAGCGCACGAAGTTCGCCACTGTGACGATCTCGTCGCGCTTGAGCACATTCTCCCTGCCGAAGCCGATCATGGCGCCTTCGCGGGCCTTCTTGTGGCCGGAGCGAACGCCGAACTCGATGGTCTCATGGATCGCCTCGACGGTTCCGCCCCACAGCCAGTCGTCGTCGTTGAGGTTCGGGTAGCCCCGGGCGCCGCTCGCCCCGGTGCCGTGGCAGGGCGCGCAATTGTTGCCGAAGGCGGCCCGGCCCTGCGCCCGGGCAAGGGTGAGCAGCGCCGGATCGCGCTCGATGTCGGCGAGCGACGTCTGGGCCAGCGCCGCGGCCTTGTCGCCGCGCACCTTCTGCAGGTCGGCGAGATCGACGGCGACCTGGGCGCGGGTCGAGTAGCCGAACAGGCCCGCCGTGTAGCCCTGGATCAGCGGCCACGACGGATAGACCACCCAGTAGCCGAACGACCAGACGATGGTGGCGTAGTACAGCCACACCCACCACCGCGGCAACGGGGTGTTGAGCTCCTTGATGCCGTCCCATTGATGGCCCGTGGTGGACGTTCCCGTCGGGGCGTCGACTTCGACGTGGTCGGCCATGGTTTCAGTCCTCCAGCGGCATTCTTGCGGCCGCGTCGAATTTGTCCCGGTTCCTCGGCCACAGCGCGTAGACCACGATGCCGAGGAAGATCGCGACGAAGATCGGCGTCCACCACGTCGTCACCAGCTCGGAAACGAGGCTCGGTACGGTCATCGCGAAACTCCCTCAAATTCCTTGTGTGGCGCATGTTCTTTATTGGCGAACCGGGTCCACTTCGCCGGAACATGCGCTAGCGCAGGTTCGCCTTGTCGTCGTAGAGCTTGAAATCGACGAGCGTGCCGAGCATCTGCAGGTAGGCGACCAGCGCGTCCATCTCGGTGACCTTGGCGGGATTGCCGTCGAAGTCGCGGGCGGCGGCCTTCGGATAGCGTTTGAGGAAGGCCTTGACGCCCGGATCGTCGGGATTGGCCTGGGCCCTGACGTCCGCCGCTGCCTGCTCGATCTGCTCGTCGGTGTAGGGAACGCCGACGGCGCGGCTGGTGCTCAGATGCGCCGAGATCGTCGTGTAGTCGAGCTCGGCCGCCAGATACGGATAGCCCGGCATCACCGACTGCGGGACGATGGCACGCGGATCGATCAGATGGGTGACATGCCATTCGTCGGAATATTTTCCGCCGACGCGGGCGAGATCCGGACCGGTGCGCTTGGAGCCCCACTGGAACGGGTGGTCGTACATGCTCTCGGCGGCCAGCGAGTAGTGGCCGTAGCGCTCGATCTCGTCGCGCAGGGGCCGGATCATCTGCGAATGGCAGAGGTAGCAGCCCTCGCGCACGTAGATGTTGCGCCCGGCGAGCTCGAGCGGCGTGTACGGCCGCATGCCGTCGACCTTCTCGATCGTGCTCCTGAGGTAGAACAGCGGCGCGATCTCGACAATGCCGCCGATGGCGATGACGAGAAGGATGCCGATGACGAGAAGAATGGAGTTCTTCTCGATGATCTGATGCCTGGCCATTATCGACATGGCGCTCTCCCTCACTCGGCAGGTTGCAGCGCCAGACGCGGTGCGGGTTCCTCGGCCTCGCCGTGGCGCACCGTCATCCACAGATTGTAGGTCATGACCAGGGTGCCGATCAGGAACAGCAGGCCGCCGAGCGCCCGGATCACGTAGAAGGGGTGCATGGCCTCGACCGACTCGATGAAGGAGTATTCGAGGAAGCCGAGCGCCGTGTAGGCCCGCCACATCAGGCCCTGCAGGATGCCGGAGACCCACATCGCCGAGACGTAGAGCACGATGCCGATGGTGGCGATCCAGAAGTGCCAGTTGACCAGCTTGAGGCTGTAGAGTCCGCGGCGGTTCCACAGCCACGGCACCAGGCAGTAGAGTGCGCCGAACGACACGAAGGCGACCCAGCCGAGCGCCCCGGAATGTACGTGGCCGATGGTCCAGTCGGTGTAGTGGCTGAGCGAGTTGACCACCTTGACCGACATCAGCGGGCCTTCGAAGGTCGCCATGCCGTAGAACGCGACGGAGACCACCAGCATGCGCAGCACCGGGTCGGTGCGCAGCTTGTCCCAGGCGCCCGACAGCGTCATCAGGCCGTTGATCATCCCGCCCCACGACGGCATCCACAGGATCACCGAGAACGTCATGCCCAGCGTCTGCGCCCAGTCGGGCAGC
Source organism: uncultured Alphaproteobacteria bacterium (assembly GCA_963755055.1). Taxonomy (GTDB): domain Bacteria; phylum Pseudomonadota; class Alphaproteobacteria; order Rhizobiales; family Xanthobacteraceae; genus AP-16. The sequence goes on along the minus strand of CAVWIS010000057.1, from coordinate 119,298 downwards.
GCGGTGTAATGCAGGTGATGCGGTCCCGCCCAGATGTAGAGGAAGATCAGCGACCAGAAATGCACAATGGAGAGCCGGTAGGAGTAGATCGGCCGCTCGGCGCGCTTGGGCACGAAGTAGTACATGATGGCGAGGAAGCCGGCGGTGAGGAAGAAGCCGACGGCGTTGTGGCCGTACCACCACTGGAACATGGCGTCCTGCACGCCCGCCCAGGCGACGTAGGACTTCGAGCCGAACAGCGACACCGGAAGCGCCGGATTGTTGCCGAGATGCAGCATCGCGATGGTGACGATGAAGGCGAGATAGAACCAGTTGGCGACGAAGATGTGCGGTTCCTTGCGCTTGATCAGGGTGCCAAGGAACACCAGCAGGTAGGTGACCCAGACGATGGTGAGCCACAGATCGGCGTACCATTCGGGCTCGGCGTATTCCTTGGACTGGGTGACGCCGAGCAGATAGCCGGTTCCGGCGATGACGATGAAGAAATTGTAGCCGAGCACCACGAACCACGGCGCCAGCTCGCCGGCGATTCGCACCCGGCAGGTCTTCTGCACGATGTAGAACGAGGTCGCGATCAGCACGTTGCCGCCGAACGCAAAAATTACCGCCGAGGTGTGCAGTGGCCGCAGCCGCCCGAAGCTCGTCCACGGCAGGTCGAAATTGAGCGCCGGCCAGGCGAGCTGGCTGGCGATCAGCACGCCCACCAGCATCCCGGCGATGCCCCAGAACACCGAGATCACGGCCGCGAACTTCACCGGGCCGAGCTGGTAGTTCGGCCTGCCGTCGATCTCCTGCGGCGGCAGCTCGTCGGGGCGGTTGACATAGTGGTTGAGGATGGCGAACACCGCGGCGATGCTCGCGGCAGCGCCCAGATAGGCATGGAATGCGAACGGCGCATCGACCGCCTTGGCGGCTCCGATCAGGCAGATAAGGGCGGTCACGCCGAAGTAAAGCGAAAGACCACCCTCGCCGAGCGTGACCGATTTGCGCGAGATGCTTTGAGCCATGTCATGCCCCTTCGACGGATGCGCCGGGCGCGGCATCCGATCCGCCGGCAACATCGCGACGGGGCCGCCCCCGGGCATTGAGCTAGATCAAATGGGTCAGGCGCTCTTCCGCGCCGCCGCGAGGCGGCGGGATCGCTACAGCACGAAGCTCTGGCCGAGCTCCGGCATCTCGACCCGGGTACCGCCGAGCCTGGCGGCAAATGTCGCCATCGTACCGGCCTCGCCGTGGGTCAGGAAGGTGCGCGCCGCGGCGGTCGCCCGGTGCCAGGCGATGAGCTCGGCCTGGTCCGCATGGGCGGAGAAGCCGTTGATGGTGTAGAGGCGGGCGCGCACCGCGACGTCCTCGCCGAGAATGCGGACCGTCTTCGCCCCGTCGATGATCTGCCGCGCCAGGGTGCCTGCGGCCGCGTAGCCGACGAACACGATGCTCAACTCCGCGCGCCACAGGTGATGCTTGAGATGGTGGCGGATGCGTCCGCCGGTCGCCATGCCGGAGCCCGCCATGATGATGGCGCCGCCCTTGATCGTGTTCAGGGCCATCGACTGCGCGGTCTCGCGGGTGAGGTGCAGCCCCGGCATCCCCAGGGGGTCGCGCCCCTCGCGAAACAGTTTTGCGCTCTCCGGATCGAGGCATTCCGGGTGGCGGGCAAAAATCTCGGTCGCCGAGATCGCCATCGGCGAATCGAGGAAGACCTGGGTCGATGGCGCCAGGCGATGCTGGGCGATGCCCTGGTGAAGCACGTAGAGCAGCTCCTGGCTGCGCTCCAGCGCGAAGGTCGGGATGATGACATTGCCGCCGCGGCGGAACGTGTCGGTTACCGCCCCGTAAAACTCCTCGATCGACGGCCCGATCGGCTTGTGCAGCCGATCGCCATAAGTGGTCTCCATCACCACGACGTCGGCGCGCGGCGGCGTCGCCGGGTCGCGCAGCAGCGGACGCCCGGCATTGCCGAGGTCGCCGGAAAACAGCACGCGAAGGTCGCGTCCGTCTTCGCGCAGCTCCATGAGGATGCTGGCGGAGCCGAGGATATGGCCGGCGTCGATGAAGGTCGCGCGGATGCCCGGCGCGAGCTCGAGCGGCTGGTCGTAGGCGGCGGCGCGCCCGAAGCGGTCGAGGCTGTTGAGCGCATCGGGGATGGTATAGAGCGGCGCCGCCGCCTGGTCGCCGGCACCCCGGCGGGCGGCCCGCCGGGTCTGGGCATTTGCCTCTTCCTCCTGCAGGTGCGCGGCGTCGAGCATGACCAGGCGGGCAAGCTCGCGGGTGGCGCTGGTAGCGATGATCTCGCCGGAAAATCCCCGCTTGGCGAGCAGCGGCAGGCGTCCGCAATGGTCGAGATGCGCATGGGTGAGCAGGACGATGTCGATCGCTGCGGCATCGAAGCCGAATGCCGCGGCATTCCCCTCGGCGAGCTCGCGCCCGCCCTGGAACAGCCCGCAGTCGATCAGGATGCGCTTGCCGGCGCATTCGACGAGATGGCAGGAGCCGGTGACGTCGCGGTCGGCGCCGTGGAAGGAGAGCTTCAAGGTGTTTCCTCCGTGGCGTTCGCCGCAGCCAGCAGCGGCTCGCCGGCGGCCTCGTGCCAGCGCAGGATGCCGTCCCAGATATCTTGCGCGCTTTCGGCGAACCAGAACAGCTCGCGGTCCTCGCGCTCGATGACGCCCTCCTCGACGAGGAAATCGAAATCCACCGCGCGCCGCCAGTAATCCTCGCCGACCAGTACGACGGGCAGCGGCTTGATCTTGCGGGTCTGCACCAGGGTCAGGATCTCGAACAGCTCGTCGAGCGTGCCGTAACCGCCCGGGAATGCCACCAGCGCCTTGGCGCGCAGCAGGAAGTGCAGCTTGCGCACGGCGAAATAATGGAAGCGGAAGCACAGCTCGGGCGTGATGTAGGGATTGGGAAACTGCTCGTGGGGCAGGTCGATGTTGAGGCCGACCGATTTCGCCCCGGCGTCGAAGGCTCCGCGATTCGCCGCCTCCATCATGCCGGGACCGCCGCCCGTCATGATCACCAGCCGCGGACGGGTGGAGTTGCTGCCCGCATGGCCGGCAAGCCGGCCGAATTCGCGCGCAACCTCGTAGAAGCGGCTCTTGGCGAGCAGGCGTTCGGCGACACGGTGCCGCCGCGCCGCGTCGGCGGCATCCGGATCGGTATCCAGGAGCCGGCGCAGCGCCTCGACATTGCGGCGCGCTGCCGCCGGCTCGGGAATACGGGTGGAGCCGAACACCACGATCGTGTGGGCGACGCCGTGCTCCTCCATCAGCAATTCGGGCTTGAGATAGTCGAGCTGGAGGCGCGGCCCGCGCATGTCGTTGCGGCCCAGAAACTCCATGTCCTGCTCGGCCAGACGATAGCTCGGGCACCGCCGGATGGCCTCGACGCGCGCGAGCGCCTCGGGGTCCTCCTGGGGCGCCTTGGGGCGCTGCCAGGGCAGCGGCTCGGCGCGCCGATGGGGATGCGGCGGTTCGGGAATCCGCGGCTTTGGGCCGGTACGCTTGTTGTTCATCGCTGGCGGCGTCCTGAGGAACGGAATGGGCTCGACCTGCGATCCTAATCGGGCGACGCAAGGGGCGCCAATGACGATCGGCGACCGGGCACGGAGGCGTGCGACAGGCGGAATTGACGAACATCAAATACAAGCCGGCGGCATCGGGCTAGGGTTTTCATATCGGTCGCATTTTCTGACGGAGAGCCAGTGCCCACTTTTCCGGAAAATGCTTTGCCGCAACGATGGAGGACGGTCATGAAAGCGAGCGATGTCATGACGCGGCAGGTGATCTCGGTCACGCCCGACGCGGCGATCCGCCAGGCCATCGGGCTCATGCTGGAGAACCGGATCAGCGGCGTGCCGGTGATCGAGGCCGGCGGAAAGCTCGTCGGCGTCGTGACCGAGGGCGATTTTCTCCGGCGGGTCGAGACCGGGACCGAGCGCAAGCGTCCGCGATGGCTCGAGTTCATTGCCGGGCCGGGCCGCCTTGCCGACGAATATGTGCATACCCACGGACGCCGGGTCGACGAGGTGATGACTCCCGATCCGGTGACGATCTCCGAGGACACCGGCCTCGACGAGGTGGTGCGCCTGATGGAGGAACGCCGCATCAAGCGGGTGCCGGTCGTGCGCGACGGAAAAGTCGTCGGCATCGTCAGCCGGGCCAATCTGCTGCACGCCCTGGCGAGCCTCGACCCCGAGGCGGCGCCGGTCGGCGACGACGACGCGGCGATCCGCCGGCGCGTGCTCGCCGAGTTCGAGAAGCAGCCATGGGCACCGAAGAATCTCATCGACGTCGTGGTGCGCAATGGCGTCGTCGACCTGTGGGGCTTGGTGGTCGCCAACAACCAGCGCGAAGCCGCGGGCGTTGCGGCGGAAAACGTGACCGGCGTCAAGGTCGTGCGCAATCATCTGTCCTGGGTCGAGCCGATGTCCGGCATGGTGATATATGCCGGCGACGAGGAGGAGGTCGCGCGCGAGGCCTCGTAAACGCAGCGGATCGGGTGGCGATGCCGTATCGTACCAATGCCGAGCTGCCGCCGGGGGTTCGCGGGCACCTCCCCGAGCATGCCCAGGACATCTACCGCGAGGCGTTCAACCACGCCTACGCGACGCATGCAGGCGATCCGCGGCAGGAGGAGGCCGCCCATCGCATCGCCTGGAGCGCGGTCAAGCGCGGCTACGTCAAGGTCGACGACCGGTGGGTCGCGCGCGGCGTTTAGCTAGCGCATGATGCGCCGTTGAACGATTTCATGCGGCCGGCGATCCTTCTGGAGAGCATGGCATGGCGGATTCCCAGTTTCCGTCGATCGCGTTTCTGTGGCCCGCCCTGGCGGCGGCCGCCGCCGCCGAGATGACGTCGGCATTCACCCATGAGCTGGCGCGTCTCACTGCGGCGGGGGACGGACGCCCGGAGCCATGCGAGCCCGATTGGACGACCGCGAGCAGCGTGGCGCTCGATCTGCCGACCATGCGTCTGCGCGATTTTTCCGCCGGCCAGGACGGCGACACCTGCATCCTCTGCGCGCCGTTCGCCCTGCACTTCGCAAGCGTCGCGGATTTCGCTCCCGGACACAGTCTGGTCGAGGCGCTGCGTGCATCCGCATCCCCGAGACTGTTCGTGACCGACTGGCGCTCGGCCACGCCGGAGATGCGTTTCCTGTCGATCGATTCCTATCTGGCCGATCTCAATGTCGCGGTCGACGAGGTCGGCGGCAAGGTGGATCTGGTCGGCCTTTGCCAGGGCGGCTGGATGGCGCTGGTCTATGCGGCGCGATTTCCCGCCAAGGTGAGAAAGCTGGTGCTCGCCGGCGCGCCGGTCGACATCGCGGCCGGTGAATCGCCGCTGTCGCGGCTCGCCTCCGCCGTGCCGCTCGCGGTTTTCAGGGAGCTGGTCGATCTCGGCGGCGGGCGCATGCTCGGGCCGCGCCTGCTCGAGGTGCTGGGCGGCCGGCAGCCCGAGCCCGCGGCGATCCACCAGGCCCTGCAGCTGCCGGCCGGGCTGCCGTCCGAGCAGGTCCGTTGGCTCGAAGCCCGGTTTCAGCATTGGTACGACGCGACCGTCAACCTGCCGGGTACCTATTACCTGCAGGCGGTCGAATGGCTCTACAAGCAGAACCGCCTCGCCGCCGGCGGGTTTGTGGCGCTCGGCCGCGAGATCGATCTTGCCCGGGTGCGCGCGCCGGTCTTCCTGCTGGCGGCACGCGACGACGAGCTGGTCGCGCCCGAGCAGGTGTTCGCCACCCAGCGCCATGTCGCCACGCCGGCGCGGGCGATCGGGAAAGCGACCGCGCCCGGCGGGCATCTCGGCCTGTTCATGGGAGCCGCCACGCTTCGCAGCATCTGGCCCGGGATCGGACGCTGGCTGTCTGCCCGGGCGCGACGACCCGCAAGGCCGCATCCGCAATCCGCGTAATCCCCGACCGCACGCTTCGTTCCTGGAAAACCCATCATGACCGATTTTGCCTTGCCTCCCCTCGAGCTTGCCGGACGGCTGGCGCTGGCGCTCGCGCTCGCGGTCTTTCTCGGCTTCGCCTTCGAGGACACCTACAAGCGCGAGGAGCGCAGCTTTCCCGGCGGCATTCGCACGTTCCCGATGCTCGCGGTCGCCGGGGCGATGCTGTTTCTGATCGAGCCGCGCTATGCGCTGGCCTTCGTCGGCGGGCTTTTTCCCCTCGGCCTGTGGCTGCATGCCTGCATGCGCGCGCCGGCCGCCGGCGCCAGCGCGACGACGCTGATGATTCCGGTCTCCAACCTCACCGCCTATCTGATCGGGCCGGTGGCGCTCACCCAGGCGCCATGGGTGGTGGTCGCGGTCTCGGTCACCGCCGCGCTTCTGCTCGGAACTCGCGAGCAGCTGCATCGGGTGATCGAGCGGGTGCCGGGCGACGAGATGCTGACCGCCGGCGAGTTTCTCGTCCTGGTCGGCGTCATCCTGCCGCTCGTCCCCAACACGCGGGTGAGCGATCTCACCCCGCTGACGCCCTATCACGTCTGGCTGGCCGTGGTCGCGATCTGCACGCTGTCCTATGCGAGCTATCTGATGCAGCGCTACCTGCCGATCCGCGGCGGCGCCCTGCTGCCGGCGATCCTCGGCGGCATCTACTCGTCCACCGCGACGACGATCGTGCTCGCCAAGCGCCAGCACGAGGCCGGGGGCCTGCGCTCGGATCTCGCCGCCGGTATCGTCGCCGCCACGACGATGATGTATGTCCGCCTCGGCATCGTCATCGCGCTGTTCGACCGCAACCTCGCGCTCACCCTGGCGCCGGCACTGGGCGGCCTGTTCGCCGTCGGCGTCGTCCTGGCGGGCTGGGAATGGCGGCGCGGCCACGGGCGTACCGACGGGAGCGTCGATATCCCGGCGAAGAATCCCCTGCAGGTGACCACCGCGGTGGTGTTCGCGGTGCTGTTCATCGTGATCTCGGTGGTCTCGGCGTGGATCGGCGGATCGTTCGGATCAAAGGGACTGTTCGTGCTCGCCGCGGTGGTGGGCGCGTCGGACATCGATCCCTTCGTGCTCAACATCGCCCAGGGCGGCGTGGTGAACATGTCGGCCGGGTCGCTGGCCGCCGCGGTGCTGATCGCCGCCTCCTCCAACAACGTGGTCAAGGCGGCGATGTCGCTGGGTTTCGGCGGCATGGTGGCGCGCCGGCCGGCCATCATGCTGCTCATCCTCGCCGCATTGGGAGCGGTGGCGGCGCTCGCCTATGTGGCGGCTTCCCCCGGCTGAGCCGCGCGCGCCCGGTGGCGCAGTCTCATTCCGGCGCGGCCGCCCGCTTGCGCTGGCGAAATGGCCGCTGCCAGTCACCGGCCATGATCGAGCCCACCGGCTCGATCGTATCGACGATCTCGGCGAGCCTGTAGCGGGCGATCTGCCGGCGCATGCTGGCCGCATCCTTGTAGGCGCCGGGCAGTTCCGACACGTCGGGAATGCCGCAGAAGAACCGCGCGTCGATGCCGGCGGTCTGCGAGGCAACGAGCTCGGCCTCGGTCATCCCGGCGTGCCGCCGCATATAGGCGGAGCGGCTGAAGTTGCGGCCGGCGCCGTGCGGCGCGAAGCCGAGCCCGTTCTCGGCGTCGGCGCCGCGCGCGATCAGGATCGGCTCGGCCATGTTGAGCGGGATCAGGGTCAGCCCGTTGCTGTCCGCCGCAAAGCCCGGCCACGCCGGCGTCGCCCCCTTGGCGTGATAGTAGAGACCGTCGGATTTTTGGAAGACGAAATTGTGCTCGTTCCAGAACCGGTCGAGCGCGGTAAGCCTGAGATGCTCCATGACGAGGTCGTGGATCGCGTAGTGGTTCAGCTTGGTCCATTCGCGGATCGTCTGCAGCGCGTTCCAGTAGTCCTCGCCGTCGCGGGTGTCGGCCGGAATCCAGGCATTGTGGGCGGGCGTCTGCGGCGAGATGCGCTTGCGGACTTTTTCCGCCGCCGCCATGCCGGCGCGGTAGAGCAGGGCACCCGGCCTGCGCGAGCCATGATGGGTGACGAGCGCGACTTTTCCGGTCGAGACGACGCGCCCGACATAGAAGAAATGGTTGCCGTCGCCCTGGGTGGCGAAATGCTCCTGCGCCGCCGGCTGGATGGGGTTGAGGAACGGGTTCGCCTCGAAACGCGCGAGCAGGGAAGCCGGCGGCGCCACCCGGGCGCCGGCGCTGCGGCCGCCGCCGCCGAAATGGCTGAGAGTCATTCCGGCATCGAGCACGCGCTTCGGATCGACGTCGCCCAAAATGGTCAGCGCCATCGAGCAGCAGATGTCGGCCGAATGCATTCCGGGATGGATGGCGTTCTCCGCCGCCACCACGCCGCCGACCGGGATCGTGCCGGCCGCCGACCCGGCCGGGCAGGCGTCCGGCATGATGGCGCCGGCGCGGATCGTCGGCACCCGCATCAGCTCGATCATGTGGCGCTCGACCGCCGCGATATTGGCCTCCTCGTCGGGATGCTCGGCAGAAATGTTGATGCGGTGCGCGAGCCCGCCGGGATCGCGCAGCGGGATCACCGGTGGCGGCGCGAATTGCTCGACCACGACCCGGATCTCCGCCTCGTCCGCCCCGGAACGCCGCGCCGCTTCCGCCGCCGCGATCGCCTTGGGAAACCACGGCCCGGGAACGTAGCCCCAGGCGATCAGCGTTCTTCCCGTAATGATGTCGCTCATGGCTTCCTCGCCGGGATTTTATGCACCAGGATCGCGGCGGATGCACGCGCCGCCGCCTTGCGGCGGATCGTGCGGGAACGAACGCCGCGCACGGAGGGACCATGGATCTGCTGGTCAATATCGACGTCGACGATCTGGCAAAGGCCGTCGCTTTCTACCAGCAGGCCTTGGGCCTGCGGGTCGGCCGCCGCTTCGGTGCCTTCGGGGTGGAGATGCTCGGCGGCTCGTCGCCGGTCTATCTGCTGGTGAAGGCGGACGGCACGCGGCCGTCGCCGGCGACCGACGAGCTGCGCCGCTATCGCCGGCACTGGACGCCGGTGCATCTCGACTTTGTGGTTCCCGACATCGAGGCGGCCGTCGGTCGGGCGGTCAAGGCCGGCGCCGTCCTGGAGGGCGACCCCGAGACGCACCGCTGGGGACGCATCGCCCACATGGCCGACCCCTTCGGCCACGGCATCTGCTTCATCGAGTTCCTCGGCCGCGGCTACGACGAGATCGCCGACGCGTGAGAGCGGCGCGCTTGATGCTGGGCTCCGCGACGTCTCCCCTCATGCCGATGATGCATATCAATCGCGATGACGTTTGAGGCACTGCCACGCCGCGAGTCTACCCTCCCGCCCGTTGGCGCTAGGGGATGCGCACATGTCTGAGGCTCCATCCGGCTGCGATGGCATAGAATTCGTCGAGGCCGTTCTTGAAAGTGATAGGACCGGGAGGCTTGGAGGAGGGATAGCCATTCCAACCTCCGAGCCGGGCGATGATCCAACCGGCCCAGGCGAGAGTTGCGGCAGGATGAGGGTTTTTCTGCAGGGCCGTGGGGCCTTCGTACTCGGCATCGAGTTTGGCCAGGACTTGGATTTCGTGTGGCGCGAAGGCGACGGAGGCCGGTTCGCAGGTGCTCCCGTCGCGGGCCTGGACGAGTTGGAGGGTGACGGAGGCGGCTTTGGTGGCGATGGCGGTGAGCTTGACGAGGCGCTCGGCGGTTGCGACCTGACTGTCTTCGAGCTTGAGGCCCTGAAGCTTCAGCACGCGCCAGAATTGCTCGATGATCCAGCGCTTTCTGTACCAATCGACAATCTGCCAGGCCGCCTCGGCATCGGCGACCTCATGGGTGGTGAGAAGGCGCCAGTGCACCGGCTCGCACCCTGCGGGGGGATCGGCTTCGACCACCTCGACGAGCATCAGCGGCACAGTTTTGGGCAGATCACGTTCGGTGGTGTTCTTGGGGCGGGCGAGTTCGACCCGACCGAACCGCAGGCTCAGCGTCGCCAGACGGGCCCGGCGTTTGAGAGCTCGGTCCGGCAGATCGACGAGCCGCGTCGTGGTCAGGGCAAAACGCTCGCCCGCCGCATAGAGACGTTCCCCGCTCGCCAGTCGACGGTCGTGCATGGAGCGGGTGATCAGATGGAAGTTCGGCTCCGGCAGCCTCGCCCACTCGGCGAAGATGTCGCTTTCGCGATCGGCCACCACCGTGACCATCGCGGCAGCGGCCAGCACGGGCTTGCTCTCGGTGGCGGTCGTCAGCCAGCGCTCGGATTCCTTGTCTTTCAGCCGGCGCTTCTGGTGGGCGACCTTGACCCGGCCTTTGCGCGTCCAGATCCGTCCCGCCACCAGGCCGAGGCAGCCGCCAGTCCCGGCATCCACCGCCAACATGGCGTGCAGCAGCAGGCCGCGACCGACCCCCTTGCCGATCTCGCCGAGCCCGCGCCGACGCCGCGGCGTCGTGGAGAAATTGATCTCGCTGGTGTCCTGGATCGCCAGCACATGCCGGCCGGCCACTGCCGATGCCGTCCGATCGCCCCATCCTTCGATCAGGCGATCAACAGTCACTTTGCGGTTTGCCAAAAACCGCCCAAACGCTACCTCCCGCGATCTGCGCCCGCGTCCGAGGCGGCGCAAGCAGACCGTCGGGCGCGCAACCATGCGCTGGAGCAGCGCCGCCCCCTTTTGTCGAGGCGACGATCCCCAAACCGACCCAATGACAAGGTTCTCAGCGACATGGCGACACCCCGGTTCGACCAAAGCGTCGCGCATAGAATCACACGCCATCGGCAAAGCGGAACCCAAAATGTTCATCCCGAGTCACTCTGCCGCACCAAGACGTGTGCATCCCCTAGCGCAAGAGCGGGGGGAGGGAGGAACTTGCGGCACGCCAGTCGCCAAACAAAGCAGACCGTGTCCTCGGCGCGGCCGATCTGTCCGTGGGAAGGCTTCGTCCGTACCCACGGCGTCTCTCACGTGAAGAAGCCCGCGGGGTGGCCGAGCCGCCACTTCTGAGGCCGCGGCGGTCAGGCCGAGCCGAGCGCGTTGTAGATTCCGCGCTCGAACTCGCCGTAGACCTTGACGGCGCGCTGGTCGGCGAACGGCAAGACCTGGGTCATGATCACGCCCCCGACCCGCCGCGCCGGGTCGATCCAGTAGTAGGTGTTGAAGATGCCGGCCCAGGTCAGGGTGCCGGCGCTGCGGCCGTTCGGCCCGGGCTGCGCGTTGATCATATAGCCGAGACCCCATTTCAGGCTCTGGCCGGGGAAGAAGTCGACGTCGACCGAGCGCGCCGGCATCGCGGTCTTCAGGACGCCCGCCTCGATGTCGCCGATGTGGTTCTTGCCCATCAGGGCGACCGTCTCCGGCTTGAGGATGCGGGTTGATCCGTGGCTGCCGTTGTTGAGCAGCATCTGCACGAAGGTCAGGTAGTCCGGCGCCGTGGACAGGAGCCCGCCGCCGCCCGACCAGAATTCCGGCGTCGGCGGCGCCTCCAGCGGCTGCGCGTCGAGCGAGCCGTCGGGTTTGCGGGTATGGACGTTCACCAGTCGCGCCCGCATGTCGGGCGAGGCGGTGTAGTCGGTGTCCTTCATGGCGAGCGGGGTGAAGATATTGTCGCGGAAATAGGCGTCGAGCGTCTTGCCGCTGATCGACTCCACCAGGCGGCCGACCCAGTCGATGTTGACGCCGTATTCCCAGCGTTCGCCCGGATCGAAGGCGAGCGCCATGCGAATGGACGCGACTTTTCCCGACGGCGTCGACGGCATGCCGGTCGCCTTGACGAACCGCTGGGTGTTGGCGTTCCAGATCTCGTAAGTGAAGCCGGCGGTGTGGGTCAAAAGGTGACGCAGCGTGATCGGCCGCTTGGCCGGCCGCAGCTGCGGGGCGCCGGCGGCGTCGAAGCCAGTGAGGACCTGCGGCTTGTTCAGCGCCGGATCGATGTCGGGCAGCGGCCCCTCGAGCGAAAGTTTTCCCTGCTCGACGAGCTGCATCGCGGCGACCGAGGTCACTTGGTCATCGAGGCGATGCGGAAGACGGTGTCGCGGGTCATCGCCGCGCCGCCGGCGAGGCTGCGGGTGCCGAACACGCCCTCGTAGATCAAACCCTTGTCGGTCGTCGCCATGGCGACGACGCCCGGCACCTCGCGGGCCTCGACGCCGGCCCGCAGCACCGCGTCGATGCGGCCGGCCGCCGTGCCGGCGAGCTTTGCCTCCTCGGCGCGGGCGGTATTGGCGCTGATCGAGCCGCACGCGCTGAGCGCGGCGGCACCGATGAGGACGTCGCGACGATTGGGTTGCTGCTGAGACATTTTTGGCCTCCTCCCTTGCGGCCGGCGCGCCGACGTAACGTCGACCTCCTCGTCCGGCCTGAATGATTGCCGGCAGACTAGGCTCGGCTGCGTGTGCTGTCGATCAGATGTGCGGGAAGCGGGCGATGGCCCAACATCTGTCTGCGGAAAGGCAGCGGGCAGCTCACACGGCCAGCGGCCGGAACCTGATCGGTTTTGCCTGCTTGATGCCGGCGATGTCGGTATACCCGATCTGCCCCATGCAGCGGCTCGCCTCGTCGACCAGCAGGTCGATCGCCGCCTTGGCGCCCGCAGGCCCGAGCGCGCCGACCGCGTACATCACGGCGCGGCCGACCAGCACGAAGTCGGCGCCGGCGGCGAGCGCCTTGATGATGTGCTCGCCCGAGCGCACGCCGCTGTCGACGATCAGCGGATAGTCCTGGCCGACTGCCGCGCGGATCTCCGGCATCAGGTCGACGGTCGAAGGCCCCGCCTCCATCTGCCGGCCGCCGTGGTTGGAGATCACCACGGCGTCGCAGCCGAGATCGCGCGCCTTGACCGCGTCCTCGGCGCTCATCAGCCCCTTGACCACCAGCCGGCGCTTCCAGCGGTCGCGCAGCTTTTTCAGCTCGCCCCAGTCGAAATGGCCGCGGATCTGCGACTGCATGTAGGCGGCCATGGACTCGCGGCCCGACGTCGGCGCATAGCGCTCGAGGGTGGCGAGCCTCGGTTTTCCGGCGGCGAGCGTGCGCAGCGACCAGCCCGGATGGGTGACGATCTCGTACATCACCCGCGGGGTGATGCGGAACGGCATGGAGAAATTGTTGCGCAGGTCGCGCAGCCGCCGCGACGGGACCGGGATGTCGACGGTGACCAGCAGCACGTCGTAGCCGGCGCGATCGACCCGGTCGACCAGGTCGGCGACGTCCGCCGCCACGCCCGACACGTAGAGCTGGAACCAGGCATGCTGCTGGCCGATCTCGGCGATGCGCTCGAGCGAGGTGGTTCCGGCGGTGGACAGCGTATAGGGGATGTCGGCCCCGCGGGCGGCGCGCGTGATCGCCTCGTCGGCCCCGGGGCACATCAGGTTGCCGAGCCCGATCGGCGCGATGCCGAACGGGGCCGCCCAGCGCCGCCCCAGAAACGTCGTCGACAGATCGCGGGTCTCGACATTGATCAGCGAACGCGGCTTGAACACGATGTCGGCGAAAGCCTGCTCGTTGCGCCGCATGCCGTCCTCCGAGCCGGCGCCGCCGTCGAGATAGTCGAAGGCAAATCTTGGCAGTTTTCGTTTCGCCCGCGCGCGAAAATCCGCCACGCATACCATGCTCATCGTGTGCCCCCGGTTCAGATGCCGAGCTGGTCGGCGAGGCCCTCGAGGCTCGGCGCGGAAAAATCGACCGGCGCGGTCGGCGCCGCCTCGCCGCGCCCGGGCCCGCGCTCGTTCGGCCGCCCGATATGGGCAGTGCGCAGGCCGCAATTCGCCGCCGCCAGGAGGTCGCGGGTATGCGCCGCCACCATCATGCAGGCGGCAGGCGCGAGATCGAGCGCCTCGCAGGCCGCGAGATAGACCCGCGGCTTCGGCTTGTAGTCGCCGGCCACTTCCGAGCCCAGGATGGCGTCCCAGACGATGTCGTTGCGCCGCGCCAGGTCGACCATCAGCGAAATGTTGCCGTTGGACACCGGCGCCAGCAGGAATTTCTTGCGCAGCCGCCGCATGCCGCGCGCGACGTCCGGCCAGGCATCGAGCCGGTGCCAGGCGAGGTTGAGATCGTGGAGCACCGCGTCGGTGAGGCCGGTGAGCGCGAAGCGCGGAAGGATGCGCTCGAGGTTGAGCCGATGCAGCACGTCGAGTTTCGAGAACGGGATGCGGCCCGACCGCACCTCCTCCATGCCGGGCTGGTACTCGTCGCGCCAGGCATCGGCGAAGGCCGGCCAGTCGAGCGCATGCCCCCGGGGCTTCAGGATGATCTCCGTCTCGCGGGCGATCGAGCCGCGCCAGTCGACCAGCGTGCCGAAGACGTCGAAGAACAAGGCCTTGATCTCGGTGGACATGGTGGGGGCTCATGAGTTGGGAGCAGGAGGCAGGCTGGTGCGACTCTAAAGCCGGCAGGCTTGCGATCACAAGCATTCAAGGTGGCGTGATGCCGGGTTCCGGAAACCGTTGGCCTGCCTATGTGCGTGATGTGCCGGCCCTTCCCCGAACCGCCGGGCACAAACGGCCTGTCCCATGGATCACCTCATCACCTCCGCCAGCCGCGCGACCCACCTCAAGATCGTCCTGGTGGCGCTGGTGGCGGCCATCCTCGTCGTGCTGGTCGGCATCACCGGGCATGTGCGCGGCGTCCAGCTGACCAGCCGGGCGCCGGTCAGCGGCATCGTCAAGGCCGGCGAGCCGGTGACCTTGACGCGCCAGGGCGGCTCGGTCGTCCGATAGGCGCGCAGCGCTCCGGAATGCTGTAGGATCGGGTCGGCGGTTCTCCGCAAAGCCCGGAGGTTTTCGATGCAGGACAGATCAGCCACCCTGGACGAGACCCAGCCCCACGCCTTTCGCGCTATCGACCCCGGCACCCGGATCGGCCACGTCCACCTCAAGGTCGCCGATCTCGATCGCGCGCTCGGCTTCTATGTCGGCGTGCTCGGCTTCGAGGTGACCCAGCGCCGCCCGGGCGCCGTCTTCCTGTCGGCCGGGGGCTACCACCACCACATTGCGCTCAACACCTGGGAGAGCGCCGGCGGCGCGCCGCCGCCTGCCGGCACCACCGGGCTCTATCACGTGGCGATCCTCTATCCGACCCGCGCAAAGCTCGCCGACGCGCTGCGCCGGCTGATGGCCGCCGGCGTGCCCCTCGACGGCGCCAGCGACCACGGGGTCAGCGAGGCACTCTATCTGCGCGATCCCGACCAGAACGGCGTCGAGCTCTACCGCGACCGCCCCAAGGACCAGTGGCCGCGGACCCCGGACGGCACCCTCTCCATGACCAGGGACCGTCTCGACCTCGAGGATCTGCTGCGCGAGCCGTAGGGTGGGCAAAATCGCTGCGCCGACCGTGCGTCTCGTCCCAACCTCGCGCGCGATTTTGCCCACGCGGTCGGTGGCCGCGTCGGACCGCGTGGGCAAATTCAGCAGCGCCTTGCTGAGAATTACGGTTTGGATGGTTCGCGTATCCACCCGGACGCTCTTGCTGTTCAGGCGGGCGCGGCGGCCCGGCTCAGGCGCTCGCGGCGGAACAGGAGCCACAGCACGATCGCGAGATTCAACAGGTTCCACAAAACGCCGTTGGCGAACGCCGCCTGATAGGATCCGGTGAGATCAAAAATCTTTCCCGACATCCAGCCGCCGAGCGCCATGCCGGCCAGGGTGGCCATCAGGATGATGCCGAGGCGCTCGCCGGCCTCCTTGGGTGGAAAATACTCGCGCACGATGATCGCATAGCTCGGCACGATGCCGCCCTGGAACAGGCCGAACAGCGCGGAGATCACGTAGAGCGAGGCGAGCCCGTCGAAGCCCAGATAGAGGGCGAGCGCGAGCGCCTGCAGCACCGAGCCGAGCAGCAGGGTAAAGAGCCCGCCGATGCGGTCGGCGATCCAGCCCGATGCGATCCGGCTGACAATGCCGCAGGCGAGCATCAGCGAGAGCATTTCCGCGCCGCGCGCCACGCCGTAGCCGAGGTCGCCGCAATAGGCCACGATATGCACCTGCGGCATCGACATGGCGACGCAGCAGGCAAGCCCGGCGAGCGCCAGCAGCCCCTGCAGGGCGCCGGCCGAAAGACCGAGCGATCCGCGCGCCGCGCTGGCGGCAGTGCCGGAGGAAAAGTCCTGATGCAGCGGGGCGCGAGACCGGAGCATCAGCGCCAGCGGCAGCATGACGACGAGGCAGACGACGGCGATATGAAGATGGGTCTGCCGCCAGCCCTCGGTCTCGATCAGATGCTGCACCAGCGGTGGCCAGATGGCGCCGGCGAAGTAGTTGCCGGACGCGCAGATCGACACCGCGATGCCGCGGCGTCGGCCGAACCAGTGGGAGATGTCGGCGATCAGCGGGCCGAACCCGACCGAGCTGCCGACGCCGATCATCAGCCCCTGGGCGAGCGCGAACTGCCACAGGCTCGTCGCCTGCGCGCTCGCCACGTAGCCCGCCGCCAGCAGGATGGCGCCGCCGACCACCGGGAGGAAGACGCCGTAGCGGTCGGACAGCCGGCCCATCAGGATGCCGCCGAACGCAAAGCCCATCGTGGTCAGGGTGAACGGCAGCGAGGCGTCGGCGCGGCTGACGGAAAACTCCGCCTGCACCGACGGCAGCGCGACTACCACCGACCACATGCCGACGCTGCCGACGGTGGCGAGCAGCACCGCCGCGGCGAGGCGAAGCCAGGCGGCGGGCGATTCCGCGACGTCGAATCCGTGACGCGGATGCGTCTGCTGGTCCACTTGGGGCATCTTCCCTGGTTTCTTGCACGCTTGTAGGATGGGTTGAGCTCTTGCGAAACCCATCAATTCTCATGCAACACGCAACGAAAATTGATGGGTTTCGCCAGAGCCCGTTGAAGACGGGCGTGAACGCCCTGATGGCTCAACCCATCCTACAAAAGTCAATCCAGCGCGGCGGAATGCTCGGCCGGGGCGGCCTTGGTGCGCGGCCGGCGCATGAACAGGAGCAGCAACGCCACCGGGATGCTGACGACGAACATGAACATGAAATCGTTGGCATAGGCCATGATTTGCGCCTGCCGGGTGACCTCGTCATTGAGCGCCGAGAGGCCGCGGGCGCGCGTCGTGTTCCAGAACAGGTAGGCGCCGCCCGACTGCAGCATGCGATTGAACGGCGTGACATGCTCGGCGATGCGGGCGTGGAGGATCTGGGTGTTCTGCGCCAGCAGGAACGAGGTGATCGAGATCCCGACCGCGCCGCCGACATTGCGCATCAGGCTGAACAGCGCGGTGCCGTCGGTGCGCAGCTCGGCCGGCAGGGTGCCGAAGGCGATGACGTTGAGCGGGATGAAGACGAAGCCGAGGCCTACTCCCTGGATCAGCGTGGTCACGGTGAGCGACCACACGCTGACCGCCGGCGTCCAGCCCGCCATCTGCCACATCGTCGTCGCCAGCATGATGACGCCGGCGAGGATCAGCAGCCGCGGATCGATGTGGTTGACCGAGCGCCCGGCCACCATCATGGCGATCATGGTGCCGACGCCGCGCGGCACCATCAGCAGGCCGGCCTGCGACACCGAGTAGCCGCCGAGGTTCTGCAGGTAGGGGGCGAGCAGCGCCGAGCTCGCCAGCAGCACCATGCCCATGGCGAACATCACCAGGATGCCGCAGACGAAATTCGAGTCGCGAAAGATCCGCGGCGGGATGAACGGCTTTTCCGCGGTGAACATGTGGACGACGAACAGGTAGAGGCCGAGGCCGCACAGCACCGCCTCGACCACGATCTCGGTCGAGCCGAACCAGTCGAGCTGCTCGCCGCGGTCGAGCATCAGCTGCAGGGCGCCGATGCCGAGGCTGAGCGCGGCGAACCCGGTCCAGTCGAACTGCAGCTTGCGGTCGCGACCGGTATCCTCCATGAACACCCACAGGCCGATGACCGTGATGATGCCGAACGGCAGGTTGATGTAGAACACCCAGCGCCAGTTGTAGATGTCGGTGAGATAGCCGCCGAGGGTCGGCCCGAGGATCGGCCCGACCATCACTCCCATGCCCCAGATCGCCATCGCCGAGCCGCGCTGCTCGATCGGATAGAGGTCGAGCATGGTGACCTGCGACAGCGGCACCAGGGCGGCGCCGAACATGCCCTGGAGCAGGCGGAACGCCACGATCTGCGGCAGCGTCTCGGCAAGCCCGCACAGCATCGAGGCGACGGTGAAGCCGGCCACGCAGACGAGGAAGAGATTTTTCTGCCGAACCGCGCCGACATCCAGCCGACCGGCGCCGTCATGATGGCGGCCGCCACGATGTAGGAGGTCAGCACCCAGGTGATCTGGTCGAGGGTGGTGGAGAAGGTGCCCTGCATGTAGGGCAGCGCCACGTTGGCGATGGTGTTGTCGAGCGCCTGCATCAGCGTGGCGATCATCGAGCACACCGTGACGATGGTGCGCACCGGCGTCGCCCGCCTCTCCGTCGGGGCGAGGGCGGTCATGACGGAGTGCCGAGCCCGATGGGACGCGAGACGAAGAACTGTACCGCGCCTGATGTGCCGAAGTGCCGCGGCGCACGCCACCTCTCCCCGCGTGCGGGGAGAGCGTAGGCGGCCTTCGGCCGCCGTTCTTGAAGAACGCCGATGCGAAGCATCGGCAACGCGCCGAAGGCGGGCGGGTGAGGGGGCGTTGCCGCGAGTTGCGACGCGCGAATATGCCGCAAGAGCCCCTCACCCCGACCCTCTCCCCGCTTTGCGGGGAGAGGGGGAAGAGGCGCCGCGTTTGCGGCGCGTCCTCGCGCAACAACCAGAACAGAAGATGCGCCGGACAGCCGCATCGAAGTCATCAAAACAGGTCCGACAGCGAGCGGCGGTGGCCGGTGTCGATGTCGACGATGACGCTCATGCCGGCGCGCAGCACCGGGTCGCCGGGCTTGCGCTCGACGCGGATGCGCACGGTGATGCGCTGCACCACCTTCACCCAGTTGCCGCTGGCGTTCTGCGCCGGCAGGATGGAGAACTCCGAGCCGCTCGCCGGGCTGATGCTGTCGACGCGTCCGGTCCAGCTGCGCCCCGAATAGGTGTCGACCGCGATGTCCACCCGATCGCCGGCCTTGACGTGGGTGAGGTCGGTCTCCTTGACGTGGGCCTCGATCCACATGCGGTCGGTGGAGACGAGGCCGACGGCGCCGGTATTGGTCAGCGCCGCGGTCTGCGACACCAGGTAGGTGCCGGGCTGCAGGCTGTCGACCTGGGTCACCACGCCGTCGAACGGGGCGCGGACGGTGGCGTGGTCGAGCTGGCGCTGCGCCTCGTCGACCTGCGCCTTGACCTGGCGGTACTGCGGATGCTCGTCGACCGGAAGCTCAGGATTGCCGTTGAGACGGGCGAGTTGGACCTGGGCCTGCTGGCGGAGCGACTGCAGCTTGTTGCGGTCGGCGGCGAGGGTGAATCTTGCGAGGTCATAGTTCGCCTTGGACACCACGTTGGTCTTGGCGAGCTGCTCCTGGCGGTCAAAATTCGCCTGGTCGAGCTCGACCTGGGACTGCTGGGCGTCGATGTCGCTCAGCATGCGCCGGTAGTCCTGCTTCATCGCCTCGATCGTCATCGCCATCTGGGCGAGCTGCGCCTTGGTATTGGCGAGCGCGATCTCGAACTGCCGCGGATCGATGCGGAACAGCACGTCGCCGGCCTTAACCACCTGGCCTTCGTGCACCTCGACCGCGGCGACGATGCCCGAGACGTCGGTCGTCACCATCAGCTTGGCGGCGCGCACATAGGCATCGTCCGCCGACACGTAGCGGCCGCCGCGCAGCCAGAACACCGCTGAGACCACCGCCACCAGGAGGATGCCGCCGAGCATCAGCACGGCGCGCAATGTGCGCCGCGTCATGCGCGGACGCGCGACCCGTGCGGGCAACTCCAGCTGTGCGGTCCGTTCAAGCATCTCGGCAGCCGCAATTTCCGGTCAGGTTCCCGGACATTCCTCGCGCTTCCTCAGACCACTTTCTCGATCTCGCGGGAATCCCCGGCGAGATTGACTTTCATCCGCAACAGACCGTCGGTCATCGCCTTGAGCATGGCGGGATCGATGCCGTCGCTGATCAGGTCGTGCAGCTCGGCACGGTATTTCTTGATGTCGCGCAGCACCGGCGTCGCCGCCGCCGTCAGATGCAGCCGCCACACCCGGCGGTCCTTGGGGTCGGCCTTGCGCTCGACCAGGCCGCGCGCCTCGAGGCGGTCGACCAGGCGCGCGATGGTGATCGGCTCGACCTCGACCACCGCCGCCATCTCGTTCTGCGACAGGCCGGGCTGGCGCTCGAGCCGCGCCAGGATCACCCATTGCGCCCGGGTCATGCCGCGGGTGCGGGCACGCTTGTCCGCCCGCGTGCGCATCAGCCGCGCCACGTCGTAGAGCAGAAAGAGGAAATCGTGGTCGAAAGCGGCCTGCATATGACTTACCTTCAGCAGGGATATTATAACGCGCGTTAATAATTGCAAGGAGGGGATGGCCGGGCGCCGCCGCCCCGCGGGATGCGGCCGGATGACGCGCGCGACCCGTCTGGCCGGAAGTAGGGGATTGATTTCCCTCGAATTCTGCTATTCCTCGAAGCGTCAGGATCGGCGGGCGACGGCCTCGCGTCGGGCGACCGCCGGAACGGGGGTCTTCGGTTTCGAATCATTGTGATCGACCATGGTCGTGGTCGGCCATTCGGCGACATTTGCCCGCAGGACCTGAGGGTTACACCCAGGTGGTGCCGGCAGCTTGCAGGACTGGCCCGCAGCGCTAAAGGTTTTCGAGCAGCCCGAGAGACCGGGATCGTCATTCCGACGAAACGAACCGGCAGAGCCCAAGGGAGACGAGGAATGGTCAACAGCATCAGTCGACGTCATGTTCTGGCCGGCGCAATCGCGGCGCCGGCGGTGATCGCGGTCTCGCGGCTCGGGTCGGCCGCGTCCGTGCAGACCTTGAAGATTTCCCACCAGTTTCCCGGCGGCACCATCGACGAGGGCGATTTCCGCGACCGCCTGTGCCGGAGATTCGCCGCCGAGCTGGAGAAGCGCACTAACGGCGCGGTGGTCGCTCAGGTCTACCCGAACTCCTCGCTGATGAAGACGGTCGCGCAGTTCTCCGCCTTGCGCAAAGGCGTGCTCGACGTCAGCCTCTATCCGATCTCGTATGCGGGCGGCGAGTTCGCCGAGCTCAACATCGGCCTGATGCCGGGCCTGGTCAGCTCCTACCAGCAGGGCGCCGCCTGGAAGACCTCGCCGGTGGGTCAGAAGTTTTCCGCCTTCCTCGTCGAGAAGGGCGTCGTCATCGTCTCATGGATCTGGCAGGCCGGAGGCCTCGCCTCGCGCGCCACGCCGGTGATCAATCCCGAGGACGCCAAGGGCCTGAAGATCCGCGGCGGCAGCCGCGAGATGGACATGGTATTCAAGGCCGCCGGTGCCGCCACGCTCTCGGTGCCGTCGAACGAGATCTACGCGGCGATGCAGACCGGAGCCTGCGATGCCGCCACCACCTCGTCGACCAGCTTGATCTCGTTCCGCCTCGAGGAGGTCTCGAAGAGCCTTACCACCGGCCGGGGCAAATCCTACTGGTTCATGCTCGAGCCGCTGGTGATGTCGAAGCAGATCTTCGACGCCATGCCGAAGGACCAGCAGGCGGCGATTCTGGCCATCGGCCAGGAGCTGGAGAAATTCGGCACCGCCGAGGCGATGGCCGACGACCAGAAGGTCGCCGACGTCTATGGCAGGAAGGGCGCGACCATCCACGACATGGACGAAAAGGTGGTCGAGAAGTGGCGGGCGATCGCCCGCGATACCGCCTGGAAGGATTATGCGGCGAAAACTCCGCTGTCCGCCGAGCTGATAAAGCTCGCCGAGCAGGTTCAGGTGTCCTGATCCGGCCGGCGGCTTGAAAGGTGGTGCACGTCCTCGAGGGCGTCGAGAGTGCAAGTCCTGCGGCGTCCATCGAGGACGCCGGCGGGCCCCTCGACCGCGCGCTCGCCGTCGTCAACCAGCTGGTGGTGATCGTCGCCTCGGTCGCGCTGGTCGTCGCCTCCGGCGTGCTGACCTACAGCGTGGTCGTGCGCTACTTCCTGCATTTCGCCACCGACTGGCAGGACGAGATGTCGGTCTTCCTCATTGTCGGCGCCGTCTTCATGTCGGCGGCGGCGGTGCAGGCACGCCGCGGCCATATCGGCATCGAGGCGATCGTCGGCCTGCTGTCGGCGCGGGCGAACCACATCCGCCAGGTCATGGTCGATGTCGCGACTCTCCTGTTCTGCGCCTTCTTCGCGTGGAAATCGGGACTGCTGCTCCACGAGGCGCTGGTCGAGGGATTCCATTCCGGCTCGACCTGGGGGCCGCCGCTGTGGATCCCCTATTCGCTGATGACCGCCGGGATGACGCTGTTGAGCGTGCAGCTGCTGCTCCAGGTCGTGGCGGGCCTGCGGCCGCGGAAGGCGGCGCCATGAGCACGATGGCGATCGGGCTGCTCTACGGCGGCGCCACCCTCCTGGTGATGTTCTCCGGCATGCCGATCGCGTTCGCGCTCGGTGCCGTGGCGACGCTGTTCATGATCGCCTTCATGCCCTCGTCCTCGGTCGATACCATCGCGCAGAACGTCTACGAGGAGATGGCCTCGATCACGCTGCTGTCGATCCCACTGTTCATCCTCAAGGGCTCGGCGATCGGCCGCTCGCGGGCCGGCCAGGACCTCTACGGCGCCCTGCACGCCTGGATGCACCGCATTCCCGGCGGTCTCGGCATCGCCAACGTGTTTGCCTGCGCGCTGTTCGCCGCCATGGCGGGCTCGTCGCCCGCGACCTGCTCGGCGATCGGCTCGGCCGGCATACCGGAGATGCGCAAGCGCGGCTATTCCGGCGGTTTTGCCGCCGGCATCATCGCCGCCGGCGGCACGCTGGGCATCCTGCTGCCGCCCTCGATCACCATGATCCTCTACGCGGTCGCCGCCGAGCAGTCGCTCGGCCGGCTGTTTCTCGCCGCCATCGGCCCGGCCTTCCTGCTGGTCGTGCTGTTCGCCCTCTATGCGGGCTGGAACTACCGCCGCGAGCACCGCGCGGCGGTAGCGGCGCACGCCGACACCGGGGTGTTCTCCGAGCTGTTGCGCGAAGACCTGCTCACCATGCGCGACCGCTTCAACCTGCTGCCGCGGGTGCTGCCCTTCGTCATCCTGCTCACCGGGGTGATGATCGCGCTGTACGGCGGCTATGCGACGCCGTCGGAGACCGCCGGCCTCGGCGCCGTCCTGGCGCTCGCCCTGATCGCGCTGATCTACCATGTCTGGTCGCCGCATGACCTCGAGCCGATCCTGACCTCGACGTTGCGCGAATCCACCATGCTAATGCTGATCATCGGCATGTCGCTGCTCTATTCCTACGTGATGAGCTACCTGCACATCAGCCAGTCGACCGCCGAGTGGATCGTCTCGCTGCATCTGTCGCGCTGGGTGCTGCTCGCCGCCATCCTGCTGTTCGTCGTGGTGCTCGGCTTCTTCCTGCCGCCGGTCTCCATCATCCTGATGACCGCGCCGATCATCCTTCCCCCCCTGCGCGCCGCCGGCTTCGATCTCATCTGGTTCGGCGTGGTGATGACCATTGTGATGGAGATGGGCCTGATCCATCCGCCGGTGGGCTTGAACCTGTTCGTCATCAAGAACATCGCCCCCGACATCCCGCTCGGCGACGTGATCTGGGGCGTGCTCCCCTTCGTCGGCCTGATGATGGTGTCGATCGTGCTGCTGTGCTTCTTCCCGGGGATTTCTACCTGGTTCTCCGACCTGGTGATGGGCCCCGGCAAGTAGGGTGGGCAAATCGCCTGCAACGGCGCTGCCATCAAATTGAGGCGTTGCCGGCGATTTGCCCACGCTGTCCGCCGCGTCGTTTGCTCGGCCGCGTGGGCAAAATCGTTCGGCGAGGCATGCGTGCTCGGCCTGGGCCGTGCACCGATTTTGCCCACCCTACGGGATCACCCCGCCAGCCGCAAATTCTGCGGGAACATGTGGCGGCGCGCCTCGTCGTCCATCTCGGTCTTGAAGGCGTGGCGATCTTTCAGCGCGATGGCGCGGGCGGCGGCCGGCCGGGCGCTGATCTCGTCCACCAGGCGCTTGAGGTTCGGCATCTTGGCAAACGCGTCCTCGCCCATCACGAAGGGGACGAGCCGTGCCCAGGCCCACGCCGCCATGTCGACGATCGTATAGGTGTCGCCCAGCATGTAGCGCCGGCTCGCCAGCCGCTGGTCGAGGATGCCGTAGTGACGCTCGGCCTCGTAGGAATAGCGGTTGATCGCGTATTTGAGCTTTTCCGGGGCGTGGTGCTTGAAATGCACCGCCTGGCCCGAATAGGGGCCGATCCCCGAGGCCACGAACATCAGCCAGCTCAGCAGCTCGCCGCGCGCCACCGGCGTGTTGGGGGGCAGGAATTTTCCGGTCTTCTCGGCGAGATAGAGCAGGATGGCGTTGCTGTCGAACACCGTCACCTCGCCGTCGACGATCGAGGGCGCCTTGGCGTTGGGGTTGATCGCCAGATAGGCCGGCTGGTGCTGCTCGCCCTTGCGGGTGTCGAGCGGCACCGGCTCGTAGGGCAGGCCGGATTCCTCGAGAAAAAGCGCGACCTTCATCGGATTGGGCGCGGCATTGTAGTAGAACTTCAGCATGATCAGCCTCTGTCTTGGATTTCGGGAAGCGGAAACCGCGGGGTCGTCATTGTCGGAAATCACGTTCCTCCACGCAAGAACTTCGCGCGCTGGGTCACCCCGGCCATCAGCATGCCGCGGTCGTTGCCGGCGATGATCATGCGCATCCCCATGGCGATGTACTTCGCCATCAGGGCGTCGTCGTAGACCCCGCCCATGCCCGGCCACTTGCCGTGGCGGCGGCAGGCCGCGATCACCGTCTCGTAGGCCTTGAGCACCTCGGCGTGGGCGAACTGGCCGGGCAGCCCCATCTCCATCATCAGGTCGTTGGTGCCGATCAGCAGCACGTCGATGCCGGGGACGGATGCGATCGCCTCGGCATTGGCGATCGCCTGCGGGGTCTCCAGCATGACGACCACCAGGGTCTCGGCGTTCATCGTCTTCGTCGCCTCGCCGATCGGGGTCGGGCGATAGCCGAAATACGCCATCCCGCCCGCCGCCGAGCGGTGGCCGACCGGCGGGTATTTGAGATGATCGACGATGGTGCGGGCCTCCTCCGCGGTGTCGACATGCGGCATGGTGATGCCGAGCGCGCCGCCGTCGAGCGCGCGCGTCGCCATCGCGTATTGCCGCGCCGGCACGCGGACCACCGGTGTGATGCCGGCGGTGAGACTGGCGATGGAGATCTGCACCGCGGTGTCGAGCGGCATGGTGCCGTGCTCGAGGTCGATGAACAGGAAGTCGAGGCCGCACGTCGCCATGGCGGCGGCGATGTCCACCGTGCGGGCGTGGTGCAGCCCGATGCCGAGGCAGATCTCGTCCTTGCCGAGGCGCTCGCGCGCCGGATTGCGCACCGTCATGTGGTCTCCTCCCGTTTAGGTTTTTCTGACGGCCAAATGTGTCAGCCGACCGCCGGCGAAATGCAAGGGGCGCGCGTGGGCGCTGCGGCGGCGCAGGGAGGGGGCGCCCAGGGCTCCGGATCGTTGTTTCTACTTATGCGCGCGTTAGCTTCTTTTTATTCACCAGCGGCTAGGAACACTCGAAGCGCAATCCCTCATGGAGGCGGAAGTGAAGAGTTCATCCATCCTGAACAACAAGCGGTTTCGCGGTTTCGTCGCCGCGGCGGCGATCGCCGGCCTGATCTCGCCGGCATTGGCCGGTCGCAGCGCCGACGAGACCAAGTCGTTCGTCGAGCGCGCCGTCGCCCACATCAAGGCGGTCGGCCCGGAGAAGGCATTTGGCGATTTCAGCCGTCCCGACGGCGGCTTCGTCGACGGCGAGCTCTACATGTTCTGCTACGACATGGCTGGCCTCAACAAGGCGCATGGCGGCAATCCGGCCCTGGTCGGCAAGAATCTCCTCGGCCTCAAGGATCCCGACGGCGTGCAGGTTAATGCCGAGATCATCAAGAAGGCGAAGGCCGACGGTTCCGGCTGGGTCGAGTTCAAGTGGCCCAATCCGCTGAGCAAGAAGGTGGAAGCCAAGTCGGCCTGGATCACCAAG
This sequence comes from uncultured Alphaproteobacteria bacterium, assembly GCA_963755055.1. Classification (GTDB taxonomy): domain Bacteria; phylum Pseudomonadota; class Alphaproteobacteria; order Rhizobiales; family Xanthobacteraceae; genus AP-16. The sequence goes on along the minus strand of CAVWIS010000057.1, from coordinate 93,295 downwards.
GTCGATGCCGACACGGTGTGCGGCTCCGGCTACTACAAGGGCTGAACGGCGAGCATGCTCGGGCGGCCGCTGCGGCGGCCGCGCTGCTCCATCGTCTCCTTGCCCGCCTCGCGAAAGACAGCCGGCTCATGCTGCGCTTCAATAATCTGCCTATTGCGATAAAGGTGTTTCTCGCGCCCGCGCTGCTGATCGCGGCTCTGCTCGCCACCGGGGTCCTGGCCGTCACGGCGTTCAACGGACAGATCGCCGCGACCGAGCAACTCGACGGCAAGGTCTTCGAGCCGCTGCGCCGTGCCCTGGTGGTGCGCGACCAGGCGACGCTGATCCACGCGCAGCTGTTCGCCCTGATGTCGGCGGTCGCCAACGAGACCGACACCGCCAAGCGCGACGCCGACGCGCGCGCGCTTACGGGCGAGGTCGAGCGGTTCACTCGCGAGTTCGCCGCCTATGTCGCCATCCTGGGTGAGCAGCCGACCACCAAGGATCTCGCCGGCAAGCTGTCCGCCGATTTCGCCCAGTATTTGGATGCCGGTAACCAGGCCGTCGAGCTCGGCAAGATGGACGCCTCCTACGGCGCCCTGATGATGGGCGAGACCAACAAGAAGTTCACCACGTTGCGGGCTGAGTTCGACGAGCTCGCTGCTGTGCTCGACGGATCGCGGAAGACCGCGGTGTCCGCGCAGATGACCGAGCTCACGGCCGCCAGCCGGCGGCTCGCAGGAATCGTCGGCGGGTTCGCCATCGCCTCGTTCCTGGCGACGTTCTGGATCGGCCGCGGCATTGCCAGGCCGACCGTGCGCCTCACTGAGGCGATGACCCGGATCGCCGGCGGGGAGCTCGGCTGCCAGGTGCCGGACCGCGACCGCACCGACGAGATCGGGCGGGTCGCGGCGGCGGTGGAGATCTTCAAGGAGAATGCCCGCGCCAAGAAGACGCTCGAGGCCGAGCAGCGCGCGAGCGAGGCCCGTCGCGCGTCCGAGCGCAGGCAGCAGGTGGAGTCCTTCGTGTCGTCCTTCGAGAGCAGCGTCGGCGGCATCGTGGAAAGCGTCGCCGCCGCAGCCGACGGCATGCACGGAATGGCCGAGGACATGTCGACCTACGTGCAGGGAACCAGCGGCAAGACCGAATCCATGGCGACCGCCGCCAACGCCACTCAGGACGGCGTCCAGATCGTGGCCGCCGCGACCGAGGAACTCTCCTCGTCGATCCAGCAGATTTCCGAGCAGGTCACCCAGTCGAAGACCGTGGCACGCGACGCGGTTGCGGAGGCCGGAAACGCCGGCACCGCCGTCAAGGCGCTCAACGAGGCGGCCCAGCGCATCGGCGAGGTCATGGACCTGATCCGCGGGATCGCCAGCCAGACCAACCTGCTGGCGCTGAATGCCACCATCGAGGCGGCGCGCGCCGGAGAATCCGGCCGGGGGTTCGCCGTGGTGGCGCAGGAGGTGAAGACCCTTGCCGGCGAGACCTCGCGGGCGACCAGCGAGATCCAGGGTCAGATCGAGGCGATCCAGAGCACGACCACCGAGGTGGTGGCGTCGATCGACCGGATCGCCGGGACGATCGAGAGCATGAACGTGATCTCGACCGCGATCGGGAGCGCCATCGAGCAGCAGCAGTCGGCAACCGGCGAGATCGCGCAAAACGCCTCGCGTGCCGCGGCCGGCGCCACCGAGCTCGCCAGCAATGTCGGCATCGTGCGGGAGTCGTCGACCAAGGCCGGCGAATCCGCCCACGAGGTGGTGGTCTCCGCCGACAGGCTGTCGCAGCAGGCGGCGGAGCTGCGCCGCGAGGTGCAGCGCTTCATCGAGCAGGTGCAGACCGCGGCATGAGCGCCGGGGTAATCACCCGACGCGGCGGCCATCCCGATCGATGAGCAGCGTGCCGTCCTCCTTGTGGAACGGTCCGGGCGGCAGGCGGTCGATGAGGTCGAGCACGGTTTCGCTTGGACGGCACAGCCTGACCCCCCTCGGCGTGCAGACGATCGGGCGGTTCACCAGGACGGGATGCGCCACCATGGCGTCGAGGATTTTTTCGCCGGACACGCCGTCGTCGATGAGGCCGAGTTCGGCGGCCGGCGACTTGGTCTCGCGCAGCGCCGTGCGCGGGGTGAGCCCCGCGGCCGCAAACAGGCCGAGCAGCTGCGGCCTGGTCCAGCCGGTGCGAAGATATTCGATCACTGTCGGCGCGTACCCGGCGGCCTCGATGATCGCCAGGACGTTGCGCGAGGTTCCGCAGGCCGGGTTGTGATAGACCACGATATCCATCGTTCAGCCTCCCGGCTTCCCGTCGGCGATGCGCTGCCGCACCGCGCCGCCCGCCTCGTACCAGCCGCGGCTGGCGTTGACGATCTTCACCACCGACAGCATGACCGGAACCTCGATCAGGACGCCGACGACGGTCGCCAGCGCCGCGCCCGAATCGAAGCCGAACAGGCTGATCGCCGCCGCCACCGCCAGCTCGAAGAAATTGCTGGCGCCGATCAGCGCCGACGGGCCGGCGACGCAATGCGCCTCGCCGGCGGCGCGATTGAGCAGATAGGCGAGGCCGGCATTGAAATAGACCTGGATCAGGATCGGCACCGCCAGGATCGCGATGATCAAGGGCTGCGCCAGAATCTGCTCGCCCTGGAAGCCGAACAGCAGGACCAGCGTCGCCAGCAAGCGCGACGAGCGAGACCGGCTGCAGGGTGGCGAGAAGCCGCGCTAGCGCTTCGGTCCGCCGCCGGCGATGACGCTCCGCCGGATGACCTGGGCGATGATGACCGGCACGACGATGTAGAGCACGACCGACAGCAAGCAGCGTCTCCCACGGCACGGTGATCGCCGACAGGCCGAGCAGGAGCCCGACGATCGGCGCGAAGGCGAACGACCATGATCACGTCGTTGAGCGCGACCTGGCTCAGCGTGAAATGCGGCTCGCCGTCCGACAGGTTGCTCCAGACGAAAACCATGGCGGTGCAGGGCGCGGCGGCCAGCAGGATCAGGCCGGCGATATAGCTGTTGATCTGGCCCGCCGGCAGGTATGGCCGAAACAGCCAGCCGACGAACAGCCAGCCGAGCAACGCCATCGAGAACGGCTTGATCGCCCAGTTGATGAAGAGGGTCACGCCGATGCCGCGCCAATGCTCCTTGACCCGCGACAGGGCGGCAAAATCGATCTTCACCAGCATCGGGATGATCATCAGCCAGATCAGCACCGCCACCGGCATATTGACCTTGGCGATCTCGGCGGCGCCGATGATGTGGAAGGCGGCGGGAAAGAAGTGGCCGAGCGCGATCCCGACGATGATGCACAGGGCGACCCAGACGGTGAGGTAGCGTTCGAACGTCGACATGGTCAGCCCTGCTGTTTCGCGGCGGGCCCGGTCATGGCGCCTGTCAGGAAGGCGGCGAGCGGCGCCAGCGCCGCCGGATTGAGCGAATAGCAGACCCGCGGTCGCTCGATCTCGCCGACGATCAACCCGGCCTCCTTCAGGATGCGCAGGTGCTCCGAGGTGGTGGAGGCGGCGAGCCCGATCTCCTCGACGATGTCGCAGCCGATGCAGGTCGTCCGCCGCATCAGCGTCTCGACGATGCGCACCCGCGCCGGGTGGGCGAGCGCCTTCGCCAGCCGGGCGATGCGCTCCCGGTCGCCGGGCCGCGACGGCGCCGGTGCCTCGCGACGGAGCTGGGCAGCCGACATGGAATGAACCTATTTCGTTTATCGACGAAAGGCGAAATATCGGATCCGCAGACTGATGGCAAGGCTGTTCGCCGCCGCCCGCCGGACCGGACCTCTGGCGAGGCCGCAGAGCCGGCGAATGCGCGGTCCTTCGGCCGGATCGAGTCCCGCGGTCAGATCGCGCGCACCGTCTCGTCGGTGAAGCATTCGTCTTCCGTGATGAACATGGCCGCCAGCGCGGCAACCCGACCGTACAGCGGATGTCGGGCGTTCGCCTCGACGGTCGCCAGATAGGCCGGCGCCCAAGGCATCAGGTGCGCGTCGAGGAAGCCCCTTTCCTGCTGCAGGATGCCGAGCGCGTTCCCGGTCGCACCCGCGCGCCACGCCTCGGCTTCCTCATGGCAGAGCAGGGCGAGAAACTTCAGCTCGGTCCCGAGATGATCGGGCGGCGCCGCATCATCGTCCGGCGCCAGTCCGGCCGCCGCATAGAAGGCGCTGACCGCCGCCGCCAGCTCGGCCGGCACCTGCGAGGGACGATGCTCCGATTTATAGGGCGGGGGCGGCCCATAGGCGGGGCTGACGGCGCCGAACAGGCGCGTGTGCTCGACCGCCAGCTCGTCGATGCCGGTCTCGCCGTCTGGCACGGCCTCGCCGATCGCCGCCAGTGCCGCCGCGAGCCCATGCGAGCCGTTGGCGTCCGCATTCCGGCGAAAGCTCCGCCGCAGATCTTCCAAGAATGTCTCGTCCGGACGGGTGAGAAATACCTGCGCGAGCACCCAGTAGAGGGCGCTGCGGTGGACCGCCGCCCCGGCAAGCTCGCTCTTGTCGATCACCGCGAGAGACCGTACCACGCCGGCTTGCTGGGCTTGGTGTGGCAGCCGAGGCAGACCGCGCGGTTGACCTGCCCGGGCATCGCCGCCGGCACCACGTCGTCCTTGCGCAGGAACAGGACGTCCGGGTTGTCCCTGGAGTGGCAATTGCCGCAGCCCATCTTCATCGTCTTGACGTGGGTCTGATGGAAGTAGCCCTTGACCGGATCGAGCGACAGCGTGACGCCCTTCTTCGTCGCCGCGCCGGCGGCACCGGCCGCGACGAGAGCGAGCGCCGCCGCGAGGGCGGACGACGCAACCAGCCGCCTCATGACTTCGCTCCGTCTTCGAGCACGTAGTAGACCTGCGGGCCGGTGCCGAATTCCTTCTTCAGCTGCACCGCATGGGTTTCCTTGACGCGCCTGGACACGTCGCTGTTCGGATCGTCGATGTCGCCGAACACCCGCGCGCCGACCGGGCAGACGAGGTCGCAGGACGGGGTGTATTCCTGCGCCTTGCCGATCAGCTCCATCTTGTCGTCCTGGATCGCCTTCTCCAGCTTGTGCCAGCAGAACGTGCACTTCTCCACCACCTTGGCCTTCTTGCGGTGGGTCGGGTGCCGGTCGCTCGCCGCGATCTGCTCGGCCCCCACCTTGCCGTGGCCCGGGCTGAGCTCCTGGACGTCGCGATTGAACTGCATCACCCCGTAGGGGCAGACCGCCACGCAATGGCCGCAGCCGATGCACTTGTCGTAGTCGACCAGCACCACGCCATACTCGTTCTTGCTGATGGCCTTGGCCCCCACTGCGTCGCACGCCGTCTTGCACGGCGCATCCTCGCAGTGCATGCAGTTCATGGTGTTGAACACCTTCTTGACGTCCGGATAGGTGCCCACCTCGTACTCGATCATCACGTTCCAGGGCGCGTCCGGGGTGAAATGGTTCTCCACCGCGCAGGCCGACACGCAGGCGCGGCAGCCGGTGCAGCGGTGCGTGTCGATGAGACGGGCGAATTTCGTCATGGTCCCGCGCTCCCTAGGCCTTTGACAGCTTGCATTTGGTGTCGTTGAACGAGTTGTGGCCGGAGATCAGGTCGGCGTGATTCTCCAGCACCTGGTTGATCCACGTGCCGTTCCGCGCCGCCGGCGCCAGGCCTGGGCTGAACGTGCCGTAGTGATACGACACCGCGATGGTGTCCGGACGAATGCCCTGGACCACGTCGGCGATCCCCTCGACTTTTCCGACCCTGGTCTCGATCCGCACCCGGTCGCCCTTCCTGATGCCGAGCTCTTTTGCCGTGGCGGCGTTGATAGTGACGTAGTTGGTCGCGGCATCCGGGCCGAGCGCCTGGTTGAGGATGACGTTGTTGGCCGTGAAGGCCGACTGGTTGCGGTACATCCGCTTGTGGGTGATCACGTAGAGCGGATAGTCCACGGCCTCGCGGTGCGGCGTCGGGAAAGCGTGCTCCCTGGTGGGCAGCGGCGAGTAGGCGATCCTGTACTTGGCGAGGTCGATGTTGGAAATCTTGTTCTTGGTCGCGATCTCCTCGACCTTGTAGTAGCTGTCGATGAGCTGGTCGGAGTAGAATTTCATCTTCGCCTTGCCGGCGCCCTTGAACTTGGCCTCGGCACCCGACAGGTATTTGCTCTTGGTGCTCTTCTTGCTGCCGACGAATCCGTGCTCCAGCGCCACGGAAAAATCCTTCTTCGTCTTGTCGGCCCAGATCACCTCGACGCCTTCGCGCGTCGTGTAGTCGCGGCCGGGCTTGAAGGTCGTCTCCTTGAGACCCCAGGCCTTGTTGATCTCCTCGATGTACTTGTCGCGCAGCTCGAGCCGCTTCATCAGCTCCCACATGATCGTGTAGGCATCGTGCTCGAGGTTGAACGGGTTCACCATCGGCTGGCGGATGGCGATGTGGCTGGCCTCGGGCGTGCCGCGGGTCGGCGCGAAGTGCCACGATTTCGAGATACGCCTTGTCCGGCAGCACGATGTCGGCGTACCAGGCGCTCTCCGACATCACCACGTCGATGACGACGTTGAAGGTCTTCTTGAGGCCTTCGAACTGCTTCCAGGCGTCGGGGATCGAGACTGGGCGATTGGTGCCGTAGAAGATCTGCATTTCCGGCGTGTAGGCAAGTCCCCAGGCCTTGGGGTCCTGCACGGTGAGGCACGGCGTCTGCGCGATGTGATGGTTGGCGTAGGGGAAGAACACGCTCTGGGCGAGGTCGGCGCGGTTAGGCGGATACTCGCACTTGCTGACATCGTAGTATTGCGGCCGCGCATAGGCTCCGCCGAGCAGCAGGCCGCCGACGGCGTCGATCGAGCCCACCAGCATGTTGAGGATCAGCCCGGTGCGCCAGCCCTGGACGCCGTGCTCCTTGGCGGTCAGGCCACGGAACGTATAGAGCGCGACCGGCCGGTGGCGCAGCGTCTCGCCGTCGATCACGATGGTCTCGCCGATGCGGGCTTCCTTGGCAAACATCTCGGCGAGCCGGCGGATCTTTGCCGCCGGCACCCCGCAGGTCTCCTCCGCATAGGCGAGCGTCATCGGCTCGAGGCTGTCGGCGAACACCTGGAAGGCCGTCCGATAGGGTTTGCCGCCCACCGTATAGGTGCCCTTGAGCGTCGGTTTCACGCCGGCGGCGAACGGTCTTGCCGCATTGGAGGCGGTATCCCAGACCAGCGAGGTCTTGCCGTCAGAATCCTTGAGCACCTTGCCGTCCTGGCCGACCAGGTCGGGCGCGTTGGTGAACTCGACGAGGAACGGCTCGTCGATGCTGCCGGCCTCGATCATGACGCGGGCCATCGCCAGCAGCATCACGACGTCCTTGCCGGGGCGCACCGGCACCCATTCGTCGGCCTTGGCGGCGCAGCCGGAGAGCCGCGGCTCGACCACGATCGTCTTGAGGCCCTGGTCGCGGCTCATCGTCGCCTGCCAGTCGAGCCAGCGCGACGTCTGCTCGCCCTCGTTATAGTTGGCGCCGAAATTGAGCAGCAGCTTGGTGTGCTTGAGGTCGGGGATGATGCCGGCGCCCGCCCAGGTCAATTCGTCCGCCACGTGCCGGGCGGCCTCGCACGCCGTGGTCCGGTGCACCATGTTGGGCGTGCCGAACGCCTTGGTGAAGGCGTCGCAGTACTGCTCCTGGATCAGGTATTTTCCCTGGCCGTGATGCCAGACGAGCTTGCGCGGGTCTTCCGACCGGATCTTCTTGAGCCGTTCGGCGATCGTCGAAAAAGCCTCGTCCCAGCTGATCTCGACCCACTTCGGATTCTGGTCGGCACCTTTCAGCGGGTTGGTGCGCCGGAGCGGCTTCTTGAGGCGATAGGGATCGTAGATGTTGTACATGCCCGACGCGCCTTTCGGGCATATGCCGTGATTGTAGAACTCGGCGCGCGCGACGTCGGGATAGATCGTGCGCACGACGCCGTTGACCACGGTCGCCTCGATGCCGCAGAAGTTCGGGCAGATCGCGCAGCCGGACTTGATCCGCTTGATCTCCAGCGCCCGCGCCGGCGCGGCCGCCGCCCGTGCCGCCCGTGCCGCCGCGGCGATCGCCGGAAACTGCAGGTCGAGCCCGGCGAGGCCGCCCGCCGCGCCGATGCCGGTGAGAATAGCCCGTCGACTTGGCTGCATGACCGAGGCTCCGCTGGAGATTGCCGACGCCGGCGCGACAAACAAATAGCCAGCGTATTCTGATTTGTCTCGCGCGTCCGGCATTGATCTCGATCAACTCGGCGCGGTCGACCGAAGAACAAACCGACGAGACGCTGGGATGGTCGGTAGAACGTCCTTGTATCGGAGATGATTACTTACGGAATACTGCGTAACCCAAACTTAACCTCGATTTTACGTATTATATCTTAAGTATTGTATCTAGGATTTCTGCAATCGGAGGACGCCGCTCATGGATCAGCCGACGATCTTGGCCGAACGTAACCAGAGCGGGTCTGCGTCGGCGCAGCCGTTCCGCGACACAGCGACAGCTCGGCGTCGGACCCACACGGCAGCCAAAATAGCCAATGCAGGAATTGCGATCGGAATCGCAACCGTCGTTCTCGCCCTCGGGCTGGCTGCAGGACGCGGCTCGGCGGCGGAGCTTCTGATATCCGGCTCGACGACCGTCCAGTCCCGCATCCTCGAGCCGCTCGCAGCGGACATCAAGGCGGCAACCGACATCGTCATCAAGGTCGAAGGAGTTGGCAGCGGCAACGGACTGAAGCGTCTGATCGCCGGAGAGGTCTCGGTCGCCATCATCAGCGCCGAGCTCAAGAATTTGCTGGCACCGGCCAATGTTGCGGACGACGGCACTTACCGTCAGCACGTCGTGCTGGAAGACGTCATCGTGCCGATCGTCAACGCCAGCAACCCGGTGAAGGAACTCTCCTGGGATCAGCTCAAAGGGATCTTCTCGGGAGCCGTCAAGAACTGGAGTGAGGTAGGTGGTCCCAATCTTCCGATCCGGATCATCACCAGCCATCCCGAATTGGCGACGCGCGAGGTGGTGTGGGAGCTGGTGATGGGAAAAAAGGTCGACTACCACCGCAGCGCCAGGATCGTCTACGCGACCAAGAAAGAAATGGTGCTCGTGGCGGAAAGCGCCGGCGCCGTGGGTGCGGTTTCGCAGGGCTTCGTGGATCAGTACCTGAGCGCCGCGGCCAAGGACGGGGACGAGGTGGAGATCAAGGTGGTTTCCACCAAGCGCATCAGCCGGCCTCTTGCGTTCGTGACGAAAGGCGAGCCCGACCCGCAGGTTGCCAAGCTGCTCGCCTTTTTGCGCAGCGACCAAGCAGTCCGAAAATTCAAGTGATCGGTGGGATGCCAGCCATGCCTTCGAAGCTACGCGGAGTTTCGCTCAGCATCAGCCAAAGCCTGATCCTGATCGGCATCATTGCCGTCGCGGCACTGACGACGGTCATCTGGATCGGCTATGCCGGCATCAGCAACGGCCGCACCGCCGCTCAAATGGCCGACGCCCGTCAGGTCGACTTGCGGATCGTCACGCTTGCCGAGCTCGACCTCGCCAATCTGGCGACCGTTGTGAGCCGCCGGCTCAATTACGAAGTGTTTCCGGCACAATTCAAGAAACATGCGCGTGCGGGTCTGCAGAGTCTCGGCGCCAACGTCGATGCGATCGGCGGCAAGATCCACGGCGCGGACGAACAGAAGGCGCTCGCCGGTCTGAGAGACGGGCTGGCGGGCGTGAAGGGGGTCGTTGCGAAGATCGAATCCGACCCGACCGTCGATGACGAGCAGAAGTTCATTCACGCCGGGGCGGCCGTCGTGGCGGGCCTCGACGTCTTCAGGCGCAGCTTCGAGGATCAATACAAGACGGCGGCGAAGAACAAGGAAGCCAGCCTGGACTCGGCCGTCAGCCGGCCGCTTGCGATCGGCGGCATCACGGTGGCCGTGCTGATTGCCGTGATGCTGGTCCTGGGCATCTCGATCCGCCGTCCGCTGCAGCAGATGACCGGCGCCATGCGCGAGCTCGCATCCGGCAATTCCGCGATTGTCTTGCCGGGTCTCGGGCGCAAGGACGAGATCGGCACCATGGCCAAGGCAGTCGAGATCTTCAAGCAGAACGCGATCGAGCGGACGCGCCTGGAGGCCGAGACGGCCGAGCGGGCAAATCGCGCGGCGGAGGAGAGGCGGCGCTCCATGATCGATCTCGCCGACAGCTTCGAGGCGGCGGTCGGCAACATCGTGAAGACAGTCTCTTCTTCGGCGTCCAAGCTCGAGTCCGCAGCATCGGCCCTGACCGGCACGGCCGACACTACGCAGCAGTTGTCCGGTTCGGTCGCCGTTTCGGCCGAGCAGGCGTCGACCAATGTCCAATCGGTCGCGTCCGCAGCGGACGAGCTGGCCGCCTCCGTGAACGAGATCAGCCGGCAAGTCCAGGCGTCGAGCAAGATCGCCGGCGAGGCGGTGCAGCAGGCGCAACAGACCGATGCCCGCATCGGCGAACTGTCCCTGGCGGCACGGCGGATCGGCGACGTGGTCAAGCTCATCACCGCGATCGCCGAGCAGACCAACCTGCTGGCGCTTAATGCCACCATCGAGGCGGCGCGGGCCGGCGACGCCGGCCGGGGTTTCGCCGTAGTTGCCCACGAGGTCAAGGCACTCGCCGCGCAGACCGCCAAGGCGACCGATGAGATCAGCACCCAGATCGCCAGCATGCAGTCGGCCACCGAGGGTTCGGTTGCGGCGATCAAGGAGATCGGGTCGACCATCGGCCGTATTTCCGAGATCGCCTCGACAATCGCCACCGCGGTCGAGGAGCAGGGCGCCACGACCCAGGAGATTGCCCGCAACGTGCAGCGGGCAGCGCAGGGCACCACGGAAGTCGCGTCGAACATCGCGGAAGTCAACAAGGCCGCGGGCGAGACCGGATCGTCCTCCAATCAGGTGCTTGCCTCGGCTCAGGCGCTCTCGGGTGAGGGCACCAGGCTCAAGATGGAGGTGGACAAGTTCCTGACGACGGTGCGCGCCGCCTGAACCGCGATTCAGCAGACAGAGCACAGACGACTTCACTGGAGTCACCGGGTGCGTACGCCTCTGGTCTGGGTCGCACTATGCTTGCTGCTGGGCGTGATCCTCGCGCAGAGAGGCGGAAGCGCTCAGCCGCGTCCGCGATATCGACCTCGCCGCCACCGCGAGGAGCGGTTCGCCGGCGCCGCCGAGCCGATCGCAGTCGCCACACCCGCCTCCGTCGGGGTTGCGACCGGACGCGTCGCCTTCGACAGCGAGCGCGCCAGGGCGCAGTCCGAGCGGGGCGATCCGGTCATCCTGGTGCGCCGGGAGACTTCGACCGACGACGTCGCGGGCTTTCAGTCGCTCATCCCATCGCGATCAGACTCCGCCGGTCGCGTCGCGTGGTGATTTCGATGCGAAGGGTGACCAACGCGAACGCCGCCCAGCCGGCGTGGAAAAACACTCCCGCAACGACGACCAGGCCGCCCGGGATCGGACCAATCGCGGCACGGTCCCACAGGTCGGCGAGACCGGCCAGTGCCGTCGGGTGGATCGCGAGCTTGCCGTAATACGCGATGGCCTGGATGACGAAGATCCAGGCATAGGTGCGACGGAGCCGTCGACCGATCGCGCGGGCGAGGCTGATGTGGTAGCGCGGATTGCGATAATCCTTCGCCAGCAGCTCGGTCCAGCCCGAATCCGACCGTACGCCATCGCCGCTGATCATCGGCGCGTAGAAGTCGGTCTCGAGCAGCCGCGCCCGCGCCCGCCAAACATTGAAATACCGATAACGGCGGGCCTCGAACAGGAGGAAGACGCTGACGAGAAGACCGACCAGGACCAAGGGCAAAGGCGAGGCTTCCGCACTGCTGTAAGTCGCAGACAGCGCAATGCCTGTCGTGACCACTGCCCAATTGGTTGAGCTGTCGAGGCGCGTCCGCCACACAGTGCTGCGGTAGACTTCGCCCCGGTAGAGATGGGCGAGAGCGCCAATCTCGGCGGCACTGAACTCGGACTTTCGGGCTGTCGGGAGGGCCGGCTCGGTCGGATCGGGTATGGCCATTGATCGAGTTTCCGAACGGGTGGATCGTGATGAACTGTGGCGTTTGTTCTGCGACCTTACGTACTGGTCGGCGCGCCCCGCAAACCTGCCGTTCATCTGCCAACGGCCATCGCAACCGGTCGAAGATCAGGGGCTTCGCTTGCTTAGGCCAAGTCCATCGGCATTGTTAGTGACAATCCATGCTGCGACGCGGGAAACCCGGCGCCTTGGCGAAAGTGCCATATTCGGATTCAATGGTTCTCGATGCATCGGCTCAATGACGCAGAAATTGCCGAGCGGCTGCTGTATCATCTGGCGCGCGCCTTCGCGTGTCCGGACGCGGTGTATCTGGCCGGGCCGGCTCGCATTCAGGGCGGCTTCGATGCCGCGATCTTCGGCTTTACCCTCGATCGGGTGCCGCCTCCTTTGGCGGGGCCGTTGATCCTGCGTCTCGGCCACGCCAATGCTGATCCGGCACGGGTGAAGCTGGAAACCGTCGTCCAGAATAGTCTCGCCGAATTGGGCTTTCCCGCACCCCGCGTGATCGCGATGGAAGGCGATCCGAGCGTCCTCGGCGGACCCTTCATGGTCATGACGCGGCTGTCGGGGCAAACCCTGGCCCACGGTATCGAGGGTTTCGGCGCCGGCACCTCCCTCGTCGGGCAGCTGCGGTTCCTGCTCGATCTTCCGGCCATCCTCGCCAGGACGATCGACCGATGGGTCGACATGCAGATCCGCCTGCATCGATTGCCGGCCGAACCGCTGCTGCGGGCAGTGACGACGGCGGGCATCGACGCGGGAGCCGTCACCTTCGAGGGCCAGTTGGCACGGCTGAGGACGATCATCGAGCGGTGCGCTCTCAGCGGACTGGAACCCGGCCTCGTCTGGCTGGACAATCGCCGGTCTCCGCGGCCGCCGGAAGCGACGATCTGCCATGGCGACTTCCACCCGCTCAACATCCTTGCCGACAGGGGCCAGGTCACCGGGATCATCGACTGGGCCAACGTGGTCATTGCGGAGCCCGCCATGGATGTCGGCTCGGCGATCGCCAACATCTCAGCGGTTCCGCTCAGCCTGCCCTGGGCGTTGCGCGTTGCGGCACGCGCGGCCATCGACGCGGCTCTGCGACGTTACCAGCGTGCCTATCGGGTGCTCCGGCCGCTCGACGATCAGGCGGTGCTCTACTATCAGGTCTTCCGCGCCGTCGCCCAGCTGGTCTGGGTCGGTCAGGCGAGGGCCGGCGGACGTGCAGCCGGCGGCGCCTTCCATTCGGCAGCCGGGGTCGGCAACCTGATCGCTCTCGTCAGGAAGCTGAGCGGCGTATCGTTGCGGCTCGATTACCGAGCCGGGCACCAAGCCTTTGATGACGCGGAAGCCGCTCATCCGTCGCACGTCGTCGCTGCCGCGCCGCGTATCGTGTCGGCCGGACAAGAGCTTGAGGACGTGCGCCAAAACCCTCCTCAATGAACGCAAGGCTCCGCGGAAGGCGGTGGGCCGGCTCGTACGCCGGCCCGGCGACCGGGCACGATCGCCAGACGAGGTCATGACGCCGACGGCCTGAGCCGCGCCGATTCCAAGCTACCGATCCTGTTCAACGTGTATTTCCCGTGTTCCGGACCAATGGATGCCGCACCAGCGCCCAGATCATGATCGGCAACCCGATCGCGCCCGGCAATATCCACAGCAGGATCGGCGGGAGTTGTCGCCACAGCGGCAGGTTGGGCCCGTTGTCCACATAGAACGCGGTGAGCAGCAGGATGTAGGAGGCGCCCATGGCGGCGAGGTGCAGCCGGGTCCAGCCGCGCCAGCGTTGACGGCGAGCGGTGCGGCCCACGAGCGCCGCCACGAAGGCGAGCGCGCCGAGAGCGAACAGGTGCCAGTCCTCGGCCCAACGGAGCACGGAAAGAACGGTCGAGGACGCAAATACCGCCGACAGGAACCAAAAATAGATTGTTCCGTATCTGGGATGCCGGCCCGGGCGCTTGTCGCTCAGCATCGCGACCGCGCCGGTCACCACGCAGACGAGCCCCGCCGGGACGTGAAAGCCCAACCACCGCGAGGAAGAGCGGATCGGTCGACGGCACCTCGACACCCAGGAACGTGGCCATTGCTGAGGCCCTTAGGCCCACCAAAAAGTTATCTGCAGCAACCGGGTCCCCCTCCCGCCGCCCGAGCTTCCTGGATCGGCGGACAAGGGACGTCCCCATAGGAGCAGAATACGCAGCAATCGCCTGCCTTGGCCTTGACGCGTGTCCCGCAGCCTTGGCACAGATAGAAGAACATGCACGCATCGGTCGGCATGGTTTCCGCGGCGCGATGCCCGCAGGCAGGACACGTGATCGTGGAGACGAGTTGCATCACACTTCCCGCAGGATCCCGGTTGGATGCTCCAGGATCGTTGAGCGGCGCATGTTCTTTGTCGGCGAACCGGTATCCACTTCGCCGGAACATGCGCTAGATCGTGAACACCGGCGCGAACCCGCCGCCGGGTGTGCGGAAATTCGTGGTCTGCCCCTGGTACAGGCGGGCGGCCGTGAGCAGCACCTGACCGTCGTAGACATAGAGCCTGACGTCGGTCTTGCGCGCCTGCCGAGCCCCGTCCAGCCTGATCATGCGCTCGCCCGGCGCGGCGAGCTCCTGGGCGACGTATCCGCCTCGCACGATCTCCGCCCACACTCCCTTCGTCAGCTTGTCTCCGCGGTAGACCGCCTTGCCGCCATGGCCGCCGGCCGGCTTGAAGAAGAACGTCTTCCTCGCCTGCCAAAGGTGCTGCGCGTTCTCCGCCGTCACCAGCACGGTCCGCGGCAGCCCCGCAAGATCGGCGAGCATGTCCGATGAAAGTCCCCACTCTCGCAGTGCCGTCTGGTCGGACAGCAGCACCAGGTTGCGCTTGTCCGCGTAAAGCGCATGGACGTGGGGATTCGGCGTAACGACCACGGCGTCGTCGAGATAGGCGGCCCGCAGGGCCGCGTGTCCCGGGTGATCCAGAGCAAAGTCGACCATGCGATTGTAGACGAGATCGACCGGCTGGCTCTCGATTTGCAGCCGGCCGCTCTCATATGCGAGCTCCTCGGCGTCGGCGATCACCGCCTCGATGCCGTGCTTGAGGAAGAAGCGCCGGGCCAGGAGGAATTCGGGATAGAGATATTGCTCTGCGGGCCGATCGTCGATGATCGCGATCCGCTTCGGTACGCCGGTCCTGTGCTGCAGCATCCACTCGTGCCGGAACATGGCGAGAACCGCCGCCTCGAAATCGTCGGCCTTGCCTCTGACCATGGCGACCTCGATCTCGGCGCAGCAGGCCCGCTGGGCCTTGGCCAGCAGCGCATTCAGGAAGGCGCCGCCCGCATTGGTATTCACCTCGATCAGCTTGGGTCCCGCCGCGGCGAGATGGAAGTCGTAGCCCATGAAGACGCCGCGCGGCCCGAAATCATGCCGCGCGATCCCGGGAGCCCGGGACAAGGCGGCGTCCCGATAGAGGGACAATCGGGCCGCGGCCTCGATGGCTCGCACGATCCGGAGCATCTTGGCCGTATCGCGTTCGGAGATGAAGACCGGCGCATTGGAGAACAGGTGCGGCCGGGTGCCGATCAAGGTCTCGCAGAAGCCGGTGTCTCCAACCTCCCGCTCGATCGCCCGGTACAAAGCGTCGCGGTCGAGAGTGATGCAGAAGCACTCCTGGTTCAGGCTCTCGGAGACCGAGCGGGCATCCAGCGTGCCGGAAACAGCCGACGGAACGTCCATCCGTTGATCCTCGCGTCAGCCCAGGGCTGTGAGCGATGGAAGAGCACGAACCCAATCTGCCTGATAGCAAGAGACGCCGAGTGGCGCGTTGCGGTACATCAACGCGCGTGCGGTCGGCGCAGGCGCCGCGAAAGCGCCTGCGGCGGCCTCGTCCAATCAGCCCGCCACCATCTGGAAGGCAAGACCGGCGACGAGCGAGCCGGCGGCGGCGAGCCCCAGATAGGCGGCGAACACCTCTCTCCGCGCGATTCCCCAGACGGCGAGGGCTGCGGGGATGGAGGTCACGCCTCCACCGACGAGGAACGCCATGGCGGCGCCCGGCGCCATGCCCTTGTCGATGAGGCCGGCAACCAGCGGCAGCGCGGCATTGCCGTTGAGATAGCTCGGGATGCCCACCAGCGTCGCCGCCGCGATCGACAGCACGCTGCCGTCGCCGGCGATGCGGGCAATGAGATCGCCCGGCACATAGGCCACCATCAGGCTCTCGAGCAGGAAGGCGAGCAGCAGCCATTTGCCGAGAAATTTTGCGTTCTTCAGCGCGGTGGTGCGGAACGCGTCGCGGCGCGCCGGCTCCTGCCAATAGCGCCACATCACCGCCTGGGGATTGCGGATTTTTGCGCCGGCGCGGCCGCCGTCACCGGCACCCTCGCGCAGCGCCGGGCCGGCCAGCGCGCCGATGCCCTGCAGCGCCAGGACGCCGAAGCCGCCGAGAAGTCCTATGCCGATCGCGACAATCGTCTTGGCCACGGCAAACTGCAGGCCGAGCACCCCGGCGGTCAGGAAGAACATCGAGGGATCCATCAGCGGCGAGGCGAGCCAGAACGCCATCACCGGGGCGAGCGGCACGCCGCTCGCCAGCAGCGCGGCGATGATCGGGATGACGCCGCACGAGCAGAAGGGCGAGAGCGCCCCCATCAGGCTGGCCAGGACGATCATGACCGCGGTACGACCCGCGAAGGCCCGGGCAATCAAATTTTCCGCGCCGCTCGCCTTGGCGAAGGCGGCGAGCGCGATCGACAACGCGAAGAACGGCAGGACGCCCCACACCGCCTTGGCGGCAAATACGAGCGATACCGCGGCCTGCTGCGGAACGACGGCGGCCAAGGTGCCGACGATCGCCACGATGGCGAGCCAGGCAGGGTCGAGCCGCAGCGTGCGCCTGCGGCGGATCTCGCTCAGGGCTTCGGGGAGGGACATTTCTCTACTCCTCTAGGTTTGTAGGTTTTTTGCGGCAAAAAAAATCACGCGGCGCTGTCGTCGGCGAGCTCGACGCCGGCGCAGCATTCAGCCTTGACGTAGGCGACCACGTCGTTGACCGCCTTGAAGCTGGCGGTGCAGATCGTCTCGCGACCGCGCCGTTCCTGGACCACCAGTCCGGCCTGGGTCAGCGTGCCGAGGTGATGCGCCAGCGTGGTTGCCGGAACGCCGAGCACCCGCTGGATGGTGCCGACGTTCGTGCCCTCGCGTCCGGCGCGGATGAGCAGCTTGAAGATGCGCAGGCGCGTGCGATTGCCGAGCGCCGCCAGCGCGTCGGCAGCCATCTGCTCGCTGAGTTTTCCGCGTGCGGTCATGCAAAAACTATAGAACTAGTTTTTTAGATGTCAAGAGCCTTCAGCCGGATGGCCGTCCCGAGGCATGCACGTCGCGTGCAAGAAGGGAAATGCGGTTGCCCGAAGGCGCTTGCGCACCCACATTGGCTGGAGCCGAGCAACTCGCGAGGGGGCGTAGCGGGCTGCCCTCGCCAAATCCCCTGGGCTGGAGATGCCACTTGGCCGACGTCCTGCTCGCGCACGGACCGGTCGTTCGCCTGGGTGCCTTTGCGGCCATCTTCGCCGTCATGGCCCTCTGGGAGCTGCTGGCGCCGCGACGGCACCAGGCCATGTCCGCAATTCGCGCGACGATTGAGCCAAGTTCGCGCATTGAACGGCGCCGCGAACGTCATCGCCCAAAGACCACACCTGGAAGCCACAACGTGAGCACGGGTACGTAGGTGATGATGGCGAGTACGATCAGCAATATGGCAAGAAACGGCAGGATACCCCTGATCGCGGCGCCCATCGGGGCGACGGCGAGCGACGACAGCACGAAGAGGTTCAGGCCGACCGGCGGGTGTACCAGCCCGATCTCCATGTTGTGCGTGAAGATGATGGAGAAATGGACCGGATCGACCCCCATCGGGCGCAGCGCCGGCGCAAGAATCGGCAGAACGAGCAGCAGGGTTGCCGTCACCTCCAGGAAGCAGCCGAGCACGAGAAGCAGGCCGTTGATCGCCAGCAGGAACTGCCAGGTCGAGAGCTGATGGCTCAGCAGGAACTCGACAAAGCGGGCGGGGGCTCCCGATTCCGTCAGCCAATGCCCGACTGCAAGCGCCGTGGCGATGATCAGCATGATGCTCGCGGCACTGCGTAGTCCGCTCGCCACGACGGACAGCGTTTCCGTCCAGTGGAATCCGCGGTAGAAGAGCAGCGAAACGCCGAGCGCGACGATCGCCGAGAGAGCCGCCGCTTCGGTCACCGTGACGAAGCCGCCGTAGATGCCGACCATGACGACGAGCGGCACGAGCAGCGCGGGCAGGGCCGACAGCGTCACCCGCACCCGCTCGCTCAGCGGCAGCACCGGCTCCATCGGAAAATTGCGGCGGCGGGCTATGTACAGAACCCAGATGAAGAAAGCGGCGGCCTGAAGCAGGCCGGGGAGAATGCCGCCGAGGAACAGCCGCGGCACCGACTGTTCGGCGACGATTTCGTAAAGGATCAGCGGCAGGCTCGGCGGTATGACGATGCCGATCGTTCCCGACGCCCCGACAACTCCCAATGCGAACGACCGCGGATAGCCGCGCTCGAGCATCGCCGGGATCAGAATTGTCCCCATGGCCAGCGCGGTCGCCACGCTCGAACCGCAGATTGCCGCAAACAACGTGCAGGCGACGACGGTCACGAGCCCAAGAGATCCGGGAAGCCCTCCAAGCCAGGCCGCGGCCAGATTCACCAGCGCATTGGCGACACCGCCGAAGCGCATGAATGCCGCCGCCATGACGAACAACGGCAGCGCCATCAAGGTCGGCGAGTTGAGCTCGTTGACGACGAGCTGCGCCAGGCCGACGAGCGGCTGACCGGATCCCGCGAACATCGCGCCGGCACAGAGCCCCAGCACGAGAAAGACCGGCATCCCGGCGGCAAGCAGTCCGACAAACAGCGCGAGGAAGGTCGTCATGTCGGCAACTCAATGGTTTCCCGGCAGCTCGTGGCCGCCGGGACGGCGGGCGGGCATGGCGCTCCCGCCCCGGATGGCGACAAGTTCGGTCAACCTCATGACGTAGCGGACCAGCATCAGCAGCCCGCCGGTGGGCAGCGCGGCATAATAGATCCACATCGGGAACTGCAGATCCGAGGCGCTGTGCTCGTCGATCAGCAACGCGGTTGCGACGACCTGCCGGCCGTACCAGATCAGCGCGGCACAGAAGGCAATGGCCGCGACGCAATTGAACGCTTCCATCCACCGCGCCACGGCCGCGGGGACGACGCTGAGCACAAGATCGGGCCGGACATGGCTGTCGGTGCGAACCAGCTGGCTGGATACGATCATGATTGCCCAGATCACCAGATAGACGATGATCTCCTCGGCATAGCTGATCGACTCCTGCGGAAAGAAGTAGCGCGACACGGCCTGCCAGAGGCCAAAGGCGAGCGCGACCAGGCCGAGCACGCCGACGAGCGACTGCTCGACGCGATCCCAGATCTTCATCATCGGATTGGCCTTGCAGAGCTCAACCGGCCGCGACGACGTCGGCCGAAACGGCGGAGACCATTTCGGACGAGATCTTCGACAGCTTGGCCACGCGGTCCTGATGCGCCATCATTTCCCGCCGCGCCGCTTCGAGGTCGTCCGGCGACGGCGCGGCGATCTTGATGCCGTGCGCCTGCGCCACCTCCCTCGCGCGGGACTGCGCGGCCGCCATGTCGGCCCGATAGATCGAAATTTTCTCCCGCCAGAGATCGGTGAACGTCTGGCGCAGATCCGACGGCAATTTCCGCCAGAAGGCGAGGCTTACGATCGGGACATATTCGCCGATGAACTGATGGTCTTCGAAGGCATGGCGGATTCCCGATTCCCAGAATTGTCCGCTCGCCACCGTTTCATGGGTCGTGATCAGCCCGTCGAACGTGCCTTGCGAAAGTGCCAGCGGCACGTTCGGCAAGGGCGTGGTATTCGGGATTGCGCCCATGAACTGGGTGCGCCAAGCTTGGCCCGCCCCGCCGCTGTTGCGGATCTTCAGGCCTTTGAGGTCGCGGTAGGAGCTTAGCGCCTTGCCCGTGCTGTACCAGTTGAAGAAGCCAAGATCGAGCCACGGACCGATCACGTGGGAGCTCAGCCGCTGCTCGATCTGCGTCGCGAGCAGCTGTCCCGGGATGCCATCGACGACACGGTGCACCAGGTCGATCGAGCGCCCATAAAGGGCGGGCAGCTGAAAGAAATCCGCGTCGGGCACGATGCCGGTCAGGGACCAGGTTCCCGGCACCGCCATCTCGACCTGTCCCTGCAGCAGCGCCTTGCCGACCTGCAGATCGGGAAAGAGCTGTCCGCTCTCGAACAGCTGCGTCTTGATCCTTCCGCCTGCGGCGGTCTCTATCCTTCCGAGATAGTCCCTGATGACGGCATTGCGTCGGTGCGATGGCGCGGTCTCCAGCGAACAACGCAGGACCAGCGGTTCGTCAGCCGCGGCTGGCCACGTGCAAAGCGCAGGTGCCGCCATCATTGCCGTGGCGTAGGCCACAAGCGTGCGACGGGACAGTGACCGATCCATGTTCATTCTCCTCTTGCTGCGTGCCACAGGGCGCGGCAACGCGGTCCGGATGTTCGCGAGCTCTCCACCGGCCGTCAGTTCGCCGCCGCAGCGATGCGAGGCCATTCTTCCATCAGGACGCGGGCGATCAGATTGTAGCCGCCGTGCTCGGCGCGGAAGATCGAGGCCTCGCCCTCCCTGACGTCGAACCAGTCCTTGCCGAGCGCATCGACGATGTTCGGCTTGTGCGTGATGAGAATTGTGTTGGTGCCGGACGTCGGCGCGGTGCCGAGCAGCTTGCGAAAAGCTTCGATGCGGCGCTTGTTCTCGTTCGGCGACATTACGAGACCGCCCTCGGTGATATCCTCGGTCTTCTCGATATCCTTGAAGCCGGCGATCACCGCAGTCTCGTAGGCGCGATTGAACTTGCTGGTAAGGACCTTGCCGACCGGAACCCGGGCCTGAAGAATGGCCGCGCCGAAGGCCCGTGCCAGGGCCTTGCCCTTGTCGTTGAGACTTCGCCGGGATGGGATGTCGTCGAAATCGAGCGGATCGGTGTCCTCCGGGTCCGGGAATGTCGCGCCGTGGCGGACCACGATGACAAATCCTCCCGCGCGCAGGGCCTGCACCAGATTGCCGTCGTCCGCGGCCGACTGGCCGGGCGCCGCGACGCCGAGCACGGCAACGAGGCCGAGGAACGTCGGAAGCATGGCAACGAGGCCGAGAAACGTCGGAAGCGCGGCAACGGTTCGTCTCGACAAATTGGTCATTGTACGACTCCACTCAGATGATGAAGGGGCGATGCCGGATCTATGAGCTCAAGCCATTTACAGGATGAGACCGATGCCGGACACGATGAGCAACGCGTTGACCGCGAGCTCGAACTGTCGATCCGAGAGCCACTTGAAGATGCGCAATCCGCACCACGCGCCGAGCAGAGCGGCCGGAACGAAAACGAGGGTCTTGAAGTCCAATTGCGGCACGGTCCCCGACGACGGCCGCATCAGGTAGATGACGACCAGTGTGATCGGCTGCATGACGAGGATGAACGGCTGGTAGACGCCGCGCTGATGCGCCTTGTCCCATCCTTTGAGGCCGCACCAGATGGTGACGAATGCTCCGGGGAAACCCGCAAGCCCGCCGGTGAGACCGCCGAGAAAACCCGCGCATGCATCCGACAGCGGTCCCATCCGGAGCGGGCGGTTCGGCCGCCGGAACAGGAGATAGCCGCCATAGGTAATCAGCAGAGCTCCGATGACCACCCGATAGGCGCCGACCTGAAGGTGCAGCAGCAGCCAGACGCCCGCGGGCACGCCGAGAACACCGCCAGCCAGGAAGACGGGCAGGCTCGGCCAATCGATCGAGCGCCAGAGAGCGGCAACGCTGAGCAGCTGGATTGCAATGCTGCAGACGATCATCACCTGTACGGCGTGGACCGGGCTGTCCATGAGGTGAAAGAGCATGGCGCCGCACAGCGCCGAGAAGGCAAACCCGGCGATACTCGATACGGTGGAGGCGGCCAGGACGGCGACCAGCACGACGGTCGCGCGGTCGGCGCCTTGCGCCGACAGCACCGCGCCTTCGGCAGCCAGGAACCCGAGGCCGAGAACCCCGACGATGACGGTGCCGAGCAAGCCTGGATCGGCGACGTGGCCGAGCCAAAGTCGGCTGCCGTGAACGAGTTTTGTCAGCATGTCTCGCGCGCCCGCGCTCAGCGCCGGAAGATGACCGTCCGGCTGGTCAGCGCTTCAGAGTTCCTGGATGACCGCCGGCAGGAATTCGCGGCGGACGGTGAATGGTGCCCCGGCGGAACCGCTGGGGCCGTCATGGCCAGGCTTCGACACCAGCGGGATGTGCGCCGCGAAGGGGCCCGCCTCGCTGGAGGGTCAGCTGTTCAATCTCAACGGCGCCCCCAATCGCTACGGCGTCGGTCCGTTCTACGAGCTGCACGTATGGGGGGTGCGACCGCCATCCGCGGCCACGGCGGTTTCGATTGCGAACAACGACGGAAGAGGCAGGCCGGAGCACATCCCGATCAGATGTGATCGCGATGTGCCCGGGAATCGTCGAGTGTCGCATGTTCTTGTCGGCGAACCGCTATCCACTTCGCCGGAACATGCGCCGGCGGCCCGCCGGACAGCCGTCATTTTTTTCGCCTCGGTCATTGTTTCTCCTCAGTTCAATCGGAAATAGCGCACACAGCGTCGGCGGAGGCGAACCCGTGAGCGATCCGTTCACGGGTTCCCTCTGCTTCGGGAGCCGCGCTGAGGATGCCCGTAGCGCGGCCGAAAGACTTTGCCCGGCGCTTGATTTGTGCTTGAGACGCGCTTGATTTGCGCCTGACCATTGCTTGAGGCGGCGTCGCCGGATTGGGACCAGAGTGCAATTTCTCTTTGCCGATCACACGCTTGACACCGACCGGCGCGAGCTCACTCGCGGCGTGACGCCGGTTGCGGTCGAGCCGCAGGTGTTCGATCTCCTGGTCTGCTTGGTGCAGAATCGCGAACGGGTGGTCAGCAAGGACGATCTCATCGCGTCGGTCTGGGGCGGCCGGATCGTGTCGGCTTCGACCCTGACCAGCCGCATCAACGCCGCGCGCAAGGCGGTCGGCGACAGCGGCGGGGAGCAGAGGCTGATCCGCACCATCGCGCGCAAGGGGCTGCGTTTCGTCGGCGCCGTGCACATCCAGCCGGACAACGCCGAGCCGCCGCATGCCGCCGGCGCGCCGCCCGACGCGCTCCGGGAGACGCGGCGCCCGGGCTTGCCGCCGCCCGACCGTCCGGCCATCGCGGTCCTTCCCTTCGTCAACATGAGCGGCGATCCGGAGCAGGACTATTTTTCCGATGGCATCAGCGAGGACATCATCACGGCGCTCTCCAAGCTGCGATGGTTCTTCGTCATCGCGCGCAACTCGTCCTTCACGTACAAGGGCAAGTCCGTCCATATGAAGCAGGTCGGCGAGGAGCTCGGCGTCGGCTATGTGGTGGAGGGCAGCGTGCGCAAGAGCGGCGACCGCGTGCGCATCACCGCGCAGCTCAACGACGTCGCTACCGGCAGCCACCTCTGGGCGGAGCGCTACGACCGGGCGCTGGCCGACGTGTTCGCCTTGCAGGACGAGATCACCGAGGCCATCGTTGCCGCGATCGAGCCGCAGCTCTATGCGGCGGAAGATTTTCGCGCCCGGCGCAAGCCGCCCGAGAGTCTCGACGCCTGGGATTTTGTGATGCGGGCGCTGTCGCATTTCTGGCGGATGACCCGGCAAGACAATGTCGTGGCGCAGGCGCTGCTCGAGCAGGCGGTCGCCATTGCCCCGAACTACGGCCAGGCCCTCGGCGTGCTGGCGGTCACCCACATCTTCGGCGCTCATATGGGGTGGGAGGACAGGGTGACTGCGGTACCGGTAGCGGAACGGGTGGCGCTGGCGGCAATCCGGGCTGACAGCGAGGACCCCTGGGCGCATCTCGCGGTCGCCGGCGTCTACCCATATTTGGGGCGTCTCGAAGACGCATTGGCCGAGTTCGAATCGGCGCTGTCCCTCAATCCGAACTTCTCGCTGGCATACGCTCACTATGGCTTGGTGCTCTGCTGGGTCGGACGCTGGCAGGATGGTTCCAATGCCGCTAGGCGGGCGCTGCGACTGAGCCCGCGAGATCCGTTCTCCGCGATCTTCAACGGCGTTGCCGCCTATGCGGAGTTCGTCGGGCGCAACTACGCTGAGGCCATTCGGTTGGCGCGCGAGGCCGTGCGTGCGCGCTCCGACTTCGTCGGGGCCCACCGCGTGCTCACCGCCGCCGCCGGCATGGCGGGCGAAATCGAACTCGCCAGGGCTTCGCTTCACGAACTGCGCCGCGTCCAACCCAACATATCGCTCGCCTGGATCGCCGAACATTTGCCTCTCAGGCAGGATCAGCAGGAGAATTTCCTGGAAGGCATGCGCTGCGCGGGCATGGACTAGCGTTGCCGTCCAATCATCACCGCTCGGGCGGGCCTCGTACCCACTGGAAAGCGCCGCCTTTCCACGGCGCACACCCAACTGAGACATTGGCCGCACCCATATCGACTGCTGGGTTGTCGCGCGGCTCATCAAGTGCAGCCGCTGAATGACGGAATCGCCGACTCCCGCAGTCTGACCGACCCGTGCCGAGCATGGCGAAAGCGGAGGCGAAATACTTTGCGATAAGCTTTCTTTTTATGCTATATGCCCTTGGTTTTCGCTCGAGCGAGCGTGGAAGAGGATCGTGTGCAATTCATTTTTGCGGAGTACACGCTTGACACCGACACGCGGGAGCTGCGTCGCCGCGATACGCTCATTTCGATCCGACCGCTGGTTTTCGATCTGCTGACCTACCTTTTGCGAAACCGCGAACGCGTCGTCAGCAAGGATGATCTTTTCGCGGATGTTTGGGCGGGCCGGATCATCTCGGATTCCACGCTTGGCACCCACATCAACGCGGCGCGCCGAGCCGTAGGGGACAACGGCGATGAGCAAAAGATGATCCGGACAGTGCCGCGCAGGGGTGTGCGGTTCGTGGGCGAAGTGAAGACGCCGGCTGCGCGCATCGAACCGGCGCAAGTCGCCCGCCCGTCTTCCACGCGGCCGTCGTTGTCGTCGGATCGGCCCGCGATTGCCATGCTTCCCTTCGTCAACATGAGCGGTGAACCGCAACAGGAATACTTCTCTGACGGAATCAGCGAGGACATCATCACCGCGCTGACAAGGCTGCGCTGGTTCAATGTCGTCGCACGCAACTCCTCTTTCTCGTACAAGGGCAGGGCCGTCCACCTGAGGCAGATCGGCGAGGAACTTGGCGCCGGCTATGTCGTGGAAGGCAGCGTGCGCAAGGAGGGCGAGCGTGTCCGGATTACCGTGCAACTCAGCGACGTCGCGACGGGTAGCCAGCTATGGGCGGAACGATACGACCGCGAGCTGGCCGAGGTGTTTGCGATGCAGGACGAGATCACAAATGCAATTGTTGCGGCGATCGAGCCGCAGCTCTACGCCGCGGAAAATTTTCGCGCGCAGCGCAAGCCTCCCGACAGCCTCGACGCTTGGGATCTGGTCATGCGAGCGCTGTGGCATTTCTGGCGTGTCACCCGCGCCGACAATATGGCAAGCCAGAAGCTGCTGGAGCAGGCAATCGCCATCGATCCGAATTATGCGCAGGCGCTCGCCATGCTGGCGGTGAGCCACACTTTCGGCGCCTCCATGGGTTGGGAGGACGCCGCAAACGTCACACCGCTGGCCGAACGCGCTGCCCTTGCGGCGGTGCGGGTGGACGATGAGGATGCCTGGGCGCACCTGGCGCTGGCCTGTGCCCATGTCTATTCGGGGCGCACGCAGGATGCCCTTGCCGCATTGGAAGCGGCGCTGCGCCGCAATCCGAATTTTTCGTTGGCGCTCGGCTATTATGGCATGGTGCTGACATATGCGGGGCGCAACCGCGAAGGCATTGAGGCGGCTGATCGCGCGCTTCGGCTCAGTCCGCGCGATCCCTTCTGCGCGGTCTACTATGGCGTGGCGGCATGGGCGGCGTTTGTCGAACGGCAATACGACAAGGCAATCCGGCTGGCTCGCGAAGGAATCCGCCAGCGTCCCGACTTTGTGGGCGGCTTTCGGGTGCTGACGGCGGCGGCCGGCATGGCTGGCGAGAAGGACGTCGCCGAGGCTGCGCTGCAGGATCTGCGCCGAGCCCAGCCCAACATCTCGCTGGCGTGGGCGTCGAGTGAGCTTGTGCTCGTGCGGGCGCCAGACCGCGAGCTTTTTTTTGAGGGCTTGCGGCGGGCGGGTATGAATTAGTCGCTTCCAGCCTGCGCATCCTATCCGGAAGGCGCGGCATCAGGTTAGCAGTCGCTGTAAAGCAAACCGCAAGCTTCTCTCAACAATAATCCAAGTGTATTTCAAGCGTCCACCAAGGGCGAAAGAAAGTCTTTTCGCCGGCGCTATCGTATTCGCCTGACGAATGACGCTCAAACACCATGGCCAGCTATTCGAAGACGTGCTGAGCGTCGATCTCGTCGACCTCTCTTCCCTGAGGAAGAAGTCAGAACCCATTGCGTTGCGGGCACAGGCTGAGCAGGGCGCCGACGCGCTCCTGCTCAAGAGCGGTAGGAGAACAATCGAAATGAATGCTCCGGATGGACAAGTTCAATCGGCCGAACTGATTTTCAAACCTCTGGCGACAAGAGAGGAGTTCGACGAATACGACGAGCTTCTGAGCAGCACGTACATGCGCGAGCGAATATTTTCGAAGGCGTTCTTGCCAGGATCAGATGTCAAGCGATTTGGAGTTGTGGACGAGGAGGGGCGGATCGCGGGAATTTGCGGGCTGAAAGACCTGGATAGAGATCGAGCGGAGTTCTTTTTGGCCCGAATACCCGTCAGCGTCCGCTCCAATATTCGTCTCAAGGAGGTGATTAACGTCGTAGTCAGAAGGCCATACCATGGATCTTCGGCCTTTTTCGTTCTCTGTGGTGGCGTCGCTGAAGCCGCCGTAGCTTGCGGAGCTGATCTGCTTGTAGGAATTACCCGAGCGTCGCTTCTGAATAGCTTCGTCAAAGTCGGCCTTGACCCGGCCGTTCACGAGCCGCTGCATCTGCTTGGAGATGAGAAGATCAACGACTTCATCATCTACTATGATTTTCGCGCTCCGGGCGCAGTCGAATACATGAGAGCTCGAACGTCGCGTGTCGTTGAGCAAAGCCGGAGAATGGCCCTGCTGCGCTCGCAATATCTGGCGCGACCCCGGGACGTGAACGGCACCAGACCCGAAGCCGTCATTCGCTCATCCAAAGCCGGTGCTGAAATCAATCGAATGGCTGATTGATTCACCTCAAGGCCGCGCACCGCGGGACCTTGTAGGGTCTCAAAAGGATTTGGCACTTTGGCGATAAAATTGTCGGTCGTACATCAGAGCAAAGTGCGGATAGCGGAGCCCAAAGATCAGACAATACCGGCCTGCGTCGCGGTGATTTGTGCGTTTGCTGCGATGGGACTGCTGGCAACCAATATTTTTCTGCCCTCGCTGCCGGCCATGGCGGCCGATTTGCACGTATCGAGCGCGGTCGTCACTTCGACCATCACCATTTTTCTTGGAGTTTTTGCCGTCGGACAATTGATTGTTGGACCAGTGTCCGACCGATTCGGTCGACGGATACCGATTCTGGCCGGGCTTTGCATGTTCGTGGCCGGCACGGTTTGGTGCGCGTTGGCCGGCGATCTTTCAAACCTGCTGGTCGGCAGATCGGTGCAAGCGGTTGGCGCCTGCACCGCCATGGTGCTTTCGCGTGCGATTGCGCGGGATCTGTTCGAGGGGCAGGCGCTTGCAAAAGTAATGGCATTAACAGCGATCGCAACCGCAGCCGCCCCGGGCTTTTCGCCAATAGTCGGCAGCGCGCTTGATCATTTCTTTGGCTGGCGATCGGAATTTGTTTTTGTGGCAATTTTCGCAATCTGCGCTCTGTTGGCGTATGCAACGCTGGTCGGCGAGACTAATTCGTCCCCCAACGGTTCCGTGAATCCTCTTGCGGTTGGCGGTGCCTATCTTGACCTGATCCGAGATGCCAGGTTTGTTGCGCCGGCCAGGACTGCAAGCCTGCTGGTGGCGGGTTTGTTTGCCGTTTTCTCGGCGGCGCCGCGCGTGCTCCTCGAACGTTTCGGATTTTCTCCTGTCACGCTCGGTTTGCTGTTCGCCGGCGTTGTTGTATTGGTGTTTGTGGCCAGCATGCTGGCGCCAAAGTTATCGGCAAGGCTCGGTCTCTATCGCGCAATGCTGGTCGGATTGGGATTTTCGGTTATTGGAGCCGTCGCGCTTCTTCTCGCTGTGCTGGTCGCGAACAGCGCGTTCCTGCCGTTTGTGTCTACGACGGCAATTTTCTTGTTCGGAGTGGGCATCGCAAGCCCGCTGTCGAGCGCGGCGGCACTGTCGCCGTTCGGTAACAAAGCCGGAGTGGCGGCAGCCTTGTTCGGCTTCGCGCAAATGGCAGGGGCGGCATGTGGCGCATTGCTCGCAGCGGTCGTCTCGAGCGATCCAGCGCTTGGGCTCGCGATTGTGCTGGCACTGGCATCTCCGCTTGCGATGATCTTGCACGAGCAGGGAGGGCGGATTTCGCGAGGAAATGCTTGACGCGCTCGTTGGTGCCGCGGCCTCCATAGCCGGCGGCAAAGACCAGGCGGTTGTCGCGCATGATTGCGATGCTGGCGCGCGTTACATCGTGCGTCGCCTTCCAGCCGCGCATCGTGCGATCAAACAGGTCCGCGACACTCGTTGGTGCCGCTCGACCGTTTCCGTGGGAAATTGCCATGACCCAGACCAGCGCGACCAGCGAACCGGATACCAGCCCCGGATCGACGGATGCCGCAACAGTGCCCATATCATGATCGGCATCCGGTCCCGCTTGGCAACACACGGAGCCGGATTGGGGCATGCCGGCCCGGGCGCCTGGCCCACGAGGCGATTACCTGCGGCAACCGGGCTCCCCGCTCACCGCCCGTGCTTCCTGCATCGGCGGACAGGGGACCTCAATCGCCTGCCTTGGCCTTGAGGCGTGTCCCGCAGCCCTGGCACACATAGAAGAACATGCAGGCGTCGGTCGGCATGGTCTCCGCGGCGCGATGTCCGCAGGCAGGACAGGTGATCGTCGAGACGAGTTGCATGATGCGGTGTACCATGATCGGGATCGATGATGGCGTCTTTCGCGAACGTCGAGCGGGACGTTGACGGCGCGCCGCGGATGCTCGAGGGCGGGAGCGCACAACAAGGCCGGCGTGGAGACTTGAGGTGCCGTCCAGCCTCGAACGCTACCAGAGGATCGCACCGCTCTACGACCTGCTCGACCTGCCGTTCGAGTTCTGGCGGTATCGCAGGATCAGGCCGCTGCTGTTCGAAGGGCTGTCGGGCCGGATTTTGGACGCAGGCGTCGGCACTGGACGGAATTTCCCGTTCTATCCACAGCCAAAGTCACCGGCATCGACATCAGCGCGGCCATGCTGGCGCGCGCCGAACGGCGACGCAACGCATCGGTCGCAACCCTTGATCTGCGGCAGATGGACGTGACCCACCTCGAATATCCAGACCGGTTCTTCGACGCAGCCGTGGCGACATTCCTATTCTGCGTTCTCCCGGACGAGTTTCAGCTGGCCGCGCTGCGGGAGCTCGCGCGCATCGTCAAACCGGGCGGGACCATTCGTCTGTTGGAGTATGTGCTGCCACGCAGCAGCACGCGACGCGTCATCGCCAAGCTGTGGGCCCCCTGGATCGGCTGGGCCTATGGCGCGAGCTTCGATCGTCAGACCGAGCGGTACGTTCCGCAGGCCGGCCTGGAGATCGTGGAATCCCGGTTTGTCGTGGATGACTTGATCAAGCTCATCACCGCGCGCGCTCCGCACAGCAAGCAACGTCCCGGCGCTCCTGAACCCTAGAATTCGGCCGTAGATCACGCTTCGCCGCTGACAACCGGCAGGCCCGCCGCGCGCCACTCCGGAAGGCCGTCTTGCAGTCTGCGGATCTTGAAGCCCCGGGCGCGGAGCGCGGCGACGGCCTCGTAGGAGAGGACGCAGTATGGGCCGCGGCAGTAGGCGACGATCTCCTGCGTGGGATCGAGCTCGGCGAGCCGCGCCTCGAGCTCGCGCAACGGGATGTTCACCGCACCCGGTAGATGTCCCAATGCGAATTCATCCGGCGGCCGAACGTCAAGGACGATCACCGCGCCTGCCCGCGACTGCTCCAACAGCTCTTGGCGCGACACCGGCTCCATTCTATCTCGCTCGTTGAAGTAGCTCCGGATCACCCGTTCCACTTCAGCGATGTTCTGCTCGGCAATCCGGCGCAGTACCGACATGAGGTCGAGCACGGACTCATCGGCGAGCGCGTAGAAGACGAACCTGCCCTCACGTCGCGCGGATACGATCCCCGCGCGCCGCATCTGCTGCAGGTGCTGCGACGTATTCGCGACTGACAATCCGGTTCGATCCGCCAACACCTCGACGCTTCGCTGGCCCTGCGCCAGTTGCTCCAGGAGCTCGAGCCGATGCGCATGCGCCAGCGATTTGGCGACGACGGCGAACTGGTGGAACAGCGCCAATTTCGGATTGCGCCTTGACATCGCCTGGCTGCTAATTTAAATCATTCAAGATAATGATTGAATAATGAAAATTCAGTCGTTGTCAAGCAGCGAGACCGTTCGACCCATGTTCGCTTACGAACCCTATGTCCGTCTGGGCGCCTTCGGCGGTGTCTTCGCTGTGATGGCGATTTGGGAGCTGGTCGGTCCGCGACGCCAACAGGTGATTGGGCGTGCCATGCGCTGGCCGAGCAATCTCGGTGTGGTGGCGGTGGACACGCTTCTCGTCCGCCTCGTGTTCCCGATCACGGCCGTCGGCCTCGCCCTCGTTGCCGAGGCGCATGGATCGGGCCTGTTCAATGCGATCACGCTCCCGGTCTGGATTGCTGTCGTTGCCTCGGTCGTTCTTCTCGATCTTGCGATCTATTTCCAACATGTCCTCTTTCATGCCGTGCCGGCGCTGTGGCGGCTGCATCGCATGCATCACGCCGACCTCGAATTCGACGTAACCACCGGGCTGCGCTTCCATCCGATCGAGATTTTGCTGTCGATGGTGATCAAGCTCGCCATGGTCGCAGCGCTGGGAGCGCCGGCGGTTGCCGTGTTGATCTTCGAGGTGCTGCTCAATGCCACCTCGCTGTTCAACCACAGCAACGTCCGGATCCGCGTGGGATTCGATCGCGCCCTGCGCTGGTTCGTTGTGACGCCGGACATGCACCGCGTGCATCACTCGATCCTGTCGCGAGAGACCAACAGCAATTTTGGATTCAATTTGCCTTGGTGGGACCGCCTGTTCGGCACCTACCGCGCGCAGCCCGCCGCCGGGCACGACGCCATGACGATCGGCATCGATGAGTTCCGTGATCCACGCGAGCTCGGGCTCGATCGCATGCTGCTTCAGCCCCTCCGCGGTGACGTCGGCTTCTATCCGCTCGGACGGCGGGAAGGTGAACAATGAGCAGGCGCCGTTTCTTGCCGCCCGTTGCGCTCTCGCTGGCGCTGGTCGCAGCTGCGGCATGGGCCGCCGGTCACCGCGATCCCGGGTTCTGAGCATGCGGCGCGTCTATCTCGACTACAACGCCAGCACGCCGATCGATCCGGCGGTCGCCGCCGCGATGCGGCCGTTTCTCGAGGATCACTATGGCAATCCTTCCAGCGGCCATTGGGCGGCGGCGGGAGCGAAGGCCGGCCTCGAGACAGCTCGCGGCCAAGTGGCGGCTCTGCTCGGGTGCCAGGACGACGAGATCGTTTTCACCAGCGGCGGCAGCGAAGCAAACAACCTTGCCGTCAAGGGCGTGTTCCTCGCGCTTCGCAACAAGGGCGATCACGTCATCACTACCCGAATCGAGCATCCGGCGATCATCGTTCCGTGCCGATTTCTCGAGCATCTGGGCGGGCGGGTCACCTACCTGCCCGTCGACGGCACGGGTCGGATCGATCCCGACGATCTGCGCAGAGCGATCACGCCGCAGACGATCCTCGTCAGTATCATGCACGCCAACAATGAGGTCGGCACCATTCAGCCGATCGAGGACTGCGCCCGCATTGGCCACGAGCACGGCATCCTGTTCCACACCGATGCCGCCCAATCCGTCGGCAAGGTTGCAACCGGCGTCAACCAGCTCGGCGTTGACCTTCTGTCGATTGCCGGTCACAAGGTTTATGCGCCCAAGGGGGTCGGCGCCCTGTTCGTACGCCGTGGCGTATCGCTCGAACCGCTGGTTCACGGTGCCGGGCATGAAGGTGGCCGGCGAGCAGGCACGGAGAGCGCGCTGCTTGCGGTCGGCCTCGGCGAGGCCTGCGAGCTGGCGCAGGACCTGACGCCGATGGATCGGGTGCGCACCTTGCGGGACCGCTTCTGGCAAGAGCTGCAAGAGCGGTTCGTGGATCGCGTGGTTCTCAACGGAGATCCCGCGCATCGCCTGCCGAATACGCTCAACGTTTCCTTCGTTGGCCGGGTCGGCGCCGAGATATTGGAGCGGATGGATGATGTAGCGGCCTCGACGGGATCGGCGTGTCACGCCGGCCGCATCGAGCTGTCGCCGGTTCTGGAAGCCATGGGTGTCGCACCCGAGGTGGGCATGGGGGCCATCCGCTTCAGCCTCGGGCGCGCAACGACGCGGGACGAAATGGATGTGGTGGTCGAACGTCTGACCAACATGCTTGCCACCCCGGGATGACAGGTCGCGCGATCAGAACGTGGTGCGGCCATTCGGAAAGCCTCATGGCTAAAGCCTCATGGCTACTGCGCAACCGACCGAGGGGCTGACGGAGTCCTACGCCCGATGGCGATCGAGCCGGCTTGGCCGGATCACCGATGCGCTCGAACAGCAACTCCTCTTCGAGCTGTTGGGTTCGGTTGCCGGCAAGCGGCTGTTGGATGTCGGCTGCGGCGACGGCGCGCTTGCATCGACACTCACACGCCTTGGCGCAAGTGTGACGGGGCTCGACGCAGACCCTGCGATCATCGCCGCCGCGCGACGGCGCGCCGCAATCGAAGCCACTCGAATACAGCTCATCGCGGGGCAGGCGGAAAGATTGCCGTTCGATGCCGCGACTTTCGACTGTGTCCTTGCCGTGACCGTGCTTTGCTTCGTTCGTGATGCTGAGAAAGCGGTGATGGAAATGGCCCGCGTGCTGCGGCCCGGAGGACGGCTGGTCATCGGCGAGCTCGGGCGGTGGAGCTTGTGGGCTGTGCACCGCCGCATTCGTGGCTGGCTCGGTCATCCTACCTGGCGCGCCGCCCGGTTTCGCACGGCGACAGAGCTTCGCGGGCTTGTACGTGCCGCCGGGCTTGATGCGGTCAAGATGCGTGGGGCCGTGCATTATCCGCCGTGTGGGCCCGCGGCGCAGGTCCTTGCCCCGATTGATCTGTGGCTCGGTCGACGAACGACTCTCGGATCGGCCTTTCTTGCCTTGGAGGCGGATTCAAGCGATCACTCAAGCTGGCCAGATCCGTCAAAGATGGGTATGCAAGCGTGACTGGAGATCCGAACCCATGCGCGCCGCTTCTGGCGAACAAGCATTACGCGGAACCTTCGGCCTTCACGCCGGAAAATCTCCTGCGCGAGGCGCGGCGCCAGAAGCGGCGCGGCGAGGCGGCGGTTCCGGCGGTCTGCGTCCTTGATCCCGACGGCGATCTGATGCGGCAGATCAGGGACGCCCGCCGGGCGTCGCCGGATCCCGGCTGGGCCTGCTACCACACCGATCTCTACCGCTTCGTCGAAGAGGGCATCGAGCTTGGCGTCGTCGGCTGCGCGGTCGGCGCGGCGTTTGCGGTGCTGGTCGCCGAGGAGCTGTTCGCCTCCGGCTGCCGGCTGCTGCTGAGCATGACCTCGGCGGGGCAGCTGGTTGCGCGCCGGCCGCCGCCCTATTTCATCCTGATCGACCGGGCGCTGCGCGACGAAGGCACCAGCTATCACTATGCGCCGCCCTCCGAGTTCAGCCATGCCGACGAGGCGCTGCTCGAGGCGATGACCGGGGCATTCGCCGGGCTGCGCGTCGCCGTCGAGCGTGGCGCCACCTGGACGACCGACGCGCCGTTCCGGGAGACCGCCCAGGCCATTTCCGCCATGCAGGCCAGGGGGCTGCTGGCCGTGGAGATGGAGGCGGCCGCGCTCTATGCGTTCGCCGCCGCGCGAGGCAAGCCGGTCTTGTGCTTCGCCCACGTCACCAACCAGATGGGACGCATCGAGGGCGATTTCGAGAAGGGCGAGGCCGATGGCACCGTCGATGCGCTGGCGGTGATCGTGCGGGCGGCCGCGGCCTGGCTGAAGCGCAGCCAATGATGTTGCCGGATGTTAGGCACCGGGCGCTAAGGTTAACAAATCAACGCACCTGATGCTGCAGCTTAGACGCGTAATTGCCGCGCGTATTAATGGAATTGCAGGCGACGTCATCTACACTCGGTCGGCCGAGTTGACGGGAGGCTGCTATGAGTTGGGCAGAGCGTAAGGTAAACTTCAGGCGATCTTGGGCGATGGTCGCGCGCGGTCAAGCTTTCGTGCTCGGTGCTATTCTTGCCGGAGCGGGCGGTTACGGTCTGTACTCGGATACGACACACCAAATTCATGGCAGGCCGGCAACGGCCACGCTCATGGAGCACATCAAGGAGTGCACGGTAAAATATCAGCGCATTGGCGAGGAGAAGCGACAAGAGAAATGGCCGTGCGACTTGGCGGAGGAAATCCAGCGGCGCGTGGGGTCGAACAAGGTCAAGATCTCCCACAATTCCATCGCGCGTGTGCAATTCCGGCTCGCAGACGGCCGCACCCACGAGGCCAAGGCCGACGACTTCAAGCTCGGCTCATCCAAGCTGCCCGTTGGCGCAACTCTGCCGGTCATGTATGACCCGCGTAATCCGGCCGATGTGCGGGCCGAGATGTCGTGGGAACGGGTGAAGATTCTGCTTATCATGCTCGCTGTCGGTATCGTCTGCCTCGCGCTCACGTTCGGTGGTCCGCTCGCAGCCCTTTATGCCTGGGCGTTTCGTGGCCGCACATCCGGTTCCCGGGAAGAGATGGTGTCTGTGCCGCTGGCGCCCGTCGGTACCTTTTTACGTACAACAAGCTCGGCCCCTCCAGCGCCCGTCGGTACCTTTTTAGCTACACGCTCGGCCCCGCGCGCATCGTTCGGGAAGCGCAAATAGGTCCTGGCGGGCCCCGATTGATTGCCGTACATCCATGCCGCCATTGATCCGGCCCTCATGAACCTGAGGCCCGGAGGCATCGAAGTGCGAGGTGCTCGTGGCAGCTGGTGACGCCAGGATCTCCTTTCCGATGGTAACCTCTCCCACGGATCACCGCAGCGATCCAAAGAACGCGATCACCTCGCCGGCAAGCAGCGCGGGCTGCTCCAGCGCGGCGAAGTGCCCGCCTTTGGGCATCCTGGTCCAGCGGCGGATGTCCGTATAGGTGCGCTCGGCCAGCGAGCGCGGCGGATGCAGGATCTCTTTTGGAAATTCCGCGTAGCCCATCGGCACGTCCACGGTGGTGCCCTCGGGGATCGGCCACGGCCCATGCATACGCGCGTAGTAGGGCCAGAACGACGAGCCGATCGCGCCGGTGAACCAGTAGAGCGAGATGTTTGCCAGCATCTCGTCGCGGCTGACCGCGTTCTCCGGGTTGCCGTCGCAGTCGGTCCAGGTGCGGAATTTCTCCACCACCCAGGCGGCCAGGCCGGCCGGCGAGTCGGTCAGCCCGAAGGCGAGCGTCTGCGGCTTGGTGCCCTGGATCCACTGGTAGCCGGTCTCCTCCTTGAGGAAGTGCTCGAGCTCGCCCAGGAACACTTTTTCCTCGGAGGTCGGGTTCGCCAGCATTTTGGGATCGCGCCGCACCGCCAGCGCGTTGACGTGGATCCCGGTCAGATTTTCGGCGAAGCGATGCCCCATCACCGAGGCGACGAATGCCCCCCAGTCGCCGCCCTGCACGCCATAGCGCGCGTAGCCCAATATGTCGGTCATCAGCTCGGCGTAAAGGCCGGCGATGTCGTCGATGCCGAAGCGCTGCTGCCCGGGCCGGAACGAGAGGGTGTAGCCGGGCAGCGACGGCGCGATCACGGAAAAATGCTCGGTGAGCAGCGGGATGATCTTGTGGAACTCGAATACCGAGCCCGGCCAGCCGTGCGACAGCAGGAGCGGCATCGGGTTCGGGCCGCGGCCGGGCTCGTGAATGAAATGCAGATGGATGCCGCCGACCGGGACGGTGAACTGGCGAAATCCGTTGAGCCTGCTCTCCCAGGCGCGCCAGTCGAAGCCGTCACGCCAATAGTCGGCCAGCGTCCGCATATAGGCGACGCTCGATCCCGTCGACCACGGCTCGAGCGGCGGCTCGTCGGGCCACCGCACGCGGGCGAGGCGCTCGCGCAGATCGGCAATGTCGGCGTCCGGCACGTTGAGCGTGAAGGGCTTTGGTGCGGCGGTGCTCATGGGGCGAGTCAACTCCCTTGCTATCAGGATGACCTTGCGGAACCTGGCAGACTGGCCGTACTCTGCTCGCACGACGGGGCAACGGTAGCAAGCAACGGGATCGGATCGCGTCGAGGGGCTGCGCCATGCGTCCGTTGGAAGCCAACGGCACGACCATCGCCTACGCGCGAACCGGGACGGGTCCGCCGATCCTCCTGATGCACGGCGCGGAAGCCGACCGTTCGATGTTTGCGCCGCTCGCCGCCCAGCTCGAGCAGCACCTCACCGTCATCGCTTACGACCAGCGCGATTCCGGCGACACGCGCAATCCCGCAGTGCCTTACACCCTCGACGACATGGGGGACGATGCTGCGGCGCTGATCAAGGGGCTCGGCCTTGCGAAGGCGCACGTCTACGGCACCTCGCTCGGCAGCCTGATCGCGCAGTCGCTCGCCGTCCGCCACCCCGGGCTCGTCGACCGGCTGGTGCTGGCGGCCGCGATCCGGATCGGCAGAACGCTGACCGAGATCGCGCCCGGGACCGCGGCGCGCATGCAGGAGCTGCGTGCCGACCGGGCGAAAAACGCCGAAGAGATCGCGCGCATCTTCTATCCCGAGGCGCATCTGGCAGCCCACCCCCAGGCGATCGAGCCGTTCAGGATCCAGCGCCGGACGCCCGAGCAGCAGCAGCGGCGCGCGGCGCTGCTCGGGCCGACGCCGCTCCTCGACCTGTCGCAGATCACGGCGCCGACGCTGGTCATCGCCGGCCGCGAGGATCGGGTGGTTCCGTGCGCGCACTCGCTGTCGATCGCCGAAGAGATTCCCGGCGCGCAGACGGCAATTCTCGAGGGCGTCGGCCACGTCAATGCCATCCAGGCCCCCGCGCAGGTGGCCGAGAAGGTCTTTCGATTTGTGGGAGTGGCATGAAGTCAGGCAACTGAAAACAGGGGCCGATCGGGGCGCGCCGCAAAATGCCGCGAAGGCCGGGAGGGAAGACATGACGCAGACAATCGACGTACCGCGCCGGGCAGGTCTGTTCGGCTTCACCCGCTACCAATGGCTGGTGTTCTTCATCGTCTGGCTCGGCTGGGCCCTCGATGCGACGGATTTCAACCTGTTCTCGCTGGTGCTCAAGCCGGCGGTGACCGAGGTGCTCGGCGGCACGCCCTCGCCGGCCGACATCGGCAAATGGGGCGGCCTGCTGGCCATGGTCGGGCTCCTCGGCTGGGCGCTGGGCGGCATGTTCTTCGGCGTCGTCGCCGACATGATCGGGCGGGTTCGCACGCTCGTCATCAGCATCGTGCTGGTCGCCGTGTTCACGGCCGCGCAGGGGCTGTCGCAGAACATCCTGCAGTTCAGCATCTGCCGCTTCCTGTCCGGGGTCGGCACCGGCGCCGAGATCGTCATCGGCATCCCGCTGCTCGCCGAGGCCTTCGCCGACAAGGCCGCGCGCGCCAAGGTGCTGGGCTTCATGATGACCGGTGGCGCGTTCGGCTCGCTGATCGGCGGCGAGATCTACAACTGGTTCGCGCCCTACGGCTGGCGTGCGGTGTTCTTTGCCGGCCTGATGCCGGCCGTCCTGCTGTTCTTCATCCGCCGCAATCTGGGCGAGCCTGAATATTTCCAGCAGCTGCAGGCCGAACGTGCCGAGATCAAGCGGGCGGGAGCCGCCAGCGACGAGGACACGGCGAAGCTGCGCGTCGGCATGCTGCAGCTGTTCAGCAGCCGGCACCGCTATGCGACCACGGTCGGCCTCCTGTTCTGCATCGGCACCCTGCTGTCGATCTGGACCAGCCAGATCTGGCTGCCCACCGTGCAGGCGAGCATGATCGCGGCAAGCGGCATCACCGGGCCGGCCGCCATCCAGTCGCTCGGCTGGGGTACCAAGCTGTGGGGCTTTGGCGGCATCCTGGGCTACATCGCGTTCGGCTTCCTCGCCGACTGGCTCGGCCGCCGGCCGACCGTCGCCTTCTTCAATATCGGCGCCATCGCGTCGGGCCTCTACCTGTACCTCGGCCTGCCGAACTGGGACCTCTATCCCTACATGCTGCCGGTGTTCGGCTTCTTCATCTTCGGGGTGTTCTCCGGCCACGCGATCTGGCTGCCGGAGCTCTTTCCGACCTATGTGCGCGCCACCTCGCTGTCGTTCTGCAACGGGACGGGCCGCATCATCACCAGCTTCGGCCCGCTGGTCGCCGGCCTGCTGGCGGGATTCTTCGGCGGCAACTTCAACCTCGCCTGCGCGGTCATGACATGCTTTGCGGCGCTGAGCCTGCTGGCGGTGCTGATCGGCCGGGAGACGCGCGACGAGCAATTGCCGAAATAAGGCGCTGTCGTAGGGTGGGCAAATCGCCCGTAAGACCGCCGCGTCGGAACGATGCGTTGCCGGCGATTTGCCCACGCGGTAAGACGCGCGGCCCGGACCGCGTGGGCAAAATCGAACGCGAGCTCGTACGAGGCGCGCGCTCAGCGCCTCGATTTTGCCCACCTACCGACACCCGATATGAGAGCTTGCCGGGAAAGGTCTGAACGCGAACGATGACCGGGACGAGGGACAGCCAGTGCATGACGGTGGGCGGCATCGAGGTCGAGGTCCTGCGCGGCGGAGCGGGGAAGCCGGCGCTGCTGCTGCACGGTTTCCAGACCATCAGCCCCAGGGCGCCGTTCCTGTCGGAGCTCGGCAGGCATTGCGGCTACGTCGCGCCCTCGCTGCCCGGCTTCGGCGCCAGCGGGCGGCCAAGAGATTTCGACACGATCTACGATCTCGTCCGCCACACGCTGGACCTGATCGACGCGGTGCCGGGCGGTAAGGTCACGCTGATCGGCTTCTCGTTCGGCGGCTGGCTCGCCGCCGAGGCGGCGGTGACGCGCCCGGCAAAGCTCGAGCGGCTGATCCTGGTCGATCCCGTGGGCATCCGCATCTCCGATCGCGAGACGCGGGACATCCTCGACATCTTCAATGTCCATCCCGACGTCGTCCGCCAAAAGACCTTCCACGACCCAAGACGCTTCGCGCCCGACTTCGACGCCATGGAGGACGCCGAGCTCGTCACCTATGCGAGGAACCGCGATGCGCTGTGCCTCTATACGTGGAACCCGCTGCTGCATAATCCGCAGCTCAAGTTCTGGCTGCGGCGTATCGACGTGCCGACGCTGGTGCTGTGGGGCGCGTCCGACGGCGTCGTTTCGCCCGACTATGGTCGCGCCTATGCGGGGCTGATCCCGGGCGCGCGCTTCGAGCTGATCGACAATGCGGGCCACCAGCCCGAGATCGAGCAGCCCGCCGAGTTCGTCGCCCGCGTCGCCGGCATCATGAGCGGCCGTTGAGGCCCGGCAACCCCGATCGAGGACAGACATGAGGGCGTTCTACGGCAGCGAGGTGACCTACCCGTTCGTCCCCCAGCACGTGCTCGACGCCGCCGACTCGGTGCGCGCAAGCCTGCCCAACAAGTATTGCGACCCCAAGGTCGCCGCCGATCTCTTTCACGAGACGCTGGAGGAATATCTCGTCGCCGACGATGTCGGCCTCAACGTCATGGCGACCGAGCATCACGCCGGCATCAACAGCCTGATCGGCTCCAACCCGACCTTCACCGGCATGATCGCGGGGCAGACCCGCAAGGCGCGCATTCTGAGCCTCGGCACGCTGATCTCGCTGCGCCAGGATCCGGTCCGCATCGCCGAGGAATACGCGATGATCGACGTCATTTCGCGCGGCCGGCTCGAGATCGGGCTGGTCAAGTCCGGCGGCAGCGAGATGGCCTCCAACAACGCCAATCCCATGCGCAACGAGGAGCGCCTGTGGGAGGGCATCGACCTCATCTCCAAGGCGCTGACTTTTCGCGAGGGCCCGTTCAGCTGGGAGGGCAAGCACTTCACGCATCGCCATGTCAACATCTGGCCGGGCCCCTATCAGCAGCCGATGCCGCGGCTGTGGGCGGCGACCGGCGATCCGCGCTCGGCGGCCGAGTGTGGGCGGCGCGGCATCATCAACACGCTGGTGCTGCGCGGGCCCGACGGCACCAGGAAGGCCTGGGATTCCTACCGGCAGGCGCGGCGCGAGGCGGGCCTGGCCCCGGCAACGCGCGACATGTTCGCCTACGCGGCGATGATCTACGTCGGCGACACCGACGAGGAGGGAATGCGGATCGGCAGCAAGATCCTGTGGTTCCTCAATACGAGCCTCAAGTCGGCACCGCAGATGTCCAAATTCCTGCCGGGCGCCGCGCCGCCCGAGGCCGCCCCGCAGATCTACCGCACGAGACCGAAGGCCGCCGAGGCCGGCGACGCCGGAAAAATGCTGTCGCCCCTGCACCAGCCGGAGAAGGGCGTGACCAGGACCGCATCGCAGAATGCCGCAGCCCTCGTCTCGATCACCGCCGAGCAGGCGGTGGCGCAGGGCATCCTGTTCGCCGGCAGCCCCGACACGGTCTACCGCCAGATCATGGAGTTCCAGCGCAAGGCCGGCGCCTTCGGCAATCTCAACATGATCGGTCGCTCGGGCTTCCTCACCCACCAGGAGGCGGTCAAGGGCATCAAGATGTTCGCCCGCGAGGTGCTGCCGCGGCTCGCGGAGAGCCCGGTCGAGATCCGCGACGCCGCCGGGTAGGCCACACGGTGGAGGCTGTCATGCGGGGTTGTCTCAACATGATCGGCCGGTGGCATGGCGCTGCTCGCTCGGGACGGGCGGTCGGCAGGTCAGGATTTGTCGAATTGCCGCAAGGCTGCGAGGTCAGGATTGGGCCTCACGGGTTGTCGGCCTCCACTCGCGCGCCAGCCTCTGCGCTTCGGCGATCTGCTCGGCGGTCATCTGGTTCGCCACCCGGTCGCGATCGCTGAGGGCGGTGCTGCGGCGGGGGTCCGATGCCGCGAAGTGCGCTGCGGCGAGATTGAACCACATATACGCGCTCACATTGTCCGGCTTCCCGACCTGCCCGTTGGCGAAGAGGACGCCGAGATTGTACTGAGCCTGGGGGTCGTTCTGGTCGGCGGCGAGGCGAAACCACTTCGCCCCTTCGGCGTAGTCCTGCGGCATGCCTTGGCCTTCGGATAACATGACCCCGAAGTAGAATTGGCTGTCGACATCACCCTGGTTGGCCGCAAGGCGAAACCAATTCGCCGCCTCGGCGTAGTCCCGCGTGACGCCATGACCGCGGTAGTACATGAGCCCGAGCAGCGACTGGGCGCGGGCATCACCTTCGTCCTGGGCGAGCAGCCGCGCCAGCCGCAGCGCGGTTGCGTAGTTGGCATTGTAATAGGCAGCGTAGGGTTCATCAGCGGTCAGAACCGACCGCTTGAGGCCAATCGCCCGAGCCATGCTGGTGATGGATTGCCTGATCGGCTCACGATTGACGCCAAGCGCGAAACCGCTTGCCAGCATGAGCCCGGCCAACGCCCCGGTAGTCCAGCGCCTGAAATGCGACCACTGGCCGGCCAATTCCGAGGAGCGCTCCAGCGCCGTCTGCAAAGCAGAAACACGCAGCTCCAGGGCTTCGATTTTCCGGTCTCTGGCTTCGATTTCCCGGCGTTTGCGAGATTTGAATTGCGGCAAGAACCACATTGTCGACAATCACCTATCGGCACGACATCGTAGGGGACGGGCGCGGAGATGTCCAACGCCGTCACGTGGCCGGCGGGGCCGACGGCGCGCGCAAGCCCCGGCGTGGATGCGCCGGCCATGCGGGTCCTCCTGTGCGGCTCGCACTAGCGGTCTGCCGACGCTCGCGCACGGAACCGCAGCAGGCGGAGCGCATTCGCCGTCACCAGCACGGTGGCGCCGGTATCGGCGAGGATCGCCATCCACAGCGACGTCGTGCCGATCAGCGTGGTGACCAGGAATATCCCCTTGAGACCGAGGGCGAGCGCGATGTTCTGCCAAATGTTGGTAAGGGTCGCGCGCGCCAGCGCGATCAGCTCGGCGACCCCGGTCACCCGGTTCTTCAACAGCGCCGCGTCGGCGGTCTCCAGCGCCACGTCGGTGCCGCCCCCCATCGCGATGCCGACCGACGCGGCCGCGAGCGCCGGGGCGTCGTTGATGCCGTCGCCCACCATGGCGACCGCGCCCCTGGTCTTCATCGCGGCGATCGCCTGAAGCTTGGCGTCGGGCAGCAGCTCGGCGACGGCCTCCACTCCGAGCGCGTCTGCGATTGATCCCGCGGCGCGCCGGTTGTCTCCGGTCAGCATCACGGCCGTGACGCCGAGCGATCTCAAGTGCGCGATTCCGGCCCTGGCGTCCGGGCGCGGCTCGTCCCGGAGCGCGATCAGCCCGACGATGCTTTTGCCGCGCAGCACCGCGACGACGATCTTGCCCTCCTCCTCCAGCGCCGCGATACGGGCGCGCGCCGCGGCCGAAATATCGCCCTGCTCGGCGGCGAAGCGCGGCGATCCGACCGAGGCAAAGCCGTCGCGCAACCGCGTGGTGACGGCCTTCCCGGGAACCGCGATGCTGCCGCCGAACGACGCCGGAAGCGCAACTCCGCGCCTTGCGGCGGTATCGACGATCGCCCGCCCGAGGGGGTGACTGGAATTCCGCTCGACCGCTGCGGCCGTGGCGAGCACGTCCTCGTCCGATCCTTCCAGCGCCACGACGTCGGTCACGTGCGGCCGCCCCAGCGTCAGCGTGCCGGTCTTGTCGAAGGCGACCGTCTTCACCTTGCCGAGCATTTCCAGGGCCGCCCCTCCCTTGACCAGGAGCCCGCGCCGGGCACCGGCCGCGATGCCCGAGGCGATCGCCGCCGGGGTCGAGATCACGAGCGCGCACGGGCAGGCGATGAGCAGCGTCGCCAGGCCGCGATAGATCCAGGTCGTCCACTCCGATCCGAAGCCGAGCGGCGGGACGACCATGACCAGGAGCGCCACCAGCATCGCGGCGGGCGTATACCAGGTGCTGAACCGGTCGATGAAACGCGCCACCGGCGCCTTCGAGGCCTGCGCCTCCTCCACCATGTGGATGATGCGCGCGATGGTGTTGTCGGCCGCCGTACGGCTGATCCGGATGCGCAGCTCGCCGTGGGCGTTGATGCTGCCGGCGTAGACCGACGCGCCGGCTTCCTTGGCGACGGCCAGGGATTTGCCGGTGACCGGCGCCTCGTCGACGTCGGACGTCCCCTCGATCACCGTTCCGTCGGAGGGAACCCGGTCGCCCGGCCGCACCACGACGATATCGTCGACCCGCAACGCCTCGACCGGCACATTCTCGGTTCTGCCGGCCTGCTCGCGCCAGGCGGTGCGCGGCACGAGATCGATCAAGGCCGCGATGCCGGCGCGCGCCCGGCCGGCCGCGACGCTTTCCAAGAGCTCGCCGACCGCGAACAGGAAGACGACGACCGCCGCCTCCTCGGCGGCGCCGATCGCGATGGCGCCGATCACCGCGATCGACATCAGGGTCTCGATGCTGAACGGCGTCCCCGAGAACGCCCCGGCGACGGCGCGTCGGACGAACGGCACCAGGCCCGCCACCGCGGCCGCGAGGTAGGCCCACCGCGAGATCGCCGGATCGAGATGCGAGGTGACGAAGGCGGCGGCGAGCAGCCCCCCGATGCCGAGTGCCAGCCTGCCCT
This sequence comes from uncultured Alphaproteobacteria bacterium, assembly GCA_963755055.1. Taxonomy (GTDB): domain Bacteria; phylum Pseudomonadota; class Alphaproteobacteria; order Rhizobiales; family Xanthobacteraceae; genus AP-16. Next base: position 49,264 of record CAVWIS010000057.1, on the reverse strand, counting down.
TGCGCGACCGCCACCACGCCCCGTCGGCGATCGGTCGAGCGCTGCCGGCCGGCGACGCCGATTCCGCCGTTTCGGTGGTCGCTACAGGCACATAGCCCAGCGCCTTGATGCGGTCCTCGATGGTCCGCCGCGAGGTGCGATCCTCGTCGAGAGCAAGCGTGAGCGTCTGCAGCCCATAGTTCACGCTGACGTCGTCGACGCCGGGCAGCCGTTTCAGCGCATTCTCGATCTTGAGCGCGCAGGCGCCGCAATCCATGCCTTCGACGCGCAGCCTGAGCGCAAATCCGGTCGCCATCATCGACCCTCGGCGTGCTTGATCCGACAGCTCATGGCACCGTGTAGCAACTGTCGGGTCAAGTCGCGAGGGAGCCCTGCCTGGGACGATGCCGCCACGGTAAGGAGCGTCGATGCTCGACCGGGCGCGTCGTCCATTCCGCTCCTCGCGGAACCGGATCCGCTGCAGCAACAATCATCGTGCGTGGCGCACAGCCGCGAGCTGCGGTGGGGGAAGTCTGTGGCTGTGGCCGTCTCAAGCCGCCAGCCAGCGGGCGAGGTCCTCCGGCTTCGGCAGACCGCCCGCATGCATGACCTTGCCGTCGATGACGATGCCGGGCGTGGAGGCGATGCCGTAACCGGCAATGGCCGCGTAGTCGGTGACTTTCTCGATGGTCACCGGCACGCCGAGCCTGTCCGCCTCGACTTGCACCATTTCCGCCGTGGTCACGCAACGCTTGCAGCCCGGACCCAGCACTTTGACGTCCTTCATGGCGATCTCCCGTCAGTTGAACAAGGCGTTGAACAGGAAGCCGACTGCCAGAATGCCGGTTCCGACCACGCCGACGAACACGGCAATCAGCGGGGTCGTCAGGACCTTGCGCAGGATGATCATCTCGGGGAGGGACAGCGCGATCACCGACATCATGAAGGCGAGCACGGTTCCAAGCGCCGCCCCCTTGGTGATGAGGGCCTCGACCACGGGGATGATGCCGGCGGCGTTCGAGTACATCGGAATGCCGATCACCACGGCAGCCGGCACCGACCACCAGGCGTCCCGTCCCATGATCGCGGCGAGAAGGTCGGAGGGGACGTAGCCGTGGATGAAGGCGCCGACGGCGATGCCGGCGATGATCCACGGCCAGACCCGGCCGACGATCTCGCGCACCGCGTCGATTCCCGCCTTGATGCGGTCGACGGTCGACAGCTCTTCCGGCGGCAGCTCCACGGCGCCTGAACGGATGTTGCGAACCCACTCCTCCAGCCAGTGGTCGAGATGCAGGCGGCCGATGACCCAGCCGGAGACGATGGCGACCGCGAGGCCGAAGCCCAGATAGGCGAGGGCTATTTTCCAGCCGACCAGCCCGAACAGAAGCCCGAGCGCCACCTCGTTCACCATCGGTGCGGAGATCAGGAACGAAAAGGTGACGCCGAGCGGAATTCCGGCACTGACGAAGCCGATGAACAGCGGCACCGCGGAGCACGAGCAGAACGGAGTGACGATGCCGAGCCCGGCGGCCAGCACGTTGCCGACGCCTTCCCTTTTTCCCGCGAGCAATGCCCGGGTCTTCTCCGGCGAGAAGAAGCTGCGCACGACCCCCATGCCGAATACCACAAGGGTCAGCAGCATCAGCACCTTCGGCGTATCGTAGGCGAAGAAACGGATCGCCTCGCCGAGATGGCTCCTCGGTTCGACCGGCGTCGACGCCACGATCCATTCCGCGAACGGGGCAAGCCGGCTGTAGACGAGGCCCCAGAGAACCAGGGCGGCAGTCGTGCCCGCAATCCACCTGACGCTCGAAGGCCCGGTGCCGGGCACATGTTCGGTGACCGATCCGAGACTCATGCGGCATGCCTTTCCCGGTCTGCCGGCATCGCCAGGGCGGCATCGACAAGCGTGACGATTTCCGGCCGGAGATTCGGCGCGCGGCGGTAGCGGACCCATTGCGCATCGCGCCGGTCGGCCACCAGGCCTGCGCCCTTGAGGGCGGCCATATGGCGGGACATGCGGGACTGGCTGGCACCAAGGTGCCGCATCAATTCGCACACGCAGTGCTCGCGACCGTCCCACACCAGCCGCAGCGCTTCGAGCCGGGTCGGCTCTGCGAGGGCGGACAGAATCGCGATGGGATCCATGGGCTTACCTTGAATTTATCTGGATATGCGCATATGCGCATATATGGGGGCTCATCATGTCCTTTGCAAGAGCCATGGGCCGGTCGGGTTCCAAACCGGTTGGGTTCCAAGGAGAGATCGCGCGCCTTCATGTCTCCGCCGAACGGGCGGGCAAAGTGACACAGGCGCGCAGACCGCCTTCCGGCCGGTTGGTGAGCGTCAGCTGGCCTCCGTGCGCCTGGATGACCGACAACGCGATCGCCAGACCGAGACCTATGCCGCCGGTCTCGCGGCTCCTCGAGCCTTCGACCCGGTAGAACGGCTGAAACACGCGCGCCAGCTCATCTTCGGCAATTCCCGGCCCCTCGTCGTCGATCGTGATCTCGACCGTCTGCGGTCCCGGGCGAATGGCTGCTCGCGCCCGCTTGCCGTATTTCACGGCGTTGTCGATCAGGTTGGTGAGCGCGCGCTTCAAGGCAGCCGGCTGGCATTCGCAGACGACGGGCGGTGCCGGCTCCATGACGACGGCAAGCCCGGTGTCCGCCATGTCGTCGACCACGCTGCCGAGCAGCGCCGCAAGATCGGTTTTTCGACGCGGCTCGGCCGCGGCGTCGTCCCGGGCGAATTGCAGTGTTGCCGCCACCATGGCGTCCATCTCGGCGATGGTGGCGAGCATTTTTTCGCGTTCCGGCGCATTCTCGACATTCTCGGCGCGCAGCCGCAGCAGCGTGAGCGGCGTGCGCAGGTCGTGCGAGAGGGCGGCAAGCATCCGCGTCCGGTTCTCCACGAGCCCGCGCAGCCGCGCCTGCATGGTGTTGAATGCGCCGGCAGCCTGCCGTGTCTCGATCGTGCCGGTCTCCGGCATCGGCGGAGCCTTGAGATCGTTGCCGAGCCGTTCGGCCGCGGCCGAGAGCGAGGCGAGCGGCGCCGTCACGCGGCGGACGACCCAGACGGAGACGGCCAGAATGATGACCGCCATGATCGCCATCGATATCAGGAACTGCCGCGAGAAGGCCGGGCCGCCGTGAGGCAGTGCGGTGGCGAACGACAGCCACTGGCCGTCCGGCAACGGCACCGCGACCTTGAGATCGCGAAAGCCGCCGAACGGGCCGAACGCACCAAAACCGTGCATCATCGGGCCGCGCTCCATCATCGGGTGCCGGCCTCCGGGCCCCGGGCCGGCCGGCCACGATGCGGTGACGCGAGGTTGCCGCGCCGGTCCGAGAGACAGCTGATCGACCAGGAAATCCCTGATCGCGTCGGCAACCTGTGCCTCCTCCCCGGCCGGGGCCGCCGCCGGAGCCTGCGCCGAGAGCGCGACCCGGAACGTCTGGTCGCTCAGGGCCGCAACGATCCGCTCCCGCCAGTCGCGCGGGGCCTCCTGGACCAGCCGGGTCAGGTTGGTGATGCGCTCTGCGGCGGCAAATCCGCCGACGGCGCGCACCGCCTGCTCGCGATCCAGGGTGTAGATCCACGAGCCCGCCGCATGCGAGACGATCAGGCCGGCGAGCAGAACCAGCAGGGTCTGGCCGAAAAGGCTTTTGGGCAGAGGCCAGCTCACTTGCGGCTCACTGCAGGCGTGAACGTGTACCCGCCGCCCCACACGGTCTTGATGATCCTGGGGTCGGTGTGATCGAGCTCGAGCTTCCTGCGCAGGCGGCTGACCTGCGTGTCGATGCTGCGATCGAAGGTATTGGCGGCGCGGCCGCGCGCCAGATCGAGCAGCTGATCGCGGCTGAGCACCCGCTGAGGACGTTCGACCAAAACGATCAGCAGGTCGTACTCGCCGGTGCTCAGCGGCACGGTGACGCCGTCATCGCGCAGGAGCTCGCGCGCGCCGGTGTCCAGCTCCCAGCGGTCGAACCGGTAGCGCCCGGGACGGCGATCGGCATCGGGCTGCGCCGCCCTGTCGCGGCTGCGCCTGAGCACGGCCCGGATGCGCGCAATGAGCTCGCGGCTGCCGAACGGTTTTGGCAGGTAATCGTCGGCGCCCATCTCCAGCCCGATCACCCGATCCACCTCGTCGCCCTTGGCGGTCAGCATGATGATCGGGATGCTCGACGAGGCGCGAAGCCCGCGGCACAGCGAGAGGCCGTCCTCTCCCGGCAGCATGAGATCGAGCAGGATGAGGTCGATCCGGCCGTTGGCCAGGACCTTGTGCATGGCCCGGCCGTCGGCCGCCGAGCTGACCCGGAAGCCCTCCTTGCTCAGCACGCGCGAGACGAGATCGCGAATCTCGCGGTGATCGTCGACGATCAGGATGTGAGCGGCCCCTTGCATGGCGGGACTATAGGCCTGAAATCTGTTCCAGACTGTGCCGGGCGCCGCGTCTGACACACTTTGTCACAAATGACCGGGTTCCTGAAAAACTTCGGTGAAACCTGCGGGCCCCAATGCGCATGAGCAACGGACTTCACCGTTGCATGGGCACTGGAGAGAGCCATGAAGAACAAGATCCTGTTGATCGGCGTCGCGGCCAGCGCCGTGCTCGTCGGCGGCTGGGCGCTGGCGCAGTCGCACGGACCGGGCTTCGGACCGTCCTTCATGTGGGGCGATGACGAGGAGGGCGGAGGGCCGGGCATGATGGGCCGCATGGGCCCCGGCATGATGCAGCAGCACATGGGTCGCGGGATGGGTCCCGGAATGGGACCGGGCATGATGCACCAGATGGGGCGCCAGATGGGCCCCGGCATGATGCACGGTGGCCCCGCGTCGACGTTCGGTGACCCGGCGCGGCTCGACGCGCTCAAGACCGAGCTCGCCATCACGACAGCCCAGGAACCGGCCTGGACCCGGTACGCCAAGACGGTCCAGGAGGCGGCGACCGCGATGAAGACGAGCCGGGACAGCGTCGATCCCGACGCAGTCGGCAGGATGAGCCCGGCCGATCGCTTCGCCTTCATGACCAGGATGCGCGAGCAGGGGCAGAAGCAGCACGAGGTCGTCAAGACCGCCGCCGACGAGCTTCTCGCCGCGCTCGACGACGGGCAGAAGGCCAAGGCGCGCGACGTCCTTCCCGGGCTCGCCTATGGCCCCGGCCCGATGCGTGGCGCGTTCAGGGACGGCCCGCGGTATCGGCATCAGGACCGCTAGATGTCCATCAAGACGCCATGGACCCGGCGCCGGGCGCTGATGCTGTCGGGCGCCGCGGCGGCCGGCATCGCGCTCGGCCACGTGCCGCGTGCGGCCCGCAGCGCCGCGCCGGCGGGTCCGCCGCTGCCGATCCCGACGTTGATCGAGGCGCGCAACGGCGAGGTCGTGACGCTCGCGCTGCAGAAGACCCGTCACAGGTTCGGGCCGGGTCCGGCGGTCGAATCGCGAGGCATCTCGTCGAGCTATCTTGGACCGGTGGTGCGCGTTCGCAGCGGGGATACGATCCCGTTCCGGGTGGAGAACCGCCTCGACGAGGAGACGACGCTGCATTGGCACGGCCTGATGGTGCCCTCGCGGCTGGACGGCGGCCCCCACAATACGATCGCACCCGGCGGCGTGTGGACGCCGGAGATCCTCGTCAGGCAGCCCGCCGCCACGACGTGGTTTCATCCGCACCCGCATGGCGACACGGCGCGCCAGGTCTATCTCGGCCTCGCCGGAATGATGATCGTGACCGATGGCGCCGACCGCGACCGCGGCACTCCGGAAACCTACGGCATCGACGATCTTCCGATCGTGCTGCAGGACAAGCGGTTCGGCCGCGACGGTCGGCTCAGCTACGAGCCGACCATGATGGACCTGATGCACGGGTTTCAGGGCGACACGCTTCTCGTCAACGGCGCGGTCGGCCCGGTCGCCGGCGTGCCGGCCGGCATCGTGCGGCTGCGCCTGTTGAATGCCGCAAACGCGCGCATCTTCGATCTTCGCTTTTCCGACCGGCGGCCGTTCTTCGTCATCGCCGGCGATGCCGGTCTGCTGTCGGAACCCGTGGAGGTGAGAAATCTCCAGATTGCGCCCGCCGAGCGCTACGAAGTCCTGGCGGACTTTTCCGACGGCCGGCCGGTCGAGCTGGTCGCTGCGCCGGATGTGGCCGGCCCCGGCATGATGAGAATGCAGATGGGCCCCCGGGTCGCCGTCGCGGAGACGCAGCCTCTGATGTGGTTCCGGCCCGATCCCGCCGTGAAGGCGGCGGTGTCGCGGCTGCCGCGCGAGCTTGTTCGGCTCGCGGCTCCCGACATCGACCAGGCAGTCGCCTGGCGCACCTTCGAGCTTGAGCCGATGATGGGGATGCACATGGCGGGGATGCGTCCCATGGGCGGTCCCGGCGGCATGGCGTCCGGTCCCGACCACGCCGGTCATGGCGGTCATGCGATGGGGATCAATGGCCGCGCCTTCGCCATGGGTCGGGTCGACGTGACGGCCAGGCTCGGAACGTCGGAGATCTGGGAGATCGTCTCGGCCGCGATGGCGCATCCGTTCCATGTGCACGGCGCGAGCTTCCGCATCCTGAGCAATAATGCGCGGAGGCCGAGCGCCCAGGCGTCCGGCTGGAAGGACGTCGTCCTGGTCGAGGACCGCGCCGAAGTTCTCGTCCGCTTCGACAATCCGGCGCCGCCGAAGATGCCGTTCATGTACCACTGCCACATCCTCGAGCACGAGGACCAGGGGATGATGGGCCAGTTCGCGGTGGTGTGACCGCGACAAATGTCAATCGGGGTGTGTCACAATGAGCGCCTCGCAACTCGATGAACCAAGCTGCAATCCGGAGGTCTTGCCATGTCTCGTAACCATCTCGTGCTGGGCGCGATAGCCGCCGTCGCGGTTGCAACAGGCACCGTCCTGACCGGGAGTACCCTCGGCAACGCTCAGAAACACACCGAGATGAATCATGCCCGGCACATGCCCGGCAACGAATCCGCTGTGCCCACCATGCCGGGCCAGGAGGCCTTTGCTACGATCCAGGAGATCGTGCGGATCCTGGAGGCCGATCCGGCCACTGACTGGTCGAAGGTCAATATTGCGGCGCTGCGCGAGCATCTGATCGACATGGACGAGGTGACCATGCGGGCTGCCGCGAGTGAACGGGCCCTCGACGACGGCGTCGAGATCACCGTCACCGGTGAAGGCCGCACCCTCGACGCGATCAAGCGCATGCTGCCGGCTCATGCGCATGAGCTCGGCGCGATCGGCTGGAACGCGCGGACCGAGAATCTGCCGAACGGGGTGAAGCTCGTCGTGATCGGCAAGGACCCCAGGGAGGTGACCAGGCTGAAGGCGCTCGGCTTCATGGGTATCATGGTTCAAGGCGCACATCATCAGGTTCACCACCTCATGATGGCAAAGGGCGAGCTCACCCACTGATTTCCGGAGACTTGGTCGGCTTGATCCGGTCGAGACGACAGCACGTCCGATCGCTGCGACGAATGCGCCCCTCTGCTCTTCCAGGGTCATAGGTTCCCTCCACCTGGTAGAGCAGCCCCGACAGAATGATGCCCATCAAACGGCCGGTCGCATTCACCGCGTAGTAGAAGCCGTCGTCCTCTGCCGCCCTCTCCGATCCCGCATAGGCGAGGATCGAATAGGAGTGCAGCGATGCGTTGACCGCGAAGGGCAGTCCGAACGGTGCCAGACCGGCGACGAGAACGAGGTCCGGACGCCAAAGCCCCCGGGAGCACCTTGGCGGCCGGAGGCGCAGCTCAGACCGGATGCAGGACGCCGTCGGCCTCGAGGATGCGAAGCGCTTCTGCCAGCGTCACGCGGGCGTAGAGCCGCCACCACTTCCCGGTATGCCGCATCCAGTAGATATCGAAGCGGTCCGGCCCTACGCGGTCGATGCGGGCGAACGGCGCATCGAATTCCTCGCCGCGGTTGTGGTCCATGCCCGACCTGTAGCGCTGCATGAAGCGATACCGCCCCGCCGCCCACGCGCCACGGATATCGATGACGTAGTTCCATTTGGTCGGTCTGATCTCGGGCAGGAAGCGCGGCTTCAGCACGTCGCGAATGAAGGCATCGCAAGCCGCGACGATCGCCCTCTTCTCCAGGTCGCTCACCGCCGACGGCCGTGCGGTCCGGGTCTGCGGCACCCATTGTCTGGTCCGGGCCATGGCCTCGATCCGTGCTTCGTCTCGCCGCTGCGGAGTGTCGTACCTGTGGCCCGAGCCTGCAACCTTTCGCAATCGCGTCTAAGCCACGCGCCGCGACGCTTACCGTCCGGCAGCGGCGAAACCCGCGGCAGCAGCTTCCGTGAGCGGTTGCCGCACCAGGGCGGCCCTTGCTCAATTATTTTGATATTTGTGGAAATATCGTTGACGCGCCGGGACCGCGATGCTATGTGTCTGTCGCGCTTTCGGGAGCCGGCCGTGGCCGGTCTTCTTTTTGCCCTGATGGTTCGATAATCGTCGAAACATCGAAGTCCCAGGAGCCAGACGATGCAGACCAGGCAAGCCATCGCCGCCCTCGGCTCCCTCGCCCAGGAGACCCGCCTGGCGATTTTTCGCCTGCTGGTGCGGCGCGGCGCCGACGGGCTTCCCGCCGGCATCATCGCCGATCGGCTCGGGGTCCCGCCGGCGACGCTGTCGTTCCACCTGACGCATCTGATGCATGCCGGCCTCATCGAGCAGCGCCGCGAGAGCCGGTCGCTGATCTACACGGCGAACTTCGACGGCATGAATGCCCTGGTGGGTTTTCTCACCGAGAACTGCTGCGTCGAGGACAGCGACGCCTGCTCGCCCCGCCTGGGCGCTCCGGTGCCGGCCGCGACCGGGCGGGCCCGCTCGCGGCGCGCCGCGGCGAAGTGACCGTCGTCTACCCGATCATCAGGAGTGTTTTCATGATCGACCAAAATCTGCCTGTTGCCGTCATCGGCGCCGGCCCCGTGGGGCTCGCCGCCGCCGCCCACCTTCTCGCCCGCGGCGAGACCCCGATCGTGCTCGAGGCCGGGGACGCGGTCGGCCATGCGATCCGGCAATGGGCGCATGTGCGCATGTTCTCGCCGTGGGCGTACTGCGTCGACAAGGCCGCGGCGGCGCTCCTCGGCGCCTGCGGATGGCAACATCCGCCGGGGGACGCGATCCCGACGGGCGGCGAGCTGATCGCCTTCTATCTGGCGCCTTTGGCGGCGCTGCCCGCCATGCGGCCGCATATCCGTTTCGGCGCCCGCGTCGCCGGCGTCAGCCGAAAAGGTTTCGACAAGGTGAGGACGGTCGGGCGGGCCAGGCAGCCGTTCGTGCTGCGCGTGGCGGGGCCCGACGGTGATCTGCGGATCCACGAGGCGAAGGCGGTCATCGACGCCTCCGGCACCTGGTTCTCGCCCAACCCGGCCGGGGCCGACGGCCTGCCGGCGCTGAACGAGCCGCAGGTGGCCGATCGCATCTTCTACGGCATCCCCGACGTGCTGGGGCCGCTGCGTGAACGCTATGCGGGCCGCATCACGGCGGTGATCGGCTCGGGGCATTCGGCGCTCAACGCGCTCATCGATCTCGCCGGGCTCGGGTCGTCGGCGCCGGGGACGCGGATCATCTGGCTTTCGCGCAAGCACCACATCGAGGAGGCATTCGGCGGAGAAGCCGCCGACGCGCTCGCCGCCCGCGGCGCGCTCGGCCTTCGCGCGCGTGCCCTGGTGGAAGGCGGCAGCATCGAGACGTCTTCCGCGTTCCGCGTCGCGCGGATCGATCGGCGCCCCGACGGCGGGCTGACGGTCATCGGCGATCACGCCGGCGCCGCGCGCGAGATCGCCGTCGACGAGATCGTCGTGGCGACGGGTTTCCGCCCGGATTTCTCGTTCCTGCGGGAAATCCGTGTCACCCTCGATCCGTGGCTCGAGAGCAGCGGCACGATCGGCCCGCTGATCGATCCCAACCTGCACAGCTGCGGCACGGTCCGGCCGCATGGGGCGGCTGAGCTTGCGCACGCGGAAAGCGATTTCTTCATCGCCGGCATGAAGAGCTACGGCCGCGCGCCGACCTTTCTGCTCGCCACCGGCTACGAGCAGGTGCGCTCCATCATCGCCGAGCTTGCGGGCGACCACGCGGCGGCGCGCGATGTCCGGCTGGTGCTGCCGGAGACCGGCGTCTGCCGCACCACCACATTGGTGCCAAAGGACGGCGAGTCGGGCTGCTGCGGCGGCCCGGCAAAGATCGACGCCGACGCCTGTTGCGCTCGCGACGAGGAGGCCAAAGCGGAGGGCGAGAGCGGCTGCGGATGCGGCCCGGCGGCGGAACCGCAAGCGGTGGCAAGCCGCTGCGCGCCGAACGGGGCGGAGAAGACGCCGGCAGTCGGCTGATCCGACAGGAGCTGCTCGCCGCGGGGAACCAACAAGATCGCCGACCAAGGGCATGAAACATGGCCGAGTACCAGCTCCACTGCTTTGCCCAGTCGGGCAATTCCTACAAGGCGGCGCTGATGCTCAACCTCATCGGCGCAGACTGGACGCCGGTGTTCGTCGACTTCTTCAAGCAACGCCAGACGCGCTCCGAGGATTTTCGCGCGCGCCTGAACGAGATGGGCGAGGCGCCGGTGCTGGTGCACGGGCCGACGACGCTGACCCAGTCCGGCGTCATCCTGACCTGGCTGGCGGAGCGGTCGGGGCGGTTCGGCGCAAGGAGCGAGCCCGAGCGCCTGGAAATTTTGCGCTGGCTCCTGTTCGACAATCACCGGTTCACCAATCCGCTGGCGACCCATCGCTTCCTCACCGTGTTCGCCAAGGGCGGCGATCCGGCCGTCCTCGCCTTTCTCAAGGGACGGGCGAGGAGCGCGTTTGCGATCGTCGAAAAACATCTCGGCTCCTCGCCCTTCGTGGTGGGCGATCATCCGACCATCGCCGACCTCTCGATGTGCGGCTACCTGTTCTATCCGGCCGACGAGCTGTGGTTCGACATGGCGGCCGACTATCCGGCCATTGCCGCCTGGCTCGCCCGCATCAGGGCATTGCCCGGATGGGCCCATCCGCATGACCTGATGCCCGGACATCCGCCGTAACCTGGTTCGCGGATGTCCTGGTGATGTTTACTGCCCTTTTTCTCATTCCACACGAAGAGCTATGGCCGCGCGCCCACTTTTCTGCTCGCCGCCGGCCACGAGCAGGTGCGCTCCATCGTTGCCAAGCTGACGGGCGACCACGCCGCGGCGCGGGACGTCCGGCTGGTGCTGCCGAGACCGACCGCGTGGGCAAAGCGGGACCTGTGCCGGTGCCGAACCGAGATGTCGAAGATCGACGAGAACAATGAAAACAAAGAACCGGCTCAAAAAACTGCGATGCACGTCGGTCCAGCGCCTGGTGCTGGACCGAGCGTGTCGGTCGTTGACGTTCAGAGCTTCAGTCGTCGGCGAGACCGGTCCGGTCGGTCCCGGCCCTAGCAGGTGGTTCCGCGGGCGCACCGGCGGACGGCACGGCGGGCGTGGCGAGTGCCGACACGCGACACGCAGACGCCCCTCACACGGTGCATGCCTGCGCCGCATGCCTGGGCGACTGTAATAACCATATCGTCCGACTGCTGCAGGGGTGCGAGTGGCATCGCCTGTGCCGAGCACGCCACGGCCACGGCGAAAGCGAAGGCGATCAATCTGACCATTCCCTTACCTCCCGTTGATGGACCCACGCGAGGTCCTGTTTCTGGCGCTGCATCGGCGCGCGTCCCGGGTCGCAACGCTTTGATCCAGATCGACCCAAAACGCGAATGTTGCCGAATGCCAATATCGCAGCATGGTTGGGTTGGGGCGCCAGCGTCCAAAGTCTGAAAGCGATGGCCGTTCCATCGCCTCCGCTGCATCGCCACGGTAGCGCGAATGCGGGCGCCGACGCCAGTGTTCTGATTCGAAAGTTAGCAAACAATTGTGGCATCCCCTGATAAAGGCTTCTTGACATAGATCAAAAACGCATTGCTCCGCCTCGGCGCGAGCACGATGCGCGTCAGGGCAACTGTCGCAAGGGACTGGACTGCCGCCCAGGCTCGCGGGCATCGGAACCCGGCTCCTGGCTCTGGCGCTGCATCGGCGGACGTCTTGGGTCGAAACTTTTCGATCTGCATCAATTTGTAAGCAGTATTTCGAGGACGCCGACCTCGATGCGATCCGCATCGGGAGCACGCACACGATCGAGATCGTGTTCGCCAAGGGCGGCGACCCGGCCGTGCTCGCCTTACTCAAGGGACGGGCGAGGAGCGCGTTTGTGATCGTCGAAGAACATCTCGGCTCCTCACCCTTCATGGTCGGCGAGCATCCGACGATCACCGATCTCTCGATGTGCGGCGACCTGTTCTATCCGGCCGACGAGCTGTGGTTCGACATGGCGGCCGACTATCCGGCCATTGCCGCCTGGCTCGCGCGCATCAGGGCATTGCCCGGATGGGCCATCCCCATGACCTGATCCCGGACATCCGTTGTGAGCCGAGCCGCGATCCTGGTGCCTGGTGGCGCGCCGGCAGCCGGGCCGGGCGGCATGAGAAATCTATCCCGCCGGGCTTGACGGTGTACCCAAGATGGGGTACCCATAAAGGGGTTCAACATGAAGGGTCAAGGCCGTTGCAAACCACGGAACGCGCCACCGGTTGCGCCGGCAAGTGAGAACAATGAGAACAATGAGAACAATGAGAACAATGAGAACAATGAGAACAATGAGAACAATGAGAACAATGAGAACAATGAGAGCGCCCGACCGCGTGGGCAAAGCGGGACCTGTGCCGGTGCCGAACCGAGATGTCAGGGCCGCCTTTGCCCACCCTACGAAGATCGACGAGAACAATGAAAACAATGAAGAACAACAATAACAACAATAACAGCAAGAACAACGAATCAACAACCGAACAAGTCCACCGCCGATCCGGGGGCGATGCGCAAATGACCCGCCGACCTGATGATACAGGTGATTTACAGGTGGAGCCTCCTCCGCAATCACAGCGCCGCGATCGAAAGCCGATGGGCTTCGTTTCGCTCAACGCATCCTACGGCGCCTCCCCGATCTCGCGGAGAATCTCCTCGGTGTGCTCGCCGCGGCGCGGGGAGGGGCGGCCGGACGACATCGGCCGGCCGTCGATCTTGATCGGGGTGCGCACGCCGGGGATTTTTCCCGTCGCGGCGGCGGCGCTCGGCATGTCGAGCCGCATGCCGCGGGCGATTACCTGCGGGTCGGCAAAAACGTCGGCAACGGTGTTGATCGGGCCGGCCGGGACCTGCACCGCCTCGAGCGCCGCGATGAGATCGGCGCGGCTGAATTTCAGCGTCAGCGCGGTGAGATGCGGGATCAGCGTGCCGCGGTTGCGCACCCGGTCGGTATTGGTCCGATAGGTCGCCTCCGCGGCGAGCTCGGGCTCGCCCAGCACCTTGCAGAGCTTGGCGAACTGGCCGTCGTTGCCGACCGCCACGATGACGTGGCCGTCAGCGACCGGAAACACCTGATAGGGCACCACCACCGGATGGCCGTTGCCGATCCGGCACGGCGCCGTCCCGGTGATCAGAAAGCTCATCGCCTGGTTGGCCAGCATTCCGACCAGGGTGTCGAGCAGCGCCATGTCGACATGGGCGCCGCGGCCGGTCTTCTCCCGCTCGGCGAGCGCCGCCAGGATGGCGATCACCGAATAGTTGCCGGTCGAGATGTCGACCACCGGAATGCCGACCCGGCTGGGCTCGCGGTCGGGCTCGCCGGTGAGATCCATCACCCCGCCCATGCCCTGGACCAGCAGGTCGTAGCCGGCCCGCGGCGCGTAGGGCCCGTCCTGGCCGAAGCCGGTGACCGAGCAGTAGATCAGCCGCGGATTGAGCTTCGACAGGCTCGCATAGTCGAGGCCGAACTTCTTCAGGCCGCCGCACTTGAAGTTCTCGATCAGGATGTCGGAGCGCCCGGCAAGTTTTCGCACGATGCGCTGGCCGTGCTCGGTCTCGAAATCGATCTCGATCGAGCGCTTGCCGCGATTGGCCGCATGGTAATAGGCGGCGCCGAGATCGCCGCCGTCGGCGGCCTCGACGAACGGCGGACCCCAGCCGCGGGTGTCGTCGCCGGCGCCGGCCCGCTCCACCTTGATCACTTCCGCGCCGAGATCGGCGAGCAGCTGGCCGGCCCACGGTCCCGCCAGGATGCGGGCGAGCTCCAGCACCTTCAAGCCTGCCAACGGACCCGGCATGCAACGCTCCTTCTGACGACGTCACGGGGGGGCGGCGACGCTGCCGCGGTCGGGAATGTGGCCGGCTGTGTGGCTCGGCGCGCCGGTTTTGTCCATACCTGTGGCGTGCGGGCGCCGCTTTGCCCGTTCCTCCTTGAAGGCCCGGAGCGATCTGGTATGCCATGGGGCAAGGTCGGCTCGCGGCGCCGGCCCGGAGATTGCATGGCTTTCGGGCGTCCTGGGGCACGGGTCAACGCATGAACACCTCGTTCTTCGGCGAGCTGCTGCAGACCATCTCCGACCGCGGCCGCGCCCTGATCGACCGCACCCGCGAGCGGCGCGGCAACCCAGCGGCGCGCTCGGAAAGCCTCGTCGAGCTCTGCGAGGAGCTGCTGTCGGCGCGCGGAGAAGCCTCTGGGGTGGCGCGGGCCCGGGAAATCCTCACCCGCTATGCAGAGCTCACCACCGGGCCGCGCATCGCGTTCTTCGAGGCGCTGGCGACGCGGTTCGGCTCCGACCGCGGCCGGATCGACGCGGCGGTCGCCGCCTGGCAGCGCGATCCCTCCGAACAGGCGGTCGAGGAGCTGCATCTCGCCTCCGAGCCGCGCCGCCAGGAGCTGTTTCGCCGGCTCAACCTGGCGCCCGGCGGCACTGCGGCGCTGGTCGACATGCGCGAGCAGCTGATGGATGCGCTGGAACGCCGCGACGACCTCGAGGCGGTCGACGCCGACTTCGTCCACCTGTTCTCGTCGTGGTTCAACCGGGGGTTCCTGGTGCTGCGCCGCATCGACTGGGGCATGCCGGCGATCGTGCTGGAAAAGATCATCCGCTACGAGGCGGTGCACGAGATCCACGACTGGGAGGATCTGCGCCGGCGCATCGATCCGCCCGACCGGCGCTGCTACGCGTTCTTCCATCCGGCGCTGGTCGACGAGCCGCTGATCTTCGTCGAGGTGGCGCTGACCGACGGCATCGCCTCGGCGATCGCGCCGATCCTCGCCAACAAGCGGCAGACGCTGGCGCCCGAGCGCGCCACCACGGCGGTGTTCTACTCGATCTCCAACTGCCAGCGCGGCCTCGCCGGCGTGACCTTCGGGCATTTCCTCATCAAGCAGGTGGTGGAGGAGATCTCCCGGGAAATGCCGCGGCTGTCGAATTTCGTGACGCTCTCGCCGGTTCCGGGCTTCGCCCAATGGCTCGCCGCCGAGCGCGCGCAGGACATCTCGCCGGCGCTCAACGGCGAGGACCGCGACAGGTTTTCAGCGCTCGACCAGCCGGACTGGTGGCGCCAGGAGGCCGCCGCCGAGGCGCTGCGCGAGCCGCTGCTGCGCGCCGCCGGGGCCTATTTCCTCACCGCCCGCACCCGGCGCGGCACGCCGGTCGACCAGGTCGCCCGCTTCCATCTCGGCAACGGCGCCCGGCTCGAGCAGATCAACTGGCTCGCCGATACGTCGGCAAAAGGCCTCGCCCAGTCTCACGGCGTGATGGTCAACTATCGCTACGACCTCGACGACATCGAGCGCAACCACGAGGCCTATGCGGAAAGCCGCACCATCGTTGCCTCCAGCGCGGTCAGGCGGCTGGCCCGTCACGCCGTGCTGCAGCCGGCGCCGACGACCGAACGAGCAGGCCTCCGTCTCGAGTGAACCACCATCGCAAACGCACCCGACGTCCGACGACACGTCATCCCAGGCGTGGCGCATGAAGCCGGCACCCTTCGATTACGTCCGCCCGGGCTCGATCGCGGAGGCGTGCGCGCTCATCGCCGCCGACGAGGACGCCCGTCTCATCGCCGGCGGCCAGAGCCTCGTCCCGATGCTGGCGATGCGGCTGGCGCGGCCGTCGCGGCTGATCGATATTTCCCGCATTCCCGAGCTTTGCCGCATCGAGCAGAACGGCTCGGCCGTGACGGTCGGGGCGGCGGTCCGCCAGGCCGTGGCGGGACAGAGCGCCCTCATCGCCGAGCGGGTTCCGCTGCTCGCCGCGGCGCTGCCCTTCGTCGGCCACGCGGCCACCCGCAGCCGCGGCACCGTCGGCGGCTCGATCGCGCATGCCGATCCGGCGGCGGAAATCCCGCTGGTGGCGGTGACGCTCGGAGCCGAGCTCGTGGTGCAGGATGCGGCCGGAGAGACAGTGCTGCCGATCGCCGGTTTCGTCGTCGGCCCGATGCTCACCGCCCTGCCGGCCGGCGCCTGCCTGACGGCGGTGCGGTTCCGCAACCCGTCGGCCGGTCGCGTCGGCGTCGCCTTCCTCGAGGTCAGCGCGCGACGCGGCGATTTTGCCTTCGTGGCGGCGGCCGCCCAGGTGGTTCTTGATGACGAGAGCCGCTGCGTCGAGGCGGCGGTCGGCATCGGCGGCGCCTGCGCGGTTCCCCTCCCTCTCGATGCGGTCGGCGACGCGCTGATCGGGTCCGTGCTCGACGAGCGGCGCATTGCAGAGCTTGCCGCCGCCGCCACCGCCGATCTCGAGACCATGAGCGATCCCAATGTCACGTCCGAATATCGCAGGCGCGTCGCCGCCACGCTGACGCGCCGCGCGCTGGTCGCTGCCTGGAAAGATGCGTCGTCGCGAGAAAACCATGCGCGTCACGCTCGCCATTAACGGCACCTCGCGCGAGGTCGACGTCGAGCCGCGCCGGACGCTGCTCGATTGCCTGCGCGAGGATCTGCGCCTCGTCGGCACCCATACGGGCTGCGAGCACGGGGTGTGCGGCGCCTGCACGGTGCTGATCGACGGCGAGCCGGCGCGCGCCTGCCTGATGCTGGCGGTGCAGGCCGACGGCTACGCGATCACCACCATCGAAGGCATCGCGCCGGCGCCGGGAGAGCTCGGCATCGTCCAGGACAGCTTTTGCGAGACCCACGGCACCCAATGCGGCTTCTGCACGCCCGGCATGGTTCTGGTCGCCCATGCGCTGCTGACCCGCAACCGCGAGCCGAGCCGCGACGACGTCGTCGAGGCGATCTCCGGCAACATCTGCCGCTGCACCGGCTACGGCCAGATCGTCGAGGCGATCCTGCTCGCCGCCGAGCGGCTGCGCGCCGCCAATGCGCCACTGGGGAATCTCCCATGACCGGTCCGCAACAGCACCCGTTCCGCTTCGTGTCGACCAAGCGCCGGGTGCGCGAGGACCGGCGGTTCGTAGTGGGCGGCGGGCGCTACGCCGCCGACATGGTGCGGCCCGACATGCTGCACGTGGCGGTGCTCGGCTCGCCGCATGCCGCAGCCGCGATCGGCGAGATCGACGCCTCCGAGGCGCTGGCCATGCCCGGCGTCCGCCACGTGCTGACCGGGCGCGCGCTTGCCGCCGCGACCGACGCGCTGCTGACCGGGGTCGATGCCCCGAAGGTCAGGCGTTATCCGCTCGCGGTCGATCGGGCGCGCTACTGCGGCGAGTGGGTCGCCGCCGTGGTGGCGGAAAGCCGCGCGCTTGCCGAGGATGCGCGCGAGCTGATCGCCGTGAGCTACGAGCCGTTGCCGCACGTGCTCGATGCCGAGGAGGCCTTTCGGCCCGACAGCCCGCCGGTGCACGCCGATCACGGATCGAACGTCATCCTCGACCGGCAGTTCGTCTGGGGCGAGGTCGACCGCGATTTTGCCGAGAGCCCGCATACGCTCGCCTTCCGGGTGAGCTGGGGGCGCAGCTCCACGGTGCCGATCGAGACGTTCGGCGTGGTGGCCCAATGGGATCCCTGGCTCGAATTGCTCGACGTCTGGGCCTCGATCCAGATGCCGAAATTTTCCGACCAGATCGCCCGCGCCCTGCGCCTGCCCGGCAATGCAGTCAGGGTGCATCACGACGTCGACGTCGGCGGCAGCTACGGGGTCAAGCGCGGCATCAAGCACTCGGTGCTCGCCGGTTTCCTGGCGCGGCGGTTGGGCGCACCGGTGCGGCTCGTGGAGGATCGCCTGGAGAACATGGCCTCGGGCGACGCCCAGGGGCCGGACCGCAGCTTCGACGTCGAGGTGGCGTTCGACCAATCCGGCATCGTGCGCTCGATGCGCATGCGCGCGCTCGACAATGTCGGCGCCTATGCGGGCCGCGCGCCGTTCCAGCTGGGCAAGCCGGTCGGCGCCATCGTCGGCCCCTACCGCATCGCCAGCGTCGCCTACCGTGCCATCTCGGTGACCACCAACAAGGCGCCCCAGGAGGCGGTGCGCGGCTTCGGCCAGGCGCCCACCAACTACGCCATCGAGACCGCCATCGAGCGCGTCGCCGAGCATCTCGGGCTCGACCGCATCGAGGTGCGTCGCCGCAACTTCATCCGCCGCGAGGAATTCCCCTATCTGATCCCCAGCGGCAGCACCTATGACAGCGGCGACTACCATGTGGTGGTCGACAAAGTGCTCGAACGCGCTGACTGGCCGGCGCTGGTGGCTTGGCGCGACCGCATCCGGAGCGAGGGCCGGCTCGCCGGCATCGGCATCGCCGCCTGCCTGGAGCCGAGCGGCGGCAATTCTTCGTTCGAGCCGCTGCTCAACCCGAAGAACGATACCAGCACCTGGATGGAGTTCCTGCCGCATCGTGATCGACGCGCTCGGCCAGGTGACGGCGACCGTGCACACGACCTCGTCGGGCCAGGGCCACGAGACGCTGGTGGCGACCGTGGTGGGAGAGGTGCTGGAGATCGAGCCCGACGGCATCCGCGTGGTGCGGCCGGATTCGCTCAACAGCCTGCCGGGCAACAGTCCGGTCGGCAGCCGCATGGCGATCATGCTCGGCGGCGCCGCCTTCGAGGCCGCGCACGCGCTCAAGGCCAAACTGATGCGCATCGCCGCCCATCGCCTGGGGATCGCGGAATCGGAGCTTGCCTATGCGGGCGGCACAATCGCCGGCGCCGCCGGGCGGCTCACCTGGCCCGAGCTCGTGCACATCGCCCACCGCAACATCCATCACCTGCCGGCCGGCGTGGAGCCGGGGCTGGCGGCGAGCAGCATCTATCAGGTGCCGACCGGGGGAAAGCTTCCCACCGCGGACGGCCGCGTGCACATGTATCCCTGCCACGCCTTCGAGTTCCATCTCGTGCTCGTCGAGATCGACCCGGAGATCGGCAAGCCGGTGTTTCGCCGCTACCTGGTCGGCCACGATTGCGGCACCGTGATCAATCCGGACATCGTGCGCGGCATGACGCTCGGCGGCATCGCCCACGGCATCGGGGCGGCGCTCTACGAGGAGTTCGTCTATGACGGCCAGGGCGAGCTGATCTCCCAGTCCTTGATGGACTACCTGCTGCCGTCGTCCCACGAGGTCCCGGAGATCGAGATCGTCCATCACTCGACGCCGTCGCCGTTCACCGTGCTCGGCCAGAAGGGGTCGGGCGAGTCGGGCTATCTCGGCGCACCGGCCGCCGTCGCCAGCGCCATCAACGACGCCGTCCGCCACCTGAACATCACGTTCGCCAGCCTGCCGATCAGAATCTCCCGGATCGGCGACGCGGTGGCGGCGGCGCAATCGTCCAGAGAAAGAAACCCATGATCATCGACTGCCACGCCCATCTGGTGCCGCCGGCGCTCCTCGACGCCATCCGGGCCACCCGCGCCGATTTTCCCTCGATCGCGGTGATCGAGGAGGCCGGCAGCCTGGCGTTCTCGTTCGCCGGCAACAAGGCGACGCGACCGGTGTCGAAGCCGCTCACGGATTTCGCCGCGCGGCTTGCCTGGATGGAGCAGAACGGCATCGCCCGCCAGGTCGTCGGCGGCTGGCTCGACATGTTCGGTTACGAGGTCCCGGCCGACGAAGGCGCCGCCTGGAGCCGCCTGATCAACCGCGAGCTGATGGCGCTCGCCAAGGCCGAGCGGCGCTTGGTGCCGCTGGCGACCGTGCCGCTGCAGCAGGGCGCACTCGCCGCAGAGGTGCTGCGCGAGGCCGCCGCCGCGGGTTTTGCCGGCGCCATGATCGGCACCCAGCCCAAGGGCGTCGGCGGCGTGCTCGACGATCCGGACCTCGATGCGTTCTGGCGGGCCGCCGACGAGGTCGGCGCCGTCATCTTCATCCATCCGGTCTACGAGAGCGGCGACGACCGGGTCCACGACTACGGCATGGCCAACGCGGTCGGCCGCATCACCGACACGCTGATCGCGGTGAGCCGGCTCATCTACGGGGGGCACGTGCAGAAATACCGCAACATCCGCTTCGTGATCGGCATCGGCGGCGCCGCCCTGCCGTATGCGCTCGGCCGGCTCAAGCGCAACCATGTGGTCACCAAGGGCCTCGCCGACCCCGAGGCGGCGCTGCGCGCGATGTATTTCGACACCCTGGTGCACGATGCCCGGACCTTGCGGTTTCTCGCCGACATGGTGGGAGCCGACCGGTTGATGCTCGGGTCCGACATGCCGTTCCCGATCGGCGACCTGGCGCCGCGGAAGGTCGTCGAGACCTGCGGCTTCTCCGCGGCAGAGCGGGCCGCGATCGAGGGGGGATTGGCCAGCCGTCTCTTTGCCCTGTAACGTCGTCGGCTGATGCAAGAGCAAGAACGCCGCCCTGGGAGGCCACCATGCCCGCGATGTCGCGACGAAGCCTGCTGTTTGCGCTGTGGACGGCGATGGTCGGCCTCTCCGCGCCGGCTTCTGCCCAGGCGCCCGAAAAACTGACCATCGTGATCTTCGGGCCGCCGTCGCTCGGCGCCTTTCTGCCGCCGGTCATCAAGGCGCAGAAATTCGACGAGCAGAACGGCCTCGACATCACCTTCGAGGAGCGCACTCCCGATGCCTACTCGATGCAGTTCAATTCGGCGGAATTTCTGGTCGGCGGCTCAGCCTCGCTGATCCAGGTCGGCCTCGCCGACCTCCGCGGGGTGAAGATCACCTATCTGTTCAACCTGTTCGACTACTTCGGCGCGGTCGTCACCTCGCGGCCGGAGATCCAGTCGGTCAAGGATCTCGCCGGCAAGGACCTGGCGGCGGCGCGCGGCACCACCAACTACGTGATGTTCGACTGGTTCGCCCGCCGCCTCGGCGTCGACACCTCGAAGATGTCAGTGGTCAATACCGCGACCCCCGGCCTCATCGGCTACGCGCTCGCCGACCGCGCCGCCGCCGTGCAGCTCTGGGAGCCCGGCTACACGTTTCTGCTCGCCAAGAAACCCGACATCCGCACCCTGGATCTTTCTCTCGACGCCACCTGGAAGGCGTTCACCGGCCGCTCGATCCAGCCCTATCTGGGGGTCGCGGCGCACCAGTCGTGGATCGAGACCCACAAGGAGCTGGTGCCGCGGCTCTATGCCACCTACCGCGCGGCGGCTGCCTGGGTAACGGCGGACCCCGAAAAGGCCGCGGCGATCATCGGGGCGAAGGCGTCCGAGCCCGAGCAGGCGGCGCTCGCCGGGCTGATCAAGTCGAACGACCGCTTGCGTCTCAACATCCAGCCGGCCGCCGGAATCAGGAACGACATCGAGGCGGTCTATCGCGCCGGAGTGGAGATCGGCTACCTCAACCGCATGCCATCGGTGTCGAGCATCTATTCGAGCCCGCTCCAATGAGCGGCCGGTTCCGGGCGGCTGCCGCATGAGGACGCTGCCGGGCCCCGCGAGCCGAATCTTCCAGGCCGTCCTGCCGTTCGCGGTACTCGCCGCCGCCTGGCAGCTCGCCGCGCAGGTCTTTCCGCCGTTCCTGTTCCCGTCGCTCGCCGACATCGCCGCGAGATTTTTGGGCATCCTGCTGACGCCCGGCCAGCTCGCCGACGTCGGGGCGACGGTCGGCCGCATCCTCGGCGGGCTCGCCGGCGCCTTCGTGCTCGGCATGGTCTTCGCGTTCGTGATGGGGCGCTCGCCGGCGGTCGAGCGCTTCTTCTCGCCGCTGCTGACGTTCTCGCAAGGCATTCCGGCGCTCGCCTGGGTGGTGTTCGCCATCATCTGGCTCAAGGGCGTCGAGTTCCGCATCTTCTTCATCATGCTGCTGACCACGCTTCCGGCGTTCACCTTCCAGCTGCTCGACGCCTTCCGCGCCATGTCCAAGGATCTGTTCGAGATGGTGCTGTCGTTCCGTCCGAGCCGGGCAAAACTATTCCGGGTGCTGATATTGCCCTCGGTGCTCCCGGGAATCCTCACCGCCTGGAAGGTCAATCTGGGCAATGCGTCGCGCGTGGTCGTGGTGGCGGAGCTGGTCGGCGCCAGCGGCGGGGTCGGCTACGAGCTGCTGCAGCAGCAGCAGATGTTCGACATGGCGGGCGCGGTGGCCTGGACGCTGCAGCTCGTGGTCTTCGTGCTCGTCGTGCAGCACGGCCTCGGCCTCGTCGAGGCGCGCCTGCTGCGCTATCGCGCCGCCTCGGAGCGCCGCGCGTGAGCCTTTCCGACGCCGGCTCCGGGACGACCATCGAGATCGAGCTCGACCGGGTCGGCAAGACTTTTGGCCGCGGCGACGGCCAGCCCGACCTCGTCGCGGTCGAGGGTCTGAGCCTCGCGATCCGCACCGGCGAGCTTGTCGCCATTCTGGGAAAGACCGGTTGCGGCAAGTCGACCCTGTTCAACATGATCGGCGGCCTGCTCGAGCCGTCGTCCGGACACCTGAAGGTGCAGGGCCATGATCCGTTTCACGAGTTCAACTGGTACCGCGGCAAGGTGGCGATTGTTTTTCAGGACGACCGCCTGCTGCCCTGGCGCAGCGCGCTCGCCAATGTCGAGCTCGGCCTGGAGATGCTCGACGTCGTGCCGGGTGAACGGCGGCGCATCGCGGCCGGCTGGCTGGCAAAACTCGGGCTCGCCGGGCACGAGGATGATTTTCCGCACGCGCTTTCCGGCGGCATGCGTCAGCGCGTGAGCCTGGCGCGCGCGTTTGCCACCGATGCGCGGCTGCTCCTGTGCGACGAGCCGTTCTCCGCGCTCGACGCGATGACCGGGCAGACGCTGCGCGAGGAGTTCCGCGCGCTGGTCGAGGAGAGCCACAAGACCGCGGTGTTCATCACCCACTCGATCGACGAGGCCCTGCTGATCGGCCATCGCATCGTGGTGCTCAGCCGCCCGGCCCGCATCGCGCTCGACGTGACGCTCGACGGCGACCACGACGCGGTCTCGGTGCGTCAGCAGATCCTCGCCATCCTGGGGACGTGAACGGTCTTTCGCAGTCACGACCGCCCGTAGACCGGCACGACGCCGCCGCGGCCGACGCGGTTCTCCGGCGAGGCGAGAAACGCGATCGTCTGCGCGACCTCTTCCACCTTGGGCCAGAGGGAAAAATCCGCCTTGGGCATCGCCTGGCGGTTGGCCGGCGTGTCCATGATCGACGGCGCGATGGCATTGACCAGGATGCCGTCCCGCGCCACCTCTTCGGCGAGCGCTACGGTGAGCGCCGCAACGCCGGCCTTGCTGGCCGTATAGGCCGTCATGCCGGCGCCGGTGCGCCATTCGAGCGCCGAACGGGCCGCCACGTTGACGATCCGTCCGCCGTGACCGCCGCGCGTCATTGCCACCGCGGCGGCGCGGCAGCACAGGAAGCAGGTGACCAGATTGGTCTCGATCTGCCGCATCAGGTCGGCCTTGCCGGTGTCGCCGATCGGCGCGGCCGCAAAGCCTCCCGCCAGATGGATCGAGGCCCAGACCCGCGGAACAGCATCGAAGATTTTTGTGACCGCCGCCTCGTCGGCAAGATCCGCTCCGATCGACAGCTTGACGCCCGAGTGCCCGCGATGGGGAAACCGCTCCGCTTCCGCCGCGCTGCGGCAGGGTACGTGGCAGATGGCGCCGTTTGCGATCAGCAGGCCGACGACCGCCGTGCCGAGCGCACCTGCCCCGCCGGTCACCACGACATTGAGATCGCGAAAATCCATGAGCCAGCGCTCCGCACCCTGAACCCGGCGAACCCGATAGGTTATCATCGGCATCGGCCGACGCATTGCAAGTCACGACGAGGACACAAGATGGACCGATGGCTCAAGGCAGCGCTCGACTACGTGCCGCGCTGGATCGACTTTCAGACACGCGTCACCGAGCGGCCGGGCTGCGTCATCGCGATCGCCCAGCGCGGCCGGACGATCTTCGAGCAGGCATTCGGCCACGCCGACGCGGTTGCCGGCGTGCCGCTCACGCCGCGCCATCGCTTTCGCGTTGCCTCGCATTCGAAGAGCTTTACGTCCGCCGGCATCATGAAGCTGCGCGAGCAGGGCCGAGTGGGCCTCGACGACCGCGTCGGACAATACGTCGAGGGACTGCATCCCGACGTCGCCGCCGCCACCATCGCGCAGCTGCTCTCCCACAGCGCCGGGCTCATTCGCGACGGAGCCGACAGCGGCCAGTGGCTCGACCGGCGGCCGTTCGCCGATGCGGCCAAGATCAGGGCCGATCTGGCGCACGGGCTGACCATCCCGGCGAGCACGCGGTTCAAGTATTCGAATCACGGCTTCGCGCTGGCCGGCTTCGTGATCGAGGCGATCACCGGCGAGCCCTATCTGGCCTGGATCAGACGCGAGATTGTCGATGCCGCGGGCCTTCGGGAGACCGAGCCGGAAGCCGGACTGCCCAATGCCAGGCCGCTGGCGCGCGGTCACAGCGCAAATCTGCCGCTCGGCCGCCGGGTGATCATCCCGGGCGACAATCCGACCCATGCGCTGGCGCCGGCGACCGGTTTCGTCAGCACCGCCTCCGACCTTGCGCAGTTCTTCAATCAGCTCTCGCCCGGGGCACGGAAAAGCGTGCTGTCGGTTGCCAGCCGCCGCGAGATGATCCGCCCGCAATGGCGCGAGCCGCATTCCAGCCTGCACCGCCAGTACGGCCTCGGCATCATCAGCGGCACCATCGGGGATTGGGAGTGGTTCGGCCATTCGGGCGGGTTCCAGGGTTTCCTGACGCGCACCGTGACGCTGCCGCGCCACGAGCTCACCGTGTCAGTGCTGACCAACGCCATCGACGGCCTGCCCGACACCCTGGTCGACGGGACCGTCCACATCCTGCGGCGGTTCGCCGAGCGCGGCGCACCCTCGGCCCGGCTGAGCGGCTGGAACGGGCGGTGGTGGAGCCCGTGGCGCATCTTCGATCTCGTCGCGGTCGGCGACAGGGTGCTCGCCGCCATGCCGGGGCAGGGGAACCCGTTCCTCGACGCGAGCGAGATCGAGCCGACCGGCCGCGACCGCGGTCGCATCGTGCTCGCCGGCGGCTTCGCCAATCACGGCGAGGAGGTGCGCCGGGTGCGCGGTCGTGCCGGCCGGACGACCGAGCTGTGGCTCGCCGGCACCAAGCTGCTCGACGAGGCGAAGCTCGCCGCCGAGATGACGGCGCGCTACGAGCCGCGGCGGGCGGCGGCCCGTCGCAAGCGCTGATCCTGCCGGCAAAAGCGTGGGAGCGCGGGGTTCGAGCGGTATTCCGCCAGGCCCTTGACTTTCGGACAGTCTTGTCGGATATTTCTGTCATGACAGAAATATCCGACACTCACGAAAAACTCCCGGCAGCGATCCAGCGCTTCGTCCTGCATTGGGGCGACATGGGCGGGCAGTGGGGGGTCAACCGCTCGGTCAGCCAGATCCATGCGCTGCTCTATCTCTCCGAGCGGCCGCTGACCGCCGAGGAGATCGCCGAGACCTTGGGCATGGCGCGCTCCAACGTCTCCAACTCGCTGAAAGAGCTGCTCGGCTGGAACCTGATCCGGCGGGTCCCGATCATGAGCGACCGCCGCGACCACTTCGAGGCCGAGACCGACATCTGGGAGGTGTTCACCCGGATTGCCGCCGGCCGCAAGGAGCGGGAGATCGATCCCGCCATGGCGGCGCTCAAGGCCTGCCTGGCGGATGCCGAGCGCGACCCGGCGCTCCATCCGGTTGCCGGCCGCCGGCTCGCCGAGATGCTGGAATTCGTCGAGACGCTGGATCGCTGGTACGCGCAGATGCTCACCGTTCCGCGCTCCAAGCTCGCGGCGCTGATCCGCCTGGGGGCTCGAATCATCAACTTTCTGCCGACGGGGAAGAGGAAACAGGCTTCCGGATAGCGCGTCTTCAGGCGAGAGCCGTTTGCTTTTCGCCGCCGAATGCCGCGTACGAGCCGTGGTGTCGATGGAGGGCTCGATGAATCTCGACGACGTCGCGCGCGAAGCTCATGCGGACCTTGCCGAACGCTCTCTCGGCGACCTGCGTTTCCGCGCGCTGCTGTCCGAGGAGGAGTGGTTCTCGCTGCCGGCCGCCGTCCGGCGCCGCTTCACCCGGCGGCTCTCCGACGGCAATACCACCGTCTATTCGGGTCGCGTGCTCGAGACCTGGATGAGCGGCGCGGGCTGGCTGCTCGCCCAGGCGGCTCGTTTGATCGGCGGGCCGCTGCCGACCGCGACCGATGCCGACGTTCCGAGCGTGGTGACGGTGACCGAGGATTTCTCCACCGGCGGCCAGATCTGGACACGGCTCTACGCGCGACGGCGCGGATTTCCCCAGATCATCCATTCCTCCAAACGGTTCGCCGGGCCGACCGGCCTCGAGGAATATGTCGGGTTCGGCGTCGGGATGGCGCTCACCGTCGGCGTGCGCGACCAGGCGCTGGTATTCCGCAGCGGGCGCTACTTTTTGCAGATTCTCGGTCGGCGCCTGCTCCTTCCCGCCTGGGCGTCGCCCGGCACCATGACCATCACCCACGCGGAGCTCGGGAACGGACGCTTCGTCTTCTCGCTCGATGTCGTTCACCCGCGGCTCGGGCGGCTGATCCGTCAGACCGCCGTGTTCGAGGAGGTCACCCAATGACATCGCCGCTGCTCTGGACATTGATCGCCATCCAGATCGCCATGGGCGCCTTCGACACGCTCTACCATCACGAGCTGACCGAGCGGCTGCCCTGGCGGGCCTCGCAGCGGCGCGAGCTTCGCCTCCACGCCGTGCGCGACATGCTGTATGCGGCGCTGTTTGTCGTGCTCGGCTGGTGCGAGCCGCACGGCTATCTGGCGGTGCTGGTGATCGCGGTCCTCATCGCCGAGGTGGCAATCACGCTGGCCGACTTCGTCGAGGAGGACGTGAGCCGAAAGCTTCCGGCCAGCGAGCGGATCAACCACACGCTGCTCGCTCTCAACTACGGAGCCATCCTGGCGCTGCTGCTGCCGGTGCTGGTCGCCTGGGCGGGCGATGCGACCTCGTTGCAGCCTGCCTTCTACGGCGCCCGCAGCGTGCTGGCGACCGTGGCGGCTGCCGGCGTCGCCCTGTTCGGGCTGCGCGATCTCCTCGCCTCGCGCCGCTGCGAGCGGCTCACGTGCGCCGGGGCCGAGACGCTGACCACGGCGCTGGCGATCCGCCAGACCGTGCTGGTGACCGGGGCGACCGGATTCATCGGACGTAGGCTCGTCGAGGCTTTTTCCGCCGGCGGGCACCAGGTGATCGTGCTCGCGCGCGATCACCGCAAGGCCGAGGCGCTGCGTCCGCCGTACCACCTCGTGACCGATCTCGACCAGATCCCCGGCAACACCCGGATCGACGCGATCGTCAACCTCGCCGGAGAGCCGATCGCCGACGGTCTGTGGACGCGGGCGAAGCGCGTTCGCATGCTGAAATCCCGCATCGACACGACGCGGGCGGTGGTCCGCCTGATCGCCCGGCTCCACCGCCGGCCTTCGGTCCTGATCAGCGGCTCCGCGGTCGGCTGGTACGGGCTGTGGCAGGACGAGGCGCTGACCGAGCAGGCGGAGCCGCGGCCGTGCTTCAGTCACGATCTGTGCGAAGCCTGGGAGCGCGCCGCGCTGCGCGCCGAGCAGTACGGCGTGCGCGTGGTGCGGCTCAGGCTCGGCCTCGTGCTCGGCACCGAGGGCGGTTTTCTCAGCCGGCTGCTCATGCCGTTCGAGTTCGGCCTCGGCGGCCCCACCGGCTCCGGCATCCAGTGGATGTCGTGGATCGAGCGCGACGATCTGGTGCGCCTCATCGCCCATGCCATCGTCCGCACCGATCTCGCCGGAGCCGTCAACGCGACGTCGCCGTCGCCGGTGGACAACGCGACGTTCGCCCGGGAGCTCGGGGCCGCGCTGCACCGGCCGGCATTCCTGCGCGTCCCGGCCGCGCTGCTGCGCCTTGCCGCGGGCGATCTCGCCGACGAGCTCCTGCTCGGCGGCCAGCGCGTCATGCCCGACAAGGCGACGGCGAGCGGCTTCGTGTTCCGCCATCGCATGCTCAAGGGCGCGCTGGAATCGATGCTCGGCACGCCCGCAGTCCCGCCGGCGCGGGAGGCACGGGCCTCCCACCCCCATCATGTGCACGGCATCGACTGATCAGCCGTAGAGCCCCGCCACGATCGGCATGCGGGCGGCGCGGATCGCCGGAAACAGTCCGCCGATCAGGCCGACGATCAGCGCCAGCGCGACGCCTTCCGCGATCAGCCGCGGGCCGAGCTGGAAACTGAACACCACCTGGGTGAAGCTTGCTCCCAGCGTCGAGGCGGTGAAGCCGTCGAAGATCAGGTACGTCGCCGCCGCCCCGATGACGCCACCGATTGCCGCCAAAACCAGCGATTCGACCAGGGTGCCGAAGAACGCCGGAAAACCGCCGAAGCCGATGGCGCGCAGCGTCGCGATCTCGGTCGCCCGTGCGGCGACCGACGAGTACATGGTGTTGAGCGCGCCGGCGAGCGCGCCGAATGCCATGGCGATCGCCAGCGGCCAGCCGAGCGTCTGGATGAGATCCGAGGTGCGGGAGGCCTGATCGGCGAAGTAGGCGGCCTCGGACTTGACGTCGAGCTTCAGCCGCGGATCGTTGTCCGAATAGGCCTTGAGCGCCTCCAGTGCGTCCGGACCGGTCAGCCGGGCCCGCACGGTCTGGACCACGTTGTTGCGCTTGAACAGGCTCTGCACCACCGGAAGATCGGTCCAGATCTCCGATTCGAACACGCTGCCGGCGGCGGAGAATACGCCCACCACGGTCCAGCGGGTGGTGGCGAAGGTCACCGTCTGCCCGAGGTCGAATCCCTGGAACTCGGTGCGCAGGCCCTTGCCCACCACGATCTCGTTGGTGCCCGGAGTGAACATGCGGCCCTCGACCAGCACGATGCCCCGCCGCAGGCCTGCGCCTTCCGGACCGATGCCGCGCAGCGGCAGGTTCGCCTTGGTCTGGGTGGTCCGCTTGATGCCGTCCACCGTGAGGTAGAGCTCGGCCGAGACCATCGGCTTGCCGTCGGCATTCTTCGCGACGCCGGGACCCTCCTCGATCAGCCGCACCTGGTCGCGCGTCACCACGCTGTTGATCTCCGACTGCGAGCCGCCGCGCAGCGCGATCGCCACGTCGGGGGCGCCCGAGCCCTCGATGGTGCGCTGGAATCCGTTGGCCATGGCGAGGAACGAGAGCAGCACCATGACGACGAGCCCGACCGCGACGACGGTGGAGAGCGACAGCCACAGGCGCTGCGGCATGCTTCTCAGGTTGATGGTGGTGACCGCGATGATCTGCAGGATGAGCGAGCGCATCGGTCAGCTCCGCCCCAGCGCCGAGGCGATCTTCAGGCGCATGGCATTGAGCGCCGGGACCAGCCCGGTGAGGATGCCGAGCGCCACCATGATGGCCACCCCGGCCGCGATGAGGTCCGGTGGCAGCGAGATCATCGGGACGAAGTTCATCAGGTTCTCGCGCATCGATCCGATCACCAGATAGGCGATGACGAGACCGGGAATCCCGCCGATCAGCGCCAGCAGGATCGACTCGCCGAGCACCAGGCGCAGGATGCGGCCGCCGGAGAAGCCGAGCGTCTTCAGCACGCCGATCTCGCGGGTGCGCTCGCGCACCGTCATCACCATGGTGTTGCCGACGATCATCAGGATGGTGATGAAGGCCGCTCCGACCACGAGGCCGACGATCAGGGCGATGTTGCCGAGCTGGGCGGCGAACGCCTTGTTGAAGGCTTTTTCGGTATCGGTGGCGGTCTCGTAGGGCGAGTTGGCGAAGGTCTGGTCGATGGTCCTCATCACCTGGTCGTTGGCAGCGGCCGAGGTGGTGCGCAGCGCCATCCAGCCGATCTGGTCCTTGCCGAACGACCGCGTCTCGTCGAAATAGGCATATTGGAACACCATCATGTTGGTGTCGTTCTGCGGAGTGCGGCCGGCGAACGTCCCGACGATCGTGAAGTCCCAGGTATGCGAGCCGTTCTTCTGGGAAAAAATGTTGCTGGAGATCGGTATCCGGTCGCCGACCTTCCACCCCCACTTGTCCATCATCCGCTGGCCGACCAGCGCACCGGTGCGCTCGCGGATGAACGCCGCCTTCGCTTCGGGGGAGTATACGAAGTCGCTGTCGTAGAGGCTCGTGTAGGTTTCCGGCTGCACCGCCATGACGATGAGGAAGTTCTTCGGGTCCTGATAGTAGCCGCCGAACCAGTTGAGGTGGGTGACCTGGCGCACGCCGTCCATCGCGGCGACGCGGTTGTAATAGGAGACCGGCAGCGGCTGGGTGAAGTTGATCTTGTTGACCACGACCAGACGGTCGACCTGCGCGCGATCCTGCCCGGCATTGAAGGCGCGCTCGAATCCGGCGAGCACCCCGAAGATCGCGAACGCGATCAGGATCGAGACGATCATCAGGATGGCGCGCAGCTTCTTGCGAAACAGGTTCTTGCGGATGAGGACGAGGTCGTTCACGCCGCCAGCTCCTGCTCGATGAATTTCCCCTTGTCGAGATGCAGCACCCGCCGGGCGTATTTCGCCGCCGCCGGGTCGTGGGTCACCATCACGATGGTTTTTCCCAGATCGCGGTTGAGCAGCTGCAGGATCGAGAGGATCTCGTCGGCCGTGGTGCGGTCGAGATCGCCGGTTGGCTCGTCGGCGAGCAGCAGGTCCGGATCGGACACGATCGCCCGCGCGATGGCGACCCGCTGCTGCTGGCCGCCGGACATTTCTCGGGGAAAGTGCTTCACCCGGTCCGCCAGGTTGACGATGCCGAGCGCGGTCTCGACGTGGCTGCGGCGCTCCTTGCGGCCGAGCCTGGTGAGCAGCAGCGGCAGCTCGACGTTCTGCGCTGCCGTGAGCATCGGCATCAGGTTGTAGAACTGGAAGATGAAGCCGATATGGGCGGCGCGCCAGCGCGCCAGCCCGCCTTCCGACAACTGGTCGATCCGTTCCCCCGCCACATGGACCTCGCCCCCGTCCGGCCGGTCGATGCCGCCCAGGAGATTGAGCAGCGTGGTCTTGCCCGACCCGGATGGTCCCATGACGGCGATGAAATCGCCGCGCGGGATCGCCAGGTCGAGATGATCGAAAATGGCGATCGTCTCCTTGCCCTTGGTGAAGCGTTTGGACAAGGCGACGAGGCCGACCATGGAGCCGTCTGGTGACAACATCTTGCTCTCGCTCTTGCTGATATGCTCAGTCCTGCCCGGACGCGCCGTCCTGGCGCGCGGTCGCGGCGCCGGCCTCGTCGCGAAACGTCACCTTCACCGCCATGTCGGGAAGGATCTTCGCGTCCTTCTGCCGCAGGCCGATCCGCACCTTGACGGTCGCCTTGTCGCGATTGGCGGTCGGCACGATGGCGATGACGGCGCCGGGCACCGTCCAGTCCGGGTAGGCGTCGAGTACGGCGTCGACGACGGTGCCGGCATGGACACGGCCGATAAAGGCCTCGTTGACGTCGACCTCGATCTCGATCGAATCCATGTCGACGATGGTGCAGATGCCGGTGCGGGTGAACCCGCCGGCGGACATCGGCGAGATCATCTCGCCGGGCTGGGCGCTGCGCTCGACCACCACGCCGGCGAACGGCGCGCGGATCTGGTGCTTTTCGAGCACCGCCGCGGTGCGTTGCGCATCGAGCCGCGCGGTGGCGACCTGCGCCTCGGCCTGGCGCAGCTGCGCGCGCAGCACCGCGGTCCTGGCTTCCGCCTTGGTGAGGTCGGCCTCGCTGGCAAAACTCTTGTGCGACAAGGTCTGCGTGCGATTGAAGATGCGCTCGGCATCGCGCAGGTCGGCGGCGACCGCGGCGGATGCCGCTTCCGCCGCCTCGGCGCGCGACTGCGCCAAGGCGAGATCCTTTTCGACCAGCACGCTGTCGAGCCGCGCCAGGACCTGGCCGGCCTCCACCACCGTGCCCTCGTCCACCAGGAGATCGACCACTTTTCCCGTGACCTCGGCGGCAACCGTCGCCTTGCGCCGCGCCACCACGTAGCCGGAGGCGATCAGGCTTCCGGGACGCCGCGGCTCCGCGGCCGCGGCCGGCGCAGGCGGGGGAGGCTGCGTCGACCGGGACGGCGGTGCATCGCGGGCCGGCTCCCGGGCGGGGAGCAGGGCGGGCGCGAACCAGGCTCCGAGACCTGCCGCAATGACGATCAGGCCGAATACTGCCGCGAGCGCCGGCCAGCGCCGGCGCACGGATGCGGCGGTCGGCTTTCCAGCCTCGCCGCGGTCGATCGCGAGCGAGCGCAACAATCGGGTCTTGTCGTCCATCCTGCCCACGTCTCGCCCCGGCCTCGCCGGCTCCGCAATCTAGATAGAGCTTGTCGCCGCGAACTGCAGCAACATCTTGACGCAGCGCAGCAAAAGGCCTGTCGTCTCGGGGCGGTACGATCCTACACCGCCGGCGCTCAATGGTGCTTGCCGACGTTGCCGCACGTCCACAGGACGCGACGGCTGCGCGATCCGATCGGCGGCGGCAGCAATTTGAAGATCCGTGGCTTGAGCCGCAACGGGCATTGGCGTCATTCTTTCCGAGGAACCGGATTCGAGCCCGCATGGCAGACTTCGACCTCGCGGTCATCGGCGGCGGCATCAATGGCGTGGGAATTGCCCGCGATGCCGCCGGGCGCGGCATCCGTGTTCTGCTGGCCGAGCAGAACGACCTCGGCGCCGGCACCTCCTCGGCGTCGACGAAACTGGTCCATGGCGGGCTCACTGACCTCGCACGGGGGGCGATCCGCCGGGTGCGCGAGGCGCTGGCCGAGCGCGAGGTGCTGTTGCGCATGGCGCCGCACCTCGTCCGTCCGCTGCGCGTCGTCCTGCCCCATGACGAGGCGCTGCGGCCCGACTGGCAGGTGCGGCTCGGGCTGTTTGCCTACGATCGGCTGGGTGGTCGAAAAATCCTCCCCGGCACCGAGCCGGTCGATCTCACCCACGGCGCCATCGGCGTGCCGTTGAAGCGAAGATTCAGGGACGGCTTCGAGTTTTCCGAGTGCCGCGTCGACGATTCCCGTCTCGTCATCCTCAACGCCGTCGACGCGGCCGAGCGCGGGGCGACGATTCGCCCGCGCACCCGCGTGGTCCGCGCCGATCGCGACGGGTGGATCTGGCGGCTGGTGCTCAGCTCGCGCGGCTCCCGCGAGGTGGTGACCGCGCGCGTGCTGGTGAACGCGGCCGGGCCGTGGATCGCCGAGGTGATGGAACGCGTGCTGCGGCTTGCCGGTCCGCTTCGGGTGCGGTTCGTGAAGGGCAGCCACATCCTGGTGCGCCGCCTGTTCGAGCACGATCGCGCCTACCTTCTGCCGGGCGTCGACGGCCGCGTCGTGTTCGCCATTCCCTGGGAGCGCGATTTCACCCTGATCGGCACCACGCAACGCCGTCATGACGGGCATCCTGGTGCGCTCGCCGCCGACGCCGACGAGATCACCTATCTGTGCCGCGCCGCGAGCGCCTATTTCCGCGAGCCGGTTGAGCCCCGCGAGGTGGTTTGGGCCTTCGCCGGCGTGCGGCCGGTATACGGGGATGCGGCCCGCAAGAATGTGGTCGAGCCCGGCGCTCATCTGCTGACGCTGGACGCGCCGCCGCGCCAGGCGCCGCTGCTCACCATTCACGGCGGCAGGATCACCACCTATCGCCGCCTGGCCGAGATGGTGCTGGCGCAGCTCTCGCGGCATGTGGGCATGGCCCCGCCATGGAGCAATCGGGTTCCGCTGCCCGGCGGTGACTTCCCCTGGGACGGCATCGAGGCCCTGGTATTGCGCGCCCGCGGCTTGTGGCCCTTCCTCGGCGATGGGCACGCGAGACGCCTGGTCGCGGCCTATGGGACGCGGCTCGAGCGCGTGCTCGGTCAGGCGACGAGCTTCGAGGATCTGGGCCCCCGCTTCGGAGCCGAGCTCACCGCCGCCGAGGTGCGCTACCTGATGCGCCACGAATGGGCCGAGACCGCGGACGACGTGCTGTGGCGACGCTCGAAGCTCGGGCTGCGGATCGGTCCCGACGGGCAGGCGGCCCTCGCGGCATTCATGGCCGATACGACCGGCCACAGTGCCGCCGCCGAATGAATTATGGGCAATTGCCGACAATTCTAACGATCGATTTCACCCGGGCGAAATGGCGTTGTGGTCCAATGAGCCGATCGGATCGCGGGCAAATCGGGGACCCGCGACCGGTGTCGTGCCGGGGACATCATGGACTCGAAATTCGAGAAGCTCCTGCAGTCGATCGAGGTGCTGGTCGTCGAGGACAACCAGTACATGCGCAAGGTCGTGCGCAACATCCTGGTCAATCTCGGGGTGAAGAGCATCCATGAGGCTTCCGACGGAATCGCCGGCCTCGAGGCGATCCGCATGTTCGCGCCCGACATCGTGATTCTCGACTGGGAGATGCCGCTGCTCAACGGTGCCGAGCTGGTGCGGATCGTCCGCTCGCCCGGCGTTTTTCCGGTTCCCGACGTGCCGATCATCATGCTGACCGGCCATGTCGAGCGCTGGCGGGTCGTTGAGGCCACGCGCCTCGGGGTCCACGAATTCCTCAAGAAGCCGGTCTCCGGCAAGGCGCTGCTCGATCGCATGATGTCGATCCTCACCAGTCCCCGGCCGATGGTGCGGCTCGGCGACTATTACGGCCCGGAGCCGCGAAAGCTGTTCTACGAGCCGGTCCAGAAGCTGGTTGCCGGCGGGCAGTCGAACCAGAAGGTTCTCATCTGATCCGAGCAGGTCTTCGGGCGGCATTCCCGGACGACCCAAGCGAGCGGTCGAGGGCGCAAGGCGCGCCTCGCTCGGCTCACGCGCATCACCGCTCAATAATTCCTGGAGCACGCCCCGATTCCATGCTCTACAGCACATCCCGATCAGGTGGATCGGTATGTGCTGTAGAATTGTTGAGTGGCGCATGTTCTTGTCGGCGAACCGGTATCCACTTCGCCGGAACATGCGCTAGCGTGTCGGCGCGGCCGAGCACGAGAGCGCATTGCGGCCGCTTCGCGTGATCGGGGCGGATGGCGGAACGGGTGGTTACGGCGGACCGGACGGGAGCGCAGGGCGGATCGAAGCGGGATTTTGCCCCGTGGCTCGACCCCGCGGCCGAGCCGCTGGTGCGGATCGACGCCATTACCAAGCGTTTCGGCGACTTTTCGGCGCTCGACGGGTTGAGCCTCGACATCTATCGCGGCGAGTTTTTTGCGCTGCTCGGGCCGTCGGGCTGCGGCAAGACCACGCTGCTGCGCCTGATCGCCGGGTTCGAGACGCCGAGCGCCGGACGTCTCGTGCTGGACGGCGAGGATCTGTCGCGCGTGCCGCCCTACCGGCGGCCGGTCAACATGATGTTCCAGAGCTACGCGCTGTTTCCCCATCTCACGG
Organism: uncultured Alphaproteobacteria bacterium; assembly: GCA_963755055.1. GTDB lineage: Bacteria > Pseudomonadota > Alphaproteobacteria > Rhizobiales > Xanthobacteraceae > AP-16. The sequence continues at coordinate 13,740 of CAVWIS010000057.1, read as the reverse complement.
TGGAGCAGAACGTCGCGTTCGGGCTGCGCCAGGAGCGCCTGCCGAAGCCTGAGATCGCGGCGCGGGTCGCCGAGATGCTGGCGCTGGTCAGGCTCGAGACATTTGCCCGCCGCCGGCCCGACCAATTGTCCGGCGGCGAGCGGCAACGCGTCGCGCTGGCCCGCTCGCTCGCCAAGCGACCGCGGGTTCTGCTGCTCGACGAGCCGCTCGCGGCGCTCGATCGGAGGCTGCGCGAGGACACCCGGTTCGAGCTCGTCGATCTGCAAAAAAAGCTCGGCACCACCTTCGTGATCGTCACCCACGATCAGGAGGAGGCGATGACGTTGGCTGACCGCATCGCGGTCATGAATCGCGGGCGGCTCGAGCAGATCGGCCGCCCGGCCGACGTTTACGAGCAGCCGTGCTCGCGCTGGGTCGCCGAGTTCGTCGGCGACGTGAACCTCATCGCCGGGCGTCTGGCGGCGACCGGAGCCGACGGCTCGGTCGTCGAGAGTGCCGTCGGATGCCTGCGCAGCAGGCAAGCCGTGACCGCGGCGCTGGGCGCCGAGGTCTGGATGGCGCTGCGGCCGGAGAAGCTGAGGATTGCCGCCGAGCCGCCGCCCGCCGGGTCGGGGAACTGCGCCGCCGGTGCCGTCTGGGACATCGGCTATCTCGGCAACATGTCGGTCTACAAGGTACGCCTCGACAACGGCGCGACGATGAAGGCGGCGGTCGCCAATGCGCGCCGGGCGGTCGCGCGGCCGATCGGCTGGAACGACCGCGTCTGGCTGTCCTGGCCGCCGGACGCCGGCATCGTGCTCACCCGGTGATGCCGTGACCGACCCGCACGAAGCCGAACGCAGGACGCCGTGGGGGATGCGGCTCGTCATTCTCGTCCCCTATCTGTGGCTCGTCGCCCTCTTCCTGGTGCCGTTCCTGATCGTGCTGAAGATCAGTTTCTCGCAGACGGCGCTCGCCCAGCCCCCCTATGTGCCGGTGCTGGATCTTTCGGGAGGATGGGCGGCGCTGCGAAGCTTTTTCGCGGCGCTGTCGCCCGACAGCTACGCAACCCTCGCCGGCGACACGCTGTATCTTGCCTCCTATCTCAAGAGCCTGGAGGTGGCCGTCGTGTCCACCCTCATCCTGCTGGCGATCGGCTATCCGGTCGCCTACGGCATGGCGCGCACGCCGCGGCGCCTGCAGGGCGTTCTTGTCGTGCTGGTGATCCTGCCGTTCTTCACCTCGTTCCTCATCCGCGTCTATGCGTGGATCAACATCCTTCAGCACGACGGGCTGCTCAATCAGGTGCTGCTCGCGCTCGGGCTGATCGGCGACCCGGTGTCTTGGCTCGCAACCGACACGGCGGTCTATATCGGCATCGTCTACTCGTATTTTCCCTTCATGGTGCTGCCGCTCTATTCGGCGCTGGAGCGGCAGGACGAGCGGCTGCGCGAGGCCGCGGCCGATCTCGGCAGCCCGCCGTGGAAAACCTTCTGGCTGATCACCGTGCCGCTGTCGCGATCCGGCATCGTCGCCGGCGTGCTGATCTGCTTCATCCCGATCGCCGGCGAGTTCGTCATTCCCGACCTGCTCGGCGGCTCCGCCACCATGATGATCGGCCAGACCTTGTGGACCGAGTTCTTCGCCAACCGCGACTGGCCGGTCGCCTCGGCTGTCGCGGTCGTGCTGCTCTGCCTGCTGGTGGCGCCCATCGTGATCTTCCAGCATCACGAGGCGCGCGAGATCGAACGGACGCGCTAAAGCCATGTCCCGGCATCCGAGCAGGCTCAACGTCGCGGCGCTGGCGCTCGGCCTTGCCTTCCTCTACCTGCCGATCGTCATCCTGGTGATCTATTCGTTCAACGCCTCGCGGCTGGTGACCGTGTGGGGCGGCTGGTCGACGCGCTGGTACGCCGCGCTCTTCGCCGATGCCGCGATGCTGGAATCGGCCGGGATCACCTTGCGCATCGGGCTCGTGTCGGCGACGGCGGCGACCATCCTCGGCACCCTCGGTGCGATCGCGCTCTCCCGGGCGGGCCGCTTCCGCGGCCGGCTGATGTTCTCCGGCCTGGTCTACGCGCCGCTGGTCATGCCGGAGGTGATCACCGGGCTGTCGCTGCTGCTCCTGTTCGTGGCGGTCGGGCTCGATCGCGGTTTCTGGACGGTCACCGTCGCCCACACCACCCTGACCATGTGCTTCGTCGCCGTCATCGTCCAGTCGCGGCTGGTCACCTTCGACCGCAGCCTCGAGGAGGCGGCGCTGGACCTCGGTTGCCCGCCGTTCAGGACTTTCCTCACCGTCACGTTGCCGCTGATCGCGCCAGCGGTCGCCTCCGGCTGGGTGCTCGCCTTCACGCTCTCGCTCGACGATCTCGTCATCGCAAGCTTCACCACCGGGCCCGGGGCCACCACGCTGCCGATCCGCATCTACTCGGAGGTGCGGCTCGGAGTGAAGCCGGAGATCAACGCGGTGTGCACGATCTTCATCGCCGTGGTGGCGGCCGGAATGATCGTGGTGTCGCTCCTCGGCAGGCGGATCGCGGCCGACCGCGAGCGGGAGGCGAGCTGAAGCCCGCTGGCGGACTTCAATCGCGGCTCGGGCCCGGCGGCCGGAACAGGTAGATCACGAACCAGACCGGCACGATGATCATCGATCCGAGCAGCAGGTTGGGCAGCGCCCAGTCGAGCCCTTTGCGTGCGAGGTCGGCGACCCGCTCCGGCGTCAGCCCGATTTCCCTCAAGAGCATCTCGGCGGTGATGCCGAAATGGGCCAGGATGGTTCCCACGATCAGCGAGGCGACCGCCACCTTGACGAGCGTGGACAGGAGGCGAGGGAGCATTCGCATTCCCCGCCGGCCGCGGCGCCTGATTCGTTGGCCCTCTCAGCATAATGGATTTGCCCGCCCGGCGCCCGGCGGGCGGCGGTTCCGACGACCCCGACCCAGCAGGACCGGGCTGCGGGATCAGCGCGACGAGGTGGGCTCGACCGGCCCGGATGCGGGGGGCGCCGGCTCGGCACTCTCGGATGCCGGCTGCACGCCGCGGGTCATGCGATCGATCGCCGAGCGCACTGCGTCGAGGCTGCGGCGGTCCTTGATCGCATCCATCAGGGGAGCCGCGGCGGGCGAGCGCTGGATCAGGATCTGGGTGTCCGGCAGCATGATCGGATCGTCCCACGAGCCCTGGACCACAAAGGGCAGCTCGAATCCAGGCGCGCCGCCGGTCACGCTCGCCGGCACCAGGCTGGCGGTTCCAGTGAGATCGAGATCGCGCGTCGGAATCGACGCCGAGCCCGCAAGCGCCAGCCGCACCGCAGTGCCCTCGAGGTGGACGTCCTCGATGCTCGCCGTGCCCTTGGCGAATTTCAGGCTCACCGTCAGCTGTTCATAGGGCGTGCGCCCGGTGCGGAACTCGCCGCCGCCTCCCGACAGCGGCCGCCGCTCCAGCCGCTTGAGCAGTTCCTCGACGTTGAAGCCGGCGAGCGCGCCCTTCTGCGCCGTCAGCTTGGCCGAGCCGTTCAGCGTCCGGGTGAGCGCCAGCACGCTGTCGCCCGATGCCTCCATGGCGAAGGTGAAGCTGCCCTTGCCCTGCAGGCGGCGGATGCCGAAGAGCTCGCTCAGGCAGGTCTCGAGATCGATGTCGTTGAACTGCAGCTGCGATCGCACCTCGGCGCCCGTGTCGGACCGGGCCAGCCCGAACGAGCCCTTGAGGACGCCGCCGAACGCCTGCGATTCCCCGATCGTCACCGTCATCTGCCCGCCGCGCAGGCTGGCGGCGATGGCGGTGCGTCCGAGCTTGGCGTTGGCCACGATGATCCGCGCCGCGGACAGCCGCAGGTCGAGATCGAGCCCGGTGAAGCCGTCGAGCACGATCGGCACCCGGTTCCATTCGCGTTCGCTGGCGCGCAGCAGGTGCACGGTCGACAGATACGGGGTCAGATCGATGTCTTCTGCGGCGAGCGTTCCCTGGACGACCGTGCGGCCCTCGGTGGCGAATGCCAGCACGCCCTCCGCGGTGTTGCCGTCGAGCTCGACGTTCACCCCCGACAGCGCCACGATGCCGCCGCCCAGCGTGGTCTGCGCCTTCATGGCGAAGCGGCCGAACCCGCCGCCCGGCAGCGGTTTCTGGCCGGCCCATTCCAGCGCCTGGCGCAGCGATGCGGTGCCGGTCGACAGCGTGCCTTCCATCTTGAAGGTCGGCAGCCGGCTCATATGACCGTCGAAAGCGAGCTTGAAGGGCGTGCCGTTGAGCCGCACCTTCAGCCCGGTGCGCTGGCCGTCGAGCGCGGCGAACATGTCGGTCAGCGTGATGCCGGCGTCGATCGGCTCCGCCCGCCACACGAAGCGGCCGGTCGCGCCGAACGATTTCGCGATGGACGGCCATGCGAGCGACATCTCGACATCCGACAGCCCCTCGGCAATCCCGTGGCTGTCGTCGCGGACCGCGACGGTTCCCTGGATGATCCGGATCTCCGAGAACGACATCAGCCGGTCGGAGCGACTCGCATCGGGTTTGAAATTGCGCGCCAGAATGTCGACGAGGCCCGACCAGTTCGAGCGTCCGTCCGGCTCGAAATTGACCGCGATGTGCGGACGCACCAGCGCCACGTCTGCCGCCTCGATGCGTCCGAACAGCAGCGGCAACAGCCGAAGCCGCGCGATCAACCGTTCCGCCGCGAAGGCCGTCCGGCCGGTGCGGTCGTCACCCAGCGTCACGTCGTCGAAGCTCACGGTTCCCCAAGGGAACAGCGAGACCGCGACCTCGCCGCGGATCACCGGATCGAAGCCGGTGACGGCGTGGATTTCCGACTTGATGGCGTTGCGCACCGTCTCGGCCGGGATCAGCACGGAGGTCGCGATGAGTGCTGCGATCGCAGCCGTCACTCCGGCCGCAATGGCAACTCCCAGGCGTTTGAAGCCGGTTACCGCGGTCAAGGTGCGAGGGTCCGGGCTGGCAGGTGGCGGGCCGCCCCGACCTCGGGATATCGGCCCTCGACGGGGACCCTGTGCCGCTTCTGTGACCCTTTCAAGGCCGTTGTTCCGGTGCTCAGGGCCCGCTGTCGCAGGGGCAGAAGCGGTAGGCCGGTCGCCGACCGTCGGCCGCGTGCCGAAGACACCAATTCCGGGATCCGGCCATCGCCTGGTCATGGTGGCCGCGGCGGCGACCGGCGGTCAGGTGCTCAACTTCCCGTCGACGCCGTATTCGGCCTCGGTCTTGCCGGCGATGTCGTCGAGCGTCACGCCGGGGGCGAGCTCGATCAGCGTCATGCCGCCGGACTTGTGCTTGTCGATGGTGAACACGCCGAGATCGGTGATCACCATGTCGACCACGCCGGCGCCGGTGAGCGGCAGGGTGCAGCGCTTCAAGAGCTTCGCCTCGTGCTTGGCGGTGTGCTCCATGATCACCACCACCTTCTTGACCCCGGCGACGAGGTCCATGGCGCCGCCCATGCCCTTCACCATCTTTCCCGGGATCATCCAGTTGGCGAGGTCGCCGTTCTCCGCCACCTGCATGGCGCCGAGGATCGACAGGTCGATGTGCCCGCCGCGGATCATGGCAAAACTGTCGGCGCTGGAAAAATAACTGGTGGTCGGCAGCTCGGTGATGGTCTGCTTGCCGGCGTTGATCAGGTCGGGATCCTCCTCGCCCTCCAGCGGGAACGGGCCCATGCCGAGCATCCCGTTTTCGCTCTGCAGCTGCACCGTCATGCCTTTGGGGATGTAGTTCGACACCAGCGTCGGTATGCCGATGCCGAGGTTCACGTAATAGCCGTCGCGCAGCTCCTGGGCGGCGCGCGCCGCCATGTCTTCGCGGGTCCAGGGCATGATTGAGCCTCCTGTCAGGATCGCGGCCGCGTGGTCCGCTGCTCGATGTGCTTCGGCGCGTGGGGGACGTGCACGACGCGCTGCACGAAGATCCCAGGCGTGATGATGTGGTCGGGCTCGATCTCGCCGGCGTCCACCAGGTTCTCGACCTCCGCGACGGTCACTCGTCCGGCGGACGCCATCATCGGGTTGAAGTTCCGCGCGGTTTTGCGATAGACCAGATTGCCCTCGGTGTCGCCCTTCCAGGCATGGACGATCGCCAGATCGGCGACGATGCCACGCTCCATGATGTAGCTCTCGCCGTCGAAATGACGGACTTCCTTGCCCTCGGCGATGATCGTGCCCACGCCCGTCTTGGTGAAGAAGGCCGGAATGCCGGCGCCGCCGGCGCGGATGCGCTCGGCGAGCGTGCCCTGGGGATTGAACTCGAGCTCGAGCTCGCCGGCCAGGAACTGCTGGGCAAAGGTCTTGTTCTCTCCCACATAGGACGAGATCATCTTCTTGATCTGCCGGGTTTCGAGCAGCAGGCCGAGGCCGACGCCGTCGATCCCGGCATTATTCGACACCACGGTGAGATTCTTCACCCCGGAATCGCGGATGGCGTGGATCAGCGTCTCGGGAATGCCGCAGAGCCCGAAGCCGCCGGCCATGATCAGCATGCCGTCCTTGAGGACGCCAGCCAACGCGGTGTGCGCGTCGGAATAGATCTTGCTCATAAATCCCCCGATCCCCTCAATCCGGCAATATTCTTGAGCCGCCCCTCGAACCTCTGTGGGAGGATTCGACACCCTCTTGTGCAGTGCGGCGTACCGATCGGACGCTACCGATTGGCCCGATATCGATCAAGCGCAATATCTGCTCGACGACCCGCGGCTCATCCGACCCGTGGCGTGCCGCCGGCGAGCACCTCTGCCATCATCGACCGGTCGATGTTCTGGCCGGTGACGACCACGGCGGCCCGGCGGCCCTGAAGCTGTTTTCGCTCCTTGATCAGGGCGGCGAGCGCCGCCGCGCCGGCTCCCTCGGCCCCACTATGGGTGTCGCTGAACAGGATGCGGATCGCCTCGGCGATCTCGTCGTCGGATACCTCGACGATGCGCTCGGCGCCGCGGCGGATGACGTCGAGCGCGGCCTCGTCCGGCACCCGCACCGCCACCCCGTCGGCGAAGGTCTTTGCCGAGTTGGTGGACACCGCGTGCCCGGCCGAAAACGACAGCCGGTAGGCATTCGCCCGGTCGGACACGACGCCGACGACCCTGGTGGTGCGGCCGAGCGCATCGCGCGCCCCGATCACCCCGCAGATGCCGGAGCCGAGGCCGATCGGCACGTAGACCGTGTCGAGGTCGGGACAGGCGGAGAACAGCTCGTAGCCGTAGGTGGCGACGCCCAGCACCAGGTCGCGGTCGAACGACGGCGCGAAGGTCAGGCCGCGCTCTCCCGCGATCTGCAGGGCATACTGTTTGGCCTCGTCGAAATCGGCGCCGTGCTCGATCAGCTCCGCCCCGTAGGCGCGCATGGCGGCGTTCTTTTCCGTCGAGTTGCCGTGGGGCACCACGATGGTCACCGCCAGGCCGGCGCCCGCGCCGGCGAATGCCACCGACTGGCCGTGATTGCCGCGGGTGGCCGAGACCATGCCGGTCACCCGCGGATGCGCGCGCCGCAGCCGCTCGACATGGACGAGGCCGCCGCGCACCTTGAAGGCACCGGTCGGCGCATGGTTCTCGTGCTTGACCACGACCTCGACGCCGGTCCGTTCGCGCAGCAGCGGCCAGGCATATTGCGGGGTCGGGGCCACGTGGGCGCGGACCACCGGCAGGACGGCTTCGAGCTCGGCGAGCGTGAACATGGGGGCAACCCGGCTTTGTGGCGAAAGGGCGAAGCCCGACCGGCGCCGGCGCGCCGCAAGGGCAGGGAGGTCAGCGCTTCGCGCCGGGGCATGAGCGCGTCCGACGACCGGAACGGGTCATCGCAGCGCCGCGTGCCGCGCCGGGTCCGCCTGGGCGACCTCGGCGATCAGCTTGTTGATGATCGCCTGGCCGAAGGCCTCGAAGTTCTGCGCCACCATGACGAACGCGCCGGGTCCGCCGACCACGTTGCGGCGATAGTATTCGGCGAGCCCGCCGGGCGGGTTGGTATGCTCCGGGTTCCAGGCGAGCGGCGCATCGCTCAGGATCACCAGTCCGTTGATCGTCACCCCCTTGGCCAGCGCCTCGTCGCGCGCCGCCGTGACGTCGCGGCCGCTGTTGTTGGTTCCGTCGCCGGACACGTCGATGGTCTTGCGGTTCGCCTCGTAGGGCGCCCGCTCGAGCTGCTGCATGGCGTAGTCGATGCCGGCGCTGATCGAGGTGCGATCGGCGAACGAGCGCGGGGCCTCGACGATGCCGTCGCTGAAGCGGCGGGCCGATTCGGAGTCGCGGATCACCGTCCAGTCGATCACCAGCTTCTGCGAGGTGACGCCGGACCATTCGACGAAGCATACCGCGATGCGCCCGGTACCGCCCGAGCGGATCGCCTCGATGACGCGCGGATTGTTGATCGCCGCCACGTAGCCTTCCCGCTGCAGCTGGAACTTCGGCGCGTCGATGCTGCGCGAGACGTCAACCGCGAAGACCAGCAGCAGGTCGACCCGTTCGGCGGCGCGGGAGGGCAGGGCCTGAGCGGCCAGGAACAAAGCCGTGAGCCAGATCCCCAGGAATCGCATGCCACGCTCCATCGCTCCACCTCCGGGCGTCCAGGATCCTCGCTCGAGAGCGCCGCAAAGGGATGCGAGCTTCACAATCAGGACACTAGCCGATTCTCATCCCGGCTGCTGTGCCGCAATGGCGGCGATGACGCATCGGCGCTCGGTCGTCCCCAGGATCGCGCCGCCCTCGCACCCGGCGCCCCTCAGCCTGCCCCCTCGGGGCGGGTACTTCAACAGGCGGACGGATCACAAATATGTTCGCACGAGGCCGTGCCGCAAAGTGATGCGAACTTCGGAATCGGAGCACGAGGGAACGATTCCGCTCATTCGGCGGGAATGCGCAGCGCCGGAAACGTGATCTCGACCAGGGTGCCGGCATTGGCCGCGCTCTCGATTGCGAACGTCGCCCGATTGGCTTCGGCCAGCGCCCTGGTGAGCGGCAGCCCGAGGCCGCCGGCCGCTGCGCCCTCCGGGCCGCTGGCGGCGGCACGATCGGATGGCTCGCGCGCGCGCTCCGCCTCGCTCATGCCCATCCCGGTGTCGCGCACCCGGATGACCGCCTCGCCGCGATCGGAGAGCGCCGTCGACACGATGACCTGGCCGCCGGCCCCGGTGAGCTTGATCGAGTTCGACAGCAGATTGAGCACGATCTGGCGCACCGATTGGGCGTCGGCCACGATCGCCGGAAGGGACTGCGACAACGAGGTGCGGATGATGATGCGCTCGCGATTGGCCTGCGGCTGCATCACGGCAACGCATTCGCGCGTCAGCTCGTTGAGGTCGACCTCGGCGAAGACCAGATCGAGCTTGCCCGCCTCGATCCGCGACAGGTCGGTGACGTCGCCGATCAGCTGAGCCAGCTCGAGCGCGGCGGCGTGAATGTCCCGGGCATGGGCGCGGTAGCGCTCGTTCCCGAGCGGGCCGTGCCGCTCCTGCATCATGGCTTCGGACAGGCCCGTCATGGCATCGAGCGGGGTGCGCAGATCGGGACCGATCCGGGCGAGGAGATCGGATTTTGCCGATACCGCCTTCTCGGCCCGGCGCCTGCCCTCGACCAGGGCCTCCTCGCTGCGTTTCCATTGGGTGATGTCGCGGAACACCGCGCAGTACTTTCCCTCGCCGACCCGTCCGATCGTCATGAACAGCGCGACGAGGTCGCCTTGGCGCGCGCGGCCGATGACCTCGCGTCCCCCCTCGGCGGGCGCAGCGGCGCCGGAGAGCGACAGGGCGTCGAGCTGGTCGAGCGCGATCCGGTGGCTTTCCGGTGCGAACAGGTCGACGAACGGATGGCCCTCGAGGTCGCGGCTGACGTGGCCGAACAGCGCCTCGGCGCGGCGGTTGAGCGAGACGATCCGCCCGTCCCGCTCCACCACCACGACGCCGTCGCTCGCCGTGTCGATGATCGATCTGAGCTCGCGTCCCTCGGCTTCGGCCGCCCGCAAGGCGAGCTCGGAATCCCGGCGATCCTGGGCGGCGCCGCGGACCAGAACCAGGGCCAGCGCCGGCGCCGCATCCCACGACACGGCGAACAGCCGGGCTTCCACGGCGAGCGTGTCGCCCTGACGGGTGGCGAGCGCGAGCACCCGGCCGGCATCGTCCGCCTTGTCGGGCAGCGTGCCCCCCGGCTCGGCGAACAGCACGTCGATGCCGCCCGCTGCCGCGATGTCGCCGACATCCGCATAGCCGGTCCATTCGAAGAGCGCCCGGTTGGCGTAGATCGGACGGCCCGCACGATGGACCAGAACGGCGAGCGGGAGGCGATCGATGATCTCGTGCTCCTCCGCGGCCGTCGCCGGCGGCGGCTCGATCGGCCGGGGACGCTCGATGCGGGGCGCGTAGGCGCTCGGAATGGGGTCGTCGAGCCAGCTCTCGGCGGGCGCGATCGGCGCGGCCGCGCGCATCTCCTGGGCGGCGGACGCCGCGACCGCCGGGGTCGGCGCGCCGCCATGCGGCTCGGCAGGCGGGGCCGCGGCGGTCCGCCCATCCTCGCCGTCCCGGCCGAGCGCCTTGCCGATTTCCCGGAAGGCGGTGCGCTCGACCGGGGTCAGTGCCGGACGCCGTTCCGCAGGCAGCCCGGCGCTGCGGAACGGCACGACGTTCTTCGCGGCCGGCACGACCGTGAGCAGGGGGCGCGAGTTCGGCCACCGGCGTTTCCGGCCGGAGCGCCGGATCAGCCTCCGGGTTCTCGTCGATCGGCGGGGCGTCCACGGGCGCCGGCACGTCGTGCGGCCACCCCGGGAGCCGTGTCACGTCGCGGCAGACGCCGAACCCGCGATAGCCGCGGAACCGGCGGTCGCGATCGAACACCGGCAGGCCGGAGAGCTCGACAGCCACGCGCTCGCCGGTGGTGTCGACCGGCCAGAACACGTCGATGCCGCTCCAGGTCTCGCGCGACGCCACCGCCTGGGCGATGCGTCCTGCGGGGTCGACCGCAAGCTCGGCGGCGATCCGTTCCCATGGCTGCCCGACCAGGGCGGCCGTCCGCGGCCCGACCGCGTCGGGGAATTCCGGGGAGCCGAAGGTGAATTGCCCGTCGGCCTCCATCTGCCAGACGAAGCGCAAGTGCCGTCGACCGGCGCCGCGACCGGCCGCGGCCGGATGGATGTCTGCCAGCCGTTCTCCATCGCCGTCCGCGGTTTCGGCCACGGCCTCGATCCGCTCCTCCGGCGTGGCCTCTTCCACCATGGTCGGCGTCACGTCGGCCGCGGAAGCCGCCTCATGGTCCGGCTCGCGCGCCGTCACCTCCGCGGGAGGCGGTGGTTCGGCCGCCGGCGCCGCATGCTCGATCCATGTCGCGAGCAGGACCGTGTCGGCTCCGCCGCCCATCCGCTCGATCGTCAGCGTGCCGCCGGCGACCTCCTGGCTCGCCCGGCCGCGCGACAGCGCCTCGGCGGCCAGTGGGTCGGTGCCGAGCGACGCCAGGTCGCCAGCGTCGCCGGCATCCGCCGTCGTATGGATGAGCGTGCCGTCGGAGGAAAACACCGCGAGCGGCGTCTCGCAGGCGGCGAACGCGCGGCGGGCGCGTTCGGCGAGCGACAGTCTTGCCGCTCCGGGCTCCGTCGCCACGACGAGGACCGCAAAGCTGCCGTCGGCGAGCGCGAGCCACGAGCAGGCGCAGGCGAGCGGGCGCCCGATCGAAGCCATTCCGCGCAGGCGTTCCAGCCGCGGCGTGCCGGTCTTCGGCAGGGTGGCGGCGAGCCGCGAGATCTGCGCGCGCAGCGGCTCGCCGGGCGAGAACCGCCGCGCGGCGAGCGCCGCCGGGCTGTCGGCCAGTGCCGCGGCCCCTGCCGCATTGGCCCACAGGATTTGCGCGCCGTCCGCCGCCCACAGCCACACCGGACGGGCGCTCACGACATGCGGCGCAAGCGTGGAATTGCGAAGGCGCGCGAGATATGGGTCGGCTTCGATCATCGGCCCGTTCGGTCCTGCCGGCCGGGCCGCCGCAGGGGCGCCGCCCGGCTGGTAAACAAGGCCTTAATAGTCTCAACCGCTGGCCGCCGTCCACGCCGCGCCCGCTGTTCGCGGCGCTTCGACGAGGATAACCTTAATCGCCGAACGTTCACTGTGCGCCGCACAAGCAGATCGCCGCGAAACTGTTCGGCGGGGCGGTATCAATGTGGCCGCGCATATGCGTTATTCAGCCAGACGGCTCGGAGCGCGGCATTCCGCCGTCCGACGCCCGCGACGACCAGGGAGAGCACTGATGGCCAAGGACCCGATGTCGAGTTTCGAGATCCCCGGCGACATGCGCCAGCTTGCGGAGCGCAGCGTGGAGCAGGCCAAGGCGGCGTTCGACGGCTTCATCGCCGCCGCGCAGAAGGCCGTCAGCACGCTCGAGGGCCAGGCCGCGGCCGCCCAGGCCGGCACCAAGGAGGTCAGCCAGAAGGCGATCAGCTTTGCGGAGCAGAACGTCGCCACGTCGTTCGCCTTCGCCCAGCAGCTGGTGCGCGCCAAGGACGTCCAGGAGGTGATGCGGCTGCAGGCCGAGTACATCAAGACCCAGATGGCCACCATGGCGGAGCAGGCCAAGGTGCTGGGCGAGAGCGCCTCGAAGGTGGCGGCCAATGCCGCCAAGCCGCCGTCCTGACGCGGCCCGGCGTTTCGTCGCCACGGTAAGGGATTGCCACCAGGCTCCGGGCGGCGGTAGTCCGCGGCACCAGCCATGCTGCCGGGAGACCGCAGGGTCGGGTATCCGACATTATGCGACGAAATGTCGCGACTGCCACCTGGACGCCGGCCAGCCGGCATATAAATCAATCAATTGAATAACTTGTAGGCAATGGTCACAGCCGGGACCAAGCGCTACCGAAGGTCGTCGGCGCTTTGATTGTGCGAAGCAATATTTCCATGTTGCAATGCACCATTTCGATGATTAACTACTGTTCATCGATGGACCGCCAAGCGTCCGGGCAAGACCGGCCGGGCCTGAGCGGACAGCGCAGTAGAGACACTGGATCGCGGCGGCGGGTCCGGAGTCCGTTTGATCAGCCGCCCCCAACAGGATGAGTGCCATGACCGATACCGCAGCCACAGCCAAGCCCGCAAAGACCGCCAAGTCCGCAACCAGCCCGATCATCCCGATGTTCGAGATGCCCAAGTTCGAGATGCCGAAATTCGACATGCCGAAGTTCGACATGCCGCCGGCCTTCCGCGAGTTCGCCGAGAAGGGCGTGGCCCAGGCGAAGGAATCCTACGAGAAGATGAAGGCCGTGGCCGAGGAAGCCACCGACGTGCTCGAGGACACCTATACGACGGCCGCCAAGGGCGCCGCCGACTACAATCTCAAGGTGATCGAGACCGCGCGCGCCAACGCCAATGCGGCGTTCGACTATGCCCGCGAGCTGCTCGATGCCAAGTCGCTGTCCGATTTCGTCGAGCTGTCGACCGCGCATGCCCGCAAGCAGTTCGAGGCGATGACCGCGCAGACCAAGGAGCTTGCCGCGCTCGCCCAGAAGGTGGCGACCGACACCGCCGAGCCGCTCAAGTCCGGCGTCGACAAGGCGATGAAGAAGGTCGCCTGACACGTTTTCGGAAGCCTGCGATCCGTCGCAGGCCCGTCTAGTCTACCCTGTCGTGTTGCGTTCGAAGCCCGGGCCGGTCGCCCGGGCTTCATTCGTTTTGAACGTTCTGCCGCCTCGCTGCGACCAAGGGCTGGGCGGCGCTTGCCAAAACTACCCTTTCTTCCTAGTGTCCCCTGGCTCGCCGATCCCGTTTGAGCCCGTGCAGCTGTAGCTCAGTTGGTTAGAGCGCCTG
>CAVWIS010000056.1:0-75960 GCA_963755055.1 uncultured Alphaproteobacteria bacterium | reverse complement strand
ACTGTGGATCAGGAGGTCGGTGGTTCGAGTCCACCCAGCTGTACCAATCAACACCTGGAAACCTGGGTGTCGCGCTTCCCAGCATTTGCAATTGGGCTAGCGGTCGGCGAGTTCCGGCCGCGGGTAGATCTTCGGCTGCGGTCGACCGTCGCTCTCGGCTCCCCGGTTCCGCAAGGCTGAGGATGATGGCGGCGCGCGATCCCGGCTGCCAACCCGCAGGCACCGTGGATGCGTCGGGTCGAGCCGATCCGGCCGAAGCCGGAAATGCCGTCGAGATCATCTGGTTCCTTCGTTGCGGCGCTCAGCCCGATCGAGCGCCGCGCGAATGAAACGGGCGAGCCGACACGCCGGGGCTCAGCCACTGGACTCCCAGGGCCGGGCAGCCCATCCGTTCCGAAGGCACGATACTTGGATCAGTGCGCGGCGGCTATTGTTACGTCCGATAGGCGCAATGTTTTCCAGCCACGCGAGCGCAGCCTTCCGTCCACTTTGCGCAGTGGGCATTGCGGAGGGGCGACGACCCAGCGGCAGTCTCGGCCGACTGCCGGCCTACAGACTCGGATGGCAATTGTCGACGGCAGTTGGTCGTGCAGGTCCGGCTCAATCACCACGAATCCGCAAACAGCCGGAACATTTCTTCTATTTGTCATCAAAATGAAAGTTTGGACTGCAGAGCACTCCACGATCGCCGGTGGCAACATCAACTGTCGATTTGGGACTCAACTCGATCAATGAGTCTTACCGACCGTTAATCGCCATTCTCATGACCGGTAACGCCGCATGAACCAATCGTGGTAGGCTGATCCTCAGACGACAAGCGGAGGTCCGGCCATGTTTTCGATAGCGGCGGCGACCATCGTGACTGCCACGGCGTATGGCGCCAGCATTCTTCGTCATCACGGCCACCCCTGGGCCGATCAGGTGTGCGACACTGCCTCGCTGGTCTGCGGAGCACCGCACTGGGTGGCTGTGGCGGCGGTGGCGATCGTGCTTGTTCAGCTCTTTCGCGTATCCGTCCAATCGTCCTGATGTCTTGTCGACATCAGGGAGATTCTGCTTCGCTGCGGTGACCTCTCACGGGTTCCTGCACGGCGCAAGCATCTCCGGCGGGTCGATCGGGAAGGCCGCTTCCATGAAGCGTCCGTTCCTGCCGTCATGACAACGCCGCGAGATCAAGGCTCTCCGACGGTCCGAGCCACACCACATGCTCGGTATGATCCTTGAGCGCATCGCCGGTCTCCGCATGGGCGAAGACCGTGAGCCCGTTGCGGTTGGTGATGAGCCAGGGGATGATTGTCGCGAACCGGTCGGGGCCGAACGCCAGCTGGCAGCTGCCGCGCGGATGCGGCCCGACCGGCTTGTCGTGAATCCGCCCGACGGACACGCCGAATGCCTTTCCCGCCGCCTCGCACAGCCGGCCTGCCTGCTCCCGGGTGGCGGCGTCGAAGTAGACGTGGGCATGGTAGCCGGTGATCGTGCTCATGCGGAGCCTCCTTCGGCGCGACGCAACTGGTGATGATCCGTTTGACGCAGCAAGGCGCCTGGGGTTGAAGCACGGATCACGAGACAACGCGGCCTCCTTGCCGTCAATGGTGATCCGAAGGGCGGCTCAGGCGTAGCTCCGGCGCGAACACCCGCCTCAGCGATCGCGCATCTTGGGATCGATGGCATCGCGGAGCGCATCGCCGAACAGGCTGAAGCCGAACACCGTGAGCGCGATGGCGAGGCCGGGAAAGACCGCGATCCACGGCGCCGACGAGGCGTATTCCTCGGCACCTCCCTGCAGCATCAGGCCCCAGGCGGCGATCGGCTCCTGCACGCCGAGGCCGAGATAGGACAGCGACGCCTCGGCCAGGATCGCCTGGCCGACGAAGGCGGTCAGCATGATCAGAAAGGGCGCCACCACGTTGGGCACCATGTGGCGCAGGATGATCCGTGCGTGACCGAAACCGCAGGCGCGCGCCGCATCGATATAGGGCATCTCGCGGATCGCCAGCGCGCTCGAGCGCACCACCCGCGCGCAACGCGGGATCAGCGGAATGGTGATCGCCACGATCACGTTGAAGACCCCGCCGCCGAAGATGGCGATGACGGCGAGCGCCATGATGATCAGCGGAAAAGCCATCACCACGTCGAGGACGCGCTGCAGGATGAGGTCGAGGCGGCCGCCGAAATAGGCGCTTCCCACCCCGAGCACGAGGCCGACGGCCCCCCCGACGATGGCGCAGGAGAAACCGACGATCAGGGCGGTGCGCGCGCCGAACAGGATGCGGGAAAAGAGGTCGCGGCCGAACTGGTCGGTGCCCATGAGGTGCGCCCAGCTCGGCGGCTCGGTCATCACCGAAAAGTCGTTCGCCGTCGGGCTGTAGGGCGCGATCCAGTTCGCCGAGAGGCCGGCGACCGCCATCACCATCACCAGCGCCAGGCCGACCGTGCCGAGCGGCTGGCGGCGGCAGAAGGCGGCGATGCCGGCGCGCCACGAGCGCGGCGTTTCCGCCAGGTCGTCGTCGGCGGCGGCGTAGGGGCGCGCGAGGTCGACCATGGGGCTATCTCCTCAGCCGAAGCGGATGCGCGGGTCGAGCCACGCATAGATGAGGTCGACCGCCAGATTGGTGAGCACGAAGACCGCGACCGTGAGCATGACGAGAGCCTGGGACAAGGTGTAGTCCTGGTTCTGCACGGCGAGGACGAACAGCCGGCCGACGCCGTTGAGGTTGAACACCTGCTCGGTCACCACGAGCCCGCCGATCAGGAAGGCGAACTCGATGCCGATCAGGGTGACGACCGGCAAGAGCGCGTTCTTCAGCGCGTGCCGGTTGACGATCAGCTGCTCGACCAGGCCCTTCGCGCGCGCCGTCCGGATGTAATCCTCGCGCAAAACCTCGAGCATCGCCGAGCGGGTCATCCGCATGGTGACGGCGGAGTAGCGGTAGCCGACGGTCAGCGCCGGCAGGATCACCATCGACAGGTTGCGCAGCGGGTCCTGCCAGAACGGCACATAGTCGATCGGCGGCATCCAGGCGGCGCCGAACAGCGCATGCGAGACGTCGAGAACGACCAGGATCGAGACGATGCCGAGCCAGAACGACGGGGTGGCGATCCCCGCGATGGCGACCGTGCGCACCACGTGATCGATCCAGCTGTTCTGCTTCAGCGCCGAGATCGTGCCGAGCGGGATGGCGATGAGAATGGCGACCACGGTGGCCATCACGGCGATCTCGAGCGAGATCGGCAGGCGCGCCGCGATCTCCTCGGCGACCGGCTTGCCCGACCACATCGAGATCCCGAAGTCGAGGCGGAAGAAGCCCCAGACGAAATCGAAAAACTGGAGAATCATCGGACGGTCGAGCCCGAGCTCGGCGTGGCAGACCGCGACGGCGCGCGGATCGACATTCCCGCCGCCGGACCCGAGACGGATCGCGCAGATGTCGCCAGGAATGAGGCGCATCAGCACGAACACCAGCGCCGCCGCTCCGACCAGCGTCGGGATCACCAGCAGCACCCGGTTCACGATATATCGGTACATGCTGTCCGTCCGATCCTGATCCCGCGCCTGTGCCGTCGGCGATTGCCGACGGGCACAGGCGCGTAATGGAGGCTCACTGGTCGAGCCACACGTTGGCCAGATCCTGGTTGATGTAGTGGCTCGGGCTGACCTTCCACCCCTTGACGTAGGAGCGCAGCGGAACGATGCGGTTCCAGTAGGTCATCACCATCTCGTGCGCCTCGGTATCGAGCACGCGCTTCTCGAACTCGCGCATCAGGACGCGCTGCTTCGCGGGGTCGGGCTCGTGCAGCATCTTCTGATACAGATCGATCTCCGTCTGATCGTCGTAGTTCCCGAATTCTCGGTGTAGGCCGAGTGCGGCAGGTATTTCTGCACGTCGAGGAGCGGATTCACCGTGCTGTTGCAGCTGGCCTCGACGACGACCTCGAAGCTGCCGCTGCGCATCGCCTCGAACCACGGACCGGTCGGCACCACGCGCTGGGTGACGTGCAGCCCGATCTTGCTCCACTCGTCGATCAGCCAGGTGGCGACGAACTTGTACGGCTGGTCGACGTTGCGGTTGAGGAGCTCGAAGGAAAGTCCCTCGGCTCCCGCCTCCTTCAGCAGGCGCCGCGCCTCGGCGCGCGATTTCTCGATGTCGGGCCAGTATCCCGCCAACGTCTCGAGCTCCGCCTTGGTGGCGGCCAGCGGCGAGCCCGGGAAGACGATCCCGCCGACCGTCTTGACGTTGGCGATCTTCGCCAGCGCCGGCGCTCCGTGCCACTGATCGATGGCCAGCGTGAGCGCCCGCCTGACCCGCACATCGTCGAACGGCTTCTTCTTGTGATTGGGCGTGATCACGTTGCCGCAGTTCCAGTCGCTGGACTGCATGACGATCTTGTCGCCCAGCTCCTTCTGCAGCTGATCGCGTGCCGAGGGAGGCAGGCCGCGGAACTCTCCCGCCGCGCGGTCGGCCCGGATGGCGTCGACGCGGACCGCCTGTTTGGGCGCGTAGATGGCGGTGAAGCCGTCGAGATAGGGCTGCCCGGCGTGATAGTAGTCGGGGTTACGCACCCCCTTGATCGACTGGCCGATCTCGTAGCCGGCGAACCGGAACGGGCCGGAGCCCATGACGTTCTTCTCGTACCAGTGCGGATCCTTGTCGAGAATGGCCTTCTGGTAGATCCAGGTGAAGGGATCGGCCAGCGCCGGCAGAAAAGCGCCGGTGGCGAATTTCAGGCGGAACACCACGGTGGCCGGGTCGGGCGTCTCCACCTTGTCGACCATCTGGTAGTAGCCCTCGCGGGCGCTCGAGACGCCCTCCGGCGGGTGGATGATCTTCCGCCAGGTCGCCGCCACGTCGTTGGCGGTGAGCGGCGTTCCGTCGTGGAATTTGACGCCCTCGCGGATCTTGAACGTGTAGGTCTTGCCGTCGTCCGTCGGCGTCGGCATCGCGGTGCACAGATCGCAGACGAAGTCGGTCGTCGAGGACGGATTGTCGGGATTGACGCGGATCAGCACGCTGTAGAACGGCGCCGCCGCATGCACCGTGGCAAAAGTGGTCTCACGGTGGCCGTCGAAGCTCGGCGGTGCGTCCGCCGGGATCATGAACGTCAGTATCCCGCCGCGCTTCGGGGTGTCCGCCGCCGTCGCGGCGGCCGCGGTCGCGATGCACAGGGCAGCGCCGAGACCGGCTGCCGCCAATCGTGATGTCCTGATCATTCCTTTTCCTCCCTGTTGGAATTGATCGCTGCCGGTGTTCTCCGGATCGTTCTTCGCAAAAAGCATGCGGCGATCCTGCAGATCGCCCGAATTTAGCGCATGTTCCGGCGAAGTGGATAGCGGTTCGCCGACAAGAACATGCGCCACTCAACGGTTCTAGCGCACCTCGCTGCAGGCCACCCAGTGGCCGGTGGTCACCTCGCGGAGCTGCGGACGGGTCCGGCTGCAGTTTTCGACCGCGATCGGGCAGCGCGGATGAAACGCGCAGCCCGTCGGCGGGTTGATCGGGCTCGGCACTTCCCCCTTGACGGGTCGGAACCTGCGGCCGGCCTCGATGGTCGGATCCGGCACCGGCACGGCGTCGAGCAGGGCGCGCGTATAGGGATGCAAGGCGTTGTCGAACAGCTCGTCGCAATCCGCCATCTCGACGATGCGGCCGAGATACATCACGGCGACGCGCTGGCAGAGATGCCGCACCACGGAGAGATCGTGGGCGATGAACAGGTAGGTGAGGCCGAAGCGCTCGCGCAGATCCTCGAGCAGGTTGACGATCTGCGCCTGGATGGAGACGTCGAGAGCGGAAACCGCCTCGTCGCAGATGATGAACTCGGGATCGAGCGCGAGCGCGCGGGCGATCCCGACCCGTTGGCGCTGGCCGCCCGACATCTCGTGCGGATAGCGGTCGGCAAAATTCGGATTGAGGCCGCAGATTGCCAGCAGCTCGCGCATCCGGGCCGTCCGTCGCGCCGCGTCGGGCTCGATTGAGTGCACCTTCATCGGCTCGGCAATGATGTCGCCGACCTTCATGCGCGGATTGAGCGAGCTGTAGGGATCCTGGAAGATCACCTGGATGCGGCGGCGCAACGCCTTGAGCTCTCTGTGCTTGAGCGTGGTGAGATCGACGCCGTCATAGACGATCTCGCCGGCAGTCGGCCGCTCGAGCAGCAGGATGCACCGGCCGGTCGTGGTTTTGCCGCAACCGCTCTCGCCGACCAGGCCCAGCGTCTCGCCGCGGCGCAAAGCGAAGTCGACGCCGTCGACCGCCTTGACCTCGCCGACCATGCGCCGCGCCAGGATGCCCTCGGTGACCGGAAAATGCTTGCGCAGCCCCTTCACCTGGAGGAGCGCCGAAGCGTCGGTCGCCGCGGCCGTCATGCCACCGCTCCGCTCGCGACGCCGAGCTCGCCGGCACGCAGGCACGCAGAAAAGTGGTCGGCCGGTCCGACCGGCTCGAGCGGCGGCCGCATCCTGGCGCAGGCCTCGACCGCGAAGCGGCAACGCGGGCGGAAGGCGCAGCCCTGGTCGAGGCGCGTGAGGTCGGGGGGCTGGCCGTCCACCGGATCGAGGCGCGCCCGGCGCGGTCGGTCGAGCCGCGGCACCGAGCGCAGCAATGCCACCGTGTAGGGATGGCGCGGGTTGTGATAGATCGACGCCGCCGGGCCGCTCTCCACGATGCGGCCCGCATACATCACGTTGACCCGCTTGGCGTAGCGCGCCACCACGCCCAGATTGTGCGTGATGATGATGAGCGCCACGTTGAGCCGGCGCGTCAGCCCGCTCATCAGCTCGAGGATCTGCGCCTGGATGGTGACGTCGAGCGCGGTGGTCGGCTCGTCGGCGATGATGAGCTTGGGATCGCAGGCGATCGCGATGGCGATCATGACGCGCTGGCGCGTGCCGCCGGAGAGCTGGTGCGGATACTGCTTGAGGCGGTGGGCCGGATCGGCGATGCCGACCAGGCCGAGCAGCTCGATGGCGCGCCGCTGCGCCGTGGCGCGATCGGCCTGGTGGTGCTGCTCCAGCGTCTCGGTGATCTGCCGGCCGATGGTGAGAACGGGGTTGAGCGATGTCATCGGCTCCTGGAAGACCATGCCGATGTCGCCGCCCCGGATCTCGCGCATCTGCGCGTCCGGGAGCCGCATGAGATCGCGGCCCTCGAAGAGGATTTCTCCGCCCACGATCCGCCCGGGCGGATCCGCGATCAGGCGCAGGATCGACAGCGCCCCGACAGACTTGCCCGAGCCGCTCTCGCCGACGATCGCGACGGTCTCGCCCTGCTCGACGGTGTAGGATACGCCGTCGACGGCGCGCACGACTCCCGCACCGGTTCTGAACTCGGTGTGCAGATCCCTGACCTCAAGGAGTGGCGCCAAGACCCCTCCCGCCGTTCCCCTGGAAGCCTGATCTTTTGTCAGGGCTTGAGTTGCATTGGTATCGGCCTCCGAAAGGGGTGTCAACGGCACGCGGCCGCGTCCGGTGGCTCGCGGAGGGCTCGGACGGAGGGGATGATCCGGCGCTCCGGAGCCTCCAGTACCGGGTCCCGTCGCCGGGGCATGGATCAGAAGCCCACCCCGAGCATCAACGGAAAGGCGCAACCCGACAGGACCTGCACCCGCTCGCCGGTCCACATGAAACATCCGGTGGAAACCGGCCGCGGCGCGGGCGACGGCGATGCCGCCACCTGAGGAGTGCTGCGCCGTTGCGTGCGCGGCGCGGTGGCCTGCCGGGGCTTCGCCGTGCGCGGCACCGCCGTGGGCGCCGGCGCCGCGGCGGTTGCGGCCGCGGCCGGAGCGGCTTTCGGTGCGGCCGTTGCCGGAGATTCTGGTTTGGCAGCGTCATTCTCGGTCGGCGGGCCGGCCGGAGATGCTTTTTCCGCCTCGGGTTTCCCGGGATCGTCGGCGGTCTGCGCCGCAGCCGACATCGTCGCGACGGCGAGCGCGATGGCGAGCAATGCCGCCGAGAGGGCGGTCGGCCTTGCATGCGGTCGGATCATCGACAGGCACTCCTGGGCTTGAGATCTGGTGGTCCGATTTCCGAATTTCGCATCACTTCGCGGCAAGGTCTCGCACGAACTTTGGAATCAAAGGGACGCTTGTGCGGCGAATTTGAAGTTCCTCCGCGAACGTGCTGCAACAAATGGGGAGCTTGGCCGCACGAGGCAACCGGACGAGACTGCCCCCGCGAAGATGCTCGCCGTCATCCTCCGATGACCAGATCAGAACCCGATGATCATCCTCGGGCCTCGCGGACCCTGTCGCGCCTCCGCCTTGGCCCGAGGCGGCGCCTCGCGGTGCGCCGGGCGAGCCTCCCGCTTCTTCTGCGGCGCCGGCCGGTCGTGGTGGACCTGCTCGGTCCTCGACTTTCCCTTGCGGCGTTCGACGGACGGCGTGGTCACACGCTTGGGCGGACGGGCGACCGGCTCGACCTTGTCCCGCTCGGGGGTGGCCATGCAGCTCTCGATCGCGGCCTGCTCGCGCAAGTCCGCGACCAGCGCTTCCGTCACTCTGATCTCGGCGAGCTCCTGTCCCCGCCTGGCGAGATAGTCGTGGATGGCGCCCCTGGTGGCGTCGTCGAGCACCCCGGTGGGGCGCGCCGCGTAGCATCCGATGCGCCGCAGCTCGGTCTGCGCCGAGCGCACGAGCTGCGGCGTGTCGGCGGCAGGCGTCGCGGCCTCCGGGACTCTTGCGGCGTCCGCAGTGAATTGCTCGAGCAACGCCACATCGCCGCGAATGCGCTCGCATCCGAGCTCCTGGCGGAACCGGGCGAGCTCGTCGCGTGCCTGGCTGCCTTGGGCGCGCAGGCGCGCCAGCTTCGCCTCGTCGCGCCGGCATGCAAGCTCCATCTCCCGCTGCGCCTTCTCCCGCTCGCCTTGCAGCGCCTTGGCGCGCTGCTCCTCTCCCCGCCGCTGCCGCGCGGCCTCGCGTTCGAGCCTATGCCGCTCGGCCTCGGCGGCCTTGGCCCGACGCTCGTCCTCCTGGCGCTGCAGCGCCGCCTCGCGCTCGGCCTTCTGTCGCTCTGCTTCCTGCTGCCGCCGCTGGGCGGCCGCCTGCTCGAGCAGATCCAGGCGGTGCTGGGCGGTGAGCGCGAGCGGAGACGCCGGGAAGCGCTTGATGAAATCACGCAGCGCCCTCGTATCCGACGTATCCTGGATCTTCTGCCAGGCCAACCGGTCCGGCGTGGCGGTCTCGGCCGGCGTCGTCGGGGTCGCATGCTCGACGGCCGCGACCGCCTGTTTCCTGTCGGCCGGCGGCGGCACGCCCTGGGATGCCAGCAGCTTGGCGCGCTGCGCGCGGGCCAGATCGGCGTAGAATCCGGTAGCATGCGCGGCGAGGAACGAATCCCACGCCGGGAGCGTTCCGATGCGCTCGGCCATCTCGTAGTTGGTGCGCATGTCGGCCAGCGACGTATCGACCTTCTTCTGCTCGGGCGGCGGAACCAGCGAGACCGTCGCTCCGCCGAGCGACCCGTAGACGAACGGTTCCTGGCGGTTCCCGGTCTTCTTGAGAACCTCGTCGCGCACCCGGCCGAGCGCCAGCCTGACGTCGAGCCCGGGCTCGATCAGATTGCCGAGCAGCGCGGCGGTGAACGGGCTATGACCGGATGTGCCGTCCTCCGCGGTCGATCCCGCCCTCGCGGCGTAGGCGATCAAGGTGTTGGTGCTGGTCGGCTCGACCTTGGTGAGGCCGGCGCCGACGGCGCGCACGGCGATCGTGCGCTGCATCTTCTTGGCAAACGGATTGTCGCGGCACGCGTCGAGGATCACCAGGCGCAGGCGCCGCGCCGGCTCGATCGCCCTGACCAGGCGATCCATCTCCACGGCCTCGTCCTCGGCGTCGAGATCGCTGGCGAGCTTGGCATCGACCGGGATGAGATAGTTCACGCCGCCGACCTCGATGCCGTGGCCGGCGTAGAACACCACGGCGATATCGGCGTCCCGCGTCGTATTCACGAACTCGCGTATCGCGCGCTTGAACTCGACCACGCCGAGGTCCGTGCGCGGCGTGACGACGTCGAACCCGGCCTTCTGGAACAGCTCGGCGATCGATCGGGCATCGTTCACCGGATTGTCGAGCCGTGCAACGTTCTGATAGCCGGAATTGCCGATCACCAGGGCGACGCGGCGCTCGGCCCGGGCCGCGTCCGTCGCGAGCAGCGCCGCAAGGAGGCCGCAAGCCGCCGCAAGGCGAAAGAGAGAAAGTGCTGGCATCCGCGCCTCAGATAGTGTGAAACGGCGAGAGCCCCGTCTATTTTTCGGCGTTCGTGGCCCGCAGATTGGCAATCTGTACTCGGCGGTTCTCCCCCGCGAACGGCGCGGCGGTATTCTTCAGTTGCTCCTCACCATAACCCGCGGCCACGAGACTGTCCTCGGGAAGCCCGAATTTCTGCACCAGGAAGCGCTTGACCGCCTCGGCCCGTCGCTCCGACAGGCGCTGATTGTACTCGTCGGAACCTTTGGCGTCGGTATGCCCGCTCACCAGGAAGACGCTCCCGCGCAGCTCGGGATCGGAAAGCGCGCGTCCAAGATTCGTCAGGTCGGGGACTGCCCTCGGCGCGATCTCGGCCGAGTTGTAGTTGAAGTAGACCTCGAGATCTATGCTCGGCTTCTGCTTGGCGATCGTCGCCACCTTGTGGCGTTCCTCGGTGGTGAGCGAGCGTGACTTGACGGTGCGCAGCTGGTCGATGAAATGACGCTCTTCCACATCCTGCTGTCCGGAGCTCAGGCTGCGCATCTTCGTGGTCGGCTTCAGGGCGTCGAGGATCTGCGCTTCGCTCGGCCGCTCTGCCGCGACCGCAGTGCTGGCGATCGCCGACAAGGTGATTCCGCCGGCGAGCATCAGGGATGCGAGGCCCACTCCGATCCTGTTGAATTTGCGCGTCGACATGGCTACTCTCCCGGCAGTGAGAAATTGAACAAAAAGCATCCGCTCGCCGCGGTCGTTCGGCATTGACCAAGATCAATGGACGGGTGACGTGGCGCCGGTCGGGCGGCGCCTGCGGGCATCCGGACCAAACGCCGCACCGGCGGTGGCGGTGTGCTCGCGAACCGAGCCAGGGGCGGTGCAGCCTTTGGCTGTTTGCCGCAGGCTGGACGGCGCCCGATATCGGGAGCACTTTGATCTGGCGCAAAAGGCTTCGAGCCCGGGCTGGTAATGTGCGTCCCGACGGGCTTGGGCCGTGCGCCGCAAGGGCCGAGGTGCGACGGTCCGGCAGACCCGCAGCAGGCTGGCAGCGATCATGACTCCGATCTCCATGAACAGGCGTCTCATGCGGCCCGCCTGCTACGCGGCGTGCTTGGTCGCCATGCTGGCAAGTGGATTTTCTGCCCGATCAGCCGACGATCCGCTGGCAGCGGCCTTTGCTCGCAGCGACGTCAGCTTCCGCATTGTCAAGGAACGCGTGACAGCCGCGGAGGACAGGCTCGAGAAGGTCAGTCGGGCGCTCGCGACGATGTCCGCCCGGATCGAGGGCAGGTCCGATGTGGAGCTGTCCCGGCGCACCGACGCGCTGGGCCACCTCGGCAAAGCGCGCGCACGGCTGGAACGTCAGGGCTCGGGGCTCGTCGCGTTCCGCCAGTATGCCGACAAGACTGCGCAGGCGACCGATGCGGTGGACGAGCTGCAAGAGCTCGCCAAGGTTATGCACGACGTGGATGTCGCACCCGTTCTGAGCGCCGTTGGCGCCATATCGGAGCTGTCCGGCCTGGACGGCACTGCATCGCAGGACAGCATACATGGCTATCGCGAAGCCCTGACAAGCCTGCTTGGTACCGTCGACGGGCTCGTTGGCGAGCTGGAGATCATGCGCGGCCAGGCGCAGCTGCGCAGCGAGACATATGGCGGTGCCGACGACCCGCGCTATCGCCGGTTGGCCGCTCAGTGGGGACAGGATTTCGCCGACTCCGCGGTTTACGCACCATCCTCCCCATGGGACGTGTTTCGTCCGGCCGACAAGTCCGCCGAGGTCGCGCTGATCTGGAACGACCAGGAGCGCGAATGGTACCGCGTGGACGGCAGGGTACCGATCGAGAAGATCTTTCGCGATGCCTATCTGGGACTCGGCCAACGCCCGACGCCGGGGCGATTGAAGTATCTGGCGGAGAATTTCGGCCAGCTGAAGAGTTCTGGATGCCGCCGCGGAGGCCATTGCCGGCTATTTGAGCGAGAGGGACCGCGAACGCCTCGCGCCCAGGGGCATGGTGCTGGCACATGCGGCCGTCGGCGAGAAATCCATCGAGTCACAAGGCGGCCCGGCATTCAGCGCCGGATTTGTCTACGATCCGGCTTTTCGCGGTCGGGTCCTCGACGAGCTCGACAAGGTCCGGCGCGACCTGATCGGTCAAGGTCCAGGGGCGAAGGCGGCGCTCGACGATCTCGACAAGCTGGCGAAGCAGCACAGCATCGCGCTGGATTCGCAATGGGCCCAAGGCGTCATACCGGCGGTGGCCACCGTCCGGGTGGTGGCGTGGTATTCGGGCAAGCCCAAGAACAAGTTCACCAGCACCTGGCAATTCGAGAAGGAGAAGGTGACTGTGGACATCGCCAACGGTCGCCATGCGGACGGCAATGGCTACGCCCATGGCATTCGCAGCGGCGATGTCATTCGGTCCGAGGGATCGATCCCGGGTCGCAATTGCAGCATGAGCGATGAGCGCACCTTCAAGCAGGGAGGGCTTCTGACCTTCTCGACGGCGTATACCTGCAAGCTGGAGGACGGAACAGTGCAGACCAGTAACATGACCGGCTCGGGAACGTGGCAGGTCGTCTCGCCGGGCACTGGGCGGCAGACGGACCGCTCCGACCAGCAGAACCGCAACTAGCTCGAAATCCGCTACTTCCCTTCGAGGCTGAAGATCGGCTCCCAGCCCGGACCGGGGGGATGCATGGCGAATTCCCGCGCGCGGGTCGCGAACAGCGCCGCCGGCGGATCGGCCGCCGCGATGCGCCGGAAGCGCTCCTCGGCGCCGGCGAAGTCATGCGTGCGCCACCGGGCGAGGCCCGCGGCGTAGATTTCGGCGCACGCCGACTGCTCCGGGGTCTGCTGCCCGGTCTCGGCCAGCGGTTCGTAGATCCTAACCGGCTGGGCGCGGCCCTTGACGCGGATCGCATCCAGCTCCCGCCATGCGAACGCGGCGCCGGCGAGGGCAACCGTCATCTCCGAGGCGATGATCGACGTGCCGAAGTACTTGTTTGCTCCCTCGAGCCGCGAGGCGAGGTTCACCGCATCGCTCATCGCCGTATAGTTGAAGCGCCGCCGCGAGCCGATGTTGCCGACCAGGGCCTCTCCCGAGTTCAGCCCGATGCGGTGCCCGAGCGTATGACCCGCGAAGGCTGCTGCGGTCCGGTTGAGTTCCTTGAGGCATGCCCGGCACCGCAACGCCGCCCGCACCGCGTGGCAGGCGTGGTCGGCATCGTCGACGGGCGCGCCGAACACCGCCACGATCGAATCGCCGATATACTTGTCCACATACCCGCCGTTCTCCTCGATGATGTCGGTCATCGCCGACAGGTATTGGTTCATCAGGCCTACCAGCGCGGTCGGCGTCAGCTTCTCGGCGATCGAGGAGAACCCGGCGATGTCGGAAAAGAACACGGTGACATTGCGCATCTCGCCGCCCAGCGCCGGCAGCTTGCTCGACGTCAGCATCTTGTCGATGACTTCTGGCGCGAGATAGAGCGCGAAGCTTTGGCGGAGAAAGCGGTCCTCCTTGTCGACGACCACGAAGCGATAGACGATGGTGGCGGCGATCGCGGCAAGCCCGGCAAGGACCGGCTCGACGAGCGGCAGCGCCAGCGACTGGGCAAAGGCCCAGGTGGCCGCCGCCGTGCCCACGACGACGGTGCCGCCAAAGGCGAGCGCCGCGCCGGCCGGCGTCAGCATCAGCGCCATGCCGGCCGCCAGCGCCGCATACGCGACAGTGATCAGGGTGCCGGCGGCACGACCGGTTTCCACGATTTCGTCGCGGAGAACCAGATTGTTGACACCCGTCGCATGAACGTAGACGCCGGAGATCGAGCTGCGCGGAAGCTGCCCGCTCGCCGGCGGCATAGGCGACGCGCAACGCGGCGCACGCGCCCCCTCGGGCCCGGTGGCAAAGCGCTTCGACGTGACCTTGCGGTCCTCGATGTCGAGCAGGCTGCCGATGAGGACGATCTTGCCGGCGAAGTTGCGACGGAAGAATTCCTTGTCGGCTTTCCCGACGCAGGCGTGCAGATCGGCCAGCGAGAAGGTCGGGACGTCGTCGGCTCCGCCCGCGAAGTTGAGCGTGAGCGTGTTGGGCACCACGCTCGGAATCCGGTAGCTGGCGATCGTCATCGTCCTGTCGGGCGCCAGCTGCGGGGCGGCGCCGAGGGCGCGCGATGCCAGCTCCACCGCCATCGAAGGAACCGGCTGGCCGTCGACCGTGAATGCGAGCGGCAGCCTCCGCACCACCTCGTCGGCGTCGACATACGCGTTGAGGGGGCGGATATTGCGCTGCTGGCCGACGGCAATGCGCTGCCCGGGCGATGGTCGAATTGGATGGTCGGCGCGCAGCACCTCGCCGAGAACCACCTTGCCGGGGCTGGATGCGAGCGCGCGAAGGAAGTCCCGGTCGAAGCCCCGCAGCCGCGCCCCCAGGATCTGGTCGCCGAACGGGATGTTCGGACTGCTCGATCGAGCTCGGGAAGACGATGTCGAAGCCGACGACCTTGCGCTCCGCCCTCGATGATCGACGTCAGGACCCGGCCGATCTCGCGCGTCCAGGCAATGGTCGGCGAGCCCGCGAATGGCTCCGCTCGATAGCTCTCCTCGTCGATCACGACCACCACGGCCGGCGACGAGGCCGGGTCGCGCCGCTGGCCGAAAACCTGCCAGCGCAGGCCGGTCAGCACGTCGATCGACAGCCCGCGCCCGATGTCGGGGCCGAGCGGCGAGAAGACCAGGCCGGACGCCAGCGCTATGGCGAGCACCGCCGGAATATCGCGCCTGGATATGCGTCGCATTGGAGGTCAAGATCGCCGCTGGGAACTCGTCAACGCCCCTGGGCGAGGCGCAGGAGGCGGCCGATGATCGGGGTCGATCCGGGCTTGGCCTCGGGGTCGATCCTGAAGACGATCCTGCTCTCCCCGAGGGTCGCGCTGTAGGTGGCGCCCGGCGTCAGCGCCCGGTGAAATTTTGCAAAATCGTAGAACCTGCCGCGAGCCAGAGACTTGCTGTCCAGCATCAGCTCGTAGCGCTCGCCCCGCCGGTCGATGCGCTCGACGAGCAATGTCCCGGGACCGTTCGTCTCGACAACCGGCGAGCGGCCATGAAGGGTGATCTGCGGCGGCGATGCGGGCTCCGTTGCCGGCGCCAGATTGCGAAACACCGTGGCGGCACTCTGGCTGGTCTCCCGACCGCCGAGCTCGATATGGCTGGCGTCGCATGCGACGGTGGTGCGCGCGACCTTCCCGCCGTCGACCGTGCTCTGCTCGGCGCCCACGGTGATCGTCCCGCCCGTGATCGCTTCCCGCCGGCACGACTTCATGTAGCTGAGAACGATCGAGCCGCTGCCCCCGAGCTCGATCCTGGTTCCCGGCGTCACATAGTCCATGAACTCGACGCCGGCGACCGCGCCTTTCACGTTCTCGACCACCGCGACCGGCGCCTGAGCTGCGGCCGACACGGCGAGCCCGAGGACGCCCGCGCCGCCGAGCGCCAAGGCCAGAATGTGTCGCATCGGAACATCCTTCGATCGACCATTGGCGGTCATTCGTAACGACCGGATCTCGGCGACGCTTTGATCTAGATCAGTCCCCCGCCTGGCGGATCGGCAATAATGCCGATCATGTTCGAATCGGCCAATCTCAAGCACCACGTCGACAAGGCCGCCTACAAGCGCGAGGAAGCGAAGCTGCGCGAGGCGCTGCTCGACGCGCAGTTCGACCTCAAGCGAGAACGGCCGCTTTCCGGTGCTGATCCTGATCGCCGGCGTCGAGGGCGCCGGCAAGGGCGAGACGGTCAACCTGCTCAACGAGTGGATGGACCCGCGCCACATCCAGACCAACGCGTTCGTCGAGCCGTCGGACGAGGAGCGCGAGCGGCCCGACGATGTGGCGCTTCTGGCGCGCGCTGCCGCCCAAGGGCAAGATCGGCATCTTCTTCGGCTCCTGGTACACCATGCCGATCGTCGAGCGGGTCATGGGCGAGATCGGCGAGGGCGAGTTCGCGCGCGCAGATCGAGCGAGATCCAGCGCTTCGAGAAGATGCTCTGCGACGAAGGCGTGCTGGTCCTCAAGTTCTGGTTCCACCTGTCCAAGGACCAGCAGAAGAAGCGCCTGAAGGAGCTGGAGAAGGATCCGAAGACGCGCTGGCGCGTCACCGAGCGCGACTGGAAGTACTTCAAGCTCTACGACCAGTTCGTCAAGGTGTGCGAGCCGTTCCTGCGCGAGACCAGCACCGGCGAGGCGCCGTGGATCGTGGTGGAGGGCGCGGACCCGCGCTACCGCAGCCTCACGGTCGGCCGGCACCTGCTCGCGGCGATGCGCGAGCGGCTCGACGAGAAGCCGGTCAGGCGCCTGCCCGACAAGACTCCGCCGCTCGCCGGCGCCGATCGACCAGCTGAACGTGCTGAGCGCCCTCGACCTCGACCAGAAGATGACCAAGGCGCAATACGACAAGGAGCTGGAGAAGTGGCAGGGCCGGCTCAACCTGCTGACGCGCGATCCCGCGCTTCAAGGCGATCTCGGTGGTCGCGGTGTTCGAGGGCAACGACGCCGCCGGCAAGGGCGGCGCGATCCGCCGCGTCACCGGCGCGCTCGACGCGCGCTGCTACCACAACATCCCGATCGCCGCGCCGACCGAGGAGGAGCGCGCGCAGCCCTACCTGTGGCGCTTCTGGCGCCACCTGCCGCGGCACGGCCGCTTCGCGATCTTCGACCGCTCCTGGTACGGCCGCGTGCTGGTCGAGCGGGTCGAGGGCTTCTGCTCGCGAGGCCGACTGGATGCGCGCCTACAGCGAGATCAACGACTTCGAGGACGCAGCTGGTGCGCCACGGCACCGTGGTGCGTGAAGTTCTGGCTGGCGATCAGCAAGGACGAGCAGCTCCGGCGCTTCAAGGAGCGCGAGAAGATCGCGCTTCAAGCGCTTCAAGATCACCGACGAGGACTGGCGCAACCGCGAGAAGTGGGACGCCTACGAGACCGCGGTCTGCGACATGGTCGACCGCACCTCCACGGCGATCGCGCCCTGGACGCTGGTCGAGGCCAACAACAAGTACTACGCGCGCATCAAGGTGCTGCGGACATTGTGCGAGGCCATTGACCAGGCCCTCGAGCGAGCCCCGAAAGCGCGGGCCGGGAAGCGGTAAGCGCCGGCGTTGCCTGCAGCTTTCAATGCAGGCAGCAACACCCAATGCCGGCGACGGCTGCGGCGCTCGCGGGCGGCACTGCCCGCGAGCACCGCAACCTCGCCGTTCAAGCCCTGTCGCCACCCGGCATCAGGGGGCGCCGCCGTCGCAGTGACACGGGTCGAGATAGTTCTCGATCGCCCGCCAGTTCCCGCGGTCCGGGACGGTCTCGGTTGGCGTCGCCGCGTATCCCGGGGACACCTGCCTCGGATGGCTGACGAGTCCGGTCCTGGCGAGGCCGGTGCTGGTCGAGGCCAGCAAGGCCACGGCCGCAATCATCAATGCGCGTCGCATGTCTCAGCTCCTCTGCGTTGGCCGCGGTGGTGCGGCCCGCTTGTTTCGATGGGGGTGAGATAGGTGGCCTCGGCGGTGCAGCACGGGGCATATGCCGCGCCCGGCGGAACAGTCGGGTTTCGGCGCTCGCGGTGCGGCGTCTCTTCGCGTGCGCCCCGGTCAATGCGCGCGAACGGCCTTGACGCCGAGGCTGGCGAAGCCGCGCAGCGTGTTGTTGCGCCGGCGCACAGGTTCGCCGACGATCTCGAACCGCTCGACCCTCCGGGAGAAGGCGGAGGGGGCGACAGCATCGCGGCCTTGGAAGCGTGGGTCGGGAGGCGCCGCCTATTCGCTCCAGCTGAGGTAGAGGCCGATATTGCCGGGCATTCCCTCGGGAAAATCAATCACCCGAGCCTGCAGATGGAAACCACGCGAACGCAGCTCGCGTTTCCAGCGCAGATACACCTGAGCGGCCAGACCACGCAGCGTCGCGGGCCAACTCGGGTCGGGTGCGTTGACGGCGCGACCGTGATCAGTGCACAGTTCGGACGGAAATCGCAGGATGAGGTGCTCCTGCTCGCCCTTCTGCGCGGCCGACCGCGATTCGTCGAGCATGTGCCGCCACGTCTCCTCGGAGAGGCGGGCCTTCAGGAGTTCGCGCGCTTCCTGGTGACGTTTCTCGCTCGCCCCTCGGTGAGCTTCTGCGCGGCGAGTGGATTCCTCGTGCTCGAAATGAACGACCAGGCCGCGGAATGCATCGGCCGACACCACATCGGGGATCGTCGGTTGTGGCCCAACGTCGCGCCGCTCCTGTCGGCTCAGTGCAGCCAGTCGCCTCGAGGGATAGGCCAATTCCATCACCGGCTCCGGGGAAGGGTCGGGCTCTTCCGGCCGGGGGGGGTGAGCAACCACCCTGACCAGATCCGCACGGCTGACGATTCCGACCATTCGGCCGTTGTGCACGACCGGAACACGCTTGATCTTGCTCGCCGACAGGAGATCGGCGATCTCGACGAGCCCGGCAGTATCCTCGATTGTAATCACCGGACTGGTCATGACCTGTCGGGCGGTGCGATCCGTCTGCTCGAGATGCTGGAGAAATTCGGGGCTCAGCTCTTCGCCTTCCGCCAGGAGCTTCAACCACCAGTCACGGCGTGCCTGGCGCTCGCTCTCGTCGCGCGGCATCAGATCGCCTTCGCTGACCATCCCGATGGGCGTGCCTTCCTCGTCGACCACGGGCACGGCGCTGATTCCATTGGCGAAGAGAATATGCGCGATCGAACGTGCCGGCGTGTCGGGTTGGACGGCCATGACCTTCGTGGTCATGACATCAGCCGCATTCATCTTCAGTCGCCTCCAGTTCTCGAAGGGTGCCCGTGCCTCTCCGTCCATGCCCACCGCTAGAGCAATATGCCCGGGAACACCTTGATCTGGCGCAAAAACTGCAACACCGGCTGATGGGCGTCGGGATCGCCCTGTCAAGGAACGTGCGTGCAACAGCCAGGACCGTCCAAGGACCTTGGCGGGGTCCACCGCCAAGCGCTATGCCGGCGCCCCAGTCGATGAGTGGCCAATAGTGCAATACCGATACCTGGGCACCCGCGCGGCGATCGGCAGATCCTGCCGTGCGAGGCAACCGGACGGCGAAGACGCTCGCCGTCATTGTTCGAGGGTCATATCAGAAACCGAGAATCATCTTCGGGCCTCGCGAACCTTGACGCGCCTCAGCCTTGGCCCGAGGTGGCGCCTCGCGCTGCGCCGGGCGTGCCTCCCGCTTCTTCTGCGGCTCCGGCCGCTCGCGTCGCACCTGCTCGGTCCTCGACGCCTTGCGACGTCCGGCGTCCGGCGCGCTCTCGCGCTTCGGCGGGCCGGCGACCGGCGCCACCCTGTCCGGCTCGGAGGCCGCGATACAGCTCTCGATCGCGGCCTGCTCCCGCAATTCAGCGACCAGCGCCTCGGTCACCTTGATCTCGGCCGCCGCCTGTCCGCTCCGGGCGAGATAGTCACGGATGGCGCCCCTGGTCGCGTCGTCGAGCATCCCGGTCGGTTGCGCCGCGTAGCAGCCGATGCGCCGCAGCTCGGCCTGCGCCGAGCGCATGAGATCGGCCTCGGCGGCCTTGGCCCGACGCTCGTCCTCCTGGCGCCCCAGCGCCGCCTCGCGCTCGGCCTTCTGTCGCTCCGCTTCCTGCTGCCGCTGCTGGGCGGCCGCCTGCTCGAGCAGATCCAGGCGGTGCTGGGCGGTGAGCGCGAGCGGCGATGCCGCGAAGCGTTTGATGAAATTGCGCAGCGCCTTCACGTCCGACATATCCTGGATTTTTTGCCAGGCCAGCCGGTCCGGCGTGGCGCGATCGGCCGACGCCGCCGGGGGTGCACGGTCGATGACCGCGACCGCCTGGTTCCGGTCGGCCGGTGGCGGCACGCCCTGGGAGGCGGTGAGCTTGGCGCGCTGCGCGCGCGCCAGATCGGCGTAGAATCCGGTGGCATACGCTTGGAGGAACGAATCCCACGCGGCGAGCGTGCCGATGCGCTCGGCCATCTCGTAGTCGGTGCGCATATCGGCCACCGACGTCTCGGCCTTCTTCTGCTCGGGCGGCGGAACCAGCGACACCGTCGCTCCGCCGAGCGACCCGTAGACGAACGGTTCCTGGCGGTTCCCGGTCTTCTTGAGGACGTCGTCGCGCACCCGGCCGAGCGCCAGCCTGACGTCGAGCCCGGGCTCGATCAGATGGCCGAGCAGCGCGGCGGTGAACGGGCTGTGACCGGACGTCCCGTCCTCCGCGATCGATCCCGCCTTCGCGGCGTAGGCGATCAAGGTGTTGGTGCTGGTCGGCTCGACCTTGGTGAGGCCGGTGCTGACGGCCCGCACGGCGATCGTGCGCTGAATCTTCTTGGCAAACGGGTTGTCACGGCACGCATCGAGGATCACCAGGCGCAGACGCCGCGCCGGCTCGATCGCCCTGACCAGGCGATCCATCTCCACGGCCTCGTCCTCGGCATCGAGATCGCTGGCGAGCTTGGCATCGACCGGGATGAGATAGTTCACGCCGCTGACCTCGATGCCGTGGCCGGCATAGAACACCACCGCGATATCGGCGTCCCGCGCCGTATTCGCGAACTCGCGCATCGCGCGCTTGAACTCGACCACGCCGAGATCCAGGCGCGGCGCGACGACGTCGAACCCGGCCTTCTGGAACAGCTCGGCGATCGATCGCGCATCGTTCGCCGGATTGTCGAGCCGTGCGACGTTCTGGTAGCTGGAATTGCCGATCACCAGAGCGACGCGGCGTTCGGCCCGAGCCGCGTCCGACGCCAGCAGCGCCGCCAGGAAGCCGCAAGCCGCCGCAAGGGAAAACAGAGGAAGTCTGGGCATCCGCGCCTCGGACATTCTGGAACCACGAGTGCCCTGCCTGTTTCGGGGCGGTGTAGCCCGCAGATTGGCGATCCGCACTCGGCGGTTCTCCGCCGCGATCGGCGCGGCGGGATTCTTCAGCTGCGGCCATAGCCCGCGGGCACGAGAATGCCCTCGGCGCGATCTCGGCCGAGTTGTAGTTGAAGTGGAGCTTGAGATCAATGCTCGGGGATGTCAGGTCCCCCTCCCATCCCGTTGAAATTGCGCTCCGATATGGCTACTCTCCCGTCCGCCAGACATTGAAGAAGCGCTCCGAGGTGGACGACGGTCCGGCAGCCCGCAGCAAGCTGGCAGCGATCATGACCCCGATCTCGATGAACAGCCGTCTCATGCGGCCCGCCTGGTTCGCGGCCTGCCTGGTCGCGATGCTGGCGACCGGATTGTCCGCCCGGTCAGCCGACGATCCGCTGGCAGCGGCCTTCGCCCGCAGCGACGCCGGATTCCGCCTTGCCAAGGAGCGCGTCTCCGCCGCCGAGGACAGGCTCGAGAAGGTCAGCCGGGCGCTGGCGACGTTGTCCGCTGGAATCGAGGGCCGGTCCGATGCGGAGCCAGCCCGGCGCGCCGACGCGCTGGGCCACCTCGGCAAAGCGCGCGCGCGGCTGGAACGTCTTGGCCCGGGGCTCGTTGCCTTCCGCCATTATGCCGAGAAGACCGCGCAGGCGACCGACGCGGTGAGCGAGCTGCACGAGCTTGCCAAAATCCTCCACGATGAGGATGTCGCAGCCCTGCACAGCGCCGCTGGCGCGACAGCGGAGCTGTCCGGCCTCGACGGCGCCGCATCGCAGGAAAGCATCCGAACTCTATGGCGAAGCGCTGACAAATCTGCTCGGCACGGTCGATGGGCTCGTTGGCGACCTGGAGGCGATGCGCGGGCAGGCGCAGCTGCGCAGCGAGACCTATGGCGGCGCCGCCGATCCGCGCTACCGCCAGCTGGCCGCTCAGTGGGGACGGGATTTCGCCGACGCCAAGCGCTACGCGCCATCCTCGCCGTGGGATGTGTTCCGTCCGACCGACAACTCCGTCGAGGTCGCGCTGATCTGGAACGACCGGGAGCGCGAATGGTACCGCGTCGACGGCAGGGTGCCGATCGAGCAGGTTTTTCGCGATGCCCATCTGGCTCTCGGCCAGCGCCCGACGCCGGGACGATTGAAGTATCTGGCGGAGAATTTCGGCCAGTTGAAGAGCCTGGAAGCCGCCGCCGAGCTAATGGTCGGCTATTTGAGCGATGCCGACCGCGAGCGCCTCACGCCCCGGGGCATGGCGCTGGCGGCTGTCCGCGACAGCGAGCGCCTCTCCGCCGAGCCGCAGAGTCGCGCGGCGTTCCGCGCGGGCTTTGTCTACGATCCGGCATTTCGCGGCCGGGTCCTCGACGGCATCGACAAGGTGCGGCGCGAGCTGATCGGTCAAGGCGCGCAGGCGAAGGCGGCACTCGACGAGCTCGACGCGGTGGCGAAGCAGTACGGCATCGCGCTCGATTCGCAATGGGCTCAGGGCGTCATACCGGCGGTGGCCACCGTCCGGGTGGTGGCGTGGTTTTCCGGCAAGCCCAGGAACAAGTTCACCAGCACCTGGCAGTTCGGCAAGGAAAAGGTGACGGTGGACATTGCCAACGATCGCCATACCGAGGGCAATGGCTA
Organism: uncultured Alphaproteobacteria bacterium; assembly: GCA_963755055.1. GTDB lineage: Bacteria > Pseudomonadota > Alphaproteobacteria > Rhizobiales > Xanthobacteraceae > AP-16. The sequence continues at coordinate 53,286 of CAVWIS010000056.1, read as the reverse complement.
CGCCCACGGCATTCGCAGCGGCGACGTCATCCGGTCCGAGGGATCGATCCCGAGTCGCAATTGCAGCGTGAGCGACGAGCGCACCTTCCGGCAGGGAGGACACCTGACATTTTCGGCAGCGTATACCTGCCGGCTGGATGACGGAACCGTGCAGACCAGCAACATGACCGGCGCGGGAACGTGGCAAGTCGTCTCGCCGGGCCCCGGGCGACAGACCGACCGCTCCGACCAGCACAATCGCAACTAGTTGATCGTTCTCAATCTCGAATCATATCAAGCAGAGCTTCGGCGCACGCGACAGTGCACCGAAGCCTCAAGTACCGTCGCCTCAAGGCATCACGGGGCGCCGCCGTCGCAGTGGCACGGGTCGAGATAGTTCTCGATGGCCAGCCAGTTCCCTTGGTTCGGGACGGTCTCGGTCTGCGTCTCAGCGTATCCCGGGGATACCTGCCCCGGATGGCTGACGTGCCCGGTCCTGGCGAGGCCGGCACTGGTCGAGGCCAGCAAGGCCACGGCCGCAATCATCAATGCGTGTCGCATGTCTCAGCTCCTGTCCGTTGGCCGCCTTAACGCGGCGGCCCGTTTGTTTCGATGGAGCGGAGATAGAGTGCCCTCGGCGGTGCAGCACGGGGCAAATGCCGAATGGACTGTTGGGCCCGGCAAAATAGTCTTCGGCGCCGGTAATCCGGCGTCTCCCGCGTGCGCCCCGGTCAGCGCGGGCGAACGACCTTGACGCCGAGGTTTTCGAAGCCGCGCAGCGTGTTGTTGCGCCGGCGCACAGGCGGGCCCACGATCTCGAAGCGCTCTACCCTCCGGGCGAAGGCGGAGAACAGCAGCTCGGCCTCGAGTTCTCGCGATCATCATCCCCACGCAAACGTGAATGCCGCTGCCGAACGCCACGTGGCCCATGGTCTTGCGGCCGAGGTCGAGATGGTCCGGATCGTCCCAATGCCGCGGATCGCGGTTGGCGGCAGCGAGCAGCAGCAGCACCTTCTGGTCGGGGCCGATGCGCACGCCCTCGATCTCGACCTCGCGCGAGGTGGTGCGGAAGAAGGTCTGCACCGGCGTCTCCCAGCGGATGACCTCGTCGAAGGCGGTGCGCAGCAGCGAAGAATCCTCGCGCAGCCGCCGCCATTGATCGGGATTGGCGGCGAACGCCCAGATGGCATTGCCGAGACCCGCGACCGTGGTGTCGAAGCCGGCCGACAGGATCGAGCGCACCAGCGCCGGGGCCTTGTCATGGCTGATGCGGCCGTCGTCGGCGGCCTGATAGATCTGGGCGCCGAACCCGCCCGGGTTGAGCGCCGCGCGCTCGCACTGGGCAAACAGCTGCTTGACCACGCGCTCGGATTCGCCGACCGACTGGCGAAAGATCTCGTTCTCCGGACCGAACGAGTTGAACAGCATGTTGCTGAACGGCAGCAGGCATTCGCGTCCCTCCGCCGGGACGCCGACCGCATCCCCCATCACCTTCAGCGGATAGGCGACCGCGAGATCGGTGACAGCGTCGAAGGTGCCGCGCGCCACCAGGTCCTCGACCAGGCGTTCGGCCTCGGTGGCGAAATCCTCGCGCAGCTTCCTGATCGCCGGTCCGGAGAGCACGCGCCCCAGCACGCCGCGGGTCTCGTCGTGGAGCGGCGGGTCGACCTCGAGCACGATGCTGCGCGGCCGCCACGCCTTGCCCTTGCGCAGGTCCTGGATGCCGGCGCCGGCGCCCGACAGAAAAGTCTGCCAGTCGTTGAGCGCCGGCTGCACCTGGGCGTGGCGCGCCATCGCGTAGATGCCGTATTTGTCCAGCCGGACCACCGGCGCGGCGTCGCGCAGGCGCGCATGGAACGGATACGGATCGGCGAAGAATTCCTCGGAGAACGGATCGATATCGCTCACCGGCGCATTCATCGCGGTTGTCGTGGACATTCGACCCTCCCTGGCTCGAGCTCGCCCCTTTTAGCTCCAGATGACCCGCGCCGCCTCGACGACGAGGCGGAGTTTTGCCCGCTCGTCGTCCTCGGTCAGCGGATTGCCGGCGGCCGTCGAGGCGAACCCGCATTGCGGGCCGATCCCCAGCCGCTCCATGTCGATATGGCGGGCCGCCTCCGCCGTGCGGCGCTTGAGATCGTCGAGCGATTCCAGCACCGGCGTCTTGGTGCTGACGAGGCCGAGCACGACGCCCTTGCCGGCCGGCACGAAGCGCAGCGGCTTGAAGTCGCCGGCGCGCGCGGTGTCGTATTCCAGCAGGAAATGCGTGACGTTGCTGTTGGCGAAAAAACGCTCGGCGACGGATTCGTAGCCGCCCTCCGACAGATAGCGGCCGCGAAAGTTGCCGCGGCACATGTGGACGCCGATCACCATGTCGGGCGGTGCGCCCGCCACCGCGGCGTTGATCGCCGCGATATAAAGGTCGACGAGGTCGTCGGGTTTCTGTCCGGCGGCCGCGACCTTGTCGCGGATCGCCGGATCGCACAGCATGGCGACTGCCACCTCGTCGAGCTGGACATAGCGACAGCCCGCCGCCGCAAGCTCGGCGATCTCCTCGCGATAGATTTTCGTGAGGTCGGCAAAGAAGGTCTGCGCATCGGGATACACGGCCGGATCGGCGAAATCGGTGCAGCGGTAGAAATGCATGGTCGAGGGCGCCGGCATGGTGATCTTCGGCGTCGCCCGCGTAACCCCGCGCAGGAAGGCAAACTCGTCGGCCGCCAAAGCCTGGTCGCGGGCGATGCGGGATGCCGCATAGGCGGCGGTGAAATCCGCCTCGTGGCCTTGGTCGTCGCGAAACCGGAAGACCGCGGGCTTGATGGCGAATCCCTGGCAGCGCTCGACGAACCGGCCCCAATAGGAGCTGCGGCGGAATTCGCCATCGGTGACGACGGCGAGCCCCGCCGTCTCCTGCAGCGCCACCACGTCGCGAACCGCCGCGTCCTGGATCGCGACGAAGTCGGCATGCGTCATGCCGCCGCCGGCATGCCGGCGGTGGGCGTCGCGCAGCATTTTCGGGCGCAGCAGGCTGCCGACATGGTCGGCGCGGAACGGCGGGCGCGACGTCACCGCTCGGGCCATCCGGCATCTCCTCCATCGTAGCGCGCGGGCGCTTTTGCATAGACGTATAAATTCTATAGCGGTATAGATCAAGCGCGACGGGGTGCGCTTGCTCGTCGCGCGTTCCGGGACCCCGCATGAACACCCACACGCCGCGCCCGCGGCTGACGCGCCACAGCCGCCCGTTGCGCCGCGCCGACGAGATCGTCGACGCCGCCGCCCGCGTGTTCGCCGAGCGCGGCTATCACGGCACCTCGACCCAGGCGATCGCCGACGTGCTGGGCATGCGTCAGGCCAGCCTCTACTACTATTTTCCCTCCAAGGAGGCGGCGCTGGAGCTGGTCTGTGCGCCATGGGGTGGACGGTTTCGTGGAAAACGCCGAGGCGATCGTCGGCCGGCAACGGAACGCCACGCGACAAGCTTTGTCGGCTCTGATCGCCGCGCATCTCGCCCCGATTGCGACCAAGGGCGACTACGTGAAGGTCTTCATCAACGAGCGGCGCTATCTGCCCGATGAGAGCAGGCGGCGGATCGGCCGCAGGAGCCGGCGCATCGAAAAATGTTTCGAGCAGGTGGTGCGCGCCGGCATCGCCGACGGCAGCATGCGTGCCGATCTCGATCCGCGCCTGACGGTGCTGGCCGTGCTCGGCATGTGCAACGCCGTGATCAACTGGCGGCCCGCCGATCAGGCAGCCGGCATGGAGCTGATCGCGGCGGAGCTCGGCAAGCTGGCGGCCGACGGGCTTTCGCGCGGCCGGAAGTGAAAGGCTTGGCGATGACGAACGCGACCGATCTGCGCTCCGCTCGACGACCTGCGCCGCGCCACGGCGCCGGCGCTGCTGGTCGAGCGCGCGCGGCGCGAGCCGTCGCGCGTGGCGTTCCGCGCAAAGAACCTCGGGATCTATCGCGAGCGGACCTGGGCCGACTACGCCCTCATGGTGGCGCGCACCGCAAAGGCGCTTTGCCGCGCGGGGCCTCGTGGCCGGGGAACGCATCGCCATCATGGCGGACGCCTGCGAGGAGTGGCTGATCTGCGATCTCGCCGCCCAGTCGCTCGGCGCCATCGTCTACGGCATCTACCCGACCGCCTCGGCGGAGGAGATCGCCTACCAGATGCGCGACGGCGGCGCCGTCCTGTTCGTCGCCGAGGATCAGGAATACGTCGACCGCATTCTCCCGCTCGCCGATCGCCCTGCCGCAGCTGCGCGACATCGTGGTGATCGACGACACCGCCTTGTTCGCGTTCGCTCACGCCAAGCTCATCGCGTTCGCAAATCTCGTCCGCGCCGGGGAGGGGGCCGACCTCGCCTGGCTCGCCGGGCGCGTCTCCCAGGTGACGCCGGAGCAGCCGGCCTTCATCGTCTATACGTCGGGCACCACCGGTCATCCCAAGGGAGCGCTCGTCACCCACGGCGCGCATCTGGCGGCGACCCGCACGGTCGCGGCGCAATATCCGACGCTCGTCGCCAAGGAGCACCGCACCGTCGCCTACCTGCCGCTGTGCCATGTGCTCGGCCGCGACATCGCCGTCACCCTGCCGCTGATCACACAACTGGTTCCGCATTTCGGCGAGAGCGTGGAGGATCTTCCCGTCACGCTGTTCGAGACCGCGCCGACCGTGCTGTTCACCGTGCCGCGCTATCTGCAAAAACTCGCCGCGCAGGTCATCGTGCAGATGGGCCGGCACCTCGGCGCTCAAGCGTTTTTGCTGCGACCGGGCGATGGCGTTTGCCCGCGTCCATGCGCGGCGGCGCTGGGCGAGCGCGGCGGGCGGGCTGTCGGCGCTCGCGCACGCGGCCTGGCGCGCAACGGTATTTCGCGCCGATCCTCAACAAGATCGGCTTCGACCGGCTGGAGCTCGTCGTCTCCGGCGGGGCGCCGCTGCCGGCCGAGACCATGACGGTCTGGCACATGCTGGGCGTCAATGTCGTGCGAGATGTACGGGCAGACCGAGACCGCCGGCGGCATCATTTCCGGCCAGCGCGGTCCCTTTCCGCGCCCTGGCGATGTCGGCAAAGTCGCCGACGGCGTCGAGGTGACGCTCGCGCCGGACGGGGAGATCCTCGTCCGCTCGCCGGACCTTTTTGCCTTCTATTGGAACGATCGCGCCGCCTCGCTCGCGGTGCTTGGCGACGCGGGCCTGTTGCGCACCGGCGACATCGGCGAATGGCACGACGGCCGCCTGAAGCTGATCGATCGCGCGCGCGATTTCCTGGTGACCGCGGGCGGCAAGACGATCGCGCCGTCGCATCGTCGAGAATGTGCTGCGCGGGAGCCCGTATCTCGCCGAGGCCGTCGTGTTCGGGCACGGTCGCAAATACCTGACGGCGCTGGTGGAGATCGACTTCGAGACGGTCGCCGACTGGGCGCGCAGCAACGACGTGCCGTATGCCGGGTTCACCAGCCTGGTGCGGCATCCAAGCGTCGAGGCCCTGATCGCGCAGGAGATCGACCGGGCCAACGCCAGGCTGGCGCGGGTGGAGCAGATCAAGGCTTTTCGCATCCTGCCCAAGGCGCTCGATCCGGAAGAGGAGGGCGAGCCGGTCACGCCCACACGAAAGGTGAAGCGCAACCTCATGTACCGAGCGCTTTCAGGCGCTGGTGGAGGACATGTACGACCAGAGGAGGAACGCCTGCTGGCCGAGAGCGCATCGGGGGCGCTGGCCGGCTGATCGCAAATCGAAAAAGAACGTCGAGGAGGAAAACCCATGCTCCGCAAGTTGGCAGCAGCCGTCGCAGCCGTGATGATCGTGACCGTCGCCCATGAGGCCCGGTCCCAGGACGCCTATGTGATCGGACTGACCGGCGCGCTCACTGGGCCGCCGGCGAGCACCTATGCGCCGGCCGTCGAGGCGCTGCGCATCTATCTCGATCGGCTCAATGCGGCGGGCGGCGTCAACGGCAGAAAGGTCGAGCTGATCGCGCAGGACGATTCCGCCGAGCCCGGCAAGGCGGCGGCCAATGCCAAGAAGCTGCTGACCCAGGACAACGTCATCCTGCTCATCAATGCCAGCCTGTCCTCGACCTACGCCCCGGTGGTGGCCGAGGCGACGCGTGCCGGCGTCCCGATCCTGTTCGCGAGCTCGGTGTGCCCGAAGGACGTCTATCCGCCGGCCGTGACGCTGCAGTTCTGCACCACTGCCTTCGCCTCGACCTACGACAGCCGGGCGACGCTCGCCTTCATCAAGGACACCGCCCGCGAGCCGGTGAAGATCGGGTTTGCCGCGATGGCGATCCCGCTGTCGCGCGGCGAGATGGATTTCGCCGAGGCGCAAGCGCCCGGCCTCGGCATGACGGTGGTCGACAAGGAGGTGATCCCGCCGCCGACCCCGGACTACACGCCGTTCGCCACCAAGCTCAAGGATGCCGGCGCCAACTGGGTTTTCTCCTGGGCGCCGTGGGTGACCCAGGTGCGCACCTTGGAGGCGCTGCGCCGCCTCGGCTGGGAGGGCGACTACATTGCCTGGTCGCACATCGAGGCGGAAGGCGAGCTTGCCCGTCTCAAGGACGGAAAATTCTTCGTCGTCGGCGCCAATGCGCTGTTCCAGGACGACCTTCCGATCCACCGCGAGATCATCGAGGCCGCCCGCCAGGCGAAAGTCCAGTATCCGCCGCAGCAGATGACCGAAGGCTGGATCGCCGGCATGGTGATCGAGGCCGCGCTGAAGGCCGTCGGTTGGCCGGCGGCGCAAGGAGAAGCTCGCCGCGGCCATGGCCGACCTCAAGGTGGACACCAAGGGCCTGCGCGGCGGGCCCATCGTCTGGACCAAGGACAACCATTTCCGCACCCGCCAGTACTACCGCGTCTACAAGTGGGATAGCGCCAAGGCGGCGATCGTGCGGGTCAAGGACTGGACCGCCTACGACGTCAAATAACCGCATGTTCCGGCGAAGTGGACGTCGGTTCGCCGACAAGAACATGCGCCACTCATGGACTGTTCATGCAGCTCGCCGTCAACATCGTGGTGCTGGCCGCGATCTACGCGCTGATCGCCTGCGGCTACGTGCTGATCTACCGGGTGAGCCGGGTCCTCAACCTGGCCCACGGCGAGCTGATGATGCTCGCCGCCTATCTGCTGGTGACCACCGCGTCGCAGTTTTCCGGCCATTGGCTGATCGCGCTCGGCGCGGCCGCCGGCTTGAGCTTCCTCGTCGGCGTGCTCGTCTATCTCTTTCTCATGCGCAAGATGACCGGCGAGATGGCGCTGGCCGCGGTGCTCTCCACCGTGGCGTTGGGAATTCTTCTGCGCGGTGTCGTCGTTCTCGTCTGGTCGGCGCAGCAGCAATACCCGGCGCAGTCGCTCGCCATCCAGAACGTCGCCATTGCGCTTCCCGGAGGCGCCCGCATCTCGCTGTGTGCCGCCTTGCTGGTGGCGGCGACCGCGCTCGTCTACGGCAGCCTCCTGGTCTTTCTCCGCTTCGGACGCTGGGGCGTGCGCATGCGCGCGGCCGGGCAGAATCCGCTGCTGGCCGCCCAGCGCGGCATCAATCTCCACGCCATCTACGCGCTCGCCTGGGGCCTGTCGACGCTGACCGGCTCGATCGCCGGCATGCTGATCGCGCTCGATGGGGGGCTCGATCAGACGATGGCGATCATCGGCCTCAAGGCGTTTCCCGCCGCGCTGGTCGGCGGCCTCGACAGCCTCGTCGGCGCGCTCGCGGGCTCGCTCGTGGTTGCGGCCGCGGAAGTGCTGCTGATCCGCTTCGTCGACCCGCTGCTGTCCGAGGTCGTGCCGTTTCTGGTCCTCATCGCCATGCTGATCATCAGGCCCTGGGGCCTGCTCGGCACCCGCGAGGAGCTCGACCGTGTCTAGAAGGCCGCGCGCCAGCGGCTATTTCCGCACCGCCTATGCGCAGGATCTGGCGCTGATCCAGACCCGCACCGAAGGCGCCGCCGTGGTGGTCCTCCTCCTCGTCATGGCGGTGTGGCCGTTCGTCGCCTCGGCGTTCCTGCTCGATCTCGCCGCCCAGGTCCTGCTCGCCAGCATCGGCGCGCTGGCGCTGATGCTGCTCACCGGCTATGCGGGCCAGGTATCGCTCGGCCATGCCGGCCTGCTCGCTGCCGGCGCCTTCACCGCTGGCATTCTCTCCCGCGAGCTCCACGCCCCGTTCTGGCTCACCTTGCCGGCGGCGGCGCTCACCGGCGCGGTGCTCGGCGTGGTGTTCGGCCTGCCGTCGCTGCGGCTGCGCGGCCTCTATCTGGCGGTGAGCACGTTGGCGCTGCATTTCTTCGTGGTCTATCTCGGCGGCGAGTACGAGAGCCGGCGCGGCTTCTCCACCGGCATCCTGGTTGACCCGCCGAGTATTTTCGGCGTCGCCGTCACCGACGGCCGCGCCTGGTACTTCATCCTGCTCGGCATCGCGGCGGCGACGTTTCTGATCTGCCTCAACCTGCTGCGCGGCCGGACGGGCCGCGCCTGGGCCGCCATCCGCGCCAACGAGACCGTGGCGCAGACTCTCGGGATCGGCGTCGCCGCCCACAAGCTGCTCGCCTTCGTGATCTCCTCCGCCGTGACCGCATTGGCCGGCGCGCTGTTCGCCTACTACCGCGGCTTCGTGTCGGTCGAGGCGTTTTCGCTCTTTCTGTCGATCCAGTACGTGGCGATGATCATCATCGGCGGCATGGGGTCGCTGCTCGGCGCGATTCTCGGCGCGATCTTCGTCACCTTGTTTCCCTACGCGATCGAGGCCGCCATGCGGGCGCTGCCCGGCGCCCAGCGCTACGCCGGCATGCTGTTCGCCGTGAACTACGCGGCCTTCGGCGCTGTCATGATCCTCTTTCTGGTCTTCGAGCCGCTCGGGCTCATCGGCATGTGGCGGCGGGTGCAAAGCTATTTCCTGCTGTGGCCGTTCAGGCACCGGCCGTCGCCGGGACAGCGCCGATGACCGACCTGCTCGCCGTCGACAATCTCGAGGTGGTCTATAAGCGCGCCATCACCGCCGTGCAGGGCATCACCCTTGCAGCCGCCTCCGGCCGGATCGTCGCCATCATCGGCACCAACGGCGCCGGCAAGACCACGCTGCTGCGTGCGATCTCCGGCTTCCACGGCATCGACGACGCGCGGGTGACCGAGGGCACGATCCGGCTGAATGGCGAAAGCATCGAGAACCGCGAGCCGCACCGCATCGCCCGCCGCGGCGTGGCGCTGGTGCCGGAGCGCGAAAAAGTGTTCCAGAACCTCACGGTGGCGGAAAACCTGCTGGTCCCGGTGACGGCCAGCGCCGGCCGTGCCGAGCTTCGTCGGCGCGAGGAGCAGGTGATGGAGCTTTTTCCGCGGCTCGCCGATCTGCGTCGCCGGGTCGCCGGCCTGTTGTCGGGCGGCGAGCGGCAGATGCTGGCGCTCGCCAGCGCGCTCATCGGCAGGCCAAAACTGCTGCTCGTCGACGAGCTCTCGCTCGGCCTGGCGCCGATCGTCGTCGCCGACCTCGCCCGGTGCCTGATGCGGATCAGGCGCGAGCTCGGCATCGGCATCGTGCTGGTGGAGCAGAGCGCCGCTGTGGCGCTCGACATCGCCGACCATGCCTATGTGATGGAGAACGGGCGGATCGTGCTCGACGGCGACAGCGCGCGCCTGCGCGGCCATCCCGATGTCCAGGAATTCTATCTGGGGCAATCGAGCGGCGGAACGCGGCGCAGCTATCGGACCGTCAAGCAGTACCGTCGCAGCCGGAGATGGTATGGCTGACCTCGACGTCGACGGGCTCGGGCTGAGCTTCGGCGGTCTCACGGTGCTCGACGACGTGTCGCTCGCCGTCGCGCCGGCGGAGCTGCTGGCGCTCATCGGCCCCAACGGCGCCGGCAAGACCAGCGTGCTCAACTGCATCAGCGGCGTCTACCGCGGCGGCCGCGGTCGCATCCGCTTCCGCGGGCAGGACATCACTGGCCGTGCCCCGATGGCGATCGCCCGCCTCGGCATCGCCCGCACCTTCCAGCATGTCGAGCTGGTCGGCCACATGAGCGTGCTCGACAACGTCATGGCCGGCCGCCACATCCGCTTCCGCACCAATCCGCTGCAGGAGGCGCTGTTCCTGCCGCAGGTCAGACGCGAGGAGGAGCGCCACCGCGAGGCGGTCGAGCGGGTCATCGAGTTCGTCGAGCTCGAAGGCGTGCGCAATGCGGAAGCCGGCAGCCTGCCCTACGGCATCCAAAAAATCGTCGGGCTCGCCCGGGCGCTGGCGCTCGAGCCGGCGCTGCTCCTGCTCGACGAGCCCTCCGCCGGGTTGAGCCGTGACGAGCGCGACGACCTCGCCCGCTTCATCCTGCGCATCAAGCACGAGCGAAAACTGCCGATGATCTGGATCGAGCACGACATGCAGATGGTGGCCGACCTCGCCGACCGCATCCACGTGCTCGACTACGGCCGGACGCTGGCGTCGGGACCGGCTGACGAGGTGCTCAACGACCCGAAAGTGATCGGTGCCTATCTGGGGCGGGTATAGCGCCCAAAGGTAGGAGCAGGGGTTTTACGCAACCGAACGGCGTTGGATCGGCGCATCTTTTGCCGGCGGGAGGCAGAATCAAGCTTCCCTCAAGCAGAACTCAAGCTGGATTCAAGGCGAGATTGGCCGGGCATGGCGACACACGGGTGGATGTCGAGAGGACATTCGCTCAGGACCGGAAGGATCGTGCCATGTCTCGCAATTCCACTATTCCCCTCGGCGCGCTGGCCATGATGGGCATCTCGGCGCTGTCGCTGCACCAGTGCCAGGCATCGTCGGAGGCCCGCAGCCCTGTCGGGTCGTCGCCGCCGGCTCCCGACGCCCGGGCCACGTCCCTGCAGCGCACCTGGCCCCTCCTCGCGCGCCTGCTCGGGAGGCCTGGCCCCAGGGTGGCGCCGTGAAGGGCGAGTCGCACCCCTCATTTTTCCTCGTCCACGAGGAAATTCCCCACCGCGAACAGCCGGCACCCGACGTCGGCCCTCCGGCACGCCTGAAGGGCAGCTTCGGCGGCACTTGGCTCCGAGGGTGCATCCGCCACCGGGTGCCAGGTCCCGTTCTGGCCCCGGGCCAGCGCCCGCCATTCCCTGCCGGCATAGACGTCGGCGATGCGTGCCTTGTCGTCGCCCAGGGCTCGCTCCGCTCCCGGCACGAACACCCCGATGACATGATGCCATCTCGGCGTCTCGATCGTCGCGAACGTGTCGACCGAGGCGATGAGACAGGGGTCCTGCAGGGAATACCCGCATCGCTCGAGCGCCAACCGGACCGCCTCGGCCCGGCTCCTCAGCTGGGACGCAAACCAAAATCCGCGGGTCGATATGGCCAGCGCCTTGTGCGACGGGGCCGCCTTGTAGGCGTCGATCGCCGTTCGCGCCGTCGGGGCCTGAATCCATTCGAGGCCTCGATCGACGGACTGCTGGAGCGGCTCGACACGCAGGTCGCCGGCCGGCGGCAACGGTACCAGGACGTCGTTCCACACCACATCCATGCCGACGGCGTAAATCCGACAAACCGCGTTGGTGCGGTTGCGGCACCGTTCGACGGCCTCGGATTTGGCGCTTTCGCGGTCGAGCGCGCCAACCGATTTCGCCCACCCGGCGGCGGAGAGGGCGATCGCCTTTTCGTCGGGAGCGGTCGGGTAGTCGGCGAGCTCGCGCCGCACGGCGTCGGATACCAGGGGCACAACCGCGGGATCGAATGGTCGCGCCATGTGTGGCGCGGTCGCGGTGCGATGCGAATAGTACAAGAGGCCCCCGATCGCCACGGCGGCCGCCATGGCGGCCAGCATCATCCATCCGGCCGCGGACGGAAGGGTACGCCGGACCGGCATGGAGTAGGGACGCAGTTCCGCAGGCGGCGGGGTCGGCCCGACGACAGCGTCGCCGTGCGCGGGCAGTGCCTCTTCGGCCACACTATTCGCGACAGGCGGCGCGACGCTCGCATAGGGCTGCGGCTCTGCGCGGCCTTCCTCTTCCCGGACGGGTCCAACGAATTCGGAAGCCTTTCCGCGGCAGGGTGCGGATGAGACGCTGCTGCTCGCCGCTGTCGCCGATTGCCGATCGCGCCGCGTTGATGCGCGTGTTGAGCGTCGATTCCGAGACGATCCGGCCATTCCAGATCGAGTTCCGCAACTCGTCGCGGGTCACGACCCGTTCACGGTGGCGGATCAGAAATTCGATGAGATCGAAGACCTGAGGCTCCACCGACAGCGCAGAGCCGTCGCGGCGCAGCTCGCGCCGATCCGTGTCGAGGACGCAGGCCTCGAAGACATACTGCAAGCCAGACCTCTCCCGGCTTCGACGGTCACGCGACCGCACCGAAGCAGATCAAGCAGTTCTCGCGCAAGACTTCAAGCGGAAATGGGTCGCGATCCATAACCGGCGTGACATTCCCGGGCGCAGCCCGAAGAACCGGGAGGGACCCTTCGAACCGGCAGTGCGCGAGCGCGATCGGGGCCTGTCTGGGCGGGGAATCGGAAATCTGATACGGTTCGGCCCGTTGGAGATGCCAGCCATGTCGACAGCCGAAATGCGCACTGAGCCGGCAGCCTTTCTGCAAACCGGCATCGATGCCCGCCGCGCGATTCGCCGCGGCCAGTACAGCGGTCATACCTCCGGCATCGCGTCCGGTTACGTGCAGGGCAATCTGGCGATCCTGCCGAAAGATCTGGCGGCGGATTTTGCACGCTTTTGTCAGCTCAATCCGAAGCCGTGCCCGCTTCTGGCGTCGTCCGACCCGGGAGACTGGCGTCTTCCGACGCTTGCAGCGGATCTGGACATTCGCACCGACGTGTCGCGCTACCGCATATGGCGCAACGGCAAGCTGGTGGATGAGCCGACCGACATCACGGGCTATTGGCGCAGCGATCTGGTGACCTTCGTGCTCGGCTGCTCGCACTCGTTCGAAGCAGCCCTCATCGAGGAGGGAATTGAGCTGAGGCACATCTCGCTCGGTCGCACGGTTCCGATGTTCCGGACCAATATCGCGACCGCGCCGTCGGGACCGTTTCATGGGCCGATGGTCGTCTCCATGCGGCCGATGAAACCCAAGGACGCCATCCGCGCTATCCAGATCACCACACGTTTTCCGGCCGTGCACGGGGCACCTGTCCACATAGGCAAGCCCGACCTCATCGGAATCGCCGACTTGTCGAAGCCCGATCACGGCGACGCCGTTCCCGTCGGCGATGAGGAACTGCCGGTGTTCTGGGCCTGCGGAGTGACACCGCAGTCGGTCATCGCGACGGTGAAGCCGGAATTCTGCATCACCCATCATCCCGGATGCATGATCGTGACCGATCGCAAGAATACAGAGTTTGCGATCATGTGAGAGGCGTGACGGTCATGCGCGTCATGTGGCCGAGGCACACGCTATGTCGGTCAAACGGACTGGAGGCGGTCGGTCCTGAGGATCGCGAATTTGGCCTCGGTCCACCACCGGCCCTGAGCCCGGATGCAATCCCGCGCGATGCCCTCGCGCACCATTCCGACCTTCTCCAGCACCCTCATGCAGGCGAGATTCTCGATTGCCACGTCGGCGTCGATCCGGTGAAGGCCGAGGTCTTCGAAACCATAGCCGAGCAGCCGTGTTGCCAGCTCGGTTCCGTATCCGCGGGCCCCGTGAGAGCTCGCCACGCTGAGCCCGAGGCTCGCCACGGCCGGTTGGTAGCGCGAGAGACCGGCAGTGGCGACGAGCGCGCCGCTCGATTTGAGGATCGCGACGTAGACGAACAGGCGGCGCTGATCCCCGGCTCCTCGATGCTCGAGGTAGCGGGCGATGCGGGCTGCACCATCGGCGAACTCCTCGGGTTCCATCGCCATATGCCGCCACTGTGCCGGGCAATTCTGCCAGGCTTGCAGCGCTGGCGCGTCTTCCAGCCGCATCTCGCGTAGGGCAAGGCGCTTCGTCTCCAGCTCGCGCAACATCGTTCGACTCCCGCCGGAATTTTTCTGGTGTTCGAGGCTTCAGCGCAACGCGGCCTCCAACCATTGGTCGAAACAGGTGCCGAGGTGGTTCGAGTGACATGGCCGCGGACGTCAGATGCGGCTGTCGGCCTTCAAGAACGCAAGCCAGCTTCTCGCGGATGGACTCCATTATTTGATTGTCAAAAAAGTATTGTTTGAACGATCCCATGAACTCGAGCGACCAATCATCAGGAAGGCATGGTGCGCTTCCCGAACAGGAAAGGTCCGTCAAATGAAACTCATCTGCAGAATGGCCGCCCCGGTCGTCGCCGTCGTGGCGCTCGTTGGTTTCGCTGAATCCGCGGCGGCATGCCAGCACGGCTATCACAGGGTCAAGATCCAGGGAAACTGGATCTGTGCGACCAACGCTCCGTTCGGCAACTCCTTCGTCGCCAATCACCACTCCGCGGCTCGCACGCCGTTTCGGACGCGGCCGCTCTGGGGTGCCCGCATGCGGAGTTGGTTCTGATGATCCATCCTACCCCCGGTCGAGATGCTCGACCGGGGTCCAGATCTGATCTGACGCGGCCTGCCGTCATCGGGCGTCGAGCACCGCGGCGTCCCGCCTCACTTCGCCTTCTTCTTCTTTTTGTCGCGGTTGGTGAAGCGCGCGTTTCCGAGACCGGTGCCGATCGTCAGGACTCCCCAGCGCTCGATATCCTGCATGTGCGGCGCCTCGCTCAAGCCCTGCAGCACGGCGTCGTTGTGCATCAGCACCACGGTGTCGTGGCCGGCGATCGCGGGAATCGCCTCGCGCACCGCGGTCGGCAGATGAAAATTCCTGCTCTCCCAGTTGCCGGGAAGGTTTTGCGCACCGCGCTCGATCGAGCCGGCCTCGTCAATCCGGCCGGGGCAGCCGATGCCGACGAACGGCGCGAGCCCGACGCCGCTTTTCTTCGCCCGCGCGATCAGGCCGTTGAGCATGTCGACGATCCCCGCCACCGCCTCCTCGCGGGAGATTTTTTTGGCGTCGGCGTAGCGCCACAGCTCGAGCCTCCAGACCGCAGGATCGGCCGGCTTGCCCGAATTCTTCAGGTTGAGCTCGACCACGCCGGCGCGGATGTTCGTTCCGCCGATGTCGACGGCGAGGATCGCATCGTGACCCTTGAACAGCCATGACGGCGCAAGCTCGGTGGCGCCGATCAGCGCTGCCTCGTCGGGGTGATGGCGGATCGCCACCAGATCGATCGCGACGTCCTCGGCCTTGAGGATCACGCCGGCCCGCGCGATCGCCAGTTCGCCGAACCGGGCCTCCCGGAAGCCGCCGCCCACCACGATCTTCTCGGTGTCGCGCCAGTCCTTGCGCTTGAGAAACTGGCGGATGACGTAGGCGAGCTCCTGGGCGAAATCCTCGATGGCGCCCTGCAGGGCTCCGGCGGCGTCGGGATGGCCCTCCGCCAGCAGGGTGTCCAGCTTCTTCTTGGCGATGGCCTCGGTCGGCTCGTCGCCGAACGGGTCGTCGCCCTGCTTGCGCAAGGGTTTGCGCCATTTCTCGAGAATCTCGCGAAAAGCGCCCTTGCTGGCGCGGTCGCCGAGAAAGCCGCCCTCGTCCTTGATCTCCAGATTGTAGGAGTCGACGTCCACGGAGGGCAGCCGGCGGGCTCCGTGGACACCCAGCGCGTGGGCGTCGTGGTCGGGCATGAAGCGGTTCCTGTCCTCCGGCACAACGCCGACGAGGTCGGGAATGTTTCACGCGGACGGTATGATTTGCGGGTGCCGGTCGGGTCGGACGCCCGGCAGGCTCCGTTCAGGCATGCCGCATGTTCGGCTCCAGCCCCAAGAGCCAGGCCCCGACCTCCTGCAGATGCACTTTGCGGCCCTGAAGCTGCTGGGTGAGGGTGCGGATGTCGCGCAGCCGCCGCTCGAACGGACCCGAGGCGAAGATCGCGTTGGCACCGGCGACCTCCCAGGCGACGTCGGCCACGGCCTTGGCCTCGTGGATGGCGAACGTGGCGGCCATGCGCAGCTCCAGGCGCTGCGGCACCGGGAGCTCGCCGGTGGAGACGACGCGCTGCCAGACAGTCTGCGCCGTCGTCTCCACGAACGACCGCGCCGAGCGCAAGCGCGCCTCGGCCTCGCCGATCTGGAGCTGGACGGCGTGGCTGTCGCGCAGCGCGACCTTCGCCAGGTAGGGCTTCTTCTCGCTCGCCAGCGCCACCGCGCTGTCGAGCATCGCGCGGGCGATCCCCAGCGCGACGCCGGAAAACCCGCTTGCGTACATGGCGTTGAGCGGGAACTTGTAGAGCGGGCCGGGGAGGTCGGCGCCGTTGGCATGCGGCAGATGCACCGAAAAGCCTTCCGGCACGAAATGATCGCGGATCTTGAAGCCGCCGCTGTTGGTCGCTCTCAGCCCGACCGAATCCCAGCTGTCGACCCACTCGACCGCGGCGGCCGGGACCAGGAAGGTCCGCATCGGCGCACCCTGGGCAAGCGCCACGGCGGCGCCCTGGCGGTCGAATACCGGCGCCATGAGGCCGATCCAGGTGGCGTGGCGGCTGCCGCTCGACATCGTCCATTCGCCGGTCACCCGGTGGCCGCCTTCGACCTCGTCGGCGCGCGACTTGATCGGCGGTCCCCAGGTCATGGCGCCGCGCGGCTCGCCCCAGATTTTTCGCGCGACGTCGGGGCGCATCGCTGATGCGGCCGCCGAGCAGCCGTTGATCTGGCCGACGCACCAAGCGGTGCTGCCGTCGAGCCGGCCCAGCGCCTCCATGGCGCGAAACCAGGAGGCGAGGTCGACCTCCTCGCCGTCGTAGACCCGCGGCAACAGCATGTGGAACAGCCGCTCGCCGTGCAGCGCGTCGACGACTTCCGGACAAAGCCGCCCCAGCGCCTCGTTCTTCCCGGCGGATTGCGCGATGACGTCGGCGATGCGCCCGATGCGCTCGACCGGGCCGGCCGGCTCCGCCGGGGATGTGACTGCAAGCTGGGCCATGACCCGCGATTTCTCCTTTTTACTTCGTCCATGCAGGGGGTTGCGGCGGAATCGCCAGGACGGCGGCGCGGACGCGACTGAATGGCACGGATCGATTGTTGCCCAAGCGGCAGGCCCGGATCAACCGGCGCGCGGCTGTCTTTGCGCGGGGCTCGCATGCGTCAGGCTGAGGACCACCGATCGCGGCGACGAAGCCGCTCGGGAAGGGGCGACGCTTCGTCTCAATCGAGCCCTTGCGCGCAATCCTTCCTTTACTGCGGCGGCGCAGGATGGAACGTGTCGCCCGGCACCGTTTCGGGCATCGCCTTGGCGGGACCCGGAATGACGATGCTCGGCAGCGCAATAGTCGGAGTGCGCGACTTGCTCGACGCCCGCTTCAAGGCGTTCGAGGCTACCAAGCTGTACGATCTCATCGCCGCCACGCCGCTGATCGCCTGGTATGGCTTCTGCCTCTCGCACCAGATCCCGGCGACGGTCGCGCTGATCGCCGAGACCGACATCGCTTCGGCCGACGCCCGTTTCTTCGCCAATGTCGCCTCAAAACTCGCGACGCTGGTGTTCTTCACGGTGATCGTCCTGCTTCTGGTGCTGCGCCACAAGCCGCGCGGGAAATCGTCCGGCTTCTATCCGCGGTTCGCCGCGGTGGCCGGCACCTATCTGAGCGTCGCCATGGTGCTGCTGCCGGCGAAAGAGCTGTCGGTCGCGCTCTACGCAGTGTCGACCGTCCTCATCCTCGCCGGCACGCTGCTGTCGATCTACTCGGCGCTCAGCCTCGGCCGCTCGCTCAGCATGCTTCCGGAGGCGCGCCGGCTGATCACCCGCGGACCCTACGGAGTGATCCGTCATCCGCTCTACCTGAGCGAGGCGATCGCGCTGCTCGGCCTGACGCTGCAGTACTCCTCGGTCTGGGCGGTGGCGCTGTTCACCCTGCAATGCGTCTTCCAGATCGAGCGGATGAAGAACGAGGAGCGGGTGCTGACGCGGATTTTTCCCGAATACCAGGACTACATGGCGTGCCGGGCGCGACTGATCCCGGGTGTCTACTGAGGCGACCGGCGCGGCGGCACCACACGATGGCGATGCCCGATACCATATCCGTGCGTAGCGCGGTGCCCTGGGTGCCGGCCTGGTTCATCGCCGCGCTGGCGCCGATGCTCGCCTCGGAGATCGTCCGCCTGGGGCTCGCCGATCCGGCCGCCTGGATCGCCTGCGACTATGCGGGACGGATCGCAACGCTCGCCGTGATCGCCGCCATTCCGGCGGCGCGCGCCGAGGCTTTTCCGCAGCAGAAGCCCGCGATCTCCGGATGGGAGATGGCGCTGTGGATCGTCGGCATCGTGGCGTCCTATCGGCTTTTCGCCCACGCCACGAGCGACGCCGTCAACGCCATTTTTCCCGGCACCATCATCGGGTCGTACCCGTCTCCGCGCGGCTGGCTGCGTGCCTTCGACCTCTCGGTCGGCCTCGCTCTGGTCGCCTACAGCGAGGAGGTGCTGTTTCGCCGCCTCGCCCGCGCGGCGCTGCGTGCGCGTCTTGGCGACGGGCTGGCGATGATCCTCGTCGCCTCCGCGCTGTTCGCCGGCTACCACTGGTGGACCGGGCTCGGCAATATCGTCACCACCATGGCGTTCGCCGCCCTGGCGATGCTGTTCTATCGCCGCGCCGGCGTGCTGACGCCGGTCGTGCTCGCGCATTATCTCTGCGACGTCGGCAATTTTTCCTGAAGTCCGGCCGAAGGGCGGACGATCTGCCACAGTCCCGGTTGCCGGACATTGATCGGCGTCAAAGACCGGTCCGGTTTTCCATGGTGGTCGTTGGCGGCCGATGCCGCGTCGTCGCGGCAAGCCCGAAGGGCAGCGCGGGAACGGCCTCCCCGTAGCGCCCCTGAAGGATGCCGGGATGACCGAGCGCGCCATACGGCTCATGATCGGGCGCCACTATGCGCTCGGTCACGACATCATCGATTCCGAGCACGCCGAGGTCGCACGGTGCTGGGATCGCGCGGTGCGGTGCGAGCCGATCGAGTTCCCGTTCCAGATCGCCCGGCTGAGAAAACTGATGCGGGACCATTTCCGCCACGAGCGCGACCTGGTCGAGGCGACCGGCGCCGCCATGTGCGGGTGCCACATCGAGGAGCACCAAGCGCTGCTCGACCTGTGCGACCGGGTGTCCGTCCTGCACCGGCGCGATTCGCGGCGGGCGCAATCGCTGCTGCGGCACACATTCGCCAAGCTCATTCGCCGCCACGTCCACTACACGGACCAGATGGCGGTCCTGCTGATCAATGCGGGCGGCGCCGGCGGCTCGGTCTGGCGCGGCGGGTGACAAAGGCGCGACCGACAGCGGCGGCGATGGCGCGCCAGGCCGGCGTCATCAAAACAAGGCCCCAGCAGTGTCCTTCCGGGCACCAGCCGGGGTCCAGTTGAGCGGAACGGTGAAGGGAGGAGAGTGCCCGTTCCAATGACCAGGATAGGTGTCCTCCGCTTCAACGCTTTGATCCAGGTCAACTCCCAGGCGGAGCGGTGAACCCCGTCGACGCATGACGTGCGACGGCGGGTTGCAGTCTGTCCGACGAGCGCCGCGCCAGGTCTCTCTCGATCGATGCCGGCCGATCAGTGCGCGAACAGGCAACAGACCGGGCAGGACGACAGCAGATCCCGTGTCACCCCGCCGAGGATCCATTCGCCGAGCCGGCTGTGCCCGTAGGCGCCGGCCACCATCAGGTCGGCGGTCTCGTCCCTGGCGATGCGGATCAGCTCGGGGGCCGCAGGGCCCTCCGCATGGGTGATGATGCGGACGCCCACGTTGATCCGGTGATGCATGAGGTAGTGCGCGACGTCGTCGATATGCCGGCGGGCCTGATCCTCCAGACCCTGGCGGCAGACCTCGACGATGGTGACGCGGGTGGCCTCGTGCAGGAACGGAAGCGAATCCTGGACCGCGCGTCGCGCCTCGCGCGTCTCGGTCCAGCCGATCACGACATGCTCCGCCCGCAACGATTCGACCGCCGGCGGCACCACCAGCACCGGGCGGCCCGCCTTCAGGATGATGCCGCTGGGCTCCAGCGACTGGTAGATCCCGCCGGGCGCCGGGTCGCGGCCGACGATCAACAGGTCGGCGGCCCGCGCTTCCTGGGCCACCATCTTGCTCGGGAAGTCGAGCTCGGATCGCCACTCGATTCCCGATCGCGGGGGGCCGGCCACCAAACGAAACCGTTCCTCGCATTTGGCCAGCCGAGCCGCGATGTCCTGCATCTGGTCGATGATGAGCTGGGCGCCGACCAGCGGCCCCCCTTCGGCAGGAGCCGGCACCGGCGCGCTGGCCGAGATCCCGATCAGCCGGGCATTGAACCGCTGGCAGAGCTGGTCGGCGAGCCGTATCCGCGCGTCCGATTCGTCGTGGATATCGACATGGACCATCAGCGTTGCGAACGACATGACGTCCCTCCGATCCAGGCTGCCGCTCATCGGCTGCGTTCGCGCGAGATGACCCCGGCCAAGTGGTCGACATATTCCTTGAGATCGATCTCTCCATAGTCCGACGGGCGATTTTCTCATTGACCTCGATCAATCGCGGGCAGCGCGGCGATCGTCGGCGAGACGCTGTTGTTGGCCACCAACGAGAAGCGCCTCGCGATTGGATGCATGCTTGCATCGCACCTGGACGCGATCGTCTCGAGAGCAAATTGTCGCAGCTTCGACCAAGATTGACCTGTCGCAATGACGGCCACTCGATCCCTTGCTCGGATGCATGCTGCCGAGGAATGCGAGCCTGCCAGCGTGCGGGCTCGATAAATCAAAAACAAGCACAAGCAGGAGGATCCAGATGTCGGCAATCCGCTCGCAGAGCAGATCTATGACCACGACCGCGTGCCACACGCGGCCGACCGTTCGCATGAGGCTGGGCTGGGCGGTCGGCGTCGCGCTCGCCTGCCTGTCGATCGATCCGCTCGTCGCACAGCAAGGCGGGCTGCAGCCCGGCGAAGCCTTTGTGACGCGCTTCTCCGGCGCGACGCCGGCGCCCTCGGCGATCGACCCGAACGGCACGGTCGGCAGCATCATCGATGTCCGCGCGCCCGGCGAGCCGCCGCGCGGCGAGCACTGGATCGACGAGCCGCAGCGCAATCCGGTTACCGCCGCGGAGGTCGGCCAGGTGTTCGGCGTCGTCCTCGACGACCAGACTCCTCCCAATATCTATCTGAGCGCGACATCGGCCTTCGGTCTGCATCTGGCGCCCGGCACCCGGGAGTGGATGGCGGGAATGTGGGGTGCGGGCGGCGGTCCGGGCACGATCTATCGGCTCGATGCCGCCAGCGGCTATCGGCCCCGGGTGCTTGCCAATGTCGGGCTGGAGAACCGGCCGAACACCGGCGCGGCCCTCGGCAACATGGCGTTCGACCGCGCCAACAAGCAGATCTTCGTGTCCGATCTCGAGAGCGGCATGATCCACCGCATCCGTGCGGCCGACGGTGCCGTGCTCGACTACTACGACCACGGGGTGCAGGGCCGCAGCCGGTTCCTCGACGTCGCCAGCAAGCAGCAGCGCAGCCTGCCGCCGATCGCGTTCGATCCAAGCTCGCGGGCGCAGATCGACAACTGCCCAAGCGGAGCGTTCGATCGCTCCCCGGAATGCTGGAATTTCGCCGAGTCGGGCCGGCGCATCTGGGGCGTGGGCATGCGCCGCGATCCGGGCCGCAACGAGGCGCGGCTCTACTACGCGGTGTGGAGCAGCCCGGCCTTCGGGCAGTCGGGGTGGAGCGCCGCCGCCGATGACGACAAACGCAACTCGGTCTGGTCGGTTCGGCTCGGTCCGGACGGATCGTTCGACGCCTCCGACGTGCGCCGCGAGTTCCTGCTGCCGGACTTCTTCGTCAAGCCGGAGGATATCGCGCGCGCCGGTTACAGCCAGCCGGTCAGCGATATCACGTTCTCGGCCTGCAGCGACCGCCAGGTCATGCTGATCGGCGAGCGCGGCGGCATCCGCAATCTCGGCCTCGACCAGGAGAATCCCTTCGCCTGGCCGCACGAGGCGCGGGCGTTGCGCTATGAGCTCGACCAGTCCGGAGGCTGGCAGCCGATCGGGCGCTACGACGTCGGCTTCTACGATCGTCGCAACGACGGGCCCCCGCTCATTCATGCGAACTGCGCGGGTGGCATCGCCTTCGGCTACGGCTACACCGCCGATTATTCGGGGATCGACACCAACAAGCCCGATCAGTTCGTGTGGATCTCCGGCGACTCGCTGTGCTCGCCCGAGGGACCGTGCCGGGCGGCCGCCGGTGCGCAGACCGGCGCCCAGCAGCCGCAGGTGCAGCCTGCGGCGACGCAACCCGCCGCCGCGGAGACCGATGCCGACGATTCGGAAGTGCACGGCATCCAGGGCATGGCGGACAGCGCCTACGATCAGCTCGTGCCGCAGGCGGCCCTGTCGGCATCTGCGCAGAACGCCTCGCCGTATCCGGCGGTCGGTCTCTACGAGTCCTATCTGATCGACACCGACATCAATGTCGACGCCTCGGGGCAGCCGATCGAGGCGGAGTTCTCCCGCAACGACGCGACCAAGATCGGCGACGTCGCGATCTACGAGATCTGCGCCGCGCCGCAACGGTCGGTCATGCTGCTGCCGCCTCCGCGGCCGGTCGCCGGGCTGGTCGAAGGCCACGATCCGGCCCTCACCCACGCGATGGTGGCCTCGCACGGGGTGGCGACCAGCCACTACCGGGTGGGATCGCACAATCCGTGGTACAGCCACGACCGGTTCCGCAGCCACAACCGCTGGCGCTCGCACAACGTGGTGATCAGCGTTCCGATCCATCGGCCGCCGGGGTCGTGGCATCGCCCGTTCCGCTCGGTGCATTTCCCCCGCGGCTCGATCCATCGGCTGCCGTGGTCGCCGCACCGGCCGCATGGCTCCATCCACCGACCGCATGTGTCGCCGCATCTTCCGCGCGGCTCGATCCATCACCTGCCGTTGTCGCCGCATCGTCCGATCGGCTCGGTGCACCGGCCGCCTGCGTCGCCGCATCGTCCGATCGGCTCGGTGCACCGGCCGCCTGCGTCGCCGCATCGTCCGATCGGCTCGGTCCACCGACCGCCTGCATCGCCGCACGTGCACCGGCCGGTCGGCTCCGTGCATCGGCCGGCCGGCTCGGTGGTGCGTCGGCCGATCACCCATCGGCAGACGACCGTTCGCCGGCAGACCATCCATCGCCAGCCGACGATCCATCGGCAGACGACGATCCATCGGCAGACGATCCATCGGGCACCGGCGATGCGCAAGCAGACCGTCATCCATCGGCAGACGACGATCCGCCGCGTGACGCCGACGGTCCACAAGCGGCGCTGAGCGCGCCGTGACAGCGGCATGAGCATTGGGCGCCCGGCACTCACCGTTGCCGGGCGCTCTTTTCTCCCGGGCTTCGAACCCGCCAAAAGCGACTGACGGAGATCGAACGATGAAGGCAAACGCTCGCGGCCATCGCCTGGCACGCGCCGGCCTGACCTGCTGCATCGCACTTGCCACGGTTGCGCTGTCAGCTGTTGCCGCCGGCCCGGCATTCGGCCAAGCCGGCCATTCTCCGCGGCTGATCACGCACCAGAGCTACGTCGAGGAGGTAATGGGAAATCCCGACCTGCCGATCCAGGATCTGAAGGCCATGTTCGCCTTCGTGCTCGGCAGTCTCCCCGACAGGGTCAAGGTCTATCCGACGGAGAACTACTACTACTTCAGCTTCATCACCAACCGCATACGCTATGCCGGCAACATCCGGCTCGACCCCGGCGACCGCGACCAGGGCAAGGTCCACTTCGCCTATTTCGAGGACATGGCGGAGTGGCGCGAGGAGCCGCCGATCACCTATCGCTTGTTGGGCAAGGCCGACGGCGTCACCGTGGAGAAGCTCGAGCCTCTCCTCTATCGCGTCGCCTACCAGGACAAGAGCGTGCTGTTCGAGCTCAACGATCTCTCGAAAGTCGTGCCGCCGCCCGGTACGATGACGGCGGACGAGACCTATATCGGTCCGGTGTTCGACGATTTGGCGATCCGCTTCTTCCTGATCTACAATTCCCGGCTCAAGGTCTTCCACTACGTGCTCGACGAGACCGAGAAGGTCAACGATGGGTTCATTCCGGCGCGTCAGACCGATCGAATCCTGATCGGCAAGCGCACCGGTTTTGCGTTCTACCAGGACGACAAGCAGAACAGGAAGATCCTGATCGGCGTCTTCGAGGGGAACGTGCTGGTCAACAATTATTTTGACGGTCCATTCGATCAGCTGCCGCTCAACTTCATCGAGGGCGACGCGCTGCGCAAGGCCATCGTCGAGGTCGAGCCGAGCCTCAAGAGGAAAGTGAATCGGCTCGGCGATCTCGCCGACGGCTCCGGTCGCTTCCTGATCGCGCCTTACGCCTATTACCGTTCCGAGGAGGAGCTTTTGGCCTTCCACTCCTGCACCATCAACAACCGCATTCCCGCCAAGGACCGCAATGCCTGCTTCGCCATGGACTGGAGCACGGATCTGGCGGCTCCGCGGCAGATCGTGGCGCTGCGGCGGATCGAGGCCAAGGCACCCCCGAAGCGGGGCAGCCGGACCTCGCATGCGGCCGGCCGGCACCGGCGTTAGGTTGCAGACGGGACCGCATCGATGGCCGCCTCAAGTTGAGCCGCGTCCATCGGTGGTCGGCTCGGGTCGGGCGGCAACTGCGGGCGGTTGGACGAGCCATGAAGATCTTTCTTTGCGGCGACGTGATGCTGGGACGTGGCATCGACCAGGCACTCCCGCAGCCGTGCCCCGCCCGCCTTCACGAGGCGTATGTGCAATCGGCGATCGAATATTTGCAGCTCGCGGAGCAGGCGAATGGCCTCATTCCGCTGCCCATGGACTTCGCCCACCTGTGGGGCGCGGCTCTGGAGGAATTGAGCCGCACGCGGCCGGACGCGCGCATCATCAACCTCGAGACCAGCATTACGCGCAGCGACTCTTATGAGCCCAAGGGCATCAATTACCGAATGAGTCCGGAGAATGCCGGCTGTCTGGCCACTGCCGGCATCGACTGCTGCGTGCTGGCCAACAACCACGTCCTCGATTGGGGGCGTGACGGGTTGCTGGACACCATGGCGACGCTTCGACGGTTGCATATCGAAACCGCAGGGGCAGGCCGCGACCTCGCGCAAGCAAGCGCGCCCGCGATCCTGGAAGTCCCGGGCGAGGGACGGCTGGTCGTATTGTCATTCGCCTGCGTGACCAGCGGGACTCCGAGGAGCTGGGCGGCACGACCCGACGCTGCCGGAGTGAACCTTCTGCCGGCTCTTTCCGAGGCAGCCGTTGCGGCGATTACGCAGCAGGTGGCCCAGATCCGGCGAGCGAAAGACATCATCATCGTCTCGGTTCATTGGGGACCGAATTGGGGTAACGAGGTCCCCGAGAGCCAGCGATGGTTCGCCCGCGAGTTGATCGACCGGGCGGGCATCTCCATACTTCACGGCCATTCCTCGCATCATGCCAAAGCCATCGAGGTCTACAAGAATCGCCTCATCCTGTACGGATGCGGCGATTTCCTGAACGACTATGAAGGCATCCGGGGCCACGAGGAATTTCGGGCGATCTCGCCCTGATGTATCTTGCCAGCCTCGATTCCGACAGCGCCGACCTTGTGGCGCTCGAGATGGTGCCCCTTCGGATCCGACGGTTCCAGCTTGGCCGCGCACCATGCGCGGAGGTCGACTGGCTGCGACGGACCCTGGATCGGGAAAGCCGGGAATTTGGCACGCGAATTGAGCCGACCCAGGGCGGGCGGCTCGCGGTGTCTCCGGCGCGCCGGGGGGTCGGCGCGCGTTGTTAGTTAGTATGGGCGACGGCGATGCCGCGGCTGTTGGCCACCGCCCTGGTTTGATTTCGACGGCGCCAATGACGAGGAGAATGCACATGGACCCGGCACCAGGCGACGCGAAGGTCATCCCCAGGAAGCGCCAGATCCACCATTCGCACGACGAGAGTGTGGACGAGGCAGCGGCTCTCATCGAGAAGGAGCCCGTGGAGATCGAAGCGGAAGCTCCGGCCGAGGAGAACGAGCCAGTCGAAGGAAGCGACCAGGAAGACAAATTTTCACCGGCATTCGAGGAGGAATGAACCCCTCGCGTTCGTCGGACGCCGGGGTCGGCGGCAGCCAGCACGCCCCTTGCTTCACGATGCAGGTTGTTGTGCTTGGTCTGCCGTGCGTCGCGTGAAGCGGGCCAGGGTGTCGATGACCTCCTGATCGGAGATCTGGCGGAAATCGGCATAATAAAATCCGATCGCGCCGAAGAACGCATGATCCTCCAGGCAGACGACGTCGTCAGCCTCCTCGCGCAAGGTGGCGAGGGTGTCGGTGGGAGCGACCGGCACGGCGAGAACAAGCTTGCCCGGGCTGCGCATGCGGGTGGCGCGGAGTGCCGCGCGGGTGGTCGCGCCCGTGGCGATGCCGTCATCGATGACAATGGCAATTCGCCCGGCGACCTCGACGCGCAGGCGGTTGCCGAGATAGCGTTGGCGGCGGCGCTCGATTTCGGCAAGCTCGCTGTCGCAAACGCTCTTGAATTCCGGCTCGCTTATGCCGGCCAGTCTTATGACATCCTCGTTGCGCACGACGAGCGGGGAACCGCCGTCCACCACCGCTCCCATGGCCAGCTCGGGCTGCATCGGGACGCCGATCTTGCGCACAAGAACCAGATCGAGTGGCGCGCCGAGCACAGTCGCGACCTCCGCGGCCACTGGAACGCCGCCGCGCGGCAACGCCAGAATGACGGATTGCCGGTCCTTGAAGCCGGCGAGCGCTTCGGCGAGCCGGCGTCCCGCGTCCGCTCGATTCCTGAAAGTCATTGCATCTCTCCGGCTAGCCTTGAGCATTCCCTGCCAGGCGCATCGGACCGGCCGGACTGGCTGTGAGATGGCGTGCAAACCACCGCCCGGCGTGACCGATGACCGCCTCCAGCGTTCCCGGCTCGGGGAAGAGATGGCTCGCACCAGGAACGATCTCCAATGCCTTCGGACCCTTCAGGCGCGCGAGAGCCTGCTCGTTGAGCTCGATGACGCCATGGTCGAGCCCGCCCACGATCAGGAGGGTCGGCGTGCGAATCCGGTCCAGCACGTCGCCGGCAAGATCCGGGCGCCCGCCGCGCGAGACGACGGCGCCGACCCGATCGTCAAGCCTTGCGGCGGCGACGAGAGCCGCCGCGGCGCCGGTGCTTGCCCCGAATAGCCCGAGTGTTTTGCCGCCGGTTCGGGTATCGCGATCAAGCCAATGGACGGCGTCACAAGACGCTCTGCCAGCAGCGTAATGTCGAATACGTTCGCCCGATCAGCCTCCTCGTCCGAGGTCAGGAGATCGAACAGCAGCGTCGCAAAGCCTTGTGCGTTCAATCCCTCCGCGACCGCCATGTTGCGCGGACTGAGACGGCTGGAACCGCTGCCATGCGCGAACGCGACCACGGCATGCGCCCCGCGAGGAGTCCGCATGGTTCCCGCCAACCCGACCGGCGGAATGCGCACGTCGCGGACCTCGACGTCCGGCTTGCCTTGCCCGGGGCGATGTGAAGCTGACCGGCTCATGGTTCAGCGGCCTGTCTGATGCGGGCATGTTATGCCGCAGGCCAGGGCAAGGATTTGACCAGGATCAACAACGGTGGCGGATTATTGGGGAGGCGGCTGGACCGCCCGGTTCACCGTTGAATTCACATCAATGCAGTGAATGGTAATGGAGATGATGAATAATAGTCTTCTTCAAAGGCCGTTACGATTGCATGACGGCCATGGCAACGAGCGGCTCCCGCCGCACCGGAGATCCGGATGCTCAAGACTTTGAATCCAGATCAGGTGCACTTCATGGCGCTCCTTGCGAAGGCAGCCCGCATGCAGCGCGACGAGTTGCTCGGCGGCGTCGCCGAGGACGATCTGGCCGAGCCGAAGGCCGCACGCGGCGAACACAACCCGACCGCGGCTCTGGGCTTCGCACCCCTTCGTCCCGAGTCGTCACAGCTGACCGCTCTACGTGAGGCGGTCGCCACGCTATCGCTGGAGGGACGTTCGGAGCTGTACACCTTGATGCGGATCGGCCAAGGCGATCTAGCGCATGTTCCGGCGAAGTGGACCCGGTTCGCCGATGAGGAACATGCGCCACACATGAATTTAGAGCGCATTCACGCTCTAACCTGTCGAGAAGCGGTTCAACATCAGCGGGATGCGCTCTAGCGGCACCAAAATGGCACCGCGGGATCACGGACGCGGCGCTGCTCGGAGACGAGGCGGTCGTAGGCTTGCTGATCGAGGATCCCGATCTCCACGACCATCTCGTGAAGGGCCTGTACCAAGCGAAGCTCGCCTCCTGAGATCGCCGGCTGAGTTGCGGACTGACCAGCGGACCGGCAAGACCGCCGCGAAACGCATATCGGGATGCTTCCTCGACACGTTGACTTTGATCATCGGCAGACAGCGCTCTGATGGCGCAATCGATGCTTCACGCCTGCTTCTCGAAGATCTGCAGGGGGCCGCCCGGGAGCGGCATCAGTGCTGCGGTCTCGGCCGGTAGCCGCTCATGCGTCCCGATCGCGAGATAGCCGTTCGGTCGGAGCCGATCGACGATACGGCCCAGGACCTGCTCCTGGAGCGGCAACGCAAAATAGGTGAAGGCCAGATAGCGACACGATTTTCGGCAGGCGTTGATCGAGATCAACGCGCGCATCCGGTTTGTGCGCTCAGATTGCGCGTCGTCGTGCAGAGGCAAGATTGGCGAAGCACGGCAGTGAAGCGTCTACGGGCGGGGATCTGCTTACGCGAGGAGCCAGTCTGCCGATGAAGCGCGGCGGAGGGACCCGTAGCCATGCTGATCCGAGCACCCCGGAGGAGACTCGGTCCGACGGGCAGATGGCGCGGGTCCTGCGTTTTCAGGCTAGGCGAGGTCGCGCGATCAGCGTATCGAAGCGGGCGAGCCGCAACTCGCATGCCATCGGCCGGCACCCGCGTTAGGTCGGCGGATCGCGGAGCATCCCGTCGACGGGGCGATCCTCTGGTGTTGCGTGTCGCCTTCCTTCGGCTGCTTCAGGCTGCGGCCTGCGGCGTCTCGACCCTCACGAGCTCGCCGAGATCCGGCTCGCCGCAATGCGCCAGCATGACGCCCCGGACCTGGTCGCGCAGCCGCAGCATGGCCGCGAAATCGGTGCCGGTCGGCATCGGACCGGCGTCGCCGATGTGCACGCTGATCGGCGTCCAGCGCGGAAACCACTGGTCGCTGCGCAGCAGCGAGCGGGTCCCGCGGATGACGCCGGGCACGACCGGCGACGCCCGCCTCGCTCGCGACCTTGAAGGCCCCGAGATAGAAGCCGGCAAGCCGGCGCGGCGCGTGAAAGTCCCTTCCGGAAAGAACACGAGCGAGCGCCCTGGCGGGCGAGCGCCGTCACGGCCTTCGGCGTCGGCCAGGCTCGCCGGCGACGTCGAAGCGTTCGACGAAGTGCGACATCCAGTCGCCGCAGGAACGGGCCGGCGAAAGTCTGGCGTGCGAACTCCTGCTTGGCGACGAAGACCGGCTCGCCCGGCAGCACGGCGGCCAGGACCAGCGCATCCATGTAGCTCGAGTGATTGAACACCAGGATCGCGTCGCGCCGCGGCATGCGCGTCGGCGCCGCCGACCGCAACCGGATCGCCGAGAGCGCGAGCGCCGCGCGCGCGAGGCGCGCGACGCCGGCCCAGCGCCAGCGACAGCCGCGGCAGCGTCATGACGGCGAGCCAGCCGAGCAGACGCTGAGCGCCGACCACCATCCACCACCAGCCCGCATAGAGCGCATCTCGCCGAGAAGCCGTCCCGACGCGCCGGGACTGCGGCCCGATGCCGGCAAGCAACAGACGCAGCATCTGCCGCCACGAGCGCGTGTCGCTGGCGCGCCGCTGCGGCCGCTCTCGTAGAGCTCCCTGCGCGGCGCCGCGCCGGATCTTGCCGCTCGACGTCTTCGGCACGGTGCCGCGGCGGCACCAGCACGACCTCGTCGGGCGGGGCGCCGAGGATGTCCGTCGCGTCGCCTGCGCGGTCGGCCCGCAGCGCCTCGCGGCTCGCCGGTGCGTCTCGCGCGGTCTCCGCCATGACCACGATCCGTTCGGTGCCGGACTTCGTTCGGCGACGCCGAATGCCGCGACGCCGCCCTTGAGGACGCCCGGAATGTCGCCGACCGCCTCCTCGATCTTCCTGCGGATAGATGTTGCGCCCGGCGCGGATGATGATGTCCTTGATGCGACCGGTGATGTAGACCTCGCCGTCCGCCATGTAGGCCGGGTCGCCGCTGTCGAGCCAGCCGTCGTGGAAGAGCTCGCGCGTCTTCGCCTCGTTGCGGAAATAGCCCGGCGTGGCCGACGGCCCGCGAAACTCGAGCCGCCCTTCGTGCCGCTCGCCGACCTCGCGGCCCAGGTCGTCGACGATGCGCACCTCGTGGCCGGGCAAGCGGCTGGCCGCAGGAGACGATCTCGAGCGCGGTCTGGCATCGTCGGCGCGCGCCGGCTCGGCGACGCCGCGCGCGGCTCGAGCGCGTCGCGATCGACGCGGTCGATGACCGGCTGGCGGCCCGGGCGGCGGAAAGGCGAGGCCGACGCGTAGTTCTCCGCAAGTCCGTAGGCCGGCGCCATGGCCTCCGGCTTGAAGCCGTATCGTGCGAAGCGCTCGATGAAGCGGCGCAACGTCTGCACGCTCACCGGCTCGGCGCCATTGGCGACCATGCGCAGCGAGCCGAGATCGAGGCCCGTCCAGATCGGCGTCCTGCGATCTTGTTCGAGGCAGAGCTCGAAGGCGAAATTCGGCGCAGCCGACAGCGTGGCGCGAAATCGATGGATCGGCCCGCAGCCAGCTCTCCGGGCGCACCAGGAAGCTCAACGGCGACATCACGTAGAACGAGGCGGCGAAATACAGGCAGCCGAGCCAGGCGCCGATCAGGCCGAAGTCGTGATAGAGCGGCAGCCAGCTGACGAAGACGTCGGCCGAGCGTTGCCTCCATGGCGCGGCGCCGATGCGCGCGGATATTGGCGAGCAGATTGGCGTGGCTGAGCACCACGCCCTTCGGGTCGCCGGTGCTGCCCGACGTGTATTGGATGAGCGCGATCGCGTGCCGTCGGCGATTGGCGGCAGCCGGGATCGTCCGCCGCCGGAGCCGCGAGACCGGGGACGCTCTCGACCGCCTCCATGGTTTCGACCTGGCCACGCAGCAACGCGCCAGCCGCGCGCGCCTCGGGCACCGTGATCAGGAGACGGGCGCCGGCATTGCGCAGGATGACCGGCCTGGCGGCGCAGTATGCTCCTCGATCTGCGCACAGGCGCGCCGGCGGATAGATCGGAACCGGCATTGCGCCCGCATAGAGTACCCCGAAGAACGCCGCGAAGAAATCGAGGCTCGTCGGCAGCATCAAGGCGATGCGGTCGCCGGGCACGATGTCGCGCGCGATCAGGCCGGCCGCGACGCCCGGTGCGGCTGGTCGGCGAGCTGCGCATAGGTCATGGTGCCGAGCACGGTGACCTCGTCCTCCAGCAGGGTCACGTGCAGGCGATCGGGATGCCGCGCGACGTGCCAGTCGAGCATCTCCATCAGCGTCCGCGCCTCGGTCGCGGCGGGAACGTGCGGCAGCGCCGCCGTCACCGGCGCCCGATCCGGGTCGGCCCGCGCGTAGGGACGCGGCCCGCGCGCGAGCGCATCGCGAGAGATCGCCGATCGTCTCGGCCTCGCCCATGACGCTCGTCGGCAGGCGCACGTGGAATGCCGCGCTCGATCCGCAGGATCAGTTCGGTCGCTGCCGAGGCTGTCGATGCCGAGATCGCGGTCGAGGCGGCTCGCTCGCGTGACGTCGATGAACTTCGCCCGGCCGGGGTGAAGCTCGCCGACCAGCTCGCGCACCAGCGCGAGCAGATCGCGCTCGGATGATGGCAATCCGCCCCGCGGCTGCCTCGTCGCGTCGGAATTCGAAGGCGTCTCCACCCCGCAAGGCTAGGCGCCCGTGGGCCGGCTGCGTTGACAAGGATCAAAGGGTTTTTGCGGAAATCGGCCAGCGTTGGATGATGCAGCAATCACTGGCGCTGATCGTGTCCGTCGCCATCGAAGCCGCGGTGGCGGCGGTCCTGGTCGGACGGCTTGGTTGGGGAAGCGGCGTTCGCGCGGCCGTCGTCGCCGCGCTCGCGACGCTCGCGACCCATTGGCTCGCCTGGTGGTGCATGCTGCGGTTGATGGAGCCGCTCGGATACGCGATCGCCTTCGCCGGCGTCGAGGCCGCTGTCGTGCTCGCCGAGAGCATGGCCTATCTCGTGTTCGTGCCGCTGCCGGTCGGACGCGCGCTTCTGACCTCGTTGGCCGCCAATGCGGCATCGGCCGGTCTGGGCCTCGCGCTTCATGCTCTCGGCCTGGCGTGACGACGTGGTTCGGCGAACCGCCTCTCCGAGCCTCCATCCGCCCACCTCCTGCATTGGGCTGCAGCCGACCGCATTGATGTAGTGCAAGGCGCCCCGCGCGGATTTCGCCTACCGGGACATGTCTTCGGCCGGCAAGCCGAACCAATAAGGGAGGTGCAGCCATGCGACGCATGCTGGTCGCGAGCGCTATCGGCCTCTTTGCGGCCGGCGTCTCCGCGGCGCCGATTGCCGGCGGCAGGGCAATCGAGAATGTGATCACCGCCCCCACCCAGGTCGACCTCCTCCCGGGCTGGCGGGAGCGCCAGCGCCGGATCCATCACGACAGGCGATGGTGGAAACGTTGGCACCACCCTCACGAGCGCCGCCAGCAAGACCAACGCTGATCGCTGCGGCTGCGGTCGCTGGTTCGCACCCGGGCGACCGGTCTTGCTCTCGGTGCAAGCGTCATGCCTTCGAAAAGGAGCTCCCCATGCGCACCCTGATCATCGCCGCGCTGATGACGGTCGCGTTCTCCCTCGATGCGTTCGCACAGGCGCAGATCCCCGGGGGCGGCGGGCCGAAACCGAACGGGCAGACGGGAAGCGTCTGCCTCGCGAGGTGCGAAAAGGCCTTGGCCGAGTGTCGAGAGCCGGGAAAGACCAACGGCATCCCGCCGAATTGCGCGCCCAGATACAACGCGTGCGTCAAGAACTGCAAGTAGCAGCCGGCAACCAGCGTCGGCCAAGCCGGCTGGTGCGGAAGCTACCGCGCATTTGATTGATATTGCTCAAGGAGCCCGGCGCGTCCGCATGGCAGCAGTAGCGGTTCCGATTCCCGGTCATGCGCCGCCCCCCGGACGGGCCACGGGTGGCGCGATGGAGGCTGCACCCATGTACAAGCACATCCTCGTTCCCGACGACGGCTCTGCGCTGTCCGCCAAGGCGGTCGAGCACGGCATCGCGCTCGCCAAGGCGGTCGGCGCCCGGATCACCGGGGTGACGGTGACACCGCCGTTCCACGTCTTCGCCGTCGAGCCGAGCGTGCTGACGGATACGCCGGAGGTCTACGGCAAGCGGGTCGCGGCCCTCGCGGCCGCGAACCTCGACCGGATCCAGGCCATGGCCAAGGCCGTAGGCGTGAGCTGCGAGGTGCTCCACCTGGAGCACGATCAGCCCTATCAGGCGATCATCGAGGCGGCGGGCGGCCGGGGATGCGACCTGATCGTGATGGCATCCCATGGCCGGCGCGGCATGTCCGCCCTGGTGATCGGCAGCGAGACCGTCAAGGTCCTGACCCACAGCAAGGTCCCGGTCCTCGTCTGCCGGTGAACCGGGCGCAATTTGGTGCGGGTTCGGGCGCCCGGCGCGCCCAGGCACGTTCGGCAGTTGACGGGTCCGATATTTCTATGATAGTAGAATTACCGAATAAAGGAGCGGCGGATGATTGCCCGGCCGACCGAGGCGCAGGTCGCGCGCTTCGCCGACATGTTTTCCGCGATGGGGACCGAGGCGCGGCTGCGCATCATGCGGCTGCTGCTCTCCGCCCATCCCGACGGCATGGTGGTGAGCGAGATCGGGACCGAGCTCGGCATCCCGCCCTCCACGCTGTCGCACCATCTGGACAAGCTCAAGAACGAGGAGCTGGTACGGGTGCGCCGCGAAGGCACGTTCCTGCGCTATACGGCGAATGCCGACGCATTGCGGGAGATCCTGGCGTTCCTCTATGCGGAATGCTGCACCCGCAATAAGGCCGTGCAGCCCGAGAAAATCGTTCGTACCGGATAGGAGAGGGACCATGAACCAGATCGACGTGAAGGAAGCCGTAAGATCGAAGTACAGCGAGGCCGCGCGGCGCGTGAGCGCGCAGGGCAGCTCCTGCTGCGGAAGCTCGGCGGTCGGCGACTGCAGCCCGATCACCTCCGATCTCTACGACCGGGCGCAGACCGATGTCTTGCCCGACGCGGCCGTCCTGGCGTCGCTCGGCTGCGGCAACCCGACCGCGCTGGCGGAGCTTGCGCCGGGCGAGACCGTGCTCGACCTCGGCTCCGGCGGCGGCATCGATGTGCTGCTGTCGGCGCGGCGGGTCGGTCCGAGCGGAAAAGCCTACGGCCTCGACATGACCGACGAGATGCTGGCGCTCGCCCGGGAGAACCAGCGCAAGGCCGGCGTCGACAATGTGGAGTTCCTCAAGGGCGAGATCGAGAATATCCCGTTGCCCGACAATTCGGTCGACATCGTCATCTCGAACTGCGTCATCAACCTGTCGGGCGACAAGGATCGGGTTCTGCGCGAGGCGTTTCGCGTGCTCAAGCCGGGCGGCCGCTTCGCGGTCTCCGATGTCGTCACCCGCGGCGAGGTGCCGGCCGAGATCCGGCGCGACCTGCTGCTGTGGGTCGGCTGCATCGCCGGCGCGCTCACCGATACGGAATATTCCGACAAGCTCGCCCGCGCCGGGTTCGAGACGATCGGCATCGTGCCGACCCGGGTCTACGACGTCGAGGACGCCAGAGAGTTCTTGACCGGCAAGGGGATCGACGTCGATGCCCTGGCCCCGCAGGTCGATGGGAAATTCATGAGCGCCTTCGTGCGCGCCAGGAAGCCGGCCGCATCGCGGGAGGGTAGTGGCGGGTAGCGGCGCGTAGGGTGGGCGAAGCGGCCGAGACATCACGGCATGGCGCAATGCTCGACCCGCTTTGCCCACGCGGTCATGACGTGCGCCAGCGCTGAGCCGACCGCGTGGGCAAGACGGATCTTGCGCCGTGCATAAAACAAATCGCGGGGCCGTCTTGCCCACCCTACGCGCGCCTCAGCCCTCAGGCCAGGATCAATCCGCCGTCGACCACGATGGTCTGTCCGAGCACATAGGCCGCGAGCGGCGAGGCGAGAAACAGCGCGACGCCCGCCATGTCCTCCGGCGTGCCCAGGCGCCCGGCGGGAATTTTCTGCAGCGCGGCGTCGAGACGTTTGGGATTCCTGGTCGTCACCTTGGTCATCTTGGTGTCGACAAATCCCGGCGCGATGCCGTTGACCCGGATCCCGTCGCGCGCCCAGGCTTCCGCCAGCGTGCGCGTGAGCCCCAGCGCGCCGGTCTTCGAGGCGTTGTACGCCGGATTGCCCTTGGTCGAATGGAATGCCGCCGTGGAGCTGACGATGATCAGTGCCCCCTTGGCGGCGGCGAGCATCGGATGGAATTTTGCCGCGCAGGCCATGACGCTCATCAGGTTGACATCGAGCACGCGGCGAAAGCCCGGCATCTTGAACTCGGCGCGCTCGTAGAGCACGGCGCCCTGCGACAGGACGAGCACGTCGAGCCGCTCGAAGGGCGGCACCAGCGCCTCGACCCGGGCGTCGTCGGCGGCGTCGACGTGAGCGTAGTGGAGGCCGGTCAGGTCGCAGGCGTCCTCGCCCGCATAGTCGTCCGCCCCGGCGCGGGTGCCCCAG
Organism: uncultured Alphaproteobacteria bacterium; assembly: GCA_963755055.1. Taxonomy (GTDB): domain Bacteria; phylum Pseudomonadota; class Alphaproteobacteria; order Rhizobiales; family Xanthobacteraceae; genus AP-16. The sequence continues at coordinate 17,581 of CAVWIS010000056.1, read as the reverse complement.
ACATGGACCGCGGCGCCCTGGCGGCGAAACGCCTGGGCGATGCCGTTGCCGATCCCGCTAGATCCGCCGACCACCAAGACCGTCCTGCGGGAGAAATCGAGCTCGTTCATGGTGTCTCCGTCGCCTCCGGGGGCATCGTATCAGGCTCTCCGGCGGGACGCCCGCCGACCCGGCCATCGTTGATTTTTGTCAAAGCGTGAGCGGATGTTCCAGTCCAGGGTTGTCTTTGATACATATGGTCACCCATGCGCATTGCTCGCACCATCCTCGTCACGCTCGTCGCTCTGGCGGTCGCCACGCTGCCGGCGGCGGCGGGTCTTGCCGTCGTCCTGCCAACAAGCAACCAGGCAGCGGATGTCTCGTCGGAGGCGATGCCGGACTGCGCCCACCATCATGCGGTGCCGGCCGACCAGAGGCAAAAGCCCGCGAGTGACGGTGCATCCATGGCGGGCTGTGCGGTTCATTGCTTCAGTTTCGCCGGGTTTGCGGCTGCTACGGTCGCGGTCCTGCCGGCCGCGAGCGCTGCGCTGGAGCCCGTGCGGGTGAGCGACGGGGCGCCCTCCCATATGGGCCTTCCCCCCTTCCGGCCTCCCCGCGCCTGACGTCTCTCGAAGCTTGCGTCACCAGCGTGGGCCGAAGAGTTCGCGCGCGTTCGGCCGCCTCTCGCAACGATCGAGCGGGCTGCCGGACGAGAGAATCTTCAGGAGATCGACATCATGAGTTCAGGATATCGGATTGCCGTCATCGCGGTCGCGATGAGTTCTCGCCTGCACTGCCGCATTCGCCGGCGCCGCCGACTACGTCTTCGAGCCGGTATCGCCCGAGATGAAGAAGGGCGACGACGTGATCGTGTCCGTCCGCCTGCTGCACAAGCCGACCGGCAAGCCGGTCAAGGACGCCATCATCATCCGCAGCCGCGTCGACATGGCGCCCGAAGGCATGGCGGAGATGGAGTCGCCGGTCGAGGCGGTCCCCGCCACCGAGCCCGGCGTCTACGCCTTCAAGACCGATCTCTCGATGGCGGGTCGCTGGCAGATCACCCTCGGCGCCAAGGTGCAGGGTGAACGCGAGACGGTCGTCGGCAAGGTCATCATCAAGGCAGTCAAATGAACTTGGCCAGCGCGAGCTCCAGCGACGTCGACACCGGCTCGGCGCCAGGAACCTCCGCCGCTCAATGATCCTTGAGCGCGGGCCGCAAGGCATCACGAGGCAGCCATGAGCAAATTTCGCGCCGCATTGATCCTGACCCTTGGCCTCGCGGCGGGTGCCGCCGCCGGCTACGGGTATTCGCTCCGCGCGGTCCCGGCACCGTCGGCGGCCGTCGCGGCGCCGGCATCCGCCGCCGAGCGGAAAATTCTCTACTATCGCGATCCGTCGGGGTCGCCGTTCTGGTCGGCCACGCCGCGGACCGACGCGCAAGGTCGCGCCTTCCTGCCGGTCCATGACGACGAGGAACCGTCGCTGGAGCCGCGCCCGAAGCCGAAGGCAGCGCAGGGCGAGCGGAAGGTTCTGTTCTACCGCAACCCGATGGGTCTGCCCGATACCTCGCCGGTCGCCAAAAAGGACCCGATGGGGATGGACTACATCGCGGTCTACGAAGGCGACGAGCCGGACGACGGGAAAACCATCCGGGTGAGCCTCGACAAGGTCCAGCGCAGCGGCGTGCGCACCGAGCCGGCCGAGGCCCGGGTGCTGGTCCGTCCGGTGCGCGGCGTGGGCACGGTGGCGATCGACGAGCGCCGGCTCACCATCGTCACCATGCGGTCGGACGGTTATGTCGAGGACCTGTTCGTCAATACGACCGGGCAGTCGGTGCGCGCCGGGCAACCGCTGTTCCGCGTCTACAGCGCCGACATCCAGCGCGCGCAGATCGATTTCCTGGTCGCCATCGGCTCGGTCCAGCGCGGAACGGCGGGAGCGGACGCGGCCCGCCAGGTCGAGGGCGCGATGCAGCGCCTGCGCAATCTCGGCGTTCCTGAGAGCCGCATCCGCGAGGTGCAGGAGACCCGCGCCAATCCCCGCACGCTCGACTGGCCGGCGCCGGCGGGCGGAACCGTCCTGGTCAAGCGGATCGTCAACGGCCAGCGCGTCGTGGCGGGAGACGAGCTCTATCGCATCGCCGACCTTACGCAGGTCTGGGTGATCGCCGACGTGGCCGAGGGCGACCTCGCCGACATCGCGCCGGGCACGCGCGCCACCGTGACGTTCCGCGCCTACCGGAATGCGCCGGTCGAAGGCGTCGCCACCTTCATCTATCCGGAGGTGCGCCCCGAGACCCGCACCGTCCGGGTGAGGATCGAGGTCGCCAATCCGGACGGGCGGCTCAAGCCCGACATGTATGCCGACGTGGTTTTCCACGTCGACGGCGACCGGCTGTCCGTCACCACCGTGCCGACCGGGGCCGTCATCGACACCGGGGCGCGGCAGATCGTGCTGGTCGCCCGGGGCGAGGGGCGCTTCGAGCCGCGGCCGGTGCGGCTCGGCCGCCGCGGGGAGGGCCATGTCGAGGTGCTCGAGGGGCTCGAGCCGGGCGAGGAGATCGTCACCACGGCGAACTTCCTGATCGACGCCGAGAGCAACCTGCAGACCGCGCTGAAGGCGTTCGGCCGGCCGGAGGCGGCCAAATGATCGCCGCCCTGATCCGCTGGTCGGCGCAGAACCCGCTGCTGGTCGGGCTCGCCGGGATCTTTCTGACATTCGCCGGCCTCTACGCGGTGTCGCGCGTGCCGCTCGACGCCATCCCGGATCTCTCCGACGTCCAGGTCATCGTCTATACGGAATATCCCGGCCAGGCCCCGCAGGTGGTCGAGGACCAGGTCACCTACCCGCTGACCACCGCCATGCTCAGCGTGCCGAAGTCGCGGGTGGTGCGCGGGTTCTCCTTCTTCGGCGTCTCCTTCGTCTACGTGATCTTCGAGGACGGCACCGATCTCTACTGGGCGCGCTCGCGCGTGCTGGAATATCTCAACTCGGCCGCCCGAAGGCTCCCCTTAGGCGTCGCGCCGAGCCTCGGGCCGGACGCCACTGGTGTCGGCTGGGTCTACCAGTACGTCGTGCGAGGGGCGCAGAAGAATCTCGCCGAGCTGCGCAGCATCCAGGACTGGTACATCCGCTACGGCCTCGCCAAGGCGGAGGGGGTCGCCGAGGTCGCCAGCGTCGGCGGCTTCGTCAAGCAATACGCCGTGGTGATTGATCCGCGCCGGCTGCAGTCGCTGGGAATTCCGCTGGCGAAAATCCGCGACGCGCTCCGCGCCAGCAATATCGACGTCGGCGGCCGCACCATCGAGCTTGCCGAGACCGAGTTCGCGGTGCGTGGCCGCGGCTATGTGAAGAGCACCACCGATCTCGAGCAGATCGTGGTCAAGAACGACCGCGGCGTGCCGGTGCTGCTGCGCGACGTCGCCCGCGTCGAGCTGGCGCCCGACGAGCGGCGCGGCATTACCGAGGTGAACGGCGAGGGCGAGGCGGTCACCGGTATCGTGCTGCAGCGCTTCGGCGAGAATGCGCTCGCCGTCATCCGCAACGTCAAGCAGCGGCTCGCCGAGATCGCCCCGAGCCTGCCGCAGGGCGTCAGCGTCGAGCCGGTCTACGACCGCTCCGACCTGATCTACCGCGCGGTCGACACCCTCAAGCGCACGCTCATCGAGGAAAGCCTGATCGTCGCCGCCGTCTGCGTGATTTTTCTGCTGCACATGCGCAGCGCCCTGGTGGCGATCATCACCCTGCCGCTCGGCGTGCTCATCGCCTATCTGTGCATGCATCTGCTCGGCCTGAGCTCCAACATCATGAGCCTGGGCGGCATCGCCATCGCCATCGGCGCCATGGTCGACGCCGCCATCGTGATGATCGAGAACGCCCACAAGCATCTGGAGCGCGCACCTCCCGACAAGCCGCGCGGTGAGGTGCTGATCGAGGCGGCGGTCGAGGTCGGGCCGGCGCTGTTCTTCAGCCTCCTGGTCATCACCGTGTCGTTCCTGCCGATCTTTGCCCTGGAGGCGCAGGAAGGCCGGATGTTCAAGCCGCTCGCCTTCACCAAGACGTTCGCCATGGCCGCCGCCGCGCTGCTCTCGGTGACGCTGGTGCCGGCGCTGATGCTTCTGTTCGTGCGCGGGCGCATCGTTCCCGAGCACCGCAATCCGGTCAATCGGTTGCTGATGTGGGTCTACCGCCCGGTGATCCGGGCAGCGCTGCGCTGGCGCGCCGCCACCATCCTGCTGGCGCTCGCCGTGCTCGCCGCGAGTTTGTGGCCGGCCGCGCGCCTCGGCAGCGAGTTCATGCCCAGCCTCAACGAGGGCACCCTGATGTACATGCCGACCACCTTGCCGGGCCTCTCGGTCACCAAGGCGGCCGAGCTGGTGCAGACCCAGAACAAGATCCTCAAGACATTTCCGGAGGTGGAGTCGGTGTGGGGCAAGGCCGGGAGGGCGACCACCGCCACCGACCCGGCGCCGACCGAGATGTTCGAGACCGTGATCAACCTCAAGCCGGAAGCCGAATGGCGCCCCGGCATGACCGTCGACAAGCTGGTTGCCGAGATGGACAAGGCGCTGCAGTTCCCCGGCGTCTCCAATGCCTGGACCATGCCGATCAAGGCGCGCATCGACATGCTGGCGACCGGCATCCGCACGCCCGTAGGCGTCAAGGTTTTCGGCACCGATCTTGCCGGGATGGAAAAAATCGCGCGCCAGGTCGAGGCGGTGATCCGCACCGTGCCGGGAACGACCAGCGCCTTCGCCGAGCGCATCATCGGCGGCTATTACCTCAACATCGATCCCGATCGCGCCCAGCTCGCCCGCTACGGGCTGATGATCACGGACGTCCAGGACGTCATCTCGACCGCGCTCGGCGCCGAGACGGTGACCACCACGGTCGAGGGCCGCGAGCGCTATACGGTCAGCATCCGCTATCCCCGCGAGCTGCGCAGCGACCCGCAGGCGATTGCCACCGAGGTGCTGATCCCGCTCGCGGGAGGCGGCACCGTGCCGCTCGGCCAGGTGGCGAGGGTGGCACTTGCCAAGGGCCCGTCGACCATCCGCACCGAGAACGCCCAGCTCGCCGCCTACATCTATGTCGACATGCACGGTCGCGATCTCGGCGGCTACGTCGCCGACGCCAGGAAGGCGGTCGCCGAGCAGGTGAAGATGCCGCCCGGCACCTACGTCGCCTGGAGCGGCCAGTTCGAGTATTTCGAGCGCGCCAAGGCGCGGCTCGAGATCGTCGTCCCGGTCACCGTGATGATCATCTTCCTCCTGCTCTATCTCAACTTCCGCCGCGTCACCGAGACCCTGATCGTGATGCTGTCGGTGCCGTTCGCGCTGGCCGGCGGCCTGTGGCTGATGTGGTGGATGGGGTTCAATCTCTCGGTGGCGGTGGCGGTCGGCTTCATCGCGCTCGCCGGGGTGGCGGCGGAGACCGGGGTCGTCATGCTGATCTATCTCGATCACGCGCTGGCCGAGCTGAAATCCCGGCGGGCCGCCGAAGGGCAGCCGTTCGGGCGCGACGATCTCCACGCCGCCATCATGGCCGGCGCGGTGGAGCGGGTGCGTCCGAAAATGATGACGGTCGCCGCCATCATGGCCGGGCTGCTGCCGATCATGTGGAGTCACGGCACCGGCGCCGAGGTCATGCAGCGCATCGCCGTGCCGATGATCGGCGGCATGGTGTCGTCGACCGTGCTGACCCTGGTGGTGATCCCGGCGCTCTACGCGCTGATCAAGGGCATCCGCATCCCGACGCCCAGTCCGGCTTTCGTGGCCGGCTGAGTTGATCGAGGTGGTGCAGCCGGCGCGATCTCCGGGCATCCGCAGCACCACCTCCAAACCATTGATGCGGCCACGGCAGGATCAGGGCTCCTTCCGGCCCGTGATCATCGCTTTCACGAGGTTCTCGCGGTTCTCGAAGCTTGTCACCACGACGCCGAGCACGTGGAGGACGATCAGGCCCACCGTGAGATGAGCCAGGGTCTCATGAACGTCCTCGACCCATTTCGCTCCCCAGAATGCATCGGTCATCATCATGTGGCCGGTGATCGCCGTGGCGGCGAGCATCGCGATGAGCGCGAGGATCATGGCCCCGCCGGCCGGGTTGTGACCGAGGTATCGCGGGGCTCGGAACCGGGCGGCGTCGCGCAGATAGGCAAGCACGACGCGCGGGCTCCGAACGAAGCTGCCGAATCGCGCATGACGAGGACCTGCGAAGCCCCAGATGATGCGCAACGCCAGCAGTCCCGCGATGGCATAACCGGCGGCGAGGTGAACCTGCTCGAGGTCGTCGGCGATCGCATATGCGGTGACGAAGAGGGCCACCAGCGACCAGTGGAAGATCCGCACGAACGGATCCCACACCTTGATCGTTGCCGGCGGCTGCGCGCCGCCGGCTTCGATCGTTTCGGTCAGCGTGCTCATGGCGCGCTGTTACAGCTGTCCGACGATGGCGCCGTCGGTCGGGTCGACGAACAGCTCGACCCGGTTCCCGCTCTTGTCGATCGTGTACAGCTCGCCGCAGGAATTCTTGAGCTTCGCCTTCTGCACCTTGTATCCGAGCGCTTCCACCTTGCTCTGCAGGGCCTCGATCGAGAGCCATTGGCTTTCCGGGGCCGAGGTGCAGGGGCGATTGAGGCTGCCTGCCTGGGCCAGGGTGGCGGCGCCGAGCAAGGCGGCGGTGACGACCGGAATGGCGATCTTGAACATGGCTGGTTTCCCGTGTTGGCGCCACACCGCACCATGCGGCGGGCGTGCGGGGAGATTGCCCGACCGGCGCTGACGGGCGCCTGTTGATCCATGTCAGCAACATGTCAGGCGGCTTGCACCATGATGCTGCCGACAGGATGGTTCGACGCCCGATGTCCGCATCCGTTCGATCGACAGTGCTCTGCGCCGCGCTGGCCGCGGCGATGCTGTGGCTGGCGCCGGTGCAGGCCGAGACGCGGGATCACGATGCGGTCCGGCGCGCCGTGGGGCGGGGCGAGATCCGCGCGTTGTCCGACATCCTCGACGCGGTTCGCGGGAAGCTGCCGGGGGAGATCAACGGCATCGAGATCGAGCAGAAGAACGGCCGCTGGATCTACGAATTCCGCGTGGTCGACGGCAAAGGGCGCCTGTTCGAGGTCTCCGTCGACGCCCGCACCGGCGAGATCGAGAAGATCAAGGAAAAATGATGCGCCTGCTCCTCGTCGAGGATGATCGCCGGATCGCATCCGATGTCGTGCGCGCGCTGCAGGCTGCCGGTTACGTCGTCGAGACGGTGACGGACGGCGAGGAGGCGTGGTTTCGCGGAGACACCGAGGATTACGGCGCGATCATTCTCGACCTCGGCCTGCCGAAGATGGACGGGCTGTCGGTCCTCAAGCGCTGGCGGGCGAATGGACGGCGAATGCCGGTGCTGATCCTGACGGCCCGAGGAAGCTGGGCTGAACGGGTCGACGGGATCGACGCCGGAGCCGACGACTACCTGCCGAAACCCTTCCGGATCGAGGAATTGCTGGCGCGGCTGCGCTCGATCGTACGCCGCTCGGCAGGGCACGCGTCCTCGGTCGTCGCCGCCGGCGACATCACGCTGGACGAACGCCAGATGAAGGTCAGCGTGCGCGGCATTCCGGTGGCGCTGTCACCGCTCGAGTATCGGCTCGTCGCCTATCTGATTCTGCACCGCGGTCGGGTGGTGTCGCAGCACGAGCTGGACGAGAACGTTTACGGACACGGCGAAGAGCACGAATCGAACGCGCTGGAAGTGTTGATCGGCCGCGTGCGCAAGAAGCTCGGCGCCGACCTGATCGAGACACGGCGCGGGTTCGGCTACATCGTCCCGGAGCCGCCCGCATGACATGGCGCTCGCTCCGGCTGCGGCTGGTGATCGGCGGGATCGTCGCCCTCCTGCTGGCGCTCACGGTTGCCGGTGCCGGACTGACCCTCCTGTTCGAGCGTCATGTGGCCCGCTCGATCGGCGATGATCTCGATGTCTATCTCAAGCAGCTGATCGCCGGCATCGATATCGACCCGGAAGGCAGTCTTGCGGTCAACCGCCCGCCCCCCGACCCGCGATTCGCCGAGCCTCTTTCCGGACTGTACTGGCAGGTCGCCGACGACCGCGGCCAGCTCCTGCGCTCGCGCTCGCTATGGGATACGACGCTGTCGCTCGCGGCCGACGATCCATCGCCCGGAGAGGTACACCGTCATGAGATGCCGGGTCCGGCGAATGCCCGTGTGCTGACTGCCGAAAGAATGATCAGCCTGATGCTCGGTGCGCGCAGGACGCCGGTGCGCGTCGCGGTGGCAGCCGATCTCGGACGGGTGTCCGCCGCCGCATTTGCCTTTGCCAAGGATCTCGCTGCCGCCCTCGGGCTTCTCGGTCTGGTTCTGGCGATTGCCACGGCGATCCAGGTCAGTCTCGGCCTGCGCCCGCTCCACGCCTTGCGTCGCGATGTGGCCGGTATCCGGTCGGGGCTGAGCCATCGCCTGCCGTCGACGGTACCTGTCGAGGTCCGGCCCCTGGTCGAGGAGCTCAACGCACTGCTCGAGGCGCAGGAGCGCGAGATTGAGCGCTCCCGCGGTCGGGCCGCCGATCTTGCCCATGGATTGAAGACGCCGCTCGCCGCGCTCGCGGCGGATGCCGGCCGGCTGCGCGAACGGGGCGAGGACGCGATCGCGCGCGATGTCGAGATGGTGGGTGAATCCATGCGCCGGCACATCGATCGCGAATTGGCGCGCGTTCGGGTGCGCAGCACCGTTCTGCGGCCGGCCGGATTGTCGACCCGGATCTTGCCGCTCGTGCGCTCGCTGATCGCAACCATCGAAAGGACACCGCCCGGCATGCGGGTCGCATTCGAGACGCGCATCCCCGATGCCGCCGATGCGCCGATCGACAGGACGGATCTCGCCGAGGTTCTCGGCAACCTCATCGACAATGCGACCCGGCACGCCGCCTCGCGTGTGCGCATTTCGGGTGCCTCCGGTCCGTCCGATCCGGCGATCGTCATCGAGGACGATGGAGAGGGGATCGCCCCCGCCGCACGGTCAAGCGTTCTCGAACGCGGCGTGCGGCTGGACGAGCGCGAAGAGGGGGCCGGTCTTGGACTGGCGATCGCCCAGGACGTGCTGGACGCCTATGGGTGGCGGCTCGACCTTGCCGCGTCCGATCTGGGCGGGCTGAAGGCAACGATAGCGCCGCAGGTCCGGGCCGCGTCCCTGCATGACAATGAGGACGTGCGTTGACGCCGCCAGCAACGTGCCAAGTCGCTCACGTGGCGTCGCTACTTGACGACTTCCATGCGAACCTGGGCGACGCCCGCCTGGGTCATGCCGACCGCCTCGGCGGCGCCGTGGGAGAGATCGATCGAGCGGCCACGGATGAACGGGCCGCGGTCGTTGATCTGCACTACCACCGACCGCCCGTTCGACGTGTTGGTCACCCGGACCTTGGTGCCGAACGGAAGCGTCCGGTGCGCCGCGCTGAGCCCGCCGGCGCGGTAGTAGCTCGCCACGCCGACGGCGCCGCTGTCCGGCGTGGCCGGCGTCCGCGCCGCGACCGATCCGCTGACCCGATGGCTGATGGCCCGATGGCTCACCACGCGGTGGCTGACCGCTCCCGGGGACACCGGGCGGGCCGGCGGCCCGGCGCAATCGGCCACAAGCAACAAAACCGCGATTGCCGCGGCAAACGATCCCGCCCGCATCAATCCGTCCCCATCACACCCTGGCAAGAGGATGCGCCGCCGCTTCGGCGGATTTGCGGCGCATCTGCGACCCGACTGTGTCCTGGGCGGACAGGGTACAGCGTGACCCGACGTCACGACCCAGGCCGGTTTCGCGTCGGGTCCCTATAACCAGCGTCGGACACGCGCCTTGTAGCTGGCGTAGTCGGCTCCGAACCGCCGTGCGAGAAACGCCTCGTCGGGCTCGATCGCCCGACGCTGGATGATGATCAGCACCGCGGGAAACAGGATGAGCGCCCAGACGGACTGCGCCGCGATCGTGATCCCGAGATAGGCCAGCGCCATTCCGAGATACATCGGGTTGCGGGTGATTTTGAAGGGACCGGTGATGACGAGGCGGCTGGCGGCGCGGTCGGGTCGAAATGTCGTGCCGGTGTTCCTGAAGCTCGCTACGGCGGAGCCCGCCAGGCCCACGCCGCAGGCAATGAGAATCCCGCCGATGATCCAGGCCGGCGGGTCCGGGACGACCCCGGTCGGCATCCATCGGCTGGCGAGCAAACCGATGACGAGGCCCGCGAGATAGACCAGCGGCGGGATGATCCTGACACCGGGAGCGTCGGAATTGACGTTGCTCATCCGCGTCCCCTTCGCGCCGTGCTGAGGCGGCAATATAGCCGAACGACAGGATTTCTTGGTATTTCCGAATTGACCCGGCATGCATGCGCAGAGCCCGGGTACCCTGGCGACCGATCCGGCCAGAAGGTATGCTTCCAGCTTGAGGCCAACGACCGAAGGCACCAGACGATGACCGATGTCGGTTTCGAAGCCGCGCTCGCCGCCCGCGTCGACGGCATGCTCGATGCCTGCACGCGGTGCGGAAAATGCGTCGAGGTCTGCCCGAGCGTCGCCCCGGCGGGCATCGCCGAGGCGAGGCCGCAGGACGTCATCGCCGGCGTCCTCGATCTCGTGCGCACCGGCGACGGCCCACAAGTGTCGCGCGCGTGGGCGAGCGCCTGCATGCTGAGCGGCGAGTGCATCGAAGCCTGCGACTACGGCGTCAATCCGCGCTTCCTGCTGGCCATGGCGCGGGTCGCCATGGCGCGGACGACCCGCGAGCTGCCGGACCGGCGGCGCCAGGGCATCGAGAATTTTCGCAATCTCGGCCGCGACGTCTCGGTGCTGTCCAGGCTGCAGCTGACGGATGCCGACCTCGCGCGTCTCGGCCAGCGTCCCGCGGCCGCCGGGGCTCCGGCGGCTGAGGACGGCGAGCCGGACTTCGTCTTCTATACCGGCTGCAACGTGCTCAAGACTCCCCACATCGCCTTGCTGGCGCTCGACATCATGGATGCGCTCGGCGTCACCTACCGGGTGATGGGCGGCCCGAGCCATTGCTGCGGCGTCGTCCACATGCGGGCCGGCGACACCGAGGTGCTGGGGCGCATGGCGACCGGCACGCTGGACAAGCTCGCGCGCTCGAAGTCCGGACAGGTGCTGTCGTGGTGCCCGAGCTGCTATGTCCAGTTCACCGAGACGACGCTGCCGACCGTGGAAAAGCAGCGCGGCGCAAAACCGTTCGAGATGACGCCGTTCATGCGGTTCCTGGCGGGCCGGCTCGGCGACATCGCCCCGCTCATGCGCCATCGCGTGGAGATGCGGGTGGCCCTGCACAAGCATCCGGGCGTCGCCGGCGTGGTGGAGGCCGCCGAATCCCTGCTGCGCGCCGTTCCCGGTGTCGAGCTCATTGACCTCGGGCAGCCGGCGGTCGGCCTGCAGAGCGTCAATCTCTCCGTGCTCCCCGTCTATAAGCGCGACCTGCAGCGCCGCGAGCTCGAGGCGGCCCGCGACGCCGGGGTCGATGCGCTGGCGGCGGTCTATCATTCCGATCACCGCGAGCTGTGCGCGCACGAGCGCGACTGGCCGTTCCGCATCGTCAACGTGCTGGAGATCGTCGGCGCCGGCCTGGGGATTTTCCGCGACGACGACTACAAGCGCCTGAAGATCATGCAGGACGCCGACGCCATCATCGCCGACTGCCGCGACCTGATCGAGCGGCACGACCTGGACGCCGACGCGGTCCGCGCCGTGGTCGTGAAAACCCTGCTCGGCGATCAGCCGCTTCCGCTCGCGGGCGGCGCGGACCATTGAGCAGCGCACGCCTTCGGCGAGCCGGCATCGGCCTCGCCGCAACGTGCCGGTCCATCGGCTTTTGATCTAGCGCAATGCGGGCGAGGGGTTTGATGTCGCAGCCTGATTGCGCGCGAATGCATGGCCTGCGGGGGGAGTGTGCCCATGGCCGAGATCATCGAGTCGCTGCGGCAGGACCATCGGGCGATCGAAAAGCTGCTGCTCGTGCTGGAGCACGAGCTCGGCATTTTCGCTCGCGGGGAGCGCCCCGACTACGAGGTGATCCAGACCGCGATCGACTATTTTCGCAACTACCCCGACTCCTGCCATCATCCCAAGGAGGACGTGGTCTTCGACGCTTTGAAAGCCCGCGATCCCGCCACGGCCGTCCGCGTCGGCGACCTTCCGGCCGAGCATCGCGACTGTGCCGATCGCCTGGACCGGGCGGCGCGGGCGGTCGAGAGCGTTCTCGCCGACGGCGAGATCCTCCGTCAGACCGTCGACGATCTGGTGCGCGACTTCATCGAGCACGAGCGGCGTCACATGGCGATGGAGGAGCAGGTCTTCTTTCCCGCCGCGCTCGCGGTATTGCGGGAGGAGGACTGGACCCGGGTCGCCTCCGCCATCACCGCAGGGAAGGCCGCGCCGTCCAGCCGGCTCCTCGAGGCGCAATTCGACGAGGTGCGCCAGCGCATCGTGCGCCTGGAGGAGGAGGCCGAGGCGGAGCGTGGCTGAGCGATGCGCACGGATGATGAGCAATTGAGCATGCATTCCCCGGCGTCTTGAACTCAGAATCGCAGCTGATGCGCTCCTCGATGACGCCTCGCGTGATTTGACTTTGCCCCGGTCGTGGTCTGGAGACGTCGCATGCACTACTCCGACTATCTGCGTGAACAGGCGGTGGAATATCGGCGGCTCGCGCAGGAGACCGGCGATCCCGACACCAAGGCGGAGCTGCTGGATCTGGCGGCGACCTGCGATGAGGTGGCCGAGAAGATCGACAACCGCCGGGCCAGCGGCTAGGCCCGTCGGCGGGCGTCTGCGGACCCTCGGACCGCGGGTGTGGAAGAGGGTGCCGCTAGGGCACCGGCGTGATCGGCGGCCCGCCCCGTGACGCTTGCTCTCGGCCCAGGATTCGACTTTCATTCCGTCCCGTTGCCACGATGTGACGGCGAGGGACCATGGGTCAGCACCGACGCGCCGACGGGCAGGATCTGACCGGCGTCTGGCACGGCCTCTACACCTATGCGAGCCAGAACCTCGCCGTATCGTTCGTCGCCACCCTCATCGAGACGGGAAGCTCGGTGAGCGGCACGACCCATGAGCCGTGCACCATGGGCGGCAGCCCGGACGAGACCGTGTTCGCCACCGTGCTGGGCAGCCGGCGGGACAGCGCGGTCCATTTCGTGAAAACCTACGACGGCGCCAATCCCTGTTACGGGACGGTGGTCTACGACGGGACGCTCAACCACGACGGCACCGAGATCGCGGGCCGCTGGGTCATTCCCGGCAACTGGTCCGGCAGCTTCATGATGATGCGTCCCGGCCGCGTCGCCGAGACGGTCGACCGCAAGGCCTCGGTGGAGGCCTGAGTGCTCCGCGGGGTCGCGGATCAGCGGGCGGCCGCCCGCCTCGGGTTTTCCGCCCCGGCATCCGCCTTGCCCGCCTCGGGATAGTACTGCGGCGCTTCGCGGCGCTCGAACATGCCGTAGTCGCGGATGACCCGCACCTGCCGGTGCCGGACGGTTTTCGCCCCGTCAGGCGTTGTCGGCCGCCAGGACGCCGCAGCGTCCGCATCGCGCCACGACGCCAGCAACAGCAGCTTGCCCTGATTGTAGATGCTCTCGAACATTTCGAGGTCGACCAGTCCGTCGGCATCGCTGTCGAGTCCGAGCCGCGCGGGCAGCAGGTCGGGCTTCGCGCCGGGCCGGCCGGCCTCCCCGGGCGTCAACTCGGTGATCGTCACCACCTTCGCCGCGCCGGTCTCGGTCTCGTCGAGCCGGGTCTGCCTCGACCGCGAGCCCGCTTGGGCGGCTGCGTGTCGGAAAAAATCTCGCCGACGCGCAGGTGGTAGTCCTCGAATATCTCGAATCTTCCTTTCTCCTGGGCGCCATGGTGCTCGCCGTGGCTGCGCCAGCGCACCACGGATTTCTCGTCGCGCCAGGTCGACAGCGACAGGAGGCGTCCCTTGGTGCGCTTGCTTGCGAACCGCTCGTTGTCGATGAAGCCGTCGATCGCCTCCAGCCTGGGCTTGAGCTGCCCGGCAAGACCGAGATAGTCGTCCCAGCGATCGGCCTTCGGCTGAACCTCGAAGATGACTGCAAACATCAGTGGCTCCTTTTGGCTGGGCTGCGGGCGCGTATGAAGCCTGCGGGTTCCCCACTTCGGACATGTTAACCCGGCCCTCGAAAGAGGTCTTGCCGATCGGTTCGGTCGCGGAAGAAGTGGCCCGTTCCGATAAATGCAACTGCATTGAGCTTGACAAATTCATGCGTTTGCATTTACTACATGCAAATGCATGGAAATCGGAGCACCGATCGCGAGCGTCGCGTGGGGCACCGCGCCGACAGCCCGTATCTTCAGCAGGAGAACGCCATGACGTTGCAGCTCATCAGCCACCCGCTCTGCCCCTATGTGCAGCGCGCCGTCATAGCACTGAGCGAGAAGGGCGTCGCATTCGAGAAGGTCTATATCGATCTCGCCGACAAGCCGGACTGGTTCCTGAAGATCTCGCCGTTCGGCAAGGTGCCGCTGCTCCGGGTCGGCGACGAGGTGATCTTCGAGTCGGCGGTGATCCTCGAATATCTCGAGGAGACGCAGCCCCATCCGCTCTATCCGGCAGAACCGCTGGCGCGCGCCCGGCATCGCGCCTGGATCGAGTACGGCTCGGCGATCCTGTCCGATATCTGGGGCATGGAGATCGCGCCGACGCCGGACATCCTCGCCGGCAAGGTCGCGGCGCTGGAGGCGAAATTCGCCCGGGTGGAGGACGAGCTCAAGAGCCCGTGGTTCGCCGGCGACCGGTTCGGCCTGGTCGACGCGGTGTTCGCCCCGGTCTTTCGCTACTTCAATTCCTTCGATGCCATCCTCGATCACCGCATCCTGGCGGGCAAGCCGAGGACCGCCGCCTGGCGCGCGGCGCTGCGGGCGCGGCCGTCGGTGCGCGACGCGGTGCCTGCCGACTACCGCGACCGGCTCGACCGCTTCATCGCGGCGCAGAACGGCGCGCTGGCGAGGCTGATGCAGATGATGGATGTCGTATCGTAGGGTGGGCAAATCGCCTGCACTGACGGCACCGTTGAAATGATGCATTGCCGGCGATTTGCCCACGCGGTCCCACCGCGCGCCTCACCGCGTGGGCAACGGCGGATACCGGGCCACGTATCAAACAAATGTCGTGGCCGCCGTTGCCCACCCTACGACGGTCGCGTGGATTTCCTCGATCCCATTGCGGCATCGACGCTCCACGGCCCGCCGCCGGCGAATGCCAGGTAGAGGAAGATGAAGCAGTAGAGGATCGCCCCGTCGCCGCGGTTGACGATCGGAAAAAAGCTCTGCGGCGCATGCGACATGAAATAGGCGACCGCCATGTCGCCCGACAGGATGAACGCCACCGGCCGGGTGAACAGGCCGATCAGCAGCAGGAATCCGCCGACGAGCTCGATCACGCCCTGCACGCCGAGCAGGGAGAACAGGGCGGGGCCGGGATTCTGTCCCGGCGGAAAGCCCAGCAATTTTTGCGTGCCATGCTCCATGAAGATGAGCGCGACGACGATGCGGACAATCGAAAGCACGCGCGGCGCCCACGCGGCGATCGCGTTCTCGACGGACATGGGCGACCCCCCTCGGCTGATTGGTTCCCGCCTGCCGACTCGGCCGGATTCGGCTTCGACCGGCAATGCGATCATACTCCGTCGGCGGTCGCCGACGACGGGCGGACCGCACCGGCTCGATAACAATGTCGTGCGGCAAACGGCTTCGCCGACCCGCGGCCGGCCGCATCAGGAGCGGACGGCCTCGCGCGCGGCGTGCTCGGCGTCGATGTCTTTTCCCGTATAGTCGGTCATCAATGCAGTCGCCGCCACGCTGATCACCGCGCAGGCCGCCATATAGAGGGCGATCGCATAGGGCGTGTGATAGGTGCCGAACAGCCAGGTGGCGATCAGCGGTGCCGGGCCGCCGGCTATGATCGACGCGAGCTGGTAGCCGAGAGAGGCGCCGCTGTAGCGCAGCCGGCCGGTAAAGCTCTCCGCGATCAACGCCGCCTGCGGCCCGTACATCATGTCGTGCGGCACGAGCGACAGGATGATGGCGAGGAAGATGACGGCGCCGAGCCGGTGTTGAGCAGCCGAAGTAGATGAAGCCGAACACCCCGGTCACCACCGCGCCGATCATATACATCCGCTCTTCGGCCGATCTGGTCGGAGAGGTAGCCGAAGAACGGGAATCGAGAAGAAGGACAGGACCGATGCCGCCAGCACCGCGATCAGCAGGAAGTCGCGCGAACTGCAGCGTGCCGGTGCCGTAGGAGAAGATGAAGGCGGTGAAGATGTAAAACGGCGCCTGTTCGGCCATGCGGGCGAGGGCGGACAGCAGGATCTCCCTGGGTGCGCCCGATCGACCTCGAGCATCGGCGTGCGCTCGATCTTGCGCTCGGCGGCGAGCTTCGCGAAGACCGGCGTCTCCAGGATGCCGAGACGGATATAGAGGCCGACGCCGACCAGCATGAGGCTGAGGAAGAACGGCACGCGCCAGCCCCAGGTGAGGAACTGGTCGCCCGACATCTGGCTGAAGGCGAGGACGGCCAGATTGGCGAGGAAAAGCCCGCCGGGCACGCCGAATTGCGGCCAGGAGGCGACCAGCCCGCGCGACTGTTGGAGCGCGCCCATTCCATCGACATCAGCACCGAGCCGCCCCATTCGCCGCCGACGCCGACGCCCTGGATGAAGCGCAGGACCGTGAGGATGACGGCGCCCCAGATGCCGATGCTGTCGTAGGTCGGCACCAGCGCCACCGCGAAGGTGGCGAGCCCCATGAGCAGCAAGGTGGCGATCAGCGTCGATTTGCGGCCGATGCGGTCGCCGTAGTGGCCGAAGATTGCCGCGCCGACCGGCCGCGCGATGAAGCCCACGCGTAGATGCGCGAACGCTTCCAGCGTGCCGACCCAGGGGTCCGAGTGCGGAAAGAACAGCTTCGCGAATACGAGGCCGGTGACGATGCTGTAGAGAAAGAAGTCGTACCACTCGATGGCGGTGCCGATGGTCGAGGCGATGACCGCTCTGCGGAGCTGCGACTGGTGCTCGGCCAGCATGAGGCCGTCGGCCACCGCATGGGCTGACGTCATGTCGTTCCTCCCGGATTACCGCGTCGCGAACGCCGCAGTCCCGTTCCAAAAAAGTTTGTGAAGGAACGTACGGCGGCGCCAGGAGTTCCTGCGGCCCGGACTGTGAGGCGACTTAAGGTTGCGCCTGTGCTAGTGTGATTGGAATGGGACGAGACGTGGCTTTCGTGGAGTATGGGACATATCGAGACGATAGAGACGTCCGTGGAGCGGAAGGAACTCCAGGCCCGGGCGCCGGCAAGGCGAGCGGGCCACCCATTGAGGCCGCGACCCGCGCGACGCAGCCGGAGCTCGACAAGGCAAGCCACAGTGACGGCTGCGGTGACCAGGACGCGGCGGCGACGATTTACGTGGTCACCTTCCCGGCCGGCAAATCCACGCCGTCGCAGGAGCATCCGGGGTCGTCGCCGAAACCCCGCTCGAACGATTGAGCCACACGCTGTCCCAGCCGTTCAGGCGCGGCGAGC
>CAVWIS010000055.1:0-281700 GCA_963755055.1 uncultured Alphaproteobacteria bacterium | reverse complement strand
GGCATCGTTCGCAGACAAGCCAGCCCGTCAAGCATCCGGCCAAACGCGGCCGCTCGTCACTCGCCATTCTATTTCGACAGCGACACGGAGTTGACCGGGCACATGAAGTTGCGACTTTGGGTGCAGGCGGAAGCCGCGCCCGGCGGCGCGTCACCGCCGCCGGACGACTTGGCGATCTTTGCGGCGGTGAACAAATTGGATGACCAGGGCCGCCCGGTCGATTTCCTGGGTTCGGTCGGCAACTGCAAAGACATGGTTACGAGGGGCTTTTGTCGCGTGTCGCGTCGGGAGCTGGATGTCGAGCAATTTCACCGACTATCAGCCGGTGCTGACGGAAACCAGCCACCGGCCGCTTGAGCCCGACGAAATTGTTCCGGTCGATATTGAGCTTTACCCGAGCAGCACGTTCTTCACGGCAGGCGAGTCGCTCGAGCTGATCATCTCCTCGAACGAGATCATCCCTTCTCCACCTTATGTCAAGGAAACGCGCATCAACCGCGGCATCCACGTCATTCACTGTGGCGGCAACTACAACTCACATTTGCTCGTCCCCATTATTCCGGCGCCGTCACCGGGCGACAGGTCTTGAACCGCCGACGCCTGCTGCACTTGATCCCGGATGTCTGCCTCTGCTTGGCGGCAGCCGCGGACTTGCTCCACGGGACAGAAATTGGGCTTGTCAATGACTTGCGCGCCGAATGCCAGCATGAGCGGTCGCCAGGATGATCGGACGCACGGGGTCCTTTTCGGATGCTTGCCGATCGCGGTGCAGGTCGAGGAGTACGAGAGCAGCGCCCCGACTTTCGCTCCGACTGTCGGTCTGACTTGCCCACAATGCCGGAGCGGCGCATCCTGTTCCCGGTACCTCGGCCGTCCGGGATGTCGGCGCAAGAGAACGCAAAGGCACCCGCAAGAGCGAGCATGGGAGGGAGCGCATGGACGCACTAGAGCACATGCCGCCGTTATCGAATCGCGGCGTCATGCGCGGGCTTGTCCCGCGCATACACGTCTTCGTTCCTGGCCAAGACGTCGATGGCCGGGACAAGCCCGGCCATGACGGTCTCACCGGTTCCTCGCAACCGGGACATGCTCCGGATGCTCTGATCCGCGGGCAGCGACGCCCCGCGTCGGGCGAGGGCGGCGATGGCATTACGCGCCGACACGCTCTTGGGCTGATCGCACTGGGGCTGGCGGCTGCCGCGCCGCGCCCGGCGACCGCTGCCGGGACGGAGGGGCAGCTCACCTGGGGGGTGCACGTCTCGCTGGCCCCGATATGGTTCGATCCGGCCGACGTCTCCGGCATCATCACGCCCTTCATGTTGCTGTACGCGCTGCACGACGCGATGGTGAAGCCGATGCCAGGCCGATCACTCGCGCCGAGCCTTGCGGAATTGTGGTCAGTGTCCGAGGACGGCCTCACCTTCGATTTCGTCCTGCGTCGGGGCGCGACATTCCACAACGGCGATCCGGTTACGGCGGACGACGTCAAGTTCTCGTTCGAACGCTACCGCGGCACGTCGTACAATCTGCTGAAGGAGCGCGTGGCAGCGGTGGAAATACCCGATCCCCGACATGTCCGCTTCAAGCTCAAGCGGCCGTGGCCCGACTTTCTGACCTTCTATGCGACCGCCACCGGCGCCGGCTGGGTCGTCCCCCGGAAATACGTCGAGAAGGTCGGCGACGAGGGGTTCAAGAAGGCGCCGGTCGGCGCCGGACCCTACAAGTTCGTCTCGTTCAATCCCGGCCTGGAGCTGGTCCTGGAGGCGTTCGACCAGTACTGGCGCAAGCCGCCAAGCGTGAAGCGCCTCGTCTTCAAGGTCATCCCCGACGAGTCCACACGATTGGCCGCGCTGAAGCGCGGCGAGATCGACATCGTCTATTCGGTTCGCGGCGAGCTCGCCGATGAGCTGCAGCACACGCCGGGGCTCGTGCTCAAGCCGGCGGTCGTCCAGGGAACATTCAGCCTGTACTTTCCCGATCAGTGGGATGCAAAGTCACCCTGGCATGACGAGCGGGTGCGGCGGGCGGCCAGCCTGGCGATCGACCGCAAGGGCACCAACGACGCGTTGACCCTTGGTCATTCCCTGATCAGCGGCAACCCGATCGTCCCCGACAATTACGAATTTTTCTGGCAGCCTCCTGCTCCGATATACGATCCGGACAAGGCCAAGCAGCTGCTCGCCGAAGCCGGCTATCCGAAAGGCTTCGACGCCGGCGATTATTATTGCGATTTGTCCTACGCGAATGTCGGCGAAGCCGTGCTGGATAATCTCCGGGCGGTGGGCGTTCGGGCAAAATTCCGGCCGATCGAGCGTGCAGCCTTTATCAAGGGCTTCGCCGAGAAGACATTCAAGAACATCATCCAGGCTGCGCCTGGGGCCTTCGGCAATGCCGCCACCAGGCTGGAAGCGCAGGTGGTCAAGGGCGGCATTTTTGTCTACGGAAGCTACCCCGACATCGACGCGCTCCACGCCCAGCAAGCGGCCGAGCTCGATCGTCCGAGGCGCGAAGCGATCCTGCACAAGATGCAGCAGCTCGTCTACGAGCGGACGATCTACGCGCCGATCTGGCAGCTTGCCTTCATCAATGGCGTCGGCCCGCGAGTGGGCGAGTCGGGGTTCGGCCTGATTGCCGGGTTCCCCTACACGGCGCCTTACGAAGACATCACGCTGAAGGGCACGTAGCCACGGCTGCGGTTTTTTTCAGAACGGCTGCGCTCCAGCAAGGATGCGCGGGCGGACGCCCAGGGTGCGGCCGCTTCGGGCTCCCCACACTCGGGACATTGGTCTGTCTAGGGGCAGCCCGCCAAGCACGGCTGCCCACTGTAGTAGCGGATGACTTGATTGACATAACCGATCGTATACAAAATGGGCTCCTCCTGTGTCACCGACGTCGTCGGCCGGCTGCGCGCCGATCTTCCTCGCCGCACCGCCGCACGCAATCTTGTACGCTTCTCTCCGCAGACAGGGGCAAAGGGAAAAGGCCACCGCCGTGAGATTCGATGCGCTGAGGCAGGCAACCCATCCGATCCGGCGGCGGATTGCCACCGCGATCTACACTCCGCCCCCGGTTCCGGCAGATGTCGCAACTGTCTCGTTCTCCTCCTTTGGGGAGGACGTGATTGTTGCTTCGTGGCTGCGCGCGACGGGTATCGCCATGCATGATATCCGCTACCTCGACATTGGTGCAGGCGAGCCCAAGCGGCTGAGCAACACCTATTTGCTCTATTTGCTTGGAGCTTCCGGGGTGCTCATCGAACCGGACCCGGATCAAGCAAGCGCCCTGCGGGCGGCACGCCCGCGAGACACGGTGGTAAACGTCGGAATAGCGTTCGACGAGCGGCGGCGTGCGTCGCTCATGCGGATGCAAAGCCGCGTGTTCAACACCTTCCTCTCCCACCAGGCAGACACCGTGATTGCAGCGTCATCCGGCTGGGAGGCCAACCCTCAGCGCGTCGTGGACTCCATTGATGTTGCCATGATCCCGATCGACGAAGCCATTGAGCGGCACTGTGGCGGCGCCACACCGCACTTTCTGTCGGTGGACGCGGAAGGGTGCGATTTTGCGATCATCGCATCGCTCGATCTGACGCGGTTCTGCCCCAACGTTATCTGTGTCGAGGCGGCGCGCCCGTACCACGAATTCGGAGATGTTCTCGCGCCTCATGGCTATCGGCTGATTTGCCAGACGCCGGACAACCTGATTTTTCTCAGATGATCCACGGCGGAGGTCGCGGCTCCGTGCGGACGGGTTCTTCTACAACCTGAATTCCGCTTCGGTCAGCCCGGTGAGCCCGGAAAAATCGAGAAACCCCACGGCGACGTCCTGATGAACGGGCTTCGCCACAACGCTTGGATGGCTTCGGGGAACTTCTCCCGTGCCATCTCTGATGCCGGAGCGCCAAAGCGCGATGCCGGGAGCAGCGCGAGCTCTACAAGATCGGAGCCCACATGCGTCTGCCCGTCGCCTGGCCGGTCTGGGCGTCCCGCGGTGCCTTGATCGTGCCGCCGGCAACAAGGTCAAGCTCGTTGGCGTCGAGCTCGCGGACATGCTCGCTGGCGACACGACGCTCGAGATCCGCTTCCGCTGCCGTCGCCCTCACGATCGCATGCGCCATTGCGGTGCTCCCTGGTGCAGAGCCGACCCGTTGCCGGCTTCGCCACCAATCTCGCCCGCGGGCGCGGCCGCGACTGTGACATTGATCACGGTTCGTCGGTGGCAGGCAACCACAGGGGCAGCTCGATGGTGCAGCCAAAACCTTCCGGCTGGTAGCTTGGCTCGAACCGACCGCCGAGCTCACGAGCGACGCTGCGCTCA
The DNA here is from genome assembly GCA_963755055.1 of uncultured Alphaproteobacteria bacterium. Classification (GTDB taxonomy): domain Bacteria; phylum Pseudomonadota; class Alphaproteobacteria; order Rhizobiales; family Xanthobacteraceae; genus AP-16. The sequence continues at coordinate 277,383 of CAVWIS010000055.1, read as the reverse complement.
ATCAGACGCGAGCCGAACCCGCGGCGGGTCGGCGGCTCCACCGGCGGTCCGCCCTGCTCGCGCCAGTCGATGCGAAGACGGCCTGCTTCTGCCTCCCAGCTGATCGAGATCCTGCCGCCGGGCGCCGACAGCGCGCCGTATTTCGACGAATTGGTGGCAAGCTCGTGCAGCACCATCCCGAGGCTGATGGTCTGCCGCGGGCTGAGGTCGACCGGGGGACCGGCGATTGTCACGCGGGCATGCTCGCGCCCCTCATAGGGCTCGAGCTCGGTCACCACCAGATCGTTGAGAGCGGCGCGCTCCCAGGCGGCACGGGTCAGCAGATTGTGGGTGGCGGACAGTGCCAGGAGGCGGGCGGAAAACGCCTGATTGAAGGTCTTGGCCGACCGGGTGTGCTTCATCGTCAGGGCGGACAGCGACTGGACGCTCGCCAGCGTGTTCTTGACGCGGTGGTTGAGCTCGTCGATCAGCAGGTTTTTTTGCGCCTCGGCGCGCATGCGCTCGGTCAGATCCACGACGACCGACAGCAGGCCCTCGGGGCGCTCCGAGAGCATCGTGACGCTGACCTCGACCCACACCGCGGTCCCGTCCGGCCTGACGTAGCGCTTGCGGAACGTGTACGGCACCCCGGATTCGACCGCGAGCGCAAACAGTCTCGCGTTCTCGGCGACATCGTCGGGATGGGTGACACGGCTGAAGTGCATGCCGACGAGCTCGTCGGCCGACCGACCCGTCAGCTCGCAAAAATGCGCGTTGACGAACCCGTAACGGCCGTCGAGCCCGGTCTGCATGATTCCGACCGGCAGCTTGTCGAGCAGGAACGACAGGTAGTTTTCGCGCTCGCTGGAGACCGGCTGTTCGGGACTCCTGCCCCGCACGTCGAATTCGATACCGAACAGCTTCACCGCGGTCGCCCCGTATCCGCCCGCGAAAAAGAATGCATCCGGTTTGGGCTTTTCGGTGGCGCCAAACCGGCGGATCGCCCGATTGCGCCGGCGGTCCCAACCGGCAGTCCCCGGCCCCAGGGTTGCGGCGCTTGCCCGTCCCGGGCCGATCGTGCATCGCCGCGCACAGGCGAGGCGACGACTGCGTCGGAGAATCCGTGGACTTTGTTCCCTCTCTGTTCCGTGCTATACACTGGCCATGCCCAACGTCACCTACTACGTGGCGCTCGCCTTCGCCCCCGGCGAGGACGGCACGCCCGCGCCCAAGGAAGGCGTGGAGTGCCCGAGCGCCAGGGCGGCGGTCGCGCGGGCAAAGTCCATCTCGGCCGTCGAGGGCGGCGCCGTGGCATTCTCCCGCAGCGGTGATCCGGAGGTCGGCGAGTTCGCGCCGGCAGAAATCCTCGGCCGGTTCGGCGAGGTGCCGGACGACCTGTCGGAGCTTTGAGGCCGATGCCGCGCGACTCACCGCCCTGATGACGCCCAGGGGAGCATAAAAGTCAGCAATCCCAAAGCCGGCGGCCAGGCGCAAAGCTTGAACACCGCAATGATGCCGATCTGGTCGGCAAGCACGCCGACGGCCGCAGCCGCCAGCCCGCCGAGCCCGAACGCCAAACCATAGAACAGTCCGCCGACAAGACCCACGCGATGAGGCACCAGATCGATCGCATGGATGAGGATCGACGAGAACGTCGCCATGACCAGGCTGATCACGACGCTGAGCACGCCGGTCCCTCGCTGGTTATCGCGTCAACCAGCAGCGGGCGCATGACCAACATCCGGGTCGTGCACAAGAGCGGCCCTCGGTCCAAACCGAACGGCGCGTTTCCATTCATCAGCCATTCAGGAATGGTCGATGAATGTGAACCGTCGCGTAGAGATCACTCAGGGAGGGCGCACCATGTCTCGTTTCGTCACAGTATTAGTCGCCGGCATTGTCGCCACGGCACTTGCTGGCGGCACTGCGTTCATGCCCATGCCAGCCGAGGCTGCGAAGATGTCCGCCGCCGACAAGGCCGTCCTGAAGCAGAAGACCGCTGACTGCAAGAAGCAGGCGAAGGAACAGAAGCTCCGATGGCTCAAGGCCCGGAAGTTCGTCAAGAAGTGCGTAGCCAAAGCGTAAGGCCTTTGCGCCAGCCGCTGACGAAACCCGCCGAACGGATGCTCGGCGGGTTTTTTGTCGTCGACTTTTGCCGCTCTGACTTTCTCAAGTCCGCCGCGATGCGTCCGTGAAACGATCGAAGGATCTGGATCAAGCCTCTGCGCTTTTTGACGCCTTGGCAGAACGTCGATCATCCGATCTTGCCGCGTCGTGGTCGGGGGCCTACGAGCGCGGCCCTCGTTGGCGCAAACCGCTCAAGGATGCTCTGGTGGACCTCGATCCCACCGGGCGGGACCGATTGTTATTTGCACTTGGCGCAACACGCCGGATCGTTCCCAATCTCGACATTGAATTCAGAGATGCCCCGCCACGATACGACTTTTCGCGTGAAGTCGTCCTGTTTTCTGGCCGCACTTGCAGAGGAGAAGAAGACTGTGCAATCAGCCGGGCAGCGCCGGATGACTGGTACGATGCCGACGCCAAGGGCCAGGATGGTCGCCTTGATGCCTTCCGCAAGCATCGGGCGGAAATCGAGGCCATGGCTCGTGACATCTACCTCAATGAGCCAGTGCCGGCTGATGGCTCCGTTCTGATCAGGACGCTCGACGTGCCTCGGCTGCGGGCGCGGCTCAAATCGCGCGCGCGTCGTCGTTGACAATAGTTCGGCTCAGCAGGTCCCGGGCGGCTCGTTCGCCCCCGGCCATGCGGCCCGGCGAGGCATCATCGCTTCGCTTCAACCCGCGGATTGACAGCAATGCTTACGTATTCGTTCCAATTAACCTCTCGTGAAAGTACTTACGTATATCTACTGGATCTCGGGCAAACCGAACGAGGATGCCATGACGAGCGCCGCCGAGTTTCTTGCAGGATCGGACGTCTGCTTCCGCGAAGCCGAAAGCCCGCGCCATGCCTTTCCATCCGAGCTCCCCAACGTCAGGTGGCTCGCCCATGTCCTTTGGGAATTGGCTGTCCTTCTCGAGGGCAAGCAGCAACCGGCCCCGGGCTGGCTTTCCTTGCACGACTGAGTATCAGCGTCCTCGAAGATCATGAGATCGATCTGATCGTCGGAGGAAACCTGCGCGACGCTATTTTCGTCGCTGACGCTCAACTGCTGACAATGCTGGCTCTGCCCATTGGGGGTGTTGGTCTGGCTTTGGCCAATGGAGCTGGAACGCTGGCATACATGGCGTCGTGAAGGAGGCCCTCCTCGCCCGGATTTGCAAGGGGTTGGCGGAGAGGAAGGGATTCGAACCCTTGATACGCCTTGAGAGCGTATAACGGTTTAGCAAACCGCCGCCTTCAGCCACTCGGCCACCTCTCCGGTGACGGAAAGGCTTATAGTTTCGGCCTTTCCGCGTCAAATCGGGGCGGCGAATCCGGGGTGGCGCGCCGAGCTATCCTGTTGACAGCGCGACGCAATATCGACCGGCCGAGGTGCCGACGGCGGTTTCCCGGGCGCACCGAGGTCGGGCAGCCGATCGTCCCCTTCGATGCCGCAGCGTTCTCCATGGACATCCCGAGCGAGCGGCCGATCCGACCATGCGCTTGCCGACATCCCGCCCGCGTGCCGGCTTGGATGTACAACAATGATGTACAGTTGGGCATCCCGCCCAACACGTTGAAGGCTCAGCGCTTCCGCCTCGCCGCGGCGCCCGGCTGTACAACAAGAATGTACTTGGGCCCGCTCGAGCAATCGGCAAAGAGACCGGCCGATTCCGCTACTCTCCTCATAACCCATTGACATCATATCGATTTTTATTGGCTGCCGGTTTCTGGCACGCGGCTTGCCTTTACTGCTGTCAAGAACCAACGAGATCGACAAAACCCAGGTGGCCGACATGACCGACAAAGCCAAAATCCTCGTCGTCGATGACGATGAAACGGTCCGCCGCAGCTACCTGCGCTCGCTGATCGGCGCCTTCCGCGACGTGGAAGCCGCCGGTGACGGCGAGGAGGCCCTCCAGGCGATGGAGAAGCAGCAATTCGATGTCGTTCTCATGGACCTGCGGATGCCCGGCCGGGACGGAATCAGCGTCCTGCGCACGATCAAGCAACGATGGCCCGACAGCCAGGTGGTGATCATCACCGGATATCCGAGCATCGACACCGCCAAGGAAGCGGTCCGGCTGGGAGCCCACGACTACCTCGCCAAGCCGGTCGGTCCGGCGGACGTGATCAACGCCACCGACGGAGCCATCCGGCAGAAGAAATGGACGCTGCACCAGACAGCGTCGGTTGGATCAGCATGACCGGTCGGACGACCGGTTTGAACAAACACGAAAAGGAGAAAGCCATGACCGCATTGCGCAAAGTGCTCGTTGTCGATGACGACCCGGTGATCGGCAAGAGCTTCGACCGCGTCCTTTCGAAGAAGGGCTACGCTGTCGTTACCGCCAAGGACGGCGACGAGGCGCTGATGAAGCTCGCCACCGAGAGCTACGATGTCGTCTATACCGACATCAGGATGCCGGGGATCAGCGGGCTCGAGGTGGCCGAACGCGTCAAGGCCACGCATCCGTGGACCCCCGTGGTGATCATCACCGGCTACGGCACCGCCGAGAGCGAGACCCGTGCGAGGGCGGCGGGCGTCGCCGAGTTCATCCACAAGCCGCTGTCGCCCGCGACGATCGAAGGCAGCGCGCGCCGGGCCCTGACCCCGGCGACGGAGCCGGCCGAGACCACCGAAGCCGCCACGGAGCTTGCCGCTCCGGCGCGCGAGAGCACGCTGAAAAACGTCGTCCTGTTCCTGGCGGCGCCCTTCATCGGGCTCGCCTACATCGCCGCCCTGCCGTTCGTCGGCCTTGCGGTTCTCGCCTGGATGGCTGCACGGGCCGCAGGCGAATACCAGGTGGTGCGCACCGTCGGCGGCATCGCCAGGCAGGTCGGCATGCTCCTCGCCGCCCCGTTCATCGGGCTGGCAGCCATCCTCGTCCTCCCGCCCGTCGGGCTGGTGGCGCTGGTCTGGCTGGCGACCCGCAGCCTGATGGCGGCCGGGCGGAAGTGACGGCGGTCGCCGGTAACGTCTCAAGGTTTCCCAACGTCATGGCACTCGCCGGGGGCCAGGCCCCCGGCCGTTTTCGTTTGAAGCGAATGCCCCGCGGCCCGACCGTGGCCCCGGTCCAGCTTTTCCCCGGCCTTGCGCAGCGTCAATAAGCCTGGCGACAGCGCGAATATCCCCGACTGCTGCCGAATCTGCTAGATCAGACGGTCAGTCGAACCGTGGGGGACAAATGGGCAGGCTCGTCAGTGGGGGCGCGTCCGGGCGATGGCCGCTCTGGGCCGGCCTCGTCATAGCGACGATCTTCGCCTCGCCGGCGCGCGCCGCGGACGACGCCGCCGCGTCACCGGACCAGCAGTGCCTCGGATGCCACGGCACGGAGGGGATGACCAAGACCCTTCCCGACGGCGGAACCCTGGCGCTTCACGTTCCGGGCGAGCTCTTCGCCAAATCGGTCCACGGCGGGTTCGGCTGCTCCACCTGCCACGCCGATATCGATCCTGCCAGTCATCCGCCGACGAAGAAGGACATCAAGAGCGCGCGCGCCTATTCTCTCGCCGCGGTCGAGACCTGTCGCACCTGTCACGGCGACAAGTTCGAGAACTGGGACAAAAGCATCCACGCAACTCTGGTCCGCGACGGCAACGCCGGGGCGCCGGTCTGCACCGATTGTCACAGCCCGCATGAAGTCATCAAGGCCGCGGCCAGCACCATGGCCGACGTCCCCTGCAAGACCTGTCACGCGGCGATCTTCAACGCCTATGCGGGCAGCATGCATGCCCAGGCATTGCGGAAGTCGCCGGAGGGCGGCGCCCCGCTCTGCTCGGGCTGCCACAGCGCCCATGAGGTGCTGCCGGTCTCATTCGGCGAGGGGCCGAAGGGGGCATGTCTCGGCTGCCATCAAGGCGCGCTCGAGGCGCACAAGACGTGGCTTCCCAACGCCGCGCAGCATTTCGAGTTGGTATCGTGTCCGGTCTGTCATGCGCCCAAGGCGACGCGCAAGGTCGACCTCAGACTGTACGACAGCCAATCGAAGGCCCGGGTCGAGCACCGCGGCGTGCCGGTGATCGAAGCCCCCGCCACCGCGGACGGTCGCGGGCTTGATGCGCTGGCGCTGTGGAACCTGCTGCAGACCCTCAATCGCGAGGGCACGGTCGGCAAGGCCGCCCTGCGCGGACGTCTGGAGGTCCGCACCGGCCCCGAGGCGCATCAGCTCACCGCCAAGAGCACGGCGATCAGGGACTGTGCGACCTGCCACCGCCAGGGCTCGGAAGCGTTCCAGAGCGTGACGGTGTCGGTCGTCGGGCCGGATGGCCGCCGCGTCAAGACGGGAGCCAACCCCGACGTGCTGAGCTCGATGATCTCCATCGACTCGGTGGGCGGCTTCTACGCCATCGGCGGGACGCGGATCGGGATACTGGATGTCCTGCTGCTCCTCGCGTTCCTCGGCGCGCTCGCCGTGCCCATCGGCCACCTGACGCTCGGCTGGCTGATCAGACGCTACATGCCGCCGCCGAACCCACCGATCGGGCCGGGCGCCGGGTCGCCCGGCGGCGACGCCGCCAAGGCCGCGTAAGCGCGAAGGAACCCGACATGCAACGTGTCTACATTCACCCGCTTCCGGTCAGGATCTGGCATTGGACCAACGCCGGCGGCTTCGTGATCATGATCCTGACCGGCCTGCAGCTTCGCTACGTCGGGCTCATCGACGTGATCTCGTTCCGCACCGCCGTCTACGTTCACCAATGGGTCGGCTTCCTGCTGATCGCCAACTTCTTCGTCTGGCTCGGGTTCTATCTCTTCACCGACAAGATCAAGGTCTACCATCCGGAGATGAACCCGAAGAAGCATTTCATCGGAAGCTTCCGGCAGATCTACTATTACGGCTACGGAATCTTCAGGGGCGAGCCCAATCCGCACCACATCACCGCCTACCGAAAATTCAATCCGCTGCAGAGCATGCTCTACCAGATCATCATGCTGCTGCTCGCCCCCGTCCAGTTCTATACCGGGGTGCTGCTGTGGGACGTCAGGCGGTTTTCCTCGCAGATCGAGTTCTTCGGCGGCGTGCGGGTGGTGGACACCGTTCACGTGCTGATCTTCATCTTCTTCGTCGCCTACATCATCATCCATGTCTATCTCGGCGCCCTGGGCCACACGCCCACGGCGCACTACAAGGCGATGATCACCGGCTACGAGGAGATGGAGGAGGCCCACGCGGAGCCGCAGAAGAGCGCCGAGCCGACCGCACAGGGCGGGGCCGGCTCATAGGGGCCCGCCGCGGCCGACCAGGCATCTGCTCGCGGTGAACCGGCGCTTCAGGGCTCGGAGCCCTCGGAATCCGCCGCGCCGTGCTCGCCCTCCCGGATGTGAATATTGTACTTCTTCATCAGCGCCTGGAAATTGGCGCGCTGCATGCCGGTTTCCTCGGCGCTCCTGGTGACGTTCCAGGCGTTGCGCTTGAGCGTCTCGAGAACGAACAGCCGCTCGATGTCCTCGACCGACCGCTCGCGGGCGATCTTCTTGGCGCGCTTGAGCTCGTCGCCGGTGCGCGGGAGCTCCAGATCCGACCGTGGCAGAGCCTCGAGGATGTTGACCAGATGCGCCTGCCGGATGACGTGGTCGGTGGTCAGGATCGCCGCCCGGTGGACCGTGTTCTCCAGCTCGCGCACATTGCCCGGCCAGTCGTAGCTCGCCAGCGCGCTGATCGCTCCCTCGGAGAACTCGGTCACTCTCTTTCCCAGTTCCTCGCTGATGGCCTTGAGGAAATGAAAGGCCAGTGCCGGGATGTCCTCGCGCCGCTCGCGCAGCGGCGGCACGTGAATCGGAAAAATGTTGATCCGGTAGTAGAGATCGCTGCGGAACGTGCCCTCCGCCGCCATCGCCTTGAGGTCCTTGTTGGTGGCGGTCACCAGCCGGATGGTTGCCGCGTGGGTCTTGGTGTCGCCGACGGCCCTGAATTCGCGCTCCTGAATGACGCGCAGCAGCTTGGCCTGGGTGGACAGCGAGATATTTCCGATCTCGTCGAGAAACAGCGTCCCGCCGGCGGCGACCTCGAACATTCCCTGCTTGTTGGCGATCGCCCCGGTGAAGGCGCCCTTGACGTGGCCGAACAGCTCGCTTTCCAGGAGATTCTCGCTCAGCGCGTTGCAGTCGACCGGCACGAACGGCTTGTCCTTGCGCAGGCTGTTGTAGTGGATCGCGCGGGCGATCAGCTCCTTGCCGGTTCCGCTTTCTCCGGTGAGCATGACGGTGCTGTTGGTGGGCGCGCACTTGGCGATGAGCCGAAATACGTTCTGCATCGGCGGGCTCGCCCCGACGATGTTCTCGAAACGATACTTGGAGGAGACCGCGCTCTTGAGATCGCGGTTCTGCTGCAGCAGCTCGCGGCGCTCGATCGCGCGTTGCACCGCGAGCTTGAGCTCGTCGGGATCGAAAGGTTTCGGCAGATAATCGAAGGCGCCGAGCTTCATCGCGCGGACCGCGGTATCGATCTGCGACAGCCCGGTGATCATGATGACATCGATGTCGGGGTGCCCCTCCTTCACCCTGCGCAGCACCTCGAGACCGTCCATTTTCGGCATCATGATGTCGAGGATGAGCAGATCGTAGTGGCCCTGCTCGATCTTCTGCAGAGCCTCGAAACCGTCGTGCACGGCGTCGACCTGATAGTCGCCCCCGTCGAGGATGCGCAGGCAGCTTCGGGTGACGATCTCCTCGTCGTCGACGGCGAGAATTCGGGCTCTCATCAGACGCTCTCGCTCATTTGGGTCTCCGCCAAGCCGCCTGCGGGCGTGAGCGGCAGATAGACGCGGAACGTCGTTCCCGCCCCGACCTCGCTCTCCACATCGATCAATCCCTCATGCGCATTGACGATGCCGTGGCTGACCGACAGGCCGAGCCCGGTGCCCTTCCCCACCTCCTTCGAGGTGAAGAACGGATCGAAGATCCGCTGCAGATCGGCCCGCGAAATGCCGCACCCGGTGTCGGTTATGGCAATCTCCACCATGGGAACCGGCGGAGTGCCGGGAACCGGGCTCTTGACGATGGGCGAGCGTCGGGTGCGGACGGTGATGGTCCCCTTCTCGTCGATGGCGTGCTGGGCGTTGACCAGAATGTTCATGACGACCTGCTTGATCTGATCGGCGTCGATCCAGACCGGCGGCAGGCCGCGATCGAGGTCGAGGGCGATCTCGATGTCGCGCAGATGCGCAGGACGTCGGACGATCCGCAAGGTGTCCTCGATGACCTGGTTGAGATCGGCAAAGGCCTTCTCCGGCGGCTTCTCCCGGGCGAAATCGAGAAGACGCTTGATGATCGCCGCGCACCTCCTGGTCTCGCGGATCACCAGGTCGAGGTCCTCCGCGTCGGGGCTGCCGTCCGGGACCTTCTCCCGGAGCAGGGACGAGAAGGTGAGGATGCCGGTCAGCGGACTGTTCAGCTCATGGGCAATACCGGCCGCGAGCAGTCCGACCGACGCCAGCTTTTCCCCGCGCACGGTCTCGGCCTGGGCACGGCGCAGCTCCTGGGTTCTCTTCTCGACCTTGTCCTCGAGCAGCCGCCCCCATTCGCGCAGCTCCGATTGGGAGTTGCGCAGGGCCGCCGTCATGGCGTTGAAGGCGGCGGCCAGATGCCCGAACTCGTCGTCGCTGCGCACGGGTATCGGGCGGTCCAGATCGCCCGACGACACCCTGCGCGCCCCGCCTTCGAGATCGCGGAGCGGCACATAAACCAGCCGGTGCACGAACAGACCGACCGAGAACGAGGCAAGGATGATGAATCCGAACGACAGGCCGGCAATCGCCAGCCAGCTTTTCCGCATGGTGCGGTCGACTTCGTCCAGCGAATAGACGATCTCCAGAACTCCAAGGACCGAGGTGCTCTCGCGGTGCTGGTGGCAGGCGGCGTTGTAGCACGACGGCTCGTTGCGAATGACCTCCATGCTGCCGAGCAATCGACGTCCCTCCGGAGAGGCGAACGTCCATGACTTTTGCTGACGGGGAAGCTTCAGGGGCACGGTCCCGTTCTCGTGACAGCTGACGCAGGCATCGGCCTTGCGATCGAGGACGCGGCCGACCTCGGACGCGGCGGTGGAGTGGATGATGGTGCCGTCCTTGCTCAGGATCCGCACCTTGTCGATGCCACCCTGGCTTCCGATATCCTGCAGGATGCGAGCGACGTAGTCGGGTTGGTTTTGCAGCATCGCGAAACGCGTGCTCTTGGTGATGACCTCTGCGAGCTGAGTCAGATGGCCCGATATGCCATTGAGAAGCTCGGTTCTCAAGTACCATGTTACCACTGACGCGAAGGCCAGCAATACCAGCGACAGGGCGATCAGCAGGTAGATATTGACCTTGAATTTCAGGGTCTGCGGACGCATTGGTCCTCACGTTGTGAGCGCTGCATGACCTTCCGATGCAGGCCCTCGACACGCCGCCATCCGCGCTATGGAAAGGCAACGAAATCGGATGTTTTCCAGCCAACTCGGGCGCAACCTAGCGGCTTCGCTATGGCGGCCATTGACCCTTGTCAAATCGCGCGAGACGGGTTTCGGCATCTCGACAGCCGCGCGCGCCGGACCGGGCCGATCAATCGGCGGTCCGCGGCGGCTTGCAACCGTGCGAAAACACGAAACGAGCGCCTACCGGAAAAGCATGTCCCGTGTCCGCAGGACTTCGGGGAGGACGAGTGGCGTACGATCAGCAAGAGCGGCATCCGCCCGATCGCGTTCCAACCGACCGGCCTGGGCGCGCCCCCCTGGCGGGCTGACCGAGCTCCGCTCAGCCTGATTGCGCCGGCACGCCGCCGTGTTCGGCGGCTCGGTCTGCGATCCCGGAGTGGCTCTGCTGCACGCCAATTCAGTGCGCCTTGAGCCAGTCCCGCGCCGCGCGCTGAGCGGCGGCGACCTCCAGCTCGGACATCTCGGCGGCGATCTCCAGGCGCAACCGGATCGCGTCCCGGTTGCCCCGCATGGCGGCCAGATTGAACCACTTGTGCGCGCTCACCAGGTCGGCCGGAACCGAACGCCCGGTCGAATACATCATGCCGAGCTCGAAAAACACGTCGCCGTTGGCCTGACCCAGCGCGGCGCTCTCGATGTCGGCGATCTCGTAACGGCCCATGTCGGCCTCCCCTTGTTCCGGCGTCCCGTTTCCCGACAGGCGCTGCCGATCCCCCGCCCGGGGGTCGTCCCCGAGCGTGCCGATCATCGGACATGAGATTTGAATGGCAGTTTAAGCGATGCAATGAATGGAATCTGAATGATCTTTCGGCGAAACGCGCGGTTAACCGCGAGGACTGAAGCCCGGCCGGCGATTGCTTCCGGCACTTACTGTTCGGAAACCGTGGGCGTTGGCACGACGATAACCATCGGCCGAGGAGCCGGGAAGCGACCGCCTCGGCCGAGCAATCAACGCCGCTGACAAGGATGGAACTCTTCGGCCGCCCGCTCACCGGTCGCGTCGCCATGTCGGCAACATCGTTACCCGAGGCGGCAGCCGCAATGAGGGGGCATTCCGCGAGCCGGCACCCGGCTCGTCGCGGTCGCAGCCCGCCACCGACCAAGTGGAGCTGCAGACCGGCCGAGGGCGTCGGCGAGTTGTTCGTGGATCACGGCCGGTGGCCCGACGCGAAGTCTTGCCAGCAGCCAGGCACGGCACCTGCACCGTACCTGTCCTCGGCGGGAGTTTCGGCTGCCGCGACATTCACCCGACATGCGCACCAAGAGACCGGTGCCCGCCGAGCAAAAGTGTGGGGAGGATTTTCAGGTCGACCCCGGCAGCCAAGCCCGTCGAAGCGTGAACCCCGTTATCGCCGACGCCCTCTGTCGTCGACTTCTGCCGGCGGGGCGTTTCACAGCAGCCTTGCGATTGCTGAGCATCGACCTCGCCGACGTCTGCGACGCTGCGTTTGGCGTTCGTGAAGCCAATCGCCTCGTGGCGGGTGACTACTTCTTCTTCGCCGGAGCCGCCTTACGCTTGGTCTTCTTCACAGTCTTCTTCGCCGCAGACTTCGTCTTCGGTTTCGTTGCCTTCTTCGCCATTCTGCCCTCCTAGCCATGATGAGATGGCGGGTCAATGCAGTCGCGAATCGACATGCACTGCACTCCGATTACTACAACACAACGAAAAAAAAGCGACTCCGCTTGACAAATCGCGGACCGACGCGCCGACGCGCATGCGCCGCCGACGACGCCGCCGATCCGACTGCTGCTCTGCTCGCCGAGGCCGCCGCGACGGCGTGCGCCGCGGCCGGCATGTTTATCTGATGATCGAAGAAAGCGGCATGGCACAGGCACTTCCGCAGATCGCAACTTCATTGCCGCCGCCTCCTCGGCGGCGCGCCGCTTTTGCCACGACACCCGCCGCCGGCGCGCCGCGACCGCGGCGGCGCGGGATTCCCGCCGCGAAAAAAAATTTTGCATAACTCTGCGGAGAGGCGCGCGCGACGCCGCGGACGCGCTCGAGACGGGAGATTCGCGCTCGGGTGATTCGCGTTCGCGCCGTCGAGGCGACGCGCTCGTCGCGTTCGCCCGACCCCGCCGCGACGCCGGCGCGGGTCCCCGGCAGCGGATCAAATCCCGAGCTTGCGCCTGAGCAGGTCGTTGACGGCCTGCGGGTTCGCCTTGCCGCCCGATGCCTTCATCACCTGGCCCACGAACCAGCCGATCAGGGTCGGCTTGGCCCTGGCCTGCGCCACCTTGTCGGGATTTTTCGCCACGATGTCGTCGACGATCTTCTCGATCGCGCCGAGGTCGGTGACCTGCTTCATGCCGCGTGCCTCGACGATCGCATGCGGATCGCCGCCGTCGCTCCATACGAGCTCGAACAGCTCCTTGGCGATCTTTCCGGAGATCGTCCCCGCCGCGATCAGATCGAGGATGGCGCCGAGCTGGGTCGCCGACACCGGCGAATGCGCGACATCCCCGCCCTCCCTGTTGAGGCGACCAGCAAGCTCGTTTATGACCCAATTCGCCGCGCTCTTGGCGTCGCGGCCTTGCGCGACCTGCTCGAAGAACTCGGCGGTCTCCCGTTCGGCGGTGAGCACGCCGGCGTCGTAGGCGGAGAGCGCGTAAGCGCCGACGAAGCGCGCCTTCTTCTCGTCGGGCAGCTCGGGAAGCGAGGTCCTGAGATCCTCCACATAGGCGCTGCTGATCTCGAGCGGCAACAGATCGGGGTCGGGGAAGTACCGATAGTCGTGGGCTTCCTCCTTGTTGCGCATCGACCGCGTCTCGCCCCGGCCGGGATCGAACAGCCGGGTCTCCTGCTCGATCCTTCCGCCGTCCTCCAGGATGCCGATCTGGCGGCGCGCCTCGTACTCGATCGCCTGACCGATGAAGCGAATCGAATTCACGTTCTTGATCTCGCAGCGCGTGCCGAGGTCAGCGCCGGGCCGGCGCACCGACACGTTGACGTCGGCGCGCAGGCTGCCCTTCTCCATGTCGCCGTCGCAGGTGCCGAGATAGCGCAGGATGGCGCGCAGCTTCGCCACATAGGCCTTGGCCTCGTCGGCCGAGCGCAGATCCGGCTTCGACACGATCTCCATCAGCGCCACGCCCGACCGGTTGAGATCGACGAAGGACATCGAGGGATGCCGGTCGTGCAGGAATTTTCCGGCATCCTGCTCGAGGTGAAGCCGTTCGATGCCGACCGTCACGGTCTCGCCGTCCGCCAGGTCGACGATCACCTCGCCCTCGCCGACGATCGGCGACTTGTACTGGCTGATCTGGTAACCCTGCGGCAGGTCCGGATAGAAATAGTTCTTGCGGTCGAACACGGACTTCAAGTTGATCCGGGCATTGAGCCCGAGGCCGGTGCGGACCGCCTGGCGGACGCACTCCTCGTTGATCACCGGGAGCATGCCGGGCATCGCGGCATCGACCAGCGAGACATGGGAGTTCGGCTCGCCGCCGAACTCGGTCGACGCGCCGGAGAACAGCTTGGCGTTCGAGGTCACCTGGGCATGGACCTCCATGCCGATCACCACCTCCCAGTCACCGGTCGCGCCGCTGATCAGCTTCGATGGCTTTGCCTGGAGGTTCATGGTCGCCTCGATCCCTTCGCGTCAGCTCGCTTTGCCGGTGAGCGCCGTCGCGATCGCCCGCCACTCGGCCTCGAGCGCAACGGTCGCCTCCGGACGCCGCGCCTGCCGATACCAGTATCGCGCATTGTCCAGGTCGCCTTCGACCCGATGCAGATAGGCATGGACCCAGGCGGCGTCAGCACCCTTCTCTTCCATGACGATGCGGTGCGCCTTGTCCCAGTCGCCCTTGGCGGCCCACCACAGCGCCTCGACCGGCCGCGCAAGGCCCGCGGGCGGCGCCTTCGCGGAGACCGAGCGCTCCAGTTCCGACAGCGATTCGTCGCTCATGATCCGCTCGCCTCCTGCAATGCCGCTCTCACCACCAGCGCTCCGGCGCAAAGCGCCCGGCTGCCTGCTCGACGACGTGACCGAGGGCGAACAGCGTCTCCTCGTCGAACGGCCGCCCGATCAGCTGCAGCCCGAGCGGCAGGCCGCCCGCGTCGAGGCCGGCCGGCACCGCAATCCCCGGAAGGCCTGCCATGTTCACGGTCACCGTGAAAACGTCGTTCAGGTACATCTCGATCGGGTCTCCCGATTTCTCGCCGACCCCGAAGGCCGCCGACGGTGTCGCCGGGGTGAGCATGGCGTGAATGCCGGCGGCAAAACAGTCCTCGAAATCCTTCTTGATCAGGGTGCGGACTTTTTGCGCCTGCAGGTAATAGGCGTCGAAATAGCCGGCCGACAGAACGTAGGTTCCGATCATGATGCGGCGGCGGACTTCCTTGCCGAAACCTTCGGCGCGGGTCGCCTCGTACATGCCGGTGATGTCGTCGCCGGGCACGCGCAGGCCGTAGCGCACGCCGTCATAGCGGGCGAGGTTGGAGGAGGCCTCGGCGGGCGCCACGATATAATAAGCCGGCAGCGCGTACCGGGTGTGCGGCAGCGACACCTCGACGATCTCGGCGCCGGCGCTCCTCAGCCACTCGGCCCCGGTCGCCCACAAGGCCTCGATCTCGGCCGGCATGCGGTCCACGCGATACTGCCTGGGAATGCCGATGCGCAGGCCCTTGACCGAGCGGCCGATCGCCGCCTCGTAGTCGGGGACCGGAACGTCGACCGAGGTGGTGTCCCGGGGATCGTGCCCCGCCATCGAGCGCAGCAGGATCGCAGAGTCGCGCACCGAGCGGGCGAACGGCCCGGCCTGATCGAGCGAGGAGGCGAACGCGACGATGCCCCAGCGCGAGCACCGGCCGTAGGTGGGCTTCAGGCCGACAATGCCGGTGAAGGCCGCGGGCTGTCTGATCGATCCGCCCGTGTCGGTTCCGGTCGCGCCCGGCGCCAGGAACGCCGCCACCGCGGCCGCCGAGCCGCCGGAGGAGCCGCCCGGCACCAGCCTGGTATTTGCCCCGGCGCGCCGCCACGGGGACACCACCGGACCGAAATAGGAGGTCTCGTTCGACGAGCCCATGGCGAACTCGTCGTTGTTGGTCTTGCCCAGCAGCACGCCGCCGTCGCGCCAGAGATTGGCGGTGACGGTCGACTTGTAGGTCGGCACGAAATCTTCCAGGATATGGCTGCCCGCCGTCGTCCTTACGCCCGCCGTGCAGAACATGTCCTTGACGGCGATCGGTATCCCCTCCAGCGGCCGCGCCTCTCCCCTGGCGATCTTTTCGTCGGCGGCGCGCGCCATGGCCTGCGCCCGATCAGGGGTCTCCAGGACGAAGGCATTGAGCACGCGGGCGCGCTCGATCGCCGCCAGATGGGCATCGGCGAGCTCGCAGGCGGTGAACGCTTTTCGGTCCAGCCCGGCGCGCGCCTCGGCAATGGTCAGCGTGGTGAGATCGGTCACTGGGCCTCGTCTCTGCAATGATCGCGGCGCCGGACCCGCGGGGTTGAACGGATCCGCAACGCCGTCGGACGCCGCCTCACTCGACGACCTTGGGCACGAGGAAATAGTGATCCTCGCGCAAGGGCGCATTCTTGAGAATCGCCTCGGCATCGCCGCCGTCGGTGACGATGTCGGGGCGCTTCTTCATGCCCATGGGCGTCACCGAGGTCATCGGCTCGACCCCCGCGACGTCGACCTCGGACAGCTGCTCGACGAAGGCCAGGATGGCATTGAGCTCGCCCGCGAGATGCGCGATCTCGGCGTCGGTCACGGCAATACGGGCGAGATGCGCGATCTTGCGCACCGTCGATGGATCAACCGACATGGAACCCTCGAAACAGCCCGGGCGCAGAGCCCGCGGATCAAGCCGCCCTATAGCAGAGGGGTGTTTTGGCGAGCAACCGACCTGCGGCGGCCGACCCGCGCTCTAGGGCATATCCCGATCAGGTTTGATGGGGCTGTGCTCTAGAAATCCTTGTGTGGCGCATGTCCTTTGACGGCGAACCGCGCACACTTCGCCGGGACATGCGCTAGTGCCCAAGCGCCATGAACGTCGCGACGACGCCGTAGGCGATCAGCATGAACATCGCCAGCGCGGCGCCGATCACCACCGGCATGGCATCGCGCCGACCGAGCAACCGTGTCCTTGGGGCTGCGGGGCGGGAGCGCGGAAGCGCGAAGACACCCCTGCCCTCGGCCGCAATGATGGCATCGCGCGCCCGCTCGATCTCGGCGATGTCGCGCGCAAGCTGGCCGGAGGCGGCGGCGATCACCCTGCGCACGGGGGCGGCGGCAGCCGGCACGGCGTTCGGCACGGCCACGGGGGCCGCGGGAGGCGAGACGGGCTTGGCAGGCTGGGCGGCGAATTCCCGAGCGGCCTTGAGGCCGCTCGCCTCGGCCCAGCTGTTGACCCATTCGAAATCGTCGCCGGCTCTCGTGGTTGCTGCCGGGCCGTTGCGCTTCTGCATCATCGCTGTCTCGACTGTTCGGGAGCTTCCTCATGATAAGAGGGAGAGCCGGCACGCGCGACGTTAGTCGATTGTTAACGTTACTCTATCGGCAGCCCGGCGCAACCCGGCGCCGGCGGCGGCGGCGACGTCACGATGGCGCAGCGCCGCTTGCGAAACACTGGCCGCGCTCGCCGAAAATCCATTATTGATCGGCGATGGCCGCGAAAATCCTGCCCCTGGTCGAAGCCGCCGGACATTTCGGCCGGCGCGGAGCCTTGATCGGGCTCGATCTCGGCACCAAGACCATCGGCGTCGCCGCCTCCGATCCCGACCGGCGGCTTGCCGCCGGTGTCGAGACGATCGCGCGCAAAACCTTCTCGGCGGATGCGGCGCGTCTCCTGGCGCTTGCCGACGAGCGCCGGGCGGTCGGCATCGTGCTCGGCCTGCCAATCAACATGGACGGCAGCGAAGGGCCGCGCGCCCAGTCGACGCGCGCCTTCGCCCGCAATCTGGCGCGGCTCACCGACCGGCCGATCGCGCTGTGGGACGAACGGCTGTCCACCGCGGCAGTGGAGCGCCAGCTGATCGCCGCAGACATGCGTCGCGACCGGCGCGCCGCGGTGATCGACCAGCATGCCGCCGCCTACATTCTGCAGGGCGCGCTCGATCGCCTCGCCAGGCTCGGCGCCAACGGGGAGGACTGAGTTCCGCCAGCGGCGATTCTGCGATAACAAATCCTCGCCGAGACCAAACGGGTGCTGTCCAATGACACTGGGCGCCAGGCGCTTCCGCCTCAAGACCACCACCGCAATCGTCACCATCATGGTGGCGGCCGCCAGCATTTACGTCGGGTTCGAGGGCGCCAGGCTGTCCGCCGGCCCGGCCGGCGACAAGACCTGCGTCCCGGTGCTGCAGGCCTCGGCGGCCGACGGACGCCAGCTTGCGAGCGCCCTCTCGGTGGCGACGCTGGAGAACCTGACCTGGGCGCAGCGCGGCGGCACCATCAACGATGCCAGCTGCGTCGACCGCATGGAGGTCTATGGCATCGTCGAGGTGCACAGCCTCGAGGACATCGCCAGGACGCTCGCCTTTGCCCGCAGCAAGGGCCTGAAGGTCACGGCCGCAGGCGTCCGCCACAGCATGGGCGGACAGGCGTTCGACCGCGGCGGCATCGTGCTCGACATGCGAAAATTCAACCGCATGTCGCTCAACGCCGAGACCCGCACCGTGACGGTCGGGAGCGGCGCCACCTGGCACGACCTGCAGAATTTCCTGCATCCGCGCTTTGCGGTGCGCGCCATGCAGTCGACCGACATTTTTACCGTCGGCGGATCGATCTCGGTCAATGCCCACGGCATGGATCACCAGGCCGGCGCCATGGCGAAATCGATCAAGGCGATGCGCATCATGCTGGTGGACGGGACGATCGAGGAGGTCGGCCCGACCAAGAACAAGGAGCTGTTCGATCTTGTCGTCGGCGGTTACGGCCTGTTCGGGATCATCCTCGAGGCCGATCTCGACGTGGCGGACAACGTGATCTACCGGACCGGCCGGCGCATCCTCGACTACCGGGATTTTCCAAGAATCTTTGCCGAGGACATCGAGCCCGACCCGGCGCTGGGCCTGACCTACCTGCATCTGTCGACGGCGCCGAGCTCGTTCCTGCGCCAAGCCGTACTCTACACCTACACCCGTGTCGACGGGACGGGTGCGGACGTCAAGCCGCTCGCCGAGGTCGGCGGCACCGAACTGCGCCGGCTGATGATCAACCTCTCCAAGCAGGGCCGGTTCCTGATGGAGCTCAAGTGGCTGGCGGAGAAATACGTCGAGCCGCGGCTGGAAAGCTGCACGGTGTCGCGGACCCAGGCGCTGGGCGCCGGCGAGGCCTGCCTGGTCACCCGCAACGATCCGATGCACGATTCGGTCGCCTACCTGCGCAACAACCTGAAAGACACCGACATCCTCCACGAATACTTCATCCCGCGCGATCAGTACGTGCCGTTCGTCGACGGCATGCGTCGCATCCTCGAGGACAACCGCACGAACCTGCTCAACGCCTCGGTGCGGATCGTCCACCAGGAGGACAACTTCCTCACCTATTCGCCGCAAAAAGCGTTCTCGATCGTGCTCTACATCAACCAGACGGCCGACGAGGACGGCAATCGCCGGATGAAAAAGGTGACGGGCGAGCTCATCGACCTGACGATTGCCCACGGCGGGCGCTTCTTCCTGCCGTATCAGCTCTACTATTCGGCCGAGCAGCTGCGGCGCTCCTATCCGCAGATCGCCGATTTCTTCGCCGCCAAGCGCAAATACGACCCGCAGGAGGTCCTGACCAACACGTTTCACCGGACCTATGCGGCGGCGGTGCTGGCGAAATAGCCCGGCCCGCGCTCAGAGTTTTTCGGCCGCCCCGCGGCCGGAGCAGCCGCCGGCATCCTCGGCGTCGAGCACGAGGAGCGCGCCGGCCGCATAGAGCCGGCGAACGAAATCCGGGTCGTCGGAACGGGCGACCACGATCAGGCGGCCGGCGCGCAGCAGCTGGCCGCCTGCCGCCGTCACCGCCTCGATGCCGGCGGAAGCCGGGCCGATGACCGCGAGCGCCCGGCCGGACGGTGTCACGAACGGCAACCCGGCCGCAATCGCGCTCCAGGCGGCGAGCGCCAGACCGGCGGCGGCTACGGAACGAAGGCGCATCGAGGCCTCAATAGTCGAACAGATGCTCGATCGCGACCTCGCCGCGATCGAATTCCCGCACCACGGCGGCGAGCGCATCGACCCTGACATCGAACCCCGCGCGCCGCCAACCGGGTCGCGCCGACAGCGGCAGCGAGAACAGCTCGGTCAATCCGGCAACCGGCGGCGACGCCCCATCGCGCAGGATCGCCGTCATCAGGATATCGTGGTTGCCGGCGATCTCCGCAATGACCCGCCCCTTCCGGCTCAAGCCCACCGCGATATCGCTGAAGACCTGGTAGCGCGGCACGAGGACGAGGGTCGCGCCCTCGCCCAGATCCTTGACGACCTTGAGGCGCGGCTCGGCGGCGAGGTCGGCGGGCTCGAGGCCGCGGACAACCAGCATGATCTCGCGCGCGTCCTCGTCGTTGCTGACGTCCATGGCCTTCTGGATCAGCCAGCCGTAACCCGCCTTGACGCCGTATTCGAGCGAGAGCGCCAGCCGCCGCTCCCATTTGCGCAGCTGAGCCGATCCGCCGGCCGGGGTGTCCCGCCAAAACTCCTTCAGCTTGGCGGAAAACGGATATTTGTACCACGGGACCGCGTAGAGGAATTTCGCATAGTCGAGCGCCACCGCATGGGAGAAGCGGTCCTCCGCGGTCAGCTCGGGCCCGCGCAGCCATTCGGTCAGCCGGCCGATCGTCGTCTCCCAAAGGCCCTTGACGGCGTACTCGGCGGAAAAGCTCAAGCCGATCGTATAGATCATGACGCTGACGTCGGTTGCCGCGTCCGCCCGTCCATAGGTCTGCCGCTTGATCGTGCAAAAGCTCGTCCAGAACCCGGCGATCGCCGAGGCATAGTGGAATCCGCTCTCGTTCCCGGTCTCGACGAACTTTCCGAAATCTTCCGACGCGTACACGATGTACCATTCGGGAAAGGTGAAATAGGTCGAGGATTTGGCGCGCCGATAGCCCGGCGCATCGATCGCGAAAGTCGACCGGGGGCCGGCCTGCGGGACGGCGACTGCGGATCCACGGCAGCCGAGCTCGATCGAGCCGACGAGAACCGCCACCGCGACCACGACCACCGCCGCCGCGATGGCGACGGCCCGCAGGATTCGGCGCAGACGGGGCATCGCGGCGTCACGCATCCCTGGCGTAGCGCGGCACCAGGAGGTAGCCCACCAGGATGGCGACGCCCCCGATGAAGAGATGCGGCACGTTGGCAAAAACCCGCGTCTGCAACGGCAGCGACAGCACGCCGTTGATGAAGATGCCGAAGTCCAGATAGCCACTGCCGGTGAGGAGGCCGAGCACCCCGTCGAGGAAATAGAGCGGCCCGAAGATTTTGAAGAAGGTCGCCGATGCGCGGGTCGACGTCGCCGCCGCCACCGCCGCCCACAGCGCGGAGGCGAGGTGCAGCCCGTCGGCGTACCAGGTGCGGCGAAACAGGCCGAGAATCATGTTGTTCTGATCGATGAAGGCGGGGACGTAGCCGACGGCCACCACCACGCAGAACAGCGCCACATAAGCCCAAGTGCAAAGCCTGATGACATTCATTCGGATGGCCCTCGGATTATCCGGATATTCAACGGGGGAGCATTCCGCCCGCCCCGCGCAACGCAACGATCAGAGCGCTGTTGAAGACCTGCGGATCCTCGATCTGCGGGATATGACCGAGGCCGGGCAGGACCGTCAGCGTGGCGCCGGCAATGAGCGACTTGAGGTCCTCGCCTTGCGCGAGCGGCGTGATGTCGTCCTGGTCTCCCCATATGATCGCGGTGTTCGCCACAATCCTCCCATAGGCCTGCCGGTCGGCGCTCATGGCGCGCTCGTCCGGCGCGGCAAAATACATCAGCCAGTCGGCGATGTCGCGCGTCGAGTTGCTGAGACTCATGGGGCGTTGCAGGACGGCGACATGCTCGGGCGTCGCCCGATCCTTCCTGTGGATGAACATCCTCAGCAGCGTCCGCGTCAGCCAAGGGTTGGTCACGGTCGACGACACCACAACCTCCCTGACCCAGCGATAGCGAAGCGGCGCCGGCGGCGGAGAATTGGCCGCAGTTCCCGCGGCGAGCCCGAGGGCCGCGTCTACCAGCACCAGCCCCCGGATGCGGTCGGGATTGCGCATCACCGTCTCGACCGCCGGACCGGCGCCGAACGAATGGCCGACCACGATGACGTTGGCGATGTGCAATCCATCGAGGATCTCGCGCACCCGCGCCGCCTGCTCGGCGCGGGTATAACCGTCGGCTCCGGGGCGGTCGGAGAAGCCGAACGGCGGCAGGTCGAGCGCGATGGCGCGGAAGCCCGCATCCGCCAGCGCGGCAAGCGTTCCAGTCGCCCGCCACAACTCGCTCCAGGCCGCGGTTCCGTGGAACAGCAGGACCGGGACCCCGTCGGCCGGACCCGTCTGCTGCACGAATATCCGGCCGGTGCCCGTCGGGACGAATTGTCCCGCGGCCGGCGCGCGCTGCGCCGAATCGGCGGTCTCCCTCAAGGCGGCGAGCAGCCGGAAACTTGCCGGGGCGCCGACGAGGACGAGCGCCAGGACGAGCACGATCCACCCACCGATTCGCCGCAGGTTCATGGCCCGGATTTCCCGGTCAGGTTCGCAATGTGCTGGCAACCATTGAACGATGCATATCGACCACATCCTACTTACGCCGAACCGATTGTCCCATGACCCCGATGGGGGGTCCATTCGGCTTGGGGCGACCAGTGCTGGGCCGACACCCTGATTTGCTCGATGCTTATTCCAGTTCCAGGCCCAGCTTCCCAGCGATGCGGCGAAGCTCATCCGTGAATGCGCCGCCAAGAATTGCTTTGGCTATCCTGGCCGCCGATCAACTCACAAGAGACTGTGATCGCGCAATCAAGGCGACGATCAACACGACAGGATCAATGTTCATCTGTTTCGCCAACGCAATGGCCTCGGGCAGTGCCGCAGCACGCGTGATCATCCGGTAGTCTTCCCGGTCCAGTGCTGACAGATCGCCAGCGAGAAGCCGGTTCGGCGATCCATCCCAATCTATTCTCGAGCCGATTCCCGGCAAGTCGGCGGTGAGGTCGATGAACGCCGCATCGGCGGAACCTGCCCGTTCGCCGAAGGCGTCAAATTCTCCGAGAGACAAGTCGGCGATCTCTGCGTCGAGGGAGGGACTGGCACAGGCCACAGCCCTAGAGGCCAATGGCATGCCAGCCGCAAGGCCAACCAGCATCGAACGCGCAGCCGGATGCGGAAGGGCGATCTTCCGATTTGCCGGGATGCCCTCATGAACCGCTCCCGCCTCGTCGACGAGCACCAGGCTGGTGAGATGGGTCACAAGCCCTTCCGCTTCGGCCAGCTGCGCCGCACGTTCCTCAGCGAGGCCAGGAAGCGCCAGACTGGCGGCCATCGCCGCGACAGCTCGAGCCTGCAGGGCGTCGGTCACCGGCCGTGTCGCGGGCCGCCATTCTGCCTCGAGCAGGGCGTTCCCGCGAACAACGCGAACGCGATCCAGAGAAGCACCGATCGGGCGGGGTTGCTCGAACGATGCCCGAAGCGTGCCCATTGCGGTGGTCAGGACATCGGCTATGTCGGCGCCCGCCGCAACAAGAATATCGCCGCCCGTCAGAGCAGCGAGATATCCGACATTTGCCTCAAGACTGTCCTCGCCGACGAGTGTCACGGTGATCCGCCTCCCTGCTCGGGCGAGCTTCTGGACATCGAGCGCATGGCTCTTGCCGTCGGTAATGAGCAGGATGTCGCATGCGCTGGAGGCCGCAATGGTGCCGGAGAGAGCTGCCCCGATCTCGGTGCCTCCCCTTGGGCCGGTCAACCGCGCAATGAGCGTAAGAAGGCGTTCGCGCCAATGCCCCTTCCCCGGGCTCTTGCCGGCCGCATCATGCGACGAGCCGACATGGGCGAGCGAATCGTCAAACTCCCATAGATCGATGACGTCTGCTTCGCCCAGGTGTTGCGCTATTGATTTCAGACCGCTGACGATCGCCTCGTGCGTGGTGACCCCGCGGCTCTGGCCGGAGCAGACCGAGCCCATCGAGCCCGAATGATCGATCAGCACGGCGACATTGAGCGGGCTGTCGCCGGCGCGATGGGGCGTGATGCGCACGGTGACCTCCCGGCCATCTGCGGCCAGGCCGCGCAGCTCTTTGTCAACGGCCTCTGTCAGCGTGAGATCGATGGGAGCGTTGAGAGCGACACGCGCGTGGCCATCCTCAAGGCGGGCTCCGCAAAGATTGACGACACCGTCATGGCAGCGGACGAACAGATCGGCGGTCTGGACCGGCCCGCCGAGAAGAAAATCGTCGGAGTCGGGAAGGCCGGACCGGCCGTAGATGTCGCCCACCGTCAGCGGAATGCGAATTTGGCCTCGACCTCCGACAAAGCTGAGCGCAGCCACCCAGGTCGACGACACCTCGATCTCGGCTCCGGGCCCAAGATGTGCGACCGACAGCATATGGACGCCGCGCAGAACTTCCTCATGCAGGACCGCGGCCTTGCCGCGCTCGATGGCATCCTCGTACGCTTCGCGAGCGAGCGTACGCCGCTGCGCGCGGGCCTTTACGACGCGCCCGTCGATGCGGGCCTCGAGCGCAAAGAGCACGGCATGCACCGGGATGGGAAACGTGATCGTCGCCTCGATGCTCTCGGCCTCATCGTTGCGGAAGGCGCGCTTCGTCACCACGGTCGCAAGACCGCCGTCGATCTCGACGTCGAACCTCGTGGAGACGAGGGGAATGGGGCGGTGCGCCTCGACGGTGAACGCACCTGCAATAAAGGCTACGAGAGGATCAATCGTGCTTGGCGTGGCGATCGTGGACATGGGCCGGCTCCTTAAAGAGGTCGGTAAGAAGGCGTTGAATGCTTTCGATAGTCGACTGGACGGGCGTGCCGGAGGCCAGAAGCTTGGGATCGACAACAAGAGTGATTCCTGGTGCCACCGGAAATGGCGCGCCTTCGCGCGCTTGAAGGAGCAGCTTGATGGCTGCCGGCGGAAAGCCGAGATCACGCAGACGCGTGTACCGGTCGATCGCCGCGACGTGATCCTCGCCGTAGTCGGCATTTGCCCGCCCGCCGCGGGGCGGCGGGATGAATCCTTCGGCGATCATGTAGCGAACCTGACGCTCCGCTATCCCGGTACGGGCGGTGAGCTCTCGAATATGCATGCCCGCTCCTTTCGACAAGAGATATGGCGAAAGGGACAGTCTGCGTCAAGGTGTTTTTACAATTATTTTGTCGAAACGTCAGGGCACCGTCGATGGTCAGCATGCGCCGATGGATGACGTTGCTGTCGACGTCATCAAGAGAATGCCGGGGATGACCTTATTCGATGGCACGTGCCTTTGGTAGGGTGAGGACGTGAACGGGAGGCCGTGACACCATGACCGACTATGATCCGCTGACTCTCCATGTACCCGAACCCGCTGTTCGGCCCGGCGGCAACCCCGATTTCTCGAGCGTCCGGATTCCGAGAGCGGGGTCGGTGGCGCGCCCACCGGTGGACGCCGATCCGGAATCGATCCGCGACCTCGCCTACTCGATCATCCGCGTTCTCAACCGGGACGGCGAGGCGGTTGGTCCCTGGGCCGGCCTCCTCGGCGACGAAGAATTGCTCGTCGGTTTGCGCAATATGATGACTTTGCGCGCCTTCGACGCACGGATGCAGATGGCGCAGCGGCAGGGCAAGACGTCCTTCTATATGCAGCACATGGGCGAGGAGGCGGTCAGCTGCGCTTTTCGCAAGGCACTCCTGCCGGGCGACATGAACTTTCCGACCTATCGTCAGGCCGGACTGCTGATCGCCGCCGGCTATCCGCTCGTCGACATGATGTGTCAGATCTACTCCAACGAGCGTGACCCGCTGAAAGGCCGGCAGCTGCCGGTGCTCTATTCGTCGAAGGAGAACGGCTTCTTCTCGATCTCCGGAAACCTGGCGACCCAGTACATTCAGGCCGTCGGCTGGGCGATGGCCTCCGCGATCAAGAACGACACGAAGATCGCTGCCGGGTGGATCGGCGACGGCTCGACGGCCGAATCGGACTTTCACGCCGCCCTGGTTTTTGCCTCCACCTACAAGGCGCCGGTAGTGCTCAACATCGTCAACAATCAATGGGCGATCTCGACCTTCCAGGGCATCGCCCGGGGCGGCTCCGGCACCTTCGCGGCGCGCGGTCTGGGTTTCGGCATTCCCGCGCTCAGGGTGGACGGCAACGACTACCTTGCGGTCCATGCCGTCGCGAAATGGGCCATCGAGCGGGCCCGTCGCAATCTCGGCCCTACGCTCATCGAGCATGTCACCTATCGGGTCGGTGCTCATTCGACCTCGGATGACCCTGCCGCCTACCGGCCCAAGACCGAATCCGATGCCTGGCCGCTCGGCGACCCGGTGATCCGGCTGAAGAATCATCTGATCGTGCGCGGCGCCTGGTCGGACCAACGTCACAAGCAGGCGGAAGCGGAAATTCTCGACACCGTGATCGCCGCGCAGAAGGAGGCCGAGAGCCACGGCACGCTGCATTCCGGCGGCAAGCCTTCCGTGCGCGACATGTTCGAGGGTGTTTACGCTGATATGCCGCCCCACCTGCGCCGGCAGCGCCAGCAGGCGGGAGTCTGAATCATGCCCCGCAAGACCATGGTCGAGGCCATCCGCGACGCGATGGACGTGATGATGGGACGGGACGACGACGTCGTCGTGTTCGGCGAGGATGTGGGTTATTTTCGGTGGAGTGTTTCGCGCCACCCAGGGCTTGCAGGCGAAATACGGCAAGAGCCGCTGTTTCGATGCGCCGATCAGCGAGCTCGGGATCGTCGGCGCGGCCGTCGGCATGGCTGCCTATGGGCTTCGCCCCTGCGTCGAGATCCAGTTTGCCGACTACATGTACCCGGCCTACGACCAGCTGGTTTCAGAGGCGGCGCGGCTGCGCTATCGCTCCAACGGCGACTTTACCTGTCCGCTCGTTGTCAGAATGCCGACCGGCGGCGGAATCTCCGGTGGACAGACCCATAGCCAGAGCCCGGAGGCGCTGTTCACCCATGTGTCGGGACTCAAGACGGTGGTGCCATCGAACCCGAGCGACGCCAAGGGGCTGCTGATCGCGGCGATCGAGGATCCCGATCCGGTGATCTTCCTGGAGCCGAAGCGGCTCTATAACGGGCCCTTCGACGGCCATCACGACCGGCCCGTCACGCCATGGTCGAAGCATGAGCTCGGCGAGGTCCCGGACGGGCACTATACGGTCCCGCTCGGCAAGGCGGCGATCCGGCGCCGGGGCGCGGCGCTGACCGTGCTCGCCTACGGCACGATGGTCTATGTCGCGCTGGCGGCCGCGGCCGAAACCGGCGTCGATGCCGAAATCATCGACCTGCGAACGCTGCTGCCGCTCGATCTCGAGACGATCGAGGCATCGGTCCGCAAGACCGGCCGCTGCGTGATCGTTCATGAGGCGACGCTGACGTCCGGCTTCGGCGCGGAGCTTTCCGCGCTGGTGCAGGAAACACTGCTTCTATCATCTGGAGGCGCCGATCAGCCGCGTAGCCGGTTGGGATACGCCGTATCCGCATGCACAGGAATGGGACTATTTCCCCGGCCCGGCCCGCGTCGGCCGCGCGCTGCTCGAGACGATGGATGCAGTGAGATGGGCGAGCATGTGATCAAGCTGCCCGATGTGGGCGAGGGCGATTGCCGAGGCCGAGCTCGTCGAGTGGCATGTCAAGGTCGGCGATCTCGTGCGCGAGGATGCGCTGCTTGCGGCGGTGATGACCGACAAGGCGACCGTGGAGATACCGTCGCCGGTCGACGGCGAGATCCTCTGGCTGGGTGCCGAGGTCGGCGACGTCATCGCTGTCGGCTCCGACCTTGTCCGCCTGAAAATCGCCGGAGAGGACAAGGTCTCCACTGCCAAGGGCACGCCGGCACGACCGCCAGCGAAGGCTCGCGCCGCCGAAACCGCGCCATCCGCAAGACCGGCAAAGCCTGCAGTTGGCGATGAGGTCGAGCAGGCCTCGGCTGCACCCGTCCTGCCGGGATCGGCCACAAGCCAGCCTGCCCGCCCCGCCCCGCCACGGCAGCCCGTCCGTGGCGTCCCGCGACCCGAAGGCGAGAAGCCCTTGGCGGCGCCGGCAGTTCGTCTCAGGGCGCGGGAGGCGGGCGTCGACCTGCGACAGGTTCCCGGCACCGGCCCGGCCGGCCGCATCACGCACGAGGATCTGGAGGCGTTCTTTGCTCAGGCCCCCGGAACCGCGAGGACGCCCGGCCTGCAGGCGAGGACTTCGGTGGAGGACATCAAGGTGGTCGGCCTGCGCCGCAGGATCGCCGAGAAGATGTCGACTCGCCAACGTCGCGCATTCCCCATATCACCTATGTCGAGGAGGTCGATGTCACCGGCGCTCGAGGAGCTGCGGGCAACGCTCAACAAGCGGAAACGGCAGGACCAGCCGAAGCTGACGCTGTTGCCCTTCTTGATGCGTGCGATGGTGACGGCGATCGCCGACCAGCCCAACCTGAATGCGCTGTTCGACGATGAGGCAGGTGTCGTGCACCGGCATGCCGGCGTGCATATCGGCATCGCGGCGCAGACGCCCGCGGGCCTCATGGTGCCGGTCGTCCGGCACGCCGAGGCGCTCGATCTGTGGGGCTGCGCAGCGGAGGTGAACCGGCTTGCTGAAGCAGCGAAGGCCGGCACTGCCAGCCGCGACGAGCTGAGCGGCTCCACCATCACGATCACCTCGCTCGGCGCCATGGGCGGCGTGGTGACGACGCCGATCATCAATCATCCCGAGGTGGCCATCATCGGCGTCAACAAGATGATGATGCGTCCGGTCTGGGACGGCGGCGCTTTCGTTCCCCGCAAGATGATGAACCTGTCGTCGAGCTTCGATCACCGCGTGGTGGATGGCTGGGACGCTGCACTTTTCGTGCAACGCATCAAGGCGCTGCTCGAAATGCCGGCACTGATCTTCATGGAAGGTTGATGCCATGAAAGACATCTCCTGCAAGCTTCTGGTGATCGGCGCCGGCCCCGGCGGCTATGTGTGCGCGATCCGGGCGGGCCAGCTTGGTATCGACACCGTCATCGTCGAGGCGAAAAAGCCCGGCGGAACCTGCCTCAATGTCGGCTGCATCCCCTCCAAGGCCTTGATTCATGCGGCCGAGGAATTCGAGAAGGTGACGCGGTTCGCGACCGGCAAGAGCCCGCTTGGCATTACCGCCGGAAACCCCGAGCTCGACCTCACGACAACCATGCTCTGGAAGGACGGCATCGTCGGCCGCCTCAACAGCGGAGTTTCCGGGCTGTTGAAGAAGGCAGGGGTGAAAGTCGTCGAGGGCTGGGCGCGGTTTCGCGACGGCAAGACGGTCGAGGCGGAGACGGAAATCGGCCTGCAGGTGATCCGAGCCGAGCAGGTCGTGATCGCCACGGGTTCTGATTCCATCGAGCTCCCGGTCCTCCCGTTCGGCGGTCCGGTGATCTCGTCGACCGCGGCCCTGGCTTTGACGAAGGTGCCGACCAGGCTCGTCGTCGTGGGCGCTGGCTATATTGGGCTGGAGCTGGGGACCGCCTTTGCCAAGATGGGCGCCGCGGTCACCGTCGTCGAAGCGCAGTCCCGTATCCTCCCTCAGTACGACGCCGAGCTGACGCGGCCGATCGCCAGGCGCCTGCGCGAGCTCGGCATCGAGGTGCTGACCGGTGCCAAAGCGAAAGGCCTCGCTTCCACAGGCGATGCGCTCTCCGTGGAGGTGGCGGATGGGCGGGCAATGACGCTCCCAGCCGACAAGATCCTCGTTACGGTCGGCCGCAGACCGGTCACCAGGGGTTGGGGCCTCGAGGCGATCGACCTTGACATGGCTGGCCCGTTTCTTCGCATCGATGACAAATGCCGCACCTCGATGCGCGGCGTCTATGCCATCGGAGACGTGACGGGCGAGCCGATGCTGGCCCATCGGGCGTCCGCGCAAGGCGAGATGGTGGCCGGCATCGTCGCCGGCGAAAGACGCTCCTGGGACAAGGTTTGCATCCCGGCCGTTTGCTTCACCGATCCCGAAATTGTCACCGCCGGCCTGTCACCCGAGGAGGCCAAGGCCGCCGGCAGCGAGATCAAGATCGGGCTCTTTCCTTTCCAGGCCAACAGCCGGGCCATGACACTGGAAAGAGATGCAGGCTTCATCCGCGTCGTGGCCAGAGCCGACAATCATCTCCTGCTGGGAATTCAGGGAGTGGGCGCCGGCATTGCGGAATTGTCGGCTGCCTTCGCCCTGGCGCTCGAGATGGGCGCCCGTCTCGAGGACGTCGCCGCAACGATCCATGCTCACCCGACCCAGAGCGAAGGCTTTTTGGAGGCCGCCCTCAAGGCTTTGGGCCATCCGATCCATATCTGATCGTCCGCGTCAAAGCATTTTTACAATTATTTTGTCGAAAGGACCGGAGCGCTATCCCGCCGGCAGCGCCCGATCGAGCAGTTCCGTCACCTCGGCCCGATCGAGGTCGGCGGTGCCGTAGGTCGACCCGCGCGGCTGCTGGAGCCGCGAGCGGGCGAACGCCTCGGCGATGCTTCGCGGCGCACCCTCGGCCAGCGCCGAGCCCGCCGCCAGCAGGGCAAGCCGCTCGACCGCGCTGCGCGCTCTTGCCTCGCCGCCATGATCGTCCAGCGTCGCGGCGACGAACTGCGCCGCCTGCATGGCGCCGGGCAAGCCGTTGCCGGCGCCCTCGAGCCCGCCGATCACGTCGCGCGCCGCTTCGCCCTCGCGGCCGAGCACGCGCAGCACGTCGAGGCCATGACGTTGCCGGAGCCCTCCCAGATCGCGTTGACCGGCGCCTCGCGATAGAGCCGCGCCAGCGCCGCCTTCCTCGACGTAGCCGTTGCCGCCGAGGCACTCCATCGCCTCGTAGATGAAGCGGCGGCGCGATCTTGCACACCCAGTATTTCACCGCCGGCGTCATCAGCCGCGCGCAGCGCCGCCTCGCGCGGATCGGCCGCGGCGCGGTCGAACGAGCGGCCAGCCGGAACGACAGCGCGCGATCGCCTCGTGCGTCCAGCGCCATGTCGGCCAGCACCGCGCCGCATCAGCGGCTGGTCGACGAGCTGGCGCTGGAAGACGCTGCGGTGGCGGGCATGGTGGACGGCCTCGGCCAGCGCCATGCGCATCAGGCCGGCCGAGCCGATCGCGCAGTCGAGCCGGGTCAGCGTCACCATCTCGATGATGGTCGCGCACGCCCCGGCCCTCGCTCGCCGACGCGCCAGGCAGACGGCCTCGGCGAACTCCACCTCCGAGGAGGCATTGGAGCGGTTGCCGAGCTTGTCCTTGAGGCGCTGGAAGCGGAGCGCGTTGACGCTGCCGTCCGGCAGGAAGCGCGGCATGAGGAAGCAGGTCAAGCCCGCCCGGCGCCTGCGCCAGCACCAGGAAGGCGTCGCACATCGGCGCCGACATGAACCATTTGTGGCCGGTGATGCGTAGCCGCTCGCCGCCGTCGCGACCGCGCGCGTGAGATTGGCGCGCACGTCGGTGCCGCCCTGCTTCTCGGTCATGCCCATGCCGAGCGTGATCGCCGGTCTTCTCCCACCGCGGCCGGAAGCTCGGGTCGTAGTTGCCGCGACAGGATCTTCGGCAGCCAGCCATTCGCGCAGGGCCGGGCTCGCGGCAAGCGCGCCGACCGACGCGCTGGTCATGGTGATCGGGCAGATGTGCCCGGCTTCGACCTGGGCGGTCATGTAGATGCGGGCCGCGCGGGCGACCTCGGCGGGCGCCGCCGCTCGGCGTCGCCGTCCGTCCCAGATCGAGGCGTGCAGGCCCTCGGCCATGCTCGCTGCGCATCAGCGCATGATAGGCCGGATGGAACTCGACCATGATCGACGCGCGGCCCCTTGGCGTCGTAGGTCTTCAGCCGCGGCGCGTTCTCGTTGGCGAGGCGCGCCGATCGAGCATTTCGGCGCGAGCCCCAGCGCCGGCCGAAGCGCGGCGAGCGCTCGCTTTCGCCCGCCGCCCGCATTGGCCGCCACCGCATCGCTGAGCGCGCGGATCGCTGGCGAACAGATTGACGTCCTGCGAAGGGCGGCGGCTGGTTGAAGACGTCGTGGGTGTCGAATCGCTGGGCCGCGGTCATGGATCCGCCTCCTTGCCGGCGCGATGCTACCAAGCCGGCCGGATCGGGCGACCACAATACCGGTGGACGCGTCATCGGGCGCCCTTGCGGCAGCCGCCAACTCCGCCTATAGCAGCTCGCTTTAATGAACGATCGCCCCGAACCCTGCCGCTCGTCCTCCGCCACCGCCATCTGCTGGGCATCGAAGGACTTTCCCGCCGAGGAGATCCGGGCCTTCTCGACCTCGCCGAGCGAAGCCGTCGCGATCAACCGGCAGGTCGAGAAGAAGACGCGCGTCGCTGCGCGGCCGCACCCAGATCAACCTGTTCTTCGAAGCCTCGACCCGCACCCAGTCCTCCTTCGAGCTCGCCGGCAAGCGGCTCGGCGCCGACGTCATGAACATGGCGGTCGGCGACCTCGGCCGTGAAGAAGGGCGAGACGCTGATCGACACGGCGATGACGCTCAACGCCATGCGGCCCGACATCCTGGTCGTGCGCCATCAGGCCGCCGGGCGCGGTCGAGCTGCTCGCCCAGAAGGTCGACTGCTCGGTGGTCAATGCCGGCGACGGCGCGCATGAGCATCCGACCCAGGCGCTGCTCGACGCGCTGACCATCCGCCGCAACAAGGGGCCGCATCGAGGGGCTGACCGTCGCCATCTGCGGCGACATCCTGCATTCGCGCGTGGCGCGCTCCAACATCATCCTGCTCAACGCGCTCGGCGCGCGGGTGCGCGTCGTCGCGCCCTCGACGCTGCTGCCGGCCGGCATCGAGCGCTTGGGCGTCGAGGTCTTCCGCGACATGCGCGAGGGCCTCGAGGGCGCCGACATCGTCATGATGCTGCGCCTGCAGCGCGAGCGCATGGACGGCGCGCTTCGTCCCCTCGGTGCGCGAATATTTCCACTTCTTCGGGCTCGACGCAGAAGAAGCTCGGCTACGCCAAGCCCGACGCGCTGGTCATGCATCCGGGCCCGATGAACCGCGGCGTCGAGATCGACTCGAGCGTCGCCGACGGCGCCGCAGAGCGTCATCCGCGAGCAGGTGGAGATGGGCGTCGCCGTGCGCATGGCGGTGCTCGAGGCGCTGTCGCGCAACCTGCCGCAACGCGTGAGCCAGCGGATGCTGTCCGACCGCCGTCCGATCCTGCTCACCAACGCCCGCCTCGTCGATCCGTCGCGCGACGTCGACGAGCCCGGCCGACGTGCTCATCGTCGACGGGCGTGATCGGCGACGCCGGCAGCGCGGCATTGCGCGCATCGGGCGTCGCCCGAGGGCACCGAGATCGTCGACTGCGCGCGGCAAGGCTGGTCGCCCCCGGCCTGGTCGACATGCGCGTCTTCATCGGCGAGCCCGGCGCCGAGCACCGCGAGACGCTCGCATCGGCGAGCCAGGCGGCGGCGGCCGGCGGCGTCACCACCATCGTCATGCCATGCCCGACACCGACCCGGTGATCGACGATGTCGGCGCTGGTCGATTTCGTGCTGCGCCGCGCCCGCGACACGGCCATCGTCAACGTGCTATCCGATGGCGGCGATGACCAAGGGCCTCGAAGGCGCGCGAGATGACCGAGATCGGCCTGCTGCAAGGCGGCCGGCGCGGTCGCCTTCACCGACGGCACGACAAGCGTCGCCAACGCGCAGGTGATGCGCCGGGCGCTGACCTATGCGCGCGATTTCGACGGCGCTGATCGTGCATCACACCGAGGACCCCGACCTCGTCGGCGAAGGCGTGATGAACGAGGGCGAGTTTGCGGCACGGCTCGGCCTTGCTCGGCATCCCGCAAGGCGGCCGAGACGATCATGCTCGAGCGCGACCTGCGCCTCGTGCGGCTGACCGGCGGCGCGCTATCACGCCGCCACGATCACCTGCGCGGAATCGCTGCGACGTGCTCGCGCCGCGCCAAGGAGGCCGGCCTGCCGGTCACCGCGGCGCCTCGATCAACCATCTGACGCTCAACGAGAACGACATCGGCGCCTACCGCACCTTCTTCAAGCTCTCGCCGCCGCTGCGCGCCGAGGACGACCGCCTGGCGCTGGTCGAGGCGCTGGCGACGGGCCTCGATCGACGTCATCGTCTCCGACCATGATCCGCAGGACGTCGACACCAAGCGCCTGCCCTTCGCCGAAGCCGCCGCCGGCGCGATCGGGCTGGAGACCCTGCTGGCGGCGGGCTGCGGCTGGTCCACAACGGCGAGGTCAGCCTGCTGACCGCTGCTCGAGGCGATGTCGACGCGCGCCGGCCGAGCTGCTCGGGCCTGCCCGGCGGCACGCTGCGGCCGGGCGCGCCCGCCGACCTCGTCGTCATCGACCTCGACGAGCCCTGGGTGCTCGATCCGAGACGGCTCAAGTCGCGCTGCAAGAACACGCCGTTCGACGAGGCGCGCGCTGCAGGGACGCGTCGTGCGCACCATCGTTGCGGGCCGCACCGTGTACGAGTACGTTTGACCGTGGCTTGCCGGCCAACGCATGGACGCCGATCCGACGTGCTCCATCCGATAAGCTGGTCACGTTGCGCTGCCGCACTGTCTGCGGCGCTGGCGTTCGGCTATCTGCTCGGCTCGATCCCGTTCGGCCTGCTGCTCACGCGCGCTCGCCGGCCTCGGCGACGTGCGCAAGATCGGCTCCGGCAATATCGGCGCCACCAACGTGCTGCGCACCGGCCACAAGGGCCTCGCCGCGGCGACGCTTGCTGCTCGACGTGCTGAAGGGCACCGCGGCCGTGCTCGTCATGCCGGCCGCTGTGCGGGCGCGACCGTGCGCTGATCGCCGGCCTCGGCGCCTTCCTCGGCCATCTCTTCCCGGTCTGGCTCGGCTTCAAGGGCGGCAAGGGCGTCGCCACCTATCTCGGCATCCTGGTCGGCGTCGGGGTGCTGAACACCTCTGGCTGCCGCCCGCCGTCTTCGCGGTGGTGTGGCTCGCGGTGGCGGCGCTGACCCGCTATTCCTCGCTCGCCGCCCTCGTCGCCAGCATGGCGACGCCGGTCGCGCTGTGGGCAACGGACGACCGCCAGGAGGCGCAGGTTTTCGTCGTCCTGACCATCCTGGTGTTCATGACGCATCGCGCCAATATCGCGCGGCTCGCCCGGGGCACCGAGGGCAAGATCGGGCAGAGCGCGCGCCCGGCCGCGCAGTAGGGCTTATCCGCCAGCGCCTGCCTGCTTCGCCGGATCCTCCAGCGGAACCACCATCTCGCTGCCGCGGCCGAAATTGGCCGTCTTGCCGTCGGCGGATTCCTGCTGCGCGATCTGCCGTCCGAGCGCGACCAGCTTCGGAATCTCAGCGTCGTCGATCGGCGGCCGGCGCTTCTTGCGCGCCAGCGCCGCCTCGATGTGAGGCGCAAGCTCGGCGCGTTTCCTGGCGTCGCGTTCGGGCTGACGGGCCTTGAAGGCCGGCATCACCGCGTTCGCAAACAGCTCGAGCGACGCACAGATGTGCTCGTGCCGGTTCATGCCGCCCTGCTGCAGGAAGACCACCTGATCGACGCCGGCCTCCTCGAACAGCCGCATGTTCTCGCGCGATCTGCTCCGGCGTGCCGATGCCGCCGGCGCCCGCCGACATCGGCAGCAGGTCACGCGCCTTCTCGTAGTTCGCCCAGATGCTGGTGCGGCCAGGCACATGCTCGCCGAAAATGTAGTGATGCCCGAGCGCGTAGCCGAAGAACCGGAAACCGTCGAGGCCGCGGCGCTTCGCCTCGTCGGCATCGGCATGACAGGAGAAGCCGCATACCATGGCGATCTCGGCATTCACCGTATGCCCGATCGGCACGCAGGCCTCCGACTTGATGATGTCGTAGTATTCCTTGACCCATTTCACCGCCTCGGCCGGGTCGATGAACGCGAAAGTCAGCGCGCCGATGCCGTTGCGCGCCGCCTCGTGGATCGTCTCCCGGCGCGAGCAGGCGATCCAGATCGGCGGATGCGGCTTCTGCACCGACTTGGGCACGATATTGCGGCACGGCATGGAGAAGTAGCGTCCCTGGTATCCGGGATACGGATCCATCGCCAGCATGTTGGCGGCCTCCGCGGTCGCCTCGCGCCACATCTCGCGCTTCTCCTCGGGGACGACGCCGAATCCCCCCATCTCGGCAAGCGACGCGCTCTCGCCGGTCCCCCAGTCGACCCGACCGGCCGACACCAGATCGAGCGTGGCGATCCGTTCGGCGACGCGAGCCGGATGATTGTAGCCGGGCGGCATGAGGACGATGCCGTGGCCGAGACGGATCCGTTTGGTGCGCTGCGAGCACGCCGCGAGAAAAACCTCGGGAGCCGAGGAATGGGAGTATTCCTCCAGGAAATGATGCTCGACTTCCCAGGCGTAGTCGATGCCGAGCCGGTCGGCGAGCTCGACCTGGTCGAGCGCCTCCTGGAACAGTTTCAATTCCGCGCCCTCCACCCAGGGTCGCGGCAGCTGGTGCTCGTAGAAGATCCCGAATTTCATGACCCCTCCCGGCCTGTCGCGTCCCGGCTGCGGCATGGCGGCCCGGAACCCAGGTTGCTGCGAAACGTTTCCTATCACATCCCGATGGACACAACGAAAGGCAAGATCATGGACAAGGATCGGATCAAGGGTACCGCCGAGCAGGTCAAGGGCGCCGTGAAGGAAGCGGCCGGGAAAGTCACCGGCGACGCCAAGCTGGAGACCGAGGGCAAGGTCGACAAGGCCACCGGCAAGGTGCGCAACGCCGTGGGCGGCGTGAAGGACGCCCTCCGCGACGCCGACCGCGACAACTGACCATCGTGGCCGGCCGGCAGGGAACCAAATCCCAATCAGCGACGTTGTTGCGACACACAGCAATGGAGATGACAATGGGACGCGGCCTGCTGCTCTGGTTGATTGGAATTCCCCTCCCCATCATCCTGATCGTCTGGTTGCTGGGCGGCCTGCACGGGTGAGTTTCACGAACTGTTGATGGGGTGGCGCCGAACGGATGGTCGGCGCCACCGTTTTTGTTGGTGAAACACATCCAGGACAGGAGACGACATGGCAAACGTCAGGAAGCTCGACAACCGGGCCTCGACCTCGCTCGATACGCCGACCAACCATTCGCCCGAGGCCGTGAAGGCGATCTCGGTCGCGCTCAATCCGCTGGTGGCCGACGCGTTCGCGCTGTACGTCAAGACCAAGAATTTCCACTGGCACGTGAGCGGCCCGCATTTTCGCGACTATCACCTCCTGCTCGACGAGCAGGCCGAGCAGATCTTTGCGACCATCGACGAGCTCGCCGAGCGCGTTCGCAAGATCGGCGGCCGCACGCTGCGCTCGATCGGCCATATCGCCGAGCTCAAGCGCATCGCGGACAACGACGCCGACTACGTCTTTCCGCTGGACATGCTGCGCGAGCTGATGGACGACAACAAGGCCTTCGCGCTCAATCTGCGCGAAGCCCACAGGGTTGCCGAGGATCACGAGGACGTGGCGACCACCAGCCTGCTGGAGCCGTTCATCGATGAGGCCGAGCGGCGGACCTGGTTCCTGTTCGAGTCGGTCCAGACGGTGGCGGAACGGAATCGCTAGACGATATCCCGCGGCGGCATGCGCGGGCTTGTCCCGCGCATGGCCGTGACGAGCACGGCCATGACGGTCTCACCGGTCCCATGCGACCGGGATGTGCGAGGAGCTCAACCCAAGCAATCTCGCTATGCGGCGGACTTCGTCAGCGGGGCCGCTTCCTCGGTGCCCGGCGATTGCGCGGCCTCGCTGGGCGGCGCCGAGGTGACCGTCACGTCGACGCTCATGCCCAGATAGCCGGACGGCATGCCGACGAAGCTCCCGGCGACGGGAACCGCCTGGAGCGGATCGCGGGTGACCGCAACGCGGATCAGATTGTCCCCGGCGATCAGACCGTTGGTCGGGTCATACTCCACCCAGCCGGCCCCCGGCAGGTAGATGTCGGCCCAGGCATGGGTTGCCCCCGCCCCCTGCAGGCCGGCGTTCCCGTCGGCGCTTGGATCGTACAGATAGCCGGTCACGAACCGGGCGCCGAAACCGAGGCAGCGCACAGCCTCGATCAGCAGCAGGGCGAAGTCGCGACATGATCCGGAGCCGCGCTGCAGCGTATCGCTCGGCGTCTGCGTTCCTTCCTCGTCGCGGCGCTGGTAGGCGAGATTTTTCTGGATGGCGGTGTTCATGCTCGCCAGCAGCTCGAGCGTATCCATGCCCTTTTCCACGACGAACTGCCGGGCCCAGGCCGAGACCGCGTCCTTCGGGTCGGGATAGTGCTGCTCGAGCAGCCGTCCGAGGTCGGTGCGGTCGTCGGTCGAATAGATGAACGGGTAGGTCGCTGCATCCTCGTCGATCGCGACCTGCAGCTTCTCCCGGCCGAAGCGCTGGAGCGTCAGCGTGCTGACGATCTCCAGGGTCGCCGCCGGCGCGGTGAAGTCGATGATGGTCACCGAGTTGCCGAACACGTCGTGCAGCCACCGCACCTGGCCGGCGGGCGCGAAGGTCAGCGTGCTCGACACCAGGCGGAGATCGTGGCTGTCGCGCGGCCGGATCATCAGCCGGTGCGGGCCGAACGTGACGTCCTGGGCATAGCGATAGGTGGTGGCGTGGCGCACCGTCAAAAGCTTCATGATTGCTCGTTCCGCGGGATGGACGCCGCCAATGCCGGCGCTGTCGAAGCCGCAGGTCAACGCACCATGGCGTCCGGAAGTTCCGCGTCGCAGGCGGCTGCCTGAGCAGGCTCGACCGCCCGTCAGCGGACCGCGAGCCCTGGGCAATTGAGGCGAATTCGACAGATTGTCGTCAGTGCTTCGAAACCCAGACGGGCGCAAAGTGCCGCAACGTCAATTGCGGAGGGCGCTCGCAATGAATCCGCTGATGTTCCGCTGCCCGAAGACGCTGCGCAACGTCGAGACCGGCATCGACATCGACTTTCAGACCTTGCGCAACGTGCAGCCGGTCACCGTGCGTCTGCTCTGCCCGTTCTGCGACAACCCGCACGAATGGAAGCTGACCGACGGTTGGATCGGCGAGCCGCGGGCGGCGTGACGCCGCCCGCGATTTTGCCTGCCCAAGCCTCAGGCGACGGCGCCGGCAAAAAGACTCTTCTTGACGATGGCGTGGACGCCCCAATTGCCGTCGACGACCTGGGTCACGCCGAAATCCACCGCGATCGATATCAGCGAGATCGCCTCGTCCTCGGTCAGTCCCTTGGTGCCCATC
Organism: uncultured Alphaproteobacteria bacterium; assembly: GCA_963755055.1. GTDB lineage: Bacteria > Pseudomonadota > Alphaproteobacteria > Rhizobiales > Xanthobacteraceae > AP-16. Next base: position 238,569 of record CAVWIS010000055.1, on the reverse strand, counting down.
AGGAAGGCCCGCATCTTGCGGAAGGCGTCCCGCAAGGCGAGATCGACCGAGGACTTTTCGTAGATCGTCTGCTGGGCCGTGGGACCGAGCTCCTGCAGGTAGTTCGCGAAGCTGAAGCCGTGCACCACCCATTCGTCCTGGGTCTCCAGGAGCGGGTAGTTGAGCTCGGCGAGCGAGGTTCCGGCCAGCGTCTCCTTCTTGTGCACGATGAGCTGGAAAGTGCCGGTCAACGAGCATTCGATCGCGGTGCCGCACAATTCGGAATCGCCTTGCGAGGCGTGCGAGTCGCCGACCGAGAACAGCGCCGCCCGGAACCGCCACCGGGTAGTACATGGTCGCACCCTTGCCGACCCGCCAATTGTCCATGTTGCCGCCGAAATAGCCGGGCGGGATCGAAGTCGACATAGTCGGCCTCCTTGGGCGCCAGCGCCATCACGCCGAAATGCGGGCGGATCGGAATGCGCACGTTCTTGAGGATGCCGTGGTTCTCCTGGATCGTCGCGTGGTCGACCGGCACGCCGGGATAGTCGATCGTCTTGTGCACGATGCCGAACGGGTCGGTCTGCGGGGTCCAGCGGAAATTGTAGACCGCCTGCGCCCAGTTGCGCTGTCCGGTGGCGTCGATCTCGTAGATGGTGATGACCTCGCGCGGCTTCGGCTCGGTGATCAGCTCCTTGTAGTGGAAGCCCCACCAGGCGGCCGCATTGCTGCCGAAGGATTTTCCCCGGTAGGCCGGATTGGCGCACGGGCGCGGCTTCACGTCCATGATCCGCACCTCGAGAATGTCGCCGGGCTCGGCGCCGCGGATGAACACCGGGCCGGTGCAGATATGCACGCCGAAACCTTCGCCGGCGCCACGGCCAAGCAGTTTTCCGTCGATCGGCCCGGCACCGCGGCGGTTCACGCCCTTCTTGTCCTTGGTCCACAGATAGACGCTCTCGGCGCCGGGATCGCCCTTGACCATGCGCTCGGCGTCGTCGTTGGCGTGGTGGGTCAGCGCCTCGATCGTGACGTAGTCGCCGGAATCGATCTCGAGCTGCGGCTTGAGCAGCTTGCTGAAATAGCCCCAGTGCACGGTGTCGGCGGTCGCCGGCAGGTAGTGGTGGTTCGGCCTGCCCTGGCGGGCGGCTGCGGTCTGCGCCACGGCGGGCGCGATCAGGGATCCGCCGGCCGCCAGGGCGGCGGCGCCGCCGGAGGCGACGAACGCGCTCTTGAGGAAGCTGCGCCGTTCGGTGTCAAGGTCGTCGAGCAGTTTTCTGCGGTGCAGCTCGAACTGCGGACATGCTTGGTCGTCGCCTGCGCACATCGGTACATCCTTTCGGGCATGAACCAGAATCGGGAAGGCTTCGGCAGGGAGCTGCCGGCAGCCGGCTGGTACTCAGCAACTCGTGTGCCAAGGGACCAGGTGGCGCCAAAGACCCGATTCACGCGGCGTCGCAACCGGCCTCGCATGGCCGTTTTGCGGGCGGCGGCGAAGGGCACGCAATTCTCTCCCGCGCGGGACGAAGCGTGCCCAAAACGAGGCCAGCAGACTGCCTAGATTTTGGTCAAAAACGACCCTGGAGGGCGTTCGCGCGCAGCAAAACGCCCCGGGCGATGCCCGGGGCGCAAGCAGTCGCAGAACTCTGAACCTGCTCAGTACTTGGTCACCACGGCCGGCGCGGCCCAATCGAACTCGTAGTTCAGGCCGACGCGGGCAATATGATCACGCAGCCTGATGCTGGTGTCGAACCCGGTGCCCGTCAGGAACGTGCGGGTGCCGAAGTCGAGATAGAGATACTCGAACTTGACCGACCAGTTCCTGGTGATCTTTCGCTCGATGCCGGCGCCGACGGCGAGACCCGCCAGCGTGGTGCTCTCGGACACCCCGGAGCTCCCTGCGAGGTTCCCGAATCGGGGTGGCCCGTCTGCCGGAATATTGCTGGTCGCAGCGACGAAGCGCTGGACGGTGACGTTCCTGATGTTGGAATACGTGAAATGTCCGATCGCCAGACCGCCGGTGGCGTAGAACAAGGTCATCGGATCCGCCAGCAGGCCGGCACGGCCGCGCAGCGTGGCGAACCACGGGAACTTCACCTCAGTTGCGGCGATCGCCGTGATGACGTCATTGAAGTCCGATCCGGACACGTTGCCCGACGGGGGCAGCTCCGGCACCCGCACGGAGACCGGGTCGTATAGTCTCCTGGATCTCTCGCCGGTGATCTGGATGTCGCCCTCTACGCCGACGACCCAGCGCGGATCGACCTGCCAATTGTAGCCGGCCTGAAAGCCGCCCAGCCAGCCATTGCCGTTGCCGGTGGACGTGGGCGTCAACGGATCCAGCGCGATCGTCGTGACGACCGGCCCGTTGACGAGATTGGTCAGGACCGGCGTATGCGTGTTGTCCCACCGCGCCCAGCTGTAGCCGCCGTTGCCGCCGATATAGAACCCGGTCCAGCTGTAGACCGGCGCCACCGCCACGATCGGCGCTTTGGTGATCGGCGTCGACAGATCGGCCGCCCCGGCAGGGCTCACCACCTGCGCAATCCCAAGAACCGCAAGACTCCCCCAATACAGCTTCCTCATGTCGCCCCCCAGGCAGGTTGGAACCCGTTACCTAACCACGCTAGCATGGGGTGCAATCGAAATCTGTCGCCCAAGAGCCACAGCGTTTGAAATTCGAACAGTGACCGCTGCTTCAGTCCGGCCTGGCCGCCCGCTGGATGCGGCGCTCGTCGACGCCGACGCTGCGCGCCGTGTCGACGATGGATGCCCAGGTCTCGTCGGTCAGCGGCACGCCGGTGGCGAGCCGCTCCGCCTTGCTGCGGCGTTCCGGCTCGCCGGGCAGCAGGATCTCCGATCCCGGCTTCATCGGCTTGGAATCCTTGACGAAGGCCATGTAGCGCCCGACCTCGCCGTCGAACAGCCCCTCGGCATCGATGCGCTTCGGGTCGATATAGAAGGACAGCATGCCGTTGGCGAAACGGCGGCCTTCCCGGGTGGCGCCGGTCCCGGTCAACGCCCCGCCGAGCAGCTCGCAGATGAAGGCAAGTCCGGAACCCTTGTGGTCGCCGAAGGCGCGGATCGCGCCCGGACCGGCCCGGTAGTCGCGGTCGCCGCCCGGCTCGTAGTCGCCGTAGAGCATGTGCGGGTCGTTGCTCTCCTTGCCGTCCGGCCCGACCAGGGCATCGGCCGGAAGCTTCTTGCCGCCGCGGCTCGCCACCAGGACCTTGCCCTCGGCCACCACCGAGGTGGCGAAATCGAGGATCAGCGGGTCCCCGTCCGGACGGGGAATGCCGACGCAATAGGGCGCAGTGGAAAAGATGCGCTCGACCCCGCCGAACGGCGCCACCAGCAGGCTGCCGGCCGCGTTGACGAAGTGCACCGAGACCAGCCCGGCATCGGTCGCCATCTCGGCCCAGTCGCCGACCCGGCCGATATGGCCGGCATTGCGCAACGCGACCGCTGCGAGGCCCATCGCCCGGCACTTGGCGATGCCGATCTCGACGGCCTGCATCGCGACAGTCTGGCCAAAGCCATATTGGCCGTCGACCACGGCGAGCACCGGCGTATCCACCAGGACCGCGACTGTCCGATCCGGATAGATCGCTCCATCCTGCTTCATCTGCACGTAGCGGGGAACGCGGATGACGCCGTGGCTGTCGTGACCAGTGAGGTTCGCCGCCACCAGGAGCCGGGCGACGCGCCGCCCCTCGTCGGCTGAGCACCCGGCCGCAATGAATATGTCGCCGACGAAATCCTGCAGTGCAGCTGCGCTCAACTTGACCATCGACTGCGATCCATGTGTTGGCTGGGCGAATGGCGGGTCCGGCGACTATAACGTGGTTCGCCCGGCAAAACCTATCCGCCGGGCGCCCGCAGAACGCCCGATCGACGGCAGGACACGCCAGCATGGTCATGTACCTCGACGACAGCCAGATTTGCGGCCTGTTGACCTGGCACGATCTCATTCCCGCCATGGAGGCGGCACTCGCCGATTTCTCCGCCGGCCGCGTCGTCCAGCCGGTGCGCAACATGATCACCGTCGAGGAGGGCAAGCGCTATCTCGGCGTCATGCCGGCCGTCGCCTCCCGGGCCATGGGCGCGAAGCTCGTGACCTTCTATCCGGCGAATGCCGGCACCGGCATTCCGACCCACACGGCGATGATCAGCCTGTTCCGGACCGATACCGGCGAGCCGCTCGCCGTCATGGACGGCAGGCTGATCACCGAGATGCGGACGGCGGCGGTGTCCGCCGCCGTGACCAGATATCTCAGACCCGCCGACAGCCGGGTGCTGGCGATTTTGGGCAGCGGCGTCCAGGCGCAGGCGCACCTCGAGGCACTGTCCCATCTGGCAAGGTTCGACGAGATCCGGGTATGGAGCCGGACCCCGGAGCATGCCCGGCGGTTCGCCGATCGGCACGGTGCCGTGGCGATGGACGTCGAGGCGGCGGTCCGCGGGGCCGACGTCATCGTCACCGCAACCAGCGCGAGCGAGCCGTTTCTGCAGGGGCGGTGGCTCAAGCCCGGCGCCCATGTCAATGCGGTCGGCGCCGCGCTGCCGACCTGGCGCGAGCTCGACGACGCCGTGATGGCGAACACGCTGATCGTCGATTCGCGCGAGGCGGTGCTCGCGGAATCCGGTGACGTCATCCTGTCGAAGGCGAAAATCTTCGCGGAAGCCGGCGAGATATTTTCCGGCACCAAGGTCGCCCCCGCGTCGGCGACCACCGTGTTCAAGTCGGTGGGCCTTGCGGTGGAGGACATCGCCACCGCCAGCCTGGTCTACGATCTTGCGGTGCGGGCCACCTGATCGCCTCACGCGACCCGCCCGGCCAACAGGTCGAGCACCGCCTCGGTCACCGCGTCCGGGACCTCCTGGGGCAGATTGTGCCCGGCCAGCGGAATGACCCGGCGGCTGTACGGCCCGGTGAAGAAGCGCGCATGCGCGAGCGAAGCGGCCGGCGGGGCAACCCCGTCGCCCGCCCCGTGCAGCACCACGGTCGGCACGGAGATCGGCGGCTGCGCCGCCAGCCGTCGCTCGATGGCCTCGAGCGCCGGATCGCCGGCCGCATAGCCGTAGCGGTGGCGATACGACTGGATCACCACGTCGACGAAGTCCGGATTGTCAAAGGACGCGGCGGTCGCCCCAAAGGTCGCATCGTCGAACGTCCAGTTGGGCGACCACAGCCGCCACAGCAGCCGGCACAGCTCGCGGCGATTGGCGGCGAGCCCCGCACGGCCGCGCTCGGTGTGGAAATAGTACTGGTACCAGTGGCGGTGCTCCTGGTCGGGCGGCAGCGGCGCGACCGATTTGGCGATGTCCTGGATGTTGTACCCGCAGGCCGAGACCAGGCAGCGAACCCGCTCGGGCCACAGCGCCGATACGATGCAGCAGGCTCGGCCGCCCCAATCATATCCGACCAGGGCGGCGCGCTCAATTCCGAGCCCGTCCATGAGCTCCTTCAGGTCATTGCCGAGGGCCGCCTGCTGGCCCGATCGCGGCGTGTCGGCAGACAGGAAGCGTGTCGGCCCGTAGCCGCGCAGATAGGGCACGATCGCCCGGCAGCCGGCGGCCACCAAGGCCTCCGCCATCCGGTCATAGGCGCGCGGATCATAGGGAAATCCGTGCATGAGGATGACGGGAACGCCATCCGGCGGTCCGCTCTCCGCGCAGGCGACGTCGAGCGTGCCGGTGCGGACGCGTTGAATCCTGGCCGACGTCATCTTCGTCCTCGGACCCGGTGGCCGTACGCCACAGACTAGCGCATGTTCCGGCGAAGTGGGTACCGGTTCGCCGGCAAGAACATGCGCCACTCAACGATTCTACAACACATCCCGATCACACGTGATCGGGATGTGTTGTAGGTCCGGGGATGCGCGCCGTGCAAGCAAAGCGGAGGGACCGGCACACCGAAAACGGGGCCCACCGGGTGGTGGGCTCCGTCTTCAGGCCGGTGAAACGATCCCCGGTCTTGTTACGCCGGGATGACCGCCACGATCTCCAGCGTGTCGGGATCGACGATCACGAGCTCGTCCCGCACGATGAAGTACTTGAAGCCCCGGAACTGCGGGACGATCACCACCACGTCCTCGGGAACCGCATAGACGTGAACCGTCCGCGGCAGCCGGGTGCCCACCGAGATCGAGAAGTTCACGCTGTCGACCCGGGCCTCGCGATGCCGCGTGATGACCGTCTCGCGGATCTTCGTCCGCTGCTCGCTGCTGAGCTGCACCGAGCGGACGCTGCTCCGGTCGGTCTTGCTGTCATGCTCGCGCGTCTCGGTAGCGCGGTCACGCTGCTCGCGGCTCTCGCCGGCCCGGTTCTGCTCCCGGCTCTCGCCGGCCCGGTTCTGCTGGTTCTGCTGGTCGCGCGTCTCGCCGGTACGCTCCTTCCGGTCGCGATCATTGCCGGTGCGGCCGCGCTGCTCCCGGGTCTCCCCGCTGCGCTCATGCTGCTCGCGCTGGCCGGCGCGTTCCTTCTGCTCGCGGCCCTGCCCCATGCGTTCCTTCTGCTCGCTCCCCTGGCCGGTTCGGCCCTGCTCGCGAGTCTCGCCGGTTCGCTGCTTCGGCTCCTGCTGCGCGCCGGCCCGATCCTGTTGCTTTGGCCCCTTGTTCTCCTGTTGGACGCCTTTCTGCGTCGTTCCCTTCGGCTCCTGCTGCGCGCCCTTGGTCGGGCCGGGGCTCGCACCTTCGTGCTGGGCGGCATTCGGCTGTCCCGGAGTCGCGCCGGGAGCGCCGCTATGGCCGGTCTGGGCAACCGCGACGCTCGCCGCCGCGACCAGCGCGGCTGCGGCGGTGGTGGCCAATAAGCTCTTCCTCATTCAAATCCTCCTTGTTTTGCATGGCCCCTGTGCATTTCGCTCGGTGCCAAACAAACGCCTGCGCACCGCTATTGTTCCGGGAGCCGCCACGACCGCCCATTCGGTTGCAGGTGCCGGGCGGATGGTCGGCGCGTGTCGTGGTCGCGGGCCCCCATGCGGCGCCTGCCTTGGTATGGCCGTAGCGTTCGCTGGCCGATCGATTCCGGTTGATTGTTGGTGCGCGCGCGTGTCCAATCTCGACCCACGTTCGGCGTAAACGCCGAATCGTGCCGTTGCCGTACGAGGTCGGTACCGTGTCAAGAGCGGCCGATCCGAATTCACCGCCGCCGCCCTTCACACGAACAAGCGAGGGAATACGATGACCGACCATACGCCCGGCCCCGGGACGTCCGCCGAAAAGGCCTTCGGCCAGGCGAAGGAGAGCCTCGAGCGCGGCGCCGCTGCCGCCGCGGAGAGCTACGCGACGGCGACCCAGGCCGCCAAGGACTACAATCTCAAGCTCATGGAGATCGCCCGCGCGAACCTCAACGCCACGTTCGACCTCGCGCTGGATATCGCCCAGGTCCGCTCGCCGTCGGAATTCGTCGAAGTCTCCAGCGCCCACGCCCGCAAGCAGTTCGAGACGCTGACCCAGCAGACCAAGGAGCTGGGCGAGCTGGCGCGAAAGATCGGCCTGGAGACCGCGGGGCCGCTCAAGTCGGCCATGACGCGCGCCACCGACAGGACCTGAGCAAGAGGACAAGTCGACCGGCCGTGTGCGCCCGGTCCGCCGGCTTGTCCCTGCTCGCGTCCCGCATCGCCGGCGTCTGCGAAACCTAGCCGGGGCTGTCGCGTTATCGACAGGCAACGCAAGCCATCGTGGCACCCGGTTCCCGATCCGTCATGCCAGCCGCAGCGCGCTCCGAGCGAACGACCGTCCCCCTGCTGCTCACGATCGTCGGCGTCGCTGCCTTCGTGGCGGGAAACGACTTCGCCAGGCGCCGCGGTCGCCAGCCCGAACCCACCCCTGGCGCCGAGCCCCTGGCGATCCAGCTCGATCGCGCCCGCGAAAAAGGCCGCGGCCGCCAGGCGACGTCGCCCGATCGGATCCCCTGGCGCGGCTGGTGGGACATTCTCCATCGCACCTATCTGGGCACCGCCCAGCACCGGCTGCTCGCCGTCGCCGCCGGCGCGGTGTTCTACGAGATCCTTGCAATCTTTCCGGGCATCACGGCCCTGGTGTCGGTCTATGGTCTGTTCGCCGGCGGCGCACAGATCCGCCATCATCTCGTCCTGCTCGCCACGATCGTGCCGGCCGCGGCCATCGACATCGTCGGCGATCAGATCGACCGCATCTCCGCAAAGGGCGGTGGCAATCTCAGCCTGACGTTCCTGTTGAGCCTGGCATTCTCGCTGTGGAGCGCCAATGCCGGTGCCAAGGCGATGTTCGACGCCCTGAACGTGATCTACGATGAGGACGAGAAGCGGGGATTCGTGCGGCTCAATGCGCTGTCGCTGCTGTTCACCGGCGGCCTGATCGTCTTCCTGCTGATCGCCATCGCGGCGGTGGTGGCCGCCCCGCTGATCTTCAGCAGATTCGATCTCGCCCATGCCGGCATTCTCTCGGTCGCCGTGCTGAGATGGCCGCTGTTGTTCGCCATCGTCACGCTCGGCCTGTCGATCCTCTACCGGTTCGGTCCGAGCCGGCGGCCGGCCAAATGGCGCTGGGTCAGCCTGGGCAGCATTGCCGGCGCCCTGGCCTGGTTGATCGGATCGGCGGGGTTTTCCTGGTATCTGGGGCACGTCGCCGACTACAACGCCACGTATGGATCCCTCGGCGCCGCCATCGGCCTGATGATGTGGCTGTGGCTCTCGGCCATCGTGGTTCTGCTCGGCGCGCAGCTCAACGCCGAGGTCGAGCACCAGACCGCCCGGGACAGCACGGTCGGGGCCGTGGAGCGGCCGATCGGGATGCGTGAGGCCGTGATGGCCGACACCGTGGGGGCTGCGACCAACTGACGTCCTCGCCGCGCCGCGAACGGGAACATTTGCTCGCCCGGAAGCGTTATGGCGGCACCCCTTCCAACCAGAGGACCAAACATGACCATGAGAGCCCTGATAGGTGCATCGGCGCTGGCCTTGATGATCGGCACCGCCGCGCTGGCGGAGCAATCATCTGCCCTGCTGACCTCCGTCCCGCAGAATGCCGCGCCCATCACCAACTTCTACAAGCAGAACGTCTATGACCCGTCCGACAACAAGATCGGCGAGATCACCGACCTGATCGTGGAGAACGACGGCAAGATCGCCGCCGCGATGGTCGGCGTCGGCGGCTTCCTCGGCATGGGCGAGAAGGACGTCGCGGTGCCGTTCGCGGCATTGCACCGGACCACCAAGAACAACAAGACCTATCTGGTGATGAACACCACCAAGGACGCGCTGAAGAGCGCGCCGGGCTTCAAGTACGACCGCAGCGCCGCGCGCTGGGTGCCCGAATCCGCCAAGTAGGCGGCCGACATCGGCGTCTCTCCGGCTCTCCCGCTCCACCCGGAGCGGGGGAGCCCGCTTGCCTGCCGGTCCGCGGCCCGCATGGCCGCAATCGCCTTGCCTTCTCCCCCATCCTGGACGCATCCTGACGACGCGGCCTCCGGTCGGGCAAATCCCGGCGGGTCGGCCCGGTGATGAAGGCGGAGGGGCACGATGACGCTCCCGCAGATCGAAGCGATCGCCATCATCGCGGCGATGCTCGTTCTGTTCATGACCGACCGCCTGCGCTACGACCTGGTGGCGGCTCTTGCCCTGCTCGCCGCGGTTTCGACCGGCGTCGTCCCGGCGGACCGGGCGTTCTCGGGATTTTCCAACCCGGTCATCATCATCATCGCTTCGGTCCTGATCGTCGGCCGCGCCATCGCGTCTTCCGGCATCATCGACAATGCGCTGCGTCGCGTGCTCGTCAGCGTCGGATCGCGGACCGTCGAGGTCGCCTTGCTCACCTGCTGCGTGACGTTTCTCTCGGCCTTCATCAAGAACGTCGGAACCCTGGCGATCTTCATTCCGGTGGCGACGCAGATTGCCCGCCGCCGCGGCCAGCCGCTCTCGCTCTATCTGATGCCGATGGCCTTCGGCTCGCTGATCGGCGGCACCATGACCCAGGTCGGCACCTCGCCCAATCTGCTGATCTCGGCCGTCCGCCAGCAGCTCGGCCAGCCACCGTTCCAGATGTTCGATTTTCTCCCCGTGGGCCTGCCGTTGTCCTGCGTCGCCGTCGCGCTGCTGTCGTTCGGCTGGTGGCTGCTGCCGCGCGATCGCAAGGGCAGCCCGCCGCCGGAAGAGCAGTTCTCGATCGAGCATTACACCACCGAGCTGCAGCTGCCGGAGCAATCCAGGATCATCGGCAGGACGGTGGGCGAGCTCGAGGAAATGGCTACCGGCGACCTCGCGGTGGTCGCGGTCATTCGCCGGGGGCGCCGGCGGTTCGTTCCGACCAGGCATTTCGAGCTCGCCGAGGGCGACGTCGTCGCGGTCCAGGCCGATCCCACCGTGGTCAAGAACCTGGTGGAGGCCGGCGGGCTGGCGATCGTCGGCGCCAAGACGCTCGACGCCAGGGACAAGAGCAAGGACGACGACATCGACATCGTCGAGGCCGTCATCCTGCCCGACTCGCCGCTGGTCGGCCGCACCTCGCGGGGCATTCACCTGCGGCGCCTGCACGAGGTCAATCTCTTCGCCGTGCGTCGCGCCGGCCAGCGCCTGGAGCAGCGGCTCGCCTCGGTGCGCTTCCAGGCCGGCGACGTTGTCATCCTGCAGGGCTGGCGCAACGCGTTGCCCGACGCTCTCGCCGAGCTCGGTTGCCTGCCGCTCGCCGACCGCGGCCTCGCCCTCGGCCACGGGCGGAAAGGATGGATCTCGATCCTGATATTGGCGATCGCGATGGTCCTGGTGGCGACGCGCCTGCTCCCGGTCGACGTCGCATTCTTCGCCTGCGCGGTCTTCGTCGTGCTGCTCCGGCAGCTCTCGCTGAAGGAAGTCTACGAGGCGGTGGACTGGCCGGTCATCGTGATGCTGGGCGCCCTGATCCCGGTCGGCGAGGCGCTGGAGCACACCAAGGCCACCGATCTGCTCGCCGGTCTGCTCGGCCAGGGCGCCGGGCAGCTTCCGCCGTCGCTCGCCGTCGCGATGATCCTGGTCGTCGCCATGCTGGTCACGCCGCTCATGCATCACGCCGCCGCCGTCCTGGTCATGGGCCCGGTCGCCGCCGCGACCGCGGCCACGCTCGGATTTAAGGCCGATGCCTTCCTGATGGCAGTGGCGCTCGGAGCGTCGTGCGATTTCCTCACCCCGATCGGGCATCAGAACAATACGCTGGTGATGGGGCTGGCAGGCTACCGTTTCGGCGATTTCTGGCGCCTCGGGCTGCCGCTGTCGATCATGGTCGTCGTGCTGGGCACGCCGCTGATCATATGGGCCTGGCCGCTGCATTAGATGACCATCAACAACGGCCGGGCTCGCTCGCCATCTGAGAGTTCCCTCGATGGAACTTTTCTTCGGCAGGCACGTTCTCGGCGCGCACATTCCAGCTCATTCACGGGAACAGTCATGGCAAAGCGCAGCAACGGCCGACGCACCAGCGCCAGCACCACCAGGGAGATCGCCAAGCTTCGGGACGACCTCGCACAGGTCGCCCAACAGCTCGGCACCGTCGCCGACAAGGCGGCGGACGGGGCGTTGGACCAGGTGCGCGCGCAGGTCCAGCGCGTCAAAGGGGGAATTCGACGAGCTTTTCGCCGAGGCAAGCGACCGCGGCCAGGATGCCGCCGAAGCGGTTCGCGACGTGACCGAGACCTTCACCGAGGCGATCGAGGATACGCTGCATCGCCGGCCGCTGACGACGCTCGGCCTTGCGCTCGGCATCGGGTTCATCGCCGGGGCGACGTGGCGACGTTAAAGGACCGTTGTGGTGCTCGACGTCCCGGGCGGCGTCACCGCCAGGATCGAGCAGACGGTGCGGGCCGCGTTGTGGGCCGCGCCGCCACGATGGGCGGAGGGATCTCGGGCGGCGGTCGGGGCGGATCCTGCTCCGGCAGGAGCGGCGGGTCGCGCAACGGCTGGATGTCGGGTCCCGGCGGCGGGTCGCCCTGGGGATCGGGCTCGCGTGGCGGCGGCTGCGGCGGATCGCGCTCGGGTTGCGGCGGGGGATCGCGCAGCGGCTCCTCGCGGGGCCCCTCGGCAGACACGGCGCGTGGCATCGTGGTTCCTCCATGAGCCTCGACGGCAATGGGATAACGTTCTGCTGGTCCTTAAGAGCCGGCGACACCGGATTCGGGCCCATCACCCGGCGCTTTCGAGCACGACCGACGGGCGCAAAAAATTTCTCGTAACCTTCCGGAACCTGAGGGGTCCGCACGGCGTTCGATAGGCGAGCACTGGGCGGCTCTCTCCCCGCTTCCCCCCAGCAAGTGAGCTCCCGGTGATTTCAAGACCCCAGCTTAGCTGACGCGGCTGGGGTCTTTTCGTGTTTGCCGGTGGTTCGTGTTTGCCGGTGGTATGTCGATGCCGGACGGTAGTCCCACGCCGCCAACAGCCCGCCACGCCATGAGCAGGACGGCACGCAGCCTGCGCCGTCCTGGTGCCGGCTATCGGCGGCGCTACACCCGTCCCATCAAGGCGAGGACGAGGACCACGATGAGAATGACGCCGACCAGGCCACCGGGGCCGTAGCCCCAGCCGTTGCTGTACGGCCAAGTCGGCAAAGCGCCGATCAGCGCGAGAATCAAGATGACGATCAGAATCGTCGAAAGCATGGTTGTCTCCTGCCCGAACTCTCCTCCCCGAGATCAACGCCAGACAGGCTTGTTTGTTCCAAACAATACCGCTGGCACGGTCATGAACCGAGGAGGATCCAAATGAGCCAGGCCCAGTATTTCGTCGTCCGCGACGGCGGCCATTGGAGGATCAAGGCGGGCTATCGCCACACCGGGTCCTTCGACAGCAAGAGCCAGGCGATGTGCGCCGCCATCGACTACGCCGAGAAGGACGGCCAGACCGGCCGAGAGGCGCAGGTGCTGGTCGAGGGCGAGGATCGCCGTTTCAGCGTCGAGTGGACCTACGGACGCGACCCCTACCCTTCCACGCCGGCGCGGCCGGCCCCGTCGTCCGCGCAACCACACAGAGGAGACCATTGACGCCGGGCGCAACGGCCCGCCCAAGCGGCACAGACGGAGCGCTGAACATGAGAATGGCCCGAACGGGCCGTTCTCGGCGGAGCGGCTGCTCGCTCCTCAATGCAGCCTGAACTCCCCTTCGATCGCGCGAATCTCGGCCGGCTGGATCAGCCGGGAATGGGCGACCGTGACCGAGTGAAGCCCGCCGTCGAGGGATTGGCGCCAGAACGCCAGGAACCGCTGCAGAGCCGGGAAGAGCGGACACTGGTCGTAGTCCTGCCAGATATACGATTGCAGCAGCCGAGGATGATCGGGAAGATAATAGACGATGTGGGCGGTGGTGAGCCCATATCCCTCGAGCTGGCGGCGAAAGTCATCGGACATCATCATGCGCGGCTCCTCCGCCGATCAGACAAGTCATCCGCGATTCGACAAATCGCGATGTTTGGACCGGTCCTGCACGATGCCGATCCTTCGACGAAACAACGAACAACCTGGTCGCGAGGTTCCAACCATCGCGCACGTCGATTTGTCAGGATGTCAGGACGTCTGCGCGGCGGAATTTTCCGGCGGCGATACGTACCGTCCCGAGCCTCGGGACTCAGGCCGCCGCCAACCAGGTCCGCTCCGACGCCACCGCGATCACCTGCGCCAGCAACCGTTCGTGACGGGGCACGGAGCGGCTGCGGCAGAGAATTGTCGACATGCGCCCGAGAGCGCCGTTCTCGAACGCCGCCACCACGGTGCGATGGACGTAACTTCGGCGGCAGACCGCCGGCGTGTTGGCGAGCTTTTCGGCGGCACCGCGCACGGCCTCCAGAACCTGGCGGCGACGTCCGCGGCCGCTCATGGCGGGCACGGCCTTGGCGAGCGTCTCGAGCGCCGCAATGGAGCCGGTCAACGTGCGGAAATCCTTGACCGTGATATTCACGCCGGCCAGCTCGCGCAGAAATGCATTGACGTCGGCGGCCGAGACCGGACGCACGGCTCCGGTCTGGTCGCGGTACTTGAACAATCGGCTTCCAGGTAGAGCTCGCAGGACCTCGATGGCTGCCGCCAGCCGCGGCGCGTGAAACGTCTTGCGCACCGACTTTCCGCCCTTGGAGCGAAAGGCAAGCGTGACCGCACGCCCGTCGACCGCCACATTGGACTTGTGCAGGGTCGCCGCGCCCCGGGTGCCGTTCATCCGGGCGTAGCGCTCGCTGCCGGAGCGGATGGCGCTGCGGACCACCAGCTCGATCACCGCGGCCAGTACGAATTCACGGGACAGATCGGCCTTGCCGAGGTGCTGGCTGAGCCCCCGGCGGATTTTCGGCAGCACATCGACCAATCGCGCGAGCCGCCGTGCCTTGCGGATCTCGCGCACGGTTTCCCACGCCGGGTGATAGCGGTACTGCAGGCGCCCGGCCGCATCCCGCCCGATCGCCTGCAAATGGGCGCAAGGGTCGTCCGAATACAGCACGTCCCGATAGGCCGGCGGCACCGCCAGCGAGCGCAGCCGGCGAACCTCGTCGGGATCGCGGATGGTCCGGCCGGTGGCGTCAATAAAGGCGAAGCCGCGGCCACGGCGCACGCGTCTGATCGCCAAGGTGTCGGCCGTCACCAGCCGCAAGCCGAGGGACCTTGCCAGTTCAGCCGTGGACGCTCCCGGCGCGCGGCGCCCCGTTCTCGGCAGCAGGCTCACGGCCTCGACAGGGCCGGCGGGCAATCTCTGATAGTCATCCATCGACGAACCACCTGGTTGCGCGGGTGTCACGAGAACACCGGGCCGCGACGCGGGTTCCCGATTCGCCGAAAGATCGCCGGACGCGCGGCCCATCGCCACGCCGGGATGACCGGCGCTTTCGGTTGCGGCTGCCCCGGCGCCGCATCCCCGGCACCGGGCGGCCGCGCGCGCCGAGGCCACCGCGATCTCACAGACTTTCAGACGATGGCGCCCTCCCGACCACTCCGCTAACATCGCCACTTGATCGGTCGCCACGACCGGCAGCGGAACAGGATACGCACCGCGTAAGGTGCCTGGGAGGGGTCGAGATGCAACGGCTGTTGGGTGCAGGTCTGCTGGCGCTCGGGGTGGCGTTCGCCTCGGGCGCGGCCGCGCAGGGCAACGTCAAGGTCGGCGTGCTGGTGCCGTTGAGCGGCAACGCCGCCAGCGCCGGGCAGCAGACCAAGGCGGCCATCGAGCTCGCGGTCGAGATCGTCAACGGGCAGCACCCCGACCTCAAGGGCCTGCCGGCTGTCGGCCTGCCCGGCCTCAAGGGCGGCAAGATCGAGCTGGTCTTCGCCGACCACCAGGGCAATCCGTCGACCGGCCAGAGCCAGGCCCTGCGGCTGATCCAGCAGGACAAGGTCGCAGCCCTGCTCGGCGCCTACCAGTCCTCGGTGACGTTTGCCGCGACCGCGGTGGCCGAGCGCTACGGCATTCCATGGGTGGTCGGCGACTCGGTTGCCGCCAACATCACCGGCCGCGGCTTCAAGTTCGTCTTCCGCGTCACGCCGGTCGCCCAGGATTTCGCCTACAACTACATGGATTTCCTGCATGACCTGAAGGACCAGGGCCTGACGGTGAAGACGCTCGGCATCGTCTACGAGAACACCGACTACGGAACGTCGATCGCCGACGCGCTGCGCAAGGCGATCAAGGAAAAGAGCCTGGAGCTCGTCGCCGACATCTCCTACAGCGCCAACACGACGGACGTCTCGTCGCAGGTTCTGCAGCTCAAGGACAAGAAGCCCGACGCGGTGATCTTCGTCTCCTACACGGCCGACACCATCCTCTACATGAAGACGATGAAGCAGCTCGACTACCGGCCGCAGGTGGTGATCGGCGATGATTCCGGCTTTTCCGATCCGGCCTTCATCAAGAACGTCGGCACCATCGCGCAGGGCGCGATGAACCGCAGCGCCTGGGACATCGGCAAGCCGGGCAGCATTACCGCGAAGATCAACGACCTGTTCAAGGCCAAGACCGGCTTCGACCTCGACGACACGTCGGCGCGCAACATGCAGGCGATGCTGGTGCTCGCCGACGGCATCAATCGGGCCGGCTCCGACAAGGCCGAGGCGATCCAGGCGGCGCTCAAGGCCACCGACCTCAAGGTCGACCAGCTGATGATGGGCTACCGGGGAGTCAAGTTCGACGAAACCGGCCAGAACACGCTTGCCGCCACCTATCTGATCCAGCTGCAGGGCGACAAGTACGTGGCAGTGTGGCCCGCCAAGTCGGCGACCGCCAAGCTGCAGATCCCGTTCAAGGGCGGGCAGTGAAAGCTTAGCGCCGTTTGGGCATCGTCGGCCCGGCCCGCCGCATGATCCGGCTCGTCGAGGCATCCTGATGCGCATCGTCGACATTCGCGAGAAGACGGTGTCGATCGGCTCGCCGATCGCCAACGCGTATATCGACTTCTCGAAAATGACCTGCTCGGTCGTCGCCCTGGTGACCGACGTGGTGCGCGACGGCCGTCCGGTCGTGGGATACGGCTTCAACTCGAACGGGCGCTACGGCCAGGGTCCGCTGATGCGCGACCGGTTCCTTCCCCGCCTGGCGCAGGCCGATCCGGAGAGCCTGATCGACCGCGCGCACGACAATCTCGACCCGTTCGCGATCTGGGCCGCGCTGATGACGAACGAGAAGCCGGGCGGGCACGGTGACCGCTCGGTCGCCGTCGGCACCATCGACATGGCGGTGTGGGACGCCGTCGCCAAGATCGACGGCCGGCCGCTTTACCGCGTGCTCGCCGAACGCTTCAACGGCGGCGTGGCCGACGACAAGGTCTGGGTCTACGCGGCCGGCGGCTACTACTATCCGGGCAAGGATTTTCGCGCCCTGAAGACCGAGATGCAAAGCTACCGCGACCGCGGCTACCGGGTGGTCAAGATGAAGATCGGCGGCGCGACGCTCGACGAGGATCTCCGGCGCATCGACGCGGTGCTCGAGGTGGTCGGGACCGGAAAAAATCTGGCGGTCGACGCCAACGGTCGCTTCGATCTCGCCACCGCGATCGCCTATGCGCAGGCCTTGCAGCCTTACGGTCTCCACTGGTACGAGGAGGCCGGGGATCCGCTCGACTATGCGCTCCAGGCCGAGCTCGCCGGGCACTACGGCAACGCCATGGCGACCGGCGAAAACCTGTTCTCGCACCAGGATGCCCGCAACCTCATCCGCTATGGCGGCATGCGTCCCGACCGCGACTGGCTGCAGTTCGACTGCGCGCTGTCGTATGGCCTGGTCGAGTATCTGCGCACCCTCGAGGTGCTGCGCCAGAGCGGCTGGTCGTGGCGGCGCGTCGTCCCGCACGGCGGCCACCAGATGTCGCTCGCCATCGCTGCCGGCCTCGGTCTCGGCGGCAACGAATCCTACCCCGACGTGTTCAAACCGTTCGGCGGCTTCGCCGACGGCATCGCCGTCGAGGACGGTTTTGTTCGCCTGCCGGACATTCCCGGCATCGGCTTCGAGGCGAAATCCGATCTCTACAGAATCATGAAGGAGCTCGGCGCGTGATGATCGTCATTCAGATCATTGTCGGCGGGCTGCTGCTCGGCGCCGTCTACGCGCTGTTCTCGGCCGGGCTCACCCTCATCTGGGGGATGATGAACGTCATCAATTTCGCCCATGGCGAGTTCGTCATGATCGGCATGTACGTCGCCTACCTGGTGGTGACCTACCTCAACGGCGGGCCGCTGGTCTTCGGCCCGATCTCGATGGCGGTCCTGGCGCTGATCGGCGTCTCGGTCTATTTCAGCCTGATCCGCCACATCATGCGCGGCCCGATGATCGCGCAGATTCTCTCGACCTTCGGCCTCGCGCTGCTGCTGCGCTATCTGTGCTTCTGGCTGTTCACCGCCAACTTCAAGACCCTGCCCGACACCCTCATCCCCGGCACGCTGAACATCGGCGGCATCCTGATCGGCATGCCGCAGCTGGTGGCCGGCGTGGTGGCGCTCCTGCTCACCATCGGCATGCATCTGATGCTGACCCGCACCGCGGTCGGCAGCCAGCTACTCGCCGTATCGGAGGATCGGCAGGCCGCCATGCTGATGGGCATCCGCCCCGACCGCATGCAGGCTCTCGCCTGGGCGCTGTCGGCGGCGGGAGCCGGTATCGCCGGGGCGATGATCGCCACGTTCTACTACATCGTGCCGACGGTCGGAGAATTGCTGGCGCTGACCGCTTTCGTGGTCGTCGCGTTCGGCGGCTTCGGCAGCGTACCCGGGGCGCTGGTCGCCGGGCTCTTGATCGGCGTCATCCAGTCGCTCTCCGCCTACTATTTCGGCCCGGTGCTCAAGGACGTCGTGGTCTACGCGCTGTTCGTCGCCATCCTGTGGGTGCGGCCGCAGGGCCTCATGGGAAAGATCGCCTGATGCGTCTCGGTCTCCTCATTACCGCGCTGGCATTGCTGCTCTACCCCTGGATCCTGACCGGGCCGTTCTACGAGCGCATGGGCACCGACCTGCTGCTGGCGGCGATCGGGGCGTCGGCGTGGAACATCATCGGCGGCTATGCGGGTCAGATCTCCGTCGGCCATGCGATGTTCTTCGGCATCGGCGCCTACGCGCCGCTCCTGGTATTCACCCACTGGCAGCTGCCGCCGCTGGTCGGCATTCCGGGCGGCATCGCGGCGAGCCTCGTGGTCGCGGTGGTCGTCGGCATGCCGACGCTTCGCCTGCAGGGCCACTATTTCTCCATGGCGACCATCGCGGTCGCCGAGCTGATCCGCATCGTGGTGGGCAACTGGGATTTCGTCGGCGCCGCGGTCGGCCTGATGGGGCCGGCGGTGCCGCGCACCGTCTTCGACCTGTCGTTCCGCAGCGCCGTCCCGTACTACTACATCTTTCTCGCCGTGCTGGTGGCGATCCTCGGGCTCACCTATCTGCTCGAGCGCGGGCGGATGGGCTACTACTGGCGCGCCATCCGGGCGAGCGAGCGGGCGGCGAAAAGCCTGGGCGTTCCGGTGCGGCGCTACAAGCTGTTCGCCCTGCTGCTGAGCGCCGGCTTCACCTCGGTGGCCGGCTCGCTCTACTCGCTGATGGTCGGCTTCATCGACCCGGAAAGCGGGTTCGGCATCCTGGTCTCGGTCGAGATGATCATCACGGCGGCGCTCGGCGGCATCGGCACGCTGTTCGGGCCGCTGATCGGCGCCACGATCCTGGTGCCGCTGAAGACCGCCACCAACAGCCTGTTCGGCGGCGGCGGCTCGGGCCTGACCTACATCCTGTACGGCGGCATCATCCTGCTGATCGCCCGGTTCGAGCCGGGCGGGCTCGTCGACCTGTGGTCGCGCCTCGTCGCCTCGTCGCGCCGACGCTTCAAGCCGAAGGTCGAGGCGCATGCTGCTTAGCGCCAAAAGCGTGTCGCGCAGCTTCGCCAGCCTGGTGGCGCTTTCCGACGCCAACCTCGACGTGGCGGAAGGCGAGATCATCGGGCTGATCGGGCCGAACGGCGCCGGCAAGTCGACGTTCTTCAACTGCATCGCCGGCGATCTCGAGCCGACCAGCGGCCATGTGGAGTTTGCCGGCCACGACATCACCCGGGCGGCGCCCGAAACCCATGCCAGGCTCGGGATCGGCCGCACTTTCCAGGTGCCCGCCACGTTCGAGGACATGTCGATCCTGGAGAACGTGATGATCGGCGCGTTCCTGCGCCACCACGGGCGCAGCGAGGCGCGGGCAGCGGCGCTCGAGGTCATCCGCTTCACCGGCCTCGAGCCGCTGGCGCTGGCGCCCGCCAAGAGCCTGGGAACGCCGGGGCGCAAGCGTCTGGAGATTGCCCGGGTGCTGGCGACCGAGCCGAAACTGCTGCTGCTCGACGAGGCGCTGGCCGGGCTCAACCCGGTGGAGATCCAGGACGCCATCGCGCTGGTGCGGCGCATCCATGCCCGCGGCATCACCATCGTGGTCGTCGAGCACATCATGGAGGTCATCCTCAACCTCGCAGAGCGCGTGCTGGTGTTCAACCAGGGCAAGACGATCGCCAGCGGCAGGCCGCGCGACGTGGTGCGCGACCCCGCGGTCATCGAAGCCTATCTCGGCCGCCGGCACGCGCGCGACGCCGGCGCCCATGCGCCATGATCCGCCCATGACCTCGCTGCTCAGGGTGCGCAACCTGGAAGTCCGCTACGGCGACCTGATCGGGCTCGCCGACGTCTCGCTCGAGGTGGCGGCGGGCGGCGTCGTCGCCCTGCTCGGCTCCAACGGCGCCGGCAAGACCACCACGCTCAACGCCATTGCGGGGCTGGTGCCGGCCTATTCCGGCAGCATCGAGTGGATGGGGAGCGAGATCGCCAATCTGCCGGCCTATGCGGTCGTCTCCCATGGCCTGACGCTGTCGCCCGAGGGCTGGCGGCTGTTCACCGGGCAGACCGTCGAGCAGAACCTCCGGCTCGGGGCGACGCCGCTCGCCGACAAGTCGCGCGTCCCCGCCCTGCTCGACCGGGTTTACGGCATGTTTCCCCGGCTCGCCGAGCGCCGGCGCCAGCGCGCCGGAACCCTGTCCGGCGGCGAGCGGCAGATGCTGGCGATCGGCCGCGCGCTGATGAGCGAGCCGAAGCTTTTGATGCTCGACGAGCCGAGCCTCGGGCTGGCGCCGGCCGTGGTGGAGACGCTCTACGACACGCTCGGACTACTTCATCGCGAGGGCCTTACCCTGCTGCTCGCCGAGCAGTCGGTCCCGCTGGCGCTGGAGATCGCCGACTATGCCTATGTGCTGCAGACCGGGCGCACCGTGCTCGAGGGCGCCGCCAAGGCCCTGGAGAACGATCCCCAGGTGCAGCGCATCTATCTCGGCATCGCCGGCGAGAGCGCCGTCCCGGGCTGACCGCCGGACCCGGGACGACCGGAATGGACTTGCCGCCCCCGGCGCCGAACGGGGCCCCGACATGCGGACGCCGGTTTGCGTCGGCGGCTCAAATCATGGATGCTGGCACGCGGCCCGCCCGTGCCTGTCCGCAAGACCGCCCCGACCATCTGCGGTGCCGGGGGCACCAGCGGCCGTCCGCCGTCACCAAGGGGGAAACGCCATGCGAAGACTTGGACTGAAGATCATCGTCGCTCTCGGGCTCATGCTCGGCACTGCGCTGGTCGCGCCGACCGCACCTTTCGGCACCACGGCCGCCCAGGCGCAAAACCTGCTCGACATCAATTCGGCAACGAAGGCCGACCTCGACGCCCTTCCGGGGATCGGCAGCGCCTATGCGGACAAGATCATCAAGGGACGGCCCTACAAGGGAAAAGATGAGCTCGTTCAAAAGAGCATCATCCCGCAGGCAACCTACGACAAGATCAAGGACAAGATCATCGCCAAGCAGAAGTGAAACCACGGCCGACGAGCATCGCGATCAACGCATGAATTTGCCGATCACGCGGCTCGTTCGGCCGGCAAGGAGGAGAATGCCATGAGATCGAAGATTTCCGCAGTCGCGTGCGCTATCGCCATGGTCGGGCTCCTGACCGTGTCTTCCGGCACCGCGTCCGCCCAGCCGGCGTCGACCGCGCCGGCGCCCGCCACCAAGCCCGTCGCCACCAAGCCCGCCGCGACCAAGCCGGCCGCCAAGCCGAAGGCAGAGAACCAGTTTTCCAGCGAGGACCTGGCCAAAGCCCACTGCCCGGGCGACACGGTCGTCTGGGTCAATCTCAGCTCGAAGATCTATCACCTGAGCGGCACGGCCGATTACGGAAAGACCAAGAAGGGCGCCTATATGTGCGAGAAGGAGACCACGGCGGCGGGCTTCCGCGCCGCCAAGAACGAGAAGAAGAAGACCTGAAGTCTGGCGCCAGGGACGACGGGCAGACTGCGGCCGGCGCGCCGAAGCCGGCCGCGACGTCCGGGCGCGCCTGACACAGAGTTCAGGCCGAATCCCCGCTATTCCGCCGCGACCTGCGGGAGCGCCGCCAGCGAGCTCGCGAGCTCCGCCTCGTCGTAGTCGCGGTCCTCGAGCTTGCCGGCGAAATAGTCGGTGTAGGCCTGCATGTCGAAATGGCCGTGACCTGAGAGATTGAACAGGATCGTGCGGGCGACCCCTTCGCGCCGGCACTGCAGCGCCTCGTCGACCGCCACGCGGATGGCGTGGGTGGATTCCGGCGCCGGGACGATGCCCTCGGCTCTGGCGAAGGCGACGCCGGCCTCGAAGCAGGGAATCTGCCGGACCGCGCGGGCCTCGATCAGGCCAAGCTCCTTGATGTGGCTCACCAGCGGCGCCATGCCGTGGTAGCGCAGGCCCCCGGCATGGAAGCCCGGCGGCATGAACGCCGAGCCCAGCGTGTGCATCTTGACCAGCGGGGTCAGATGCGCGGTGTCGCCGAAATCGTAGGCGTAGCGGCCGCGGGTGAGCGACGGACAGGCGGCGGGCTCGGCGGCGATGATGCGGACGGCCTTTCCCTCGGTGAGCTTGCGGCCGAGGAAGGGCAGCGCCAGACCGGAGAAGTTCGATCCCCCGCCGGCGCAGCCGATGACGATGTCCGGCCAGAAACCCGCCATCTCCATCTGCTCGATCGCCTCGATGCCGATGACGGTCTGATGCAGCAGCACGTGATTGAGCACGCTGCCCAGCGCATAGTTGGTGTCGGCGTTCTTCGCCGCGACCTCGACGGCCTCCGAGATGGCGATGCCGAGGCTGCCCGGCGAGTCCGGATGCTCCTTGAGGATGGCGCGTCCCGACTCGGTTTCGCTGCTCGGGCTCGCTATGCAGGTCGCCCCGTAGGTCTCCATCAGCGCCCGCCGATAGGGCTTTTGCTGATAGCTCACCTTCACCATGTAGACCTTGACCTCGAGGCCGAAGAGGCTGCCGGCGAAGGCGAGCGACGACCCCCACTGCCCTGCCCCGGTCTCGGTGGACAGCTTTCGAACGCCTGCCTCGCGGTTGTAGAACGCCTGGGCCACCGCGGTGTTGGGCTTGTGGCTTCCCGCCGGGCTCACCCCTTCGTACTTGTAGAAGATGCGTGCCGGCGTATCGAGCGCCTGCTCCAGCCGCCGGGCGCGATGGAGCGGGGCCGGCCGCCACAGCTTGTAGACGTCGCGCACCGGCCCCGGGATCTCGATCTCGCGCTCGGCCGAAACCTCCTGCAGGATGAGCTGCATGGGAAACAGCGGCGCCAGGTCGTCCGGACCGACCGGCTTGCCGGTCCCCGGATGGAGGACCGGCGGCAGCGGTACGGGAAGATCGGCGACGATGTTGTACCACGCCCGCGGGATGC
The DNA here is from genome assembly GCA_963755055.1 of uncultured Alphaproteobacteria bacterium. Lineage (GTDB taxonomy): Bacteria > Pseudomonadota > Alphaproteobacteria > Rhizobiales > Xanthobacteraceae > AP-16. The sequence goes on along the minus strand of CAVWIS010000055.1, from coordinate 215,436 downwards.
GCTCCTCGGGCAGCAGGTATTTGACGCTGTCGGTCATGATGCCAACCCCTCCTGGAGGACACGCCGGTTACGCGAAAACATGCTGTAGCATGTCGGCAAGCGCATCTTCCAGCGGATCGATTCTCCGACGATCGGCGCCGTTTGCCGCAGCGGTCGGCAATTCACTCCCCTGTCGTCGAGATCGCCTATAGTGCGGCGATGAGCGACCAGCCGACATTTTCCCTGCCATCGGTCTTTCTCGCCGTCGCCCGTCACGATCCGGCGGCCGACCTGTGCATTGCCGGCATCCCGTTCGACATCGGCACCACCAACCGCAGCGGCGCGCGCTTCGGGCCGCACGCGATCCGGCACGCAAGCCGCATGCTGGTGGACGGCGCTCACCCGCGCAGCTTTGTCGATCCGGCCACCCTCGCAATCTCCGACGTCGGGAACTTTCGCATCGCTCTCGGCGATATCCCGGCAAGCATGGCGGCGATCGAGGATCAGGCGGCCGCGATCGGCCATCTCGTGGCGTTCGGCGGCGACCACAGCGTGACCTTGCCGCTGCTGCGCGCCCTGGCGCGCCGGTCGGGTCCGGTGGCGCTGGTGCACTTCGACGCCCACGTCGACACTTGGCCGACCACGTTCGGCCAGCCGTTCGGCCACGGTTCGGTGTTCTATCATGCCATCGAGGAAGGACTGGTCGAGCCGCACCGCATGATCCAGATCGGAATCCGGTCGCCGGTGGAGCGCCAGGTATTCGAGTGGACGCTGGCGAAGGGCGTCACCATCCTCACCGCCGAGGATGTGCATCAGCGCGGACCGGAGGCGGTAGCCGATTGCATCCGCTCGGTGGCGGGCGACGCGCCGACCTATCTGAGCTTCGACATCGATGCGCTCGACCCCGCCTTCGCGCCGGGAACCGGCACGCCGGAGATCGGCGGCCTGGCGTCGTGGCAGGCCCAGTCGATCCTCCGGCGGCTCTCAGGGCTCCGCTTCGTCGGCATGGACGTGGTCGAGGTGGCCCCGGCCTATGACGTGTCGGAAATCACCGCGCTCGCCGCCGCGACGATCGCCTGGGAATATGTCGCGCTTGCCGGTCGCGCTGCCGTGAAGCCATCGAGCCCGTAGCACGAACGATCACCCGTCGAGAACGTCCAGCCAGGATCCGCAAAAAATGTTTCCCACGCCGACCAGCGCATTCCTCACCAGCGGCATCGGCGTCCATCGCCACCAGCTGACCTCGTTCGAGTTCGCGCTGCGCGATGCCGACGTGGAGCAGCAGAACATCGTGACCGTATCCTCGATATTGCCGCCGCGATGCGAGCTGATCACCCGGGAGGCCGGCGTCGCCACCCTGAAGCCCGGCGAGATCACCTTCTGCATCCTGGCGCGCGCGGAGACCAACGAGCCGGGCCGCCGGATCCATGCCAGCATCGGGCTGGCGCGGCCGGCCGATCCGGCGATGTACGGCTACATCGCCGAGCATCACGGGTTCGGCATGACCCGCGAGCAGAGCGGCGAATATGCCGAGGACCTTGCGGCGACCATGCTGGCCTCGACGCTCGGCATCGACTTCGATCCCGACGCGGCGTGGAACGAGCGCAAGCGGGTCTACGAGCACACGCAGCTGATCATCGACAGCATGTCGATGACGGCAGCCGCGCAGGGCGACGAAGCGGGCCGGTGGACCTGCGCGGTGGCGATGGCGGTGTTCCGCTTCTGAAACCGCGGATGTCGCGATGGATCAGGCATTCAATATGCTGGCGATCGGTCAACGGGCGACCGCCCGTGCGCTCCTCGTCGGCGACCGGCTCGACCAGGCGGGTCTCGAGCGCAGCGACGCGCTCTCGGCCAATCCGCTGGCGTTCCGCGCCGGCGCCAACGGCGTCGCCACCCTGTTCCGCTACGGCGTGGTGGTGCTGATCGGCCTGACGCCGCTGGAGGAGGACGAGGTCGTACGAAACCTCAAGCCGCGCATCCGCGGCGAGTTTTCCCGCTACGAGGAGGAGACCGCGGTCGTCGAGATTTCTGCCGAGCGCGAGGACCAGATCCCGCCGGGCGGCCCGATCCACGTCAAGACGCTGTCGCCCGAGCGGATTCTCGTGATCTCCGACGCGCTGGCGAAAAGCGTGGTGCTCGCCCACGACGAGCGCGAGGTCGCCGCGGTGTTCGACATCATCGAGCCGTTCGCCCGCGAGCTCGCCGAGCATGGACGCACCCGTCGGGGCCGCCGCAGCATCCTCAAGCACATCGGCAACGCCCTTCTGGTGCAGCACCGGGTATCCGGGCGCGTCGCCATCGCGGAGAAGCCGGACGTCTTGTGGGACCGGCCGGATCTCGAGCGGCTCTATGCGCGCCTGGAGGACGAGTACGAGCTCAAGGAGCGGGTGGAGGCGCTCGGCCGCAAGCTCGCGGTCATCTCCGAGACCGCGAAGGCGCTGACCGACATCATCGACACCCGGCGCTCGCTGCGTCTCGAGCTGATCATCGCGCTGCTCATCGTGTTCGAGATCGTGATCACCTTCTACCAGATCTTTTCCGCCAGGGGCGGGCACTGATGCCGGCCCCCGACCGTTCGAAAACCTGGCCGGCATCGACGATCTTCACCATCGGGCATTCGACCCGCCCGATCCCGGAATTCCTGGAGCTGCTCCGCCCGGTCGCGATCGACCTCGTCGTCGACGTCCGCTCCATCCCGCGCTCGCGCACCAACCCGCAATACAACGCCGATGCCCTGCCGCAGGCGCTGGCGGCGGAGGGCATCGCCTATCATCACTCGCGCGCGCTCGGCGGCCGTCGGCCACGGCGCAAGGACCACTCCCCATCGCCCAACACGATGTGGCGCAACGACGCTTTTCGCAATTTCGCCGACTACGCCGAGACCGAGGCGTTCCACGACGGGCTCGACGAGCTCACCGGGCTCGCCCGCGAGCATCGCTGCGCCATCATGTGCGCGGAGGCGGTGTGGTGGCGTTGCCACCGCCGCATCATCGCCGACTATCTGGTCGCGTCCGGGCGTCCGGTGGCGCACATCATGGGCCCCGACAAGATCGAGCCCGCAACGCTGACACAGGGCGCGCAGATGCTGCCGAACGGAGACCTGGTCTATCCGGGAAGCGCCGGCGAATAGGATTTTTCGCCGCAGGATTTTTCGGCGGCCCGGCCGCCGGGCTGTTTCTCCCGGGCCTTCTCCACGAGGCGGCGCATCAAGGCCGTCACCGCCTTCGCGCCGTACGGCTTCATCAGAAAGGCGATCTCCGCCGGCAGGGTGCCGGGACGCGGCATCCGGCCGGAGGCCACCACGATGGCAAGGTGCGGCCAGGCCCGCCGCGCGGCCTCCGCCAGCGCAAAACCGTCGAGCGCGCCCGGCATGTTCACATCGGTGAACAGCGCGTCGATCGCGCGGCCGCCGGCGAGCAGGCGCCAGGCCTCCTCGCCGCTTGCCGCCTCCAGCACCGTGAAGCCCGCCTCGGCGAACACCTCCACGGCGAACAGGCGAAGCAGCGGCTCGTCCTCGACGATCAGCACCGTGCAGGGCATCAGCGGCACCAGCGATGCCGCCTCGCTCTCTCCGGCCTCGCCGCAACGGCCGTCCACATCGCATCGCAGAGCCATGAAAACCTGCCCGGGTGGCGTCTCAGGTGGCGTCGGCGATCCGCGGAATCCGCTTCTCAGCAACCGCCGGGGTGCCGATCCGTTCGACATTGCCGACAATTGGAGCGAACAATGACTAACGTTCGGTGAATTGCCGGCCGGTCGCGGCGCAGACGCAATGGCTCACTCGTATCCGAAGCCCCGGGCCATGAAGGCCGCAACGAACACGATGATCACCACCAGGGCGAGCTGGATGTGGCTGACCATGAAGAGCGAACGCACCCGCGACGCGTCGAACTCCTGGCCCTTTCCGATGGCGCGGCGCCAGCGGATGAAGGTGAGCATCGGCCAGATCTCCAGCACGCTGACCACCAGGATCAGGGCCATCTTGGTCCAGAACAGCGACGAGTGGAGATAGAATTCCGACCCGCGCTCGAGCCCGGTGAAGGCGCGCAGCAGGCCGGTGACGAGCCACACCACGGCGGCGACGCCCCACACGGTGTCGGTGACGAAAAGCCGGCGCAGCCCGCGGCCGTCGAGGGCGCCCTTGAGGGCGCGGCCGCGCAGATAGACCGCAGGCAAGCCGATCCCGAGCGCGAGCAGATGCAACGCCGACATGATGGCCGAAACGCTTTCCAGGAACATGACCGACTTTCCCCGACCGTTGACGATCCGGCGAGCCGCCGGACCGCGCTGCGCGGCATCGGGGCATCCCGGATGCCCGATGATAGCATGGAACGCCGGCTGCGCCCGACCCGTTGCCCGCCTGCGCTCGGCCACGCCGGACCGGCGACAATCGGTGCGGTCGGCCGAATGAAGCCGCCGAAGCGGGGAATATCTGGTTAGATGGCACCGCGATGACAGCTCGACCCGCCTGCACGGCCGCCCGGTGACGTCCCAGCGCCCGGTCTTCCTCAGAGTCTTTCCGTCCATCATGCTGCCGATGTTCCTGGCGGTGGTGGACCAGACGATCGTCGCCACCGCGCTGCCCGCCATCGCGGCATCCATGGGCGAGGTCGAGCGGGCCTCATGGGTGGTGGTGTCGTATCTGGTCGCCACCACGATCGCGGCCCCGGTCTACGGCAATCTCGGCGACGTTTTCGGTCGCCGCCGCCTGATGTTCGTGGCGCTGCCGATCTTCATCGTGGCCTCGGTGCTGTGCGCAGCGGCGAAGAACATCGAGATGCTGACCGCAGCGCGCGTGCTCCAGGGTTTTGGCGGGGGCGGTCTGATGACGCTCTCGCAGGCGCTGATCGGCGAGGCGATCCCGCCGCGCGAACGCGCCCGCTACCAGGGCTACCTCGCCGCCGTGGCGGTCACCTCCAATGCCTTCGGCCCGGTCGCCGGCGGCTACCTGACCCAGCATTTCGGCTGGCAGTCGATCTTCCTGGTCAACGTGCCGATCGGGTTGCTGGCGTTCTGGCTGACGTTCCGCCTCGAGGTGCATCCGCGCTCGCAGGAGCCGTGGAAATTCGACGCCCCCGGCCTGCTGCTGTTCGCCCTGTTCGTGGCGCCGATGCTGCTCGCCCTGGAGCAGGCCCAGCGGCTCGACCCCAGGGCATTGCCGGCGATCCTCGGCCTCGTCGGCCTGAGCATCGTGGCCGCCGGCCTGCTGCTGGTCCGCGAGAAGCGCGCGACCTCGCCGCTGCTCCCGCTCGGCCTGCTGCGCCAGCCGGCGGTCTGGCGCAGCGACGTGCTGGCGGCCTGCCACGGCGCCGCGCTGGTGTCGCTCATCACCTTCATTCCGATCTATCTGCAGGTGGTGCGCGGCCTCACGGCCTCGCGGACCGGGTTCCTGCTGGTGCCGCTGACGGTCGGCATCGGCGCCGGCTCCCTGATCACCGGACAGCTCGTCGCCAGGACCGGGCGGACGATGATCTTTCCCTCCGTCGGCATGGTCCTCGTCACCCTCAACCTGCTGTTTCTCGCCTTCTGGGCGGAGAAGCTGACCATCGGCGAGCTGCCGTGGCTGCTCTTGCTCAACGGCCTGTTCACCGGGACCGTGATGGGCGTCGTCCAGGTCACGGTGCAGAACATTGCCGGTCCACGCCTGCTCGGCGAAGGCGCGGCCTCGGTGCAGTTCTCCCGGTCGGTGGGGGCCGCCTTCGGCACCGCGGCGGTCGGGGCCGTGCTGTTCGCCGTGCTGTCGGCGACCGACCCCGAGGCGGCCCGGCTGTTCGCCGCCATGGTCGAGCACGGACCGTCGGTCCTCGCGGCGCTGCCGCTCCCCCGCCGCCTCGTGGTGCAGGGCGAGATCGCCCAGGCCTTTCGCGCCGCCTTTCTCACCATCGCGACGTTCGCCGGGCTGGGCACGATCGTCGCGCTGTCGATCCCGCTGCGCCGCATCAGCTAGAAGCGTTGGTGGCGGTAACCGCTTTACCGGACCATGCGCTGGACATCGCCGCCTCGCTCCTATACAGAACAGCCATTCTGTTTAGGATCCGCCGATGCAGCCAGGCCAGTTCAGCAGGACCGCGGAGTTCATGGCGCTGTTCCGCGCCCTGGAATTGGTGCGGCGCACGCCGCGACGGTTGTTCCGCGATCCGTTTGCGGCCGCCTTCCTCGGCCCGCCGCTGCGGCAAGTGGTGCGGTGGTCGGCGATGCCGCTGGCGGGAGACCTGCTGCGGCGGATCATCGACCGGCTGTGGCCGGGCGCACGCAGCTCGGGGGTCGCCCGCACCCGGCTGATCGACGACTGGGTCGGCGACGCCGTCGCCGCCGGAGCGAGCCAGGCCGTCCTGCTCGGAGCCGGATTCGACAGCCGTGCCTGGCGTCTGCCGGTGCTCGCCGGCCTGCCGGTCTTCGAGGTGGACCATCCGGCGACAGCGGCGGAAAAATTCCGGCGGATCGCAGTGGCGCGCTCGGAAAAACCGCCCGTCGTCTCGGTCACCCTGGATTTCGACCGCGAGCGGCTCTCGGAGGTCCTGTCGAGCGCCGGCTTCGATCGCACCAGGCCCACCCTGGTCATCTGGGAGGGCGTCACCAACTATCTGTCAGCCGAGGCGGTGGACACGATGTTCGGGTGGCTCGGCTCGCTCGCCGTCGGCAGCCGGGTGGCTTTCACCTATGTCCACCGCGCCGTGCTGTCGGATCCCGCGAGCTTCGCGGGAGCCGCCAAGATCCTCCTCGCCGTGTCCAGCGCCGGCGAGCCGTGGACCTTCGGTTTCGATCCGGCCGCGCTACCCGCCTATCTTCAGGCGCACGGGCTGCGGCTCCTCGAGGACCTCGGTGCCGACGATTACCGCAAGCGCTACTACGGCAGGCAGGCCGAGAGGATGCAGGGCTACGCGTTCTACCGGGCGGCGCTCGCCGCGGTGGTTCCCCCCGTCGATGCCTAGGATCACGCCCGCCCGCGCCGATCAGCGACGCCGCCAGATCATCGAGGCGGCGGGCGCCTGTTTCGCCCGTCTCGGTTTTCACAAGACCACCATGCGGGACGTGGTCAGGCAGTCGGGGCTCAGCCCCGGCGCCATCTATTGCCACTTCGCCGGCAAGCAGGACATCGTCGTGGCGGTGGTCGAGGACCGTCACCTCCGGGAGATCGCGCTGCTGCAGCAGGCGGCGCGCCACGACAGTCTCGCGGCGGGCCTCGATCAGCTCGCCGCGGACTTCATCCGGCCCCTCGCGCGGCCCGAGGAACGCGCTTGGCGGCGGCTGACGGTCCAGCTGTGGGCCGAGAGCCTGCACGACCGCAGGCTGGCCGCGGCGGCGCAATCGGGCGTCGATCGCGCGCAGGCCCTGCTCGCCGGCATGGTGCACCGCGCCAAGCTTCGCGGAGAGCTCGCCAAGACCCTGGACGAGCAGGCGACGGCGCGGCTGCTGATCGCATTCTTTCAGGGTCTGGTGCTGCAGCTGGCCTGGGACCACACGGTCGATGCGGCCTCCTGCGTCAGCGCGCTGGCAGCGCTGATCGGGCTCAAGCCGAGGTCGAGGGCCGTCGCGATCGGGGCGCAAGGCGCGCACCGTTCGGGTCGCCCTCGGCGCCAGGGCCTGGCATGATCGTCGTGCTGCAGCGTCAGCGGAGGCATCATGGTAGCGCCGCTGCGACGTCCTTCAGCTTTTCCATTGCGGTATCGCCCGATCCCCCGCGGACATCGACGACGTCGCGAGCAGACGGAGGCTGTCCGCAGATGTCGGATTGCAGATGCGCGAAGGCAAGATGCCAAATACTATAGGATAACAGTGTTGACGCCGCGCAGGGTCAACATAGATTTAACTTCAGTTAATCTCGATTGCAGCTTTACTTGACGGCTGTTTCCATCACCACCCGGTCAATTGTATGCTTGTATCGAATCAGCGAAATGCGGCAAATTATTGCCGATTCCATCGGGGCAAGCTCCACATGAATGTCATCGTCTTCGCCTCGCGCAAGGGTGGCTCGGGAAAGAGCACGCTCGCCGTGCACCTCGCTGCGCATGCGAGCAAGCGCTATCGCCCGTGCATCCTGATCGATGCCGACGAGCAGGGGTCCATGACGCTGTGGCACAAGCTGCGCGGCACCGGAGAGCCGCCGCTGCGCAGCGGCACGCGCGGCGTGTCCGAGGTCGTCAAGGCCGCCAGCCAGGAGGGCTACGAGTGGGCCTTCGTCGACACCCCGCCGAACATGTCGGGCGTGGTCACCGACGCTATCCGCTGCGCCACGCTGGTCATCATCCCGGCGCGGCTTGCGGTGTTCGACCTCGCGGCGATCAAGGAGACGATCGAGGTCGCCCGCCATGCCCGCTCGCCCTACGCGGTGGTGCTCAACGCGGCGCCGCCGCGCCGCGATAATACCGAATCACCCTATGTGGCGGAGGGCCGCGAGGCGATCACCCGCCTCAACATCCCGGTCTGGGGCGGCCAGATCACCAACCGGGCGACCTACGCGTTCTCGCTGGCCTCCGGCGAGGGCGCCAAGGAGTTCGACGCCCAGTCGCAGGCGGCGGCGGAGATCGGGCGGCTGTGGCAGGCGATCGAGCGTTCCGTGAAGGCGATCAACGGCGCCTACGAGGGCGCCGCCATGCATCGCGTGGCGGCCTGACGGCCCTTACGGCGTCCCGACGGCACGCGGCGCGACGATCCATTCGAACGCCGCGTCGCCGTGGTCCTGACGCGCCACGACCTTCCAGCGCAGATGCCTGTTGTGGGCGGCCACGCAGCCCTCCCATAGGGCGTTCCAGGCCTCGAACGCGACCTCGTGCACGGGCGCAAGGCCGCGCATCAGCGCCCAGCCGCGCTGCGTGATGCGGAATCCTTCCGCGAGCGGCCGCACCGCAACCTCGTCCCCCTGCGCTTGCGCGATCCGCGCGAAGAAGTCGGCGAAGGCTGCCGCGTCGGTGCCGCCGATATCGAGATCGGCCTTCAATTCGTCGACGAACTGCATGCCGATCAGGCCGGCGGCGCTTCCGGCCAGATGCCGCGCCTCGGCGGGCCCGCGCAGGTCGATGAGCTCCGGCAGCGCCGTGCGGATGTACTCCATCGCATAGTTGCGCTCGGCCTTGGCGAGCCGTTCGGCGGGCCAGGCGTCGCTCGGCAGCCGCGGCGCCGCCGCGGGATCGAACGCCGGCGCCTCCTCGCCGCGCGAGAATCTCAGACGCTCCTCGGGCGCGAGATCATGGTCGTGCTCGCAATAATAGCCTTCGAGACCGTCCTGGCCGTCCACCGTCTGCTTGGTGCAGACGAAACCCAGCCGCGGATTGCCGAGCGACACCCCGTTGTGGCCGTGCCAGCCGCGCAGCATCGCCGCCGACACGCTGCCGGGGATCGCGCAGATGGCAGTGCCCTGCCAGATCCAGCGCGGCGGCGGGTAGCGGATCCAGGCCTTGCGGTCGCTCTCGTACATGTATTCGACGCGAACCCCGCCGATATGATTGGACAGATAGTGGTACTGCGCCGCCGCGACCGCGTGCGGCAGGTGGTCGAGGCCGAGCTTCTTCAGCCCGGGCAGGAATGCGGAGAGATGCTGGCGGCGAAAAATGCGGAAGACGAGCTCGGCGGCGGCCGCCTCCCCGCGCCGGCTGATCACGGTGAGCAGCAGCCCGGTCAGCCAGGCATGATAGAGCTTGTGCACCACGCGGAACTCGGCGCGCATCGTCCCTCCCCGACTTGATCGATGTCAAAGCGTCCGCCCGACATCGCCGCCATCAATACAATGCAAACAGAGCCTGGCGGCATCCCCATGACAAAGCCCGTGACCGACAAGGCCGAGGTGGCCCTGGAATATCCCGACAAGTTCTATATCGGGACGTTCGAGCGCTCGTCGAAGTTCGACGCCCATCTCGACGCGACCGGCATCTCGCTGGCGCTCACCGGCGCCGGCGACCCGTCGACCCGAAAATCGGTCCGCATGCACCTCAATTACGGGCTGTTCGCCAACATTCTCGACGAGCTTGCCAGGACCGTCGCGGCAATGCGGCCCGACGACGTCAGCCACCGGGAGGCGCTCGCCGAGGCCGCGCAGGCCCTGCATCGCGCGCTCCTCGCGGGCGGCAAGAGCGCGTCCGGCTGAAGCCTCTGCTCGTCCGCCGGCGAAAAATCCTAGCCGGCCGCCGCGGGCGCCAGAAGCACGCGGCGCACCGCCGCCTGCCAGCCCGCGAGCTTGCGCCGGCGCGTCGCGTCGTCCATGGCGGGAGAAAACCGCCGCTCGCGCCGCCAGCTGGTGGCAAACTCGTCCGGCGCCGGGCAGATCCCGGCCGAAAGCCCCGCCAGGTAGGCGGCGCCCAGCGCCGTCGTCTCCAGCACGACGGGCCGGTCGACCGGGGCGTCGAGAATGTCGGCGAGGAACTGCAGGGTCCAGTCGCTCGCCACCATGCCGCCGTCGACTCTCAGCACCCTGTCGGCGCCGGCAGCGGCCGGCCAATCGGCGCGCATCGCTTCGAGCAGGTCGTGGGTCTGGTAGCCGACGCTTTCCAGCGCCGCCCTGGCGATCTCTTTCGGGCCGGTGCCGCGCGTGATGCCGAGCAGCGCTCCGCGCGCATCGGGGTCCCAGTGCGGGGCGCCGAGGCCGACCAGCGCCGGCACCAGATAGACGTCCTGGTTGGGATCGGCCGCCTCGGCGAGCGCCGCGGTGTCTCCAGCTTGCGCGATGATGCCGAGCCCGTCGCGCAGCCATTGCACCGCCGCGCCGGCGACGAAGATGGCGCCCTCCAGCGCGTAGGTGCGCCGTCCGTTGAGCTGATAGGCGACCGTGGTGAGCAGCCGGTTGGCCGAGGCCACCGGCTCCTCCCCGGTATTGAGCAGCGCGAAGGCGCCGGTGCCGTAGGTGCACTTGGCCATGCCGGGACGGAAGCAGGCCTGGCCCACGGTGGCGGCCTGCTGGTCGCCGGCGATCCCGGCGATGCGGATGGCGCCGCCGAACAGGCTTTCCTCGGTGCTGCCGAAGTCGCCGGACGAGTTGCGGATCTCCGGCATCAGCCCGGCCGGCACCGCGAACAAGTCCAGCAGTTCCTGGTCGAATGCGCCGGTGCGCAGATCGTAGAGCAGGCTGCGCGACGCATTGCTGGCATCGGTGGCGTGCAGGCGTCCGCCGGTCAGCCGCCACAGCAGAAAGGCGTCGACCGTGCCGAACGCAAGCTCGCCGGCCACGGCGCGCGCGCGGGCGCCCGGCACGTTGTCGAGAATCCAGCCGATCTTGGTGGCGGAAAAATACGGATCGAGCACCAGCCCGGTGCGCGCCGCGATCATCGGCTCGAGGCCGCGCGCCTTCAGGGCGGCGCAGGCTTCCGCGGTGCGGCGGTCCTGCCAGACGATGGCGTTGTGGATCGGCTTGCCGGTGGCGCGCTCCCAGAGAACCGTGGTCTCGCGCTGGTTGGTGATTTCCAAGCGCCGCCACGTCGGCGGCGCCCGTCCCGCTCTTCGCCAGCACCTCCCGGACCACCGCCACGGTGCTGCGCCACAGATCCTCGGGATCGTGCTCGACCCAGCCGGAGCGCGGATAGCGCTGGGGGAATTCCTGCTGCGCCACCGCGACGACCGCGAGATCGCGGTCGAACAGCATGGCGCGCGTCGAGGTCGTGCCCTGGTCGATCGCAAGCAGGCGGGTCGGCATCGGCGGCTCGTGAGAGAGATGCGGCGCCGGACGCTGCAGCCTGGGGTGCCGGCGGCCTATTCTTGGCAAGCCCGATCGGGCAGCACAAGCCCCGCCCGGGGGCGGGAAGAGCGGCATCGCGGGAAAAAGACGGCCCAGCCGCAGGAGCCAAACAGGCGGCCGGGACCGTCGCAGGGGGGCGTCAGGAGACAATGGTCGATTGCGACCATCGTCACGTTAACCCCTCCGCCATTGCGGTTTGCTTAAGTCGATCGGCGAAAGGCCTCGGTGGTACTACTTATCGAGGCGCTGGCAGACGAATGGGCCCCGGCCCGACCCGTCGCAGATCGCTGCCAGCGTGGCGCATGTTCTTATCGAAACCGGTATCCACTTCACCGGAACATGCGCTAGCCGGGCTCGGTGTCGAGCCCGGCCTCGGCCAGCTCCTTGAACGCGCCGGCATTGAGGACCGACTTGTAGCCCATCTCCTGCAGGGTTTTTCCGGCGAGCGCCGAGCGGCCGCCCGAGCCGCAATAGAGCAGCACGGTCTTGTCCTTCTGGAAGGCCGGATTGTGCGACGGGATGTCCGGGTCGGCGCGGAACTCGAGCAGGCCGCGCGAGACGTTCACCGCGCCCTTGAGTTTTCCGCTGGCGGCGACCTCGGTCGGATCGCGGACGTCGACGATCAGCACGTCGCTCCGGCCCATCATCTCGCGGGTCTCCGCCGGGGTGAGCCGGCGCACCGCCGCATTGGCGGCGGCCATCATGTCTTTTACGTTTGATGCCATCGATCTCCTTTACCTGTAAAACACCTGTTGTTTCAGGTGCTGCTTCGCGGCGCCATACCCCGTTCCGGCTCAAGCCGGATCTGCCCGACTGTAAATCCCCCCCTCTTCTCTGCTTCCTCTGTTCTTTCTGTTTCCGGCATATCCCCTGGACCTGTAAATCACCTGTTGTTTCAGGCCGCGCCCGACGGCCTGCCCGCCTGCCCGCCTGCAACTTTCTACCTCGCCCGGGCAACCTTGCAGGGAAAATCCCCGGCCGCTTTGACAGCGCCGAGAGTACTCCACAGTGCGTATATAGTCAATCCGGTGTCTCCTCAAAAACCCCGACCCAGTACCGGATCACCCAGCGGCCCCGCGGAGCGCCTCCCACGCCCGGCGCGGGGTCGGTCCGGGTGCTGTCATCGATCCGGGAAGGTCTTTGCGATCTATGCCGCTTTGGCTGAAGTCGAGCGCGAATTATTTCCGAGCGCACAAAAGCAGAACTGTCCTTGGTCAGAACACAGGGTCGGAGGGCGGTCAAAAGCCAAAAATGACGCTGGCAAAGCTGCCGTTGGCGATGTCGGCCATGGCCAAACGAGGAACGGTCGTCGCGGACTTGTGCAAAGAACTTTAAAGTCACAAGTCAGATGCTCTATCGGCACGTCGCCCCCGACGGCCGCGCTGCGATCATGGCACGAGCAGACGTGTTCCCTCTTTAGCGAAATTCATCATATCGACACGCGCCCCTGCGGACCCTTCGCCAGTCCACTCTCTCACCCACCAATTCATGTCACCAACGCCTTCTACATTAATATGTCTATTAGTGGACGACGATAGTTGTTGCATCCAATAACACTGCGGTGGCCCAACATCAATTGCACGATTTCACCCAAGATCCACCGCCGCGGGACTCCCGGCGGTGGATCATAGATTTGCAAAGCTACGTGCGGGTTAACAGTCTACGCTCAAGACCGCAGAGGATTGGCTCCTCCTCACTATAAGATGGACGACCAACGATAAGTTGTGGCAGAGTAGTTCACGTGAACCTGAGAGGATTGTCGGATGCTGTTGCCTGCTACGCGACTGCTCATCCAGTTGCTACTTGTTGTGAGCGGAGTGACTTGCTTAGTCGCCGCTGCCTCGGCTAGCCCGCCGAGCGACCGAGCGTTCACTGTGACGTGGAGAATCTATGAGGAGAATAGCGACCTCTATGCAGCGCATTTCACCGATTCTCGCATCGGTTGGGCTGTCGGTGCAAGCGGCGCGGTCCTAGCTACACGCGACGGGGGAAAAAGTTGGGAGCAACAGGAAAGCGGAACGAATAGCACTCTCGTCAGCCTGCACTTCGCCGACTCGCGCACAGGCTGGATCGTCGGGACGGACGGCACAGTTCTGACGACCCACGATGGGGGGACGACCTGGAACCGACAGAAGATCGGGACAGATAACTATCAGAGCGTACATTTTATCGACGCGAGCCTAGGCTGGATCGTCGGGACGGGCGGAACGATCCTGGCGACTTGCGACGGGGGGGCGACCTGGAAGCAGCAGAAGAGCGGAACAGATAAGACCCTCTTGAGTGTTCATTTTGTCGACGCACACATGGGTTGGGCGGTTGGAGGAGAAGGCACTGTACTGGCAACACGCGACGGAGGAACGCACTGGTCGCTTCAGACCAACACTATCAATAAAGATTTGCGGAGCGTTCATTTTGCGGACGCGCGCATTGGCTGGATCGTCGGAAACAGAGGCACGATCATAGCAACGCGCGACGGCGGAACGAGTTGGCAACAGCAACAAAGCGGCACCAGCAACACTCTCTACAGTGTCTATTTCGCCGATGCCCTCAACGGTTGGGCGACCGGAGGCAGAAGGACGATCTTGACGACGCAGGATGGGGGGGTGAACTGGACGCCGCAGAAAAGCGGAACCAGAAATGATCTTTGGGGTGCGTATTTTGTCGATGCGCACAACGGCTGGGGGGTTGGGCCGGAAGGTACCATCTTGGCGACGCACGATGGAGGAAAGTACTGGGAAATACGGAGGAACCTGCCCCAAAAGTACTTGTTGGGCGTTCATTTTGCTAACGCGCTTACAGGTTGGGTAGTCGGCTTCGAGGGCACCATCCAAGCTACGCGTGACGGCGGATTGAGTTGGGCGCTACAGACGAGCGGAACCAAGGTGAATCTCCAGAGCGTCCATTTTGCCGACGTCCGCACGGGATGGGCGGTCGGTTTCGACGGCACTATCCTGGTAACCTACGACGGAGGGGCCAATTGGGAGGTGCAGACCAGCGGAACGGACAAGGACCTGCTGAGCGTATTTTTTGTCGATGTGCGCAATGGTTGGGCGATTGGAGCCGATGGCACCATCCTGGCGACGCGCGACGGGGGAAGGAACTGGGGGCGGCAGAACGGTAGAACGGAAGTGGACATAGGGAGCGTGTACTTTGCTGATGTACGCACGGGCTGGGCGGTCGGATCTCAAGGGACTGTACTTGCGACGCGCGACGGAGGGGCCAATTGGGAGGTGCAGACCAGCGGAACGGACAAGGACCTGTTCAGCGTATTTTTTGTCGATATGCGCAATGGTTGGGCGGCTGGAGCCGATGGCATCATTCTGGCGACGCGCGACGGGGGAACGAGCTGGGCACTACAGAAGAGCGAAACCAATGCGGATCTCCACTGCGTTCACTTCTCGGACGCGCGGAATGGCTGGGTGGTCGGCGACGACGGCACCATCCTAACAACTCGCGACGGCGGAACGAATTGGGATCCCCAGAAGAGTGTAACCAAAAGTGACCTGCAGGGTGTCCATTTTGCCAACGCCCGCCTAGGTTGGGCAGCCGGATCGGGGGGAACCACCCTGGGAACTACAGACGGGGGTGTAAACTGGTGGCCGCAGGCCAGCGCCACCAACGAGGACCTCACAAATGCCCACTTCTTCGACACGCGCAATGGCTGGGCGGTTGGATCCGAAGGCAGCGTCCTGGCGACGCGCGATGGGGGGACGACCTGGGAGCCGCAGAAGAGCGGAACCAACAAGGCCCTTACAAGTGTCTTTTTCGCCAGCGCCCGCTTGGGGTGGGTCGTAGGGTTGGATGGCACCATCCTGGCGACGCGCGACGGCGGAACGAGTTGGGCGCCGCAAAGGAGCGGAACCACCAAAGGATTGGCAGGTGATCTTTTGCTGACGTCCGGACGGGATGGGCGGTCGGTTTCGACGGCACCATCTTGGTGACGTACGACGGCGGAGCAAATTGGGAAGTGCAGGCCAGCGGGACCGACAAAGACCTATTAAGCGTCTTCTTCGCAAATGCACACGATGGCTGGGCAGTTGGAGCGGATGGCATGATTCTGGCGACTTGCGACGGGGGAAGGAACTGGGAGCCGAAAAAGAGCGGAACTAACAAGTATCTGTGGAGCGTATATTTTTCCGACCCATTCACCGGTTGGGTGGTTGGTGCCGAAGGCACCATTCAGGCCACGCGTGACGGAGGGGCAAATTGGGAGACGCAGAAGAGCGGAACCAACAAGCACCTCCGGAGTGTGCATTTCGCCAACTCTATTACGGGCTGGGCGGTTGGATTTGATGGCATCGTCTTGGCCACACGCGACGGCGGCGCCAATTGGGAGACGCAATCGACCAGAACCGAGAAGGCGCTCCTGGGTGTAACCTTTGCCAACGCAAGAATCGGCTGGGCGGTCGGAGCCGACAATATCATGCTGAGGGCTGGACCACCGATCTCTGCTCCGTGGGCTGACGATACGACAGTGTCCTCGATTGGACCCGGCGGAGGACTAAGTGTCTCCTTTCTAGATCATACGGAATTGGGTCCCGCGGTGCGCGAAGCCCGCGTGTTTGCGCGCGTCGGGAGAGGGGCGTGGAACCCTCTTGGGCCTGCAAGGAAACCCGACAAGGGCGACGGGCGGTGGCATCTTGACTGGAACGCTTCCGAGATTGGAATCCATCCGGGTGACGATGTAGAGTACGAGGTTCAGCTGGTAGACGGCGGGCCGCCCCTTGCTCGAATGGCACTGGGCATATTTACATACGACCCGTGGTGGCAGCGTCTGTGGCGGGAGAACAAAAGTATATTTGTCAGCGCATTTGTAGCAGCGATCGTTCTGACGTTCTATGCTTCTGTCCTTGTACTGCTGCTGTTAATCGCGCCTGCCCGGCTTGCAAGCGTGGGTAGCGCTCCAGACTTGGAGGGGGCGCCGAAACCTATTGGGGCCATCTCGTTCGTTTGGTATCTGGCAAAGAGCGGATTTGAACACTTCACCCTACCCTGGCTGTGTCGACTTCCTCGGGTGCGGCGCGCTTGGACCGAGTTGTACAGTAACAACAGAGCGAAGATCAGCCAGCTAGGGAAGGCGGCGCGCGCCAGCTTTTTCACCGAACCGGACGTTCTCGATGCGTGGGTTGCCCGGAGCGTTAGCAGGGTCACGACGGCGTTGCATCAATTGGAGTTATTCGAACAACGCTCGATCTATGTCGAGTTTCCCCTGCGGGTGGGCGAACACGGACAGACTGTCGAACGACCTAGCGCTGTGACGCTTCGTCCTTATTTCAACAAGAGTTGGGCCATTGTGACGATCGTCGGCGTGGGCGGTACTGGCAAGTCGACACTTGCCTGCGCAATCGCACGGTGGGCTTTGGCTGGCGATCCAGATGGACGTTTATTGCCTCACAGGATGCTGCCAATCTTCATTGTGCAGGATACCACGAACCTCATAGAGGCGGTTGCACAAAACCTGCGCCGCATGTTGGGCGATGAGGAGCTTCCGAACGATCTGGTGCGTGGGCTTCTTTCTAAACAGCGGCTCCTAGTGATTGTAGATGCCTTGTCAGAGCGTGACGCCGCGACACAACGACATATAGAGCATATTTTCGCCGAGGAGGTGCCGATCAACGCCATTGTAATCACATCGCGGACTGATTTGGAACTCGGCGCGGTGGATCGAACATCGCTCTTCCCGGCGCGGTTAGATGCCGCGCGCGTTGTGCCGTTTATTATTGGATATCTCGACCGCATGGGGGGCATTGGTTACCTCAAGGACGGGCGCGCACAATTGCGGATTGGCGAACGCATCCTTGCACTTGCCGAGTCGGGAGGTCACAAGACGCTCGTCACACCATTGCTGGTAACGCTATTTGTCAATAGCGCTGTGCGCAGAGCCTCGGAAGGGCTCTTATTCGATGATATGCCGGAGGTCGTGCCAGAGGTATTCATCGACTATCTGCGTCGGCTAAATTCTGTCGGAGGCAATTATGGATCGTCTACTCCCGAAAGCGCATTTATTCAGGCAGCACAGATTGTAGCAACGGTCAGTCTTGGAAGAAATTTGGTGCCGCAGGACTTCTTGCCCGACGACGCCGTTCGGGAATTGGCCGCAAACGGCGCGACCGACGACCCGCGTGCTTTGATCGACCAGTTGGTTGCGAGCGGCGTAATCGAGCGCAGAACACCTGGAGGGTATGTTGTTTTCCGGTTCAGCCTCGATCCGGCCGCAGAATACCTTGCAGCGATTTGGCAGTTGTTTAAGCTGAAAACAGCAAGCCACGAGGAATGGCAGGTCTATCTGTCCGAACTTCAGCGGATGAATGAGTATCCCAGGGGGCCGGAGGGTTACCTCATGGCATTGGCGACATGCTACCGGGCTTACAAATCTGTTTTCTCGTTGGTGGACGTGCATTTTCCATGGGATGAAGACGTCGACAACAGATCGTCTAACGCACCCGCGTGGCCGCTAGCTACTTCCCGGCGCAAAATTGATGCTTTTTTGTGGCCAGGTCAATCGGTTGGCCACAAAGCAAGACCCCGCCGGAACGGTGCCGGCGTGGCGAGACAGCTTGAGCGGAGCGCTCGGCTAAGACTGCGAGTCCAGCACGCGCCCGATGTTGACGAGGTTGTCAGCGATGACGCCGAGGCCGACCCAACGCTGCATTCCGTCGAAGCCCCTGTATCGGCAACGATCAAGACCATGCCGGCGCTTGACCACGCTGATACGGCCTTCGGATCCGGTCCGCCATTTCTGGCCATTGCGGAACCAGCGCTTTTTCTGCTCGCGTCTGCGTTCCAGGCTCTTGGTCGAGCGATTGGGAATACAGACGCGCTTGACGCCTATGGCTTTTGCGGCCGCCTCGTTTCTTGCCGAATAGAACCCGGCATCCGCCGCCACCAGGCGCGGTACCCGAGCCAGCTTGGCGCGATGGGATTCGATGGATGAGATCAGCAGGTCGGAATCGCTGGGCCGGCGGTCATAGACCTGGTAGTCGACCACGATCTGATTTTCCGCCTCCTGCAGCTTGGCCACCTTGCCGAACTCGTTGGGCTTGCCAGCTTTGCCTTTGCGAATGATCTCCGTCGTGGGCTCGAACAGGCTGAGGAGCTTGCCTTCGGCCCGGGTATTACCGTGGAAGATGCGCTGCCGGGTCTGGCGGATCACTTGCCGCACCAGCGGCAACATCTCTTCCAGCTCCTGGCGGAACCCGTGCAGTGCAGCCTGCTTCAGGATATTGCGCGACCGTTTCACGCCCGAGGATATCTCCGCGGAAAAACGCTTCGCCTGCCCCACGACCCGGCTCGTGGAGCTCAACAGCCGACGGTAACCCTGCTTCAGCCTCTCGTGGTTCAGCGGTCCCTTGGCGCGGGCAATCCGCGCGATCTCGAGCAACCGCAGCTTCACGCCACGGCTCCGGTCGCGCAGCTTGGTTCCGACCGCGCCTGCAATGTCGGTGATCTTCTTCATGGTGCGGATCAGCACGCGCACGCCGTCTCCCAGCAGCGTGCTGTCGGTCGGATGGTGGATATTGGTCTCCACCACCGTCGTGTCCACGCGCATTCGGCGGCCGGCCACTGCCCCCTTGTCGCGAGCGATCTCCACGATCCGGTCATGGATCTGCCGGACGACATCGGGCCCCAGAGCCACGCCCCAGCGCCCCATCGTCTTGGCATCCGGGACCTTGCCGCCGCCCACCCGCGTAAAATCCCGGTACACCAGATTGCCACGCACCTCGCGCTCCAGCACGCCGTAGCTCCAGTTCCGGACATGCTTGAGCACCAATACGCGCAGCACCACCTCGGCCGGGATACCCAGCCGGCCGCGGCTGCGGCTCTTGGGATGACGTCTCGCAAGCGCCTCGTACACGGCCGCAATCACCTGCTCATCCGCCAGAACCTGGTCGGCATGTTGCATCCAGCTCTCACGAAGATCGCTGACTTCCTCGGCGATCAGCCCGTCGCCAAAGCTCAGCTGCGCCCGCCGCATCTCAATCACGCCGCTTCCTCCCGGGCTTGCGCGAACCAGGGTCCGGACGCAGCAAGTCGTGATTGAGCTCACAAATCGCCTCGATCGCCTCCTTCAGTTTCTGATAATTGCTCAGCCAACGGCTGACCTCGGCAACCCGCTCGCGGTGCACGCTGATCTGCCGCGTGCGCCCGCCCGGATAGCTCACCGTCACCACCGAGACCGCATGGCCTTCCCCGCGAGCGCACTTCGGGCAGCCGCTCGTGTGACGAACGATCCGATGCAATAGCGAGCCCCTCAGCAGCTCGCCGGTCACCGGCAGCTCGTCAACCAGCCTCTGGCGTGCTCGAAGGGTGCGTTCGCGAATCATTCACATGAATGAATCAATGTCGCCCGCCCGCGTCAACTCCAAATCCGTCCGACCTTGCAGATTTCCGCAAACTTGGCGATTCTCGCCGAAGATTCCGCGCCATCAATTTTGCGCCGGAAACTAGCTAGACCTGAATAGGAGCCCTTCGCAATGCCTCCCGAGCAGTCGACGTCCCTTAAAATTTCATTGGATCAAGTTCGTAACGCGATTGATCGCTCAGGGTATCTACTTGAGTATCGTCTGGAACAAGTACTTCGCAAACGGCCGTATCACGTCAGTGCAAATCAAATGTACCCAGATCCACTGACCGGGAAGTCGCGTGAGCTTGATCTATTCGCGATTGGCGCCAAGAATGCCGGTCCAGGTACGCGCGACTTTCTTTTCTCGCTGCTCTTCATCGAGTGCGCAAATAATCCCCAGCCGATCGCCTTCTTTACCAAGACAGAATTGGCGGATCACGCCGTTTCCGCGTACGCTATTAAATTATCAGGCATTCCATTGAAAGTTCGAGAAAAGCGGGTGCGTCGGATCGAGTGGGAACGGTTGGCGATATTTCTTAAGATGGAGCGTTACCACCATTATTGTCGAGGGCGTGTCGCCACACAATTTTGTTCGTTTACCCCAAAGAAAAGTTCTAACAATACAGAATGGATGGCGTCGCATGACGAGCGTCACTTTGGCAGCTTCGACAAACTTTGCTCCGCGGCAACTCATACCATTAAAGACCACTATGCGAGCGCGCATTTGAAGGGGAAGGAGTCTGTCAATATTCAAATATATTATCCAATACTTGTTGTCTCGGGAGAACTCCTCGACGTTCGCCAAATGCGCAAGGGCTTGACTATTGTGCCTGCAAATCACATTCACTTTATCCAATCCTATATTGTAGATGGCCAGGAGCGGCAGTATCACGTCGATGTGGTCACGGAGAGGTATTTTCCGAGGTTGCTGCGAAAAATCGAAGAAGAGGCTGCAACGACCGCCCGTATTATGCGGCGGCGCGCGCGAATTCTACGCGAGTCGATCGACAGCATAACCGCAAGCGTAAGAGGCCTTCGTTCGCCAGAAGCGATCAGAGCACGCCTCGAACTCCCCAATTTCTCGTGATTGCGGCTGCGGAGCCTTGTCAGGCTTCAGAGCAATGCCACCAACCGTGTTAAACTTCGGCGGCCCATGGACTGCTACTGCCCAATGAATTAATGGCGCGCGCGGAAATGGCCCAGAGTTTAGACAGACTTATCACACCGACACGACATCATTGACTCCGTTCTCATAGGCTTCGTTCCTGATTCGGCTTATCAGGATAGCGAAAAGCGACGCGGCCGTAACGCCGTAACCGGTCCAGCCGCGGAATCTCTCCTGAGGCCCGTCATCCAGCCTCCGACCTGGCCCGTTGATCGGGGCCTCGATAGGATTCGACAAGTAGGCGGAGGCCCATTGCGCACCTCCCCCGTTGTCCCTACCAGCAGCGAGCGCGGTCCACCTTGGCAACGAAGAGGTACGATCCCGTTGTCGCCTCTACGACCCCTCCGCCATATCGGATCACCCACCCGCCCCGTGCAGCGCCTCCCAGACCCGGCGCGGGGTCGCCGGCATGTCGATGTGGCGGATGCCGGCCTTGGCGTGGAGCGCATCGACGATGGCGTTGATCACCGCCGGCGGCGCCCCGATGGCTCCGGCCTCGCCGGCGCCCTTGATGCCGAGCGGATTGGCCTTGCACGGCACGTTGTGGGTGGAGAACGAGAAGTACGGCAGGTCGTCCGGCGCGCGGCATCGCATAGTCCATGAACGAGCCGGTGACGAGCTGCCCGGTCTCCTCGTCGTAGACGGTGTGCTCGAGCAGCGCCTGGCCGAGCCCCTGCACGATGCCGCCGTGCACCTGGCCCTCCAGCAGCATCGGGTTGATCACCGCGCCGAAATCGTCGACCACGGTGTAGCGCTCGACCGTCACCACCCCGCTGTCGGGATCGATCTCGACCTCGACGATGTGGCAGCCGTTGGGAAAAGTGTTGGCCGACGGCGTCTGCACCTGGGTGGTGTCGAGCCCCGGCTCGATCCCGGGCGGCAGTTTTTGCGGATCGCGCGCGGCTGCCGCCACCGCGAACAGGTCGACGTGGCGATCGGTGCCGACGATGCGGAACTCGCCGTCGGCGAACTCGATGTCCGCGGTCGCGGTCTCCAGGAGATGCGCGGCGATCTGCCGGCCCTTGTCGATGATCTTCAGCGATGCCTCGTGCAGGGCGGAGCCGCCCACGGGGAGCGCCCGCGAGCCGCCGGTCAGCCCGCGCGGGCTGCGGTCGGTGTCGCCCATCACCACCTCGATCTTCTCGGCATCGATGCCGAGCCGGTCGGAGACCAGCTGCTTGTAGGCGGTATAGAGCCCGGTGCCGTATTCCTGGTTGCCCATCACCAGGTCGACGTGATCGTCCTTGAACTCGATCGATGCGGTCTCGGGAAACCCGCCGCCGCAGCGCTCCGTATAGGTCGCCATGCCGATGCCGCGCAATTTTCCGCGCTTCTGGCTCTCGCGCCGACGCGCCTTGAAGCCCGCCCAGTCGGATTTCTCGATGCACAGGTCCATGACCTGCTCGAACTCGCCGGAATCGAAGGTGATCTTCGTTGCCGACGTGTAGGGCATCGCCTTCGGCTTGATGAAGTTCCTGCGCCGGATTTTTTCCGGGCTCATGCCGATCTCGCGCGCCGCAGCGTCGACCAGGCGCTCGATCAGATAGGAGGCTTCCGGCCGCCCGGCGCCGCGATAGGCGCAGACCGGCACCGTGTTGGTGCACACGCCCTTCACGTTCACGGCGATCGCCGGCGTTGTGTAGAGGCCGGAGACCAGATCCGACGAGCGCGTCGGGATGAAGGGGCCCATCGGCGAGAGATAGGCGCCGAGATTGGCGACGATCTCCACGCGGAGCCCGAGGAACTTTCCCTTGTCGTCGAGCGCGAGCTCCGCATGGGTGAAGTGGTCCCGGCCCTGGTTGTCGGACAGGAACGCTTCGGAACGGTCCGACTGCCATTTCACCGGGCGCCGGAGCTTTTCCGCCGCCCACACCACCGCGACCTGCTCGGGATAGATGAACGCCTTCATGCCGAAGGCGCCGCCGACATTGGGCGGCGTCACCACGCGGACCTTCTCCTTCGCCACCTTCAGCACCGCCTCGGCGAGCGGATCGCGCACGAAATGCGAGCCCTGGGTCGCGGTGTAGAGCACCGGCCGCTCGGTCGCCGGATCCCAGTCGCCGATGGCGTTGCGCGGCTCCATCGAGTTGACGACCACGCGGTTGTTGACCATGTCGAGCTTGACGACGCGCGATGCCCGCGCGAACGCCGCGTCGGTCGCCGCGAAGTCGCACGTATCGTTGTCCCAGTCGAACACCAGGTTGCCCGGGATGTGGTCGAACAGCTGCGCCGCGCCGGGCGCGAGCGCCGCGCGTGCATCGACCACCGCGGGGAGCGTCTCGTAGTCGACGACGATCGCCTCGGCGGCGTCGCGGGCCTCCGCAAACGTCTCCGCCACCACCAGCGCCACCGGCTGGCCGACATGGCGGGCACCTTGTCGACGGCGAGCACCGGGCGAGGCGTGTCGTGACGCGGGCTGCCGTCCCGGCTGTTGATCGGCGCGATGCACGGCACGTCGCCGAGCCCGTCGGCCGCGACGTCGCCGCCGGTGAGGACGAGCAGCACCCCCGGCATGGCGCGCGCCGCCTCGGCGTCGAGCCGGCGGATCGCCGCATGCGCCACCGGCGAGCGCAGCACATAGGCATGCGCCATGCCGGGCAGGCTGATGTCGTCGGTATAGCGCCCCTCCCCGGTGATCAGCCGCAAATCTTCGAAACGCCGCACCGGTTGACCGACACCGAACTTCATGAAGCCTCCGTCTTGCTTTGGGTTCGCCGCGCAAATAGCGGCAGGACGCCGCCGCGGGCGAGAATTCGCGGAAATCAAGCCGTTGAAACCGTAGAGCCCGACAATATGCCGGCCACTCATTGCAGGGAAATGGGGTCGCGAGGAGGAATTCTCAACCGGGCACGCTGGATCCTTCAGCCCGGGGAGCGCAATGTTCCAATGCGATTGATCCTGCACTACGACAAGATCGACGTGAATGAGGTGGACCATCAAGTTCCGAATGGAGCAGAAGAGAGCCTGAACCGGCCGCTTCCGCCGAAACGCGCCGATTTCCACTCGAACGGGCATGCGCTACCCTGCCCGACGATCGGCGATGCAGGGGCACAGCAATGGATGTCACCCAGGGATTGCGGCGCGCCGCGCAGATCAGGCCCGCAGGCACGGCGACGATTTTTCGCGACCGGCGACGCACCTGGCGCGAGACCGAGGACCGCGTCGCCCGGCTCGCCGGCGGGCTTTTGACGCTCGGCCTCTCCGCCGGCGGCCGCGCCGCCATTCTGGCGCTCAACAGCGACCGCTATTTCGAGTATCTGCTCGCCGTGCCGATGGCGGGCGGCGCCGTGGTGCCGATCAACATCCGCCTGGCGGCGCCGGAGATCCAGTACATCCTCGAGGATTCCGGCGCCGAGGTGCTGTTCATCGACGACCGGTTCGCCCCGGTGCTCGACGCGCTCCGCGGCAGGATGGGAGCGGTGCGCGAGATCGTCCATCTCGGCGACGGTCCGCCGCCGGACGGCATGCGCGCCTACGAGGACCTGCTCGGCGCAGCGCGGCTCGCCGACGCCATCGGGTCCGACGGGGATCTCGCCGGCATCTTCTACACTGGCGGCACCACCGGCCAGGCCAAGGGGGTGATGCTGAGCCACCGCAACCTGGTGATGAACGCCGCCAACGTGGTGGCGGCGTTCGGCTATGATGCCGACAGCGTCTATCTGCATGCCGGCCCGATGTTCCACCTGGCGGACGGCGCCAGCACGCTTTGCGGTCACCACGGTGGGCGGCGTGCACGCCTTCGTCCCGGCGTTCGAGCCGACGGATTTCCTCGCCACGGTGCAGCGGGAAAAAGTCACGCACGGTCTGCTGGTGCCGACCATGATCAACATGCTGGTCAATTTCCCGAAATTTTCGCGACTTCGACCTGTCGAGCCTCCGGCGGATCGCCTACGGCGCCTCGCCGATGCCCGATGCGGTGCTGCGCAAGGCGCTGGAAATGCTGCCCGGCGTGCGCTTCGCCCACGCCTACGGGATGACCGAGGCGGCGCCGCTGGTCACCGCGCTCGACCCCCGCTACTCGACCCTGGAGGGCCCCTATGCGGGGCGCAGCAAGAGCTGCGGCCAGGCCGGCCACATGGTCGAGGTGCGCATCGCCGACGCCGACGACCGCGAAGTGCCGCGCGGCACGGTCGGCGAGGTGCAGGCGCGCGGGCCGAACATCATGCATGGGCTACTGGAACAAGCCCGAGCTCACCGCCCAGGCGCTGCGCGGCGGCTGGTATCATTCGGGCGACGGCGGCCTCATGGACGAGGAAGGTTTCGTCTATATCGTCGACCGCCTCAAGGACATGATCATCACCGGCGGCGAGAACGTCTACTCGGCCGAGGTGGAGAACGCGATTGCGCTCCTCGACGGCGTCGCCGAGGTCGCGGTCATCGGCATCCCCGACGACACATGGGGCGAGGCCGTGCATGCCGTCGTGGTGCCGCGCGCCGGCCGGACGGTGACGCCGGAAGAGGTCATCAGGCACTGCCACGACCTGATCGCCGGCTACAAGTGCCCGCGCGGTGTCACCATCCGCGGCGAGCCGATGCCGCTGTCGGGCGCCGGCAAGATCTTGAAAACCACATTGCGCGAGCCCTTCTGGGCGGGGCGGGCCAAGCGGGTGAACTGAGCCGCCGGGTCACGGCGCCGGGCGAGGCTGAGACCAAAGAGCGCAGCACGCCCTCGGCACCCTCTGCGAGCGGGGTGAATCCACGACGCCTGTTGACGTAGATCAATGAGCGTGGCCCTCTTGCCGGATCAGCATGCAAGGCTGCCCGGGGGCCGACGGCCGCCTGGTCGCTCGCGAGCATGCTCAAGAGCACGCCGTCGGATCAATGTCCGATCGCAGCGACTGGAGGATCGCCCATGACCATGCACCGGTTCGGCCTCATCGCGGCCGCCGCGCTCTTTCTCAGCTCGCCGGCGCTCGCCGAGGACGCCATCACCATCGGCTTTACCGCGTCGCAGACCGGCAGCCTCAACAATGACTCCACCGCCCAGATGCGCGGCTTCGAGCTGTGGCGCGAGCAGGTCAATGCCGCCGGCGGCATCAAGGCGGGCGGCGCGCAGTACAAGGTCAACTTCGTCAGTTACGACGACGAATTGCAGAACACGCGCGTCCAGCAGCTCTACACGCGGCTGATCGTGCAGGACAAGGCGCAGTTCCTGTTCAGCCCCTACTCGTCCGGCCTGGTAGCGACCGCGGCGATCATCTCCGAGCAGTACGGCAAGGTGATGCTCACCACCGGCGGCGCCGAGGAAAAGACCTACCGGCTCGGCAACAAGAACCTGTTCCAGGTCTATTCGCCCGCCGGCCAATACCTCGCCGGCGCGCTGGCGGCGCTCAAGGAGCTCAACCCCAAGGTCAGCGTCGCCTTCGTCTACAAGGACGATCCGTTCTCCAAGGCGGTGACCCAGGCCGCCCGCGAGCTCGCCAAGAAGGAGGGCCTGACGATCGCGCTCGACGAATCCTACGGGCGGGACACCACCGATTTCGGCCCGATCATCAACAAGATCATCTCCTCCAATGCGGTAGCCATGCTCGGCGGCGGCCACTATCCCGACGGTGCCACGCTTGCCCGCCAGCTGCACGACCAGAAGGCCGGGCTCAAATGGGTGACGCTGCTGGTCGCGCCGGACAGCCCGAAATTCGCCGAGCTCGGCGAGGCCGCGGCCGGTATCTCGGTGCCCACGCAGTGGGAGCCGCAGGTGTCGTTCAAGCCCGATTTCGGCCCCACCGCCCAGGCCTTCACCAAGGCGTTCACCGACAAGTACAAGATCGAGCCCGGCTACCACGCGGCCGGCGGCTATACGGCGGGGATGCTGCTGCAGCATGCGATCGAGCTCGCCGGCTCGATCGACCAGGCCAAGGTGGCGGAGCAGCTCAACAAGATGGACGTGACGACCTTGTTCGGCCGCACCCGTTCTCGACCGATCCCAAGGAGCACGGGCTCCAGCTCGGGCACGAGATGGTGCTGGCGCAATGGCAGAAGAAGGACGGCAAGGTCGTGAAGGAAGTGATCTGGCCGAAGACCGCAAAGACCGCGGACATCATCTACTAGAGCGCTTAGCGCTCTAGATTCGATACTTGTCGCATTTCCTTTCGGAAAACCGGCGTCCACTTTTCCGGGAAATGCTCTAATGATCGCTGAAGGACGGGGCGGCGTGAGCCGCCGCCTGGGGGCGGGGCATGATCGGAATCCTGGCGTCCGTCATCGACGGCGTGCTGGTGGGCGCGGTCTACGGGCTGGCCGCCATGGGGCTGACGCTCATCTGGGGCGTCATGAACGTCATCAATCTGGCGCACGGCGCCATCGTCGTCTTCGGCATGTTCGCGCTCTACATGCTGGTGACCGGCCTCGGCATCCCGGCCTACGCCACCATCCCGCTGGTGATCGTGCTGAGCTTCGGGTTCGGCATCGCGCTCTATTGGATCGCGGTGCACCGGGTGATCGGCCAGTCGGAGCTGATGAGCCTGCTCGCCACCTTCGCCGCCAACATGATCCTGATCGGCCTCGGCACCGCGTGGTGGGCGCACCAGCCCCTACAATGTCCCGGTCTCGCTGCCGGGCGTGACCATCCAGGGCCGCTACACCTTCACCGGCACCCATATCATGGCCGCGGCGCTCGCGGTGGCGATCGCCGGCCTGCTCTATCTCCTGCTCTACCGCACCCGCATCGGCAAGGCGATCCGCGCGGTCGCCAGCAATCGCGAGGCGGCCGAGCTCAACGGGATTCCGACCACCCAGGTGCTCTCGATCGCCTTCGGCCTCGGCGTCACGCTGGCCGGCGTGTCGGGGGCGCTGATCGCCACCCTGTTTCCCTTCACGGTGCTCTCGGGCGAGGCCTACCAGCTCAAGAGCTTCGTGGTGACCGTGCTGGGCGGGCTCGGCAATCCCGCGGGAGCCTTGCTCGGCGGCGTCGCGCTGGGGCTGCTCGAGGGTCTCGCCACGCCGTTCATGCCGGTGAGCTGGATCCCGATCCTCGAGTTCGCGCTGTTCGTGCTTTGCCTGATCGTGTTCCCGCGCGGCGTCTTCGCTTTCTCGCGGGCATGACGAAGATGTGGCGCCACCCGTTTCCCTGGCTGATCGCGATCGTCGCGCTGCTGATCGCGGGCGTCCCCTATTGGACCGACGACGTCCAGCTGCGCGAGAGCCTGCTGCTGGCCTCGGTCTATATCATTCTCGCCAGCAACCTGAACCTGATGATCGGCTATGCCGGCTACGTCAATTTCGGCAACATCGTCTTCTTCGGCCTCGGCGGATATATCTGCGTCTACCTGGTGAACGACTGGCACTGGCACGTGGCGGCGGCGGCGCTCGCCGCCGGCATCGCGGTCAGCGCGCTGGCCCTGCTGTTCGGCCTCGGCATCCTGCGTCTGCGCGGCGCGTTCTTCGCGCTGGCCACCATCGGCGTCAACCAGGCCATCCAGCAGCTGGTCACCAATTTCGAGCCGTGGGGCGGTGCCACCGGCATCTACCTGTCGCTCGACGCCTACGGCCCGCTCGGCGGCCCGATGCAGGCGCTGTGGATCGTCTATCTGATGATGGTGGCGGTGATGGCCGCGTCGCTGTTTCTGAGCTACGGTATCAAGAGCTCGAAGTTCGGGCTCGGCCTCATGGCGATCGGCCAGAACGAGGACGCCGCCGCCGTGCTCGGCGTGCAGACGCCGCGCTACAAGGCGCTCGCCTACTGCATCTCGGCGTTCCTGCCGGCGATCGCCGGCGGCCTCTACTTCTTCAAGAGCGGCATCATCGAGCCGGGCGGCGCATTCAGTCTGGAGCGGTCGATCGAGGCGATCGTCATGGTCATGCTCGGCGGCCAGGGCACGGTCATCGGCCCGGCGCTCGGCGCCTTCCTGTACGAGGAGCTGCGCGGCCTGCTGCTTACCGCCGAGGCGTTTTCCCACTTTCAGCTGGTCATCGCCGGCGCCCTGCTGCTTCTGATCGTGCTGTTCGTGCCCGGCGGCCTGATGGGTTTCGTTCACCGCCGCTGGCCGCGCACCCGTGGATGGCTCGCATGAGCGCGCTCCTCGAGGTCGTCGGGCTCAGCAAGCGTTTCGGCGGCCTGCAGGCGGTGCAGGACCTGAGCTTGACCGTCGATGCGACCGAGATCGTCGGCCTGATCGGGCCGAACGGGGCCGGAAAGTCCACGGTGTTCAACCTGATCAGCGGCGTCTATCCGCCGGACACCGGCCGCATCCTGGTGGAAGGCGGCGACGTCACCGGCGACAAGCCGTGGGAGATCGCCCGCTACGGCCTGGCGCGCACGCACCAGATCGTGCAGCCGCTGACCGGCATGACCGTATTCGAGAACTGCACCGTCGGCGCCTGCTTCGGGCGCGAGAATCTGCCGCTGGCGCGCGCCCGCGAGACGGTGCGCGACGTCGCCGAGCTGGTCGGCCTCACCGATCGTCTCGACCAGCTCGCCGGCCAGCTGACCACCGCCGGCAAGAAACGCCTGGAGCTCGCGCGCGCGCTCTGCGCGGGCCCGAAACTTCTGCTGCTCGACGAGGTGCTGGCCGGGCTCAATGCGACCGAGATCGAGCGCATGATCGAGGTCATTCGCGGCATCCGCGAACGCGGCATCGCCATTCTGATGATCGAGCACGTCATGCGCGCGATCATGAGCCTGTCCGACCGCATCGTGGTCCTCAATGTCGGCCGCAAGCTGGCCGAGGGGCTGCCACGGGCGATCGCCAACGACCCCCACGTGATCGCCGCCTATCTCGGCGAGCCCGATCCCGCCGTCGCGCGCAACCGAGGGGAGCTGAAATGACCGAGCCGGCGCTCCGCGTCGAGGCGCTCGAGGCGGGTTACGACGGGGTCCAGGTGCTGTGGGGCATCTCGCTCGCGGTTGCGCCCGGCGCGATGACCACGCTGCTCGGCGCCAACGGCGCCGGCAAGACCACGAGCCTGCGCGCCATCACCGGCAGCATCCGGCCGTACGGCGGCCGCGTGTTCTTCGCCGGCGAGGATGTGACCCGGCTCTCCCCGCACGCCAAGGCCGCCCGCGGCCTGGTGCTGGTGCCGGAAGGCCGCCAGCTGTTCGCCAACATGACGGTCGCGGAGAATCTGGAGATGGGCGCCTTTTCCAGACGCGCCCGGCGAACGTTCCGGCAGCGGCTCGACCAGGTCTTCACGCTGTTTCCGCTTCTCTCGGAGCGGCGGGCGCAAAAGGCCGGCACCTTCTCCGGCGGCGAGCAGCAGATGCTGGCAATCGCCCGTGGCCTGATGTCCGATCCCGAGGTGCTGATCATCGACGAGCTGTCGCTCGGTCTGGCGCCGGTGGTGGTCCAGCAGCTCTCCGGCACCCTGAAGGCGCTCAAGGATGCCGGGATGACCATCCTGCTGGTCGAGCAGAACGTCCATCTCGCGCTCGCGGTCAGCGACTACGCCTATGTCATCGCCGAGGGCCGCCCGTTCACCGAGGGCCGCTGCGCCGACGTCGCGGAGAAGCCCGAGATCCGCCAGGCCTATCTCGGGCTCTGAGGACCTGGGCCGAGCTCGAGCCGGAGGGTTCGCGCCGGCATGTCCACGCGGCCCTTGCGCCACCTGACCCCGCTGACATCCTTCATTCCGGTATCTGCGGCCCGTTTCCGATGCTCAGCTCCAGGTCGACCATGCGAACGATCATCGCGCGGTCGAACGGCAAATCCTGAAATCCCCAGCGCGCGTAAAAGCTCCGCACGACTTCGTCGATCGGGTGAGTGATGATTTCGAAACTGCCGATATCGCGGGACGCTCTGAGCGACGTCCGAAGAGCGAACAGGAGGAGCGAGCGGGCGTGACCCCGCCCCTGATGATTCCTGTCGATCGCAAGCTGACCGAGCAGCATCACCGGCACCGGGTCGGGCTTGTTGCGCTGCTGCGGCCTGGCGAGGAATGCCCGCTCGATCTGTGCGGCAGACAGGGTGACGTAGCCGACGATCCCGGCCGTGGCAGTGTGGCAGATGACATTGGTGCGCGAGATGCCGGCCGCATGGTTGGCCCAGGCGCGGCGCCGGAACCAATGATTGAGCGACTCCCGACCACAATCGAATCGGCTGCGATCGTCGGTTTCGGCGAGCGGGCGCGGTGGCGCTATTTCTGCCACGTCGGGGGCACGCGCGCGAGTTCCTCTAGCGCGGCGATAGTCCGGGGCGGGCTATTCGCCCATGCCTCGAATGCTTCCCAGTCCTTAGCCGGGATGGTGACGATTCGCCGCTCGAGAATGTCCGCCTCGGCGGCGTCCAGCGCTTTTCGACGGATGAACTCGCTGAGGGTGGTGCGCGCCTGCTCGGACGCGGCCTCCAGGAGGGCGCGCTCGTCCCGGCTGACCCGTACGCTCAGCACCGAGGTGGTCCTGGCATGCTTTCTGCTTGGCTTGGACATGTGTATGACAATAGCATACACCAAGCTCCGGCCACAATGCCGGCAAACCATTTCCGGGCCGCCGGAGCCTTGAAAAAATCTTCCGGGGTGATGTCGGGACGCCGGAGCGTCGTTCGTCCTTTAGGGCAAGTCGCCAATGCCAGACGGGCCCAGCCGGTAAAACATGTAGCCCCGATCGGAGACGGAGCGAACCCATGAAACTCAACACCTACCTCGTCTACAACGGCCGATGCGAGGAAGCATTCCGGTTCTACGAGGGCGTCCTCGGCGGCAAGATCGTGATGATGGCCCCGCATGCCGGGTCGTCGGCGGAAGGGCAGGTGCCGAAGGAGTGGCGGGACAAGATCATGCATGCCCGCATGCAGATCGGCGACCAGTTCCTGATGGCGTCCGACGCGCCGCCCGGCCACTTCCAGCAGCCCCAGGGTTTTTCGGTGAATATCGGCGTCACCGAGCCTGCCGAGGCGAACCGCATCTTCGCCGCGCTCGCGGAAAACGGGACCGTGAAGATGCCGATCCAGGAGACGTTCTGGGCCACCCGGTTCGGCATGCTGACCGACCAGTTCGGCATTCACTGGATGGTCAACTGCGAGAAGGCGGCCTGAGCCCGCCCGGACCGCCGGCAGCACGCGAGGCGCAAGCGTTAGACTTCCGGCGTCCGTCCCCTAAGGCAAATTCTCTGGAGGTTTTCATGCTCGGGGTCCTGCCCATCGCCGCCATCATCGTCGTCGTGCTGATTGCGGCCGTTCTCCTCTATGCGGCGACCAGGCCGGATGCGTTCCGGGTGGCGCGCTCCGCCAGCATCAAGGCGGCCCCCGAGAAAATCTTCCCGCTGATCGACGATCTGCATGCCTTCAACCGGTGGAACCCGTTCATGCGGCACGATCCCGCCACCAGGCTCACCTACAGCGGCCCGGACCGCGGCAAGGGCGCCGCGCATGCCTGGGAGGGCAACCGCCAGGTCGGCAAGGGACGCTTCGAGATCATCGAGTCGGTGCCCTCCTCCCGGGTCGCGATGAAGCTCGACATCATCGCGCCGATGGAAGGGCACAATCGGGTCGAGTTCACCCTGGAGCCCAAGGCAGACGCCACCACGGTGACCTGGGCCATGACCGGGCAGTACGGCTACGTCGCCAAGCTGATGGGTCTCGTCATGAGCATGGACAAGATGGTCGGCGGCGAGTTCGAAGAGGTCTCGCCAACCTGAAAGCGCTTGCCGAGCAGTGAGATGATTCGTCGCGGGAGCCTGACGGATGGCAAGGATCGTGTTTACCGCCAACATTCAGCGCCATGTCGCCTGCCCGGAGACCGAGGCCGCAGGCTCGCAGCGTCCGCGAGGTCCTCGACAACGTGTTTGCCGCCAATCCGCAGGCGCGTTCCTACGTGCTCGACGACCAGGCGGCGCTGCGCCGGCACATGACGATCTTCGTCGACGGCGAGGCCATTCGCGATCGCGCGCGGCTCACCGATCCGGTCGGCTCAGGCCAGCACGATCTATGTCTTCCAGGCACTGTCGGGAGGTTGATCATGAGCGACGCGCATGCTGGTCTCCACCCGCAAGGGGCTGTTCTCGGCTGGCGCGCCGGCACGGCAGCTGGGGCATCGAGGGCGTCGATTTCCTCGGCGACAATGTCACCCTGACGCTCACCGATCCGCGCAGCGGCCGCCACTACGCGGCGCTCGATCACGGCCATTTCGGCGTCAAGGTGCATCGCTCGACGGCGACCGGCTGGGAGGAGATCGCGGCACCCGCCTACCCGCCGAAGCCCGAAGGCCTCGAGGAGAACGACATGTGGGGCCGGCCGCTGGCGTGGAGCACGGCGCGCATCTGGGCGCTGCAGGCGGGCGGCACCGACGAGCCGGGCGTCATCTGGTGCGGCACGCTGCCGGGCGGCCTGTTCCGCTCGACCGATCATGGCGACAGCTGGGAGATGATCCGCTCGCTGTGGGACCACCCCAAGCGCCGGCAGTGGATGGGCGGCGGCGCCGACCTGCCGGGCATCCACTCGATCGTGCGTCGACCCGCGCAATTCGAGGCGGATGTGGATCGCGGTGTCGACCGGCGGCGTCTGGTTCACCGAGGATGCCGGCGCAAACTGGGCGCAGCGCGGCGAAGGCATGCGCGCCGAGCACGTGCCGCCGGAACTGACGCACGACCCGATCGCCCAGGACGTGCATTGCCTGGCGCAATGTCCCGCCGCGCCCGCAGCGCATGTGGGTGCAGCACCACAACGGCATCTTCGTCTCGTCCGACGAGGGCCGCGACGTTCAGCGAGATCAGCGGCGTCGAGCCGTCGTCGTTTCGGCTTCGCGGTCGTGGTGCATCCGCGCGAGCCGGACACCGCCTGGTTCGTCCCGGAGATCAAGGACGAGAAGCGCATTCCCCGCGACGGCACGGCTGGTCGTCACCCGCACCCGCGACGGCGGCAGGAGCTTCGACGTGCTGACCAAGGGCCTGCCGCAAGCAGCACGCCTACGACCTCGTCTACCGCCACGCGCTGGCGATCGATGCGACCGGCGAGCGGCTCGCCTTCGGCTCGACCACCGGCGGCCTGTGGGTGAGCGAGGACCAGGGCGACAGCTGGTCCGGCGTCACCCACACGCTTGCCGCCGGTCTATGCGGTGCGGTTTGCTTGAATTGATTCCGCGATGGCAACCGCAAGGGATCTGCGACGGATCGCATTGTCGCTCGCCGGCACCAGGAGGCGCCGCACTTCGATCGCGCCGCGTTCAAGGTCGCGAGAATCTATGCGACGCTTGCGGCAGACGGCCTGACCGCCAATCTGAAGCTCGCCCCCGACGCCCAGGCGCTCAAATGCCTGGTGGCGCCCGACGCCTTTGCGCCCGTGGTAACGCCTGGGGCCGGCAGGGCTGGACGACGGCCACCTTGGGCAAGCTGACGGTGCCGGAGCTCACGAACGCCCTGGAGCTGGCCTGGCGCCAGGCGCTGCCGAAGCAGCGGGCCCGCCGAGGCGCAGCCTCAAGGCAAGACCGATGATCCGACCTTCCGCAGCGGAATTTGAGCCTCCCGCTGTTTCTACAAACAGATATCAAATAACATAGCGAACGCGATTGGTACCTGAGTTCGGGTTCGACGAGGACTGGAAACTCGAAGTCAATCATGGCCTTAGACCAATCCCGAGTCTGATCGTTCTGCCGTCGTCGCTTCCGCAGCGTCATGTAGCCGTCGGATATTCGTTCCCGTCTCGCTCGCTCGATCGCCAATGGCGGCCACTCGACCGTCACGACCAGGAGGAGACCCCATGACGAAGCCGCTGCGCGCCGATCTGGCCGGCCTCGTGGCCGGGGCGCTCGCCGTCTGCCTTGCCGGGCTTCTGCTGGCGATTCCGATGAGCCCCCCGGCAAGCGAAACCTTCGCGCAACGCGTGACGAAGAAGCCCGCCAAGACGCAACCCGCCAAGGACGAGCCCTCGCCGATCACCGACGACGTCGACGATCCGGCGGTCTGGGGCAAACTCTTTCCGCTGCAATACGAGCTCTATCTCAAGACCGTCGACATGCACGCGCACCAAGTACGGCGGCAGCGAGGCCTGCCGCACACGCCGACCCAGGCCGACCCGCGCAGCGTCGTGTCGCGCAGTCCAAGGTCGAGGAGGACGTCGGGCTGAAGCACGATGTGGCAGGGCTACGCCTTCGCGGCCGATTTCCGCGAGGAGCGCGGCCACGCCTACATGCTGGAGGACCAGACGCTGACCAGGCGCCAGCAGGTGGTGCAGCAGCCCGGCGCCTGCCTGAACTGCCATGCCTCGACCTATGTCGCCTACAAGAAGCTGGGCGACGGCGACATCACCAAGGGCTTCGAGAAGATCAACGCGATGCCGTATGCGGAGGCGGTCAAGCTGGTGAAGCATCCGGTCGCCTGCATCGACTGCCACGACGCGCAGACCATGGCGCTGCGCGTCACCCGACCCGCCTTCATCGAGGGCATCCGCGCCTACAAGGCGTCGCAGGGCATCAACGACTACGACGTCAACAAGCAGGCGACGCAGCAGGAGATGCGCGCCTATGTGTGCGGCCAGTGCCACGTCGAGTACTATTTCAAGGGGCGCCGAGAAGCGGCTCGTGTTTCCCGTGGGCGAAGGGCCTCAAGGTCGAGCAGATCCAGGCCTACTACGACGAGATCGGCTTCCGCGACTGGACCCACAAGGACACCGGCGCGCCGCTGCTCAAGGCCCAGCATCCGGAGTTCGAGCTGTGGAGCCAGGGCATGCACGCGCGCTCCGGCGTCACCTGCTCCGACTGCCACATGCCGAAGATCAGTACAAGGGCGCGACGTTGAGCGACCACTGGGTGCGCAGCCCGGTGCTCAACCTCAAGAACGCCTGCCTCGGCTGCCACCAGAAGCACGACGCCAAAGTCACCGAGAAGGAGCTGAAAGACCGCGTCGAGGAGATCCAGGACCGCCACTGGACGCTGCGCCAGCAGGCGATGACGGCGCTGATGGGTCTGATCGCCGACCTCAAGGCCGCCAAGGCCGCGGGCAGGCCCGACGCCGAGCTCGGTCACGGCGCGCTATCTGCAGCGCCGCGCGCAGTTCTATCTCGACTTCGTCGAGGCGGAGAACTCCACCGGCTTCCACGCGCCGCAGGAGGCCGCCCGCATCTTGGGCGATGCCATCAACTCCGCGCGCCAGGGCCAGATCGCGGTGCGCGACCCGACCTTCAAGCCGACCGTCAAGGTCGTCGACATCCCGCCGCCGCCGGCCCCGCCGGCACCTGCGGCGCCGCCTTCCGCCAAGCCGTGAGGCGCAAGGCCGGCGGACACTCGCGCCGTCATGCGCGGGCTTGTCCGGCTTGTCTCGCGCATCCACGTCTTGCTTCTTGGCCCAAGACGTACCCCCGGCCACAGATAGAACGGGGGCGTGGATGGCCGTGACAAGCACGGCGGTGACGCGGAAACCGGTTCGGCCTCAGCGGGATGTGCGCTCGCCCGGCGATTGATCTATCCATTCGTGCACTGCAAAGTGCTTCGTGCATCGATACGATGCCGATGTCTTGGCGTGACCGTCCGGAACTCGTCCAAGAGTCTTCGCCGCGGGACAAGGAGCTTTCGATGGATGCCGTACGCGTGGTCTGCGCCCATGATTGCCCCGACATGTGCTCGCTGCTGGCCCACGTCGAGAACGACCGGGTGGTGCGCATCGAGGGCGACCCGGACCAGCCCTATACGGCCGGATTTGCCTGCGCCAAGGTCAATCGCGACGCCGAGCTGGTGCATTCGCCCGAGCGGATGACGACGCCGCTGCGGCGGACCGGCCCCAAGGGTTCGGGTCGGTTCGCGCCGATCACCTGGGACGAGGCTCTCGACGAGATCACCGCGCGATGGAAGGCGATCATCGCCGAATCCGGGCCGCTGGCGCTCCTCGGCTATGCCTACAGCGCCCATCAGGGGCAGATGAACCGGCATATCGTCAACGGCCTCTTCCATGCGCTCGGCGCCAGCCGGCTGCAGGCCGGCACGGTTTGCGACACCTGCTGCGAGACCGCCTGGGACCTCACCCTCGGCCCGGTCGGCGGCGCCGATCCGGAATCGGTGGTCGAATCCGACCTGGTCGATCGCCTGGGGCTGCGACCTGATGGCGGTGAACGTCCATTTCTGGGCAAAGCTCGAGGCAGGTGCGGCAGATCGCGGCGTCAAGCTCGTCGTGATCGATCCGCGGCGCAGCCGCACGGCGGCGGCCGCCGACTGGCACCTGCCGATCCGCATCGGCACCGACGCGGCGCTGGCGCTCGGCATCGTGCACATCCTGGTGCGCGACGGGCTCGCCGACCGCGACTATCTCGCCGCCCACACGCTCGGCTTCGACCAGTGGGAGCGCGACGTCATCCCGCGCTTTGCGCCGGACCGCGTCGCCGCCATCACCGGCCTCGCGGTCGGCCGACATCGAAAAGCTCGCCGCCATGTACGGCGCGGCCAAACGCTCCTTCATCCGCATCGGCGAGGGCATGACGCGGCTCGCGCGCGGCGGCCAGGCGCTGCGCGCGGTCGCCACGCTGCCGGCCGTCACCGGCGCCTACGGGCGCCGGGGCGGCGGCGCGCTCCTGCTCACCGCAAGCTCGATGGATTTCGATTTCTCCGCGGTGCGCAAGCCGCCCTCCGGCCCGGCGTCCAGCCGGCTGGTCAATCACAGCCTGCTCGGCGAGGCGCTTCTCAGCATGCAGGACCCGCCGCTGCGCAGCATCTTCA
Organism: uncultured Alphaproteobacteria bacterium; assembly: GCA_963755055.1. Classification (GTDB taxonomy): domain Bacteria; phylum Pseudomonadota; class Alphaproteobacteria; order Rhizobiales; family Xanthobacteraceae; genus AP-16. The sequence continues at coordinate 177,717 of CAVWIS010000055.1, read as the reverse complement.
TCGCGGCCAACAATCCCGCCGTCACCTGTCCCGACGCCAAAAAGGTCCGCCGCGGGCTCTCGCGCGAGGACCTGCTCGTGGTCGTGCACGATCCCTTCATGACCGACACGGCGCAATATGCCGACATCGTGCTGCCGGCCACCACCTATCTGGAGACGGAAGATTTCTATCGCGGCTACGGCAGCTACTACATGCAATATGCGCCGGCGGCGGTCAGGCCGCAGGGGGAAGCCTGGTCGAATTTTCGCCTCGCCCAGGCGCTGGCGACCCGGATGGGAACTCGAGGACCGCGTGTTCCGCATGTCGGAGAAGGAGATTTTTCCGGAATTTTTTCGCGGCGCGACCGGCGCCGTCGCGACCGTGAACCCGGCCGATCTGCTGGCCGGCGGCGCCATCAAGGCGGCACCCGCTGGGGCTCAGGAATTCCGCACCGCCTCGGGCAAGCTGGAAATCTATTCGGCCGCGCTGGAAAACCAGGGCGTCTCTCCGCTGCCCGACTGGCAGCCCGACCCGGTGGAGGAAAGCGACGCCGCGCGCTGGCCGCTGCGGCTCCTCACCGCGCCCTCGTATTTCCAGCCGCACACCGCCTATTCGGGCGTCGGCTTCCTGCGCAAGCGCGAGGGCGAGCCGTTCTGCGTGCTCAACCCACGCGATGCCGAACGACGCCGGCTCGCCCCCGGACAGAAGGTGCGCCTGTTCAATCAGCTGGCCGCGATCGGCCTGGTGCTGCGGGTGAGCGACGAGATCGCCGAGGGCGTGGTCTTGGTGCCCGGCCAGCGGCCCGGATCGGAGACGGTCGACGGGACGGTCAACATGCTGTGCTCCGATCGCCTGACCGATATCGGCGAAGGCGCCTGCTATCAGAGCACCTTTCTCGACGTCGAAGCCTGGGACGAGACGGACGGGCGATGACACCGGCGCCCGCTGACCTCGCCACGCTGCCGGCGCACCAGATGGCGGCGCTGGTCCGCGCCCGAAAAGCCTCGCCGGTGGAGATCCTTGAGGCGGTGCTGGCGCGCATCGAGCGCTGCGAGCCGAGCATCAACGCCTTCGTGGTGCTCGATCGGGACGGCGCGCTCGAGGCGGCGCGTCGGGCCGAGGCTGCCGTCATGGCGGGGGCGACGCTGGGGCCGCTCCACGGTGTGCCGGTCACCATCAAGGACATCCAGGCGCTGGCCGGTTTTCCGACCCGGCGGGGATCGCGGCTGAGCGACCCGACGCCGGTCGCCGCTGATGCGCCCGCGGTTGCCCGGCTGCGGGCAGCAGGCGCGGTGATCCTCGGAAAAACCACCTCCACCGAGCATGGCTGGACCGCGGTCAGCAACAGCCCGCTGACCGGCGCCACCCACAATCCGTGGCGGCACGGAATGACATCGGGCGGTTCCTCGGCGGGGGCCGCGGCGCTCGCGGGGTCGGGCTGCGGCCCGCTCCATCTGGGCACCGACGGGGCGGGCTCCGTCCGCCTGCCGGCGCATTTCTGCGGCGCGATCGGCTTCAAGCCCACATACGGGATGGTTCCCTACGTGCCGGTACCCAACAACGGATCGTTGTCGCATATCGGTCCCATCGCCCGCGATGTCACCGATGCCGAGTTGATGCTCGCCGTCATGGCAGGCCCGCACCCGGCGGACCACACGACGCTGCCGGGCGGCTTCACGCCGTTCGCCGGTGCCGTCGAGAATCTGAACGGCCTGCCCGTTGCCTACAGCCCGGACCTCGGCCATGCCCGCGTCGACCCGCAAGTCGCCGACCTCGTTGCAGCGGCCGTCAAGACGTTTTCGGCGCTCGGCGCCTCGGTGGAAAACGTTGTGCCTGCCTGGGGACCTCGCGGTCCCGGCCTGATCCGGTCGCTGTGGGGCGCGTCGCTCCTCGGCTACACGCCGGCGGATGCGCAGGCCGAGGCCGCCATGGATCCGGGCCTCGTCGCCTGCATCCGCGATTCTCGAGACGTTCGGCTCCGCGATGCCCAGGCTGCGCAGGGGCGGCGCCTCGCCTACGCGGCCGATGTGGGCACCTGGTTCGCCTCGGGATGGGACCTCCTGGTCACACCCGCGGCGTCGGTGACCGCCTTCCCGGTGGGACGGCAACGGCCGGCGCACTGGCCGCATCATGAATGGGACTGGCTGGCATGGGCGGAGTTCTCCTACCCGTTCAACCTGTCGCATTGTCCGGCGATATCGGTTCCCTGCGGCCTGACGCCCGACGGCCTGCCGGTCGGCCTGCAGATCGCGGGGCCACGTCACGCCGACGCGCTGGTGCTGCGGGCGGCAAAAGCCTTCCTGGCGGCCCGGCCGTTTGTCGGGGCGGCTGAACCGTAGTTGAAGCACGTCATTGGCCATCGGGTAGCGACAGCGAGGGGACGACCCGTTCGAGGGCTTGCAGCACGCGGTCGCGATCGCCGCCATCGTAGAACGCCGTCAGCTTGAGCTCCCGCGTCCGCCCGAAAGCCATGACGGTGGTCGAGAACACCGGATCGTCACCATCGGTCAGCCGTTGCTCGCGCAGAACGACGCCGCGGCAGTGCGAACCGGCGATGACCCGGCTGCCGGGAAATCTTTGATAGATGCCGAACGCCGCATTGGTGGCCTGCTCGAGCTCCTCCGGACGGCCGAGGGGCAGCAGCGCGAGCTGGGGCAGCGAGATGTAGGAGCCCGTGACCCCCGAGATTTCCTGTGGCGTCGTCGGCGGCACGAGGCTCAAAACGAGCTGATCGCCGACGAGGCGGGGATTGAGGCCTTCGAGGGTCAAATGCACCCGCAGCTCCGCCAGAGCCTCCGCTGCCGGCAGGGCGGGACGGACCGTGAGCGACGCCAGCAGCGCATCGATCACGCCCTGCCAGCGTGCGATCTGTCCGCCGGGAACCGACAGGATCGGCGAGCCGAGCGTGCTCGTCGAAACCCTGACCTGCCCGATCCAGCGGTCGTCACGGAGCACATGCGTGTCCGCACCATAGTCGGCATCGTCTTCATAGCGCCGGTCGCGGAAATGCCGATGCTCGATGCCCGGCGACAGAAACCCCGATGCGACGAGACCATGACGGTCCGGTTCCCACATCCGGTCATCCCAATCCGTATCGATACGCAGGGCTTCCCTGACCTCCACCTGCAGCGTGTGGTCCGACGAGTGCAGATGCCAACTGTTTTTCCAGGTCTTGATCGCCTCCGGGCGCTGGAAACCGATCCGGCCACCGGGAACGAAGTACATGGCCCGGCCTGGGCCTTGAGCGCGCGCCGGCATCCCGGCGGCCACGGTTGCAGCCATGGCCGCGATGACATCTCTGCGGCTCAATCGGCGCGGGATCAGAACAAACTACTCATCAGAGCAATCAAGCGACTGCATTGCTCCTCCGTTCCGACCGTAATGCGCAGGAAGTCTTCGATTCGGGGTTTCTGGAAATGTCGGACCAGGACGCCGCGCTCGCGAAGCTCGGCAGCGAGATGGGCGCCGCTGCTGCTGCGATGGCGCGCGAATACGAAGTTCGCCGCGGACGGTAGAACCTCGAAGCCCAGCTCGGAAAGGCCGTGGACCAGCGATTCGCGGTTCGCCATGATGCGTTCGCGCGTCTCCTGAAACCATGCATCGTCCTTGATCGCCGCGACCGCACCAGCGATGGCGAGGCAATCAAGGGGGTAGGAGTTGAAGCTGCCCTTCACCCGTTCCAGCGCCTCGATCAAAGGTCGTTGGCCAATGGCAAAGCCAACTCGCAGTCCAGCGAGCGCCCGCGACTTTGAGAGGGTCTGGACGATCAGCAGATTGTCGTGGTGCGCTACGAGCGATACGGCGCTCTCGGCGCCGAAGTCGACGTAGGCCTCGTCGATCACCACCAACTGGTCCGGATGCTCGGCCACCAGCGCCTCGATCGCTTCGCGCGGAAGCCCAATGCCGGTGGGGGCGTTCGGATTGGGCAGAAGGATGGCACTGCATGGCCGCCGGAAGTCGGCAATTTGCACCCTCATCGCGGCATCAAGGGGCACCTCCTGGTAACGGATGCCATATAAGCCGCAGTAGACCGGGTAGAAGCTGTAGGTGATGTCGGGGAACAGGAGCGGCGCATCATGCTTCAGAAGGGCCTGGAAGGTATGAGCCAGAACCTCATCCGAGCCGTTGCCGACGAACACCTGCTCAGGCGCGACATCGTAGCGGGCCGCGATCGTCTCGCACAGACTGGAAGCGCGCGGATCAGGGTAGAGGCGCAGACGATCCGTTGCGGCGGCGATCGCAGCCAGGACGCGGGGCGAAGGTCCGTAGGGATTCTCGTTGGTATTGAGCTTGATGATGCCATCCAGCTTTGGCTGCTCGCCGGGCACGTATGGCGACAGGCTGTGGACGACCGAGCTCCAGAAGCGGCTCATGATTTGTGACCCAACGGCGGACGTCACTCGGGCGGGCGCGCCGAGAACCCCAGCACACCCTCGCACCACGCGGCCGCGCCTAGCAGATCGGCGTCGCCCTCCCCCGCCGCGACGAGCTGGATCGCATGCGGCAGCCCGTCGGGGCCGACCGTGGTCGGCAGCGATATCGCGGGCACGCCGATGAAGCTCCAGGGGGCGCAGAACCACGGGTCACCGGTGAACTCGAGACCTTTCGGCGCGGTGGCGGGAGCGGTCGGAGCGAGCAGGATAGCGGAGGAGAGCAGCGGCGCCATGGCGTGGCGGAATTGGGCGCGCTCATGTTGCGCGCCGACATAGGTCGTCGTCTTCTGCGCCAAGCCGGAACTCGATCAGCGCCCGCGTCCGCGGACGATAGTCCGCGGCGTGATCGCGGTGCAGCGCCTCCTGGGAGGCGGCGAACTCGCCCTCCATCACGGCGCGGCCGGCGGCGTGGATGCCGGCGAAGGATTTTGGCAGCGCGATCTCGCTCACGGTGGCGCCCGCCGCAGCGAGGCGATCGGCCGCGGCGCGGACACTTGCGGCGACCTCGGCGCTTGCCCGTTCAATCAGCTCGGGGGCCAGCGCAAAATGCGGCGGCAGCGCGCTCTGCCGCAACGCGGAGCCGCTGAGGATCGCGAAGGCGAGCCGGATGTCGGCGACCTCGCGGGCAAAGATGCCGACATGGTCGAGCGATTGCGCCAGCGGGTTGACCCCGTCGGTCGGGATCGCCGCAAAAGTCCCCTTGAACCCGACGACGCCGCAATAGGCGGCGGGGCGCAACACCGAGCCGACCGTCTGGGAGCCGAGCGCCAGCGGAACCATGCGGGCGGCGACAGAGGCGGCCGAGCCCGACGATGAGCCGCCGGGCGTGTGCGCGGTATTCCACGGGTTGCGGGTGGCGGCGGGCTCGAAATAGGCAAACTCCGTCGTCGCCACCTTGCCGAGAATGATCGCGCCGACGGCGCGCAGCCGGGCGATGCAGGCCGCATCCTCGGCCGGCTGACGGTGGGCAAAAGCCGCGGCCCCGCAGGTGGTCGGCATGGCGGCGACGTCGATGATGTCCTTGATCGCCACCGGCACCCCGTGGAGGGGCCCGCGGAATTTCTTCTCCCGCGCTTCCGCCTCGCGCTCCCGCGCGGCTTTTCGCGCGCCGGCCTCGTCGACATGGACCCAGGCGAGAATCTCGCCGTCACGTTGCCGGATGCGCGCCAGGCAGGCATCGACCAGCGCCACCGGCGAGACGCTGCCGTCCACGATCGCCGCTGCCGCGGCGGCGGCGCTGAGCTGATGCAGATTGCTCATGGCGCAGCCCTAATTGCCCGCCAGATAGTCGCGCGCCTTGGCGAGCTCGGGGCGCGCATCTCCCGCACCGGCCATGTCGACCAGCCGCTGGAAATGATATCGCGCCTTGTCGCGATTGCCGGCCTGCACGGCGGCAGCCGCCGCGCCAGAAATGCTGCGGAAGCGCTTGGGGTCGCGGGCCTGCGAGGCCTCGTACTCGATAAGCGCCTCCTTGGCCTTGCCGCTCTCCATCAGCATGTCGCCGAGCAGCTCGCGCGCCGGCACCAGGCGCCCGGGGGTGACCGCGGCCTTCTCGCTGCGGTCCTCCATGTCGGCGGCGGCGCGCATCACCGAGATCGCCTCGTCGCGATTGCCCTTGGCGAAGGCCGTCCAGGCGGCGGCGCCGAGGCGCTGCACCTGCACCTCGGTCGCCCAGTAGTCGTTGTGACTGGTGCGCAGCGCGTCGACGATCTTCGCGAGCTCGTGGACGTCTTTCTCGGCGGATGCCGGATCGCCGCTGCGCGCGGCGCCGAGCGCGCGGGCGAAATGGGTGATTGCGGTGGTCCAGGGGATACGGCTCGCCGCCGGCACCAGATGCGCCGCCTCGCTCCAGGCGCCGCGCTCGACCGCATAGCGCGCCGGCATCGCCGACTGCGAATAGGGCGACGCCTGCACGGCGGGATCGGGCCCGCTGAGGCGCGGCGATTCCTCGACCAAAGCTCGCGCGTCGGTGTCGCGCGCCAGCTGCAGGTTGGCATAGACCATGTAGTCCATGGCGTGCAGCCGCTCCGGGACGTCGCCCTGCAGCTTCGATGCGGCGACCGAGCGCTGATTGGTGTCGATCGATTCCCGCCAGGCGCCGACCCGGGTGAAGATGTGCGAGGGCATGTGCAGCGCATGCGGCGCCGACGGCGCGATGTCGGCATAGCACAGCGCGGCAGTGAGCCCTTTTTCGGCGATCGGCGGAAAATCGTAGGCGTGGATCAGGTAATGGGCGACGCCCGGATGATCGGGATGTCGGGCGAACAGACCCTGAAGGATATCGGCGGCGGCGAGCGCCGCCCCGTAGGTCTTGTCGGCGGGATCCTGGGTCGCCGTCAGATAGACAGCATGAAACGTCTGCGCCTCGTCGTCGTCGGCAAAACGTTTTGCCAGCTCGCCGAAGGCGGCTGCGAGCGCCTTCATGCGCTCGCGGTGCGAGCGCTCGGAGAATTTTTCGTAGTAGGCGCCGATTGCCTCCACATAGGCATGCTCGCGCTCGCTTCCCGCGGCGATCGCCCGGCCGCGCGCCAGCGCAGCCTGCGCGGCTTCGGCTTCCGCCGGCGACGGCCCGAGCGCGAACGGGTTGCGGATGGCGACCGCCGCGATACCCCAGGTCGCGATCGCGCAGTCGGGATCGCGCGCCAGCACGTCGGAAAACGCCTTGGCGCCTTCCCGCCACCAGAACGAATGCAACAGCGCCACCGCACGCTCGAAGCCGGCCTGCACGGCCGGCGCGCAGGAATTGGCGAACGACACGTGGCCGAGCTGCTCGGGCGGGCCGCCGGCCGGCGTCTCCGCAGCGGCGGGCACCACGGCAAGCGACAGCATGAGCGCGGTGCGGACGAGCGGACCAGTCATCTTTCGTTCTCCCTTGCGGTTGGCGGCGGGCCGCCTCAGCGTGCCCTGGCCATGCGTTCCAACAATTCCTGCGCAATGCGGTCCCCCGACGTATCGCCGCTCAAGGCGCCGGCGAAACTGCCCTCAGGGTCCATCATATAGACGAACGTGCTGTGGTCGTAGGAATACCCGCCCTCGTCATTGTCGTGCCGTTCGTAGAATACCCGGTAAGCCCGGGCGGCGACCGCAACCTGCTCGGGGCTTCCGGTCAACGCCACGATCCGCGGGTCGAACGCGCCCAGATAGTCCGCCAAAACTTTCGCCGTGTCGCGGCGCGGGTCGACGGTGACAAACAGCGGCTGCACTTGCGCCGCGGCGGCACCGAGACGTTGCAGCGCGGCGCCCATCTCCATCAGGGTGGTCGGGCAGACGTCCGGGCAGGACGTGTAGCCGAAATAGACGATCAGCCACTTTCCGCGAAACGAGGCGTCGGTCACCGTACTTCCGTCGGTCGCGGTCAGCGTGAACGGACCGCCGGCCGCGGTCGGCGCGCGCACCGACTGCGCCGAAGCCTCCGGTGGAGCCAGCGCGGCCGCGGTGACGAGCAGAAGCATTTTACGGCGTGTCACGTGTTTCCTCGACTGCCGGATCCTTATCGCATGTCGTGCGTCGAACCGGCATTCATGTCGGCGAAAGTCGTTCAAATGTCGATGAGCGAGCTCATCACGTGCCGGCGACCGGAACGGGCCACAAACGAACGCAGAACCGTCGCAGGCACGCCCAAGGCCTGCCCCAATCGGTGGCCTAATCTGGGACACTGCGCGTCGTTTCGCATTGCTTGCTCGATCGATCCAGACGAGACGCGGAGCGTGCGGGGGCAGAAGGAGGCGGATCATGAAGCTCCGAGCCGCAGCTTGCGCCCTGCTGGTCTGCTTCGCATCCGGCGAGGTTCTTGCCGGGCAGCGCAACAGCCTGGCGCGGTCCTATCTGTTCGGCGATTTCGTCGTTCGCCCGCCGCGGTCCATTCCGCATGCCAGGACGCTCGGCCAATCGGCCATGGCGGCGTTCCCGCCGCTGCCGCGGGCGCGACCTGCCGCAGCGCCACCCGATGCCGGGATCGCCCGGACGTCCGCGGAACCCGGCGCCCCGTTCTCTCCACCCCCTCCCGTGGCCTCCGGTTTCCCCCCGGTCGTCACACTGGAGTGACGGCCGACAGCCCGCGCTCCGCCCGGCGCGCCAGCGCGGCGGGCGCCGCCGGTAAGCTCTTGGCAAACATGATCGCGGGTTGTGGCGGCGCAAAAGCCACGGATTAACGGCTATTTGAGCGGTTGCATCCTAATGCTTCCCGCCAAACGGAGGCCCGACGACCTCCACGATCCGGCGGACCCGCGGCCTTGCGGCGCGGCACGGATCGAGGAGGCTGACCGGGCCCCGATCCTTGGGGGGCGTGCATGCGATCGCGATGGTTCGGCGGAGGGGCCGGCACCCTGCTCGGCGGCATCCGGGTTCGCCTCATCGGGATGATCCTGCTGGTGGCGCTGCCGCTGATCGCGGTCCAGGGTTTCGAGCTCTATTCCGAGCGCGAGCGCGACATCGCGGCGGCGCATGCCCGCGCGCTCGACATCGCGCGCCGCGGCGGCGAGCAGTACCGCTCGACCATCGCCGAGGTCAAAACCCTGCTCGAAACGCTTTCGCTCGTCCCCGAGGTCGCCGGATCGGCGGATACCTGCGCGGCCTTCCTGCAGAAGGCCGGGGAAAGGCTCGCCTGGGCCGGCGCCTTCTGGGTCATCGGACCGGACGGACGCGCGGTCTGCGCCACCGTCCCGGGCGGCGTCGGTCTCGACCTGTCGGACCGCGACTACTTTGTGGCCGCCATGGCGAGCCGCGAGTTCGCGGTCAGCGACTTCTTCACTGGCCGGTTGACGGGCAGAGCGACCAGCATGGCGACGCTCCCGGTTCTGGACGCGAACGGAAACGTGGCGCGGATCCTGGCGATCTCGCTGCGCCTGAGCTGGTTCACCCGGCTCGTCGCCGAAGTCGGCACGGAAAGCGGCGCGCGGGTAATGCTGTACGATCGCCAGGGCACCCTGCTGGCGCGCTATCCCGACCGGCCGGAGTGGGTCGGACGCAACTGGCGCGGCCACGCCCTGATGGAGCGGATCGAAGCCGCCCGGGAGGGCGTCGCCGAGCTCACCGCGGTGGACGGGACCGAGCAGATCTACGGGTGGTCAGAAATCCCGGGCTCGCTGGCGCATATTGCGGTCGGCTTCGACCGCACAGACGTGCTCGAGGCGGTCAACGGCCAGACCCGCAAGGGTGCGCTGGCGCTGCTGATCGCCATGGCGCTGGCGACGCTCGCGAGCGTTCCGCTGGCGCGCGGTGTGGTGCGTCCGCTCAAGCTGCTCACCGCGGGGGCCGAGCGGGCGCGCAATTCGGCAAGCGCGTCGCTGCCCAAGGTGCGCGGCTATGCCGAGGTGGCATCGCTCGCGACCTCGCTCGACGCGCTGCTGGCGGACCGTAGGCGGCGCGAGGAGGCCCTGGTCGAGGCCCGGGGCGAGGCGGAGCGCGCCGCCGGTCAGGCGCGCGATGCCCATGCGCGGCTCACCAGCGCGCTTGAGATGCTCCCCGAGGGGATCGTCATCTTCGATGCCGACGATCGCTTCCTGCTGTGGAACCAGCGCTATGCCGAGTTCTACAGCACCGACCGCGAGCTCACCCGCGGCGAGCGCTTCGAGGACCGGCTGCGCAAGTCGGTCGCCAACGGGCGCCATCCGGGGGCGCTCGGCCGGGAGGAAGCCTGGATCGCCGAGCGGCTTCACCGTCATGCCCAGCCGGAAAGCGTCCACGAGCAGCAGCTCGCGGGCGGCCGCTGGCTGCGCGTCGAGGAGCGCCGCATGGCCGACGGCGGCACCATCGGGGTGCGCGTCGACATCACCGAGCTCAAGCAGCGCGAGGAATTGTTCCGCCTCTTGTTCCAGAACAACCCGGTGCCGATGTGGGTCTACGACCGCGAGACGTTCCGCTTCCTGGCGGTCAACGATGCGGCGCTCGCCCATTACGGCTACAGCCGCGCCCGGTTCCTGGCGATGACCATCCTCGACATCCGTCCGCCCGAGGACCGCGACGAGGTCGTGCGGGTGGCAAACGAGGGCTCGGAATCTTCCGGCAGCAGGGGCTGGCGCCATCTGAAAGCCGACGGCACCGCGATCGAGGTGACCGCGTATACGCGCAAGCTCGAGCATGCCGGGCGGGCCGCCAAGCTGGTGGCGATCATCGACCTGACCGAGCGCAAGCGCGCCGAGGACGAGCTGCGCCGCACCCGCACGTTCCTCGACACGGTCGTCGAGAACATCCCCGCCATGCTGTTCGTCAAGGACGCCCGGGAGCACCGCTACGTGCTGTTCAACCGCGCCGGCGAGGAGTTCTTGGGCATGTCGCGCCAGCACCTGATCGGCAAGACCGACCGCGAGCTCTTCCCCGAGCGCAAGGCCGAGCGCATCATGGCCTGCGACCGGCGGGTACTGCAGTCGCGCGAGCTCCAGGTCATCGAGGAGGAGCAGATCGCGACGCCGCACAGCGGGCTTCGCCTGCTGCGGACCAAGAAGATCGCCATCACCGACGAAAGCGGGGCGCCGCAATATTTGCTCGGCATTTCCGAGGACATTACCGAGCGCAAGCGGGCGGAAGCGCGCATCACCCACATGGCGCATCACGACGCCATGACCGGGCTCGCCAATCGCGCGCTGTTCCGCCAGCGGCTGGAGCAGGCGGTCCAGGAGGCGGGCGAGCGCAAGGCCGGTCTCGCCGTGCTCTATGTGGATCTCGACGGCTTCAAGGAGGTCAACGACGCGCTCGGGCATCCGGTGGGAGATGCCTTGTTGCGCTTCGTCGCCACCCGGCTGAAGAGCTGCGTGCGCGACGTCGACACGGTGGCGCGCCTCGGCGGCGACGAGTTCGCCGTGATCCAGACCGGCATCGCCGCCCGCGAGGACGCCGGGCGGCTCGCCGCCCGCCTCGTCGACCTGATCGGGCAGCCCTATCACGTCGAGGGAAAGGACGTGGTGGTGAGCGCCAGCGTCGGGATCGCCACCGCCCCGCATGACGGCGAGGACCCCGAGGGCCTGCTGAAATTCGCCGATCTCGCCCTCTACAGCGCCAAGACCGAGGGCGGCCGCGCCATCCGCTTCTTCGAGCCGGCGATGAACAGCCGGCTGCAGGCCCGCCGCGCGCTCGAGCGCGACCTGCGCGCCGCCTTCGGCGGCGACGAGTTCGTGCTGCACTATCAGCCGTCGATCGATCTCTCAACCGGCACGGTGTCGGGATTCGAGGCCCTGCTGCGCTGGAGCCATCCGCAGCGCGGCCCGATCCCGCCGGCCGAGTTCATCCCGATCGCCGAGGATATCGGGCTGATCGAGCAGCTCGGCGAATGGGTATTGCGGCAGGCCTGCGCCGAGGCGGCGCGCTGGCCGGCCCATGTCCGGGTGGCGGTCAACCTCTCGCCGGCGCAGTTCAAAAGCCCCAACATCGTGCAGGCCGTGCTGCTGGCGCTCGCCTCGGCGGGATTGCCGGCACACCGGCTGGAGCTCGAGATCACCGAGTCGGTGCTGCTCCAGGAGAACGAGACCAACCTGGCGACGCTGCACCGGCTGCGCGGGCTCGGCACCCGCATCGCGCTCGACGACTTCGGCATCGGCTATTCGTCGCTCAGCTACCTGCGCATGTTCCCGTTCGACAAGATCAAGGTCGACCGGTCGTTCGTGAAGGAGCTGCCCGACAATCGCGAATGCGCCATGATCATCCGCGCTATGGTGGGGCTCGCCAGGGGCCTCAACATGGAAACCACCGCGGAGGGCATCGAGACCCCGGAGCAGCTCGCCCATCTGCGCGCCGACGGCTGCACCGAGGCGCAGGGTTTCCTGATCAGCCGCCCGCGCCCGGCCGACGAGGTCCACGAGCTGATCGCCCGGCACGGCCGGGCTGCCGGGCGCGCCGCATGAGGGACCGGGAGCGGAGGGCCGGCGGTCACCGGGTGGCGGATTCTTCCAGGGATTCGCCCCGCTATGTGAAGCGCTTCACAGAACGCTCCGCCGGCCGCGGGTTAAGAACCGGGTCGACCGAGGGTCGCCGCGTCCGTCCCGATCGCCGGGTTCGCGTGCCGACGCCTCGTCCGAGAGCCGTGTCATGATGTTGCGTGCGCCGACAGAAGGTCGGGTGCTGGGTCTCGATGGAACCGAGTGGCTGATGTTGCTCGGCGGCGCGCTGATCGCAGGATTCATCACGCTGCTGTTCTGATCGAGGCAGGCTCGATGCGCGAACCGCGCCGCCCGGATCCGACCTCCGCCCTGCCCCGCCGGTACGCCAGCGCCGATTTCGACGCTTCGGCCCGGGCCGAAGCGTTCCTGTTTGGCCGGTTGCGGCCATTGCCCGACAATCGCCGCCGCCAACAGGAGAACGCCGATGATCACGCTGTGCATCCGCTATGCGCTCGACCCTCGCAAGCTCGGCGATTTCGAGGCCTATGCGCAGGCGCTGCAGCGCCCGATCGAGCGTTGCGGCGGAACGTCCGTTGCCTATCTGCTTCCCACCAGCTTCGCCGGGCCGACCAACACGGCGCTGGCCTTGATCGATTTCCCGGGGCTTGCCGCCTATGAGCGCTATCGTGAGAAGCTCGCACTGGATCCCGGGGGCGTCGCATGCCGGCAGCGCGTCGAGGCATCCGGGGCGATCCTCAACGAGGACAGATCTTTCCTGCGGCGCGTTCCCGCCGCAGACGCGTGACGCGCGCGTCGGTCGCGGAAGAGCCGCACGGTTAACGGCAATTTAATCCGTCCGTAACTTAGCGACATTTGCTTCGAAACCCGCATGAATGGGACTTTTCCTCATGTTGATCCCGTCCGATTAGTAACGCGGTTTGCGCGGATCTTCCAACGGTTCCTCAAACGATATGTCCGATCATCCCGGTGTCGACCGAATCCGGCATCGAGGACGCCATGTACGATCCGATCCCGTGGCATGTGGACGAAATGGAAGCGACCCGGCGCGGTCTCGCCCGGGCGGGGTGGTATCTGATGGGCGATCGCGACGAGCCGGTCGCCGGCCCGCACGACGACCCCGAAGGCTGCGTGATGGAGATGAGCGACCGCGTGCGCGCCGAACTCCTCCGCGCCGCCTGATCCAACCAGCCGCTCCGTCCCAATTCCGACATCGATCCGTCCGATCGTCCGCGCCTGGCAATCGCCGGCACGGAGGAGCGATGCGGAATGGCGAGGTGCGCGACCGGCTCGCCGCTCTCGAGCGCTACGTGCTGGAAGATGCCGAGCGCTGGCGCTGCGTGCATGAACGCATCGACGCCCTGCGCGGCGTTCTGCTGGGCGTGGTGGTCGGCCTGCAGAAAGCCCATCCCGAGGTCGGCACCACTTTGGCCGAGGCGTTGCGCCGGTTCGAGCAGGAAGCCGGAAAGCTTCAGGCGCTCGATGCCGCGGTCGGCGACACCAGGGAGTTCCTGGAGATGATCGAGGCCCACCGGCGTTGATTCCGGACCGGGCCAGGCGCCCGGTCCTGACAAGCCCCTTAGTGGTCCTTGCTCGCCAGCCGTTCGAGCCGGCGCGGCGCTTCGGCAGAGCCGAAATCCTTCGCCTTCTCGTACCAGGCGAGCGCCAGTGCGACGTCGGCCACGACACCGCGGACGCCCATGGGCTCCAGCACATTGGGATCGAAGGTGCCGGCGAGAGCCAGCGCCGCCCGCGCGTCGCCGGCCTCGGCGGCCCGCTGGAGCACGAGCCTTGCGGCCGCGATATCGCCGCTCGCCAAATAGTCCTCGCCGCGCTTGAGGAGGCTGGCGATCTCTTCGGGGTCGAGCTGACGGACCGCCTGGCGCGGCACTTTCGGGCTCGCCGCCGCGGCCCGCTCGAAGCGCAACGGCCGCCGATCGACCACGCTGCCGTCGGTCAGCCTGAGCTCGGCGAGCAACTCCATGGTACCGGAGAAATCGCGCGACGGGCGGATCGTCGCGTTCGGCAGGTCGCCGACCGCCAGGCTCCAGCCGTTGGCCCCGGCCGCCGATCCCGCCGACAGCGTCGCACCGGCCGGGAGGCCGGAGATCACCACGGCGACACCCCTGGTGGCGCCCTCGATGCCGAGGCCGAGCGGGAATCCGTCGGCGTTCGCTCCCGCCGGGGCGGGAATGACGGAGAGCTGCGGCACCGCGGGAAGCGATCGTTCCGTCTTGCCCGGCGTTGCCTCGGAAAAGCGCGAGGTGAACGAGTTGGGCGGGACTTTCTGCTCGCCGGCGCCGACGCTTGCGCCCGGGGGCAGCGATTTGGCGACGACCAGGGCCACCAGCGCCGCCGCTGATACGGCAAGCGCCATGCGGCCGGCGGAGCCCAGCCTCGGCCGGGCTCGCGGCGCGGCCAAGGGCTCGGCGACGACCGTGGGATCGAGCGATGGCGGGACACGGAACGGCGCGGCCGGCGGCTCCAGGTCGAGCGGCTTCAATTGCGCCGTCGCGAACGGATCCGCATCGTCGGCAAAGATGTGAGGGTCTGACGCTTCCGACGCGGAATCGCGGCGCGGAACGTGGGCGCCCTCTCGCGCCCATTTCGGCGCATAGGGCGACGGGTCCTCGGGACCCGGTGCCCGATCCAACGGAGTACTCATGGATCGTCTCCTGTTACGCAACTGACTGACGCACACCCGACCGCCCGCGTTGATCCTTCGCGGGTCGACGACGATTTATCTGCTTGGTGGCCCCCTGTATTGCATCCCGCCGGCGAACGTGGCCGGAGGGATCACGGTCATGGACGCAACGTCGTAGCGTGATTCAGCCGCTTCCAGTGGCTCGGGAGCGGCGGTCGCGGAAATGGCAAGAGCCTGGATGCGAGCGAAGAGGTCCGTGCAACCAGTCGGGACGATTGCGTCAACATCATGGAGGCCATCAGCTACCGCTGCGGGCTGCGGCGACGCGGAGCGCCCCCGCCCCGGGCAGCACCCGGCATGCTCCGCCAGGGTGCCGGCGCGGCACGCAGGCGCCTTCGGCGATCGGCCGATGACGGCATCGCGACGGGTTGTGGCGGGATCCTGGTCGGGGGGCGCGATCGCGCTGATCGCAACGACGCGCGGCCCGCAATGCGGGCCACGACGTGGACTGATCGACATGCCGCATCCTCTATGCCGGTCCAGCGAGCCCCCGTTGGATGCACGGCCACCCTACAAATCTTTCTTAACCAGTCAAACGGGTTTCTCTGAATAATTTGTAGCGAATTTGAATCGTGGTTAACCGGATCACAAGCCGCGGAACATCTGGCTTTTACGGCATGGTACTGCGGGCTCGAGCTGCCCCGTACTGTCCCTTCTCGAACAAACCAACAAAATTCCCAAATCCAAACACATTCTGTTTGAATAGTGCGATTGTTACGAGCCAAAAGGCCACGGAATCCAGTCCAACGCGGACGAGCGAGGGCAAAGTCGGCAGCGCGAATGTGTGTTTGTAGCGCGGCCGGGCTGCCTGCGAGTTTCGGGGGAAGACGAGTTCTTCGGGGGATGATGCGAGTTGCGCGGCCACCCGCCCGATCGGGCGAGGGTCGGGCAACCCGCATCTCAACGTTCAATCGCGAAATCATCGATCCGCCGCTCTCGCTCGAACCCTGCGGGATGCCGACGAGCCATGAGCCCGCGCGACCCGCGGACGGTCGCGCCGGACCAGTCGAAGCAGAGGACACAGCATCAAGAGCAGGAGTGCGATCCATGAGTAGTGCGTTGGATCGAGTAGACGGCGCCGGCGACGCGCCGCCCGGCCCGCCGGCCGAGCAGCCCGGCGCCCAGTCGCGCCACACCGCCGACATCCGCGAGGGCGTGCGCAAGGCTCACGGCTTCGCGCTGACCGACGACGAGATCGTCCGCATGGTGGACGGCACGATCCGGGTGGCCGACCAGGTGCTGATCGCCGCCGCCACTGCCGCCGATGCCGGCAAGCCGGACGGGCTCCCGACGCTGCCGGCCGCCGCGCGTCTGTCGATCAACGCCGCTCCGGTCGACGTCGCAGCGGCCGACACCCGCCAACGCCCCCTGCCCGATGCCGACGTCCTGCCGGAACCGCGAATCGTCCTGCCGGATCCCGCGGCGTCTCGCGCCGCCTCGCTGGTCCGCCTCGGGCTTGCGGTATCGGCCAGCCTGGCGGTTGCAGTATTCATTGCTGGAAATCCGCTGACGCCCGACAGGGTCGCGAGCAGCAGCCCGACCGCAGCCCCAGCAGCCCCGCTTTCGGCGGAGCAGACGTCCGAGCCTGCCGAGACGCCGCCGGCGTCCCGACACGTCAGCGTCGTGGCAGAGCTCCCGCCCGCTCCGCGGCTGGTCGTCGTCGACCCCGCCGAGCCCGGTACCAGCGGGGCGGCGCTGCGGCTCGGTGTGTCGGTCGAGCATGCCGTGGACGAGACCGGGCTGGTGATCGGCGGTCTTCCGGCCGGCGCGAGCCTGTCGGCGGGCCGGCCGGCCGAGATGGACCAGTGGTACGTGCCCGCCGCGGAGCTTGCCGAGGCCAGGGTGCAGCCGCCGCAGGATTTTGCCGGCGCGATGGATCTTTCGGTCGAGTTGCGCGGGCCCGGGACTTCGGCCGAGCGGCAATCCGTGCACCTCGAATGGGCCCGCGCCGCAGCGGCGGCGCCTCCGGCGCAGGCCGCCGCCGCGGAGCCGGCCCACCCCTCGGGGACCGCCGCGGAGCCGGCCCGGCCGGCCGCAGCCGGGTTCACCCCGCGTAAGCTCGATCCCGACGAGATCGCCTCGTTGCGCCGGCGCGGCGAGGATTTCTTTGCCCATGGCGACGTGACCGCCGCCCGCCTGATGCTGCAGCGCGCCGCCGAGGCCGCCGATGCGCGTGCCGCCTTCGCGCTGGCCGCCACCTACGACCCGATCGTGCTCGGCGACAGCGGGGTCCAGGGCGTGACACCGGACGCCGCCATGGCGAAAGCCTGGTACGAGCGCGCACGTGCGTTCGGCTCCCCGGAAGCGCCGCGCCGCCTCGAGCTCCTGGCCAGCCGGGCGCACTGACCGGGTTTCCTGCTCGCGTCACCCTCTCCCGCCTGCCAGGTCGCAGGCGCCGAGGGGGTCGGGGTGAGGGGGCGCTGTCCAACGGTTCGGCGTCTGGAAAGTCTCCCTCACCTCCTCGCGGGCCAGACCCCGTCGGGTGGCCCCACCGCGCATTTTCAAGAATTTTTCGGCATTACGCCACTGCGCGCTGAAAGCCGCCTGCGGCCTCGACAGGCTGCCGCCTCGGCGGCGCTCGGGCACAGTGGCGCTGCCCCGCCCTCTTGTGTGATCCACATCACGCTCTGCCCCGGCCGACCCTGCCATGGTGGCGTCGAGGCGGCAAAGCCGGCATCGCCCGACCGGTGCACCCCGGAGAAAATCCGCAAATCCGGCCCCGGGCAAAAAATTCGTGCCTTCCCGTTGAACCTTTTTCGTCGCCGCGACGACCCATAACCGAGACCTCGGGAATTCCCGGAGCAGGGCCCATGTCCAACCACTCGCTGATGACCGCCGACCGCTCGACGCACTTCAAGATTACGGCCGTCGCCCTGGTCGCAGCGATCGTGCTCGTGGTGGCTGGATTTAGCGCCCGCGTCGGGCATACCGGCACCGATATCGCGCGTATCGAGAGCAGCAAGATTGTCGTGAAGGCAGGAAAGCCCGTCACCGCGGCGAGCTCCGACAACTCCTCGATCCGCTGACCCAGTTGCTCGTGACCTCCGAGCTTCCTTAGCGCGCCGCAAGGCGCGCTTTTTTTGCCCGAAGCGGTGTCGGCGGTGGCATTGCCCACAAGAATCGTGAACCCCGCGCCAGGTCAAGCAAACGTGATCGGCCGGTACGAGCCGGCCGCAAAGGTCGATCGAGGATTTTTCCGAAAGAGAGGCGGTCAGACCGGCTGGATGGTGGTTTCTTCCGCAGGCACCGCCTGGGTGATCGTCCGATCGGCGCGGCGGTCGATCTCGTCGAGCTCGGCCGCCGTGATGGCGCCGGCATCGAACACGCAGCGGGCCTTGATTTTCATCAGCAGCGCCGAAGGCACATCGACGATCGGAAAAACCCGGTCGAGGCGCTCCCAATCCGAGCCATCGAGAGCTTCATCGCGCTGCATCGGACCCCTCCGTGATGCGACCTTGTTGGTTAGTCGCCAGAGGTGGCCGTTCGGTTCAAAGGCGAATGCCTCTACCCGGATACCGTCCTAGTCGGAATTGGTGATGTCGAGCAGCGGGCCGCCATAGGTGCGGCAGGTCTTTTGGCACCCGAGATCGCAGGCGTCGCCCTGCGCCCGGCATTCGGCGAGCGCATGGCGCCGGGCGCAGACATGGAGCACCGATCCGCACTCGGCGACACAGGTGCGCCAGCACGCGTCCGATACGATCACCTTCGAGGAGAGGCTCGGCCGCGTGTTGAACAGCGGCAGGACGTCCCACAGGATGTCTCCCGCGACGGCCGACGAGGCTGCCAGGCAGGCGCCGACCAGCCCGAAAACCAGCGCCCGTTTGGCCATCGACGCCTCCGGTTATCCGCCGGCCGCGTGCCGGCATTCAGTACAGGTCGGCGGACCAGCGGCGCCCTGCCCCATGGCACCGGCCGAGGAACACGACCTTGAGCCAGGTCGGATCATACCCCGCATCGACGGCGGCGTCATCGCGGCGAAGCCTGATGCCGAGCCTGGTATTGTCCCGGCTGCGCAGCCCGCCGAATTGGAATTGATGGTCGTGCGCACCCAGCACGTCACCGTGGCAGAAGCCATGCAGCTCGGCGTATTTGGCGCAGCTCGGCATGTGCACGGTTCCGCGATCGGGATCGACCGACAACCGCACGGCCCGCGTCATGGCGTCGGCGAAGGTCACGACGCCCTTGCAGTCGAGCCGCGCGCCGGCAGCAGCCGGCACCAGCGGCACGGCGAGCATCGCGATCGACGACAACAGTGCCAGCCGGCCGGACATCGACGCCCTCGCGGGGAGCTCCACCGATCAGGGGAGCGACGCTAGCCGCCCGGCACCGCGTCCCGCAAGCGCGTTCGCGAGCCTCGACGGTGTGTTCAGCGCGGCTGCGAGGAATTGCGCTCGTGCCACTTCGGGCCGGGACCGCGCATGTAGTGCCGTTCCGGCCGATAGCCGACAAACAGGCTCGTCGCCATCCGGCGCCAGGCGGCGCCGACAGCGGCCAGGCAGCGCGTTGCCGCCCGGGCCGGGTGTGCTTGCGAGAATCCGCCTTTGGTCGTGGTGTGGGGCATGACAAAACCCTCGAATTCTATCGCGACTCGGAAACGACCGCAGCCATCAGTACGGGCCCGGCCGGGACCGGTTTCACCTCGGCGCGGACCGGCTGGGCGGTGAGATGGCCGGCGAGCAGAAAGGCCACGATCAGGCTCGCCATGGCCCAGGGCAGCACCTCGAGGACGAATTTCGACACGACACCGAGCATCTTGACCCTCCGGAAGCGACGGCGTTGAGACTGCCGTACGAATTCCAAACGACTGATTAATATTCAAACGACCGTTTGAGGCGAAAGGATGACACGGCGACGGCCCTCCGGCGAATTCTTCCCGGTTGCGTCGGCGCCGCCGACCGGCTATCGTGCATTTAAAACGATAGTTTGAAAACCCACAGAGTTCCCGGCAGGTTCCATGACTAGGCCATCGGAATTCACCCGCCAGAGCCTGATCAAGGCGGCGGTCGACCTCTTCGCCGAAAAAGGGTTCGACGGTGCCAGCGTGCGCGCCATCGTCGCCAAGGCGCGGGTGAACCAGGCGGCGATCAACTACCATTTCGACGGCAAGGAAGGGCTTTACGCCGAGGTCCTGAGAATGGCCTTCGAGACTTTCACCCGGCACGATGGGCTCGACGGCGAGAAGCTGAAAAGCCTGCCGCGCGACGAGGCGTTGCGCCGCTTCGTCTACCAGCAGCTGCGCCCGCTCCTGTTCCGCGACGAGATCAGCCGCTACATGCGCATCTTCGCCTGGGAGAACGTGCGCCCGAGCCAGGTCTTGCGCACCTTCATGGCGACCAATGCGGCGCCGTTCCTGTCCCGGGCGGTCGAGCTGGTACGGCGCTTCCTGCCCGAGGATGCGACCGACCAGGACGCCCTGTGCGGCGCCATCTGGCTGATGGGCCAATGCAGCATTTTCGTGCGCAACCGCGAGCAATTCATGCAGGCGCCGTTCAATCTCAAGATCGACCAGGCCTTCGTCGACCGGCTGACCGACCAGGTCACCGGGCTGGCGCTCGGCGGGCTGGTGCAGCACGGTTCGGCGAACGGCGGAGCCCCATGAACGGAAAGCGCGCCCGGCGGGCGACCGGCCTCGCCGTCGCGCTCTGGATGGCATCGGCGGCCTGGGCGCTGGCAGCCGACGTGGTATTTCCGGCCGGCTCGCGCATCGGGATGATCCCGCCGCGCGGGATGGTGCCGAGCCAGGCCAGCGCGGGTTTCGAGGATACCGGGCGGCAGGTGCTGATCGCGATTACCGAGCTGTCCCCGCAGGTCTTCGACAGGATCGCCCGGGAATTTTCCGTCGAGCAGCTGCGCGCCGACGGATTCGCCGTGGACAGTCACGAGCCGGCCGCCGTGGCGGATGCGCGAGGGTTCCTGGTTGCCGCCCGGCAGACCGTCTCCGGGGTGCCGACTCGCAAGTGGGCGCTCGTCGTGCGCTCGGCCGATCTCACGGCGATCGTCGTCGCCCTGGTGCCGCAAGGCGCCGAACAGGCCTATCCGGATGCCGCGATGCGCGCCGCGCTGGCGAGCATCGTCATCCGGCCGAAGCTGACCGTCCGGGAACTGCTCGCGGCCCTGCCCTACCGGCTCGACGACCTTGCGGGATTCCGCCTGCTGCAGGCTTCTCCGGCCGGCGTTGCCATGCTGACCGACGGACCGGACGACACGACGCGCCCGGCCGACCAGCCGAACGTCGTCGTGCTGACGCGGCCGTCCGAGCCTCCGGCCGCAGCCCAGCAGGAAAACTTCGCCCGCCGGGCACTTGCCGGCTTCGTCGACCCGACGCGCTTTCGCGTGGTGCGCGCCGAGCCGATGAGGATCGGCGGCCAGCCAGGCTTCGAGCTCCTGGGCACCACCCAGGACGGCACCGCGGTCGAGCTGACGATGGTGCAGTGGCTGCGTTTCGGCTCGACGGGCTACGTGCAGATGCTGGGCGCCGCTCGCACCAGCCTGTGGCCGGAGATTTTTCCGCGCCTGCGCACCATTCGCGACGGCATCGCGCCGAAGTAGGCTCGGCGCTACCAGAACCCGTACAGGCGCAGCACGATCGCAAGCGCCGCCGCCAGCACGGCGAATTTCAGGACGATGTAGTACAGCCAGTGGCGCGGGAACGGTGTCTCCGGTTTCGACATCATGGATCGCTCCCCTCGTTGCTGCGCGACTTCCACTCGCCGCACCAGTCGGTGATGCCGACGATCGGCCAGCGGCCGTGCGAGGCGGCCGCGGCCGCGAAGGTCGGCGCATGACGCCGGCATTCGCCGGCCTGCCCGGTGCGCTCCCGGGCGTAGAGATCGGACCGGGCATGCACCAGCTGCTCGGCCTGGGCCGCCTGGGAGGCCGGCTCGAAATACCGGCAGTCGCCGCACCTGTGCGCCATGATCTCGCTCAACCGAGCCGGGGATTCTTTCTCCGGCGCGCCTGCCCCTCTCGGCGAAGTATGGCAACGGACGCGTTAATCGACGCATAATGGCTCGACGGCGGGATCAGTGCTTCTACTGATCCGGGCGCGCCACTGCCTTGGATGCGACAGACCCATGCCGACTGGCAATCCGCTGTTCCGGCTGCTTGCGGCAAATCTCGCCGGCGGGGTGGCGGTGGCGACCCTCGCGGTTGCCGGCCTCGTCGGTCTCGACTGCTTCGGCCTCGGGCGCCTGTTGCTGCACGACCGGGATCCCGCGGTGGCGCTGGTGCTGCTCACGTTCGGCTTCGTGGTGACGTTCGGCAGCGCCGCGATGGGCTCCGCCATCATGATGTCGGGCGACGACTGACCCCGGGCGCGTCGCGCTCAGTCGAGGCAAAATCCCTTGGCGCGCACGAAGGCGCCAAAATCGCCGCGCTGCGGGTCGGCATATTGCCGCGCCTTATCCTCCGACCAGCCGTAAAAGTCCGCGGCGCCGAAGCGCTGCGGATCGCGCTGCCGGCGAAACGGCTGTTGGGCGGCGCGGCGGCGGTCGTAGGCGTCGATGCCGGCATCCTGTCCGTCGACGTCATAGCGGTCGGTGTGCAGGGTGACGTCGAGGGAGAGCCGCGGGCTGATGCGGCCGGCCTCGGCCGGCCATCCGACCGCGAGGCCCGCTACCGGAACGATGCGCTCCGGCAGCTCCAGCAGCTCGCTGATCCTCACCGCATGGTTGCGCACCAAACTGATCGGGCAGGCGCCGAGCCCGACGGCCTCGGCCGCCCGGATGAATGTCGCGAGCACCAAGGCGGTATCGACGGTCGCGTTGAAGAAAAGGTCGAGATGGTCGTTGGGAAACGGTTTTGCCCGCATCCCGGCGATGCGCGGCAACCGCCTGCCGTTGGCGAGGAACATCAGGAAGACCGGCGCCTCGGCGAGCCACGGCATGTCGGGCAGCAGGCCGAATATGACGGCGCGCTTGGCTGCATCCGCGACCACCATCACGTCTGCCTGCTGCAGATCGCTCTTCGAGGGCGCCGACAGCGCGCAGGCCACCAGCAGGCGAAGCAGCGCCGGCTCGATCGGCTTCTCGGCGAACCGCCGGTGCACCCGGCGGGCCGCCAGGCGGGCGAGCTCGTCGAGGCCGGCAAGGTTCGGATCAACGGAAAAATCCTCGCCGAAACGCTCGGCGAGCGCGGCACGGATGGTCTCGGCGCTTCGGTCGGTCAAATCAGCTCGTCCTCGTGCTTGTCGGTCTCGCCAAAACGGTGCAGCGCCGGCGGCCTGGTTCCGGTGTAGAGCTTTTCCAGCCCCGGTGCGATTTTCGCGTTCTCGCGCTCGAACAGGCTGTTGCCGGACAAATCGCTCTCGACCAGGAACGGGCCGAAATTCTCCACCTCGAGCACCCACATCGCCTGCGCGATGCCGAGATCCTCCAGCCAATGGGCGGCGACGACCCGCCGGATGCCGCGGCCGAGCAGCGCGCCGGTGCCGTAGCCGACGGTGGTGAGATAGATCGCGCCGTGCGGCACGAAATGTTTCCGGTAGATCTCACCGGTCATGCCGCCCTTGCCGATCATGATCCGGCAGCCCGAGAGTTTGAACCAGCCGTCGAGCCACTTGGCGAAGCGGAACGAGGCGGTCGCCGTCACCGCGCCGACCGTATAGCTGCCGTCGGGGTTGACGCTCGCTGCCGGCGAGCAGTGGAAGCTCGCAATCCCGATGTCGGAAGGCAGCGGGCGAAGATCCTCCACCGCCATCTTGTAGACGCCCTCGCGCGCCGTGGTGACGCGGCCGGTGAGATAGACCACGGTGCCGATCTCCAGACCCACGAGGTCCTTGGTCTCGACGGGAAGCGTCAGTCTCGCGGTCTTGAGCCCTGATCCGGCCATCGGCCGACCTCCGTCGATCAAAACACGATGACGCCGCGCGCCACCGATCCTTCCATCAGGATACGGAAGCCCTCGTTGATCTCATCGAACTGGTAGGTGCGGCTGATCAGGTCGTCGAGGTTGAGCTTCTTGTCCATGTCGAGATCGGCGAGGATCGGAAAGTCGATGTCGGGGCGCACCGAGCCGTAATAGGTGCCGCTGATGGTCTTCTCCCCGAACACCATGTTGAACGGGCTGATCGGCGCCCGGGTCGACGAACGGCGGGATGCCGACCAGCACCGCGTGGCCGCCGGGCGCCACCGCATCGACCACCTGCAGCGCGGTCGCCTCGCTGCCGATGGCATCGAAGGCGTAGTCGGCGCCGAGGCCGTCGGTCAGCTCCCGCACCTCGCTTCACCACGTCGCTCGGATTTCTTCGCGTTGATGATGTGGGTGGCGCCGAAGGTTTTGGCGATAGTCGAGCTTGTTGTCGAGCAGGTCGCAGGCGATGATCGTCCTGGCGCCCGCGAGTCTTGCGCCCTGCACGACGTTGAGGCCGACGCCGCCGCAGCCCGACCACCAGCACGCTCGAACCGGCCTCCACCTTGGCGTGGCGGATGACGGCGCCGACGCCGGTCGCCACGCTGCAGCCGATGATCGCGGCATGCGTCCACGGCAGGTCCTTGCGCACCGACACCACCTGCTCGGCCGGGCACACCACGTATTCGGAAAACGTGCCGATGCGCGCCATCTGGTTGACCGGCTCGCCGTTGAGCTTCACGCGCGCGGTGCCGTCGTGCATCGCCAGCGCGGCGTGTCGTTGTGGCCGATGCACAGCACGGTGCGTCCGCGCGAGCAGTAGCGGCAGTGGCCGCAATGGGGGCGGAACGAGAAGATGACGTGATCGCCCTTCTTCACGTTGGCGACGTCCCGGCCCGCACTCGGCCACGATGCCGGCCGCCTCGTGGCCGAGCACCATCGGCAGCGGCAGCGGCCAGTCGCCGTTCATGATGTGCCAGTCGCTCATGCACACGCCGGCCGCCTTCACCTGCACGCGCACCTCGCCGGCCTTCGGCGGCTCCTGCTCCAGGTCGAGGATCTCCAGCGGCTTGTTGACTTCGGTCAGCACGGCGGCACGCATGTTTCCTCCCCTGTGTTTGTTTGGACAGGCCTTGTTTGTTCAGGCGACGCCCTGCCCTACTCGGCCGCCTCGGCGTGCTGGGTGTCCCAGTCCACGCCCTCGCGCCGCATGTAGTCCGTGAACCACTCGGGATCGGTGCGGAATTCGGCGCGGCCGTCGGAGAACACGCGCGCCGTGGCGCGGCGCGAGGACAGGCAGAACATGTGCACGCTCATCGGCATGCCGCCGGTGTGGCAATAGCCGACCTCGATGTGGCAATCGACCACCATGGACGAGCCGATGAACCCCATGGCGCCCATGCCGATCGAGTTGCCGAGCTCCTTGAGCTCGTCCTCGAGCGCGGCGATTCTTGGGATCGGGATTGCTGCGAGCCGACGATGCGAGGCAGGCCGCCTGCTTGCCGAGGACCATGGAAATATCCTTGGAGCCGCCGAGCCCGACGCCGACGATCGCCGGCTGGCAGGCGAGCCCGCGCTTGCCGAAGCCGATCAGCGTGTCGAGGTAGAACCGGCGGATGCCGTCGATCCCGTCGCCGGGAAACAGCATCCGGTAGTCGGAGCCGAACAGGCCGCCCTTGTGCACGGTGGTGAGATCGACCCAGTCGGCGTCCGGGTGGAACGAGTACTCGATCTCCGGGGCGCCGATGCCGCAATTGTTGTTGTGGTCGGTGCGCCATAACGGATGCACGCGGTTCGGCCGCAGCGGCACCGTCTGGGTGGCCGAGGCGGTGGCACGGCGCAGCGCGGATTCGAGCGCGACCGGCCCGCCCTCGATCCGCGCCTCGTTGCCGATCTTCACGTACCAGCGCGGCACGCCGGTATCGCCGCACATGGCGCGGCGATCCTCCTTGGCGGCCTCGTAGTTCTCCAGCATCGCCTGGATGACGAAGGCGGAGAGATCGCCCTTCTCGGTGTCGGCACAGCGCCGCAACCCGTCGAGATAGTCCTCCGGGATCTCGATGGCCGCCTTGGCCATCAGCTCCTCGGCGGTCTTCTGCAGGCTCGCGATCGGGATCATCTCGCCACCTATTCGGCCGCTGCCGGCCTGTCTTTGAGCAACGTCGTGCCCGGCGCCACGATGGTGAACTCGACCGGCACCTCGGAGATGTCGAGCCGGCCGCCGACCTGCTGCGCCACGGTGAAGCGCGAGGTCGGCAGATCGCCCTCGCCGGGAAAATCCTGCCGGAAATGCGCGCCCCGCGAGTTTTCCCGCTTGAGCGCGGCGGCCGCGATCACGGTGCTGATCTCCACCAGGTTCTTCAGGTTGAGCCAGTCGTGCCAGGTCAGGTTGAAGGCGCGGTCGCCGTCAGCGACGCCGCTCGCGTCGAGCTCGTCCTCGATCGCCGCCAGCCGGCCCATGGCGCGCTGCAGGCCAGCCGCGTCGCGGATCACCCCGACATCGTCCCACATCGTGTCCAGGAGCTTTTCGCGCAGCACATTGAGATTGGCGGGCTTCTGCCGGAACGGGCGGGTCGCCCGCTCGATCTCGTCGGCCAGGATCTCCTCGTCGGGCGGACGGCTTTGCGGATTCCGCGCAATCCAACCCGGCATGACGTCGCCGGCGATCCCGCCGAACACCGTGGAGTTGGCGACGCCGTTGCCGCCCAGCCGGTTGGCGCCGTGGGCGCCACCCGCATCCTCGCCGGCCACGAACAGGCCGGGCAGCGCGGTCGACGTGTCGGTCTCGCAGATCACGCCGCCCATGAAGTAGTGCGCGGTCGGCACCACCTCGACGAGGCCGCCGGCGAGATCGAAGCCGCAATCGGCACAGCGCTGCACCATGCCCTTGAACTCTTTCGCCACCCGCTCGGGCCCGAGATGGCCCATCTTGATGAAGACGCCGCCGTGCGGCGAGGTGCGCCCGGCGCGCATTTCCGCATAGATCGCGCGGCTCACCACGTCGCGCGTCGCCCGCTCGAGTTTTGGATCATACGCCGCCATGAAGCGTTCGTGGGCGCCGTTGATGAGGTAACCCCCCGAGCCGCGCAGCCCCTCCTCCAGCACCGTTCCGGTCATCCGGGTGTCCGGTCCGGCGAGCAGGCCGGTCGGATGGAACTGCACCATTTCCATGTCGCGCAGCTTCAAGCCCCGGCGGAGCGCCATGGCGAGCCCGTCCATCGACTTGTCGCCGGACGGCGTGTGGTAGCGATACATGGTGGGCCCGCCGCCGGTCGCCAGCAGCACGGCCTTGGCCTGGACGAACCGCAGCTGCCCGGAGCGGATGTCGATCATCAGCACGCCGGAGAGCGACCCGCGGTCCTGCGCCGGGATCAGCGCCACGGCGCGGTGCTCCTCGAGCCGCCGGATCCGCCGCGCCCAGACCTGCTCCATCAGCCGGTTGATGATCTCGATGCCGGTGAGGTCGCCCTTGTGCACGGTGCGATCAAAAGTCTGGCCGGCAAACGCCTTTCCATGCAGCGTGCCGTCGGGATTGCGGTCGAAGAAGCAGCCGATCTCGTTCTCCAGCTCGCGCACCCGCTCGACCGCGGTCTCCACCAGCGTCCACGCCATCTTCTGGTGCGGCAGCCACTTGCCGCCCTCGATCGTGTCCATGAAATGGCGCTCGACCGAATCTCCCGGATTGACCGCCACGTTGTAGCCGCCCTGCACCATGCGGGTGCAGCCGCACTTGCCGAGCAACCCCTTGGTGGCGACGGTGACATCGAGATCCTGGTTGGCGGCATGCGCATGCAGCGCCGCAAACAGACCGGCGCCGCCGGAGCCGAGGATCAGGACGTCGGTTGCGAGCCGCTCCATTCTCTAAAACACCCGGATGAGGAAACAGCAGGCGAGCCCGAAAGCCGCCGCCGCGACCAGCGCGACGATCAGCCGGTGGTTCTGCCGCAGGGAAAAATTCTCGATCACCAGGACGCGCAGGCCGCCGAGCAGGTGCACCGCGATCAGCAGCACCAACGCAGCCTCGGCAAGCTTGACCAGCGGCCGGTCGGTCCAGCGCAAGAAGCCCTCGAGCCGCGCCTCGCCCTCGATGGCGAGCCCGAGCGCGAGAAAATGCAACGGCAGGAACAGCGCCAGAATCAGGCCGGAGACGCGATGCACCAGGGCGGCGATCCACAGCGGGTCGCCGCGATAGGATTTTCGCCGCGAGACGGATTTGCCGGCCGCGAGACTCATGTGAGCACCGCCACGATGGCGCGCAGCCCGAGCCCGAGCAGTGCCGCGCCGAACAGCCAGGCGACGCCGTCGAGAACGCGGCCGCGGAGCGAAAACCATTCCGCCAAAATGTTGCGCAGGCCGATCGACGCGTGGATCGCGGCCGCGGCCACGAAGGTGCCGTAGAAGGCGGCCCACGTGACGCTGCCCCGGGTGCGCGACAGCACCTCGGCGGCGGTCAGCCCGTGGCGGGTGGCCCAGAAGATGACCACCAGATGCACCGCGACCAGCGGCACCATGACGGCGGCCGTGGCGCGCTGCCAGACGTAGAGGCGGACGTTCACGACCTGATCTTTCCGCCGAGCCAGGCCTGCGCGGTGCGGCGCTTGAGGCCGGCGATCGAGGCGGTCGGGTCGAGCGCCTGCGGGCAGTGCGTCGTGCAGGACTGGTGGGTGTGGCAGGAATGGCAGCCGCCGTTGCCGGCGACCGCGGCGAGCCGTGCGGCGTTGCCGGTGTCGCGCTCGTCGTTGACGAGCGTCCACGCCCGGTTGAGCGCGGCGGGCCCGAGATAGTCCGGGCTCCAGCGCACCGTGTCGCAGGACGCGTAGCAGACCCCGCAATTGATGCATTCGATCGCCGCATCGGCGGCGACGCGCGCACGGCTGTCGGGCCGGATCGGCGGGATCTCCTCTTGGCGCGTCCGGCCGGGGACGAACGTGCCCTGCGCGGCCTGCCATTTTTCGAAGAAGACCGTCATGTCGGTGGCGAGATCGCGAAGAATTGGAAGATTCTCCAGCGGGCCGATCTCCAGCCGGCCGTCCTTCATGACTTTTCCGACGCGGGTCCGGCAGGTCCAGCGCGGACGCCCGTTGACCGTCATGGCGCACGACCCGCACACGCCGACCCGGCAGGCGAACCGGTAGGCGAGCGAGGGATCGGCGTTGCGCTGCACCCAGGTGACGATGTCGAGCACGGTCTGGTTTTGCCGCAGCGGCACGGAATAGGTCTCGTAGCCGCCGTCCTGGCGCCCGCGCCAGAGCGAGACTGTCAAATTATTTTCGTCGTTTTCCGCCATCGGTCCCGACCCTCGCCGCCACGAAGGCATTTGCGCTTCATATCGCAAATGCGGCCCGCGAGGCAGTCCCTGTTCCCGGTGCGCTCCGATGCAACGGATACCGGCTTCGTTCGTTGTCCCTCCGACGCGTCTTTCTGACGCAACCGAAGGAGGACCGCCATGAGGGCGAGGATCGGCACCGCCACGTTCGCCATTGCGCTCATTGCCGGCACGGGAATTGGGTTTTCCGCCGCCAACGACCAGCAGACCAATCCGGGATCGTCGGGCGACACCCAGCATGTCGGCAGCGAGCCGCCGTCGTCGGTGCCAAACACCCCGAGCGGTTCGCAAGGCGCCGCAGCCGGGCCGATCGGCGCCAGCGGCGATACCATGCCGGCCAAATTCTCGGAGAAGAATGCAGCGGACGACAAGCTGCCGCTCGGCGGATATCGGCTGAAGCATCTCACCGACGCCGAGCGCCAGGCGATCTACCGCAGCGTCTCGAAGGCCAAGGCCGAGCCGAACCGCAACGTCCATGCGGCGGTCGGCAACCAGGTTCCGAACTCTGTCGCGTTGCAGCCGCTGCCGGGCGAGGTGACCGCGCAGGTTCCCGACACCAGGGGCCTGAAATTCGTCACCGCGCGGGACAAGGTCGTCCTGGTCGACCCGGTCAACATGATGGTGGTGGGCGTGCTCGGCGAGTAGCCGGCACCCTCAGCGCCAGCGGCCGCGGCGGGAGATCAGCCCGAGGATCAGCATGAGCAGCACCGCGCCGATCGTCGCCGACACGATGGAGGCGACGATCCCGCGGCCGAGATGAATGCCGAGCTTCGGCAGCAGCCAGGAGCCGATCAGCGCGCCGACGATGCCGAGCGCGATGTCGGCGACGAGGCCGAACCCGGTGCCGCGCACGATCAGGCTGGCGAGCCATCCGGCCACCAGGCCGACCAGCAGGATGACGAGCAGACTTTGACCGGACATGTTCCACCCTCGATCGCTGGGCAGCCTACATGGCCGAACGGCGAGCGGGAAGACTGGTTCCGCTGGTTCGTGCGATGCGAGACGAGGGCGTCGCTGGAAGCGGCCCAGAAAATGAATAACCCCGGTGGGGGCCGGGGTTATTCGCCAGACGGTTGCGCCAGCGTAAGGGGGACGGGGGCCGCCATCTGACAGCGCGCTGGCCGCAACATACGGATCGACGGGCCCATGTCCACGGTCCGGAGAAGATTTGCCGGATTTAACCTTAAGCGCTGTGGTTGATTGGTCGCCGCCGCTGCCGCGGGCGTCCGTGGGTTGTGGAAAAACCAGGTTTCCGCAATGCTACGCCGGGGGGACGTCGTGGCCGACCAGGACGCGCAGGCAATCGAGCTCGACGACGAGGAGCGGCTCGACTGGCTGCGCCTGATCCGCAGCGATCATGTGGGCCCGCGCACGTTCCGCGCCCTGGTCGATCATTGCGGCAGCGTGCAGGCGGCGCTGGCGGCGCTGCCGGAGCTTGCCCGGCGGGGCGGGGCGGGGCGGCCGGCCCGGGTCTTTCCCCGCGACGCGGCGTTGCGCGAATACGAGGCCGCGCGTCGGCTCGAGGTGAGCTTTGTGGCCCTCGGCGAGCAAGACTATCCGCCGCGGCTCGCCATGATCGACGATGCGCCACCGCTGCTCGGCGTCCGCGGCAATGCCGCCGCGCTGACCCGCCCGGCCATCGCCATCGTCGGCGCCCGCAACGCCTCCGCCGCCGGGATCAAGATCGCCGAACGGCTGGCGCGCGCCTTCGGCGAGGCCGGCTTCGCGGTCGCCTCCGGCCTCGCCCGCGGCATCGATGCGGCGGCCCACCGGGCGAGCACGCCGACCGGCACCGTGGCGGTGCTCGCCGGCGGCCACAACCGCATCTATCCGCCGGAACATGCCGGCCTGCTCGCCGCCCTCCTCGACGAGGGGGCGGCCATTTCCGAGATGCCGCTCGGCTGGGAGCCGCGCGCGAAAGATTTTCCCCGGCGCAACCGGCTGATCTCCGGGCTTGCGCTCGGCGTCGTGGTGGTCGAGGCGGCGCGGCGGTCGGGCTCGCTGATCACCGTGCGCTTCGCGCTCGAGCAGGGCCGCGAGGTGTTTGCGGTGCCGGGCTCGCCGCTCGACCCGCGCGCCGAAGGCTCCAACGACCTGATCAAGCAGGGCGCCACCATGGTCACCGAGGCGGCCGATGTGATTGCAGCCCTCGCCCCGATCCTCGGAACCCCGATCGAGCGCCGGGCTGTGGCTCGAACCGACGCGCCGGTCCGCCAGGCCGCGCCCCCGGCGGAGGCCGCACCGGACGCCGATCCGCAGGATCGAATCCTCGAGCTGCTGGGTCCGACACCGGTCGCGTTCGACGACCTGGCGCGGATGTCCGGTCTCCCGCTCCCGACATTGCATGCGCTGCTGCTCGAGCTGGAGCTTGCCGGACGTCTGACGCGTCACCGCGGCGGCCTGGTGTCGGCGGCGACCGATCCGCGATGATCCGGCGCCTCGATCGGCCCCTTCGGGCTGATACGCTGCCCGCAGTGGCACCGGTCTCGACGACCTCCAATGCCCCGGAATCATAGGTGAAATTGCGGCAGCCCGGTCGTCGCTGATTCCGGCCATGAGTTATAGGCGATCCCTCTATAGCTCATGAAGTGGCCGAAAATTGCGCCATAGCGAGGCAAAGACGGTTGGTTTGCCGGAGCGATCGGCGCTGATTGGACTTCGTCCAATTCCAAGACAGCGTTTGCGCGGATTGATGCGGTTTCGTGCCGGTGATAGCGACGTGCCCGGCGGCCCGGGTGGACCTGACGTGGGGCCTGACATCGCCCAGGCCAGGCATGACGCCGATCTCCACATCACCAATTGACCGTCCTTGCGAAGCTCCGCTGCTGATGCGGAGCATGGGCATCCGGAGCATCGAATGGACGAATTGAACGGCCGGATGATCGCCTGTCAGATCCTGATCACCGGCCTGATCGCCAGGGTCGCCAACAACTCGCCCGATCCGCTGGCGTTCCTCACCGGCTTTCGCGACGAGATCCTCGCCGTCGTCAGGCAGATCAACATCGCCGGAATGGATGACGCGCAGCGGGTGAGATCGGCCGCACAGAAGACCGTCGACGAGATGTTCTCCCTGATGAAGCCACCCAGCTCCGATTGATCGCCGCGAGACCGGCCGGATGGCAGCCTGGAATCAGTCCAAACAAGACATGATCTGGAACTGATCCAATCCGGCTTAGAACCGGTCCAATCCCGGAACACAAAAGCTTATCCGGCCCGCACCGCTGCTGTATCGGTTCGACCGGGATTTCCTGCCCATCGGGGTGCGACGCACGATCTCGTGCCGGGCATAGGGGCGGATCCAGGTCAATTCGAGACGGGGGGCGTGAGATGACGATGCAGAAAGTGCCGGTTTCGTTGCGTGCGCGGTTCGCAACCGTGGTGACGGCCGGAAAAGACATCGATCCGACGCGCACCGCATCGATGGCCTGCCTGATCGCAGCCGCCTCCATCACCGGCGCGGAAGCCCAGCAGACGCCGCTGCCGGCGGTCACGGTCGACGCGCCGGTGACGCGACCGCGACCGGCCGCGAGCAAGCCGAGCCCCGAGCAGCTGAGGGCCCGTCAGGCGGTGCGACGCCTGGCGCGACGCGCGCAGCAGCCCGTTCAGGCGCCGGCGGCGCCGGCCCAGAGCACCGAGGGCCCGCAGGCGCGCGACCGCAACCCCTATGCGGATGCGGCGGCGCCCTACAAGGCCGACCGCCTGGCCTCGCCGAAATTCAGCGAGCCGATCCTCAACACGCCGAAGACCATCACGGTCCTCACCAAGGAGATCCTCGAGGACAAGGGTGCCACGACGTTTCGCGAGGCGGTGCGCAGCACCGCGGGGCTGACGCTCGGAACCGGCGAGGGCGGCAATGCGTTCGGCGACCGCTTCTTCATCCGCGGCTTCGATTCGCGCAACGACGTGTTCATCGACGGCATCCGCGATCCCGCCGTCAGCATCCGCGAAAACTTCTTCACCGAGCAGATCGAGATCCTGCGAGGCCCGGCCTCGTCGTTCGCCGGCCGCGGCACCGCGGGCGGCGCGGTGAACATCGTCACCAAGGCGGCCGGCGACCGCAACTTCTACAATGTCGAGACCATCGCCGGCACCGACAATACGCGGCGCATCACCTTCGACGTCAACCAGGTGATCAGCCCGACGCTCGCGGTGCGCATCGACGGCATGGCGCAGAACGCCAATGTGGCGGAGCGCAACTACATCTTCGACAACCGCTGGGGCGGGCTGGTCGCGGTCAAGTGGACGCCGATCGACGCGCTGAAGGTCACCGCCAACTATGTGCACACCGACCTGAAGGCGCTGCCCGACATCGGCGTGCCGTACTACCGGCCGAGCCTGCTGACCACCGCCGGCGGCCCGTTCACCGAGTTCGGGGTGCCGCGCCAGACCTTCTACGGCTTCGTCAACCGCGATTTCCAGAAGACCCGGCAGGATTTCGCCACGCTGGCGGTGGACTACGCATTCAGCGACCAGGTGGCGGTGAGCAGCAAGTTCCGCGCCGAGCGGGCGGTGCTCGACTACATCGCGACGCTCCCCGAGGCCCCGGTCATCACCAATCCCAACCCGTCACTGTGGACGCTGAGCGCCAACCCGCAGAGCCGCTATCAGGTCACCGACGTCCTCGCCAACCAGAACGACATGACGATCAAGTTCGCCACCGGCCCGGTGGACCACACCACGGTGGTCGGCACCGAGCTGTCGCGCGAGCGCGTCAACCGCGACAGCTATGTGGGGCTCACCTCGGAAGCGCTGCCCGGCGGGTTCAGCGGCACCGGCTCGCTCACCGGCGTCAACATCTTCTTCCCGCAGAACACCTTCCTGCCGTTCAACAGCCAGCCGCAGCTGGCCGGGACGCCGACCCTCATCACGGTCGACACCAGGAGCGCCTATCTGATCGAGACCGCCAACTTCCGCGATCTCGTCATCCTCAACGGCGGCATCCGCTACGACGACTACGACGTCAACGCCAGCAATTTCCAGGGCAGCAATGGCGTTCATTCCGGCATGCTGAACTACAATACCGGCATCGTGCTCAAGCCGGTGCCGTTCGGCAGCGTCTATGCGGCCTACGCGACGTCCTCCAATCCGGTCGGCGCCGAGCTCGACGGCCGCGACGCGCAATACGGGGCGCTGTCGCCGTCGCTGCCCGGCAATCCCAACCAGGTGTTCGCGCCCGAGCTCAACAAGGCCGCCGAGATCGGCACCAAGTGGGAGCCGTTCGACCGCCATCTGCTGCTGACCGCCGCCCTGTTCCGCACCGAGAAGGAGAACGCCCGCGAGGTCGCCACGGTCGCAGGCATTCCCAAGACCACGGTGGCGGGCGCCGCCTATCAGGTGCAGGGCATCGATCTCGGGGTCGGCGGCAGGATCAACGATCGCTGGAGTATCTTCGGCGGCCTCGTGCTGCTGCAATCGGAGGTGCTCAAATCGAACGTCGCGCCGGCCGATCCGTTTCTGTACAAGACCAATGTCGGGCTGCCGCTGGCCAATATCGCCCATCAGTCCTTCAACCTGCTGACGAAATATCGCCTCACCGACCATGTGGAGGTGGGCGGCCAGGCAGTCTACATGTCGAAAATCTACGGCGGCACTTTTCTGGCCGCCAACCAGGGCACGTCGATCCCGGACCATTGGCGCTTCGATGCCTTCGTCGAAGGCAGGCTGAGCCCCAACACCACGGTGAAGCTGGCGATCTACAACATCTTCAACGAGCTGTACTACGACTCGCTCTATCAGAGCGCCGCGCCGTTCGTCATCGTCGCGCCGGGTCGTTATGCCACGGTCTCGGTGAAGGCGTCTTTCTAGCCGTTTTGTGCTGGAGGAATGTCGTTCAATGCTGGTATGCGTGCCGGATGTGCTGAGCAGGGACGACGTGGCGGATTTCCGCCGCGTCATGGACGCGGCCGTCTGGGAGGACGGCCGCTCGACCGCGGGCGCGCAATCGGCGCTGGTCAAGAGCAACGAGCAGCTGCCGCCGAACGGCGAGGTCGCGCGGCGGCTCGGCCAGCGCGTCGTCGCGGCGCTGACCGCCAATCCGCTGTTCATCTCGGCGGCGATCCCGCTGCACATCTTTCCGCCGCTGTTCAACCGCTACGGCGCCGGACACCATTTCGGCGTTCACGTCGACAATGCGGTGCGCGGCGACCACCTGACCGGGATGCGCATCCGCACCGACCTGTCGGTGACGCTCTTTCTGTCCGAGCCCGAGCATTACGACGGCGGCGAGCTGATCGTCGAGGACTTTTATGGCAGCCACGAGGTCAAGCTGCCCGCCGGGCACCTGGTGCTCTATCCGGCGTCGAGCCTGCACATGGTCACCCCGGTCACACGCGGCGTCCGCGTGGCGTCGTTCTTCTGGCTGCAGAGCATGATCCGCGACGCCCATGCGCGCAGCCTGATCTTCGATCTCGATACCACGATCCAGAGCCTGGCCGAGCGGCTCGGCAGGGACGATTCCGAGACGGTCAAGCTGACCGGCATCTATCACAATCTCATCCGCACCTGGGCCGAGACATGACGACGCCACGGTCCCGATTGCTGCTCGGCGTGCTCGTCGCGCTGACGATGGTGGCCATGGCTCCGGCGCGCGCGCAGCAGCCCGCAACGGTGCCTGCCGCGGCTGCGGCCGAGCCTTCGGCGCTGCCATCGGCGAGCCCGCAGAGCAACGCGAGGCCGGCGACCGCTGCCGCCCTGCCGCCTCACGACCTGTCGCCGTGGTCGATGTTCCTGTCCGCCGACATCCTGGTGAAGGCGGTCATGGTGTGCCTGGCCTGCGCCTCGCTGGCGACCTGGACGATCCTTCTCGCCATGACGATCCACCTGTCGGCCGCGCGGCGGCGGCTGCGGCGGGCGCTGGCGGGGATCGGCGAGGCGCGAACCTTCGCCGAAGCCCAGCTGGCGCTCGGCCCGACGCCGAGCGTGCTGGCATTGCTGCTCGCGGCGGCGCTGGACGAGTTGCGCATCTCTGCCGACCGCCCGCTCGAGAGCGGCATCAAGGAGCGCGCCGCGATGCGGTTTTCCGAGATCGTGCGGACGGAAGGCCGCCTGGCACGCCAGGGCATGGGACTTCTGGCGACGATCGGGGCGGTCTCCCCGTTCGTCGGCCTGTTCGGCACGGTGTGGGGGATCATGAACAGCTTCATCGGGATCTCGAAATCCCAGACCACCAACCTGGCGGTGGTGGCGCCCGGCATCGCCGAGGCGCTGCTCGCCACCGCCTTCGGCCTGATGGCGGCGATCCCCGCGGTGATCATCTACAACCACTTCGCCCGGGCGACGAAAAACTATCTGGAGCTGGTCAACCGCGGATCGGGCACGATCGGACGGCTGTTGTCGCGCGACCTCGACCGCGCCCAGACCGGCCTCATGGCGCGCGCCGCGGAGTGATCCATGGTTGCCGCTCTCGGCCTCGACGATGACGACGATTTCAGCGAGGCGCACGAGATCAACGTGACGCCGTTCATCGACGTCATGCTGGTCCTCCTGATCATCTTCATGGTGGCGGCGCCGCTGTCGACCGTCGATCTGCCGGTCGACCTGCCGACCTCGACGGCGCTCCCGCAGAAGAAGCCGGACAAGCCGACCTATGTGACCATCAAGGCCGACCTCGCGGTCGCCGTCGGCGAGACCCCGGTCCGCCGCGTCGACCTGGTGCGGTCGCTCGACGCCCTCGGCGACCAGGGCAAGGATCGCCGGCTTTTCCTCCGCGCCGATCGCGGCGTGCCCTACGGCGAGCTGATGGACGTGCTGGAGATCCTGCGCGCCGGAGGCTACCTCAAGGTGGCGCTGGTCGCCCTCGAAGGCATCCCCAACGGGGCGGTGCCGGGAGCGACGGCGCCGGCGAGCCCGTCTCCCTGAAGGCCGTGGCATCGAGGATGTCCGAACTCGAGGCTCCGCGACCGATATCGGCACGAATTTGGATTCTCGCCGCGTTCGGGGCGGTCGCGATCCATGCCGCCGGCGCGGCAGTGACGATCGCGCACCTGCGTGCCGAGGACGACGAGGCTCTCGGCGCGCCAGCGATCGAGATCGGGATCGAGCCGATGGCTCCGCGCCTGGAGCCCAGCGATCTGCCACCGGGCCCCGACGTCGAGGCCTCGGTCCCCTCGCCGCCCGTCGTCGAGCAGAAGACGGTGGTCGAGCAATCCCAGCTGCCGAAGGCGGTGCCGACCGAGACGGAAGATCCCGACCGGGTCGTCGCACCCGACGACACAATGAAGCCCAAGGAGAAGGAACCGACCGTCGCCGCCGTTCAGACCACGCCGTCGACCGAGTCGGTGGCCGCCGAGGCGACGGCACCACCGGCCGCCGAGACGGTCCCGGAAGCGCCGCGGTCGGTGGCTCCCGCGCAGGGGACCGGCGAGCACGCCCGACGGGTGCGCCTCGCCTGGCAGAAGGAGCTGGTGGCCCATTTCGACCGGCACAAGCGCTATCCCTCCGGCCGCGCGCGGCAAACCGCACAAATCGTCGTCGGCTTCGTGCTCGACCGCACCGGGCATATCGTGTCGACGAGCATCGTGCAGGGGTCCGGAGATGCGGCCTTCGACGAGGCGGCGCTCGCCATGATGCGGCGCTCCGATCCGGTGCCGCAGCCTCCCCCACTGGTCGCCGACGAAGGCCTGAGCTTCACCTTGCCGGTCATTTTCCGCGTCAAGGGCCGCCGTTGAAACGACCGGCTGCCGGGCCGGCCGTTTCGTCCGCTGTGGCGGCAAGATCCATCGAAACGACCACGAACTTTTCCGCTCCGTCAGCGCGGCGATGGCGACGCCGTCGCCGATCGCCGATCGGAACGCGAGGTCCTCCGGGCGATCCTGTCTCGCAGGGCGAGCCAACCGAAAACGGCCGGCATGAACCAGGCCTTTCCGGCAAACAGGGGAACCGCCCGAGGGGGACGGAAATCCAGGGCCGAGTTTCCCGCCGCGTCGCCCAGGATCTGCCTTGCGGCTTTCTCGCCGGCCCAGCGCGCCCACACGACGCCGGAGCCGCAATAGCCCGCCGCGTATCTCACGCCGTCGCGGCTGAAGATGCGCGGGACCATGTCGCGGTTCATCGCTACGTGGCCGAACCAGCTGTGGGTGATCTCCGTGCCGGCGAGGCCCGGAAAGACGTCGGTCAGCGCGCGCGTGAGATTCGCGGTCGGCCAGTCCGGATCGCCCGCAATGGTGCCGTCGCGGCCGCCGAACAGGATGCGCCGCCCGTCCGGCGACGGCCGGTAATAGTAGTGGAGCCTGCGCGTCTCGGTGCACATCATGCGCCGCGGCATCAGCTCGCCCATCAGGTTGGCCGACAGCGGCGCGGTGGCGATGATGCGGCTGCGCACCGGGATGAGCCGCCGCCGCAGCCAGCGGTCTGCCGCATCGGCATAGCCGTTCACCGCGACGATGACGTCGCGGGCGCGGGTGACGCCCCGCGCCGTGCTGACCTCGTAGCCGTCGCCTTCCTTAGCGATGCCCTTGACCGCGGTCTGGCCGTGCACCACTGCGCCCGCCGCGCGGGCGAGCCGCAGGAGGCCGGCGTGGAGCTTCGCCGGGTGAAGCCCCCCGATGTCCATTCGCACGGCGCCTCCGTGATAGAAGTCCGTGCCGAGCACCGAGCGCTGCTCGCTCCTCGCCACCGCATGGGCCTCGATTCCGAAGCTGCGGTTCAGCGCCTCCGCCTCGCGCGCAAGGGCCTCGTAATCGCCCGGAGCCGAGGCGCCGTGGAACCGGCCGGTAAGCACGAAATCGCAGTCGATCCGCTCCTCCGCGATGAAGCGGTAGAGATCCTCGCGGGCAGCCTTCGCCTCGGCCAGGATCGCTGTTGCGCGTTCCGCGCCGAAGCGCCTCACAAGCTCCCCATGGCTCGGGCGCAGGTTGCCGCTGGTGATGCCGCCGTTGCGCGTCGACGCCCCCTCGCCCGGCTGCTGCCGGTCGAAGATCTGCACCGAGCGCCCCGCGCGCGCGAGCCTGATCGCCGCGCCGAGCCCGGTGTAGCCCGCGCCGACGATGACGACGTCGGCGGATGGCAAAACCGGCTTCGGCTCGAGCGTGGCGAGAGGCGCCTCCTCCCACCAGTAGACGTCGTTCTTTTTCATGAGCGCTCTCGGTTGCTGCGGCGGGCAGCCAGGGTGCAGCCAGGGTAGAGCATGATCCCGAAAAAGGCTGGACGTTTCTCATCGACCTTGACGCGCTCAGTCTAAGTCGAAGTTTTCCCTTGTGGCGCGATCCCGCCCAAACACGCCCTGACCTAAGGACATGCATTCCATCGAGAATTAGTCGCGGCCCGTTGAGCCAGATCAAGGCGCCGCAACCGTATCGCTGTAGTGTTTGCCGATCCGGGGCAACCGTTCGCGGAGCACTCCCATGTCACTCGGGTCTCACACCTCGACATTCCTCCACCATGAGGTCGGCCGGCCAGTGCCGTCAGGGCGCAAGGCCGCGCCGTGGCGATGGCCGACCATCAGCGGACGCACCTGGCGGTTCGCAACGCCGCTTGCGGTGGTGCTCATCCTGCTGCTGTTGCCGCCTCCTCCCGGCTTGCCGGTTCATGCCTGGCATTACTTCGCGATCTTCGCCGGCGTGATCCTCGGATTGATGCTGGAGCCGCTGCCCGGCGCCGCGGTCGGCCTCATCGGCGTCACCGTGGCGGCAGCGTTTGCCCGCTACACTCTCTATGGCCCGGCCGATCTCGCCAAACCCGGCTTCAGCGCCGCGGATTCCGCGTTGGCCTGGGTGCTGTCGGGATTTGCCAACGGCACGGTCTGGCTGATCTTCGCCGCCTTCATGTTCGCGCTCGGATACGAGAAGACCGGGCTCGGCCGGCGCATCGCGCTGATGCTGGTCAAGCGCATGGGCCATCACACGCTGCTGCTCGGCTACGGCATCGCCTTCACCGACGCGATCCTCGCGCCGTTTACGCCCTCCAACACGGCGCGGAGCGCCGGCACCATCTTCCCGATCATTCGCAACCTGCCGGACCTCTATCAGTCCAAGCCGAACGATCCGTCGGCCCGGCGCATCGGCTCGTACATCATGTGGGTCGCGGTGGCGGCGACGTGCGTGACGAGCTCGTTGTTCCTCACGGCGCTGGCGCCGAACCTGCTTGCGGTCGAGCTCGTCAACAAGACGCTGCATGTCGGCATCAGCTGGACGCGGTGGTTCGTCGCCGTCGCGCCGGCCGGCATCCTGCTGCTGGCCGCGGTGCCGCTGCTCGCCTACTGGCTCTATCGCCCGGAGATCAAGGTCAGCGACGAGGTCCCGAAATGGGCTGCGCACGAGATCGGCAAGCTCGGCGCGCCGAGCCGCCGCGAGATCACCGTGGCGTTGCTGGTGGTCGTGGCGCTGGGGCTGTGGATGTTCGGCGGCAGCTACATCAACGCGACGACGGTCGCGCTCGCCGTGATCGTCGCGATGCTCGTGACCGGCGTGTTCAGCTGGGAGGACATGCTCAACAACCGGCAGGCGTGGAACACGCTGGTCTGGTTCGCCACGCTGGTGACGCTGGCCGATGGCCTCAACCGGGTGGGCTTCGTGAAGTGGTTCGCCGAGCTGATCGGCCACCAGATCGCGGGCTTCCCGCCGACATTCGCCATGCTGGTGCTGGTCACCGTGTTCTTCTTCTCCCATTACATGTTCGCCAGCATCACGGCCCACGTCACCGCCGTCCTGCCGGTGATGCTCGCGGTCGGCGCGGCGGTTCCCGGAATGCCGATCGAGCGCTATGCGCTGCTGCTGTGCCTCACGCTGGGGATCATGGGCATCGTCTCGCCGTACGGCACGGGACCGAGCCCGGTCTACTACGGCAGCGGCTACCTGCCCTCGACCGACTACTGGCGCCTCGGTGCCGTGTTCGGCCTGATCTTCTTCGCGGTGTTCGTGATCGTCACCGCGCCGTGGCTGGTCGCGCTCGGCTGATCGGCCACAGGATCGGCGCGGCTCTTGCGAGCCGCGCCGCTCTTGTTGGAGTTCATTTGCCCGGGTGCCCCAAGCGCCGCTGTCGACCGTCGATCCGCCCGTCGATCCGCCGACCTCGACGCCGGTCCCGCAGAAGAAGCCCGACAAGCCGGCCCATGTGACCATCAAGGCCGACCTCGCCGGGCGCCGGGCCGATCATTGCGCGACACGCGCTGCGATCGCGGGGACAATGGACTTGTGACGCCTCGGCAGCACGGGAAAAGATATTTTAAGCCCACATCCTTAGATTGAGCCAGCTCCGGCAGGATCGCCAATTCTGGGCCGAAGAATCCGACTAACTTGTTGATTTAACTAGCACCCTCAAAAGTTGCGGGTCGCCTCCGCGGGGCACCCCGCCGAGGTCACTCAGCCCCGCCTCCACAGCTGCCCCGATTTGACAGCGGGGGTCGACCTGCCCATGTTCCCGGCGATTCACGCGCCCGGCGGCCTCGTCTGCGGTAGCGTGTTCGCCTCTTCACAACCGGATCAGCATGAACGTCGTCGTCGTCGAATCGCCCGCCAAGGCCAAGACAATATTGAAGTATCTCGGCCGGGGCTTCGAGGTCCTGGCCTCCTTCGGCCATGTCCGCGACCTGCCCGCCAAGGACGGATCGGTCGATCCGGAGGCCGACTTCCGCATGCTCTGGGAGGTCGACCCGAAGTCGGCCAAGCGCCTTGCCGACATAGCCCGGGCGATGAAAGGGGCGGACAAGCTCATCCTCGCCACCGACCCCGACCGCGAGGGCGAGGCGATCTCCTGGCACGTCCTGGAAGTGCTTCGCCAGAAGCACGCCCTGACGAAAACCCAGAGCGTCGAGCGCGTGGTCTTCAACGCCATCACCAAGCAGGCAGTGACCGAGGCGATGAAGCATCCGCGCAGCATCGACCAGGCGCTGGTCGATGCCTATCTGGCGCGCCGTGCGCTCGACTACCTGGTTGGGTTCACACTCTCCCCGGTGCTGTGGCGAAAGCTGCCGGGCGCGCGCTCGGCCGGCCGGGTGCAGTCGGTGGCGCTGCGCCTCGTCTGCGACCGCGAGCTCGAGATCGAGCGCTTCGTGGCGCGCGAGTACTGGTCGCTGGTGGCGACGCTGGCGACCCCGCGCAATGAGACTTTCGAGGCCCGTCTGGTCGGCGCCGACGGCAAGAAGATCCAGCGGCTCGACATCGGGACCGGCGCCGAGGCGGAAGCCTTCCGGCAGGCGCTCGATCAGGCCCGCTTCGCGGTCGCCTCGATCGAGGCGAAGCCCGCCCGCCGCAACCCGCCGCCGCCCTTCACCACCTCCACCCTGCAGCAGGAGGCGAGCCGCAAGCTCGGCTTCGCGCCGGCGCATACGATGCGGCTCGCCCAGCGGCTCTACGAGGGCGCCGAGCTCGACGGCGAGACGGTCGGCCTCATCACCTATATGCGCACCGACGGCGTGCAGATCGCCGAGGAGGCGATCACCGCCATCCGCCGGCACATCGGCAGCGATTTTGGCGACCGCTACGTGCCCGACGCGCCGCGCCGCTACCAGACCAAGGCGAAGAACGCCCAGGAGGCCCACGAGGCGATCCGGCCGACCGACCTCGCCCGGCGTCCGCGGGAAGTCGCCCGCCATGTCGAGGGCGACCAGGCGAAACTCTACGAGCTTATCTATCTGCGCACGGTGGCGAGCCAGATGGAATCCGCCGAGCTCGAGCGCACCACCGCGGAGATCACCGCGAAGGTGGCGGCCCGCCTGCTCGAGCTGCGCGCCACCGGCACGGTGGTGAAGTTCGACGGATTCCTGAAACTCTATCAGGAAGGCCGCGACGACGAAGAGGACGACGAGGAGGGCCGCCGCCTGCCGCAGA
Organism: uncultured Alphaproteobacteria bacterium; assembly: GCA_963755055.1. Classification (GTDB taxonomy): domain Bacteria; phylum Pseudomonadota; class Alphaproteobacteria; order Rhizobiales; family Xanthobacteraceae; genus AP-16. The sequence goes on along the minus strand of CAVWIS010000055.1, from coordinate 134,836 downwards.
TGAGCGCCGGGGAAAACCTCGCCAAGCGCGCGATCGCGGCGACCCAGCATTTCACCGAGCCGCCGCCGCGCTACTCGGAAGCTTCTCTGGTCAAGCGCATGGAGGAGCTCGGCATCGGCCGGCCCTCGACCTATGCGGCGATCCTCCAGGTACTCAAGGACCGCGGCTATGTCCGCATCGACAAGCGGCGCCTCGTCCCCGAGGACAAGGGCCGCATCGTGGTGGCGTTCCTGGAAAGTTTTTTCAGCCGCTATGTCGAGTACGACTTCACCGCGGCGCTGGAGGAGAACCTCGACCGGGTGTCCAACAACGAGGTCGCCTGGCGCGACCTGCTGCGCGACTTCTGGCGCGATTTCGCCGCCGCGGTGGCGGAGATCAAGGACCTGCGCATCACCGAGGTGCTCGACGCGCTCGACGCCCTGCTCGGGCCGCACCTGTTTCCGCCGCGCGAGGACGGCAGCGATCCGCGGCAATGCCCGAGTTGCGGCAACGGCCGGCTGTCGCTGAAGCTCGGAAAATTCGGCGCCTTCATCGGCTGCTCGAACTACGGCGGCGATCCGCCCTGCCGCTATACAAGGACGCTGGCGGCCTCGGCGACCGGCAACGGCGACGGCGGCACGAAGATCATCGGCCAGGACCCGGAGACCGGGCTCGACGTGACGCTGCGCAGCGGCCGGTTCGGGCCCTATGTGCAGCTCGGCGAGGCGGCCGACGGGGAAAAGCCCAAGCGGGCCTCGGTGCCCAAGGGGATTTCGCCCGACGACCTCGATCTCGAGCACGCGCTAAAACTCTTGGCGCTGCCGCGCGAGGTCGGGCGGCATCCGGAATCGGGCGAGCCGATCATCGCCAATAACGGGCGTTTCGGGCCCTACGTCCAGCACGGCAAGACCTACGCCAATCTCGAGACCGGCGACGACGTGCTGACCATCGGGCTCAACCGCGCGGTGACGCTGATCGCCGAAAAGCTCCTGAATCCCGGAAAGGGCCGCCGGTTCGGCGCCGATCCCGGCATTGCGCTCGGCGACCATCCGCAGAAGGGCGGCCCGATCGTCGCCAAGAAGGGGCGCTACGGTCCCTATGTCAGCCACGACGGCGTCAACGCGACGCTGCCGCGCGACAAGACGCCGGAGACCATCACACTCGACGAGGCGGTCGCCCTCCTCGATGCGCGCGCCGAGGCTGGCCCGTCGAAGCGGCGCCCGCCGGCCCGCAAGGCTGCCAAGGAGAAGTCCGCCAAGCCTGCCGCCGCCGCGGCGCCGACAGCGGCCGCGCCGAGCCGCAAGGCGGCACCGAAGAAGGCGCCGCCTCGCCAGGCGGCATCCTCGCCGGGCACGAAGCCGCCGGGCACCAAGGCCCCGCCCGCAAGTGCCCTGGCTCGCAGGAAGCGGGCGGCGGATTGACGGTCTGACGGGCGGCATCCGGCCTTGGCGAAACCCCGCAGCAAGCCGAAAGGCCTCCCCTCACGCGAGGATCTGGTCGCCTTCATCGCCGCGCAGTCGGGCAAAGTCGGACAGCGCGAGATCGCCCGCGCCTTCGGCCTTGCCGGGGCCGACCGCATGGCGCTCAAGGACATGCTGCGCGAGCTGGCCGACGACGGAAAGCTCGAGCGCCGGCGCAACAAGCTGCACCACGCCGGCACGCTCCCCGACGTCGTGCTCGCCGACATTACCGGGCGCGATGCCGACGGCGACCTGATCGCGGTGCCGACCGAATGGGACGCCGAAGCGCATGGCGAGGCGCCGCGCATCCGCGTCGCGGTCCCACGGCGCGCCCGTCCGGGCGATGTGGCAGGCGTCGGGGATCGCGCCCTCCTGCGGGTGTCGGCCGACGGCGAGGCGGGCGACGTGGTGCGCCACAGCGGGCGCGTCATCAAGCTGGTCGACCGCGCCCGGCACCGCGTGCTCGGCATTTTCCGCGAGCTGCCGGGGGGCGGCGGACGGCTGTCTCCGGTGGACAAGAAACAGCTCGGAAAGGAGCTGGCGATTCCACCGGGCGCGACCGCGGGCGCCCGCGACGGCGACCTGGTCGCCGCCGAGGTGATGCGCCAGAGCGGTTTCGGGCTGCCCACCGCGCTGGTCAAGGAGCGCCTCGGCTCGATCAAGACCGAGCGCGCCGTGAGCCTGATCGCGATCCATGCCCACGGCATCCCCCACGTCTTTCCACGCGCCGCGCTCGCCGAGGCCGATGCCGCCGCGCCGGCGGCGCTCGCGGGCCGCGAGGACTGGCGCCAGGTGCCGCTGGTCACCATCGATCCGGCCGACGCCAAGGACCACGACGACGCCGTCCATGCGGTCGCCGACACCGATCCGGGCAATCCCGGGGGTTTTGTCGTCACGGTGGCGATCGCCGACGTCGCGCACTACGTGCGGCCGGGCTCGGCGCTCGACCGCGAGGCTCTGGCACGCGGCAACTCGGTTTATTTTCCCGACCGGGTCGTGCCGATGCTGCCCGAGCGCATCTCCAACGATTTGTGCTCGCTCAGGCCCGGCGTCGACCGGGCGGCGCTCGCGGTGCGCATGGTCGTCGGCGCCGATGGCCGCAAGCGGAGCCACGCGTTTCATCGCGTGCTGATGCGTTCGCTGGCGCGGCTCAACTATGCGCAGGTGCAGGAGGCGGTCGACGGCGGCCCCGACGAGGCGACCGAGCCGCTGGTGCCGGGCGTGCTCGAGCCGCTCTATGCGGCCTATCGGGCGCTCAAGCGGGCGCGCGAGGCCCGAGCGCCGCTCGATCTCGACCTGCCGGAACGAAAGATCGTGCTCAAGCCCGACGGCACCGTCGACCGCGTGACGACCCCGGAGCGCCTGGACGCCCACCGGTTGATCGAGGAGTTCATGATCCTCGCCAACGTCGCGGCGGCGGAGACGCTTGAACGCGCGCACACGCCCCTCATCTACCGGGTGCACGACGAGCCATCGCTGGAAAAAGTCGCGGCGCTGCGCGAGTTCCTGCAGACGCTCGGCATTCCCCTGCCCAAGGGCCAGGTGTTGCGCGCCGCCGAATTCAACCGCATCCTGGCGCGGGTCAAGGACACCGAGTTCGAGAAGCTGGTGAACGAGGTGGTGCTGCGCAGCCAGGCCCAGGCCGAATACGCGGCGGAGAATTACGGCCACTTCGGGCTGAACCTCAAGCGCTACGCCCACTTCACCTCCCCGATCCGCCGCTATGCCGACCTCGTCGTCCATCGCGGCCTGATCCGGGCACAGAAATTCGGCCCCGACGGGCTGCCGGAGAGCGCCGACGTGCGCTCGCTCGGCGAGGTCGGCGCGCGGATTTCTGCGGCCGAGCGCCGCGCCATGACGGCGGAGCGGGAGACCGTCGACCGGCTGATCGCGCATTTCCTCGCCGAAAAGGTCGGCGCGACTTTTGACGGCCATATCGGCGGGGTCACCCGCGCGGGGCTCTTCGTAAAGCTCGACGAGACCGGCGCCGACGGCTTCGTTCCCGCCAGCCGGATCGGCAACGAGTATTTCCGCTATCACGAGGCCGCGCACGCGCTGGTCGGCGAGGTTTCCGGCGAGGCGCACCGTCTCGGCGACAAGGTGACGGTCCGCCTCGTCGAGGCGGTGCCGGTGGCCGGCGCGCTGCGCTTCGACATCCTCTCCGCCGGGCGCATCGACCCGAAGCTGCGCCGGCAGGGCCGCGCCGCCCGCGGACGCAGGTCTGCGCCGGACGGGGGGCAGCGCCGGCCGCCCCGCGCCGGGCGACGGGGCAAGCGCTGAAAGCGCGTGCTAAACGATCTCGATGACCTACGTCAGCAATGTGCTCAACGATACCGATCCGGCCGGCTGGCCGAACCAGCGCCCGCGCGACGCCGCCACCATCATCCTGATCGACCGCTCCGGCGCGGCGCCGAAAGTCCTGCTCGGCCGGCGCCACCACAGCCACAAGTTCGTGCCGAGCAAGTTCGTGTTTCCCGGCGGCCGGGTCGAGCCGCAGGACCGCCACATCGTGCTCGACAGCCGGCTGCATCCGCGGGTCGAGGCACGGCTGATGCAACGGCTGCAGCGGCCGAGCGCCATCAAGGCGCGCGCCTTTGCGGTCGCCGCCATCCGCGAGGTGGCCGAGGAGACCGGCCTGCTCCTCGGGAAGCGGACCGCCGCGACGCCGCGCCTGCCCGACGGTCCCTGGGAGAATTTTTCCGCCGCGCAGGTCGAGCCGGATCTCTCGGTGCTGCATTTCATCGCCCGGGCGATCACCCCGCCGCGCCGCCCGAAACGCTTCGACACGCGTTTCTTCTCCGCCGATGCGAGTGCCATCGCCCACCGGATCGACGGCGTCGTCGGCCCGGACTCCGAGCTCGTCGAGCTCGTCTGGGTGCCGATCGTCGAGGCAAAAGAGCTCGACATCCCGACCATCACCCGGGCGGTGCTCAACGAGCTCGAGCGGCGGATCGCCGCCGGCTTCGACCACGAGACGCCGGTGCCGTTCTTCCGCATGGTGCACGGCAAGCCGACGCGGTTCTATCTGTAGGAAACCCTGCGATTCTTGACTTTCCGCGCCTGATCGCTAGCTTGCCGGCAAGCCGGGCCGGCCCGCCCGTAGCACGACACAAAGGGATCTCCCGATGGCCAAGGCCGCATCCGTCAAGATCAAGCTGGTATCGAGCGCCGACACCGGCTTCTACTACGTCGCCAAGAAGAACTCGCGGACGATGACCGACAAGCTGGTCAAGAAGAAATACGACCCGGTCGCCAAGAAGCACGTCGAGTTCCGCGAAGCCAAGATCAAGTGACGTCGGCGCGGCCTCGGGCCGCGCACCGACACGCTGGCGGGCCGCCTTGCACAGACGCGGCCGCACGCATCTTTGGCGTGTTTCTCTGACCTATCTCGATCCTCGGTATTGTTCGCCGGAGGCCAGGTGGCCGGCCGGGAGCGGTGTCATGAGGAGGCCACTCACACCGCCCCCAGGCCGGCCGAACCCCACGGACCCAGGAGATGCGGCGGACCTGAGCATTCCGTAGGGTTACCAATGGGATAGAGTCCGGCTTTGGTGCGGATTCAAAGCCCGAACGTTGCTACCCCGAAATCTGGCATTCCGTCCGCTGGTGAAACTAAAGGAACCGGCACGAAAATCAACGGCATCGTACGGAACCCTGCAGGGATTCGCAGTCAGCGTAAAGCGATATGGTTGACGCCGCCGGCGGGATGCCGACCCTCGCCGTCGTGGCGGTCCGTCGAGCGGGATTATGGGCTTCACAGGCACCGAGGAGGGCCCCCGGCAAGCCACGCCCCTCCTACGCGGCGTCGGCGACCACGCGGTTGCGGCCGTCGCGCTTGGCGCGGTAGAGCGCCTGGTCGGCGCGCTTGAGGATGCCGGCCGGGCTGTCGTCGGTGGCCGCGAGCGCGGCCAGCCCGATCGAGATGGTGACCGGTACGGCTGCGGCGCCGCTGGCGACCGCGAACGGCTCGGTGGCGATGCGCCGGCGGATGCGCTCGGCGACCACGGCGGCGACCGCCATGTCGGTCTCCGGCATCACGATGACGAACTCCTCGCCGCCGTAACGGCAGGCGAGATCGATGCCGCGGATCGACTTCTTCAGCCGGATGGCGAACTCGCGCAGGACATCGTCGCCGGCATCGTGGCCGTGGGTGTCGTTGATCGACTTGAAGAAGTCGATGTCGACGATCAAGAGCGCCAGCGGCTTGCCGCGCCCCTGCGCCTGCTCCACCAGCGTGGCGAGATGGCTCTCCATGTAGCGCCGGTTGTGCAGCCCGGTCAGCGCGTCGGTGATCGCCATCTCCATCGACAATTGGACATTGTCGCGCAGCCGGGCGCTGAAGCGCTTGCGTTTGACCTGGGTGCGCACCCGCGCCAGCATCTCGTTCTTGTCGATCGGGCGGACCAGGTAGTCGTTGATGCCGATCTCGAGCCCGCGCAGCAGCCGCGAGGAATCCTCGGCCTCGGCGATGACCAGGATGGGCACGCTGCGCGTGCGGTCGAGCGAGCGCACCTGGCTGCACAGCCGGAGCCCGTCGAAATTCTCCAGCGCCAGCGATACGATCAGCAGGTCGTAGTCGCCCTCGGCGGCGTGGAACAGCGCCTCGTTCGGATCGGGCTCGACGTCGACCTCGTGCTCGGCCGACAACAGCGTGGCGATGCGCTCGTAGGACGAGCGCCGGTCGTCGACCAGCAGGATTTTCCCGCCCTTTCCGGTATCGGCGACCGCGGCGTTCATCGGGTCGCGGATCCCGATCTCCATCGAGGTGACGGCGCGCATGCGCAATTCGTCGGTCACCATCTTCAGCCGCACCAGCGACTTCACCCGGGCGATCAGCGCGATGTCGGACACCGGCTTGGTGAGGAAATCGTCGGCGCCGGCCTCGAGCCCGCGCACCCGGTCGGACGGCTGGTCGAGCGCCGTCACCATCACCACCGGAATATGATGGGTCGCCGGATTGGACTTGATGCGGCGGCACACCTCGAAGCCGTCCATCTCCGGCATCATGACGTCGAGCAGCACGATGTCGCACTGGCCGCGGTCGCAGATCGCCAGCGCATCCTTGCCGCTCATCGCCATGACCACGTCGAAATATTCCGCGGTGAGCCGCGCCTCCAGCAGCTTCACGTTGGCGAGCACGTCGTCGACGACCAGAACACGCGCGGTCATCGCATCCCTCCTCAGGCGTTTCCGAGGAAATGCCGGACGGTCTCGAGAAATTTTCCGACCGAGATCGGCTTGGACAGATAGGCCTCGCAGCCGCCCTCGCGGATGCGCTCCTCGTCGCCCTTCATGGCGAACGCCGTGACGGCGACCACCGGGATCGCCTTGAGGTCGGGATCGTCCTTCAGCCACTTGGTGACCTCGAGGCCCGACACTTCCGGAAGCTGGATGTCCATCAGGATCAGGTCGGGACGGTGCTTGCGGGCGAGTTCGAGCGCCTCGATGCCATTGCGGGTGCCGATGGTGTCGTAGCCATGCGCCTCAAGCAGATCGTGGAAGAGCTTCATGTTCAGTTCGTTGTCTTCCACGATCAGGACGGTCTTCGCCATCCCGGGTACCTCCGGCTCGCAAGCCCATAGGCTCAATTCCCTGCCCTGCTTTGCCGGAAATCCCGTACGAATTTCCAGGGCAGGACCAGCGCGCCTTCAGGACGATCCGGTCAGCCGCCCGAGCCGCGCACCTGATGGTGGTGGGGCACGCTCGAACGCAAAAACCGGTCCGTGTGCTGAACCCGCTCCGGCCACCCGAGGAACCGCCCTCGCCCCAGCGCTCGCGGTCGGGCATCCTGCAGGCAGCGTAGTCGCCATTTGTTACGGAAAGGCAAACGCATCGCAATGGCCGGGCCGCGAACCATCACACGGGAGGGCGCGGAATCGTTGGCGATTCAAGCGCTTACCTTCCTCGCCGGCGACCCCGAGCGGCTCGGCCGGTTTCTCGCGCTGAGCGGAATCGGGCCCGAGCAAATCCGAATCGCCGCAGCCGAGCCGGGCTTCCTGGCCGGCGTGCTCGACCATCTGATGGCCGACGAGGCGCTGCTGCGCGCCTTTGCGGACGAGGCGCGGATCGACCCGGCGGAGGTCGCGGGCGCCCGCCAGGCCCTGTCCGGGCCGGCCTGGGAACGCGACCCGGCCTAGAAATCCCTGTGGGGTGCACGCCCTTTGACGGCGAACCGCGGACAACTTCGCCGGGACATGCGCTAACCTGTCCGGGCCGGCACGGGGGGCTTGCCATGACGGGCTTCTGCCGCGACTGCCTGGCCGACCAGCCCAACGGTGCGCCGCGCTGCACCGGATGCGGCTCGCCGCGGCTGGTCCGCCATCCCGAGATCGACGCGCTTTTCATCGCGCATGTCGACTGCGACGCCTTCTATGCGGCGATCGAGAAGCGCGACGACCCGAGCCTGCGCGACAAACCGTTGATCATCGGCGGCGGCCGGCGCGGCGTGGTGTCGACCGCCTGCTACGTGGCGCGCACCTACGGGGTGCGCTCGGCCATGCCGATGTTCCAGGCGCGGCGGCTGTGCCCGCATGCGACCGTCATTCCGCCCGACATGGACAAGTACGTGCGGGTCGGGCGCGAGGTTCGCCGCATGATGCTGGCGCTCACCCCGCTGGTCGAGCCGCTGTCGATCGACGAGGCCTTTCTCGACCTCGCCGGCACCGAGCGCCTGCACGGAAGAAGCCCGGCGAAATCGCTGGCGCGGTTTGCTGCCGAGGTCGAGGCGAGCGTCGGAATCACGATCTCGATCGGGATCTCGGTGAACAAGTTCTTGGCGAAAATCGCCTCCGACCTCGACAAGCCGCGCGGCTTCTCGGTGCTCGGCGGGGCGGAGGCGCGAGAATTTTTGGCGCCGAAGCCGGTGGGCTTCATCTGGGGGGTCGGCAAGGCGACGCAGGCGCGGCTCACCCGCGACGGCTTTGCCACCGTGGGCGACCTCGCCGCGGCGGAAGAGAGCGAGCTGATGCGCCGCTACGGCGCCGAAGGCCTGAGGCTGGCACGGTTGTCGCGCGGCATCGACGCGCGCGAGGTCGAGCCCGAGCGCGAGGCGAAAAGCGTGTCGGCGGAGACCACGTTCGACACCGATGTGGCGGTCTTCCGCACGCTGGAGCGCCGGCTCTGGCTGCTGACGGAAAAAGTCTCCGCCCGGCTCAAGGCCGGCGAGCTTTCCGGCGCCACGGTGACGCTGAAGCTGAAAACCGCCGACTTCAGGATCCGGACGCGGGCGCGCGGGCTCGGCGATCCGACCCAGCTCGCCGCAAGAATTTTTGCCGCCGGGCGCGATCTGCTGCAGCGCGAGGCCGACGGCACGCCGTTCCGCCTCATCGGCATCGGCGTCTCCGATCTCACCACCGCCGACAAGGCCGACCCCGCCGACCTGGTCGACGCCCGGGCGCACCGGACCGCGGCGGCCGAGCACGCCGTCGACAAGCTCCGGCAGAAGTTCGGCCGGGAGGCGGTGATCAAGGGATTGGCGCTGGATTCCGACTGACGGGGGCCGCTCACCGGCAGGGCTTTTCGTCCTTGAGCTCGAGCGAGGTCATCTCGCCGGCGATGGAGAAATCCCCGTAGTCCAGCGAGACGGCGCGCGAGATCCCATTCTCCAGAAGCTCGAAATGGATCGAGTAGACCGGCGTCTGCTCGCCCGCGCCTTCGGCCTTCGCCTTCTCGAAATAGCTGATGGTCACCGGCCACCGCGCCATGCCGGCGAGCGCCTTCTCGTTGGCGGTGGGGTCGGCCGGCTTCTTCTCGTCAGCCGCGAGTTTTCGGCCGATCACCGTCAAGGTGTTGTAGACTTTCTCCCCCGTCTCCGAGCCGTCGAAGATCGGAATCTCGAGGATGGTCTGGCCGCCGCGGGCGGCGGCGATCACCCTGCGCATGTGCTCGGCGGGAAACAGCACGTTGCCGAGATCGGCTTTCTTCTGCTGCGGCTTGGTCAGATCGACGCTGACGCCGTCGGCCTTGCGCTCGGCGCGGCCGTCGACCGTCTCCACCATGTCGTCATTGAGGTAGTTCTGCGAGTTGAAGCGGAAATTCTTCGCCGCGCCGTCCTCCCAGGTGGTGGAGCGCTGGTCGCTCACCGAGGCCTTGCCCTCGCCCGAATCGAGCTGGGTCACCTGGCGGAATCTCAGCGCATAGCCGTCGCAGGCATTGCCGGAAAAATCGTAGACGATGCGGCCGCGCACCGCCTGGAGCGAGCGCTTCTGGTTCTTGGTGAGCCGTAGGTCGTAGATCGCGCGATGCGGAGCGAGCTGGACCTCCGTGTCGTTCTCAGCCCGGGCGGCGCCGCCGCCGATTGCCGCGAAGCCGAGGGCAGCGAGCAGCATGCTGATCGGTGGGATAGCCACGGGGTAGCCGGTCGTCGCCATCGAGTTGCGCCTCCTTCACTGCCCCGCAACGCAACATAGGCGGCAGGGTTCCCCGCCGCAACCGGCCGGCACGCGCTTGCGCGCCGCCGGCCGATCGGCGAAGAGTGTCGCCGAGAGACCAGGACGGGAGTTCGACGATGGGCGGCACGATCGAGAAAAAGCTCGGCGAGCTCGGGATCACCCTGCCGGTGCCGGCCGCGCCGATCGCCAATTATGTCGGCTTCGTGCGCAGCGGCAATACCCTCGTGGTGTCCGGCCAGCTCTGCTTCGGCGCCGACGGGAAACTCGTCGCCAAAGGCAAGCTCGGCGGCGGCGTCTCGGTCGAGGACGGCCAGCAGGCGGCGCGCATGTGCGCCATCAACGTGCTGGCGCAGGTCAAGGCGGCGCTGGGCGACCTCGACCAGGTTGTGCGCGTCGTGCGCCTCGGCGGCTTCATCAACGCCACCCCGGACTTTCTCGACGCGCCAAAAGTGATGAACGGGGCGTCCGACCTGATGGTGAACGTGTTCGGCGACCGCGGCCGGCACGCCCGCACCACGGTCGGGGTGGCGGTGCTGCCGCTCGATGCCGCCGTCGAGGTCGAGGGCACCTTCGAGGTCGCCTGAGCGCCTGGCCGGCGCTTCGCGCCATGGCGGACCTGTCCTGGCTCACCGCCCGGCCGGTGGCCCATCGCGGCCTGCACGAACCGGCTGCCGGCGTCATCGAGAATACGGCCTCGGCCGTCACCGCCGCGATCGCCGGCGGCTACGCCATCGAGGTCGACGTCCAGATCACCGCCGACGGCGAGGCCATGGTGCATCACGATGACGCGCTCGGCCGGCTGACCGACGGCGCCGAAAAGCTCGCCGCCATGACGGCCGCCGAGCTCAAGCGCGTGCCGTTCCGCGCCACCGCCGACCGCATGATGACGCTCGGCGAGCTTCTCGACCTCGTCGCCGGCCGCAGCACCCTCGTCGTCGAGCTCAAGAGCCGGCACGACGGCGACCCCCGCCTCCCCGCCCGCGCCGCCGAGGTACTGGGAAACTATGCCGGCCCGGTCGCCGCCATGTCGTTCGACCCGGTGCAGATTTTCGCGCTGCGCACACTGGCGCCAAAACTTGCCCGCGGCATCGTGGCGGAGCACCTGCACACGCCGGCCGAGCTCGCCGCGGCCTGGCGCGCCCGGCCGCAGTTCATCGCCTATGCGGTGCGCAATCTGCCGGCCGCCGCGCCGGTGATCGGCCGATACGTTCTGGGGATCCCGCTGCTGACCTGGACGGTGCGGACCGAGACCGACCGTGCGCGGGCGCGGCGCTGGGCGGACCAGATGATTTTCGAGGGGTTTCGGGCGTAGATCGATCAGATCCTGATGAGCCGTCGCATTCCGCTACAAGTCCCTAACTGTCCTTTTGCCGATGCCAGACCTAGCTGACGTTTTCGATCGCACCGGGACCGTGAAGCGTCCGCCCTATCGGCGGCTGATCGGCGAAACCTGGTCGCTCCTGTCGTACCATCCATCCTTCCCGGATGCGTCGCATCTGGCCAAGGGTGACGGCCACGTGGTCCTCTTGATTCCGGCTTTTCTCACGGGGGACTTCGTTACCGCGTCGCTGCGACGGTTCCTGAACCATTGCGGCTATCGGAGCTATGGCTGGGGTCTGGGTTTGAATGTCGGCCCGACCCGGCAGCGCATGGACGGGCTGCGCGACCGGCTCGCGGACATGTGCGGTATCGAGGGCGGACCGGTGAGCCTGATCGGCGTGAGCCTCGGCGGCCTGCTGGCTCGTGACCTGGCCTACGATCGCCCGCAGGACGTCCGTCGGCTCATCACGGTCGCGAGCCCAACCCGCCTGCCCACCGCAAGCACCATCGAGCCGCTGCTTCGGCTCTGTGCTCGGCTCTACCCTCCGGCCATCGACTTCAGCCGGCTGGCAACGCCCCTCCCCGTCCCGTCCACCGCGATATTCACCAAGGACGATGGTGTTGTCGCCTGGGAGAGTTGCAGGACCGAGGGCGAAGGCTGCGCCGTGGAGGTGGGCGGACCGCACCTGACCATCTGTCGCAATCCCGATGTGCTCCTCGCCATCGCCGACCAATTGTCGAGGATCAGGTAAGCTCGCTGGCAAACAGGCCGCACCATCACCATCGCGGGTTACTTGCCGGCTTGAATGCTCCAATCTCGGGACGGTGCTTCGTCCGGTTCCGATCCTGGTCCGCCTCGAAACTATGGCAGCGCCTTCGCAGCGCCGAGGAAGTCCAAGATCACCGGCAGCGTCTCATCAGGGTTCTCCTGGAAAATCCAGTGGGCGCAGCCATCCAGAATCGCCCCCTTCACGTTCTTCAGCCCTGCCGCAACGAGCTGACGTTGCAGCGTGTTGCCGACCGGAAGCCGGCAGGCGATGGCGAGCACGGGTACCTTCGCCAGCCTGGACGCATCGACATCGGCCAGGAAGGCCGCATCCCGGTCAAAGGCCTCGTAGCTCATGAATGCGGCTCTCAGGCCGCCATCCCGCTTGAGGGATTCGGTGTAGCGCGTCACATCGGCGGCGACGAATTTTCGGCTCCTGGATCGGGAGTTCATGAACGAAAGGATCAGCTCCTCCTCGTTCCCCTGGTGCTCGGCCACGGCCTCGTCGACCCGGGCGAAGCGGGCGAAGTGCCGTGTCCGCGGATTGTTCGGTGCGAGACGTCTGAACTCGGCGGTGCCCGCCAGACCCTCGATGAACGCCTCGGCGACCGTCAGGCTCAGCAACCGCTCGGGATACTGGACGGCGAACGCATAGGCGACGCGCGCGCCGATGTCGTGGCCGACCACATGGGCGCGCTCGATCCCGAGGCGATCCATCAAATCCTTGACGTCGGTCGCGACCGTCCTCTTCTCGTAACCCGACGGGGGACGCTGCGACAGGCCGGCACCGCGCAGGTCGGGCACGATGAGCCGATAGCGGCCGCCCAGGGCGGCGACGGCCGGCGCGAATGCGTCGCCGGTCTCGGGGAACCCGTGCAACAGGATCACGGGCTCCGCGCGGGGGCCGATGTCGCGATAATGGATCGTCACGCCGTTGACGGTCGCGGCAGCCGTCTCGACGGCAAGTCCGGCGGCCTTCGCGGCCGCCTCCACGGACATCTGCTCGGCGTAGGCTTCAGGTACCGCGGCGAGCAGGAACGACGCCAGGAGCGCCGCGAGAGCCGGCCGGACGCGCGAAGCGCCCGCCGGCATCGAGACTTTCAGGTCCAATTCGTCGCTCCGTGTGGGCAGGTCTGGTTGCGATGCGACCGTCACGGCGCACGGGCCGCGAACGAAGTCCAACCAAACATCAGCGGGACGCCACCTCGCGTCCGTCAAGACGCTACTTCTCCGACAGCTGGCGGAACGCGCCCTGCCAATCCTCGACATGGTAGGTGCGGACGATCTTGCCGCCTTCGAAAGTGTGAACGTCGATCGACATCAGCTTGAACGACTTGCCGTTGGGCGTCGTGCCCATGAAATTGCCCAATGGAGTACCGGTCGCCTCGCCCCGTACGACGACGCGATTGCCGACGACCAGAATCTCCCTGATCTCCCATTTCAGATCGGGAATCGTCCTGAGACGCGGTCCGATCCCGGCCATGACCTCGTCGCGGCTGTTGCAGACATCGTTGCCCCGGCAGGTCACCCATTCCGGCGCGGTGGTCTGCCTGATGAGCTCGGGAGCTTCCTTGGCGTATGCGGCATTCAGGGCCTGGTAGAAAGGCGCAAGGCTCGCGCGGGCCGATTCCTCGGTCATTTGCGCCCAGGCTGGGGATCCCGCCAGGGCCGCGGCCGCGATGACGAGCGATGAGGTGAGGACGTTGTTCATGGTAACTCCGTCGTGATTTGCCCGAGGGCGCGCAAGTGCAGTCCGCCTCGGTGCCGGGCGCCCGGTCGACGAGCGCCGAGGACACGAATGTGATCACGGCGTCCCTGTTCGGGGAGCGCCAATTCCTGCACATTGAATGAGCGTTTATGCGCAAGCGGGCGGGCATGGACTGGGACAACCTGAAATTCTTCCTGGCGCTGGCCGAGACCGGCAGCCTCTCGCGTGCGTCGGAAAAGCTCCGGGTCGACCATACGACCGTGGCGCGGCGCATCTATGCGCTCGAGCGCGATCTCGGCGTTCGCCTGGTCGAGCGCCTGTCGCGCTCCTGGCGCCTGACCACCGAGGGCGAGCGGGTTCGCGATCGCGTCAGGGATATCGAGGCCGATATCGCCGATGTCGCGCGCCTTGCCCACGGCGCCGACTCCTCGCCGCACCGGGTCGTGCGGGTCAACGGGCCGCCGACATTGCTCGCCCGGTTTCTCGCGCCCCGCCTTCTGCCGCTGCAGAAACTGCACCCCGGCCTGCGCATCGAGCTCGTCGGCGAGGCTCGCCAGATCAGTCTCGGCCGCGGCGAAGCCGACCTTGCGCTCCGCATGGCGCGGCCGCACGAGAAGGGGGTTGTGGCCCGCCGACTGGCGGTGGTGTCGTACGGCCTCTATGGATCGCGCGACTATCTCGGCCAATGCGGCGAGGACGCCGAAACCTTCATCGGCTACGACGACAGCCTCGATCACCTGCCGCAGCAACGCTGGCTGAAGATGCTGGCGGGGGAACGCGCTCTGGCGCTCCGGGCCAACGACCTGACCAACCTGCTTACGGCAGCGCGCGCCGGGATCGGGCTTGCGGTCCTGCCCTGCATGATGGCGCGCCGCGCGCCCGATCTGGTCGCCGTCCCGACCCGACTGCCGCCGCTGACCCGGGAATTGTGGCTGCTGTTCCACCGCGATATCGGCCGTGCGCCTGCCGTCCGCGCGGTGATCGACCGCATCACCGCGATCATGACGCGCGCGAGGGCGGACTTTCTCGGGGAGCCGGCGATCGCGACGCAGTGAGGACTCAGACCGGCTCGTCGTCGCCAGCATCTGCGACCTCAATCGGCGGCGAACAAACATGCCGTGCCGCACGATGCCGGCCGAGGCCGATTCCATCCCGGTGCGGCGTTGGGCAGATATCCAGCGGTTTTCGGCGGCTTTCGGTGCGCCGCTCGATCAATTCCCGATGAACGCGGCGCATTCCGCTTCAAATCGCTATATTGCGGGACAGCATTTTGGGCTGGCAGTCTCGGACGTCATGGCCAAGGACCTGCGCATTCGGATCGTGTCGTCGCTCGGCGAGGTGCCCGCCGCCGCATGGGATGCCTGCGCCAACCCGGTGGCGCCGAGCCCGCTGGCGGCGGTCGCTCCACCGTCATCTCGATGTCCGGCCGACGCGGCGCGCGACGGTTCCGCCCCCGGAGCCGCCATCCCGCAGGTCGCCATTCCGGTTCAAGAACACCCCTACAACCCCTTCGTCTCGCACGCTTTTCTCAATGCGCTGGAGACCTCGAAATCGGCCACCGCGCGGACCGGCTGGCAGCCCCAGCACCTCGTCGTCGAGACCGCCGACGGCAAGGCGATCGGCGCGGCGCCGTGCTACCTCAAATCGCATTCGCGCGGCGAATACGTGTTCGATGCCGGCTGGGCCGACGCCTACGAGAATGCCGGCGGGGATTATTATCCGAAGCTACAGGTGTCGGTGCCGTTCACGCCGGCGACCGGACGGCGGCTGCTGGTGCCGCCCGGGCCTGAGGCGGCCGACATCCGCACGGCGCTCGCGGCCGGGCTGGTCGAGGTGTGCCGGCTGCGCAAGGCCTCCTCGGTGCACGTCACCTTTGCGCCCGAGGGCGAGTGGGCGATGCTGGGCGAGCGCGGTTTCCTGCAGCGCACCGACCAGCAGTTCCGCTGGCAGAACGCCGGCTACGCATCGTTCGAGGATTTTCTCGCCGCGCTGGCGGCGCGCAAGCGCAAGGCGATCCGCCGCGAGCGTCGCGACGCCCTTCCCGCCGGCATCGAGGTCCATTGGCTCACCGGCTCCGACCTCACCGAAAGCGTGTGGGACCATTTCTTCGCCTTCTACATGGAGACCGGCTCGCGCAAATGGGGCCGGCCGTATCTCACCCGCGACTTCTACTCGCAGGTGGGCGAGGCGATGGGCGACCGCATCCTGCTGGTGATGGCGAAGCGCGCCGGCCGCTGGATAGCAGGCGCCATCAACTTCATCGGCTCGGATACGCTGTACGGGCGCCACTGGGGCGCGGTCGAGCATCATCCGTTCCTGCATTTCGAGCTCTGCTACTATCAGGCGATCGATTTTGCCACCGCCCACCGGCTCGCCTTCGTCGAGGCCGGCGCCCAGGGCGAGCACAAGCTCGCCCGCGGCTACCTGCCGGTGACCACGCGCTCGGCGCACTACATCGTGGATGCGGGATTCCGCCGCGCCGTCGCCGATTATCTGGCGCGCGAGCGCGCCTATGTGGCGGCGGCCAGCCGCGAGCTCGCCGAGGCGGCGCCGTTCCGCAAGGATTCCTTGGCCGAAGAGGACTGATCCGTCGGCGGCCGCCAACCAGTCCAGCCTTACCGATTCCGGGGAGACGACCGATGCCGAGCCACGATCCCAACAACGTGTTTGCCAAAATCCTGCGCGGCGAGCTGCCGGCCTACAAGGTTTTCGAGGACGACAAGGCGTTCGCCTTCCTCGACATCATGCCGCGCGCTCCCGGCCACACCCTGATCATCCCGAAAAGCCCGGCGCGCAACATCTTGGACATCGCGCCGGACGATCTCGCCCATGTCATGAGGGTGGCGCAGAAAATCGCCAGGGCGGCGATGACGGTGTTTTCCGCCGACGGCATCACGATCCAGCAGTTCAACGAGCTGGCCGGCGGCCAGGTGGTTTTCCACCTCCACGTCCATATCATCCCGCGCCACGAAGGTGTTCTGCTCAAACCCCCGGCGAGCGAGAAGGCGCCGCCCGAGGCGCTCATGGAGAATACGAAAAAGCTCGCCGCCGCATTGGCGGCGGGCTGACCGCCCCGCGCCGAAGGCCCTCCGATCAGTGCAGGGCGACCGCACATGATTTGCTGGAGCTTGGCGCCGCGACGTCTTCACCCTCCCCTGGAGGACCCCTGGATGGAGAGGGTCATTGCATATGACGTTTTGAGGCACTGCCGTGCCGCGAGTGCACCCTCCCGCCCGTTGGCGGGGAGCGTCGACCACCTTCGCGCAGCGAAGGCGGTCGGGGTGGGGGGACTATTATTTGCTCGGACCGCGCGGCACCCCCCACCCCATCCCTCCCCGCCGCAAGAGCGGGGGGAGGGAGGAGTTCGCGGCACGCGAGGCACCAAACAACAGCGGTGGCGTCCTCCACGCGATCTTCGTCATATGCGATGACCCTGCCGGTCAGTGCACCTTCGCGCCCTGCTGATCGACGGCCTGCAGCGCCTTGACGGGATCGATCAGGCCCCAGCCGAACTGGTCGTCGCGGCCCTTGGGGCCAAGGTCCTTCGCGGTCGACAGCAGGATCGCCCGGACGGCGTCGGCATCGAGCTTGGGGTTGCGCGACATCAGGAGCGCCGCGACGCCGCTGACATGGGCGGTGGCGACCGAGGTCCCGGTGGTCAGCTGATAGCCGGCGCTCGGGGCCGGCACCAGGATGTCGACGCCGGGCGCCGCGATGCCGACATAGCGCCCGCGATTGGCCTGGGTGAACAGGTTGTCGTCCATGTCGGTCGCCGTCACCGCGATGACGTTGGGGTCGGCGCCCGGATAGAGCGGCGGCGAGGCCGGCCCGGCATTGCCGGCGGCCGCGACCAGCAGCGCGCCCTTCTGGCGCGCCCGCTTCAAGGTCTCCTGCAGCATGGGATCGCGCGGGCCGGCAAAGCTCATGTTGATGACGCGGGCGCCCTTGCCGACCGCCCAGTCGATGCCTCTCGAGAATCTCCTCGGTGCTGCCCGGCGCAAAAGCCCGGACCGTGAGCAGTTTGGCGCCAGGGGCGACGCCGAGGAGCCGGCGGTGCGAGGCGATGGCTCCGGCCATGCCGGTGCCGTGGGGGTCGGGGTTCTTGTTGGCCGCGACCGAGTTGTAGCGGTCGGCGACCGCGCCGGCGATGTCGGGATGCTCGGCGTCGACCCCGGAATCGACCACCGCGATCAGCACGTTGTCGCCCTTGGCGAGACGATGCGCCGCCACCAGGCGGAGCTTGTCGACCATGTACTGGCCGGGATTGGCGTCCGCCGTCCCGCTGCTCGCGGCGGCCGGCTCGTTGGCCTCGGTGGTACTGCTGGTCGTCGGCACCGGCGCATTGGCATCCTCGGCCAGCACGAACCAGTAGTTCGGCGTGACGATGACCGGCAGCTTTTCCGCCTCGATGGTGATGATGGTGTCGACCACCGTGACGCCGCTCGGCAAGCCCAGACGGACGAGGGTCCGGCCGGTAAGCTCGAGGCGCTGCGAGCTCAGGAGGGTCAGGTTGAGGCGGCGCAGGAGCGCCAGCAGCCGCTCCTCGGAATAGTCCACGCCGAACTGCAGCGCCAGCTCGTTTGAGGCGAACCGGGTCTCGCCCGGCGGCGGCACGCCGGTGAAATTGGGATCGCCGATCGCCGGCGGCTCGCTGCCGCCGTTGCGGGGCGGCTGGTTGGTGGTGTTGCCAAGGGTGACGGCGCCCACCGTGGGCGGCAGCGTGAGGTCGATGGTGGCGACCTGGGTCTGGCTCTGGTCCGAATATTGGCGGATGAATTGCGCCTGGGTGGTGTCCACGGTCGTCTGCGAGGACAAGACCGTGGGCTCTGACGGAAACGGGTTGAACAGCGTGCCGCCGCAGAAGGGGGAGCCGTTGCAGGGCCCAGATGAAAGAGATGAAAAACCCGGTAGCCCGGACACCGGATAGTTCTGCCCGACCTGCGACCCGACCGTGCTGCCCGGGCCGCCGGTGGCCGAGCCGCTGCCGCTGCTGTCGGGCGAGATCGTGCCGATCAGCACCGTTCCGTCGGGAAGGCGGATCGCCGCGAGGGCGCCGACGAAGCCGCCGACCGTGCTGCCGGGGCCCGAGATCACGTTTCCGGCCGAATTAGACGGATCGATGTTTCCGAAATTCACGCCGGCCATGCCGCCGGCGAAGTTGTGGGAGCCGGTGCCGGTGACCGTCGAGGTGACGGCCGTGAAGGAGTCCTGGATAAGGCCGGCATTGATCCCGACCAATCCCCCAAGATAGCTGTCGGAAACCCCCTGGACCGCCCCGGTGGCGCTCGAGTTCACGATCGTGCCCGCGGTGTTGGACTCTTCCCTCCGGCCATTGAAGCCCACCAGCCCGCCCAGGATGGTGCTGCTGCCGCCGGTCACCGCGCCTGACGCACTCGCATTCTGGATCGGTCCGCTGTTGGACCCCGCGAGGCCGCCGGCAATACCGGAATCGCCGACTGTGACGTTGCCGCTCGCCTGGGAGAGGACGATGGTGCCCTCGTTCGATCCGACGAGACCACCGGCCAGGTTGCCGCCGTTCACCGCTCCGGTCGCGTACGAATTGCTGATCAACCCCGGGGTGGTCTGGAAGCCGTTCGGCCCGTTGAAGCTCACCATGTTGGAGCCGACGAGGCCGCCCGCCTCGCCCGCCGCGGAGGCGACGGGACCGGTGGCGAACGAGCCGGTGATCGTGCCGAAATTCTCGCCGGCGAGGCCGCCGACCGCCAGATCCGAGTTCGTACCCGTCCCGGTGACCGAGCCGCTGGCATTGGAGTTGGTGATCGTGCCGGTATTGCCGCCGACGAGCCCGCCGACCGCAAAGGAGCCGCCCGACACGTTTCCGCTCGCGGACGACGTATCGATCGTGCCGTTGAAATTCTGGCCGACCAGGCCGCCGACGAAGCTGTTGCTCGATCCGCCGGTCACGATGCCGCTCGCGCTGGACAGGCTCACCATCCCCTGGTTGAAGCCGACCAGGCCGCCGGCCGTGGTGTTGTTTCCGCCGGTGATGTTGCCGGTCGCGTAAGACAGCGTCACGATCCCGTTCGGGTCGTTGGAGCCGACGAGGCCGCCGATGTTGGCGGCCGCAAAGGCGCCGACTGCCGATCCGCTGACGGAACCGCTCGCGAATGAGCCCGTGATAGTGGCAAGCCCGCTGTTGAACCCGACCAGCCCGCCGGCGGCGACGCCGTTCGCGGTGCTGGTAGTGGTGACGCTCACGGCACCGCTGGCGGACGAGCCGGCGATGAGGCCCCCCGCTCCAACATTCTGGCCGACCAGCCCACCGACGAAGCTGTTCGCCCCGCCAGCGACGGTGCCGCTCGCGCTCGATTGCATGATCGTTCCGAGGTTCGACCCGACCAGCCCGCCGGCGATGTTGAACTGTCCGCTGGCGTCACCCACGGTGACATTGACGGCGGACGACGACCCGATGATCGTGCCCTGATTCTGACCGACCAGCCCCCCGGCCAGGACACCGGACAATCCATTTTCGGTGCCGATCGTTCCGCTGACAGATACGTTGACGATTGTCCCCTCGTTTTGCCCCGCGAGGACGCCAACATTCGCGGAAAGCCCGGTAGCCAGGATCGAGGCGTCTACAAAGTTGAGGTTCCGCACGGTCGCGGCGGCTCCGATGACATCGAACAGCCCGACCGACGAAGAAAGCTTGCTGATCGTATAGTTCTGGCCGAGCCCGCCATTGCCGTCGAGCAAGCCGGTGAAGGTCGAGCCGGGCAAGCCGGAGAAACCGGTGGCATTGATATTGTTGCCCAGCGCATAGAAGCCGCCAAGATTGGTGTCCATCCGGCGCAGATCGTTCGCATCGTTGACCAGCATGTAGGCGGTCAGTTGCTTTGCAAAATCTGGATTGGTGACAACCGAGCCGTTCAAGTCGTACCGGATCGCATGCTGGTACTTGTCCGACGGCCCATCAATGCCGACCGGATCGTAGTAGATCGAAACCGTGCCGGTGCTCTGCGAGAAGTTCACCGTGCCAAATGACGTACCGCCGAGGTTAACTCGACCTGCCCCAATGCCGGTATTGTCGGCTCTGAGCACCAGACTTCCAGCACCGATATTGCGAATGATAACTTCGGTCGCGACGGTAATGTCGCGAAAGGCGCTGAGCGTCAGCGTGCTGTTGCCATTCCAGGTGATGTTGTTGTTGACGAAGATATCGCCGTTCTGATCGGGGGGGCTCGACGCATTGTTGGTGGAGATGCGGACTTGCCGTTCTGCAGCAGCAACTGCAGCTCGGCGACGCTCATGAACGACGCGCCCTCCGGCACGCCGACATTGCTGGTCTGGATGTAGTAGTCCGCGGGGTCGAGCAGCAGCGTGCCTAGCGCGCCATTGGGCGCCCGAAGATCCACCGCGCCGGTGAAGTCGAGCTGATGGCCCGACACCTCGGCGAAGCCGCCGTAGCCGCCGAGAGGGCCGCCGCGGGCGAGGATCGTTCCGGCGAAGCTGGTGCTCACGTCGGACCACACCGTCACCCGGCCGCCATTGCCCTGCTGCGTCGCCGACACGTCGATGGTGGTCGCAGCGTCGATGGTCACCGTCGAGGCGATGGCGACGGCTGTCGTGGCCGTTGAGGCCGACGAGCCGGTGCGGCCTGCTTGTGTCCCGGTCGGGCCCGAGGTGCCGTCGGTCCGGCCGATGGTCACGGTGCCGCCGCCGGCGGCACCGGAGGCGTCGATGCGGGCGCCGGCGACCACGATGTTCTCGCCGGTGACCTGGATGCGTCCGCCACGCTCGCCCGGACGGCGGCCGGCGGCCGACAGCGTGCCGGATATTTTTACGGTCTGTTTCGGCAGACCAGGAGTTCCGGCCGGCGGCGCCCAGCACGATCATGCCGTTGCGGGTGCCGACCGAGTTGGCCTCGATCACGCCGCTGGTATTGATCACCGAGTTGACCACCTGGCGGGCGGCCGCCGCGGTCAGCTCGACCCGGCCGCCATTGGCGCTGATCCGGCCGGTATTGGTGACCAGCGAGCGCAGCGGCTGTCCGGTGGCGACATCGCGAACCGTGTTGGCGATCTGATCGCCGACCGCGAGCGTGATCAGGCGGTCGCCGTAGAGATCGAGGGTAAAGCTGTTGCCGGCGGCGAGCGCAACGGTGCCGAGCGTCGCGGTGATCGTTCCGGAATTGCGTACGCCCGGCGCGACCAGCGCCGCAAAGCCTCCGCCGCTGGCGGTGATGGTCCCCAGGTTGACGATCGAGGCGTCGGGCCGGCCGGGAATGTTGAACCGGTAGCGCCCCGCCATGAAGTCGCTGTTCTTGATGTCGTTGGTGGTGGCGAGAAAACCTCCGGTGTTGATCACCGCGCCGGCGCCGAACAGGATGCCGTCGGGATTGACCAGGAAGATCCGGCCATTGGCGGTGAGCGTGCCGTCGATGACGGACGGATTGGGCACGCCGGTGACGCGGTTGAGCGTCACCGAGCCGGCGCTCGGCTGGACGAAATTGGTCCGCTCGCCGGTCCCGATGTTGAAGGACTGCCAGTTGATGATGGCGTTGTTGGTGCTCTGGTTGACGGTGACGTTGGCGGTGCCCTGGCCCTGGACATTGGCGCTGCCGCCGACCACCTGCGAGCCGAGCGGGTTTGCGGCCGCCGATCCGATGCCGATCGGCACCATGGCGGCGATCGCGAGCAGGATTCTTCGGATGCGGGTCGACATCGAGGCCTGTCCCTATCTCTGCGCCGCCAGAACGAAGAAGAAGCGGTTGTCGTGACGCGGGCCTTCGATCGCCTTGGCGATCGACAGGTCCGCGGTGAAGAGCCCGATCTGCCCGACACGAACCCCGGCGCCGGTCGACGCGGCGCGAATGGTCGACGGCGTGCCGGGCGTCGCCCCGATCGTGTGCAGGCTGCCGTAATCGATGTAGCCGTAGAATTGCGCGAGCGCGAACGGCACCGTGGTCGGCAGGTCGTAGCGGAGCTCCCCGCTCACCTCCCAGCAATTGTCTCCGAGAATCTCCGAAGGATCGTAGGCGCGGCCGAACACCCGTCCGCCATAGCTGCACTGCTCGGGGGAGAGCAGCGGGGTGAGCGAGTATTGCCCATAGGCCTGGAGCAGCGCCGAGAAGTTGGCGACCAGCGGCTGGGTGCGGCCCGCATAGGCCTCGACCTTGGTGAAATCGACCCTGCCGACGGCACGCGAGGCGAACGGGTTGTCGTTGAGCGTGCTGCCAAAACCCTGGATGCCCTTGCTCAAGGTGGCGCTGAACTGGTTGATCCCGCCAAGAGGGTCGGCGGCGTCGCCCTCGGCGCGGAAACGTCCGCCGCGCAGGCGATCGCGGGTGAACGGCTCGGCGAAAACATCGGCAAAGCTGTCGCTGAGGAAGACCAGGCTGGTGAGCGTCAGGTTGCGCTCGCGGGCGCGGATGACCGGGTAGCTCAGGCCGGCCTCGCCGTAGGTGCTGCGGGTCGCATATTCGAGCAGCTCGAGCACCTGGGTGCCGGGCCGGCCCCAGCTGTAGCTGCCGTTGACGAAGGCGGTGAGCCCTTCGGGGGTCAGGACCTGGCGATAGACACCCTGAATGTACTGCAGCTCCTTGATCGGAGAGACCGCCGCATAGGTGACGGTGAACGCCTCGTGGCTGTAGAACGCATTGTTGATCGTCCCCGAGGTCTGGAACTGCAGCGGGCCGCGGGCCGCGGTACCGCGATTGTCCGCGCGCGCGGTCCCGTCGAGCAACTTTTCGGTGACCTCGACCACCAGGGTGGAGGCGCCCACATTCGTCTTCGACGCCCGGAGGCTGGTGGAAATCTTCAGGCCCGGCAGATCGCCGGCGAGCAGCAGATAGCGCTCGATGGTGCGGATATTGACGGGCCGCTCGCCGGTGATCTTTGCCGCGTAGGCGGAGAAGAAATCGCGGTAGCGCGCGAGCTTGGCCGGCCATTCGATGCGGTCGACATAGCCTTCGACCACCTCGATGCGCACCACCGCGCCATGCGGGTCGAGCGTCTGCGGCGGCACGATCGCGCGCGACAGCACGTAACCGTCGGCGCCGTATTTTGCGGTGACCCGCCGTGCCGCCTCGTAGACCGCCTGCAGCGAGACGGTCTGCCCGACCAGATCGCGAAAGAGCGCCGCCAGATCCTCGGCGCGGTAGACGGTGGCGCCGTCGACCTTGATGTCGCGAACCAGAAGCTTGATTTTTTCCGCTCCGGGCGGCGCCACGGCCCCCGGAAGCGTGATTGCTGGACCGCCCGGCTGCGCACGCGGCGCGGTCGGCTGGACGAATTGCTCGCGCTCGCGCCCGGGGCGGTCGCTCGGCGGTATGACTTGGGCGGCGGCGGCGAACGAAAGGCACACCATCGCCAATGTCGCGAGCACGCGACATACGCCGGCGAACATTGGCTTACCCCCAGTCCCTTCCGGTTCCGAGCATTCTCGGTTGACCGGGGCCTGTCAAACGAATTCAGCCGCCTTGTCCGGAGGCGCGCGCAAATCCCGGACGGCGTGGCATTTTTGTCATGCCGGTGTGTCCCCGGACGCGCGGCAAATAGGCGTTTCTGCCCTGAATCGCCCGTTCCGTGTGACATTCGTGCAGGGAAGCAAAAATCTCCCCTCACCGGGCGATCGCATAGGCCTGCATCAGCCGGGGAGTCGCGGCGGCGAACACCTCGCCGCCCTCGCGCCTGACGGCGCACACCCGGCCGAGCGACCACGGCCCCTCCACGGTGACCTTGTGGCCCCGCCGGCGCAGGGCCTCGATGGTCTTTTCGCCAAAGCGTTCCTCGACCGCCAGCCGGCCGGGATCGTGGGCACGCGGATAGAACGAGCTCGGCCAGTGCCGGCTGGTGAACAGCGGCGCATCGATCGCCGCCTGGAGCTCGAGGCCGTGATGGAGGTGACGCAGAAACACGGCAAGCGTCCACTGGTCCTGCTGGTCGCCGCCCGGCGTGCCCATGGCGAGCACCGCCTCACCGTCGCGGGTCGCCAGCGTCGGGGTGAGCGTCGTGCGCGGACGTGCACCCGGCCTGACGGTCGACGGATGGCCCGGCTCCAGCCAGCCGATCTGGCCCCGGGTCGAGATCGAGAAGCCGAGCGTCGGGATCGCCGGCGAGCTCTGCAGCCAGCCGCCGGACGGCGTCGCCGCCACCATGTTGCCGAAACGGTCGACCACGTCGAGATGGACGGTATCGCCCCATTCGACCGGAAGCGGCGCGTAGGCCGGCTCGCCGGCGCCGATGCCGAACGGCGTCTCGGCGCCCGTCATGGCGAGCACGCGGGCCATGCGCTCCGCGGCTCCGGAAAAATCGCTCGGGCGCATGTCGAGCGAGGCGGTCTCGGCGATCAGCGGGCGGCGGGCGCGCGCATGCGCGGCGGAAATCAGCTCGGCGATCGGCACGTCGACGAATTTCGGATCGCCGTAAAACACCTCGCGGTCCGCATAGGCGAGCTTCATGCATTCGACCACCGTGTGGACGAAAGCGTCGCCTGAGGGATCCATCGCGTCGAGATCGAGCTCATCCAGCAAGGCGAGGCTCTGGAGCAGGGCAGGCCCCTGCCCCCACGGGCCGGTCTTGTGGACGGTAAGGCCGCGATAGCGGCGCCATACGGTCGGCTCCACGGTCGCGGAAAACGCCGCAAGATCGTCGCCGCTGAGCAGGCCGCCGCGCCGCTCGCCGGTGGAATCCATCAGCTCCTCGGTCGCATAGAACTCGTCGATCGCGGCGGCGACGAAGCCGCGATAGAAAACCGCGCGGGCCCGCTCGATCTGCGCGACGCGGTCGGTGCCGGCGCCTTCGGCCTCGGCGATGATTCTTCGATAGGTCTCGGCGATGCGCGGCGAGGTCATGATCGTGCCCGGCCGCGCCACCGCGCCGTTGGGGCACCAGATCGCCGCCGAGGTCGGCCAGTGCGCGGCGAAAAAATCGGCCGCCGCAAGGATCGACGCGGCGATCCGCGGCAGCACGGGAAATCCGTTCTCCGCGTAATGGATGGCGTAGTCGAGCACGTCGCGCAGGCGCCAGGTGCCGTGCTCGCGCAGCAGCAGCATCCAGGCATCGAACGCGCCGGGCACGACCGCGGGCAAAAGGCCGGTGCCGGGAACCTGGCGCAGTCCGAGCGCCGCGAAATTTTCCAGGCTCGCCTTTGCCGGATAGGTCCCCTGCCCGCAGATCACGACCGGATGATCGGCCTCGGCGCGCTTGAGGATGATCGGCACCTCGCCGCCCGGGCCGACCAGATGCGGCTCGACGATCTGCAGCACGAAGCCGGCGGCCACCGCGGCATCGAAGGCGTTGCCGCCGCGCTCGAGGACCGCCATTCCGGCCGCCGAGGCGATCCAGTGGGTGGTCGAGATCGCGGCAAAATTGCCGCGCAGCTCGGGCCGGGTGGTGAAGGGCTGCGCCATCACGATCCCTGCCGCGAGGCTACATCCGGCCGCCCTTCAATCTGACCTCGCGCAGGCGGATCAGGCCGTCGGGGTAAGGCACATAGCCTTCGAGGTTGGCGGTGAACCCCCAGATCCACTTCTGGTGCCACAGATAGATGATCGGCCGCTCGTCGAGCAGAATCTTCATCACGCCGGCGTAGGATTGCCGGCGCGCCTCGCGGTCGCCGGTCAGCCGCGCGGCCTGCAGCAGCTTCTCCATCTCGTCGTTGCAGTAGTGGCCGTCATTGCCCGGCACCTTGCAGCCAAGCAAGGTGTGGATGTTGGCGTCCGGGTCGATGCGGCCGCTCCAGCCCACATAATCGGCGTCCATGTTGCCCTCGCGTGCCTGCTGCAGCATGGTGATGAACTCGGTGAGCTGGATCTTGATGTCGATGCCGGCCTCCCGCGCCATCGACTGGATGACCTCGGCGTTCTGCCGGTCGGCGTCCGCGTTGGGGACCAGCAGGGTGAGGGTCGGGTTGGTGACGCCGGCCTCCTTGATGAGCGCCCTCGCCCGCTCCACGTCGCGCGCCGGCACCGGCCTGGTCTGGTCGTAGTAGAAGCTCGAGGGCGGCACCGGCTGGTTGCCGGGCTGGAACTCGCCGTTGTTGGCGACCTCGTTGAGGGCTTTTCGATCGAGCGCGAGATCGAGCGCCGCACGCACGCGCTTGTCCCTGCCGAACGGATTGGCCGAACGGCTGCCGTTGGCGATATTGAAGGTGATGCCCTGATATCCGAGCCCGGTAATGGAGGCCGAGGCGAGCTTGTCGTTCCGGCGCACGGCCTCGAGGTCGGTCGGCGACAGGCGCTCGATCAGATCGAGCTGGCCGGCGCGCAGATTGGCGAAACGCACGGTGGCGTCAGGCATGGGCAGAAAGATGACGCGCTGGATGAAGTAGTGCGCCTTGTCCCAGTAATCATCGAACCATTCCAGCACGATGCGGTCCTGCGCCACCCGCTCGACGAACCGGTAGGGACCGGCGCAGACCGGCTTGTTGCCGAACTGGTCGCCCAGCGCCTGCGCGGCCCTAGGCGACACCATGATGCCGGCACGGTCGGCGAACTGCGCGAGCAGCGGCGAGAACGGCGTCGCCATGTTGACCTGGACGGTGAGCTCGTCGATCACCTCGACGCTGCGAATCGCGCTGATCTCGCTCTTGCGCCGGCTGTCGGGCAACGTGAGCGCCCGATCGAGGCTGAATTTCACCGCGGCGGCGTCGAATTTCTCGCCGTCGTGAAAACGCACTCCCGGCCGCAGCCGAAAAGTGATCGACCTGCCGTCCTCCGACGTGGTCCAGCTCGTCGCCAGCATCGGCACGATGCCGGCGTCCGGCGCGATGTCGACCAGCTTGTCGCAGATCGACGTCATCACCACGCGGCCGACGAAACTCCAGTTCCTGGCCCCGTCGAGCGTGTCGGGATCCTCCTGGAGACCGATCCGCAGGGTCTGCGCCAGGGCCGGGCCTGCACAGATGACCAACAAGCCGACGAATGCGGCGCGCAGCGTTCTCATGGCGTCCTCTCGGCGGTGCTCGGGAACCCGGACGCTAACATCGCGACGAACGACGCGGAAGCCGAAAGCCTTCAGGGCGCGAGCAGCAGTGCGCCGGCGATCAGCACCGCCTCGCCGACGACGACACCGGCGAAGACCGAGCGGCGAACGACGAGGAAGCCGAGAAACCCCGCCGCGATCGCCGCCAGGCGCACCGGCATCGGGATCGCGGCAAGCGCGCCGGGCGGGATCAGCATGATGCGGGCGATCACTCCGGCGAGCACCGCGGTCGCCACGGCCCTCACCCAGACGATGATCTCGGCCTCATCGTCGAGGCCGCGGGCGAGGACGAGCCCGAGCCAGCGCCACATCTCGTGCGGCAGGACGCCGACGAGAAGCAGCATGCCGAGCGGCCAGAGCTCGCCGATCGCCGCGCTCATCGCATCGCCCTGACAAACCGGTCGATCGCGTAGGCGAGCGTGCCGCCGACGAGGCCGGTCCAGACCAGATCGAACTGCACGCCGGCGAGCGCCAGAGCCGGCGCGATGGCGAGCCCGGCGCCGAGCGCCAGCCGATCGAGCAGCTGGCGGCTGTTGCGGGCCACCGAGACCAGGAACGACATCGGCGTGAGGAACATCAGCGCCGCCGCCAGCAGCCCGGGCAGCTCCGCCGCGAGGTAGAAGCCGACCGCGGTTCCGGCGAGGGTCGGCACCATGAGGCCGAGGCCGAGGCCGTTGACGAAGCCGATGCGCTCATCGCGCGGCACCGCCGGCAGCAGCCGCAGCGCCTCGACCCACACGCTGATCGCGGTCAAATGCGCCGGCGCGACGAGCTGCCAGGACCGCACCCGCGGCCCCTTGATCAGCGGCAGCAGCGAGACCACCATCGGCAGGAAGCGGACGCCGCTGATACTGATGGCGAGCGCCGCCTCGATCGGGGACGCCCCGGAACCGAGCGCCGAGATCAGAATGACCTGGCCGGGCGCCGCCCAGATCAGCGCCGTCGCGGCAAGAGTCCAGCCGACGCCGAAGCCGAGATCGTGCGCCAGCGCGCCGATACTCACATAGGTCCCGAGCAGCACCAGCACGAACACCGAGGTCGCCGCGGCCGCGAGCCCGCGGCCGAAGCCGGTCACCGAAGAGGACGGAGCGGTTGCTGGATCTGCGGCGGACATGGAGGGGACCAGAGGATCCCTGCTCGTGTCCCACGGCATCCGCAATCGCGCAATGGCGCGGTGCCGCATGGGAGGCGCGCGGCCTGCGCTGCCGGGCGTCCGGCCGGCCGCCTCGCGTGCGGATTCAGCGCGTGCGGTTCTCCAGGCCGTTGGCGGTGCGTTGCGCGCGCAATTCGTCGGCACGCGCCACGATGTCGGACTTCAGCCGCTCGAGCCCGCGTCGCACCTCGTCCCGGCGCGGTCCCCTGGGTGCATATTCATCGCCGTGCTCGGCGTCCCACGCGAGCGTCCGCTCGATAATTCTTGCCAGAGCCGGGATATCGCCGAATGCGTATTCGTTGATCTTCGGCCCGAGCACATGGAACAGCGAGGCGAACAGCGCCGGATCGCCGGTCGGATCGAGATCGGGGCGGCTCGCCAGGTAGGCCCGGTAGCGCAGCTGACCGAGATAGAACCAGAACACCGCCTCGTCGCGGCGGCCGGCGGCGAACAGCGACTTGGCGAGCAGGAGATAGGTGATCGGGTGCTTGCGCTCGATGCTGTCCTGCAGCTGCGCGGGGGATTGGTTGACGAGGTCCGGCGGCGGCTCGATGCGCTGCGCGCCGGCGGAGCACAATGTCGTCGCCGCGACGGTGGCGGCGGCAAGCATCACGGCGATCGACAAGCGTGGCATTGCGACCCTCCGAGCCCTGAAGCTCAGCTTGGTCGCAGCGGACGGCAGCGAGGTTCAATGGCGCCCTCCGGGCGCCGACCTCACACCTTGACCAGCGGCACCTTGGGCACCGAGCCGCGGCGCGACGGCGGCGAGCCGCCGCCATCGCCCTTCGGTCCGGACGATTTCTGTCGCCGCGGGCCGTTCCGGCGCCGGGGTTTCGACCGGCGCGGCTCGGGCAGCCGCTCGGGCTTCGGCGTGACCGGACCGTCGAGATACTCGAAGCCGAGCTTGTCGGTGCCGGCGTCGTCCTTCACCACGATCACCCGCACGTGGCCGCCCGATTTGAGCTTTCCGAACAGCACCTCGTCCGCCAACGGCTTCTTGATGTGCTCCTGGATGACGCGGGCCATCGGCCGCGCGCCCATCTGCTCGTCGTAGCCGTGGCCGATCAGCCACTGCGAGGCTTCCTCGGACAGCTCGATGGTGACGTCGCGATCGGCGAGCTGCGCCTCGAGCTGGAGGACGAATTTCTCCACCACGCGGGCGATGACCTCCTGCGACAGGTGCGCGAAGGTGATCATGGCGTCGAGACGGTTGCGGAATTCCGGGGCGAACATGCGGTTGATCGCCTCGACGTCGTCGCCCTCGCGCTTCGACCGGGTGAAGCCGTAAGCCTGCTTGGCGAGGTCGGCGGCACCCGCATTGGTGGTCATGATCAGGATGACGTTGCGGAAATCGACCTGCTTGCCGTTATGGTCGGTCAACTTGCCGTGATCCATGATCTGCAGCAGCACATTGAACAGATCGGGATGCGCTTTCTCGATCTCGTCGAGCAGCAGCACGCTGTGCGGATGCTGATCGACGCCGTCGGTGAGCAGGCCGCCCTGGTCGAAGCCGACATAGCCGGGCGGAGCGCCGATCAGGCGCGACACGGTATGGCGCTCCATGTATTCCGACATGTCGAAGCGCAGCAGCTCGACGCCAAGCAGCGCCGCAAGCTGCTTGGCGACCTCGGTCTTGCCGACGCCGGTCGGGCCGGAGAACAGATAGCAGCCGATCGGCTTTTCCGGCTCGCGCAGGCCGGCGCGCGCCAGCTTGATGGATGCGGAGAGCGCGTCGATCGCCTTGTCCTGGCCATAGACCACCCGCTTGAGCGTCGCCTCGAGGTGCCGCAGGACCTCGGCATCGTCCTTCGATACCGTCTTCGGCGGAATCCGCGCCATGGTGGCGATCGTCGTCTCGATCTCCTTCAGGCCGATCGTCTTCTTGCGCCGGCTCTCGGGGAGCAGCATCTGCGCGGCACCCGATTCGTCGATGACGTCGATCGCCTTGTCGGGCAGCTTGCGGTCGTGGATGTAGCGCGCCGCCAGCTCAACCGCCGCCTTGATCGCCTCGTTGGTGTATTTGAGCTTGTGGTAATCCTCGAAATAGGGCTTGAGCCCCTTGAGGATCTCGATCGCGTCGGGAACCGTCGGCTCGTTGACGTCGATCTTCTGGAAGCGGCGGACCAGGGCGCGGTCCTTCTCGAAATACTGCCGGTACTCCTTGTAGGTCGTGGAGCCGATGCAGCGCACGGTTCCGGCGGCGAGCGCGGGCTTGAGCAGATTGGAGGCGTCCATGGCGCCGCCGGAGGTGGCGCCGGCGCCGATCACCGTGTGGATCTCGTCGATGAACATGATGGCCCCGGGATAGGCCTCGAGCTCCTTGATGACCTGCTTGAGCCGCTCCTCGAAATCGCCGCGATAGCGGGTGCCGGCGAGCAGCGTTCCCATGTCGAGCGCGAACACCGTCGCGTTCTTCAGCACGTCGGGAACCTCGCCGTTGACGATGCGGCGGGCCAGTCCCTCGGCGATCGCCGTCTTGCCGACCCCGGCATCGCCGACGAACAGCGGATTGTTCTTCTGCCGCCGGCACAGCACCTGGATGCAGCGGCTGATCTCGGCGTCGCGCCCGATCAGCGGATCGATCTTGCCGTCGCGCGCCTTCTTGTTGAGATTGACGCAGTAGGCCTCGAGCGCGTCGCCCTTCTTCTTGCGAATCGTCCCCGGTCTTCGTGTCCGTATCCTCCTCGACGCCACGCACCGGCCGGGATTCCGACAGGCCGGCACGCTTGGCGATGCCGTGACTGATGTAGTTGACCGCATCATAGCGGGTCATGTCCTGCTCCTGCAGGAAATAGGCGGCGTGGCTCTCGCGCTCGGCGAAGATCGCGACCAGGACGTTGGCGCCGGTGACCTCCTCGCGGCCCGACGACTGCACGTGAATGACGGCACGCTGGATGACGCGCTGGAAGCCGGCGGTGGGCTTGGAGTCCTCGGCGCCCTCGGTGACCAGGCTGTCGAGCTCGAACTCCAGATAGGCGACCAGGTTGCGGCGCAGCTTGTCGAGATCGACGTTGCATGCCCGCATCACCGCGGCGGCATCCTGATCATCGAGCAGCGCGAGCAAAAGGTGCTCCAGCGTCGCGTATTCGTGGTGCCGCTCGTTGGCGAGAGCGAGCGCCCGGTGGAGCGACTGCTCGAGACTTCGCGAGAATGTGGGCATCAGGGCCTCTTCGATTGCGAATTCATCTCACTTCTCACTTCTTTTCCATCACGCATTGTAGAGGATGCTGGTGCTTGCGGGCAAAGTCCATCACCTGCGTCACTTTGGTCTCCGCCACCTCGTAGGTGAAAACCCCGCACTCGCCGATGCCGTGCTGGTGGACGTGCAGCATGATCCGCGTCGCGGTCTCCCGATCCTTGTTGAAAAAGCGCTCCAGGACGTGAACCACGAACTCCATCGGCGTGTAGTCGTCGTTGAGCAGCAGCACACGATACATGTTCGGCCGTTTGGTGACCGTCTTCGTCTTGGTGATCACCGCGCTGCCGGGCGAGCCGGGCGCACCGGTCTCGCCGCGACGCTTGCGATCGTCGTCGCCGAGGCGGGGGCCGAGCCGTGCTCGCCGGGGCGTGGCTTGACGCGTCGTCTGGTCGATCGGCCGAGTCATCGTCCCTCTCGCGAGGTACTGGCAGTGCGGCATGTCGAATAGGTCGCCGATAAGCCTCGGGGAGAATCATGCCGCAAACCGCGGCGGAACGGAACGCCGAAATAATAGTTACTCCGGGCCATTGGTTCCAGACCCACGGCACGACCTCGCCGAAGCCGACCCAACGGCAATGCCGCAACCTGCCGCGAGCGGTGCAACCGCATCACGGGCGACAACTGCCGCAAAATTTTGGCGAAAAGCCGGGCAGCCGCGTCGGCCGGCCGCGGGAAACCGACCTCTCGACGCGGTCGCCGGCCGCCGCGTCGTCGTCACGGACGGAAAAATCCAAGGGTCCGGTGGCGACGCGCGGGATTCCGTCTCGTCAGGAGCGAGGAGTCGTCAACGCGCGCGGTCACGCCCGGCACACCGCGCGAACGATCGCAATCGCCCCGGTCGCAGCCGCTGACCCACCGCGAGCACGGTCCACGCGACCATGCCACCGCGGGCAAACCCACGCGCGGAGCGTCCGGTTCGCCCGCTCTTTCCCCGCGCGCTCGCGCTGTTGCGCAAACGGGCGCGACGCCTACTTCGCCGGAGTCACCTTGGCGATGTAGCCCTCGAGCGGCTTGTAGGTTTCCTTGGCGAGCTCGGTGTAGAGCTCTCCGAGCTTGGTCGCCTGGGCGACAAAGCTCTCATAGGTGCGCTTGGCGTAGTCGCTCTGGATCTCGATCGCCTTCTCGAGGCTCTTGGAGCCCAACAGCTTCTCGGCAGTCGCGGATGATTCCTCGAAGGACTTCTTGGAGAAATCGGCGACCTCGGCTGCGATCGCCTGGAAGCCCTTGCTGACCACCCCGAGCTGCTTCATGGCCACATCCACATTGTCCTTGCCGAGCTTCTGCAGATCGTCGAAATTCTTGAGCATTGTCATCCCCTTCTCCGCCGCCGCGGTGATCACCGGCACAAGGCCTGCCGAGAGCGCGACGCAACTTTCCCCGACGTGAAGTCTTGGCAGCGCGCTCCGACGTTCAAGGGTTTTATCCGGCCGGCCGGTGTCCCCCGGCCAAAAAAAGCCCGAATTTTCGTACCGCAGTGCACAATAAAAAGTCAAGTATTCTTTTGCGTTGCAATATTTCCCCGCCAGCGCCGATAAACACCTTAACGCTTTGGCAACCGCGCCAGCCTACCGTTCGAGGCTGAGCCGTCGTCAAGACGGGTGGCCGGGCCATGGGGAGGGATCTCTCGCGCTCCGCGGTGCGAAAGTGTCTCCGCCGCCGACAAAGGCCAGTCTCTGCCTCGCATTTTCCCAGATTTCCTCGTTAACTGGGATGGGGTAAGGGACCGGGGGCGTCGAGTGCCCGCAACGAACGGTCCGCCTATCAGGGGACAGGGACGAATGATCACGGATCGAATTCGCTGTGGGCGCGAGATTTTCCGCGCCGTGCTGGGCTTGACCGCAATTCTTGCCCTGACCGCTCTTGCCAGCGACCCGGCGGACGCGCGCCGGCGCCATCACCACGCGCGCTCCGACGCCGCCAAGCACCGTCACGCCCGCGCCGAGCGCAGCAGCACCACCAGCGAGCCGCGCTACGCCGACATCGTGGTCGACGCCAATTCCGGCCAGGTGCTTCATGAATCCAATCCCGACAGCCTGCGCCATCCGGCGTCGGTGACCAAGATCATGACTCTCTATCTGCTGTTCGAGCAGCTCGAAGCCGGCAAGCTGAAGCTCACCTCGCCGCTGCGCGTCTCCCCCCATGCGTCTTCCCAGCCCCCGACCAAGCTCGGATTGAAGGCCGGTCAGACCATCGAGGTCGAGGACGCCATCAAGGCGATCGTCACCGAGTCCGCCAACGACATCGCGGTCGTGGTCGCCGAGGCGATCGGCGGCGACGAGGATACCTTCGCCCGCTTGATGACCCGCAAGGCGCACGCGCTCGGCATGACGCGCACGGTCTACGTCAACGCCTCGGGCCTTCCCGCCAACGAGCAGCTCACCACCGCGCGCGACCAGGCCCTGCTCGGCCGCGCCGTCCAGGAGCGCTTCCCCACCTATTACCGGTACTTCGCGACATCCACCTTCCGCTACCACGGCCGGGCGATGCGCAATCACAACCGCCTGCTGGGCAGCGTCTCCGGGGTCGACGGCATCAAGACCGGCTATACGCGCTCGTCGGGCTTCAACCTGGTGACCTCGCTCCGCCGCGGCAACCGCCACATCGTGGCGGTGGTGCTCGGCGGCTCCTCGGGTGGTTCCCGCGATGCTCGGATGCGCTCCCTCATCGAGCAGCATATCGCAGAAGCCTCCACGCGCCGCACCGCGCCGACGGTCGCGGAGGCCGCTGAGGCCGCCCCGCCGCGGACGAAGATCCGCACCGCCGCCGCCGAGCCGACGACGCGCAGCTTCCGCCCCGAGACGCCTGCGAGCGCCCGCGCCGAGACCACCGCAACCGCGGCGGCGCCGCGTCCCGGCTCGGCCGAGCCGATCCAGCCGATCCCGGTCAAGACGATCAATGTCCGCACCCAGCCGGTGCAGACGGCGGCGCTCGCCCCGCTGGTCGTCGCCGCTCCGCAATCGACCGTCGCTCCCGCCTGGGCGGCTCGCGCCCAGGCCGCGGCACCCGCCGCGCCTCCGGCGCCGCCGGCACCAGCCAATCCGAAGCTCGCCTCGGCGGCTTCCGAGCCCGTCCAGCTTCCCCCGCCGGCGCCACGGCCGGGCATTCTCGGAACCCTGCCGGTGCGCAGCGCCGCGCTCGCTCCGCTGCCCGAGCCCGCGGCCCCGCCGGCGCCCCCCGCGCCCCGGCCGGCTGTCGCCGCATCGCTGATGAGCCGCGTCGTCGCCGCTCCCGCCGAGGCGGAGCCCGAGATCGTCGCGCCGGCCGAAGCGGCTCCCGCATCGCCGCCCCATGCCGGCCACGCGCGGGGCGATTGGATGATCCAGGTCGGCGCCTTTCCGGCGGAGGCCGAAGCCAAGGAGCGCCTGAAGTCGGCGCAGAGCATGGCCCGCAGCCTGCTCGCCAATGCCGAGGGATTTACCGAAAAGGTCACCAAGGGCTCGCGCGAGCTCTACCGGGCGCGCTTCGCCGGCCTCGACAAGGACCGTGCGGAGGCCGCCTGCCACTACTTCAAGAGGAACGAGATTGCCTGCATGGCGCTGAAGAACTGAGCGCCCAACACCAACCAACAGGGATTGCGTCAAAGCCGGAGCCAAGAATGGTAGCGTTGTGTGTGGAGTGCTTCAGCGATGACGACGAAGAAGAACGTCCTTGGCTTCGTTGACCCGGGCCGCCAGGTACGTCGACCCCCCTTGGTCGGGATGCAGTTTCTTCATGAGGGAGCGGTGGGCGCGCCCGATGTCCTCGGGGCCGGCCCCGGGCTTAAGGCCAAGGATCTGATACGCCTCCTCCTGCGTCATTGGCCCGCTCCGCGGCGGGACCCCCTGCCCCGCTGTCGCATCGGCCTGCGCGTGTTCACGCCATCCGGGCTCCCGGCGGTCAAGATACGTTGCCAGTAGCGCCCGGCTTTCCTCGTCGATCTCGGCGAGGAGAGCGGCGAGCGTGGCGACGTCGAGCGCATCGAGCGACACGCCCTCGTGGCGGCCGGCGAGGATGCGGCCCTGCATCCCGCCGCTGTCGTGGTCGAGCTCCATCTCGACGAAAGCCGAGCGCACCCGAGAAATCTGCCGCGGAGTCTTGCGGACGCGCCAGCCGAACGGTGCCGCTCCCGGCAGCAGCCCGAGCAGCGCAAGGCCGGCAAGGCCGAGGGGCAGAGCCACCCCGATGCGTCCGGTGGCGCCGAGCGCAACCGCCCCGGCGAGCGCGCTGACGCCGCCGGTCGTGCGCAGCGCGCGAACCAGCGTGTGCGGGTCGATCCTGGTGAAGCCCTGGAGCGCCCAGAGCACCACGACCAGGACGGCGACACCAAGCAGAACGGTCCCCATGACTATCTCAGCTGCTCGAGAAGCCGCTGCGCGCCCGCGCCGCGCCGCGCCGAAAGGTCGGTCAAAGCCCGCACGCCGCCGGCCGCGTAGGCGGCCACGGCGCGCAGCAGCTCACCAAGCTGGTGGGCGGAGCCGACATCGAACCGGCAATAGGCTCCGCGGGTCAGCCGCACAATCTCGCGAAAGGCTTTTTCCGCCACCGGATCGTGACCCTCCTGGAACATGAAGGCGGGAACGCCGAGCAGACCGAGTTCGCCCGCCGTGGCCGCCAGGTCATCGATCGCCTCCTCCATCGCGTCGCCAACGAAGACCAGCGCCTGGACGCGGGCCTTCTCGGTCTCGCGGCGCGCATGGGCGAGGACCTTGCGGATCTGGGTATGGCCGCCACGGCAGTCGATCGCCGTCATCAGACGGGCAAGGTGCTCGCCGTTGGTCACCCAGCGCGACGTTCGGCATTCGGCAAAGCCGCGGTAATAGATCAACTGCACCGAGAGGCCGCCGATCGCCGCCGCCTCGCGAAACATGTCGGCCTGGAGCCGGCAGGCCGTATCCCAGGTCGGCTGCCGGCTCATGGTGGCATCGAGCGCAAAGATCAGGCGGCCGCTCCGGCCCGGCTCGGCCGATGCGCTCAGGGTGCGGGCATGGGTGATGAATGCCTCGATCTCCGGCCGCGAGGACGTCGTGGCCGGCTCTGTCGGATGCCCCGCCGCCGGGGGGCCGGCGCGGTCGGACTCGCGACTGGTCATCAGGGTTCGCCCTCGGAAGCGGCTTCGGGACCCGATATGCCTATATCCCGGTATGCCTATATCAAGTGGCGTTTCGCCCGTCCGGCGCAATGCCGCGTCCGGCATCGATGCCCACGCGCGACCAAAACCCCTAGTCGGCGATGATGTCGTGGACGTCCAGGGGCTTGCCCTGGGCGGCGAACCATTCGGCACGGGCAGCGGCACGCCTTCGGCCGCGCTCGTCGAGCGGCAGCTTGAGCGTGGCGATCAGGGCCTCGACCTCCCGCCGGGCGGTGAGATGCGACGCATTCGGCCGCACGCCCAGCGTGCTTTCGTCGAGATTGTCGAGCGCGGTGAGCCCGCGGGGAAAGAATTCCCGATAGACGACCCGTTCGGCGAAGCCGTCGGCGATCCGGAATCCGAGGGTCAGCCCGAGCTCGTTGAGCCCCTCGCCGATCAGGCGCTTGTTGCGCGAGCCGAGCAGCGACAGGCGGTTGCGCACCACCACCCAGTCGGTCAGGCCGCCGTCGACGAGGCGCCGCTGGCGCCGCGCCTCGCGCGC
Organism: uncultured Alphaproteobacteria bacterium; assembly: GCA_963755055.1. Lineage (GTDB taxonomy): Bacteria > Pseudomonadota > Alphaproteobacteria > Rhizobiales > Xanthobacteraceae > AP-16. The sequence goes on along the minus strand of CAVWIS010000055.1, from coordinate 97,309 downwards.
CATGTCGGCATAGTGGCTCACCCCGGTGACCGCGAACGTGGTCGGGTCGACGGAGCCGAGCACGTCGAAGTCGACAAAGCTGTCGTTGAGCGGGGTGACCAGCGTGTCCGCCATCGAATGGGCCAGTCGCATCAGATAGCTGTCGGTCGCCGGGGTATCGATGACCACGAAATCGTGACAGTGCTCGACCGAGGTGATGGCGTGAGCGAAACCGGCGAACTCCGAAGCCTCATTCTCCTCGACCGAGGGACCATCGCGGCGGGCTACGTGGTGATGGGTCGGCAGCTCGAGCTCGATCTCGCCGCGCTTCGCCCAGGCGCGGCGGTTCTGCACATAGTGGGTGAAGCTCTTCTGCCGGCTGTCGAGGTCGATGGTGGCGACGCGCTGCCCGGCTTTCATCAGGGCCACGGCGACATGCATCGCGGTGGTGGATTTCCCCGAGCCACCCTTCTCGTTGCCGAGCACGATCACGTGCGCGGATCGTGGCAATCCCACAGGCGCCTGCAGCAGCATTTCAACGCATCCCCTCGACGCATGCATTTTCAGATTCAAATAGTGTCGGCGTCAAGACATTGCGTGCGCCGATGAGGAATTCCGGTTAACCCCAGCCGCAGCGGCGAAGGCTGTCCTGATGAACAAGCCCATCAGGTCCAGCAATTGCGCCAAATAACCAATAAGGCGCGGACGGGGGACCGAAGGAACTTCACACTCGCCGCCCCGGTGCCACCCAGGGGCGCGATGCACATGGGCCACCTGACGCCGGTCCGTGCGGCACGATAGTGCGGGCGGCGGATCGTGGTGTCGATTGCCGATGTCGGCGCAACGGACCAAGCCTCACAACAGGCCCAATCCCCTGAGCTCTCGCCGGAGCGCCTCCGGCATGTGCCGCGCGCCGGGCGCGGCACGATCGAGGTCCCTGGGCGCGTCCTTGTCGCCGAGATAGCGCCAGCCCTGGAACGCCCGGAACGGCCGTGGCTCGGTGAGCACGAGCTTGCCGTCGAGCACCAGCCGGCAGCGGCCGATACCGTCCTTGTCGACGAAGGGACGCACGTCGACGAAGCGCTCGCGGCACAGCACCTCGCCGCGGATCACCCAGTAGAGCGAGCCTCCGGCGAGGAGCTCGTCGGCGCGCTTGGGCATCATCCGGGTAGTGTGAATGTGCTCCGCCGGCTGGCCCCGCTGTCTCTTCTCCTTCAGTCTTTCGCGGATCCAGGCCTTGAGGTCCTTGACCGAGTCGCAGCCGACGCAGAGCTTGATCAGATGCAGCGCCATGGCGCGAACTATGCCTCCCCCGATGGCGCGACCGGGGCGGCGATCACCATGACCTCTGCGTCCTCGGCGATCTGGCTGCCGGCGGTGGCCGCGATCCCGGCCACCGTTCCGTCGATCGGCGCGGTGAGCGCATGCTCCATCTTCATCGCCTCGATCACGGCGACGCGCTGGCCCTTGGTGACGGTGGCCCCCTGCTCCACCAGGATGGCCAGCACCTTGCCGTGCATCGGCGCCGAGACGACGCCGTCACTGTCGAGATGCTCGACGTCGATCGCCTCGAAGTCCGTCAGCCGCACCACGGTCTGCCGGCCCCGGCGGAGCACGAAGACGGCCTCGCCGCTCTCGATGGCGACGCCGTCGGGAGCCGGCGGGGAGCCGTCGAGGGCGACATTCACCCCGCCGCCGCCATAAAACACTTGGGCCGTGGCCGTCTGGCCGTCGACGATCACCGGTATCGCGAGCTGGCGAGATCCGGACAATTGGAAGCCATCCATGGCCTCCCACGGGGAGCTCGGCTCGATCGACAGCAGCCGTGCCCGCGCTGCGATGCGCGCCTCCTCGCGCGTGACCAGGCGCTGCACGCCGCAGGCGGCCGACCCCCAATCGGTCGGCTGCGGCACGGCGCCGAGATCGGCAAGGTTGCGGTCGATGTAGCCGGTGTCGAAGCTTCCCTGCACGAATGCCGGCGAGCGTACCAGCGCCGCCAGGAAGGCGACGTTGCTGCGCGGCCCGGCGATCACCGTCTCGTCCAGCGCCGTTGCCAGCCGGTCGAGGGCGGCCTCGCGGGTCGGCGCCGAGGCGATCACCTTGGCGATCATCGGGTCGTAGTACGGCGTCACCTCGCCGCCCGCCTCGATGCCGCTGTCGATGCGCACGCCCTCGCGCCGGGGAAATTCAAGCGCCACCAGCCGGCCGGTGGACGGCAGGAATCCCTTCTCGGGATCCTCCGCGTAGAGCCGCGCCTCGACGGCGTGACCATCGAGCGAGATCTCGTCCTGGGTCAGCGGCAGCTTCTCGCCGGCCGCCACACGGAACTGCCATTCGACGAGATCCAGGCCGGTCACCGCCTCGGTCACCGGATGCTCGACCTGAAGGCGCGTGTTCATCTCCATGAACCAGAAGCCGTCGGCGCGCAGGCCCTTGGCGCCGTCGGCGATGAATTCCACGGTGCCGGCGCCCACATAGCCGACCGCCTTGGCGGCGCCGACGGCGGCGCGGCCCATCCGGTCACGCACCGCCTGGGTCATGCCGGGAGCCGGCGCTTCCTCGATCACCTTCTGGTGCCGGCGCTGCAGCGAGCAGTCGCGCTCGAACAGATGGACCGCGTTGCCGTGCCGGTCGCCAAAGACCTGGATCTCGATGTGGCGCGGGGCGCTCACGTATTTTTCCACCAGCACGCGGCCGTCGCCGAACGACGACTGGCCCTCGCGCATCGCGCCTTCCAGCGCCGCATCGAACTCCGCATGCTTGTCGACGCGGCGCATGCCGCGGCCGCCGCCGCCGGCGACCGCCTTGATCAGCACCGGATAGCCGATCTCGTAGGCCTTCTCCTTGAGGAACTTCGGCTCCTGCCGCTCGCCGTGATAACCCGGGACCACGGGCACGCCGGCCTTTTCCATCAAGGTCTTGGCGCCGTCCTTGCGCCCCATGGCGCGGATCGCGCCGGCCGGCGGGCCAATGAAGGTCAGGCCGGCGGCTGCGCAGGCCTCGGCAAAGTCGGCATTTTCCGACAGGAAGCCGTAGCCCGGATGGATGCCTTCGGCGCCGGTGCGTCTGGCGACCTCGATCAAGGTCTCGATGACCAGATAGCTTTCGCGCGCCGGCGGCGGCCCGATCGGATGGGCCTCGTCGCATAGCCTGGTGTGCAGCGCGCCGGCATCCGCCTCGGAATAGACCGCAATCGTGCGGATGCCGAGCCGTCTGGCGGTGCGCGCGATGCGACAGGCGATCTCGCCGCGATTGGCGATGAGGACCGATGCGAACATGCGCCTCAGTCTTACCTCATTGCCCGGGGGAAGCGATGCCTTCGGCCGGCTTGTCCCCGGGTCGTTTCACGGCTGCTGGGTGCGCGACTGGGTGCCGCCATTCTGGGTCGCCGGCCCGAGCTGGACCGGCGGGGCGGGCGACGTGCGGGGCTGCGCGGTCCGTGGCTGGGGTGGACGCCGCGGTGGCGCTGCGGCGGCCGCCGGAGGCGCCGCGGGAGCGGGAGCGGCTGCGGGTGGCGGGCTCGCTGGTGCCGCGGGCTCGCTGTTGGTGACGCTGACCGGCGGGATCGACGCGGCCGGCGGAAAGGTCATATGGGTGATCGGGCTGGTTGCGGTCGGGGCGGCCACCATGGGGGATCCGCCGCGGCCGCGAGTTGGCCAGCTCGAGGCGTTGCGCGCGACGACGCTCTCGAAGGTGTGCTCGTTGAGATTGGCACGAATACGGGTGGCATCGCGCAGCCACTGGAAGGCATCGCATTTGGCCGGCGTGCACCCGTCGCGGCTCGCCAGCACCTGGGCGACCAGGCCGAACCGGTCGGCCTCGATGGCGCGACGCAGCCCGGCGAGCGCATTCTCGTAAGCCGGATCGCCGCGATAGGCGAAATCGAGCCCGTCGACCAGCAGGTTCAGCCGTGCGTTCATGAAGGCGGTAGCGGCGGCGACCGTTTCGGGCCCGGCGAACACCGCCTTTTCACAAGCCCCTTCGACCGTCTCGCCGATCCCGGCATCCAGACAGGCGAGGCTCGAGCCCGGCGCCATGGCTCCCGCGGCGAGCTCGCTCAGCCGTCGGTCGAGCGCGCGGCGCTCCTCGGCACGATCCGAGCGGCCGATCAAGGTGAAGGTCGCCACGACCGCCACGCCGATCAGTCCGACGCCGACCACCGCACCGACCACCCGGCCCAGGCCGGAGCGAAAAATCGCCAAAGCCAGAACAAGGATCAGCAGGACGGCGGCGCCGCCGGCGATCCACAGGGACAATGTGACGGTCCCGGCCGCAAGGTCGAGCACCGGTAAACCGAGCCAGTCAAGATTCGACATGTCGGTACTCCACCCGCAAAATCCGTCGCCAGTATGGCGCAATCGACCGCCCGAAACCATCCCCCGGATGCATTATCACCTCCCGCTATTTATAGTCGCAGCTAGCAAAGCCGCGGGAAATGCCACATCATCCGCCCTGCCGCTCGGGCTGCGGCCGAGCGGCGACAAGCGACAACCCGTGAGCCGAATCAGGCAAGCTTACTGCCGCGCGCCCAGGGAGGGCCAATAGCGATGACCGTATTCGACGCATTGCGGGCATGCGCCGCTCTTTCGCTGCTGTTCGCCGTCGCCATCCCGGGCGGGACGCGGGCCCAGGCGGTGCCGCCGGCGCCGGCCTCCGCCGGGCCGGTCGATCCGGCCCTCCTCACCGATCTCGTGCTCGCCAGCCACATCCTGACCCAGCAGGGCGTGCTCGACGGGTTCGGACACGTGAGCATCCGCCATCCGACCGATCCGAACCGGTTCCTGATGTCGCGCTCGCTGGCGCCGGCGCTGGTCAAGGCCGAGGACATCATGGAATACGATCTCGACGCCAATCCGGTCGACGCCCGGGGTCGCACGAGCTTTCTGGAGAGGTTCATCCACGGCGAGATCTACAAGGCGCGACCGGACGTCAACGCGGTGATCCACTCGCACTCCCCGGCCGTCATCCCGTTCGGGGTCACCGCAACGCCGATGAAACCGATGTATCACATGTCCGCGTTCCTGGCGCCCAATGTGCCGGTCTTCGAGATCCGCAAGGCCGGCGGCGTGACCAACATGCTGGTGAGCAATCAGCAGCTCGGCAAGGCGCTGGCCGAGGCCCTCGGGCCCAGCGCGGTGGCGTTGATGCGCGGCCACGGCAACGTGATCGTCGCCCCAAAACTGTCGCTCGCCGTGTTCCGCGCCATCTACACCGAGATCAATGCGCGCCTGCAGACGCAGGCCGCCGCACTGGGCGGCCCGATCAATTTCCTGGAGCCGGAGGAGGCCGCGAAGGCCGCGCTGATCAACGACCAGGTCCACCTGCGCGCCTGGGAGCTGTGGAAGCGCGACGCGCTGGCCGGAACGGCAAAGTGAGCGGCGCCGGCCGAGCGGCCGATGTCGGCGATACTCAAATCCTTAACGAAATGGTGACCTCCTGCCCCCAGCATGGGCCACCGAATCAACGGGCGGACCGCGGTCGCGCGTCCGCGACCGTCCCATGCAGTCCGGTTGCTCGACATGGCCCCGCCCCGGCAACACGATCCGGCAGCCAGCGGCTCTGATCCCGCCGACGCGATTCTCGACGACATGAGATCGACGGGACGCCCGGTCACCCCGCAGCAATTCGAGTTCTGGTACCATTACAAGACCGGGCTGATCCCTGCGCTCAATGCCGCGGCCGACGACATCATGGCGAGGCGTGGCGCCATTACCGGCGAAGAGATCGAGCGTCTCCATCAACGCTACCTGTCGCCGTGGCGACTGAGCGACGGCTGCGGGGCGGTGACCGATCGCCTGTCGGAGAAGCTGCAGGATCTTTCCGCCTGCCTCGACGAGACCATCGAATCAGTGGCCGCCGAGCGTGAATCCGTGGCCGCCGAAGCCTGCGATCTCGCTGCCTGTGGTGGCATGACCCTCAGGCGCGCGATCCAGTCGGTCGACCGCCTGGTGCAGTCGGCCAAGGACGGCACGGCGCGGCACGCCATCCTGGAGGCCAAGCTGGATGCGACCAAACGGGAGATCGGGGCGCTGCGCAGGCAGCTGGACGTGGTGCGCGTCGAATCGCTCGCCGATCCGCTCACCTCGCTGATGAACCGGGCGTCGTACTACCAGGCCCTGGCAAAGGCGACCGACCGTGCCGGGCGCGAAGACGATCTCCTCGCGCTGATCGTCCTCGACATCGACTACTTTGCGAGCTTCAACGAGAATTTCGGTCGCCAGGCCGCCGACCAGGCGCTGCGGTCGGTCGGCCTGCTGATCAAGGCGCATATCCGACCAGCAGACATCGTAGCCCGCCTCGGCGACGACGAGTTTGCCGCGATCCTGCCGGGGGCCAAAATCGAGGAGGCCGTCAAGCTCGCCGACCGGGTCAGACAGATGCTGATGAGCAGCGAGCTCGCCACAAGCTCGGCCAACCCGTCCGGGCGACTGACGGTCTCGATCGGTGCCGCCGCCTATGTCGGCGGCGACCGCGCCAAGGACCTGCTCAAACGCGCCAAAGCGGGTCTGAGGGTGGCGAAGATGGAAGGGCGCAATCGCGTCGTGGAGATGAAGCCGGACGGACCGGTGTGGGCCGCATCGCGCATCGCGTGACCGCAGGCCCGGCCACGGGATCTCGGATCAGGAATATTCGCCGTCGAGCTGGCTTTCCTTGGCAACACGCTCGTAAGGCTCGCCCGCGCTCTTGATGCGGTATTGGTAGTCGTCGCCTTCCAGGGGAAGGAGCTTTACGATACGGAAACTACCGCTTCCGCCGGAACGGCCGAAAGCACCGGACGTATAGTGAACCGTCTGCCCAAGCAGATATCTGTGACCGTTCAATTTATTCTCCCGTCTCGTTACCGCCATGCACTGCCCGGCCATTGCCGGCAGCGACCCTCCCCGCCGCTGTTCATCCTTCGAAATACTTATAGCAGGCGGCCGACGGATTGTCGCCTCGGCCCGGCAACTGGTAGCAAAATAGTTCATGCCAGATGCAACCTCCGGCCCTCAGGGACGGCATGACCGGAACCGGGACCGCGGGGGCGGCGTTCAAGTCGGTGTATCGTGGAACGACCGCGGAGCAACGCGAATGCGCCTGTTTATCGGAATGATCCTCGGAGCCCTGCTCACGATCGGCGTCACCTATGTGGCCGACACCGCGAGCATCGGCACCCCGGGAAGCGAGATCCGGACGACGCAACAGCGACCGGTGGTGAACTGGGATGTCGTCGCCCACAATTGGCACGATTTCACCAGCCGCGTCCGCCACACCTGGAACAAGCTGCAGACCGCCGGCTGACCGCGTCTCTGACGCGCGGGTAGCGTTTGCCGAGGCTCGGCCGCCGTCGTCGCGTGTGGTCTTTACCCAGCAAAACTGAAGACGCTCTCACCGATCCTCGGAAGCACGAACGGGTGTGCGGCCTCATAGGCGGCGGCCGCACGCAGCACCAGGGCGTCGGCGAACTTCGCCCCGACGATCTGCATGGCAACCGGTAGCCCGTTGGAGGCAAAGCCGCAGGGCACCGCAGCGGCCGGCTGCTGCGTGAGATTGAACGGATAGGTGAAGGGCGACCACTGCCACCAGTGCTTCAGCGCGCTGTCCGGCGGCACATCGCGGTTGACGGCGAATGCCGTGGTCGCAACCTGCGGCGTCACCATGCAGATCGTATTCGGTGTGGATCATCGCCATGCGACGAGCGAGATCCTCCCGGGCTTTCTCGACCCGCCGGTAATCAAGCGCGCCGAGGTGAAAGCCCGGCTCGGCGAGGTCGAGAAGCGCCGGCTCGACCAGCATCTTCTGCTCTTCGCTCATCGCCGCCACCGCCAGGGCCAGCGCGACCGACCACAACGGCTGCATGATGGCGATCGGGTCGTCCAGATCCGGGTCGATCTCTTCGACCTCGGCGCCGAGCTCGACCCAATTCCTCGACCGCCCTGTCGACGCAGCGCGTCACCTCCGCATCCGGCCGGGCGTAGCCGAGCGTGCGGCTGTAGGCGATACGCAATCCCCTGATGCCTGCGTCCAGTCCGCTCCGGTAATCGATGTTCAGCGCCGGCGCCGCAGTACCAGTCCCGCACGTCCGGACCGGCGATGACGGTCAGCATCAGCGCCGCATCGGCGACCGTCCGGGTCAATCGGGCCCTGATGCCACAAGGTGAGCGCCGGCGAGTGGGGATGGACCGACACCACGCCGAACGTCGGCTTGAAGCCGAAAAGTCCGCAGAAACCCGCCGGGATGCGGATCGATCCGCCGCCGTCGGTCGCCAGATGCAGCACTCCCTGGCCGAGGGCGGCCGCCACCGCCGCGCCGCCGCTGCTGCCCCCGGGCGTCAGCCGCATGTCCCAGGGATTGCGGGTCACGCCGGTGAGCGGGCTGTCGGTCACCCCCTTCCAGCCGAACTCCGAGGTCGTGGTCTTTCCGAGGAACACCGCGCCCTGCCGCGCATGCGCGCAACCGGCGGGCCGTCCTCGCTGCCCGGCGCGGCATCCGTCGTCCGCGACCCGCGCCGGGTCGGCCAGCCCTTCATCACCACCAGGTCCTTGACGGTCGCCGGCACACCGTCGACCAGACCGGCCGGCGCGCCGTGCCCCAGCGGGCCTCGGAGGCACGGGCGTCGCGCAACGCGCCTTCGGGATCGACGACGACGAAGGCGTTGTGATCCGGATCGAGGCGCTCGATGCGCTGCAGCGCCGCGATGGCGACCTCGACCGGGGACAGCCGTTTCGAGCGGTAGAGCTCAATGAGCTCGGATGCCGGAAGCGAGAGGACGTCGTCGGACAAGGCGAGGCTCCGGGCGCATGACGAAGCGGGCGAGGCACGTCATGCTTCGCCCGGGGGATTGTCGGCGCGAAGCAACAGTCGTGCTCCGCGCCGACGGCGATGCCGATGATCAGGCCTTCTGCTTCATCCCCTCCAGCATCGCCTCGGGCGTGATCGGCATATGCCGCACGCGCACCCCCACCGCGTTGTAGATCGCATTGGCCACCGCCGGCGCCACGACCGTCGACGCCGGCTCGCCGACGCCGCTCGGATGGTGGCCGGACTGGATCAGCTCCACGTCGATCTGCGGCACGTCGGCCAGACGGATCGGCTTGTACTCGTGGAAGTTGCTCTGCTCGATCGCGCCGTCCTTCAGGTCAGCCGCTCCGACATGACCTGGCTCGCGCCCCACAACGCCGAGCCCTCGATCTGCGCCTTGGCGTTGAGGGGGTTGACCACGGTGCCCGGGATCCATCGCGATGGTGAGCGGTTGATCCGGAAACTGCCGGTCTTCGGATCGACCGTGACCTCCGCGACGCCGGCGACCCAGGTCGGGCTCTGCCGCTCCTCCGCCGAAGACACCGCCATCCCCATGCCGGTGTTGGGCGGCGAGCTTCCTGGCGCCCCAGCCCGCCTTGCCTGCCGCTACCCGCAGGCAATTGGCCAGTCGCAGCGCGCCGCCGACGGTGGCCGGACTCGTATGGCGGCCAGGAATTGTCGTTGGGCCACGGCAGCGAGATCCACAGCCGGTCCATGTAGTAGTCGGACGGCGTGCCCGGCGGGTAGCCGGTGTTGGGAATGCCCCGGTTGCCGCCCTTGCCGTTGAGCATGCGACAGGCGGAACTCGAGCGGATCGCGGCTCGAGCGCGTGCGCGACCTCGTCCATGAACGACTCGACCACGAACATGTTGTAGGAGTTGGACACGGTGCGCAGCGCGCTCGCCTGCACCGCCCAGGTGGTGCGGTCGCTGTTCCAGGCGCGCACGCGGTGGTTCTTCACGTCGTACCAGTGATCGCTGCCGCCGATCGACCACTGATCGATGTCCTGCCTTCTTGGCGTCCCAGGAATCGAGCTGCAGCCAGTCGGTGCCGTACTTCTTGCCGACCGAGAAGCGCGGGCCCATCCAGCCGCAGCACGATGTCGTGGTTCATCGCCGTGCAGCTCGCCGTTCTTCAGCCCGGCCTTGAGCTTGTGATAGGTCGGCGTGCGCGGAAAGCTGGTGGCGAACGTCGACTCGCGCGTCTGGATCAGCTTGACCGGACGGCCGACCTCCTTGACGCAATAGGCCGCGGCCAGGATCTCGTCGTAGTCCTGCTTGCCGCCGAAGCCGCCGCCGAGCATGTACTGGTGCACGAAGATCTTGATGTCCTCGGGCTTCTTGTTGAGCACCTTGGACAGGTAGGCGCTCAGCGTCATGCGGGCGAACGACGTGCTCTGCGTGCCGGCATGGACGTGCCATGCCCCGTCGACGATGCTGCACGGTGGCGTTGAGCGGCTCCATGGTGGCGTGGCACACCATGTCGGTGGTGTATTCCATCTCCAGGACCTTTTCCGCCTCCGCCAAGCCCTTGTCGACGTCGCCCTCCAGGACCCAGTTGGCGGCGCTCCTCGGGATTCTTGGTCTGCTGCGGCGAACTCGGCCAAGATGTCGGACAGGCTGAGCTTGCCGTAGGGCCCGGGATCGAACTCCACCTTGAGGGCCGTGGCGGCCTCCATGGCGGCGGGAAATTTTTCCGCCAGCGCCACCACCCAGCCTGTGCACTTGCCCATCTGGTCGTCGATCTTCACCGCCTTGACGAAGCCGGGAATCTTCTTGCGCCGCGCTATCGTCGATGCTCAAGACTTTCGAGCCGTAGCGGGTGCGCGGGATCACCAGCGCGCCGTAGACCATGTTGGGCAGGAACACATCGATGCCGTAGCTTGCGCCTGCCCGTTGGTCTTGGCCGGAATGTCGAGGGCGGGAAGCGAGCTGGCCGATGATCCGGTAGCTGCCGAAGTCCTTGATCCGGATCGCCTTGAAATCCTCCGGATAGGCGAACTTGCGATCGATCTTCACCTTGCTGGATGATCTCGCCGTAACCGATGGAGCGGCCCGACGTGCCTGTCGGTCACCCGGCTGTTCTCGGCATGACAGTCCTCGGGCCTGGCGCCGAGAGCTTCGGCGCCGGCCTCGACCAGCGCCATGCGGCCGGCAGCGCCGGCGCGCGACAGGCGGTCGAACTCGGTGGTGACGCTGCCGCTGTTGACCGTGTAGGCGAGGCCGTAGATGGCAAAGTTCTCCACGCTCTCGAGCGGCGTGTCGAGACGCACGTCCTCCCAGCGGACCTCGAGCTCCTCGGCGATCACCTGCGCCAGAGCCGTGCCGATGTGCTGGCCCATCTCGGCCTTGACGATGTGCATCGTGGTCTTGCCGTCGGGCGTGATGGTGAACCAGATCGACGGCGTGAAGCCCGGCGCGGCGGACGCGGTCGCCGCCTCGGCGCCGGTCGCCACGAGGCCCGGGAGGGCGATGCTCATATAGGTGCCGGTCGCGGTCGCCGCGGAGCGGACCAGAAAATCGCGCCGGGTCGGTGAATTCATCGTGGGATCAGCCATGGCTCGCGCTCCCTCTGGAGATCTCGGCGGCGCGTTTGACCGCACTGACGATCCGCGGATAGGTGGCGCAGCGGCACAGATTGCCGTTCATGCCGTCGACGATCTGCCGCTCGCTGGGGTTCGGCGTGGACGACAGCAGGGCGGCGGCCTGCATGATCTGGCCTGACTGGCAGTACCCGCATTGCGGAACCTGCAGCTCGATCCACGCCTGCTGGACCGGGTGCGCATGGGCCGGGTCGAGACCCTCGATGGTGGTGATGGTGGCGCCCGCCACCTCCCCGACCGTGATGGAGCAGGATCGCACCGCCCGGCCGTCGACGTGAACCGTGCACGACCCGCACATGCCGATGCCGCACCCGTATTTCGTGCCGGTCAATCGCAGGTCCTCGCGGATGACCCACAGCAACGGCGTATCGGGCGGCGCGTCGGCGAAATAACTCTGACCGTTGATCGACAAGTTCGGCATGAATCGCTTACCTCCTCGTTGCGGTGAACGAGCCGAAGCGTGACGGCCGCTCGGCGCGGGTGGGAGCATGCTGGACGGGGGGCGTGAGGCATTCGGCGCCGCAGCGCGACAGCGGTGCGGCCGAACCGAGCCCGATCCGGGGGACCGCGGCCGGATGGCTTGACTGCGACGACGCCATTGCTTGCGAACAAGACTTCACTGCGGCACTGCCGGGCAGCGATGACTGCCCGCCTGTCGAACGCGTTGCAGCAAGTTTTCGTCGGATTGCATCGAAAGGCTACGCGCGTCGATTTCGAAGCGCAAGCCGCAAGAATGGGCGGGTGATCCAATGCCGATCGATAGCTCCCGCCGGCGGCCGCCTCAAAACCGCTCCACCCACGGCCGCAGCTCGACCTCCTGGCTCCAGGCGCTGCGCGGTTGCCGCAGCACGTCCAGATAGGTCTGGGCGATCCCATCGGGATCGAGCATGCTGTCGGGACGGTCCGCCGGCTCGACACGCGCGGCACTGCGGATGCCACCGTCGATGACGAAATGGGCGACGTGGATGCCCTGCGGCCCGAGCTCCCGCGCGACGCTCTGCGCCAAGCCGCGCAGCGCGAATTTTCCCATCGCGAACGAAGCCGACTGCGCATAACCCTTCACGCTCGCCGAGGCTCCGGTGAACAGGATGGCCCCTCGGCCGCGCGGCACCATGCGGCGGGCGGCCTGCTGCGCCACCAGGAACCCGCCATAGGCGCTGACCGCGATCGATTTCTCGACCTCGCCCGGATCGAGGTCCACGAAGGGACCGCGCGTGCGATAGCTCGCATTGTAGACGACCACATCGGGCTCGCCGACCTCTTGGCTCACGTCGGCAAACAGTTTTGCGACGTCCCCGTGCCTGACGGCGTCGCAGGCAAAGATTTTTGCGCCGGTGTCGCGCGCCAGCGCTTCCAGCTTGGCGACCGAGCGTGCCGCGAGCGCGACCGTCAACCCGGCGCCGGACAAAAGCCGCGCCAGCGAGGCGCTCAACCCGGAACCGGCACCGACGATCAAGGCAGTCTTGTATGAGGTTTCGGTCATGGCGATGTCCGTTCGATTGTCGCTTAGTTGAGCACACCGGCAAGCGGATGCCGCCGGTCTCGTCAGGTCACATCCGGAATACGCCGAACCTGGTCTCCGGGATCGGCGCGTTGAGACTTGCCGAATAGGCCAGCGCCAGAACACGCCGGGTCTCGGCCGGGGCGATGATGCCGTCGTCCCACAGCCGCGCGGTCGCGTAAAAGGGATTGCCTTCGCGCTCGTAGTTGTCGCGGATCGGCTGCTTGAATGCCTCCTCCTCCTCGCCGCTCCAGCTGCCGCCGCCGGCCTCGATGTTGTCGCGCCGCACGGTGGCGAGCACCGAGGCGGCCTGCTCGGCGCCCATCACCGAGATCCGCGCATTCGGCCAGGTGAACAGGAAGCGCGGCGAGAAGGCGCGGCCGCACATGCCGTAATTGCCCGCCCCGTAGGAGCCGCCGATGATCAGCGTGATCTTCGGCACCGCCGCGCAGGAGACGGCGGTGACCATCTTGGCGCCGTCCTTGGCAATGCCGCCCGCCTCGTATTGCTGGCCCACCATGAACCCGGAAATGTTCTGGACGAACAGGAGCGGGATGCGGCGCTGGCTGGCGAGCTCGATGAAGTGCGCCGCCTTGAGCGCGCTCTCCGAATAGAGAATGCCCTGATTGGCCAGGATCCCCACCGGGATGCCGTGGATATGGGCGAAGCCGGTGACGATCGTGGTGCCGTAGAGCCGCTTGAACTCGTCGAACTCGGAGGCGTCGACCAGGCGCGCGATCACCTCGTGCACGTCGTATTGCTTCTTGAAGTCGACCGGCACGATGCCGTCGAGCTCGGCCGGATCGTAATGCGGCTCGCGCGCCGTGATGAGCGGAATGTCGACGCGCTTGACGGTGTTGAGATTGGCGACGATGCGCCGGCAGATCGCCAGCGCGTGATGATCGTCGGCCGCGTAATGATCCGCCACCCCGGATTTGCGCGCATGCACGTCGGCGCCGCCGAGATCCTCCGCCGACACCACCTCGCCGGTGGCGGCCTTCACCAGCGGCGGCCCGCCGAGAAAGATCGTCCCCTGCCGGCGCACGATGACGGTCTCGTCCGACATCGCCGGCATATAGGCGCCGCCCGCCGTGCACGAACCCATCACCACGGCGATCTGCGGAATGCCGAGCGAGGACAGCGTTGCCTGGTTGAAGAAGATGCGGCCGAAATGCTCGCGATCGGGAAATACCTCGGTCCAATGCGGCAGGTTGGCACCGCCGGAATCCACCAGATAGATGCAGGGCAGCCGGTTCTCCCGCGCGATCTCCTGGGCGCGCAGGTGCTTCTTGACGGTCAACGGGTAGTAGGTACCGCCCTTGATGGTGGAATCGTTGCACACGACCACGCATTCGCGGCCTTCGATACGACCGATGCCGGTGATCAGGCCGGCGCCGTGGATCGCATCCTCGTACATGTTGTTGGCGGCAAGCGGGGAGAGCTCGAGGAACGGCGAGCCGGGATCGATCAGGTGCATGACGCGGTCGCGCGGTAAAAGCTTGCCGCGCTCGAGGTGGCGCTCGCGCGCCTTCTTCGCGCCCCCCATGGCGGCCTCGGCACGGCGACGGTCGAGCTCGTCGGCGAGCGCGCGCATCAGCACCTGGTTGGCGCGAAAATCCGACGCCCTGGTGTCGATCGTGGAGGCGATTTGCGCCACCCTGTCCTCCTTGAATAGAATGCCGTCCCACTATGCCGTGCGCCGGCACGGAAGCAAACGGACGAGGCCGGTCCGCGCGCTCAACCTTGTGGAGCACTCCTGTCCCGCGGGTCGAGCGACCACATGCAATGATACCGGGCGGACGATCCGGCAGGGAGACGTACCATTTCGCAGCGACCAGCCCGCAGGCGCGCCGCCTACAACTGGTTCATCCTCAAGGGCCTCGGCGACCAGCTGCGAGAGGTCTATGAGGCTGACCTCCGCGCGCCGCTGCCCGATCATCTCGCCGAGCTGGTCGGACGATTCGCCAAGGTGGCCGGGGACCGGCCGGCCGAGGCCGGGCGCGGGCCGGTCGGGCGCGCGTGACCACATAAGCACTTCGCAGCGTTACGCCCTCACCTCCTGGCGCTGGAACGCCACGTAGCCGGCAACGAACAGCAGGATCGTCGCAGCGACGAGGCCGACGATCTGCGCCCAGACGATCAGCAGGCTCTGCACGAAGGCGATCGGCGCACCGGGAATGGCGCCGCGCTCGACCAGTGCCAGGCCGAGGGCAGCGAGCAGCGGCTGCTGGGTCGATCGCACCGACGGGTCGAGCACCACCGACACCACCTCCAGGAACAGCGTGCTGGGCGACAGGCGGGCGAATGCCTGCTGGATCCCGAGGGCTCCGAGCAGATCCTCGGCCGAGGCGATGCCGGGCGTGAAGGATGCCGCCAGGACCGGCGATAGCCGCGGCCACAGGAAGGTCAGAAAGAGCCACAGCCCGAGCGGGAGCAGCGCCGCCGTGGCCGGCGACCGGAACAGGATCGAGAACAGCATGGCCAGTGCCAGCCACACCCCCGCATAGACGATGGTCACCGCAAGCATTACCAGGCAGCGCGCCATCTCCTCCGCCCCGGGCGGCACGCCCATCAGGTAGAGGGCAAGCCCGATCACCAGGAGCCACAGCGCCACCAGGCTGGTCGCGATCGTCGCCAGCCCGCCGAGGAATTTTCCGAACAGCAGGGCGTCGCGATAGATCGGCTGGGCGAGGATGCGGCTCAGCGTGCGCCGGCTGTGCTCGCCGTTGACGAGATCGAAGCCGAGCCCGATGGCGACCAGCGGCACCAGCAGCGAGAGGAACCAGGCGAACGACGGCAGCGACCCGCGCGACTGGGTGAACAGCCGCAGATACAGGAACGGGTCCTCGGCGGTGGATTCCTTGATCTCCTGGATCGCGCCGTAGACCGCGACGATCGCGGTGAGCACCATCAGCCATTCCAGCACCCGCATGCGCGCGCTGGTCAGGTGATCGGAGAGCTCCTTGAGAAAGACCACGCCGACACCTTGCCAGGGAGAGCCTTCACGCCGCATGGCGGCCTCCATGCTCCTGGAAATAACGCGTATAGATCGCCTCCAGGCTCGGCTCCTCGACCGACAGCCGGCTGAGCCGGCCGCCGGCGCCGACCACCGCGGCCGCCGCTTCCGGCCGCACGTCGCGGTCGGCGAGCAGCCGGAAGCGGTCCGGGCCCTTTTCCTCGACGGCGGTGACGCCCGGCACCTCGCCAAGCCGTGCCGCCAGGCCGTTGCCCTGCGCCTCGACCTCGACCGCAAACCCGCCGCCCAGCACTTGGCGACCGAGCTCGGCGACGGTACCGATCAGCACGATTTTTCCCGCCTGGAACAGCGCCACGCGGTCGCACACGCTCTGCACGCGGTCGAGCAGGTGTGAGGAGATCAGCACGGCGACGCCGTCGCGCTTGAGGCCGCGGATGATGTCGAGCAGCTCCAGCGTCGCCTGCGGGTCGAGACCGGAAGTCGGCTCGTCGAGGATGGCAAGCGACGCATCCTTCATGAGGATTTCGGCGAGCGCCAGCCGCTGGCGCATCCCGCGCGAGAACGTCGCGACGCGATTGTCGGCGACGCCGGCAAGGTCGACGCGGCCGAGCGCATCGGCGATCCGGGTCTCGCGCTCGACCTCGCCGAGCCCGTTGAGCCGCGCCGTGTAGCGCAGATTGTCGCGCGCGGTCAGATAGTCGTAGAAACCCACCGAATCCGGCATGTAGCCGACGCGGCGCTTGACGGCGAGCGGCTCGCGCACCGGATCGCGGCCGAGCACGCGCGCCTCGCCCTCGGAGATTTCGGTCAGCCCGAGCAGCATCAGGATCGTGGTGGTCTTGCCGGCGCCGTTCGGGCCGAGCAGGCCGAAAATCTCCCCGCCGGCGACCGTGAACGACACGTGGTCGACCGCGGCCGTCCCGTCGTAACGCTTGGTGAGCCCCTGGGCCTCGACGAAGATCTCGCTCATCGCCGTCCGAACCTCGCCACCGCACCGACCAGGACCAGGAGCGCGATGCCGATCACGCCGACGCCGACGATGCCCCACAGCGTCGAGGTGGACACCGCGACGCGGAAGCTCGCCGAGGCGTTCTCCCCGCGCGTCGTCGCCCGCAGGCTCGTCACGTAGTCGCCGGCGACGGCTTTCTCCGGCGGGGTCACCAGCGCCTGCACCTCGCGGTTCTGTCCCGGCGCCAGCCCGGTGATGGTCTTCGGCTCGAAGGCGATCTTCCAGCCGCTCGGACCGGTGCCCGACAATTCCACCTCCTCGGCGGCGGCCGTGCCGGTATTGGTGACCTCGACCGGGATCGAGGTTTCGCGGCCGGCGATCGCGGAGGTGCTGAGCACGCCACCGCGCCCGGCAATGCCGAGCTGCGGCTGTCCGGTGATGTCGAGCATGACCTTGGTGTCGGCGGTCGCGTCCTCGGCGCCGACCTGCATCGTCACCGCGTATTGCCCCGCCTTGACGGTCGCCGGCGGGCGGACGCGCAGCTTCACGTCCTTGGGCTGGCCGGCCTCGACCGGAATCGAGCTGAGCTCCTGGCTGCCATAGGCTTCGGTGAACGAGGTGTCGAAGTTCTGCGGCCCCTGCGCGGCGAGACTGACCAGCAAGGTCTTGCCGCTGTCGTTCTTGATCGTCACCTGATACTCGAAGCTCGAGCGCGCGCTGCCGCGCAGCGACGGCAGCTTCGGCTCGAGCGAGAGCTTCGCCGGCAGATCCTTGGCGAGCGACACGGTGATCGGCAGGCTGACGACGTTGCCCTCGCCTTCGGCGTGGATCGCCAGCGTATGGGTGCCGACATCGGACTTCGCCGGCACGTCGAGCCGAAGCTGCAGCGCCACGCTCGAGTTGGTCGCCGGCATCGCGGCCGCGACCGGCTGCCCGCCGCCGAGCAGGGTCGCGGTCCAGCCGGCGGGCACGCCGTCGACCGAGAGCTTGAACCGCTCCGGCGGCATCGCATAGTTCTGCAGGCGCAGGCTGACCGTCGACGTCGATCCCGGACGGACCGTGACGGCGGGATAATCGGTGAGAAGATAGAGCCCCTTGACGTCGCTCGGCGTCTCGGCCGCCTGGGCGGACGAGACGAATGCAACAGGCATGGCAAGAAGCACGGCGAGCAAAGCACCTCGCATGGCGACGTCTCCCGGAAGATGTTGGTCAGGTCCTGTCGAAAGCCGCCCCCGTCCCGAGGCACCGAGCGGCGATCAGGACGGCAACGTTATTTTCCGCAATCCTGACAGAAACCGTGCAGATTTGTGGAAATTTTTTGACCGGCGACGCGACACGACGTCGTGCCCCGCACGGAGTGCCGGCTTCGAAGCGCTCGTCGCGGCCACCGCCGCAACCCCTCAGGCCACCTCGAACTGCGGCAGCGTCCATTCCTCGGCCCGCGCCGCGGCCCTCCATTCGCCCAGCGCCGGCAGGCCGCCGACCGCCGCCATGTAGGCGCGCGAGACCGGGCCGACCTCGATCGCGTAGGTCTCGAAGCGCAGCACGATCGGGGCGTACATGGCGTCCGCCGCGGTGAACCGTCCGAACAGGAAAGGGCCGCCCTGGCCGAATCGCGACCGGCAGTCCGACCACATCGTGTCGATCCGGTGGACATCGCGCAGGACGTCGGCTGAGAGATCGCGCGCCTTGACGGGACGCCGGCAGTTCATCGAGCAGTCGCGCCGCAGCGCGACGAAGCCCGCATGCATCTCCGCCGAGATGGCCCGGGCGTGGCTGCGGGCCGCGGCTTCGGCGGGCCAGAGCCCCGCAGCGGGATATTTTTCCGCCAGATATTCCAGGATGGCAAGCGATTCCCAGACCGTCACCTCGCCGTCGATCAGCACCGGGACTTTTCCGGCGGGCGAATGGCCGAGCAGAAGCGGCTTGCTGTCCGGCACGTAGAGCGAGATCACCTCCTCGTCGAAGGCGATTCCGGCGACCTTCATGGCAAGCCAGGGCCGCAGCGACCACGACGAGTAGTTCTTGTTGCCGATGATGAGCTTTGGCGCCATGCGGTCCCCCGAGGCCGCGAGCATCGCGGCTCCGGCCGCCCGGCGGCAAGCGAATTTCCGTGATCGGGTCGATCAGCGCGGCGAATGACGCGAAATCTCAGGTCTTTGCGCCCTCGGGCTGATCGATCGGCGCACCGGCCTTCTTCCACGCACCGAAACCGCCCGCAATGTGCGCGACCGGCTTCAATCCCATGTGCTGGGCGGTCTGCGTCGCCAGTGCCGATCGCCAGCCCGCATGGCAGAAGAACACGAACCGCTTGTCCTCGGCGAACAGCGGCTTGTGATAGGGGCTCTGCGGGTCGATCCAGAATTCCAGCATGCCGCGCGGACAGTGGAACGCTCCCGGGACGCGGCCCTCGCGGTTGAGCTCGCGAATATCGCGCAGGTCGACGAACACCACGTCCTGCCGGCCGTGCAGCTCGCGTGCCTGATCGACGCTCAGGGTCTCGATCTCGCGCTCCGCGGCATCGACCAGCGCCCGGTAGCCGGTGGTGATATGTTGCGGCATGTGCTCTCCCGACCGTGGATGTTGGCAGAGCCGATGCCAGGGTCAAGCGTTCTCGCAACGGCCGGACCCAAAATGGAACTCACGATCTTTGTCCGACCACCCTATAGGTCCCGTCGATCGCCATGACGACACAGGATTCCTCGAAATTCCCCGAGCCCGAGGCGATTGAGGCCGTCATCCTGCGGCTCGTGGCCGCGCGCGGAGCGGGCAAGACCGTGTCCCCCACCGAGGCCGCACGGGCGCTGGGCGGCGATGATCCCGACAGCTGGGGACCGTTGATGCAGCCGGTCCGGCGCGCCGCTGTGCGCCTGGCGCAGCAGGGACGGCTCGTCATCACCCGCAAGGGCAGGCCGGTCGATCCGGCCGATTTCAAGGGCGTCTACCGGATCGGCGTGCCGCCGCAGGACTGAGCAGGCTCCCGAATCTCAGGGATCCAACCGCGCCGCGTGATGGATATGCAGTATCTCCACAGCCTCAGCCGTGACGCGGTAGAAGATCCTGTAGGGATATCGAATGAGCGGAACCACGCGAACGCCGGGCCGCTGATCAACCTCTCGTGCGCTCTCGGGCCATTGGCCGACGCGGCTCGATCGTGCGAAGCCGCACGATGAAGGTCGCGGATATCGCCGGATAGTTAGAAGCGATAAAGGTCAGGACATCGTCGAGATCCTGCAGTGCCTCGCCAGTATAGACGACCCTCATGTCCGCCGGTGTTTTGCAAAGACCCCCTCGACCTCCTCCGGCGAGGCAAACCGGCCTTCCTGTGCGGCCTTCAGTCCCCGGTCTATTCCTTCAAGCTCCTCGCGCGTCGCACGGTACCTCCCGCCCTTGAGGCTGGCGTCCATTTCCAGCGCGATCTCGGCGAGCTCTTCCTGCGCCTCCTCCGGCCAGGTTTCGACCCGCTGCATCGCCTCCTTGAGCACCTTTGCGGTCATGATGCCTCTTCTAGCCGAAATCGCCCGATGTCGGCAGTGCAAAAGCGCCGCGCTCACCAGGAGACCATTACGGACCGGGAAACAGCTCGGAGGTGCGGCCGGTGAGCCGGTAGGCCAGCAATCCGACCCATTCGCGTGCCGCTGTGTCGACACGCCGCAACCCGTCGGCGAGCGTATAGAACGGTCGCAACAGATCCTCCCGGCCACGGGTACGCCAGTCGACCGGATAAGGCTCGATGGCGAATCCGACCCGACGGAAGCAGCCGACCGAGCGCGGCATGTGGTTGGCCGAGGTGACCAGCAGCCAGCGCTCGGTCGGCTTCGGATCGATGAGCTCCTTGGTGAAGACGGCATTTTCCGCGGTGCTGCGCGAGCGGTCCTCGGCGGTGATCCGGCTGCGGGCGATGCCGAGACCTTCGAACAGCCGCAACGCGACCTCGGCCTCGGTGCCGCTCTCGTACATCAGATGGCCGGTGCCGCCGGAAAACACGATGCGCGCCGCAGGATAACGCCGGGCGAGCTCGACCGCGGCGGTCATGCGCTCGGCTGCCTCGTTGAGCTCGAACGACCCGCGCGCGATCGAGACCATCTCGTCGACGGCACCGCCCAGCACCACGATGCCGTCGGGCGCGCCGCGCGAGGCGTCCCAGGCGGGAAAGCGGTCCTCTAGCGGCAGGATCAGGGCGTTTCCCAGCGGCGACAGGCCGCAGAAGGCGAGCAGCAGGATGCTCGCCGCCATCATCCTGACCCCCGCCCGCCGCCACCGCGTCGGCATCAGGACCAGCCCGGCGATACCCAGCGTGATCAGCAGGTTGGAGGGAAGCGCGAAGAAGCCGAGAATCTTCGACAGGAGGAAGAACATGGTCGGCCTCGCGGCGGGGCGAGCCTCAGCCCCGCTTGCGGTCGGCCTCGTAGCGCGCCCTGGTGGCTTCGTTGGGCGGATAGAGGCCGGGGAGCTTTTCGCCCTTCTCGACCTCGGCGACCACCCAGGCCTCGAAACGCTCCTGCTCGACCCCGAGCGTGGCCACCTCCGCGGCGAGCGCCTGCGGGATCACCACGGCGCCATCGCCGTCGGCCACGATCACGTCGCCCGGAAACACCGCGCAGCCGCCACAGCCGATCGGCTCCTGCCAGCCCACGAAGGTGAGCCCGATGACCGAGGCCGGCGCCGCGACGCCCGCGCACCACACCGGAAGCGCGCTCGCCAGGACGCCCACGGCATCGCGCACGACCCCGTCGGTAACAAGGCCGGTGACGCCCCGCTTGCGCATGCGCACCGTGAGGATGTCGCCGAAAATCCCGGCGCCCGTCACCCCCATGGCGTCGGCGACGGCGATCACCCCCGGCGGCATGTCCTCGATCGCCGCCCGGGTCGAGCGCGGACTCGCCCAGCTTTCCGGCGTCGCCAGGTCCTCGCGCGCCGGCACGAAGCGCATCGTGAAGGCTTCTCCCACCACCCGGTCGTGGCCGCCGGCGAGCGGCTTCGGCCCGTGCATCCAGGATTTCCGGATGCCCTTCTTGAGCAGCACCGTGGTGAGCGTGGCGGTGGAAACGGACCGGAAGGCGGAGAGCAGATCGGGTGACAGCATTGGCGATCTCTGGGTGAAGGACGCTTCTGTCCGCACGGCGGGCGCGGCGGGTCGGCGCACCATAGCGACGAACGCCGGCAAGTCGAGCGACACGAGCAGACGAACGGGACGAGGGCCCGTATCAATCCCATTTCGGCGCCCAGGATGCCGTCACCATGCGGCCGCGGGGATTGGCGAGGCCGGCGATCTCCGCCATCTCGGCCGCGTCGAGCTCGAAGTCGAAGACCGCCGCATTCTCGGTAAGGCGCTCGATCTTCGAGGTGCGCGGGATGACGACGGCATTCTGCTGCACCAGCCAGCGCAACGCGACCTGGCCGGCCGTCTTGCCGTGCGCCGCGGCGATGCGCTCGAGGACGTCGTCGCCGGAAATCCGGCCGCGGGCGAGCGGACTGTAGGCAGTCACCGCCAGATCGTGGCTGCGGCACGCCGCGATCACCTTCGACTGGTCCAGATAGGGATGATACTCGATCTGGTTGGTGACCAGGGGTTCGGTCGCGAGCTTCACCGACTGCGCGACCAGCGCCACGGTGAAATTCGAGATGCCAATGTGGCGCGCGAGCCCGATCGTCTTCGTCCGGCACAGCGCGCCGATGGTCTCGCTCAGCGGCACGGCCGGGTTCGGCCAGTGCAGCAGCAGCAGGTCGACCTCGGCAAGCCGCAACCGCGCCAGGCTCTCCTTGACGGAGCGCTCGAGGTCGCGCGGGGCGAAATGCGTCCACCACACCTTGGTGCTGATGAAGACCTGGTCGCGCCTCACCCCCGAGGCGCGCACGCCTTCGCCCACCTCACGCTCGTTCTCGTAGGCCTGCGCGGTGTCGACGTGCCGGTAGCCGAGACGCAGGGCCTGCTCGACGGCGCGCGCGCATGCCCGGCCGCGGAGCTCCCAGGTCCCCAGGCCGATGACCGGGATGCGGGCGCCATTGGCTTCGACGACGTGCATGACACGATCCTCACGCTGCGCTGCCCCCCGCCCTGCGGCAGCGGCTTGGTATCGCCGCAAGCCTATCACGGGTCGTGGCGATCTCCCTCTTGGTAACGAGCGCCCGCCGCCGTACGATCGGCCATGATCCGGACCACGGCCCTCGCTGCTCTCGCCATCGCGACGCTCGTCGCGGTTCCCGTCTGCGCCCGGGCCGACGACGAGCCGAAGGGTCGCCAGGCCGAGATCGACACCGAGCATCTGTTCGGCTTCAACACCGGCAGCGACGTCGGCGAGGTCGGCGACCGGGAGATCGAGAACCAGCTGGACGTCCGCTTCGCCAAGCGTACCGGCGCATACGCGGCCCTGACGCCGATGCTCGGCTACGAGTGGGTCCCGATCAAGAACCTGCGCCTGGAGGTCAGCACCTCGTTCGCCTACCACGACATTTCCGGCGTCACCGGTCTCGACGACCGTCGGCAGGGCGCCTTCCAGGGCCTCTCGTTCGAGATGCGGTACCGACTGCTGGACCGCGAAAAGTCGGCGTTCGGCCTCACCATCGATGCCGAGCCGCACTGGGGCCGCGTCGACGAGACGAGCGGCGCGCCGGTCGAGCAGTACGGCATCGATCTCGCGATTCTTGCCGACAAGGAGCTCGTTCCCGACCGCCTCATCGGGGTCCTCAACCTGCTCTACCAGCCGGAGGCCGCACGCTCGCGCGTCACCGGCGAATGGACGCGCGAGACGACGCTCGGCGGTTCCGCCGGGCTGATGCTGCATGTTCGCCCCGGCTTCTTCCTCGGTGCGGAAGCGCGCTATCTGCGCCGCTATGACGGGCTCGGCCTCGACCGCTTCGAAGGCCATGCGCTTTTTCTCGGCCCGATGACGTTCGCCAAGCTGACCGAGCACTGGTGGCTGTCGACCGCCGTCAGCGTCCAGGTCGCCGGCCGCGCGGTGGACGAGGCAGGCCCGCTCGATCTCGTCAATTTCGAACGCGTCCAGGGACGATTCCGGCTGGGCTACAGTTTCTGAAAAGCGTCGCGGGTGCTTAGACGTCCCATTTCGGGGCGTGCGGCGGGTTCACCACGCGCCCGTCGGGCCGCGCCAGCCGACCGATCTCGGCCATCTCGGCGTCGTTCAGGGCGAAATCGAAGATCGAAAGATTCTCGGCGAGCCGCTCGACCTTCGAGGTCCGCGGAATGACCACCAATCCGTGCTGGACCAGCCAGCGCAGCGACACCTGGCCGGCACTCTTGCCGTGGGCTTTGCCGATCCGGCCGAGCACGTCGTCGCCGGAGGCTTTCCCCCGCGCGATCGGGCAATAGGCGGTGACCGCGAGGCCGTGCTGCCGGCACGCCGCGATCAGCTTCGACTGGTCGAGAAACGGGTGAGCCTCGACCTGGTTGGTCACCAGCGGCTCGTCGGCGAGGCGGACCGCCTCGTCGAGCATGGCGACGGTGAAATTGGCGACGCCGATGTGACGGGCGAGCCCGGCACGCTTGACCTTGCACAGCGCACCCAGAGTCTCGGCGAGCGGCACCGCCGGATTGGGCCAATGAACGAGCAGCAGATCGACCGCCGACAGCATCAGCCGCTCCAGGCTCTGGTCGACGGAGCGCTCAAAGTCCCCGGCGCGGAGCCGATCATGCCAGACCTTGGTGGTGACGAAGACCTCGTCCCGCTTCACCCCGGAAGCGCGCAGGCCTTCTCCGACCTCGCGCTCGTTGCCGTACATCTGAGCGGTGTCGAGATGGCGATAGCCCCGAGCGAGCGCGGCGGCGACCAGGTCGACGCAGAGCTGCTCCTTCAGCGTCATGGTGCCGAGACCGATGGCCGGAATGCGCCCGCCGTGGGCTGCGACGACCTGCATGATGTCCTCGGATCCGATGGGGATTGGGAACCGGCGATGCCGGCAGGCTATATAGCGCAGCGGCGAGACCGTCAAAACCGTTGCCGGTCAAGCCGTCGCCGATCATTCGGGCGCAGGAGATGGCTGATGACCGCCGCAGTCCGGACGCTGGCCGCCGCATTCGCGCTGTCGATCCTGCCGTGGGTCGCACCCGCGCTCGCCCAGGCGGACGAGGCCAAGCCGGCGCCGCCCCAGGAGAGTCGATCCGAGTTCCTGCGGCCGGAGCCCGACTGCATCGAATGGACCAATCGCTGCCGCACCTGCCGGCAGTCGGGAGACGAGCCGGCCGCGTGCTCCAACGTGGCGATCGCCTGCCGGCCGGAGGCGGTGCGTTGCACCTTGCGCATGCAGGAGCAGAAGCCGCCGACACCGACTGAGCAGAAGCCGCCGGAGCAGCCGGCCCAACGGCCGTAAACTTACCCGCTTTTCTCGAACAGCTCGCGGCCGATCAGCATGCGCCGGATCTCGCTGGTTCCGGCGCCGATCTTGTAGAGCTTGGCGTCGCGCAGGAGCCGCCCGGTCGGATAGTCGTTGATATAGCCGTTGCCGCCCAGGCACTGGATCGCCTCGAGGGCCATCCAGGTGGCCTTTTCCGAGGCGAACAGGATGGCGCCGGCTGCGTCCTCGCGCGTCGTCCTGCCGGCATCGGCCGCCCGCGCCACCGCGTAGACATAGGCCTTGGCGGCGTTCATCGTCACATACATGTCGGCGATCTTCGCCTGCATGATCTGGAACGTGCCGATCGGGGCGCCGAACTGCCTGCGCTCATGGACGTAAGGCATGACCGCGTCCATGGCGGCCTGCATGATGCCGAGCGAGCCGCCGGACAGCACGATGCGCTCGTAGTCGAGACCGGACATCAGCACGGCGACGCCCTCGTTGACCTTGCCGAGCACGTTGTCCTCCGGCACCTCGCAGTCCGCGAACACCAATTCGCCGGTATCCGACCCGCGCATGCCGAGCTTGTCGAGCTTCTGCGCCGTGGTGAAGCCGGCAAGACCCTTCTCGACGATGAACGCCGTGATGCCGCGCGGCCCCGCATCCGGCTCGGTCTTGGCGTAGACCACGATGGTCTCGGCGACCGGCCCGTTGGTGATCCACATCTTCGAGCCGTTGAGCACGTAGCGGTCGCCGCGGCGCTCGGCGCGGGTGCGCATGCCGACCACGTCGGAACCGGCCCCCGGCTCCGACATCGCCAGCGCTCCCACATGCTCGCCGGAGATCAGCTTGGGCAGATAGCGGCGCTTCTGCGCCTCGCTGCCGCGCCGGCGGATCTGGTTGACGCAGAGATTGGAATGGGCGCCGTAGGACAGCCCGACCGAGCCCGAGGCGCGCGACACCTCCTCCATGGCGACGCAATGCGCCAGATAGCCGAGCCCGGTGCCGCCGAACTCCTCCTCGACGGTGATGCCGAGCAGGCCGAGGGCGCCGAGCTTCGGCCACAGGTCGCGGGGAAAGGCGTTGCTGCGATCGATCTCGGCGGCGCGCGGCGCGATCTCGTCCTGGGCGAAACGATGGACGGTGTCACGCAGCAGATCGGCGTCGGCGCCGAGCCCGAAATCGAAATTCTGCCAGGCGTTCGCAATCATCGAGGCCTCCCATCGGCTGCCGCACCGGCTCGGAGCGCGGATCGCCGGACCCGCCCGCTGTAGATACGTTACCGTATGTTTGACATACGCAACAACTTCAAGGGCCTTGCGATCGAGCTCGCGGCCGACGCCGAAGCGCGCGCCGTGCTGTTCTACAGCTATCTGTTCGGCCAGAGCCTGCTCGACGGCAAGCCGGTGACGCCGGCGGCGCGCGAGCGCGCGGTGCGCGCGATGCAGACGCCGCCGGGGTTGCGGCGATGAGCGCCGCAGACATTACAAATTCGTAACCCAGGCGGCGGCGACTGATTGATCAAACAACGCGAGGATGTTGCGTCATAACGGTCGCATCGCACCTGCGGAACCAAGCAATGCCCGCCGCGTTCTCCATCAGACATCCGCCCGACCGCGACGATCACGCGGTTGCGAGCGGGCTGGTCGGAAGAGGATCAGACGAAGAGGATGGAAGCCATGAGTACCAGGACGATGAAAAGGACAATCGCGGCCGGCGTCGCCGCTGCGCTCGCGATCGCCGCGGCGACCCCGTCGTGGGCCGCGCCGGTGCCGTCCAATACCGCCGCGCTGAAGTCCGCAATGCCGAGCCAAGCCACCGACGTGCGCTACTTCCGGCATCGGGGATTTGGTCCGGGCCTCGTGTTCGGCGGGCTCGCTCTCGGCCTCGCGGGTGCTGCCCTTGCGTCGCCGTACTATTATGATGCGCCGGCCTATGCGTACGGACCGGGCTACGACTACGCCCCTGGCTACGCCTATGCGCCGTATGGCGGCTGGGGTCCGGGCTGGCGCCATCACTACCGCCATCACTGGTGACCGCGCCGCATAGCGGATGTGAAGAGCCGGCCGCCGGGCGACCGACGGCCGGCTCTTTCGTGCGTGCCGGTCCGCGGCGGCGGCCATGCGATCACAGCCTTGCGCGGGCGAGATCGTTGGGCTCAATTGCGCGCGATGCAGCGGCCGATACGGATCATCTGTCACGTGCTCGTCGTCGCGCTCTCGCTGCCGTCGGGCGCGCACGGTGCTGAGACGAAGTGCTCCGCCGATGCGCTGGGGACGAGCCGGGTGATCGAGGTCGACGCCGCCATCACCCCGCGCGTCGGTCTGAAGCATTTTCCCGCCACCCTGCCGCTCAAGCCGAAGGAGGTGGTGCTCACCTTCGACGACGGCCCATGGCCCGGCCCCACCGACCGCGTGCTCGCCGCCCTGGCGCGGGAATGCGTGCGGGCGACATTCTTCCTGCTCGGACAAAACGCCGCGGCCCATCCGCATCTCGCACGGCGCGAGCTCGCCGAGGGGCACACCGTCGCCCACCATACCTTTTCGCATCCCCTGCTCGATCGCCGTTCGACCCGAGCCGCAGAGGCCGAGATCGACCGCGGCTTTGCGGCGGTCGATACGGCGCTCTATGGCGACGCCGGGGCGGCTCCGGTCACGCCGTTCTTCCGCTTCCCCGGTTTTGCCGCGACGCCCGCGCTGCTCGACCGGCTTGCGGCACGCGGGGTCGTGGTCTTCAGCGCCGATCTCTGGGCGAGCGACTGGAACCGGATGACGCCGGACCAGGAGCTGCGGCTTGTTCTCGCCCGCCTCGACGAGGCGGGGGGCGGTATCGTGCTGTTCCACGACACAAAGGCCCAGACCGCCGCCATGCTCCCCGCATTCTTGCGTGCACTCAAGGCTCGCGGCTACCAGATCGTGCACACCGTACCGACAGAGCCCGCACGGGCGGCGGCATCCGACGACGTTGTCGGAACGCCGGGCCCCACGCCGCCGCCTTGGAATGGACACGGATCGCGTTAATCTGCATTCTTCGCCACGACAGCCACCGGATACCCTTGATCGCGGGGGAATCCGGCGGCGCGGCACTGGCCGATCCAGCGCCCGGGGGAGCAATGCCTACAGTTAACCGCCCGTTTAATCGCGGGTGCGTAGTGTCGCGACATGACGGCCGGCAAATCGCTCGCACGCCGAATGTTTATCCGTGGACGTCATGATGCGCAGCGTCTCTGCGATCGTCCTGGCTTCGGCCCTTCTCGGCGGAACGTTGGCGGCGGCTGCCAGCGAGTGTGCGGGCAGGCCCGACGCGCTGGGCGTCGAGCGGGTGCTTGTCGTCGACCCGTCCGAGCACGGCCGCATCGGCACCATGCAATATCCCGAGACCCTGCCGCTCAACGACAAGGAAGTGGTGCTGACCTTCGACGACGGCCCGCTTCCGCCCTACACCACCCGGGTGCTGCAGACGCTCGCCGCCGAATGCGTGAAGGCTACGTTCTTCCTGGTCGGGCGGCAGTCGCGCGCCTATCCGGGCATGGTGCGCCGCCTCTACAACGAGGGCCACACCGTCGCCACCCACAGCCAGAATCATCCGCGGATCTTCACCCGGCTGCAGGACGTCGCCGCCCACAAGGAGATCGACGACGGGATCGCTGCGGCCAATGCCGCGCTCGGCGACGAGCGGGCGCTGGCGCCGTTCTTCCGCTTTCCCGGCCTCGGCCGTTCGCCGGCCATCGAATCCTATTTGGCGTCCCATAACGTCATGGTGTGGAGCGCCGATTTTCCCGCCGACGACTGGACCCATATCAGCGGCGCCAAGGTGATGGCGCGCGCCCTCGAGCGGCTGGAGCGCAAGGGCAAGGGCGTGCTGCTGCTCCACGACATCCAGCCGGCCACGGCGCTGATGCTGCCGCAATTGCTGCGCGAGCTCAAAGCGCGCGGGTACCGCATTGTTCACGTGGTGCCGGCCGGGCCCGACCGTCCGAAAACCGTCACCGAGCCGCAGAGCTGGGTCATGCGCAAGCCGGTTCCCCAGTGGCCGCGCATCGTCGAGCCCGCCGTCGCCAGGCTGCCGGCGCCGAGCGCAGAAAGCTTCGGCTGGCCGCATCCGTTCAGGATCCGCCAGGCAAGCGCGATCCCGCAGCCGCTGTTCGAGCGGCTTGGCGGCTTGCAGGCCCCGCCGCCCCTTCCCGCCTGGTCCCCGGCGCCTCATGTCGGCGTGGTGACCAGGATGCCGGAGCCGACGCTGCAGACTGCCGCGTCGCCCGAAAGCTTCCCCGCCCCGTCCGTGACGGCAATGACGCTCGCGCCCATGCCGGAGACCATCGACACGATCGTGGTACCCCAGGCCGTGCTCGCCCAGATGATCGCGCCGTCGGCCTGGAGCGGCAAGACCAGGCCGCGCCATCCCGCTGCGAAACCGCGAGCCCGCACGGCCGCGCCACCCGCGCCTCGTCCAGCCGCCCTCAAGCCTCCGCTCGCGCTCTCGACGCCGCCGCAGCTGGTGGCCCGGACGCCGGCGCAGACCACCCGCTGATGTCGGCGTTCCGCCGGCCTCGCATCACAACAGGCGCAAGACCATGAAGACAATTGCGATCGTATTGGGGCTCGTGGTCGCCGTCGTGGCGATCGTCTACTTCGTCGTGCCGGCCGGATCGCTTCCGGCTTTCTTTCCCGGCTTCGAAGCCGGGTCCGCGCGTATCCACGTCAAGCACGGCATCGCCTCTGCGGTCGCCGCCGTGGTGCTGTTCGGCATCGGCTGGTTCGTCGGGAGGCGATGACGGCTATCAGGGCTTCGCGATTGGCGGCACAACAATGGTCGCGTACACGATCCCGGAAAATCATCCCGGCGGAAAGATCATCCGATAGCTGTGTTTCAATCTGATATCGTGGCCGCGCGTTGGCAATGCACGGCTCAACAGAGCAGTTAGCATACAAGCAAGAGGCCGCCCGCAAGGAGCGGCCTCTTTGTTTGACCGGCTGGTGAGCTCAGCCGCAGCGTCGCCGATCAGTAGGCGGCGCGGACCGGGGCAGGAGCCCCCCAGTTGAACCGGTAGTTCACCCCCAGCTTGACCATGGAGATGTTGCGGTTGCCGGTGCTGAACGTGTCGCCGGCGAAGAACGGCGCCCCGGCCGGCACAGTGAACGTGTTGCCGGAACGTCCCAGATAGTCAAACTCCACCTTCGCCGTCCAGGCCTCGGTGATACCCCACTCGACGCCCGCGCCGATGACCCACCCGCTTCTGGAACCACCGCCGCTGATTACGACCGCGTTGCCCGTCGTCAGGTTGGCAATGGTGAGGTCACCCTCGGCGCCGACCCAGCCGAAACCAGCCTTGCCGTACAGGAGCACACGGTCAAAGGCCAAGCCAAAACGGGCCGCCAGGGTCGATACGTATCCGCTTGCCCCCCCGGTGGCCGCCAAGGTCCCGACGCCCGGGACAAAAACCGTGGCGTTGACGTCGCGTCTCCCGGTCCAGTCAGCGTCCCATTCGGCGCCGATCACGAAGCGGTCGAACTGATAGTTGCACCCGACCTGACCACCGCCGATGAACCGGCCGTTGTTGTCACCACCGCCCCAGTCCCGGTTGAACGTGGTGTCCCTCCAACCATCGCCCCCGCGCCAGGCGGCCCCGATGTTGCCGCCGATGTAGCATCCGGTCCAACTGTAATATACCGGAGCCACCACAGGCGGCAGCGCCTTGACGGGCAGATCAGCCGCCCATGCGGCGGCGGGAAGCGCTACGGCGAGCGCACCGGCCACCAGGTATTTTCGCATGATTATCCCCTTTCGATATGTGTCGGTTGAATCTTGCCCCCATGGTTGAATCATGCCACCGCTTGGGGTTAAGAATGAGGCAGAGCGCCCAGGATCATGCACTATTTTGCCCGGATCCGCGTTATTTTTGAGTTTTGTGGCAAATCAGCAACAGGCACCCTCCACGAGAGAGCGACGCCGCTCGCCGACGCGGGCGGCCCTCGCCGTTGCTCAGGTTCCGACGATGGCGTCTTTCCTGGTCTCGGCGGCCCCCTCTGGAGCCCAGAATACCCACGGGGGTTCTCCGGCGTGGAGATTCTGCTCCCACGCTCGCCAGAGCGCAGCACGGGGCGGCTGTCGGAAGTCGAGGCCGGATAGCCAACGCTCGCAAGGCGGACTATGGGCGCCTGTATGGGGTCCGGTGGGAGGCACGCTGGAATATTGGGCGAATGCCCCTGGCGTCCGCAGGGATACGCTGCGTGCGCTCTGACCGTCGCTCGCTGGTGGGGGCATTCTGGTCGCTACAGGGGCCATGTGTGGCCCACGTGCAGCACCGCCTATTGAATATTGAGGGGACCAGGGTGTCCCAACATTGGTGCGGTCGAGAGGACTCGAACCTCCACGGGTCGCCCCACTAGCACCTCAAGCTAGCGCGTCTACCAATTCCGCCACGACCGCAGATGAAGCGCCGGCCAGTCGGCCGGCCCCGGAAACGACGGCGGAGGATGTAACAAATCGGTCGTAGCGGGACAAGGGCCGCCGATCAGCGGAGATCCGGCCCGCGCGGCAGCATCTCCTTGACCTCGACGGCGATGCGGTTGCCGCTGACCACCACGGTGCCGCGGGCAACAGGCAGGTTGTTGGCGAGGATCTGCACCTCGTCGTCCTCGGACGCGTCGAGCTCGATGATGGCGCCGCGGCCGAGCCGCAGCACCTGGTGGACCGGCATGGAGGTGGTGCCGAGCACGACCGCGATGTCGACGAGAACCTTGTCCAATGTCGGCACGTAAACGCCCCTAAACCCGACCCTTCACGCTCGCCCCAGGTCGCCACGGGATGGTTACGCGATGGTTAAGCCGAGATCGTTAATATTCGGTGATGGGCGGCGCACCGGCGGGCCATCGAGGAGCGCCGATTCTGCGGCGTCGACAGGTTCGGAATCGCCCGGCGGCTCCTCTCCGCCGCCGGGTCGAACGACCGAAGCCGGATGCCCGCGACCCGCAGGCCGCACGGCTCATTTCTTCGCCGCCGTCGCGGCGGCGCGCTCCGCGTCCCACCACCAGATGCCGGGAAACGATGCCGCCCCGTATTTCGGCATCGCATCGGGCCGGGCAAACCGGTCCCACCGCGCGGTCCGCGCATTGGGATAGTTCCACTGCGGAACTACATAATGGTTCCACAACAGGACCCGGTCGAGCGCCCGGGTCGCGGCGACCAGATCGTCGCGGCTTTCCGCATAGATGACGCGCTGGATCAACGCATCGACCGCCGGATTCTTGATGCCCGCCAGGTTGCGGGATCCCGGCTGGTCGGCGGCCTGGGCTCCCCAATAGTCGCGCTGCTCGTTGCCGGGCGACAGCGATTGCTGCCACGACGCGATGATGATGTCGAAATCGAACCGCCGCACCCTGTTCTGGAATTGCACGTCGTCGACGGTGCGCACCGTCGCGTTGATGCCGAGCCGCTGCAGCGGCGCCTGGTAGAACAGGACGAACGGCTCGTAGGTCGGATCGTCGACCAGGAACTCCACGCCGAGCGGCTCGCCGGTCTTCTGGTCGACGAGCTTGAGGTTGCGGACGACGAAACCGGCATCCTTGAGCAGGCGGGTCGCCTGCAGCAGGTTGGCGCGCACCGCTTCCGCGCTGCCGCCGACGGGATTCCAATAGGGCGTCGAAAACACCTCGGGCGGCACGCGGTCGCGCACGGTCTCGAGAATCTCCAGCTCGCGACCTTGCGGCAGGCCCGAGGAGGCAAGCTCCGTCCCGTCGAAATAGCTGGTGATCCGCCGGTACTGGCCGTAGAAGATATCCTTGTTGATCTCCTCGAAATTCAGCGCGAAGTTGAAGGCACGGCGCACCCTGGGATCGGCGAATTTTGGCCTGCGGCAGTTCAATACATAGGCCTGCATGGTGCCGATGCTGCGGATCGGGAATTCGTCGCGCACGACCCGCTTCTGCCCGACGGCCGGGAAACCGTAGCCGGTTGCCCAGTTCTTCGCGCTGTTCTCGTTGCGCCAGTCTACCTGATCCGCCTTGAACGCCTCGAAGGCGACATTGATGTCGCGGAAATAGTCGTAGCGCATCTCGTCGAAATTGCCGATGCCGATCGCAACCGGCAGATCCTTGGCCCAGTAGTCCTTCACCCGCTCGTAGACGACGCTGCGCCCGGGCTCGAAATGCCTGATGCGATAGGCCCCCGAGCCGAGCGGCGGCTCCAGCGTCGTCGCGGTGACGTCGCGCGGCCGACCGGCCTTGTCGGCCGCCTCCCACCAGTGCTTCGGCAGCAGGGAAAGCTGGCCCACGATCTGCGGCAGCTCGCGGTTGCCCGGCGCATCGAACCTGAAGGTGACCTCGCGCTCCCCGGTTTTCTCCGCCGCGACGACGTGGCGGTAATAGGCGGCTTGCTGCGGATTGTTCTGCTTGTAGACGTTGAGGGTGAAGATCACGTCGTCGGGCGTGATCGCCTTGCCGTCGTGCCATCTTGCGGCCGGATGCAGACGGTAGGTCGCCGAGGAGATGTCGGCCGGAAAGCTCGCCACCTCGGCGATCAACCCGTATTCGCTCGACGGCTCGTCGAGTGACGACGTCATCAGGGCGTCGTACATCAGCTCGGTGCCTTCGACCAGATTGCCCTTCACGCCGGCCGGAACCGGGTTGAAGTTGTCGAAGGTTCCGACTGCGACCTGGCGCACGGTTCCACCCTTCGGCGCCGCCGGGTTGACGTAGTCGAAGTGGCGGAAATCCGCCGGGTATTTCAGGTCCCCGAACAGCGACAGCCCGTGTCGCCAGGCCGCGGCATCGGCCGCCGCCGCGGGTGCGCCCAGCCTGCTCATGGCCGGCGCCGCGATGGCGAGCCCGGCAGCGCGCAGGAGGGATCGTCGAGTTGGTTTCACGCAAGGCTCCGTGGCGGAGACAGGACCTGCCACGATGGGCGCGCGATTGCAATCGACCCGGGAGTGCGGCATCCGCGGCGAAGCGAGCCCGCCGGCGCACGCAAGGAACTATTGATTCTTCTTTCGCTCTTCTTCCATCACGCCTTTAAGATCGTAGGTCGGAAAGAACTCCGTGCGGAACGCCCCCCAGGCGCTCTGCTCCACGGACCGGTTGACCTCGCGCAACCGGCCGGCCGGAACCCGCAGCGTCACGACCTGGCCGATGCCCATCATGACATACCAAGAGACGATCTCGATGCCCGGCGGCGGAAACTTCTTGTAGAAATCCTGCTGGCGCAGCTGGGCATTGATCTGGTCGAGATTCTTGCTCTGATCGTGACGCAGGAAAATGGTGAGAAGAAAGGAATCCTGCTGACCGCCGTCCTGCTGCGCCATGACGGAGCTCCCCCATACGAGCAGGATGGCCATGGCGGCGAGCCCCGCCTGCCGCATCGCCGAAAAAACATTCCGCACCGGCTCACCTCTGCTGCTCGCACCCATCATGGCAAACCGCGACGACGCTGGCGAGCCAAAAACCGAGCAGCCGGGATCAGCCGACCGGGGCCCCAGTTGAACCCGATTCGGGGCCGTGCGCAGACGATCCTCCGGATCGCTGCGTCAGGTCGCCGGAGGCGGAGCGCTACCGGCCGGCGGCCTCCGATCCGCAGCGCGGATACATGTGGGTGAGATCATTGCCGCGCAGGTAGATCATTCGCGGCGTCAGGCCGCCATGGCGGCTGATCCAATGGCGGATGTGCTGTGGATAATTGCTCCACAGGACCCTGGTCCACATCGGGCTCGAGACCGGCCGTCCGGACTGGTCCGGCGTCCACGCCGCATGGAACCCAAGGCTGGCACGCGCGGTCATGCAGACCTGGTTGCGCGGCAGCTTGCCGAGCAGAAGCGTGCAGGCCGAGTTGCACGGGCCATCGACGATCACCCGCTCGCCCGAGCTGCGCAACGCCTCGAATTTCGACAGATACTGGTCGATTCGCCCCCCCGGGTCCCCGTCGATCCTGACCGCCGCTGGAGCGGACATCGTACCAAGCAGCAACAAGAAGGCAGCCGTGATGGCATGGAACCTCATTCCATCGTCCCTCCCCTGGGGCCTCGCGGCCCGTCCCGTGCACGCGTCCTATGGGAGGGAAGGTTAGCAATTTTGTGGCCATGCGGCGAAGAATTTGCCGTTTTGGGTTACCGGCACGAAGCACGGCGCAGACGAGCATATCGCCCTACGAAATTACCCGATGGGGCGACCCTGCTGAAGAAAGGACGGGCCCGCCACCCGTCCTTTCTTGGCAAGTCGGCCAGGCGTTAGCTGGCGCCGCCGCCGTCGCAAGGGCTAAGCCGACCATACCCTTCGTCCTGGAGGCATCCGCCGCCGAATCCGTAACCCCCATAACCGTAAGGCGCCGCTGCAGTCTCAGCCCGACTTGCTAACGGCTGCCCGCCGCGGCTTTGTGCCAGACGCCAGATCCCTGGCGCTCTGCCTCAGCGCGTCACGCAAGGTGACCGGGCGATTGTGCTTCTTGAGAAGATCACGAAACGCCTCGTCCGCCAGCTCCTGAAAGGTCGCGAACGTGTCGCGTCTCAACAGATCAAGGCTGCTCCACGTTTCGGCATCGAATTCGACGAGCTTGCGCCGCGTCGCCGCGCCGTCGCCGGCGGCACGACGGCTCCGCTTCCCGGCCGCGCCAGGCGGAGCCGTCTCTCTTCCTGCCGATCTGGCGATCATCGCGATGGACCGTCGCCGGCATCGGACGCTCCGCCCTGGAGGGCTGAGGCGAACATCGCGCAGCCGAACAGCCCGAGGAATCCGACCAACAGCAAGGCCAGCGGCACGAAGGCCTGCGGCGACCGCAGGATCAGCTGCAGCAGATGCTGGCCGTGGTTGAGCAGCAGCAGGCCGACGAACAGGACCGTGGTGCCGCCGGCCAGGAGCATTTGCTGGGCAAGGGCGCGGATGCGCGGGTCTTGCCGCGCGGTTGCGGGCGCCGCGCGAGACGGAAGATTGGTGGCCATGGTTCTCGCTACCGTTGCCGATACCAACGGCTGCGGCAGCGTCGGGTTCCAGGCGACCATGCCGCCGGCATTTGCGGTCCTGGAACGTGCGGCTGCTCTTCACGTTGAACATCGGAGCCCGGAGGTCTGGACGCATGAGCGCAGCCCAATGGCGCTTCGATGCCGCCCCGGTCGAGAGGACCTGAGCCCAATGATGACCAAGCTGCCCATCTGCGCAAGGTGCTGGACCCGGAAAGCGGGCTGGCGCTGATCCGCGCGGAGGCGCGGCGATGAAGATCGCAACCGCCCGATTTGCCCGGCGCGCCGCCTGACGGGCTGAAGGACGCCGCCCTCGGGTCGTGTTGCCGGCGCAAAACCGCTAAGCTTTCCGGAACGCGCTCCAACCGCAAGATCAGACCGATGCTCGTCAGAGAGGCAAGACCGGCAGCGACGCGCGGCGATCTGCCGTTCGGGCTCAGGATGGCGCCCGGTGCGCCGGCCGTCGAATGGGCGATCGCGCCCGGTCTGGTCGACTACCAGAGCGCGGTGGCCGCCATGGACGCGCGAGTCGCGGCGATCTCGTCCGGCGACGCCGCCGAGCTCGTCTGGATGCTCGAGCACCCGCCGCTCTACACGGCGGGAACCAGCGCCAAACCCGACCACCTCATCGCGGCGACGATTCCGGTGTTTGCGTCCGGGCGCGGCGGACAATTCACCTATCACGGCCCGGGTCAGCGGGTGGTCTACCTGATGCTCGATCTCAAGCGACGGGTGCCCGATATCCGCCGCTTCGTTGCCAGCCTGGAGGAATGGCTGATCCGGACACTCGCGCAATTCGGTGTGCGCGGCGAGCGGCGCGAGGATCGCGTCGGCGTCTGGGTGCGCCGGCCCGACAAAGGCGAAGGCTGCGAGGACAAGATCGCCGCCATCGGAATTCGCGTGCGCCGGTTCGTGACGCTGCACGGCATCAGTCTCAACGTCGATCCGGATCTCGCCTACTATTCAGGCATCGTGCCCTGCGGCGTCGCGGAGCCACGCCATGGCGTGACCAGCCTGGTGGATCTCGGCCTGCCGGTGACGATGCCCGAGGTCGACATCGTGCTGCGACGGGAATTCGAGAAACTGTTCGGCGCGACCGCGGTGGTGCGACAGGATCCTGCTCAGATCGTCGGCAGCACCGAGAACAGCTCGCCGGAATAGCGTTGCGCCAGAAGCTCCGGCCCGCCCTGGTGCTCGGTCACGCCGTTCACCCCTCCTCCGCCGGGACCCAGGCGGCAGGCTGCGACCATGGCGGCGACCGCGTCCGCCGGACCTGAGAACACCGCCTCGACCGATCCATCGCGGCGATTTCTCACCCAGCCCGCGACCCCGTGGCGGAGCGCCATGTGCTCGGCCCAGGCGCGAAAGCCGACGCCCTGGACGCGGCCGCGGACGACGACATGAATGATGACATTGCTCATCCGGGTTCTCCGCTGCCCAGTCCCCAGGTCCCGGCGAAGCCGGCTGGCGCCCAGCGCTCGAGCGAGCGCACATAGGCCGGCGGCAGGTTCCAGGCGCGTGCCGAGGCGACGACGAACGCCTGATAGCCCGGCCGCGGCCGTCCCTCGAGAGATCTCGGCGACACGTAGGTGAGCGCCGGATTGCGGCCAGTGCCGAAGCGCACCGACACGACGCGGCGAACGTAGAGGCCGCTGTCGATGGCCTCGAACGCGTTGAGCGCGGCGAGATCGCGCGGGGTGACCCGCCACAGCACCCCGTGGACCGTGCCGCCGGGAGCCGGCACGACCGACGCATAGCCGCCGCCCATCACGATGAAGCGGTAGCCGTCGAGGCGCGCCGGCCCGACCGGTTGGGCGCCAGGGCAGCGTCGGCCCATCAGCGCGGTGCTCATGTTCGAGCCGTAGGCGAAATAGCGCAGCATCGCGCCGATTATCCCGGAACCGCGCGGGGCTTCAAGCGCCGGCGGCAACCTTCGCGGGCTCCTGCGCCGCCGCGCTCGGCCGCGTCCCCGTCCAGACCGAAAAGCCGAACGCGAGCAGGAACGGTGCGAGCGCCAGGCCGGCGAATGCCGCCAGCACGATCCCGATGACGCCGAGGTCGGCGTTGCCGGAGATGATGGCGATCAAATAGAAGAACACCACCAGGCCGATGAAACTGGAAGGCGCGTTCGGCTCCTGGGTTGGGGCCTGCTGAAAGATCGCCAGCACCAGGATGAGCAGCAGGATCGCGAGCGCGCATACGATCGCGATTCCCACAGCCGGCCCGATGCTGCGGCCGGCATCGTGCAGGCGCTTGGCATGCACCGCGAACCACATCCACATGACGGCGGCCTGGACGATTGCGAACGACCACAGGCCGGTGCGCTCGATGACCGGTGCCGCCAGCAGCGCCTGCGACAGGAAGCCCGCCGCATAGACGAGCAGCAGGGCGACCGCGAAGGCACGCGGTGACAGACGGCCGGTAGACGACAGAAACAATGCGAGCGGCTCCATGCGTCCCGATCGTGGCATGGCGTCGCATTATTTCACAAGCCGGCGGCGCGCAACGGCCGGCGGTGGCGATTTACGCGAACTCGAGGATCACCGCGTCGACCGCGAGCGTGTCGCCTGGCTTGGCGTGGATCTTCTTGACCACCGCATCGAGCTCGGCACGCAGCACGTTCTCCATCTTCATCGCCTCGACCACGGCGAGCGTCTCGCCGGCCTTGACCTCCTGGCCCTCGCCGACCGCGATCGAGACGA
Organism: uncultured Alphaproteobacteria bacterium; assembly: GCA_963755055.1. Classification (GTDB taxonomy): domain Bacteria; phylum Pseudomonadota; class Alphaproteobacteria; order Rhizobiales; family Xanthobacteraceae; genus AP-16. The sequence continues at coordinate 58,583 of CAVWIS010000055.1, read as the reverse complement.
TGAGGCCGGGCATCGGGCAGCGCAACGTCTTGCCCTTGTCGGCCGCGGTCTTCTTCGGCATCAGCCGGGCGGCATGCGCCTCCCGCTCGGTGTAGACCAGGGCGTCGACCCGCACGCCGCGATAGCCGAGCGCAAAGCCGTTGGGAATCATCCGGACCTGCACGGCCGTGCGCACGCCGTCGATGGTGCCGAACCATGCCGGATCGGCCGGCTTCCACGGCGACTGCAGCACGTGGACGTGATCCTCCTCGCCGGCGGCGTCGAAGAACCGTATCCCGATGCGCCCGACGTCGCGCGACACTTCGAGCTGGTATTCGCGATCGCCGAGCCGCACCAGCCGCCGCCGCTCGCGGGTCACCGCCCTGCTGGTGAGCTGGCCGGAAATCTGCCGGCGGCGTTCGCCGATGACCAGATCGATGGCCGTGGCAACCGCGGCAATGCGGTGCGCGGTCTTTTCGTCGGGCTCGACCCCGTGAAAGCCGCCGGGAAATTCCTCGGCGATGAAACCGGTGGAGAGATGCCCGGCGCCGAAGCGCGGATGCTGCATCACCGCGGCGAGGAACGGAATGTTGTGGCGGATCCCGTCGATAGCAAAGGCGTCGAGCGCGTCGGACTGCGCGGCGATCGCCTGGCCGCGCGTCGCCGCATGGGTGACGAGCTTGGCGATCATCGGGTCGTACCAGATGGAGATCTCGCCGCCCTCGTACACGCCGGTATCGTTGCGCAGCGTGATGCCGCCCTCGCTCGATTCGGGCGGCGGGCGATAGCGCACCAGCCGCCCGGTCGACGGCAGGAAGTTGCGATACGGGTCCTCCGCATAGATGCGGCTCTCCACCGCCCACCCGGACAGTTTTACGTCGCTCTGCCTGATCGTCAGCTTCTCGCCGGCCGCCACCCGGATCATCTGCTCGACCAGGTCGATGCCGGTGACGAGCTCGGTCACCGGGTGCTCGACCTGCAGGCGGGTGTTCATCTCGAGGAAATAGAAGCTGCGGTCCTGGCCGGCGACGAACTCGACGGTGCCGGCGGAATCGTAGCCGACCGCCTTGGCGAGCGCGACCGCCTGCTTGCCCATGCTGGCGCGGGTCGCCGCGTCGATGAGCGGGCTCGGGGCCTCCTCGATGACTTTCTGGTTGCGGCGCTGGATCGAGCATTCGCGCTCGCCGAGATAGATCACATGGCCGTGCTTGTCGCCGAGAACCTGGATCTCGACATGCCGCGGATCGACGATGAATTTCTCGACGAAGACCCGGTCGTCGCCGAACGAGGATTTTGCTTCCGACCTCGCGCGCGCAAACCCCTCGGCGACCTCGTCCCGGCTGTGGGCGATGCGCATGCCCTTGCCGCCGCCGCCGGCCGAGGCCTTGATCATCACCGGATAACCGATCTCGTCGGCGATCCGGACGGCATGCCCGGGGTCCTCGATGACGCCGAGAAAGCCCGGCACCGTCGAGACCTTGGCTTTGGCGGCCGCCTTCTTCAACTCGATCTTGTCGCCCATGGCGGCGATCGCCGCCGGATTGGGCCCGATGAAGACGACGCCGGCCTCCTCGAGGGTTCGCGCAAAGGCTTCGCGCTCCGACAGGAAGCCGTACCCCGGATGGACCGCCTCGGCGCCGCTCGTCCGGCACGCCGCCACGATTTTCTCGATCTGCAGGTAGCTTTCGCTCGCCGCCGGCGGGCCGATATGCACGGTTCTGTCCGCCATCTCGACGTGCAGGGCGTCCTTGTCGGCATCGGAATAGACGGCAACCGTCTCGATCCCGAGCCGCCGCGCCGTCTTGATGATACGGCAGGCGATCTCGCCGCGATTGGCGATCAGAATACGCTTGAACATCAAACGATCTCGTCCCCTGCGATCAGGACGCTTTGCGGCGGCGGCGGAAAAAAGTCAAACCTTTCAGGGGCAAGCCGTGCAAAATTCGTTCCGCGCAGGCGGACGTTCGTGCGCTCCGGTCGCGTGACGGGGGCGCGCCCCGGATGTCCCGGCGGCTCGACCGGGCGATGAAGCGGCTTACGCGGCGAAATCGATCAGGGCCGCGAGCGAAGCGGTTACCGGCACGGCGCTGGCACCGGCGCCGATCAGCATTGCGGCGATCGTCCGCAGCGGTCCCCCCCAGCGGCGATTGTCGCGCACGAGCCGGTCGAGCCAGGTCGCGATCTCGCGATCGATGGTGGCGAACTCGGCGGTCGGGGCCCACTGGGCAACCGAGGTGGCGCGGGCCAGCGCGGTTCCCCGCGGCGGCACCGCATGGCCGGCTGCCGCCAGCACATGATGGGCGATCGCCTTGACGAACAGGTCGTCGAAATGACCGTCATCCTCGCGGTCCAGCGCCGCCTCGTGGATATTGAAGAGGACCTCGGCCTCCTGCCGGGTGACCGGCTTGCCGTCCGCTCCACCGGCGGCAACCAGGATCATCTCGCACATGGCGGCGTCGGTGGCGTCGATGGTGCGGGAAAAGTGCACGCGGCCCCGTGTGGTCGGGCCCTCGCCGGTCATCACGCCGCGACGAACCTCGTCGAGCGCCAGCACGGCGAGCCGGGGGGCCAGATGCGGCGCCTGGTCGATCGCCGCCACGATGTCGTGAAAATCCGCAGCGGCGCCGATCGGACGGTCTGGATCGCTGATCATGATGTGCTCCCTGTCCCCCAGGGGCGGCATCGTCGGGATGCCCGGTTACCGATGCGTTAACGTTAGCCGATTGCTTTTGACGGACCTGTAGCCGGCGGGCACCGCATGGGTGGCGCCATATGGCGTCCCCGGTTCGCATGGGCTGCGGGCGGCGCGGGAAAATTTCTCCCCGACGGCGGGCCACGATGCCAATTTCCTTCTGATGGCCTTCCGACTCTCAAACGAAATAATGCGTTATGGGCGAGCGGCTGGTCTGTCTGTCGACGCGCGTTATATACTGCCTTCCGATTTGGTCGGGCCAACCGCCGACAGCCCGTTCGGGCTCAAGGCAGGAGATGCAACGATGACGCTTCAGATTGGTGACGTTGCCCCGGATTTCGAAGCGGATACGACCGAAGGGCGCATCCGCTTCCACGACTGGGTGGGCGATTCCTGGGCGGTGCTGTTTTCCCATCCGAAGGATTTCACGCCGGTCTGCACCACCGAGCTCGGCTACATGGCGCGGATCAAGCCCGAGTTCGACAACCGCCACACCAAGATCATCGGGCTCAGCGTCGATCCGGTCGACAATCACGCCAGGTGGGCGAACGACATCAAGGAGACGCAGGGCTTCGCGCCGAACTATCCGATGATCGGCGACACCGATTTGTCGATCTCGAAGGCCTGGGGCATGCTCCCGGCGAGCACCAGCGGCGACGCCTCCAAGCGCACGGCGGCGGACAACCAGACGGTACGCAATGTCTTCGTCATCGGCCCCGACAAGAAGATCAAGCTGATCCTGATCTATCCAATGACGACGGGTCGCAACTTCGACGAGGTGCTGCGCGTGCTCGATTCGCTGCAGCTGACCGCCAGGCACAAGGTCGCCACACCGGTGAACTGGAAGCACGGCGAGGACGTGATCATCGCCGGCTCGGTGTCCGACGACGACGCCAGAAAAACCTATCCGCAGGGCTGGAAGTCGCCGCGGCCGTATATCCGCATCGTGCCGCAGCCCGGCAAGTAGGCTCTGTTTCGAGCAAGGCAGTCCGGGGCGTGGCGCGAGCCGCGCCCCGATGCGTTTTGGCGCGGATCGGGACACCTCCCACGGCAGCCCGCGGCAGCCGCCCGGCTGGACTTCGCCAGGCGCGAACGATACCCTGCCGGGCCATGATTTGGCCGGCCCGGGGAGGCCGGCGACAGCCGTTTTTTAGGGGGACACGTGGGTCGTCGCACGTTCAAGGTGGTGCTGATCAAGCCTTCCCACTACGACACGGAAGGCTATGTGATCCAGTGGTGGCGCTCGACCATCCCCTCCAACAGCCTTGCCAGCGTCTATGGGCTGCTCGACGGATGCGCGCGACGACCGGGTGCTCGGTCCCGACGTCGACATCGAGATCGATGCCTACGACGAGTGCAACACCATCATCGACATCAAGGGCACGGTCGCGGACGATCAAGGCGGCGGGCGGCGGCTTCGTGGCGCTGGTCGGCGTGCAGTCGAACCAGTTCCCCAGCGCGCTCGACCTCGGCCGCCAGTTCCGCGCCGCCGGGCTCACGGTGGTGATCGGCGGCTTCCATGTCAGCGGCTGCATCTCGATGCTGCCCGAGCTGCCGGTCGACCTGAAGGAGGCGCTCGATCTCGGCATCACGCTGTTCGCCGGCGAAGGCGAAGGGCCGCATGGCCGCGCTGCTGCGCGACATCGACGCCGGCACCGCCGAAGCCGGTCTACAACTTATCTCGGCGACCTGCCCGACATGGCGGCGGCGGCGCTCCCGGTGCTGCCGCGGCGCAGTCGTCACCCGCGTCGCCGGCCACTATGCGAGCTTCGATGCCGGCCGCGGCTGCCCGTTCCAGTGCAGCTTCTGCACCATCATCAACGTCCAGGGCCGCAAGTCGCGCTACCGCACGCGCCGACGACGTCGAGGACATCGTGCGCGCCAATGCGGCGCAGGGCATCACCCGCTTCTTCGTCACCGACGACAATTTCGCCCGCAACAAGAACTGGGAGCCGATCCTCGACCGCCTGATCGAGCTGCGCGAGAGAGGGCATCAAGATCCGCCTGCTCCTCCAGGTCGACACGCTGTGCCACCGGATTCCCGGCTTCATCGAGAAGGCGGCGCGCGCCGGCTGCAACGCCGTCTTCATCGGGCTCGAGAACATCAATCCCGAATCGCTGCTCGGCACCAAGAAGCGGCAGAACAAGATCTGGGAATACCGGGAGATGCTGCACGCCTGGCGCAACGCCAAGGTGATGACCTGGGCGGGCTATATCCTGGGCTTCCCGACCGACACGCCGGAGTCGATCGCGCGCGACATCGAGATCATCAAGAAGGAGCTGCCGATCGACATCCTGGAGTTCTTCTGCCTGACCCCGCTGCCCGGTTCGGAGGATCACAAGACCCTGCACTCGCAAGGGGTGCCGATGGACCCCGACATGAACAAGTACGACCTCGAGCACGTCTGCACCGGCGCACCCGATCATGTCGAACGAGGCCTGGACGAAGGTCTATCGCGACGCCTGGTCGCGCTATTACACCGACGAGCATGTCGAGACCATCCTGCGGCGCGCGGTGGCGAGCGGCCTCAATCCGAAGAAGATCGTCGATGCGCTGACCGTGTTCTCCGGCGCCACCCGGATCGAGGGCGTGCATCCGCTGCAGTTCGGCTTCGTCCGGCGCAAAGTGCGCACCCAGCGGCGCTCCGGCCTGAGAATAGAGAACCCGCTTCTGTTCTACCCGCGGCGCGCCGTCGAGTTCGTGATCGTGGCACTGCGCTGGCTGCGCCTGGCACGGAACTATCGCGCCATCATGGCGCGGGTCATCGCCGACGAGACCTCGCGCAGCTACCGCGACGAGGCGCTGACGGTGTCCACCCATAGCGAGGAAGGCGCGTCGGATTTCGTCCAGGCGTTCGCCGACAAGATCCCGAAGACCCACGGCGCACCGCCGCGCCGCGTGGCGGTGGGCTGAGCGGCGCGTCCGAGCATCGACCGACGCGCCGCGGACGGCATTTCGTAGTATAATTTCGCGCATGTGAACGAGGACGCGCCGAAGAGCGTGAGGTTGCACGCCGTCCGTCGTCCCAGCCAAGGGAGGAAACCATGAACCGCCTGTCGATCGACCGACGCGCGTTGATGAAGGCCGCCGCAGTCTTGGCTCTGGCCGGCGCTGCAGGCGTCGAGAGCGCCCGGGCCGACCAGGTTCCGTTCTCTGGCGGCACCGAGGCGCCGAAGCTCGAGCCTCCGGCCAATGCCTGCGACTGCCACATGCACATCTACGACGCCAAATATCCGGCCGCGCCGTCGGCCACCCTCAAGCCGCCCGATGCCCTGGTGGCGGACTACAAGCTGCTGCAGAAGCGGATCGGCACCAGCCGCAACGTCATCGTGACGCCGTCCACCTACGGCACCGACAACCGCGTCACTCTCGACGCCATGGCGCAGATCGGTGCCAGCGCCCGCGGGGTCGCGGTGGTCGATACCAGCGTCACCGACGCCGATCTCAAGCGCCTGAACGAGCTCGGCATCCGCGGCATCCGCTTCAACCTGGTGCAGACCGGCGCCACCACGCCGGAGATGCTGGAGCCGCTGGCCAGGCGCGTCAACGATCTCGGCTGGCACATCCAGATCCACATGAAGGGCGAGCAGATCGCCGCCATCGAGGACCTGCTCATGCGGGTCGCCTCCCCGATCGTGTTCGATCATCTCGGCCGGCTCGCCCAGCCCAATGCGCTGGACAATCCGGGCTTCAAGACGATCAGCAAGCTGATCGACAAGGGCAAGACCTGGGTCAAGCTGTCGGGCGCCTATCAGGACAGCAAGGTCGGCCCGCCGAGCTATTCCGACACCGTGCCGGTCGCCCGCGCCTACATCAAGGCGGCGCCCGAGCGCATGGTGTGGGCGAGCGACTGGCCGCACCCGACCGAGAAGGACAAGCCGAACGACGCCGTCCTGCTCGACCTGCTCGCCGAATGGGCCCCCGACGAGGCGACCCGCAACCGCATCCTGGTGCAGAATCCGGCCCTGCTCTACGGCTTCCCCACCTCGGTGTGATCCGTAGGATGGGTTGAGCGTTGGCGAAACCCATCGCGGCGGCGCCGCATTGATGGGTTTCGCGTTCCGCTCAACCCATCCTACGATCTCCAAACAAACAAGGGACCGCCGATGGACACGGTCGCCCACGACCTGCGGCTGGCGGAGTTCTCGCAGCGCCAGCCGATGTTCTCAAAACTCCTCGGGGCGAGGCGGAGATGACGGTCGGCGAGGATATCATCAATCCGCGCGGCATCCTGCACGGCGGCGCCCTGATGGCGCTCGCCGACAATCTCGGCGGGGCCGCCACCTTCATCAACCTGCCGCAGGGCGCGACCACGACCACGATCGAGAGCAAGACCAATTTCTTCGCCGCCGTATCGCAGGGCGACACGGTACGCGCCGAATGCACGCCGCTGCACCGCGGCCGCACCACGATGGTGTGGGAGACGCGGATGTTCCGCGGCGACGGCAAGCTGGTGGCGATCGTCACCCAGACCCAGCTGGTGATGACGCTGCGGACATGAGAAACGGGAGGAACCGATGCGACTGTTCTGCCTTCTGCTCGCTGCCGTGATGCTGCCGGCGGGCTTCATTCGGCCGGCCGGCGCCGAGGACGCAAACGTGCATGTCGTCACCTATCTGGAGGTGATGCCGACCTCGGTGGATCCCGCCATCGCCATCCTTCGGCAGCTCGCCGCGGCGAGCGCCAAGGACGACGGCAACCTGCTCGTCCGCGTGCTGCGCGATACCGGCAAGGAGAACCGCTTCGTGGTGATCGAGGCATGGCGCGACCAGAAGGCGCTCGAGGCCAACCGCAAGGCCGAGCACACGCAAAAGTCCCTCGGCGAGCTCGCCGCGATCCGCAACAGCCCGCCCGACGAGCGCCTGCACAATGTGCTGCTGGTCAGTCCGGCCAAGGGCACGCCGCCGGGCGCCGCCGTCCATGTGGTGACCCATGTCGACGTCCCGCCGCCGCGCAAGGACGAGGTCATGCTGCTGCTCCGCCGCCTCGCCGAGGTGAGCGCCCGGGAGCCCGGCAATCTCGGGTTCAGCGTGGTCCAGCAGACCAACCGTCCCAACCATTTTTCCGTGATCGAGATCTGGGCGGACCGCAAATCGCTGGACGCCCACGAGATGACGGCCGACACGCGGCGGTTCCGCGACGAGCTCGGGCCGATGCTCGGCGCGCCCTACGACGACCGGATCTACCGCGCGATCGACTGATCCTGCCGGCCCGCGACCGGGCCGTCAGCCGAGATCGAAGAAACCGAGGATGGCCGGGTCGCCGGCGTCGATCCCCTGCACGATGGCGCCGAGCGCCGCGGAGAAATCCGGCCATGGATGCTCCAGCACGAAGGCGTCATCGTGACTCCACAGGAAGCAGTGGCCGAAGCGGCTGCCCGGCTCGACGTGAATCAGGAGATCGCTGCTGATGTCGTGCGGGCCGGCGACCGGCAGCAGGTGGCGCGCCGACACGCCGTAGCTCCGGCGAAAATGCTCCTCGACCTTGGCGAGCGGCGTGACGCGGGAGATGAAGCGCTCGAAGTCGTGGCGCTCGCGGGCGAGCCGGCGCGGCGGATGGAAGTGCAGCCAGGAAGTCTTCGGTCCGCATTGCACCACGAGATCGGTGTGGCCGAACCGGCCGAGGAAGCTTCGGTAGGCTCCGGGCAGCGGCGTCCCCAGCTGCGTCTCGGCACCACGAATGTCGTCCTCGCCGGCCGGCTCGCGCAGAAAAGCCCAGCGGAAGCGCGGGCGCGGCGAGGCGGCGATCCCGGCGCGCCGCCGCAGATAGTCGCCATAGGCCGGCAGCCGGGTCACGGCCTCGTAGCCGCCGAACTCCGCATAGCGCTCGACGACATCGAACGCGTCCTCCTGGTATTGGGGAAAATGCGCGCAGATGAAGGCGGCAAGACGCGCGCTGCGGGCGATGCCGCCGCTCGCCTCTCCGGCATCGCGCAGCGCCCGCAGGGCCGCCGTGAAATCAGCGCGCGCATGGTGGATCTCGGCGGTCAGATCCCAGATCAACGCCTCGCATTCGCCGACCGACAGCGACCACACATAGAGCGGCGCTGCGGTGTCGCGGCGCCGGTCGAATTGCGCCCGCGCCTCGTTGGCGAGTCTCAGCGCCCCGTCCGCGTCGCGCAGCGTCGCAAAATGGTGACTGGCGGCCACCCAGAGATGGAGCGGCTCGTCGCGCGGCGCCGCAGCAGCCAGCACGGCGAGCCTGGTGCCGAGCGAGGCGTCGTCGGAGACCAGCGCCAGCGCCACCGCATCCTCGAGCGCGATGCGCCAGCCGAGTTTCGGCTCCGGATCTGGCGGCAGCTTGCGCAGCGTGTAGTTGGTGTCCGCGGTCTCGACGAAGCCGTGCGCCCTGAGCGTCGCGGCCGCGGCGAGAAAGTCGCCGACCGCGGTCAGCCCGTCGCCGTACCGCTCGTCGACGAATGGGGCGCCGGTCTTCAAGACCGTGCCGGCGAGCGACCACCTTCCGGCCCAATCGACCGACAGATGCAGGAGGCGATCCTCGGACGGCAGGTGGAAGAATTTCGCCAGATGCATCACGCCGTTCCGGCCAGCACCGACGGCAGCCGGTGACCGTCCGGAGCGAACACCTCGAGCCGCGACCCCAAAACAGTCGCGCAGCGATGCAGCTCGCCGAGGAAGTCGGCCGGCTCGGGCAGGCCGAGCGTCGAGCGCAGATACGCGCGATGCCCGTCGAGACGATCGTATTCCTCCAGCACCGCCTCCTCGAGGGGACCGGCGATGTGGCGCATCCTGGCCAGGTCGCCGCCGGAGAACTTGATCAGATCGCGCCAGTAGGGGCAGGCGACCACCAGCGCCACCGCATCGTCGAGGTCTTTGGCGATCACCGCGGCGCGCCCATCCGCGGAGACGTGGAGCACGTGGCGCTCGGGCCCGGCCAGCACGTAGACCCCGCCGCCGCCGTCCTCGGCGACCGGCTCGACCTCGGATCCCGCGACCGTGAACCACACCGGATCGCCGGTGCCGTCGCACACGATGAACTCGAACGGCCCCGCCAGCAGGTCGCGAACCAAAGGGTTCGCCCGCAACGCCTCCACATTGATGCCTGTCATCGGGGCCAACTCTTTGCGAATGCGCGCCGCATGCCGGCCGCGACGGACGGACGGCATCGAGCGATCTGGCAATGGTCGTTAGTGTCGCCCGGGAGCGGAAGCGTTCAAACGTTCGACAAAATAATTGATCCCCGCCGCGTCGCGCTCACAGCGGCAGATTGTCGTGCTTGCGGGCCGGCATCTCCACCTGCTTGTGGCGCAGCATGGCGAGCGCCCGGGCGATGCGGCGGCGGGTGGCGTGCGGCATGATCACGTCGTCGATATAGCCGCGCTCGGCGGCGACGAACGGCGAGAGAAAACGCTCCTCGTATTCGTGGGTGCGCCTGGCGATTTTTTCCGGGTCGCCGATGTCCTGGCGGAAAATGATCTCGACGGCGCCCTTGGCGCCCATCACGGCGATCTGCGCGGTCGGCCACGCATAGTTGACGTCGCCGCCGATATGCTTTGACGCCATCACGTCGTAGGCGCCGCCGAACGCTTTTCGGACGATCACGGTGACCAGCGGCACGGTCGCCTGCGAATAGGCGAACAGCAGCTTGGCGCCGTGCTTGATCAGGCCGCCGTATTCCTGGCTGGTGCCGGGCAGGAAGCCCGGCACGTCGACGAAGGTGACGATCGGGATGTTGAAGGCGTCGCAGAAGCGCACGAAGCGCGCCGCCTTGCGCGAGGCGTCGGCATCGAGCACGCCGGCGAGCACCATCGGCTGGTTGGCGACGAAGCCGACGCTGCGCCCCGCCATGCGGCCGAACCCGGTCACGATGTTGCGGCCGAAGGTCGGCTGGATCTCGAAGAAGTCGGCCTCGTCGACCACCTTCTGGATCAGCTCCTTGATGTCGTAGGGCTTGTTGGGGCTGTCCGGGATCAGCGTGTCGAGCGAGGCGTCGTCGCGCTCGGGATCGTCGAACGACGGCCATTCGGGCACGCCCTCGGTATTGTTGGCGGGCAGGAAGTCGATCAGCCGGCGCATCTGCAGCAGGCATTCGACGTCGTTCTCGAAGGCATTGTCGGCGACCGAGGATTTTGTCGTATGCACGCTGGCGCCGCCGAGCTCCTCCGCGGTGACCACCTCGTTGGTCACCGTCTTCACCACGTCGGGACCGGTCACGAACATGTAGCTCGTATCCTTCACCATGAAGATGAAGTCGGTCATCGCCGGCGAGTAGACGTCGCCGCCGGCGCACGGCCCCATGATCACGGAGATCTGCGGGATCACCCCGGAGGCGACGACGTTGCGCTTGAACACCTCGCCGTAGCCGCCGAGCGCCGCCACGCCCTCCTGGATGCGGGCGCCGCCGGCGTCGAACAGGCCGACGATCGGCGCCCGCGCCTTCATCGCCATGTCCTGGATTTTCGTGATCTTCTGCGCGTGGGTCTCCGACAGCGAGCCGCCGAACACGGTGAAATCCTTGGCGAACACGAAGACGGTGCGGCCGTTCACCGTGCCCCAGCCGGTGACCACGCCGTCGCCGGAGATTTTCGTCCCCTCCATGCCGAACTCGGTCGCGCGGTGCTCGACGAACATGTCGAACTCCTCGAACGAGCCCTTGTCGAGGAGCAACTCGAGACGCTCGCGCGCGGTGAGCTTGCCGCGCTTGTGCTGCGCCTCGATGCGCCGCTGCCCGCCGCCCATGCGCGCATTGCCGCGGCGCTGGTCGAGATGCTCGAGGATGTGCTTCATGGCAAAACCCGTTGGCCGAAGGGACCCTGCTCCATAGCAGACGAAGGACGGCGGTCCAATCAGGGGCCGGAGGCATGCATGAACGATGCCGACAGGCAGCGGCCGTCATGCGTGGGCTCGTCCCAGGGCTCGTCCTGCGCACCCAAGTCTTCCCGCTTGGAAAAGACGTGGATGGCGGGGACAAGCCGGACAAGTCCGGCCACGACGCCGATGACTCGATACGGCCACCTTTTGCGATACGATGCCGGCGGGTCGGCGTGCCGGCCGGCAAGCCGCGAGGTCGCCGATGACTGCCCTGCCCCCCGATGCGCCGGGCGTATCCGGCATTCCGCGGCTGGTGTTGCGGCTCGAAGGTGCCGCGCTGCTCGGGCTCGCCTTGTTGCTATACGGCGGGACCGGCGCCAGCTGGTGGCTGCTCGCCGCGCTGTTCCTGGTTCCGGACCTGAGCTTCCTCTTCTATCTGGCGGGCCCGCGGGCCGGCGCGGTCGCCTACAACGCGGTCCACACCATGCTCGGGCCGATCGTGCTCGGCGCCGTCGGCCACGTGCTCGCCTCGCCGACCGTGCTCGCGCTGGCGCTGATCTGGGCCGCCCATGTGGGGCTCGACCGCGCGCTCGGCTACGGCCTCAAGTACGCGGCCGGCTTCGGCTTCACCCATCTCGGCCGCATCGGGCGGACCGCCGGGCAGGCTTGGTGAGCGGGCGGCCGCCTCAGTGCAGGCGCCCGGACATTTTCAGGATGAACACCAACACCTCGGCGACGGCGCGGTAGAGCGCCTCCGGAATTTCCTCGTCGAGCTCGACCTTCGAGAGCGCCTCGGCGAGCCCGGCATTCTGCTCGATCGGAACGCCGTGGGCCCGCGCCGCCTCGATGATCCTTTCCCCGACCTCGCCGCGGCCCTTGGCGACGACGCGGGGGGCGCCCGGCTTCTCGTAATGCAGGGCGATCGCCAGCGAGGTCTTGCGCAGGTCGGTCATGACGCGCGGTCCAGGAAGCGGCCGGCCGCCGGCCGCGGTGCCGCAGGCGCGCCGACCCGGCACTGGATCTCGCCCGGCTCCAGCGCCGCCCCGCGCAGCGCCTCACCAAGCATCCCGGTGTTTTCCGACAGCCGCGCCGCGCTCTCCGGGCGCTCGGCCCAGAAGGTGACGGCGGTGCGCTCGCCGATGAGCGAGACCTGCACATGCAGCGGCCCCATCGGCTCGACGTCGAGGGAGAATCTCGCCCGCCAGATCGTCCGCCCGTCGGCCGCGACGGCCTTGCCGTCACGAGACACCTCGAACTGGGCGATGCTGGTGCCCTGCCTGGTCACGAAGGGGATCTCGAACAGCCATTGCGGCCCTTGGCTGTCGGCGCGGTGGGCCTGCGGCTGCGCCTGGTCGGGCAGCGAGGCGACCTGCAGCAGGGTGTGATGCGCCAGCGCCGCGTCGGTCTCGGCAATGAGTTTTTGGGCGATGTCGGCCGGCGGCGCGGCGGCGGAGAAAGACGGGGCCGCGGCCGGCTGCGCCGCCGGCGGGGCGCCGCGATAGGGCGGCGGCACGGCGGCCGGAGTGGTGGCCGGACTGGACGTCGTGGCTGCCGGCGCCGCCGGTTTCGCCGGCGCCGCTGCGGCCGGTGGCAGCAGCGGCTGACGTGCCGGATCAGCGGCGGCCGGGACATCGGGGCCGCCGGAAGCGGGCGCCGCCGGGGTAGCCGGGGCGGTCCCGTCGAGCCAGACCTTCACCACTTCGCGAAAGACCAGCAGCGCCGCCTTGAGGTCGGCGGCAGGGAGCGGGGTCGGCTGGGCCTGCCCCGCGCCTGCGGCATTGGCCGGCCTGGCAGCGGCGGCATTGGCCGGCCCCGCACCTGCTGCGGCAATGCTCGGCCCGTTCTGCAAGCCCGGTCCGGCAGGCAGTCTGGGCCCGCCCCCGGCGGCAGGTGCCGGCGCCAGATTGGCCTCGAGAAACAGCCCGGACTGCGCGAGCGCCTGCTGCACATCGGCGGCAGCAAGGTTCTCGTCGAGCGGCACGCGGAGCGCCAGCAGGTTCTGTGCGGCCTGCAGCACCGGCCGGGGAGCCGAAAGGGCGGTCACGACCTGCGCCACGTCGGCCATGAGCGGCGCCAGCCCGCCCTGGCGGGAGGCGGCGACGCGGACCGCGTCGGCGATGATTTGGGCCGGAGCCGGCGGTTTTGGCGCGGCTTGCGCGGTCTCCGGCGACGGCGTGGAGGCGGCCCCGGTCTCCAGCGCGGAAGCGCCCACCACCATGGCGTTGCGGAGCGTGATCACGGCGGGCTCGGGCGCCGCAGGACCCGGCATCGCAACGGGCGCTGCCGGCGCCCTGCCCGCCTGGCCGGCCGCCGCGGCCGGCCGGGCGGCATCGCCGAGCACGACGAGCTCGAGGCCTGCCGGCGAGCTCTGCACCGCCAGCCGGACGGTTGCGCCCGGCTGCAGCGGAACGGCGGATTTCACGTCGACGATGAAGCCCGGAAGCGACAGCCTGACCGTATCGGCGTCGATCAGCGCCAGCACCAGCGCATCGACGACCTGACCGGCCTGCAGCGCCACCGGCGGCGGCGCCACCTGGGTCGACAGGCCGATCGACGGCGGGACGGCGAGGATGTCCATGGGCCTTCATCCCAAACGGTTGCAGACCCCCGTTCGATCCTAGCCGCGGGCGGTAAAGCGCGGGTTAACCGGGGATGCGGGCCGCGCGGGGCGCGGGGGGCGCGCGGTCGTTGATCGCTTGTTGCGGTTGTTATCGGCGTCTCGTTGTTATTCTCCCTCTGGTTGTTCAGCGGCAGGCGACCGCGGCGCCGCCGTGATTTTGGTGTCTCCCTGCAGCGGCGCGCGGTCAGCCTGTAGATCACCTGTTTTATCAGGCCCGCCGCCAGTACCCGCGACCACTCGGGCGGCAAAGCGGGGTCAACCGGGGATGTGTCGCCCGCCGGGCGCGGGGCGGTTCGCCTGATCCCTCGTTGATTCGTTGTTTTCGGCACCTCGTTGTTATTCTCTCTCTGGTTGTTCAACGGCAGGCGGCCGCGGCCCTGCCATGATTTTGGTGCTCTCCCTGCAGCGGGGCAGCCCAGTCGCTCAGCCTGTAAATCACCCTGTTTTATCAGGCCCGCCCTGGTGCCCGCGACCCACTCGTCGAGTGCATCAATTGCAAACCACCTCGCGGATCGTGGTCCCACTGAGCCGGGGCAGCGCCTTCCCGCGGGGCGCCCCGACGGATCGCCCGATGGATTTCCGCTCCAGCGCGGCCGGAGCAAGCTCGCCTCCTTGCCGAACACCCGTATACGGGTATACTATTTATGGGGTAACGTCAAGACGGGTTATAACTAGCCTCCAGGCCGACGCCCTGCCGCTCCTTGACCGCCGAGGTGACGGCGAGCTTGTCCTTGGCCATGCGTGCGGCGAAGCCCAACAGCTGGAATGTTAACCACTCGTTAACCGGGCTTACCTACGGTCAGGGCAAGTTGGGTGGGGACCTCCAGCCCCCGATAGCGAGCCTGAACCGAGGCTTGGATGCTTCCGGCCCGGCTTGCGACATTGGAGCCCGAACCGAGGCCTGAGCGCTTCCGGTCGGGCTCCTTTTTTTGTTCTCGCACCTCAGCGAGGCTCAAAACGGTACGCGCGGGAACCCATTTGGTCACCGCCGTGCGCCGGCGGCAATGAGGACGCGTGGCCGGATCGTGCCACGCGCACTGTGCGTTCCCTCACCCCGCCGTGCGCAGCACCGTGGCCGCCGCCTGCATCACCATCGAGCGTTTTTTGCAGAAGTCGGCTGGATCGAAGCGATGTGCTGGCCGCCGTCAAGACATCGCCCCATGGTGGGCAACGGAACTCATGCACCGCAGCAAGCAGCACTCTTCGCGGGACGCGCGTTACCTCGCGCCCCCCGCCCAGGTCCGTACGTACGGCTTTTCCGCATACGGCTCCTACCTCGGGTTAGTTATTCGATCACCTCGTCGACGCGGGCACGCAGCGTCGGTGGGATTTCGAGGCCGAGCGCATTCGCAGTCTTGAGGTTGATGACAAGCTCAAGTCTAGTGGGAAACTCAATCGGTAGGTCGCTGGGCTTCGCGCCTCTCAGGATCTTGACTGCGTAGTCGGCTGCGCGGCGAAAATTTTCCGGCAGGCTGATCCCGTAGCTGATGAGGCCGCCGTCCTCCACGTGCTCGCGGAAGCCGTACACGGTCGGCAACCGCACCGCCATTGCCGACGCCGCCAATTTTGCCCGTTGGGCAAAGAATACCGTGTCCCGAAGCACGATGGCCGCATCGACCCGTTCTTTCGCCAACGTCGGGAAGATCGAGTTGACGTTTTCGGGCGTACGCACCTCGATCGATACGATCTTGATGGCCTTGGCTGCGGCCGCGGTCTCCAATTCTCGGAGCTGGGTCAGGCTATTGGCGTTGTCAGGATTGACCGCTAGTCCGATCTTCGTCGCGCCCGGGATCAGATCGAGCGCCAACTCGAGTTGTTTGCCGGGAAGCCCCTCCTCGAACAGCAGCAGGCCGGTCACGTTGCCACCCGGCCGCGCTACGCTCTTGATCAGACCCAAGCGTATGGGATCGGCGAGCAACGGGCAAACGATCGGGATCGTTTTCGTGGCGTCCCTCGACGCCACTGCGGCTGCCACTGTGCCCGCCAAGATCAGGTCGGGTTTCGATCGAACAAGTTCTTCGGCGAGCGTCGACATGCGCTCGAGGTGGCCCTCGGCCCAGCGATAATCCATCTCGAAGTCGCGGCCTTCGACATAACCGTGCGCTCGCACTCCATCGAGAAAGGCGACGACGCTCTTGTCGGTCGCCGCGCGCGAAGTCCCCCCGAGATAAGCAATCCGCCATGGCCGCTTGTCCAATGGTTGGGCAAGCGCCGCGAGCGGCAATGTCCACGCTGCGGCCGTGCCGCCCAGGAGGGCTATGAACTGACGACGTCTCGTGTCGAACATCGGGCGTCCTCCCGCCAGTGCGCGCAGCGACGGACCGTGAGTCAGTTTACGCGCGCGGTCAACGTGCCACAGCGCGACGAGCAAGTCCTTGGGGCAGACCTGAAATGTTTGGGGCGCTCAACCTGCCCCTGCGCTTCCCTACCGCACCAGGCGGATCGCCCCGACCGGGCCGACCGGGCGACTGACAACCCGCCCACCACCGCGCGGCAGTTCGACGGCGAGGCCGTGATCTGAGACCGAAACGGCGTCGTTGAGTTCGACCGGCTCCGGGTTGCGCTGGCCCGCAAGAACGCGCCAGGAGCCTTCCCGTACGTGTTCGACGTATCGGCCAGAGCCGCATGAAAAGCCGCATGATAGGACCGCAGTGAGAGGTTCTGGCGGGCTCCTACCCACGGCCAGCGATGGCAACCGAGCACCTGGACGGCCATGGGCCGGCGATGTTCCGTAAACGGCCGCATAGCAACACCGATCGTCGCGCCGCAGATCGTCGCGGTCGATGCCGATGCGTGGATCAGCGAACGCGACGAAGTTCTTGCCAATCTGCTTGTGATCGGGCAGCGAGCGCAAGAACCTCACGACTCCTTGGTCGAAAGCCGTCCGTCCGATCTCATTAGCGGCAGCGATTCGAGACCGCTTTTGAGCGGCAGCTGCACCCCGGCGGGCCACCGGAAGCTCAGCGGGCGCTGGGCCGGGAAGGGCACAATACTGACGGAGTCATGTTGGTTGCCGCCCAGGCACATGAGGTTGCCGCCCGTGTCGCGTCCGACCACGATGGCGATATGCCCGCCCCCTTCGCGCTTCATCGGCGCGAAGGCACCGACAGCCGGACCGCCGAGCTTCTGCCCCCAATCATTCCAATCAAGCGCCCATAGGCTCTCTGTGCCCTTTAACCCGACCTTGGTCAGAACCATGTTGGCATACAGCGCGCACCAAGGGATCGCATCGTGCTTGTACTCCGTGGCAATCGCGCCGCCCTCCTCCTTGGCCCATTCGAGGATCTCGGGATTATCGGCCGTACCGGCGCCCTCCCTTAGGTTGAGCCATCTCAGACCCTCGATTACCCAGAGAGGCCGCATATCCGTCGCGGGTAAGGGCGGAACTGGCTGCTCGCCCTGCCCGCGCTCGGCGGGTGGGGGCGGAACTGGCTGCTCGCCCTGCCCGCGCTCGGCGGGCGGGGGCGCCCCGGCGACCGCCTGGTCGATCGCCCGCGCGGTCTCGAGACCGACCTCGCCGTCCACCTCGAGACGGCGCTGTTCCTGGAAATCCGTCACAGCGGCTTCCGTCGCGCCCCCGAAATAGCCAGTGCCTTTGAGGTCATAGCGGAGCTTGGCGAGCGCGACCTGAAGTGCCTGCACCGCTGAGCCTTCATCGCCGAGCCCAAGAACAGCGCTGCCGACCAAGTCCGCCACGGAGCCGGCAGCGCCCGACTGCGGCGTCGGCGACGGCTTCTCGCTCGTCGGCATCCCGGGGCTTCCGGCCGCTGGAGCCGAGATGGCCGTTTGCGTAAGCGCCGCAAGTGCACGGTCAATCGCCCTGGCGAGTTCCGGTCCTACTTCACCGTCCACCTCGAGAGCGTGACGCGCCTGGAAATCCCGTACCGCCTGTTGGGTCGCAGGGCCGAAATTCCCAGTACCCTGGAGTGGATAGCCGAACCGGGCGAGACCGCGCTGAACCGCCTGCACGATCGGCCCTGCATCGCCCATGCGCAGAATGCGGCCCCCGATGAGGTCGGTAATGGCCGGTGCAGAAGGTGCGGTTGCGGAGCGCGGCTCCGCCAGCGCGCGGTCAATCGCCTTCGCAGTCTCCAGGCCGATCTCGCCGTCTATCTCCAGGCCGTGCGCCTTCTGGAAATCCTTGGCCGCGTTCAGCGTCGCGCCAGCGAAACTGCCGGTACCACGCAGGGGGTAACCGAGCCTCGCCAACCCGAGTTGCAGCGTGCGCACGACTGGACCCTCGTCGCCCACCCGAAAGATCCGCTCCCCGACCAGGTCCGCAATTGCCCTTTGGGGAGGAACCTCCGACCGCGGTAGCTGGCTTGCTGCTTGTGTTGTTGCCAGGCCGGTTGCGGGCATGGCACCCGCCTTGAAATCGACACGGTCGATCAGCCGCCGGACCTTCGCGAACCAAGTGGTGCGCTCCTGCAAGCCGTTCGGGATCGTCTTCGACCTCGGGCTGCCGCAGTTGATCGCCCGCGAGATCGCCAAGATGTCATTGTTATCGGCGTAGACATTCAACCCCCCTTCGGACCATTCGGCGAGCGCTGGTTTGAGCGCGTGCTCAGCCGAAAAAACCAGATCCGGGTTCTGCTCGAAATCGACCCCGCACAACTGGCCCATGCGGCGGTAATTAGAGCGGCCGGTCGTCTGCATTAGGCCGCAGCCGCGATACCGGAACCCGTCGCCCGGCTCCTGATTACCGAGCTCCTGCGCTTTGTGCCGATTGCCGAGGCCATAAACGCGCTCCGCAATCCGGCGCTCGTCGTGGGCGAGACTCTCCGCCTCGGCGGACGTGATCCCCGCCGAATGATGACCGAGGCCGAAGATCTCCATGAGCCGTTCGGCCTTGTAGTTCATGCTCTCGTGCTCAAGCGTCAGGCCGCCGGATTCGTGTAAGACCTGGGCCAGGAAATGCGCGAGCCGATCGGGAGTAGTTATCCCGTGCTGGTTGAGCAAAGAGTTCCCGCTCTCGAATGCAGCGAGATAGCTCGCCTTTGCTTGCGGTGCGACTTGCCGCACGACGTCGATCGCGCGAGTTATGACGAACCTCCCTAAAAATTCTCGTTGTCGTTGCCACTCTACCCTTGGTACACGGGCGGCTTGCGTGAAGTACATCACAACAGTACTAAAAGACCGGTTCACCGCAAACAAGCCGAGTGAAGATCTATCACCAGCGCGTAGAATTGCTTGCCGGTCAGCCCGGTGATCGTGATGGACCCTCCGTCCGTCAGTGACTTCATGACACCGCCGAGCATTGTTCTCGCTGTCCCATATAACTGGCGCATCTGTTGCCCTCTCCACACGTCGAAGATACCCACGAGCCGGTGCACGCCAATAATCCATTCCATTAGTAGCGTCGCAGCCGGGGCGGCCAGGTTCTTGAATCTTGATCCAGTCGGGCGAACATCTGCGACCAGGACTATTCTGCACCGCGCAGCGGACGTCCAACCGCTATGGGCGCTTGGAATAACTTGTTGAGGCAGTACGGTTTCTGAACCTGACGGTGTTCGACCGCCGCGCCTCTCCTTTTCCCCACCGCTGTACCTCTGGCTTCTGCCCGGTTCCCCGGGGTTTCCGATTCTTGTCTCCGACAACTATTTAACGTGTTACGTCAAGACGGGTTATGGTCGAGCCACCAAGCCGAGGCCCTGTCCTGATCGCCGCGGTGGCGAGCTTGTCCCTTGGCCACGCGTTCGGCGAAGCCGAACAGCTCGAAGGTCACCCCGGCACCTTTGCCGTCGAGCCGATGTTTGCTCGGTCACCGCCAGGCGTCGGAGCCCGGTATGCGCGGAGTGCTCTGGCGTACGGCCGAGCAGAGCCTCACAACACAAACGGATCGGACGCACCGGCCTCGGTCCTGATTGAGGAGGTCATGATGTTAACCACTTGTTAACCGGGCTTACCTACGGTCAGGGCAAGCCCCCGATAGCGAGCCTGAACCGAGGCTTGGATGCTTCCGGCCGGGCTTGCGACATTGGAGCCCGAACCGAGGCCTGAGCGCTTCCGGTCGGGCTCTTTTTTTGTTCTCTCGTGACAGCGAGGCCCAACGCGTACGCGCGGGAACCTCTTTGGTCACCGCCGTGCGCCAGCGGCCATGAGAGCGCGTGGCCGGATCGTGCCGCGCTCGCCGCGCTCCCCCTCACTCCGCCGTCCGCAGCACCGTAGCCGCTGCCTGCATCTCCGCGAAGCGCGCCGCCCGGCGGGCGAGCGCGTCCTCGTCGCGGCCCCAGGTGTCGAAGTTGAAATCCTCGTCCACATGCGCGGCGCGCCACGCGTCCTCAGCAGACAACTTCTCCCGCAGCACGGCGAGCGCCAGCAGGGCGGAGCCGGTCAGCGTGGTGATGACGTGGACGGCGCCGAGCCGCCAGGCATCGCGCGGGATGGCGGCGCGGGCCCTCGCCAACGCGGTTTCCGGCTGCGCCACGAACCTGATGCCGGCGGACAGCATGAAATTGGCGCCGAGGGTCTCGCGCGCCCAGGCGAGCACCGGGTCCCATTCGGCGCTTTCGCGCGCCACCAGGCGGTCGGGGTTTTCGGCGCGGTAGAACAACAAATCGCTCCCCAAGAATTTCGCCACTTCGGCGGCGACCGGGCCGGGCGAGGTCGCGACCCCGTCGATGATCGAGTTGGCGAGGCGGGTGAGCGGCATGCCGGCCGGGTCGATCAGCTTTTCCTGGGCGTCCCATTCGGCGGCGAGCGCCTCCCCGAGCGCGGGCGTGGGCGCGGCAAGGAAATGCCGGGCGGGCGTGCGGGCCGGGCGGCCGTCGAGCAGGATGCGGAAGGCGCCGTCGTGCTCACCGATGCCGGCCGCGGCGTAGAATTTTTTCGGCAGGTTGCGCATGCTGCGCCGCGCCGATTCGCCCGGATCGAGCGGCTCGTTGGCGAAGAGTTCTGTGAAGATTTCGCGGAATCCGGTCATCAGTCGTCAGCTCGTAGGATGGGTCGAGCGGCAGCGAGACCCATCAACACCCGTGCGGCCGGAAACGCCGCCGATGGGTCTCGCAACCGCTCGACCCATCCTACGCCGACTCGCCCGGTTCGATCGCGGGGGGCAAGCCCCACATGTCCTCGAGCGCCGGGACCAGCGCGGCAAAATCCTCGATCACCGCGTGGGCGCCGGCCCCGGCCAGCGCGTCGGCGGCATGATAGCCCCAGGTGACCCCGACGGCGGCGCAGCCGGCGGCCGCCGCCATGGCGATGTCGAACACGGTGTCGCCCACCATGACGGTGTCGGCCGGGCCGACGCCGGCCTCCGCCATGGCGGCGAGCACCATGCCGGGGTCGGGCTTCGAGGGTGCGTCATCGGATGTCTTGATGGTGCAGAACCGGTCGAGCAGGCCGTGGCGGCCGAGCACGGCGCGCACGCCGCGCTGGGATTTTCCGGTGGCAACGCCGAGCAGTATTCCGGGCCGGGCGGCGAGCGCCTCGACGGCGTCGCGGGCGCCCGGATAGAGCGGCTCGAGGTGCTGCTCGGACGCGCGCAGGGCGAAGAACGCGGCGCGGTATTCCTCGACCAGCCCGGCCACCGGAAAACCGTCCCGGCCCTCGCCGAGGCGGGCGAAGGCGGCCGGGAGCGACAGGCCGACGATGCCCAGCAAGGTCTCGCGCGCCGGCACGTCGAGATCATGCGACCGGTACGCTTGATGCATTGCGGCAACAATCATGTCCTGGCTGTCGACCAGGGTACCGTCGCAGTCGAAGATCACCAGTTTCAATGGCTTGGCCATGGTTCGTGATGCATTGCAGCAAGCCTGCTTAGCAGAAGTTGCAGAAAAGCCTTCTGTGCCTGTTGCCGTCCCGCATCGGTCTCGGCACTGTGACTAGGTATGATTCCGCTATAGCAATTCTAGTCATGGCTTTCCAACTGATGGCCCACTAGTATCCGCCGCGGATTCGGTTGCGGGGACGGCCGGGGGAGACGTGCCAGCCTGCGATGCGTCGCGGATCCCGACAGAGTTCCGGGATACGTGTTCGAGGAGGAAATGAAACCTACAGACATCAAGGCGCCGGACTATTTCCACAAAGTGGTCGATTGCCAGTGGGCCTGTCCGGCACACACACCGGTTCCCGAATACATCCGGCTGATCGCGGCGGGTCGCTACAGCGACGCCTACATGATCAACTGGACGTCCAACGTCTTTCCGGGGATTCTCGGGCGCACCTGCGACCGGCCCTGCGAGCCGGCGTGCCGGCGCGTGCGCGTCGAGCAGGAGCCGGTGGCGATCTGCCGGCTCAAACGCGTCGCCGCCGACTTCAAGGACGACATCCGTGGGCGTTTGCCCAAGCCGGCCGGACGGAGCAACGGCAAGCGCATCGCGCTGGTCGGCGCCGGACCAGCCTCGCTCACCGTCGGCCGCGATCTCGCCCCGCTCGGCTACCAGGTGGTGGCGTTCGACCAGGACCCCAAGGCCGGCGGGATGATGCGCACGCAGATTCCCAAATTCCGCCTGCCGGATTCGGTGATCGACGAGGAGGTCGGCTACGTGCTCGACCTCGGCATCGAGCTGCGCGGCGGTGCCCGCATCGACAGCATGAAGGCGCTGCTCGCTGAAGGTTTCGACGCGGTGTTCGTCGGCTCCGGGGCCCCGCGCGGACGCGAGCTCGACGTTCCCGGCCGCAAGGAAGCGGGCAAGAACATCCATATCGGCATCGACTGGCTGTCCAGCGTGTCGTTCGGCCACGTCACCAAGATCGGCCAGCGGGTCATCGTGCTCGGCGGCGGCAACACCGCGATGGACTGCTGCCGCTCCTCGCGCCGGCTCGGCGGCGAGGACGTCAAGGTGGTGGTGCGCTCCGGCTTCGAGGAGATGAAGGCGTCTCCCTGGGAGAAGGAGGACGCCATGCACGAGGGCATCCCGATCTTCAACTACATGGTCCCGAAGAGCTTTACCCACGACAACGGAAAACTGACCGGGGTGGTGTTCGAGAAGGTGAGGGCCGAGCGTGACGCCAAGGGCCGGCGCAACCTGGTGCCGACCGGCGAGCCCGACGAGCATTTCCCCTGCGACGACGTGCTGGTCGCGGTCGGCCAGGAGAACGCCTTTCCGTGGATCGAGCGCGACATCGGCATCGAGTTCGACAAGTGGGACATGCCGAAGATCGACCCGAAGACCATGCAGTCGTCGCGGCCCGACGTGTTCTTCGGCGGCGATGCGGCGTTCGGGCCGAAGAACATCATCTGGGCGGTCGCCCACGGCCACGAGGCCGCCGTCTCGATCGACAAGTTCCTGAGCGGCGAGGACATCGGCGACCGTCCGGCACCCGCCGTCGAAATGCTCAGCCAGAAGATGGGCATCCACGAGTGGAGCTACGACAACGACATCTCGGCGGACCGCCGCTACCGGGTGCCGCTGCGCGACAAGGTGGTGGCGCTGCGCGACATCCGCACCGAGGTCGAGCTCGGCTACGACCCCAAGCTGGCGCTCGGCGAGGCGCACCGCTGCCTCAACTGCGACGTCGAGACGGTGTTCACCGGCTCGCTGTGCATCGAGTGCGACGCCTGCGTCGACATCTGCCCGATGGACTGCATCACGTTTACGCAGAACGGCGAGGAAGCCGATCTGCGCACGCGGTTGCAGGCGCCGGCGAAAAATCTCACCCAGGATCTCTACGTCGCCAACGATCTCAAGACCGGCCGCGTCATGGTGAAGGACGAGGACGTCTGTCTGCATTGCGGCCTGTGCGCCGAACGTTGCCCGACCGGGGCCTGGGACATGCAGAAGTTCTATCTGGAAATGACCTACGCGGGTGAAGCATGCCGATCCACAGCGTGAATGATTTCGTCATCCGGTTCGCCAACGTCAACGGGTCCGGCTCGGCGAGCGCCAACCAGCTGTTCGCCCATTCGGTGCTGCGCATGGGCGTGCCGGTGGCGCCGCGCAACATCTTTCCCTCGAACATCCAGGGCCTGCCGACCTGGTACGAGATCCGCGTCACCGAGGCCGGCCATCTCGGCGCCCGCGGCGGCGTCGACCTGATGGTGGCGATGAACCCGCAGACCTGGGCGCAGGACGTCGCCTCGATCGAGCAGGGCGGCTACCTGTTCTACGATTCGACGCGGCCGATCCCGGCGACGAAATTCCGCGACGACCTCACGGTGATCGGCATGCCGCTCACCGCGATCTGCAACAAGGTCTATTCCGACCCGCGCCAGCGCCAGCTGTTCAAGAACATCATGTATGTCGGCGCGCTCACCGCGCTGCTCGACATGGACGTCAAGGAGGTCGAAGGACTGATCGCCGAGGAGTTCAAGGGCAAGGACAAGCTGATCGCGCCGAATCTCAAGGCGCTCTATATCGGCCGCGACTACGCGCTGGAGAATCTCGCCTGCCCGATCGGGCTGACGGTCAAGCGCGCCGACGCGGTGGGGGACCGCATCTATCTCGAGGGCAACTCGGCGGCGGCGCTCGGCGCCGTCTACGGCGGCGCCACGGTGTGCGCCTGGTACCCGATCACGCCCTCCTCGTCGCTCGCCGAGGCGTTCGGCCGGCACTGCGCGCGCTATCGCGTCGATCCCGCCACCGGCAAGAACCGCTTCGCCATCATCCAGGCCGAGGACGAGCTCGCCTCGATCGGCATGGTGATCGGGGCGGCGTGGAACGGCGCACGCGCCTTCACGGCGACGTCCGGCCCCGGCATCTCGCTGATGCAGGAGTTTCTCGGGCTCGCCTATTTCGCGGAAATCCCCTCGGTGATCTTCGACGTGCAGCGGGCGGGCCCCTCGACCGGCATGCCGACCCGGACCCAGCAGTGCGATCTCATGATCTGCGCCTACGCGTCGCACGGCGACACCAAGCACGTGCTGCTGTTTCCCGAGGATCCGACCGAGGCGTTCGAGCTCGGCGCCATGGCCTTCGACCTCGCCGACCGGCTGCAGACCCCGATCTTCGTGCTCGTCGACCTCGACATCGGCATGAACACGCGACTGTGCCGGCCGCTCACCTGGGACGATTCGAAGCTCTACGACCGCGGCAAGGTGATGACCGCCGCCGACCTCGATTCGGGAAAAGATTTCGGGCGCTATCTCGACGTCGACGGCGACGGCATCCCCTACCGCACCTATCCGGGCACCCATCCGACCAAGGGCTCGTTCTTCACCCGCGGCACCTCGCGCGACCGCTATGCGCGCTACACCGAGGACGGCGCGGCCTATGCGGACAACATGCAGCGGCTGTTGCGCAAGTTCGAGACCGCCAAGCAGATGGTGCCGCGGCCGGTGCGGCGCGACGCCGACAAGCCGACGCGCAACGGCGTGATCTATTACGGCTCGACCAGCCCGGCGATGGACGAGGCGATCGGCACGCTGGCGGCGCAGGGCCAGCGCCTCGACATGCTCCGCGTGCGCGCCTTCCCGTTCCACCAGGACGTCGTCGACTTCATCGCCGACCACGATTTCGTATTCGTGGTCGAGCAGAACCGCGACGCCCAGCTGCGCACCCTGATCGTCACCGAATGCGGCCTCGACCCGGTGCGTCTCGTCCCGGTGCTGCACTATGACGGGACGCCGATCACCGCGCGCTTCATCGTCCGCACCATCAGCGATCATCTCGACGCGCTGAAAGTCACGCCGCTGCGCAAGGTGATGTCATGACCTATATCGCCAAGCCGAAGTTCCATCACCCGTCGCTGCCGGTCAACGCGCTGGGCTTCACCCACCGCGACTACGAGGGCGCGATCTCGACACTGTGCGCCGGCTGCGGCCACGACTCGATCAGCGCCGCCATCATGCAGGCCTGCTTCGAGCTCGACCTGCCGCCGCATCGGGTGGCAAAGCTCTCGGGCATCGGCTGCTCGTCGAAGACCCCGACCTATTTCCTCGGCAACTCGCACGGCTTCAACTCGGTGCACGGCCGCATGCCGTCGGTGCTCACCGGCGCCAACCTGGCCAACCGCGACCTCATCTATCTCGGCGTCTCCGGCGACGGCGATTCCGCCTCGATCGGGCTCGGCCAGTTCGCCCATGCGATCCGCCGCGGCGTCAACATGGTGTACATCGTCGAGAACAACGGCGTGTACGGGCTCACCAAGGGCCAGTTCTCGGCGACCGCCGACCGCGGCTCGAAGTCGAAGCGCGGCGCGGTCAACACCGACTCCTCGATCGACCTCGTCGCCATGGCGCTGCAGCTCGGCGCGACCTTCGTGGCGCGCAGCTTTTCCGGCGACAAGATCCAGCTGGTGCCGCTGATCAAGGCGGCGCTGGAGCACCAGGGGGCGGCGTTCATCGACTGCATCTCGCCCTGCGTCGCCTTCAACAACCACCTGGGCTCGACCAAAAGCTTCGATTACGTGCGCGAGCACAACGAGGCGGTCAATTTCCTCGACTTCATGACGCCGCGCGCGCCGATCAACGTCGACTACAAGCCCGGCGAGGTGGAGATCGTCGAGCAGCACGACGGCCGGAAAATCGCGCTGAGAAAAGTCGCCGCCGACTACGACGCCCACGACCGGCTCGGCGCCATGCGCTACCTGCAGGAGCGCGACCACGCCGGCGAGATCGTCACCGGGCTGCTCTACATGGACCGCGAGCCCGACGACATGCACATGCATCTGGCCACGGTCGCCGAGCCGCTCAACGCGCTGGGCGATGCCGAGCTGTGCCCGGGCTCCGGAGCGCTCGCCAAGATCAACGCCGGGCTGCGGTCAATTCCTCGGGATCCCATATGCTGACGAATTCGGTGCCTGCCGAAGCCACCGGCTTGCCTTGTTTGGCGCCTTCAGCGCCCCAAGTCCTCCCTCCCCCCGCTCTTGCGGCGGGGAGGGATGGGGTGGGGGGCGGGTCGCTCAAACAAGCTCGGAGCAAGCAATAGTCCCCCCACCCCGACCGACTTCGCTTCGCTCAGCCGGTCGACCCTCCCCGCCAACGGGCGGGAGGGTAAACTTGCGGCACGTCATTGCCTCATTGGGCGGGAGCGATTGTTGCCAATCAAATCTTCAGGATCTGCTCCTTGCGGCGTCGCCTACTCCTCCGGCGCGTCCTCGATCGGATCATAGCGCGTGGCGTCGAAGCCGAGCAGGTTCCACGACTGCACCATATGGGGGGGCAGCGGCGCCGTGACGTCGATTACGCCGCGGCGCGGATGCGGGATGACGATGCGGCGCGCCATGAGATGCAGCTTGTTCTGCAGGCCGCCCGGCAGCTCCCAGTTCTCGATGGAAAAGTATTTCGGGTCGCCGACGATCGGGTGGCCGATATGGGCGCAGTGGGCGCGGAGCTGATGGGTGCGGCCGGTGACCGGCTTGAGGGAGAGCCAGGCGAGCCGGCGCGCCGCGGTCTCCACCACGGCGTAGTAGGTCACCGCATGGCTCGCCCCCTCCTCGCCGTGGCGGGCGATGCGCATGATGAAATCCTCCTCGCGTTCCTCCTTGGCGAGGAAGGTCGACACCCGTCCCTGCCGCGGCTTGGGCACGCCGGCCACCAGTGCCCAGTAGGTCTTGCGCGCCGAGCGCGAGCGGAAATTCTTTGCCAGCGCCGAGGCGGCGAACCGCGTCTTCGCCACCAGGAGGCAGCCGGCGGTGTCCTTGTCGAGCCGGTGCACCAGGCGCGGCCGCTGGCCGTCGGCGCCGCGCAGCACCTCGAGCAAGCCGTCGACATGGCGCACGGTGCCGGAGCCGCCCTGCACCGAGAGCCCCATCGGCTTGTTGAGCACCATCACGTCGGCGTCCTCCCAGAGCGTGATGGATTTCAAAAACTCGCGGGTCTTTTCTGCCGCCGCATCGGCCGGCCTGACCTGCTTCGGCGCGTCGAGGCGGAGCGGCGGGATGCGCACCGCCTGGCCCGCCGCGAGCCGGTCCTTCGGCTGCGCCCGCTTGCCATTGACGCGCAGCTCGCCTTTGCGGATCACCCGCTGGATGTGGGAGAACGACAGCCCGGGAAATCTTGCCTCGAGGAAGCGGTCGACCCGCATGCCGGCCTCGTCCGCCGAAACCGCCACGGTCTGCACGCCGGTGGCGGGGGGTGAATCGGGCTTACGCGCGATGGGTTTCATGCTCATCAGTGCCGTTTACCGTAGGGTGGGCAAAATCGCCAGCTACGGCTGTCGGGCTTGCTTAGGCTTTCGGCAGCGATTTTGCCCACGCGGTCAAAGGCCGGCCGCATAGCCATGGTCGCGTCCCCTGCGTTACCATTGGCCCTGCAGTCAGACCGGCGTCGGACCGCGTGGGCAAATCGCCAGCAATGCATCAAACAAGTCTCGCCGGCCGTGCCGGGCGATTTGCCCACCCTACGGCGAATGTAGGGTGGGCAAAATCGATGCTCCGACGCTGCCGCTCGCGCGAGTTCCGCGTACGATTTTGCCCACGCGGTCGGACCGGCGTCGGACCGCGTGGGCAAATCGCCGGCAATGCATCAAACAAGTCTCGCCGGCCGTGCCGGGCGATTTGCCCACCCTACGACCCCCGCTCCGCCCTGAGCTTCGCCCAATAGTCCAGGCGCTTCCTGATCTCACGCTCGAAGCCGCGGTCGGGCGGGTCGTAGAAAGTGTGGCGGCCGAGGGTTTCGGGAAAATAGTCCTGGCCCGAGAAGGCGTCGGGGGCGTCGTGGTCGTAGGAATAGCCGCGGCCGTAGCCTTCCTGGCGCATCAGCGAGGTCGGGGCGTTGAGGATGTGCTTTGGCGGCGGCAGCGAGCCGGCGCGCTTGGCCACCTCCATGGCCTCGCCGTAGGCCCGGTAGGCGGCGTTCGATTTGGGCGCGGTCGCCACGTAGAGCACCGCCTGGGCGATCGCCAGCTCGCCCTCGGGGCTGCCGAGGAAATCGAAGGCGTCCTTGGCGGCGTTCGCCACCACCAGCGCCTGCGGGTCGGCGAGCCCGATGTCCTCGATCGCCATGCGCACCACGCGGCGGACGATGTAGAGCGGATGCTCGCCGGCATCGAGCATGCGGGCGAGATAGTAGAGCGCGGCGTCGGGATCGGAGCCGCGCACCGACTTGTGCAGGGCGGAGATCAGATTGTAGTGGCCGTCCTGCGCCTTGTCGTAGATCGGCGCGCGGCGCTGCACCACCTCCTGCAGCGCGGCGGAATCGAAAATCTCGCCGGGGCGCGCGGCGCGCCAGATCTCCTCGGCCAGCGTCAGCGCGGCGCGGCCATCGCCGTCCGCCATGGCGATCAGGGCGCTCCGCGCCTCGCTGTCGAGCGGCAGCGACCTGCCGGAGATCGCCTCGGCGCGCGCCAAAAGTTTTTCGATCGCCGCGGCGTCGAGCGGCCGGAATACCAGGACGCGGGCCCGCGACAAGAGCGCCGCGTTGAGCTCGAAGGAGGGATTTTCCGTGGTGGCGCCGACCAGCACCACGGTGCCGTCCTCCATGACGGGCAGGAAGGAATCCTGCTGCGCCCGGTTGAAGCGATGGATCTCGTCGACGAACAAGAGCGTCCCCTGCCCGGTCTGCCGGCGGGCGCGGGCGGCATCGAACACTTTCTTCAGGTCGGCGACGCCGGTGAATACCGCGGAAATCTGCTCGAAGTGGAGCGCCGTCTCGCTCGCCAGCAGCCGCGCCACGGTGGTCTTGCCGGTGCCCGGCGGGCCCCAGAACACCAGGGAGCCGAGCGACCGCGTCGCCAGCATGCGGGCGAGCGCGCCATCGGGCCCGAGCAGATGATCCTGGCCGACCACCTCGGCAAGCCTTTTCGGCCGCAGCTCGTCGGCGAGCGGCCGCGGCGCATCCCGCTCCAGCCCCGCCGCCTCGAAGAGATTCTTCTCACCCCGCTGCGTGCGTGGGCTCATCCGGAAAAGACCACCGAGATCTGCTGGCCGCCGCGCACGATGGTCACCCGCCACAGCCGGCTCGGCGTGCGGGTGATGCGCTCGAGGTCGTTGGTCTTCGCGATCCGCTCGTTGTTGACCGCGACGATCAGGTCGCCGCGCTGGAAGCCCACATTGGCGGCGGGCGACCCGTCGGCGACGTTGAGCACCACGATGCCCTGGGAGGCGGTGTCGAGGCGCAGCTCGTCGGCGAGCGCCGGCGACAGGTTGGCGACGGTGACGCCGAGGAAGGGCGAGCGCGATTTCACGACGAGCTCGTCGCGCGGGGTTTCCGGCGCGGTGGCGAGCGCCACCGACACAAGAGTCTCGCGGCCGTTGCGGACGACGCCGAGCTGGGCATTGCCGCCGAGCGGCTTGGTGGCGAACCGGTAGTCGAAGGCATTGGGGTCGTCGACCATCTGGCCGTCGATCGCCACGATGAGGTCGCCGGTCTTCAAGCCCGCCTTCGCCGCCGGGCTCGGAGTGCTGACGCTCGCCACCAGCGCGCCGACCGGGCGCTTGAGACCGAGGGTTTCGGCAATCTCCGGGGTAACCGCCTGCAGCTTGGCACCGAGCCACGGCCGCTTGACCGCGGCGCTGCCGCCCTGGGCGGAGGCGACCACCACCCGCACCATGTTGGCCGGAATGGCGAAGCCGATGCCCTGCGAGCCGCCCGAGCGGGAGAAGATCGCGGTGTTGATGCCGATCACCCGGCCGCTCAGGTCGACCAGCGCGCCGCCCGAATTGCCCGGATTGATCGCCGCGTCGGTCTGGATGAAGAACTGATAGTCGGTGATGCCGACCTGGGTGCGGGCGAGCGCCGAGACGATGCCGTGGGTCACGGTCTGGCCGACGCCGAACGGGTTGCCGATGGCGAGCACCACGTCGCCGACCTGGAGCTCGTCGGAATTGGCGAGCTCGACGGCGGGAAAGCGCTCCTTGGAATCCTTGACCCTCAGCACCGCGAGGTCCGACCGGTTGTCCTTGAGCACGATCTCGGCCTCGAACTCGCGCTTGTCGGCGAACGCGATCTTGACCTCGCTCGCCCCCTCGATGACGTGGTTGTTGGTGACCACGAGGCCGCTCTGGTCGACGATGACGCCGGAGCCGAGCGAGCGCTGGACCTGCTCGCGCGGCGAATCGGGTCCGCCGAAGAAGCGGCGAAAAAGCGGGTCGTCGAAGAACGGGTTGCGGTTCTCCACCACCTTGGCGGCATAGACGTTGACCACCGAGGGGCTGACCCGCTGCACGATCGGCGCAAACGAGAGCTTGAGCTCGGCCGGCGAGGTCGGCACCTTGCGATCCTGCGCGGCGGCAACCCCGCCGATCACGGCGAGGGCCAGGATGGTCGGGGCCAGGGCCCGCCAGAGAGGGGCTGCGGTCATGGGTTGCGATTCCGTGAGAAGGCTCAGCGAGATATAGCGGTACCGGGGCGGCAAATGAAGGGCGTCGGCGGCCGCATGGCGCCCCGGCGGGAAACACCGGTCGCCCGCCCGGGCGCGCGGCGATATGCTGGTCCGCGCCCCTCCCGAAGGCTCGAAACACGCCGTGCACATCGAATTCTCCCACCGCCGGGTGATCGTGGCCGGCGCCGCCCGCGGCATCGGCCGGGCCATTGCCCAGGGCTTTGCCGAGCGCGGCGCCGAGGTGTGCGCCTGCGACCTGCTGCTGCCCGAGGTCGAGGCCTTCGCCGGGACGGCGGGGTCGGGAACCGGGGCGATCCGGGCGTCGCGGGTCGACGTCACCGAGGAGGCATCGGTCAGGGAATTCGTCGCCTCGGTCGAGGCCGGTGGCCCGATCGACGTCCTGGCCTATGTGGCGGGAGGGGTCCGCGGCCAGGCGCCAAAACCGATCGAGGAGGTGTCGGTCGAGGACTGGCGCGCCATCGTCGATGCCAACCTCACCGGGGCTTTTCTGCTCGCCCGGGCGGTGGCGCCGTCGATGAAGCGCGCCGGCTACGGCCGCATCGTGAGCATATCGAGCCGCGCCGGGCTGGTGACGAGCTTTACCGGCATCCACAGCTATACGGCCGCCAAGCACGGCCAGATCGGCCTGCTGCGGCAGCTTGCCCAGGAGCTCGGGCCGTTCGGCATCACGGTGAACTCGGTCGCTCCCGGCTTCATGGCGACCAGCCCCGACTACGAGCGGCAATGGGCGGGCTGGAGCGAGGAATTCCAAAGGGCCTTCGTCGAGCGGATCGCCATGCGCCGCCACGGCAAGCCCGAGGACATCGCCCATGCGGTGATGTTTCTGGCCTCAGATTATGCGTCGTGGATCACCGGCCAGGTGCTGCCGGTGACCGGCACGCCGTTCGCCTGAACGAACCCGATCAAGGGAGGAAAGCATGAACGAGCAACCCCGCGACCTCGAGCCCTGGCAGTGGCCGGAGGAGCATTGGCGAAAGCTGGTCGGCCATGTCCGCGCCGGCCGCCCCTATCGGCCGAAGAGCTGGAAGGACGGGGCGCGTTGCGCGGTGGCGCTGTCGTTCGACAGCGACCACGAGACCAACGAGCTGCGCGAGGGCGGCAAATCCATCGGCCGCATGTCGTGGGGCGAATACGGCAGCCGCGTCTGCGTGCCGCGGATCCTGGCGATCCTCAAGCGCTACGGCATCCCGGCGACCTTCTACGTGCCGGCGGTGGCGGCGCTGCTGCATCCCGACGAGCAGCGCCGTATCGTGGCCGAGGGCCACGAGATCGGCATCCACGGCTGGATCCACGAGCTCAACTCGGTGCTGCCGCTGGAGGCCGAGCGCGACCTGATGCTGCGCTCCGCCGCAACGCTGGAAAAGATCACCGGGGTGCGGCCGGTGGGCCTGCGCACGGCGTCGTGGGATTTCAGCCCGAACACGCTGGCGATCGAGAAGGAGATGGGGCTTGCCTACGACTCCTCGCTGATGGCGGACGAGGACTGCTACGAGATCCTGCTCGATGGCGAGGGCACCGGGATCGTCGAATTGCCGGTCGAATGGGTGCGCGACGACGCGGTGTATTTCTGGATGCACCGCTTCCAGTCGCTGCGGCCCTATACGCCGCCCCCCGACGTGCTCGCGATCTTCCTGCGCGAGTTCGACGCGGCTTATGAGGACGGCGGGGTTTTCCAGCTCACCATGCATCCGCACGTGATCGGCTACCGGTCGCGGATCTTCATCCTCGAGGAGGTGATCCGCCACGCCCGCGCGCGCCCGGGAGTATGGTTCGCCACCCACCGCGACGTGGCGGCGTGGGCGAAGCAGCATGCCGCGTAGGTCGATGCGGAGCGGCGGCAGGCCCGCGGCGGGCGAACAGTCATGAATCGCAAGCCGGCACGGATCGCGGTGCTGCACTTTTCCCACGAGACCGTGACGTTCCTGGCGAACGACACGACAGTGGCGGATTTCCTCTATCCGGGCTCGCCAGCCGGCGGCGAGGAGATGCTCGGCTGGGACAGGAAATCCTACATGGGCGGGTTCGTGAAAGTCGCCCGCGAGTTCGACGAGGTCACGCTCGTCGGCATCGAGTCGCCGTACTGGCCGCGCACCGGAACGGGATCGGGCTGGATCACCGAGGAGGCGTTTGAAAAATTCCTCGGCCGCATGATTCTCGAGATCGCGGCGCACGGAAAATTCGACGGCGTGTATCTGAGCCTGCACGGCGCCATGGGGGTGCGCGGGGTGCCGCGGCCCGAGGCCGAGATCGCCCGGCGGGTGCGGGCGGCGGTCGGCCCCGACGCCTTCCTGGCGGCGACCTTCGACCCACACGGCAACGAGGACGAGGCGTTTCTCCAGCACGCCGACATGGCGTTCACGGCGAAATATTTTCCCCACTACGACGGCTATCTGCAGGGCGAGCGCGCGGCGCGCATGCTGGTGCGCGCCATCCGCGGCGACTACGCGCCGGCCCATGTGACGAAGAAAGTTCCGATCATCTCGCCGACCGTCGTGCAGTGGACCGGGGCCTCGCCGTGGATGGATCTGGTCCAGCGGGCG
Source organism: uncultured Alphaproteobacteria bacterium (assembly GCA_963755055.1). GTDB lineage: Bacteria > Pseudomonadota > Alphaproteobacteria > Rhizobiales > Xanthobacteraceae > AP-16. Next base: position 24,815 of record CAVWIS010000055.1, on the reverse strand, counting down.
CTCACCTGGGAGGCGCGCGAGCCCGACGTCTATGTCAACGTGTTCTTCGGCTTTCCCTGGGCCGATGTGCCGGATGTCGGGATGACGGTCCAGGTGCTCACCAACGGCGATGCAAGACTGGCGGCAAGAGTAGCCGACGACATGGCGCAGGCGGCGTGGCGGCAGCGCGAAAAACTGCTGACGTCGACCAAAATCCACACCATCGCCGACGGGGTGGCTTTGGCGAAGGCGGCGGTCGCCGAGGGCCGCGCTCCGGTGGTGCTCGCCGATCACAGCGACCGCTCCGGCTCCGCCACCTGGCTCACGGCCGAGATCATCGCGCAAGATTTGTCGCGCACCCTGATCGCGACGATCGCCGACGGCCAAGCCATCGAGCGCCTGCGCGCCGAGGGCGCAAAGCCCGGAGATGCCTTCGACATGGAGGTCGGCGGCCGCGCCAACTCTTCCGCCGGCGAGCCGGTGCGCATCATGGGCACGGTCGCCGGTATCGGCGGAAGAGACCATCGCGGCGGCGAGCAGACATCGATCAGCGTCGCGTTCGGCCGCGGCAATATCCTGGTGATCAGCCCCTATCTGGTGCAGATCATGGAGTTGTCCGGCTTGCAGGCGTTCGGGCTGGAGCCGGCGGATTTCGACGTGTTCGCCATCAAGTCGCGGGTGCACTTCCGCCGCGGCTTCGACGACAGCGGGTTCGCCAAAACCATCCTGCTGGTCGAGCCGCGGGAGCCGTTTCTCGGCACGGTGCGGCTCGACGGGCTGCCGTATCGCAATGTCGATCTGACCAGGTACTACCCGTACGGCGATCCGGCTTTTCCGTAGGATGGGTTGAGCGTTTTCGCGAAACCCATCATGACACGGCGAAGCACTTGATGGGTTTCGCTGACGCTCAACCCATCCTACAAAAAAGGGCGGCCGAAGCCGCCCTCGAATCATTCAATCATTCAATCGCGCGCAAAAAGCGTCGTCAGGCGGCCGCCTCGCTCCGCTGCTCGGGCGTCGGGCCGGAATCGAGGCCCTTGGCGTCGACGTCGCGGTCGACGAACTCGATCACCGCGCGCGGCGCCGAGTCGCCGTAGCGGAAGCCGGCCTTGAGCACCCGGCAGTAGCCGCCGTTGCGCTCCTTGTAGCGGGGCGCCAGCACGTCGAACAGCTTTCGCACCATGACGACGTCCTTGATCTCGGCGATCGCCTGGCGGCGGGCGGAAAGTCCGCCTTTCTTGCCCAGCGTGATCAGCTTCTCGACGATCGGACGCAGGTCCTTGGCCTTGGGCAGCGTGGTGACGATCTGCTCGTGCTTGATCAGCGCCGCCGCCATGTTGGCGAACATGGCGCGGCGATGCTCCGCGGTGCGGTTGAGCTTGCGATAGACCTTGCCGTGCCGCATCGCGGACTCCTGTTTTTCAGATCACGGGCGGTGACACCGAAGATCAGTAATGATCCTCGAAGCGCTTGGCCAGCTCGTCGATGTTCTCCGGCGGCCAGCCCGGGACCTCCATGCCGAGATGCAGCCCCATCTGGGCGAGCACCTCCTTGATCTCGTTGAGCGACTTGCGGCCGAAGTTCGGCGTGCGCAGCATCTCGGCCTCGGTCTTCTGCACCAGATCGCCGATATAGACGATGTTGTCGTTCTTCAGGCAGTTGGCCGAGCGCACCGAGAGCTCGAGCTCGTCGACCTTCTTGAGGAATGCCGGGTTGAACGGGATCTCGGTGATCGCCTCGGCGGCGACCTCCTTGCGCGGCTCCTCGAAGTTGACGAAGACGTTGAGCTGGTCCTGCAGGATGCGCGCCGCATAGGCGAGCGAATCCTCGGGCGTCACCGAGCCGTCGGTCTCGATCGACAGTGTCAGCTTGTCGTAGTCGAGGATCTGGCCCTCGCGGGTGTTCTCCACCTTGTAGGAGACCTTGCGCACCGGCGAGTACAGGCTGTCGACCGGGATCAGGCCGATCGGCGCATCCTCCGGGCGGTTGCGCTCGGACGGCACGTAGCCCTTGCCGGTATTGACGGTGAACTCCATGCGGATCTCGGCACCCTCGTCGAGGGTGCACAGCACGAGGTCCGGATTGAGCACCACGATGTCGCCGACGGTCTGGATGTCGCCGGCGGTCGACCTGGCCGGGTCCCTGCTTCTTCACCACCATGCGCTTGGGACCGTCGCCCTGCATCTTGATGGCGATGTCCTTGATGTTGAGCACGATGTCGGTGACGTCCTCGCGGACGCCCGGAATCGAGGAGAATTCGTGCAGCACGCCGTCGATATGCACCGACTGGACGGCGGCGCCCTGCAGCGAGGAGAGCAGAATGCGGCGCAGCGCGTTGCCCAGCGTCAGGCCGAAGCCGCGCTCGAGCGGCTCGGCGACCACCGTCGCGGCGCGCTTGGGATCGCTGCCGACGGCAACCTGCAGCTTGTCGGGTCTGATCAGTTCCTGCCAGTTCTTCTGGATCACATCTTCACCCATCGCGTTGAGCGGCGCGGAGTAAGTCCGCGCACCCCACTCCGCCCCGTGGGACATAGATCGGCGGCGGCGGACGGCTTGGCGCCCGCCGGATGAGACAAGTCAAACGCGCCGACGCTTGCGCGGCCGGCAGCCGTTGTGCGGTATCGGGGTCACGTCGCGGATGGACGTAATGGTGAAGCCCGCGGCCTGCAATGCCCTGAGCGCCGATTCGCGCCCCGAGCCCGGCCCCGCGACCTCCACCTCGAGGGTGCGCATGCCGTGCTCCATGGCCTTCTGCGCCGCGTCCTCGGCCGCGACCTGCGCGGCGAACGGGGTCGACTTGCGCGAGCCCTTGAAACCCTTGGTGCCGGAGGAGGACCACGCGATGGTGTTGCCCTGGGCGTCGGTGATGGTGATCATCGTATTGTTGAACGACGCGTTCACATGGGCGACGCCCGATGCGATGTTCTTGCGCTCGCGGCGGCGGACGCGTGTGGCTTCCTTGCCCATGTTCGACCCTTTCGCGGCTCTTCCGGTGCGCCCGGCGCCGTCAAATCCCGTTGGTGCCTAGAGCCCGCCCCGATCGCGCTCGATCAGACGTGCCCCAAAATTGTTGACTGGCGCATGTCCTGGTCGGCAAACCGACGCCATTTTGCCGAAACATGCCCTTGACGCGTCCCCGGGCCACGAACCGGTGCCCGTTCTGCCGGAAAACGCGCCGGCCTTCTCACTTCTTCTTGCCGGCGATCGGCTTGGCCGGCCCTTTGCGGGTCCGGGCATTGGTGTGGGTGCGCTGCCCGCGCACCGGAAGACCGCGCCGGTGGCGCAGCCCGCGATAGCAGCCGAGATCCATCAGCCGCTTGACGTTCATCGAGACCTCGCGCCGCAGATCGCCCTCGACCATGTAGTCGCGGTCGATCACCTCGCGGATCTGCAGCACCTCCTGGTCGGTCAGCTGCGACACCCGCCGGGCGTCGGGAATCCCGACCTTGTCCATGATCTCCCGGGCCTTCTGCGCCCCGATCCCATGGATGTACTGGAGCGCCACGATGGCGCGCTTGTTGGTTGGAATATTGACGCCGGCGATACGGGCCACGACCCTCACTCCTGTTGCCGGCCGCGATCGGCCGGAAGATCTTCCCTGACGGGATTGCCTCGAAGGGGGTGCCCCGCCGAGGCGATCCTGCCGAGCATCCCGGTTCCCTTCCCCAACGGTCGCGCGACCATCGCGGACGGAAAATCCCGGCACCGAGGGAACACGACGCAACGACGACGCCGCTCCTCCTTCGGGGGACCCGGCATCGTCTGCAAGCTGTCGCCAAACGGATGCCGGGGTCTTACTGGATTCCCTATGCTTTCGTCAACCTCTCGGCGCAGCTATTTCGGGCGCCAGCGCCGCCTCGATCGCCTGGCTCACCTCGGCGATCGGCGCCATGCCGTCGACCGTCCGCAGCGAGCCCGTTTTCGCGTAATAGTCTATGAGTGGCGCCGTCTGCTCGTTATAGGTGTGGAGCCGCTGCCTCAGCGTCTCCGCGTTGTCGTCGGCGCGCAGCGCCTCGCCCCGGGCCTTCATCTCGGCGATCCGCCGCTCGATGCGGTCGAGCATCCGGCTCTCGTCCACCCTGAGCTCGACGACCGCGTCGAGGTCGAGACCTTGCGCGCGCCGAGCATGTGGTCGAGCGCCTCGGCCTGCGGCACGGTACGGGGAAACCCGTCGAGCACGAAGCCGCTGCGGGCGTCGGGCTCGCCGATCCGGTCGGCGACGATGCCGACCACCACCCCGTCGGGCACCAGCGCGCCGCGATCCATGAAACCCTTGGCCTCGAGCCCGACCGGGGTGCCGGCCCGGACGGCGGCGCGCAGCATGTCCCCGGTCGACAGCTGGACGATGCCGTGCCGCTCGACGAGACGCTTGCGCCTGGGTGCCCTTTCCGGCTCCCGGAGGCCCGAGCAGAATCGAGCCTCATCGCCGCCGACCCCTGAGCTTCGAGCGCTTGATCAGCCCCTCGTACTGATGGGCCAGCAGGTAGCCCTGGATCTGCGACACCGTATCCATGGTGACGCTCACCACGATCAAGAGCGAGGTGCCGCCGAAATAGAACGGCACCGCCATCTGGCTGATCAAAATCTCCGGCAGCAGGCAGACGATCGCCAGATAGATGGCGCCGACCACGGTGATGCGGGAGAGCACGTAATCTATGTATTCGGCGGTGCGTTCGCCAGGCCGGATGCCGGGAATGAAGCCGCCGTGCTTCTTCAGGTTCTCGGCGGTCTCGGTCGGGTTGAACACGATCGCCGTGTAGAAGAAGGCGAAGAACACGATCAGCGCCAGGTAGAGGATGAGGAACAGCGGCCGGCCGTGGCCGAGCTGGGTGGTCACCCAGATGAACCATTCCGGCCCCTGCGCCGGAATTGAACCCCGCCGCGGTGGTCGGCAGCAGCAGCAGCGAGGAGGCGAAGATCGGCGGGATCACGCCCGAGGTGTTGAGCTTGAGCGGCAGGTGCGAGGACTGCCCCTCGAACATCTGGTTGCCGACCTGGCGCTTGGGATACTGGATGAGCAGGCGGCGCTGCGCGCGCTCCATGAACACGATGAAGGCGATCACCGCCACCGCCATGACGATCACCGCGAGGATGACGCCGGTCGACAGCGCCCCGGTGCGGCCCATCTCCAGCGTGCCGGCGATCGCCGAGGGCAATTGCGCCACGATGCCCGACAGGATGATCAGCGAGATGCCATTGCCGATGCCGCGCGAGGTGATCTGCTCGCCGAGCCACATCAGGAACATGGTCCCGCCGCTCAGCGTGATCACCGTCGAGATGCGGAAGAACCAGCCGGGATCCGCCACCGCGTTGCCGGCGCTCTCCAGCCCGATGGCGATGCCGTAGGACTGGAAGGCGGCGAGCACCACGGTCAGGTAGCGGGTGTACTGGTTGATCGTCTTGCGGCCCTGCTCGCCTTCCTTCTTCAGCTGCTCCAAGGTCGTGGAGACCGAGGTCATCAGCTGGATGATGATGGAGGCGGAGATGTACGGCATGATGTTCAGGGCGAAAATCGCCATCCGGTGGATGCCGCCGCCGGAGAACATGTTGAACATGCCGAGGAAGCCGCCGGCCTGGGTCTGGAAGATCTGCTCCCAGGCGGCCGGATCGATGCCGGGCAGCGGGATGTAGGTGCCGAAGCGGTAGACCAGCAGCGCGCCCAGCGTGAACCAGATGCGCTTCTTGAGCTCTTCCGCCTTCGCCAGCGCGGAAAAGTTGAGATTGGCTGCCAGTTGCTCTGCTGCTGAGGCCATGCGCCCAGGCTCCCGTTGCCGCGCCCACCGAACCCTTGCGGTCCTATATGGGGATCAGGCGGCTTTTTCGCCCGTCTCTTTGGGCTCGAGGATGGTCACCGAGCCGCCGGCCTTCTCCACCGCCGCCACGGCCGGCTTCGAGGCGCCGGCGACCGTGAAGGCGACCTTGGCGGTGATCTCGCCGGTACCCAGCAGCCGTACCCCGTCCTTCGGCCGCCGCAGCAGGCCCGACTTGACCAGTACGGCGACGTCGACCGGGGCCGCCGGGTCGAGCTTGCCGGCGTCGATCGCCTGCTGCACCGAGCCGAGATTGATCTCGTTGTATTTCTTGCGGAAAATGTTGACGAACCCGCGCTTGGGCAGGCGCCGGTGCAACGGCATCTGGCCGCCCTCGAAGCCCTTGATGGCGACGCCGGAGCGCGCCTTCTGGCCCTTGACGCCGCGGCCGGCGGTTTTTCCCTTGCCGGAGCCGATGCCGCGGCCGAGCCGCCGGCCGGCCTTGCGCGAGCCCGGCTTGTCGCGAAGGTCGCTGAGCTTCATCGGTGATCTCCTTCGGCGCCGTCGATGACGCGGACCAGGTGCCTGACCTTGTAGATCATGCCGCGGGTCGACGGGGTGTCGGGCAGATCGGCGACGCGGCCGATCTTGTTGAGGCGGAGCCCGATCAGGGTCTGCCGCTGGTCGAGGCTGCGGCGGATCGGGCTGCCGGTCTGCTGGATCCGGATGGTCTTTGCGCTCGTCATGGAACCCTCGCTACTCGGAAGCCGGCTCGCCGTCGCCCTCGCGGCGGCGCGCCTGCAGCGCGGAGACCTTCAGGTTGCGCCGCGCCGCGACCGAGCGGGGAATTCCTGGTGGCTCAGCGCATCGAAGGTCGCCCGCACCATGTTGTAGGGATTGGACGACCCGATCGACTTCGCCACCACGTCCTGCATGCCGAGCGTCTCGAACACCGCGCGCATCGGGCCGCCGGCGATGATCCCGGTCCCGGGAGGCGCCGCGCGCAAAAACACCTTGCCGGCGCCGTGATGGCCGAGCACGTCGTGGTGCAGGGTGCGGCCTTCGCGCAGCGGCACCCGGATGAGACCGCGCTTGGCCGCGTCGGTCGCCTTGCGGATCGCCTCCGGCACCTCGCGCGCCTTGCCGTGACCGAAGCCGACCCGGCCCTTCTGGTCACCGACCACGACCAGGGCCGCGAAGCCGAACCGCCGGCCGCCCTTCACCACCTTGGCGACCCGGTTGATGTGCACGAGCTTGTCAACGAACTCGCTGTCGCGCTCTTCCCGCTCGCGTTCACGTGCCATGTGTCGTTCCGATCTCGATCCGTTGCGTTCTCAGCGCATGTTCCGGCGAAGTGGATACCGGTTCGCCGACAAGAACATGCGCCACTCAAAAAGTTCGGAGCACATCCCGATCAGAACTGATCGGGATGTGCTCTAGAAGCTCAATCCGCCCTCGCGGGCGGCGTCGGCCAGCGCCTTGACGCGGCCGTGGAACAGGAAGCGGCCGCGATCGAACACCACGTCCTTGACGCCCTTGGCGACGGCGCGCTCGGCGACCAGCTTGCCCACCGCCTTGGCGGCCGCGACGTCGGCGCCGGTCTTCAGGCTCTCCCGCATCGCCTTCTCCAGCGACGAGGCGGCAGCCAGCGTCTCGCCCTTCACGTCGTCGATCACCTGGGCATAGATGTGCTTCGACGAGCGGTGCACCGAGAGCCGCAGCCGGCTCCCCGCCGCGGCCTTCACGGCGCGGCGCACGCGCGCCCTGCGCCGCTCGACCGTGCTAAGATATTTTCCCATGGCCCGCCGTCCTCACTTCTTCTTGCCTTCCTTGCGGAAGATGTACTCGCCGGAATACCTGACGCCCTTGCCCTTGTAGGGCTCGGGGCGGCCGGTAGCCGCGGATCTCGGCCGCGACCTGGCCGACCTTCTGCTTGTCGATGCCGGCAATGATGATCTCGGTCGGCCGCGGCGTCGTGATGGTGATGCCGTCGGGGATCGGGTAGGCGACCTCGTGGCTGTAGCCGAGCAGAAGCTGCAGGTTCTTGCCCGTCACCGCGGCGCGATAGCCGACGCCGGTGATATCCAGCTTCTTCTCGAAGCCTTTGGTGACGCCGGCGACCAGGTTGAACACCAGCGAGCGCGACAATCCCCACATGGCGCGCGCCCGGATCGTCTCGGCGCGCGGATCGATCTTGAGCGTGCCGGTCTCCATCTTGACGGCGACGTCGTCGGGCAGCACCACCTGCAGGGCCCCCTTCGGCCCCTTCACCTTGACGGTCTGGCCCTCGACGCTCGCCGACACGCCGGACGGAAGCGGCACTGGTTTCTTTCCGATGCGAGACATGGTTCCTTCTCCGGCCGGCCTAGAACACCGTGCACAGGATTTCGCCGCCGACATTGTTGTCGCGCGCCTGGTGGTCGGCCATCACGCCCTTCGGCGTCGACAGGATGGCGACGCCGAGGCCGTTGTTGATGCGCGGCAGCGCCTTGACCGAGGCGTAGACGCGCCGGCCCGGCTTCGACACGCGGGCGATCTCGCGGATCACCGGATGCCCGTCGAAGTATTTGAGCTCGATCTCGAACTCGGTGCGGCCGGTATCGAACTCCACCGTCGCGTAGCCGCGGATATAGCCCTCGCTCTTGAGCACGTCGAGCACGTGGGCGCGCAGCTTCGAGCCGGGGGTCGACACCTTCGACTTGTTGCGCATCTGCGCATTGCGAATGCGCGTGATCATGTCGCCAAGCGGATCATTCAACGCCATCGGGCGAACCTCCTCACCAGCTCGACTTGACGAGGCCGGGGATCAGGCCCTTGGACCCGAGGTCCCTGAGCGCGATCCGGCTCATCTTGAGCTTGCGGTAGAATGCGCGCGGCCGCCCCGTCACCTCGCAGCGGTTGCGGATGCGGGTGCGCGACGAGTTGCGCGGCAGCTCGGCGAGCTTGAGGGCGGCGGCGAAACGCTCCTCCATCGGCAGGGTCTTGTCGCGCGTGATCTCTTTCAGCCGCGTGCGCCGGCCCAGGAATTTCTTCGCGAGCTTGCGCCGGCGATTGTTCTTCTCGATCGAGCTCTTCTTCGCCATCTAGGTCTCCTGGCTATCCGCGTCTGAGAAGGGCTTGAGCCCCCCTCACTGCCGGAACGGGAAGTTGAAGGCCGCGAGCAGCGCCTTGGCCTCGTCGTCGTTGTCCGCCGTGGTGCAGACGACGATGTCCATGCCCCAGACCTCCGCGGCCTTGTCGTAGTCGATCTCGGGGAACACGATGTGCTCCTTGATGCCGATCGTATAGTTGCCGCGGCCGTCGAAGCTCTTGGGATTGAGCCCGCGGAAGTCGCGCACCCGGGGCAGCGCAACGTTCACCAGGCGGTCGATGAAGTCGTACATCCGCGCCTTGCGCAGCGTCACCTTGCAGCCGATCGCCTGGCCCTCGCGCACCTTGAAGGTGGCGATCGATTTGCGCGCCTTGGTGATCACCGCCCGCTGCCCGGCGATCAGGGTGAGATCGGCCGCCGCCGAGTTCGACCTTCTTGCGGTCGGCGACGCCCTCGCCGATGCCCATGTTGATCACCACCTTGTCGAGCCCGGGCACCTGCATCGGATTGGTGTAGCCGAACTGCTCGGTGAGCTTGCCGCGCACCTCGGTGTCGAACAGGATGCGCAGCCGCGGCGTATAGGGCGTGGCGTCGGCGACGGGCGCCTGGGCGCGCGCGCCTGCTTCCGCCTCGCCCTCGGGCCGGGCCTCGCCCTTGGCCGGCTTTCCGGACTTTGCCTGCTTGTCGGGCTTGGCCTGCTTGTCGGCCGGCTTGCCGCCCTTGGCCTGCTTGTCGGCCTTCGGCTGCTTCTCGCCCTTCGATTGCTTGTCAGCCATCGATCTCGACTCCCGAACGCTTGGCCACCCGCACCTTCTTGCCGTCCGGCTGGATCTTGAAGCCGACCCTGGTCGGCTTGCCGTCCTTGGGGTCGGCGATCGCCAGGTTGGACAGGTGGATCGGCGTCTCCTTGGAGATGATGCCGCCTTCCTGGGCGGCGGTCTGGCGCTGGTGGCGCTTGGCGATATGGACGCCGCGCACCAGCGCGCGGTCGACGGCCCGCATCACCCGGATGACCTCGCCGGTGCGCCCCTTGTCGCGGCCGGAGAGCACGACCACCTTGTCGCCCTTGCGGATGCGCGCCGCCATCACAGCACCTCCGGCGCGAGCGAGATGATCTTCATGTGGTTCTTGGCGCGCAGCTCGCGCGGCACCGGGCCGAAGATGCGGGTCCCGATCGGCTCCGCCTGGGCGTTGATCAGCACCGCGGCGTTGCGGTCGAAGCGGATGATCGAGCCGTCGGGGCGCCTGATGTCCTTCGACACCCTGACCACGACCGCCTTCATCACCTCGCCCTTCTTGACGCGGCCGCGCGGGATCGCCTCCTTGACGGAGACGACGATGACGTCGCCGACGGTCGCGTATTTCCGCTTCGAGCCGCCCAGCACCTTGATGCACATGACGCGACGCGCGCCGGAATTGTCCGCCACGTCGAGGTTGGTCTGCATCTGAATCATGATGCACCTCGTCCTCTGTTGCCGGCGCATGCTCCGGCGGGACGGTCACCGTCCCGCCGACAGGAGCATGCGCCAGTCGATGCCCCTGCGCGCTCAACCACGCTCATTTTGCCCTCTTCTCGCCCCGGGCAACCGCCCAGCGCTTGAGCTTGGAGATCGGGCTGTGCTCCTCGATCCACACCGTGTCGCCGACCGCGAACTCGTTCGCCTCGTCGTGGGCGTGGTACTTCTTGCTTCGCCTCACCGTCTTCTTGAACAGCGGGTGGGTGAAGCGGCGCTCGACGCGGACGATCACCGTCTTGTCCTGCTTGTCGCTCACCACGACGCCCTGCAGCATCCGCTTCGGCATCTAAGGTCTCCTCACTTCGCCGGCTTGCCGCCGGCGCGTTTCTGCCGCGCGATCGTCATGATCCGCGCAATGTCGCGCCGCACCACGCGAACCCGCGCGGTATTCTCCAATTGCCCGGTGGCGCGCTGGAAGCGCAGGTTGAACCGCTCCTTCTTGAGCTTGAGCAGCTCGTCGTTGAGCTGGTCCACCGTCATGTGCCTGGCGTCCTCGGCTTTCATGGCCTCAATCCCTATTCGGCGATGCGCTCGATGAACCGCGTCTTGATCGGCAGCTTGGCGGCGGCCAGCGCCAGCGCCTCGCGCGCCACCTGGACCGACACGCCGTCGATCTCGAACATGATGCGGCCCGGCTTGATGCGGCAGACCCAGAGCTCGGGCGTGCCCTTGCCCTTGCCCATGCGCACCTCGATCGGCTTCTTCGACACCGGCACGTCGGGGAAGATGCGGATCCACACCCGCCCGGCGCGCTTCATGTGCCGGGTCATGGCGCGCCGCGCCGCCTCGATCTGTCGCGCCGTCACCCGGTCGGGCTCCAGCGCCTTGAGGCCGTACTGACCGAAATTGAGCTCGGTTCCGGACGTGGCGGTGCCGTGGATGCGCCCCTTGTGCGCCTTGCGGAATTTCGTCCGAGCGGGTTGCAGCATGGCGAGGTTCTTCCGTTCTCTTCTCTGCCGTCACGCGGCGTCGCGGCGCGGGCGGCCGGCTTCGCCCTCGGCGAGCCGCTTGTCCTGCGCCATCGGGTCGTGCTCGAGGATCTCGCCCTTGAAGATCCACACCTTGACGCCGCAGGTGCCGTAGGTGGTGAACGCGGTGGCGACGCCGTAGTCGACGTCGGCGCGCAGCGTGTGCAGCGGCACCCGCCCCTCGCGGTACCACTCCATGCGGGCGATCTCGGCGCCGCCCAGGCGCCCCGAGCAGTTGATGCGGATGCCCTCGGCGCCGAGCCGCATCGCCGACTGCACGGCGCGCTTCATGGCGCGGCGGAAGGCGACGCGGCGCTCGAGCTGCTGGGCGATCGATTCGGCCACCAGCTGGGCGTCGAGCTCCGGCTTCCTGATCTCGACGATGTTAATCACCACGTCGGAATTGGTGAGGTCGGCGACCTTCTTGCGCAGCTTCTCGATGTCGGCGCCCTTCTTGCCGATCACCACGCCGGGACGCGCCGAATGAATCGTCACCCGGCACTTCTTGTGCGGGCGCTCGATGACGATCTTCGACACTGCCGCCTGCTTGAGCTGCTTGAGCAGCTCCTCGCGGATCTTCATGTCCTCGTGCAGCAGCATCCCGTAGTCGCCCTTGCCGGCGTACCAGCGGGAATCCCACGTCCGGTTGATGCCGAGACGCAAGCCGACCGGATTGACCTTCTGGCCCATCGCTAAGTCCCCAATCCTAAGCTGCGGCCTCGACCTGACGCACGACGATCGTCAGGTTGGCGAACGGTTTCATGATCTTGCCCATCCGGCCGCGCGCGCGCGGCGAGAATCGCTTGAGCACCAGGGCTTTGCCCACATGCGCCTCGGCGACGACGAGATCGTCGACGTCGAGGTCGTGGTTGTTCTCGGCGTTGGCGATCGCCGATTCCAGGCACTTGCGGACATCGCGGGCGATCCGCTTGCGCGAGAACTCCAGATCGGCGAGCGCGGCGGCGACCTTCTTGCCGCGGATCAGCGCCGCCACCAGGTTGAGCTTCTGCGGCGACACCCGGAGCATCCGGGCAACCGCCTTGGCCTCGTTCTCGCCGAGGCTCCGTTCGTGGGCGCGCTTGCTCATCGTTGCGGCTTCCCTAAGACCTCAGCTGCGCTTGGCTTTGCGGTCGGCCGAATGGCCGTAGAACGTCCGTGTCGGCGAGAACTCGCCGAACTTGTGACCGACCATCTCCTCGGTGACCAGCACCGGGATGTGCTTCTGGCCGTTGTAGACGCCGAACGTCAGCCCGACGAACTGCGGCAGAATGGTCGAGCGGCGGCTCCAGATCTTGATCACCTCGCGCCGCTCGGACGAGCGCGCGGCCTCCGCCTTCTTCAACAGGTAGCCGTCGACGAATGGACCCTTCCACAGTGATCGTGTCATCGTCCGCCCCTATTTCTTCTTCCGCGCGTGGCGGCTCGAGATGATGAACTTGCTGGTCGACTTGTTCTTGCGGGTCTTCTTGCCCTTGGTGGGGAAGCCCCACGGGGTGACCGGATGCCGGCCGCCCGACGTCTTGCCCTCGCCGCCGCCGTGCGGATGGTCGATCGGGTTCATGGTGACGCCGCGATTGTGCGGGCGCCGGCCCATCCAGCGCTTGCGCCCGGCCTTGCCGATCGAGGTGTTCATGTTGTCGGGGTTCGACACCGCGCCGACCGTCGCCATGCAGCGGCCGTGGACCAGGCGCTGCTCGCCCGAGCTCAGGCGCAGGATCACGTAGTCCTGGTCGCGCCCGACGATCTGCGCATAGGTGCCGGCGGAGCGCGCCAGCTGCCCGCCCTTGCCGATCTTGAACTCGATATTGTGCACGATGGTGCCGATTGGCATGCTCGCCATCGGCATGGCGTTGCCCGGCTTGACGTCGACGTGCTCGCCGGCGACCACCATGTCGCCCTCGCCGAGCCGCTGCGGCGCCAGGATGTAGCTCAGCTCGCCGTCCTCGTACTTGATCAGCGCGATGAAGCCGGTGCGGTTGGGATCGTACTCGATGCGCTCGACCCGCGCCGGCATGTCGAACTTGCGCCGCTTGAAGTCGACCTGCCGATAGGTCTGCTTGTGGCCGCCGCCGCGGAACCGCACAGTGGTCCGGCCGGTATTGTTGCGCGCTCCGGTCGACGACTTGCCCTCGGTCAGCGCCTTGATCGGCTTGCCCTTGTGCAGGCCGGAACGATCGACGATCACCAGCTGGCGCTGGCTGGGCGTGACCGGCTTGAACGTCTTGAGTGCCATGTCGCTTCCTCGCTCGCGCCCGTCTACAGCCCGGTCGTCACGTCGATCCGGTGGCCCTCTTCGAGGGTCACGATCGCTTTCTTGACGTCCGACTGGAACCCGGCGAAGCCCCGGGATCGCTTGAACTTGCCCTTGCGCACCAGCGTGTTGACGCTCTTCACCTTGACGTCGAAGAGCTTCTCCACGGCTTCCTTGATCTGCGGCTTGGTGGCGGTGCGCGCCACCTTGAAGATCACCTGGTTGTGCTCGGAGGCGAGCGTCGCCTTCTCGGTGATGACCGGGGCGATGATCACGTCGTAGTGGCGCGGTTCCGGATTCATGTGAAGCGCGCCTCCAGCGCGTCGAGGGCCGCCCTGGTCAGCACCAGCCTGGTGCGCCGCATGATGTCGTAGACGTTGATGCCCTGGATCGGCAGCACGTCGACGTTGGGAATGTTGCGCGCCGCCAGGCGGAAGTTCATCTCGACCTCGGAGCCGTCGATCACCAGCGCGTTGTCGAGGCCGAGCTTGTCGAAGCGGGCGATCAGCGTCTTGGTCTTGGGATCGGTCACCGTCGCCTTGTCGATGACGATGATGGCGCCGTCCTTGGCCTTGGCGGAGAGCGCGTGGCGGAGCGCCAGCGCCCGCACCTTCTTCGGCAGGCCGATCTCGTGGCTGCGCACCAGCGGTCCGAACGACCGGCCGCCGCCGCGGAACAGGTTGGCGCGCTGCGAGCCGTGGCGGGCGCCGCCGGTGCCCTTCTGCCGGTACATCTTCTTGCCGGTGCGCGAGATCTCGGCCCGGTTCTTCACCTTATGGGTGCCGCTGCGGCGCTTGGCGAGCTGCCATTTGACGCAGCGCTGCAGGATGTCGGGGCGCGGCTCGAGGCCGAAGATCGCGTCCGACAGCGTGACCGTGCCGGATGCGGTGCCGTCGAGAGTGGTTACCTTCAGCTCCATGTCACGCTCCCTCGGTCGCGGCCGGCGGCGCGGCGTCGCCGGATGGCGGCGGGGTACCCTCGGCGAGACGGAACGCGCCGGGCTTCGGGGCCGCCTCCGGCAGCGCCTTCTTCACCGCGTCGCGCACGGTGATCCAGCCGCCCTTGGCGCCGGGCACCGCGCCCTCCACCAGGATGAGGCCGCGCGCGACGTCGGTCTGCACCACCTTGAGATTGAGCGTGGTCACCCGCTCGACGCCGAGATGGCCGGCCATCTTCTTGTTCTTGAAAGTCTTGCCGGGATCCTGCCGGCCGCCGGTGGAGCCCAGCGAGCGGTGCGAGATCGACACGCCGTGGGAGGCGCGCAGGCCGCCGAAGTTCCACCGCTTCATGCCGCCGGCAAAGCCCTTGCCGATCGAGGTGCCGGTGACGTCGACGAACTGCCCGATCACGAAATGGTCGGCCGTGATCTCGGCGCCGACCGGGATCAGCTGATCCTCGCTGACGCGGAACTCGGCGAGCTTGCGCTTGGGCTCGACCTTGGCGACGGCGAAATGCCCGCGCTCGGCCTTGGCGACGTTCTTGACCTTGCGGCTGCCGGAGCCGAGCTGCAGCGCCACGTAGCCGCCCTTGTCCTTGGTGCGGTGGGCCACGACCTGGCAATTGGCGAGCTTGAGCACCGTCACCGGCACATGGTCGCCGGCATCGGTGAAGACCCGCGTCATCCCAACCTTCTGTGCGATCACCCCGGAGCGCATGTCGTTCATACCTTCTCGGTCGAGCCCTTCCGGCTCACAGCTTGATCTCGACGTCGACGCCGGCGGCCAGATCGAGCTTCATCAGGGCGTCGACCGTCTGCGGCGTCGGATCCACGATGTCGAGCAGGCGCTTGTGGGTGCGCATCTCGAACTGCTCGCGGCTCTTCTTGTCGATGTGCGGCGAGCGGTTGACGGTGAATTTCTCGATCTTGGTCGGCAGCGGGATCGGCCCGCGCACCTGCGCGCCGGTGCGCTTGGCGGTGTTGACGATCTCGCGGGTCGACGCGTCGAGGATGCGATGATCGAAGGCTTTCAGCCGGATGCGGATATTTTGACCGTTCATGATGTGCTCGACGACAAACGGCGGACGATGAACGGCAGGTCAAGTCTCGACCCGGCGATGCGTGCGTCCGAAAAGCGTCTGTCCCCTGTCCTCCGTCCTCTGTCGTCCGACCCTGTTGTCCGTCTCGCCGCGCGTCAGCCCGGCGCCTCGCCGGCTCACTCGATGATCGACGCCACCACGCCGGCGCCCACCGTCCGGCCGCCCTCGCGGATGGCGAAGCGCAGCTTCTCCTCCATGGCGATCGGCACGATCAGGTGCACCTCCATGGAGATGTTGTCCCCGGGCATCACCATCTCGGTGCCCTCGGGAAGATGCACCACTCCGGTCACGTCCGTCGTCCGGAAGTAGAACTGCGGCCGGTAGTTGGTGAAGAACGGCGTGTGACGCCCGCCCTCCTCCTTGGTCAGGATGTAGGCCTCCGCCTTGAACTTGGTATGCGGCTTCACCGAGCCCGGCTTGCACAGAACCTGGCCCCGCTCAACCTCCTCGCGCTTCGTCCCGCGCAGCAGGCAGCCGACGTTGTCGCCCGCCTCGCCCTGGTCGAGCAGCTTGCGGAACATCTCCACCCCGGTCACCGTCGTCTTCAGCGTCGGCTTCAGCCCGACGATCTCGACCTCCTCGCCGACCTTGATGATCCCGCGCTCGATCCGCCCCGTCACCACCGTGCCGCGACCGGAGATCGAGAAAACGTCCTCCACCGGCATCAGGAACGGCTGGTCCTTCGGGCGGTCAGGCTGCGGGATGTAGGCGTCAACCGCCTTCATCAGCTCCAGCACCGAGTCGTGGCCGAGCTTCGGCTCCCGGTCCTCCAGCGCGCACAGCGCCGAACCCTTGATCACCGGAATGTCGTCCCCGGGAAAATCGTACTTCGACAACAGCTCCCGCACCTCGAGCTCGACCAGCTCCAGAAGCTCCGGGTCGTCAACCATGTCGACCTTGTTCATGTACACCACCAGCGCCGGAACCCCGACCTGCCGCGCCAGCAGGATGTGCTCCCGCGTCTGCGGCATCGGCCCGTCCGCCGCCGACACCACCAGGATCGCCCCGTCCATCTGCGCCGCGCCGGTGATCATGTTCTTCACGTAGTCGGCGTGCCCGGGGCAGTCCACATGCGCGTAGTGCCGGTTGTTCGTCTGGTACTCCACATGCGCCGTCGAGATCGTGATCCCGCGGGCCTTCTCCTCCGGCGCCTTGTCGATCTGGTCGTACGCCGTGTAGCTCGCCTGCCCGGTCTCCGCCAGAACCTTGGTGATCGCCGCCGTCAGCGACGTCTTCCCATGGTCGACGTGCCCGATCGTCCCGATGTTGCAATGCGGTTTGTTGCGCTGGAACTTCTCTTTGGCCATGGGACACTCCGTTGGTGTTTCTCTGGCGCTTTGCTGAAAAGCGTCTCGACAGGTCAGGCGAACTTCGCCTGGACCTCCTCGGCCACCGCCTTGGGCACCTCGGCGTAGTGGTCGAACTGCATGGTGAACGTGGCGCGCCCCTGACTCATCGAGCGCAGCGTATTGACGTAGCCGAACATGTTGGCGAGCGGCACCATGGCGTTGACCACGTTGGCATTGCCGCGCATGTCCTGGCCCTGGATCTGGCCGCGCCGCGAGTTGAGATCGCCGATGACGCCGCCGGTATAGTCCTCGGGGGTCACCACCTCGACCTTCATGATCGGCTCGAGCAGCACCGAATGGCCCTTCTGCAGCGCCTCGCGCAGCGCCGCGCGTCCCGCGATCTCGAAGGCGAGCGCCGAGGAATCGACGTCGTGATAGCGGCCGTCGATCAGCGTCACCTTGAGGTCGAGCACCGGGAATCCGGCGAGCACGCCGGCGCCGAGCACCGATTCCAGGCCCTTCTCGACGCCCGGAATGTATTCCTTGGGCACCGTACCGCCGACCACCTTGTTGACGAACTCGAAGCCTTTGCCGGGCTCGCTCGGCTCGGCGATGATCTTGACCTGGGCGAACTGGCCGGAGCCGCCGGTCTGCTTCTTATGGGTATAGTCGACCGTCGCCGACCGGGTGATCTTCTCCCGATAGGCGACCTGCGGGGCGCCGATATTGGCCTCGACCTTGTAGGTGCGCTTGAGGATGTCGACCTTGATGTCGAGATGCAATTCGCCCATCCCCTTGAGGATGGTCTGGCCGGATTCCTGATCGGTGGAGACGCGGAACGAGGGATCCTCGGCGGCGAGCTTGGCCAGCGCCACGCCGAGCTTCTCCTGGTCGGCCTTCGACTTCGGCTCGATCGCGATCTCGATGACCGGATCGGGAAACTCCATCTTCTCCAGGATCACCGGCTGCTGCGAATCGCACAGGGTGTCGCCGGTGCGGACCTCCTTCAGGCCGGCGAGCGCCACGATGTCGCCCGCATAGGCTTCCTTGATGTCCTCGCGATTGTTGGCATGCATCAGCAGCATGCGGCCGACGCGCTCCTTGCGCTCCTTGGTCGAGTTCATCACGCCGGTGCCGCTCTCCAGCTTGCCCGAATAGACCCGGCAGAACGTGATGGTGCCGACGAACGGATCGTCCATGATCTTGAAGGCGATCAGCGCCATGGGCTCGGTGTCGGCCGGCTTGCGCTCGACCTCGTTGCCGCGCAGATCGACGCCCTTGATGGCGCCGCGGTCGAGCGGCGACGGCAGGAAATCGACCACCGCGTCGAGCAGCGGCTGCACCCCCTTGTTCTTGAAGGCCGAGCCGCACAGGACGGGAACGAACTTGCGGTTCACCACGGCGTAGCGGATCAGCCGCTTGAGCGTCGCCTCGTCGGGCTCGGTGCCGTCGAGATAGGCCGCCATCACGTCGTTGTCGTAGTCGACCGCCGCCTCGATCATCTTCTCGCGGTACTCGCGGGCCTGGTCGATGAGGTCGGCCGGGATCTCCTCGTCGTGGTACTTGGCGCCGAGCGCCTCGTCGTACCACACCACCGCCTTCATGCGGACGAGATCGATGATGCCCTTGAACGCGCTCTCCGATCCGATCGGCAGCTGGATGCACACCGGATTGGCGGCGACGCGGGTGACCAGATCCTCGACGCACTTGAAGAAGTCGGCGCCGATCTTGTCCATCTTGTTGACGAAGACCACGCGCGGCACGTTGTACTTGTCGGCCTGGCGCCATACCGTCTCGGTCTGCGGCTCGACGCCCTGGTTGCCGTCGAGCACGCAGACGCAGCCGTCGAGCACGCGCAGCGAGCGCTCCACCTCGATCGTGAAGTCGACGTGGCCGGGCGTGTCGATGATGTTGAGGCGCTTGTCGTGCCAGAAGCAGGTGGTGGCGGCCGACGTGATGGTGATGCCGCGCTCCTGCTCCTGCTCCATCCAGTCCATGGTCGCGGCGCCCTCGTGCACCTCGCCCATCTTGTGGCTCTTGCCGCTGTAGTAGAGGACGCGCTCGGTCGTCGTGGTCTTGCCGGCATCGATGTGCGCCATGATGCCGAAATTGCGATAGTCCTCGATCGGATGCAGACGGGGCATGGGGAATTCCTCGAGACGGTTCGGTCCGCCGGTTACCAGCGGTAATGCGAGAACGCACGGTTGGCTTCCGCCATCCGATGCGTGTCCTCGCGCTTCTTGACGGCGTTCCCCCGGTTGTTCGACGCGTCGAGCAGCTCGGCGGAGAGCCGCTCGGTCATGGTCTTCTCGTTGCGCTCGCGCGCCGCCGTGATGATCCAGCGGATGCCCAGCGCCTGGCGCCGCGAGGTCCGCACCTCGACCGGCACCTGGTAGGTGGCGCCGCCGACCCGGCGCGAGCGCACCTCGATCGACGGCATCACGTTGTCGAGCGCCTGCTCGAACACGCCGATCGCGTTCTGCTTGGTCTTGCCCTCGATGATGTCGAAGGCGTCGTAGACGATCTTCTCGGCCACCGACTTCTTGCCGGCATGCATGATCGAGTTCATGAACTTGGTGACCACCGCGTTCCCGAATTTCGGGTCCGGCATGATCTCGCGCTTTTCCGCGCTGTGACGGCGGGACATCGCTCTCGTCTCTCTGTTTCGTCAGGTCCGGCGCTCGCCGGTCCTGGCCGGGCTCACCCCGGCGGTCCACGTCTCGATAGCTTCAGGTGACCCGGCTGCGACCCGCCCGATGACGCGTCGGCAACCGATCACTTCGGCCGCTTCGCTCCGTACTTCGATCGCCGCTGCTTGCGGTTCTTGACGCCCTGGGTGTCGAGCACGCCGCGCAGGATGTGATAGCGCACGCCGGGCAGGTCCTTCACCCGCCCGCCGCGGATCATCACCACCGAATGCTCCTGCAGATTGTGACCCTCGCCCGGTATGTAACCGATCACCTCGAAACCGTTGGTCAGCCTCACCTTCGCGACCTTGCGCAGCGCCGAGTTCGGCTTCTTCGGCGTCGTCGTATAGACGCGGGTGCACACCCCGCGCTTCTGCGGCGAGGCCTGAAGGGCCGGCACCTTGTTGCGGCTCTTGAGGGGCACGCGTGGCTTGCGGATCAGCTGGTTGACTGTCGGCATCGCTCGTATTCACCTGTTTCCAAGGGCTTTCGCCCCGATCGGACGCCCCGGAACGCCGGCGCGCAAAACGAAAACCACGCCATCCGCATTGGGTGCGGAGCGGCGCTCGTCCGTCGACAGAGGACCACGACGCCGTCGGCGGCGCGGTCATGCATCATTCAACCTGACACAGAGCTGTCAGAAGCAGCGTTTGAGCGTCTTTGGTCGAGGCACTGGGACGCGCCGTACCGACGGGGGGAAGCTCACCGCCTGCCGTGAAAGTGGGTGGTATGTATCGGCCGGATCACGGGGTGTCAAGGCCCGGAACCCGCGCAATCCGTGGGTCTGCGCCGTGCCGGCGGGCCCCCGGAGAACCGGCGGCTCGCGGGGAGGCTGAACCTCCCGCGAGCCGCAATGGGCCGGGCAATGCCGGCCGAGACCAGACCGCCTACTCGGCGGCCGGCAGCTGTGCCGGCTCGGCCTTTTCCGCAGCTTCAGCCTTGGCGGCGGCTTCCCGCTCGCGCTCCTCGAGGATGAGGGCGTCGCGCTTCACCGCAACCTCGCGCAGGCCGTTCATCATGGCGCCGGTGCCCGCCGGGATCAGGCGGCCGACGATGACGTTCTCCTTGAGCCCGTCGAGGGTGTCGATCTTGCCGTTGACCGCGGCTTCCGTGAGCACCCGCGTGGTCTCCTGGAAGGAGGCCGCCGAGATGAAGGATCGCGTCTGCAGCGACGCCTTGGTGATGCCGAGCAGCACCGGATGGCCCTTGGCAGGCTTCTTGCCGTCCAGCTTGGCCTGGGCGTTGAACTCGTCGAGCTCGATGCGGTCGATCTGCTCGCCCTGGATCAGCTCGGTCTCGCCCGAGTCGTCGATCTCCACCTTC
Organism: uncultured Alphaproteobacteria bacterium; assembly: GCA_963755055.1. Lineage (GTDB taxonomy): Bacteria > Pseudomonadota > Alphaproteobacteria > Rhizobiales > Xanthobacteraceae > AP-16. Next base: position 3,923 of record CAVWIS010000055.1, on the reverse strand, counting down.
TGCAGCATCTGCCGGACGATCACCTCGATGTGCTTGTCGTTGATGGCGACGCCCTGCAGCCGGTAGACCTCCTGGATCTCGTTGACCAGGTAGGCGGCGAGATCCTCCACCCCCTTGATCGCCAGGATGTCGTGGGGCGCCGGATTGCCTTCCACGATGAAGTCGCCCTTCTCGACCACGTCGTTGTCCTGAAGGTGGATGTGCTTGCCCTTCGGGATCAGGTACTCGACCGCCTCGACGCCCTTCTCGCTCGGCTCGATGGTGAGCCGCCGCTTGTTCTTGTAGTCGCGGCCGAAGCGCACCGTGCCGGAGATTTCCGCGATGATCGCGGCCTCCTTCGGCCGCCGTGCCTCGAACAGCTCCGCCACCCGCGGCAGGCCGCCGGTGATGTCGCGGGTCTTGGCGCTCTCGGTCGGGATCCGGGCGATCACGTCGCCGGCCTTCACCTTGCCGCCGGGATCGACCGAGATGATGGCGTCGACGGCGAGCTGGTAGCGCGCGTCGCCGCCGCGGGCGAGCTTCAGGATCTTGCCGTCCTTGCCCTTGATGACCATCGCCGGGCGCAGATCGGCGCCGCGGCCCGAGGTGCGCCAGTCGATGACGACGCGCTTGGCGATGCCGGTCGACTCGTCGAGCGTCTCCGAGATCGACTGGCCCTCCACGAGATCCTCGTAGCCGACCGTGCCTTCGGCCTCGGTGAGGATCGGCCGCGTATAGGGATCCCACTCGGCGATACGCTGGCCGCGCTTGATCTTGTCGTCCTCGTCGACCCGCATCCGCGCCCCGTAGGGAATGCGGTGGACGGCACGCTCGGTGCCGTCCTGATCGACCACGATGATCGCCATGTTGCGCACCATGGCGATCAGCTCGTTGTCCGAGTTGCGCTGGATGTTCTTGTTCTTGATGCGCACCGTGCCGTCGAAGTTCGACTCGACGAACGACTGCTCGGAGATCTGCGCCGCGCCGCCGATATGGAACGTCCGCATGGTGAGCTGGGTGCCCGGCTCGCCGATCGACTGCGCCGCGATGACGCCGACCGCCTCGCCCATGTTGACCGGGGTGCCGCGGGCGAGATCGCGCCCGTAGCACTTGCCGCACACGCCGCTGGTGGTCTCGCAGGTGAGCACCGAGCGGATGCGCAGCTCCTGGACGCCGGCATTCATGATCTGCTCGACCTGCGCCTCCTCGATCAGGGTGCCGCGCTTGACGATCACCGTGTTGGTCGCCGGATCGCGCACGTCCTCCGCGGCGGTGCGGCCGAGGATGCGGACGCCGAGCGACGCTACCACCTGGCCGGCATCGATGACGGCGCGCACCTTGATGCCCGCCTTGGTCTTGCAGTCCTCCGTGGTGATGATGCAGTCCTGCGCCACGTCGACCAGCCGGCGGGTCAGGTAGCCGGAGTTCGCCGTCTTCAGCGCGGTGTCCGCCAGGCCCTTGCGGGCGCCGTGGGTCGAGTTGAAGTACTCGAGAACCGAGAGACCCTCCTTGAAGTTGGAGATGATCGGGCTCTCGATGATCTCGCCGGACGGCTTGGCCATCAGGCCGCGCATGCCGGCGAGCTGCTTCATCTGCGCCGGCGAGCCGCGGGCGCCGGAATGCGCCATCATGTAGATCGAGTTGATCGGCGCCTCGCGGCCGGAGGCGTCCTTGCGGACCGCGGAGATCTCCAGCATCATCTGGTCGGCGATGCGATCGGTGCACTTGGCCCAGGCGTCAACCACCTTGTTGTACTTCTCGCCCTGGGTGATCAGGCCGTCGTTGTACTGCTGCTCGTACTCCTTGGCGAGCGAGCGGGTCTCGTCGACGATCTTCCACTTGGAGGCGGGCACCACCATGTCGTCCTTGCCGAACGAGATGCCGGCCTTGAAGGCGTGATGGAAGCCGAGCGCCATGATGCGGTCGCAGAAGATCACCGTCTCCTTCTGCCCGCAATGGCGGTAGACGGTATCGATCATCGACGAGATTTCCCGCTTGGTCATCAGCCGGTTGACGACGTCGAAGTTCATCTTCGGGCTGCGCGGCAGCACCTGCCCGAGCATCACGCGGCCGGGCGTAGTGTCGAACCAGGCACGCATCGGCTTGCTCTTCTCGTCGAGCCCGTTCCAGCGGTACCTGATCTTGCTGTGCAGGGTGATGACCTTCTGCTCGAGCGCGTGCTCGATCTCCGCCATCTCGCCGAAGATCTTGCCCTCGCCGGGCTCGCCCTCGCGCATCAGCGACAGGTAGTAGAGGCCGAGCACGATGTCTTGGCTCGGCACGATGATCGGCGAGCCGTTGGCCGGGTGCAGGATGTTGTTGGTCGACATCATCAGCACGCGAGCCTCGAGCTGGGCCTCGAGCGACAGCGGCACGTGCACCGCCATCTGGTCGCCGTCGAAGTCGGCGTTGAACGCCGCGCACACCAGCGGATGCAGCTGGATCGCCTTGCCTTCGATCAGCACCGGCTCGAACGCCTGGATGCCGAGCCGATGCAGGGTGGGCGCGCGGTTGAGCAGCACCGGATGCTCGCGGATCACCTCGTCGAGGATGTCCCAGACCTCCGGCTTCTCCTTCTCCACCAGCTTCTTGGCCTGCTTCACCGTGGTCGACAGACCCTTGGCGTCGAGGCGCGAATAGATGAACGGCTTGAACAGCTCGAGCGCCATCTTCTTCGGCAGGCCGCACTGGTGCAGCTTGAGCTCGGGGCCGACCACGATCACCGAGCGGCCGGAATAGTCGACGCGCTTGCCGAGCAGGTTCTGGCGGAACCGGCCCTGCTTGCCCTTGAGCATGTCGGCGAGCGATTTGAGCGGCCGCTTGTTGGCGCCGGTGATGACCCGGCCGCGCCGGCCGTTGTCGAACAGCGCATCCACCGCCTCCTGCAGCATCCGCTTCTCGTTGCGGATGATGATGTCGGGGGCGCGCAGCTCGATCAGCCGCTTCAGGCGGTTGTTGCGGTTGATCACCCGGCGGTACAGGTCGTTGAGGTCGGACGTGGCGAAGCGCCCGCCGTCGAGCGGGACCAGCGGCCGCAGGTCGGGCGGGATCACCGGCACGAAGGTGAGGATCATCCATTCCGGCTTGTTGCCCGACTGCACGAAGGCCTCGATCAGCTTCAGCCGCTTGGCGAGCTTCTTCGGCTTGAGATCGGAGGTCGAACTCGGCGATCTCCTTGCGCAGATCCATCGCCATCTTCTCGAGATCGAGCGTCTTCAGCATGCCGCGGATCGCCTCGGCGCCGATCATGGCGGTGAACGAGTCCGCGCCGAACTCGTCCTGGGCGCGCAGATACTCGTCCTCGCTGAGCAGCTGGCGGTCCTTGAGCGCGGTCAGGCCCGGCTCGATCACCACGTAGTACTCGAAGTAGAGGATGCGCTCGAGGTCCTTCAGCGTCATGTCGAGCAGCAGCCCGATGCGGCTCGGCAGCGACTTGAGGAACCAGATATGGGCGACCGGCGCGGCGAGCTCGATATGGCCCATGCGCTCGCGGCGCACCCGCGACAGCGTCACCTCGACGCCGCACTTCTCGCAGATGATGCCCTTGTACTTCATGCGCTTGTACTTGCCGCACAAGCACTCGTAGTCCTTGATCGGGCCGAAGATGCGCGCGCAGAACAGGCCGTCGCGCTCCGGCTTGAAGGTCCGATAGTTGATGGTCTCCGGCTTCTTGATCTCGCCGTAGGACCACGAGTTGATCTTCTCCGGGCTCGCGATGGAGATCCGGATCTGGTCGAAGACCTGAGCCGGCACCTGCGGGCTGAAGAGATTCATGACTTCTTGATTCATCGAAGGTCTCCTCTACGGCGGACGGACGACGGATCGGGGACGGCAGCGAGCCTGACGCCCCGGCCTGCTCGGTCCTCCATCCTCGTCGTGTGTTCTCTGTCTCTCGGCGGACGGCAGACGACGGCGGGCTCGATGCCTCGCCGCTGCCGTCGTCC